>CAVWMM010000005.1:0-248987 GCA_963756105.1 uncultured Solirubrobacterales bacterium
GCTGCCGGTGTTCCGGATCCCGGCCGGTAACGGCGAGAGCGTGGAGGCCGCGATCGCGATCTGCGAGGACCTGTGGCAGGAAGGCGGCCCGGTGTCGGCGTGCCGGCAGGCGGGCGCGGCCCTGCTGCTGGTGCCGAACGCCTCGCCGTATGAGCGCGGCAAGGATGACGTGCGGCTGGACCTGGTGGTCCGGCGGGCCCGTGAGGCGGGGGCCGCGCTGGCCTACGCCAACATGGTCGGCGGGCAGGACGAGCTGGTCTTCGACGGTGACTCCATCCTGGTGGCCGCGGACGGCACGCTGCTCGCCCGGGGGCCGCAGTTCGACGAGGCGCTCGTCGTCGCGGACCTGGATCTGCGGGCCGCCCCGGCCGCGGACGCGCCGGGCGAGGAGCCGGTGGACGCGCAGGACGGCACGGTCATCACGATCAAGCGGGTCACGCTGCCGGAGGCCCTGGGCCGGGAGCCGGGGACCCCGGAGAGGCATTCTGGCCGCGGCTGTCCGATCCGGCCGAGGTATACGCCGCGCTGGTCACCGGGGTCCGGGACTACGTGCGCAAGAACGGGTTCCGTTCGGTCATCCTGGCGCTGTCCGGCGGGATCGACTCCGCGCTGACCGCGACGATCGCCACGGATGCGGTCGGGCCCGACGCCGTGCACGTCGTGCTGATGCCCAGCCGGTACTCCTCGGACCACTCGATCACCGACGCCGAGGAACTGGTCAAGCGCCAGGGCGTGCACGCGATGACGATACCGATCGCCTCGATGGTCGACGCGTTCATCGAGGAGCTCGCCCCGGCCGGGTTCCCGGCGACCGGGCTGCCCCCGGAGAACCTGCAGGCGCGGGTGCGCGGCGTGGTGCTGATGGGGCTGTCCAACGCGGCCGGGCACCTCGTGCTGACCACGGGCAACAAGAGCGAGCTGGCCACGGGCTACTCGACGCTGTACGGGGACTCGGCCTGCGGGTTCGGCCCGATCAAGGACGTGTTCAAGACCATGGTCTGGGAGCTGTCCCGGTGGCGCAACGCCGAGGCGGCCCGGCTGGGGGCGACCCCCCCGATCCCGCAGAACTCCATCACCAAGCCGCCGAGCGCCGAGCTGGCGCCGGGACAGCTCGACACCGACTCGCTCCCGCCGTACGAGGTGCTCGACGCGCTCCTGGACGACTACGTGGAGCGGACATGGGCAGCGCGGAGCTGATCGCGGCCGGGCATGACCCGGCGCTGGTCGAGCGGGTCATCCGGCTGGTCGACACGGCCGAGTACAAGCGGCGGCAGTACCCGCCCGGGCCGAAGATCAGCCAGAAGAACTTCGGCCGGGACCGCCGGCTGCCCATCACCAGCCGGTGGCGGGAGCACCTGCGCGCCGCCAACTAACGGGCGGGATCGCCGGAAAGAAGAAGGACCGCGTAGGCGGCGAGCCAGTGGGTGACCATGTAGTGGTCACCCACCACGTGCGGCAGGGACGCCCCGGCGTGCGTGCGCATGGCGGCGGCGCAGGCCGCGGCGCGCGGGTCGGCGGGAGGAAGCGACTCGGCCAGCCGCCGGAAGCACCAGGCGCGGCTGAGGTTGAGGCCGTGCAGGTGCGCGATCTGGCCGTCGCTGGAGTCCGAGACCACGGCGGGGGTGAACAGCGCGGCCGGATCTTGTCGGTGCAGGCCAGGCAGGAACGCCGCGAGCCAGGCGCTGAACTCCCCGGACGGCAGCAGCAGGGCCATCAGCTCGGCCTCGGTCAGCGCGGGCGACAGGAAGTCGTGCCCGGAGGGCTCCCAGCCGCCCGGGTACCGGCGTCGGCGGCGTACCAGCGGCGGGCGGCGTCCTCGATGGCCCGGGACAGCTCAGGCCGCCCGCGGCGGTCCAGCAGCCGCGCATAAGGCATGGCCAGCGACAGCGCGAACGAGCTGTTGGGATGGTTCCCGACGCGGGTCGGGTAGGTGGCCTTGGGCAGCCAGCGGAGGAAGTTCGCAGCCAGCGCCTCGGCCAGCGGCTCCATGGCCGCCGCCCAGCGCCGGGCGTCCGCATCGTCGGTCCAGCTGGCCAGCTCGTGGCTGAGCCGCAGCGCCCAGCCCCAGCCGTAATGCCGCAGGCCGGTCCCGCTCAGCTGCGCGTACTCGGCCTCCGCGGCCAGCCCGTCCGGGGTGAGCTGGGCGTCGAGCGCGGACCTGATCACGGCCGCGGGCACCGCGCCGGGAACCGCCTTGAGCAGCCGGACCAGGACCCAGTGCATCTCCACGCAGGAGTGCCAGTCGTAGCTGCCGTAGAACACCGGCGTCCGGTCCCGCGGCTGGCGCGGGAACTGCCCCGGGCCGGTCATCAGCGCGGACACCAGCGTCGGGTATTCCCGGGTGATGTTCTCCAGCGCCAGCCGGGCGTAACCATCCGCCTCGGCGTTCAGCCGGCCTCGCCACCCCGCCGCGAGATCCACCGCGTCAGCTGCGGGCGGACAGGCCCAGCAGCAGGCCGTCGACCAGGCGGGTGGCGAACTCGTCGTCAAGCGTTCCGTGTACGGACTGGTCCTGGGCCATGCACGCGCCGGTCAGCGTGAGCATGGCAATCTCGACGTCGGTGTCGGGGCGCAGCTCGCCGGTCTGCACCCCGTGGCGGATGACCGCGCGCATGGCCTCGCGGCGCGGCTCCACCACTGTCTGGATGTACCGGGCCATCAGCCGCGGGTATTGTCCCCTCGCCGAGCAGCAGCGCGTACCGGCGCGCCTTGCGCGGGTCGCTGCGGTCCGCGCACATGACCTTCACCATGGCGAGCAGGTCGTCGCGGGCCGAGACGCCGCGGGCCTCGGGGAACGGCGACTTCAGCGAGCCGAACGCGGCGAGCAGCAGCTCCTCCTTGTTCGGCCAGCGGCGGTAGATGGTGGCCTTGCCGACCCCGGCGCGGGCGGCGACGGCCTCGACGCAGACGCCCTCGAAGCCCTGCTCGGCGAACAGGTCGAGGGTGGCCTCGATGATGGCCTGCTCGGCCTGCTCGCTACGCGGCCGGCCGGCAGGCGGGGGTTACCCGCGCGGCCCGGCTTCTGCGCCCGTGTCTGGGGTGCCGCGTGTCCGGGGTGCCCGTGTCCGGGGCGCCCGCGTCCAGGCTGCCAGTGTCCAGGCTGCCAGTGTCCAGGGTCTCAGCGCACGACCACTGATCCAGGATCACGGGCTGCATGGCTGGTCATCCCTCTCGGTGGGCGGCGTTGAGCATGTTCTGCTCCATTATGCCCAGCTCGGCCGTGTAGGAGTCCTCGCTGGCCGCGGCGATTTCGGCGGCCGGGCGCGGACGGCCGGGCATCCAGCGCAGCACCAGGAACCCGCCGGCCATCGCGACCAGGGCCGCGACCAGCGCCGTGATGCGCATGGAGTGGACGAACGCGTCGTTCGCCGGCCCGAGCAGCGCCCGTCCGGACGTGCCGAGCTGCTGGGCCACCGCCTGCGTGGCGGTGATCGACGAGGACGCCGCGGACCGCGCCGAGGCGGGCAGGCCGGCCAGCGAGGGGCTGAGCGCGGTCCGGTAGAACTGGGCCAGGATCGAGCCCAGGATCGCGACGCTGAGCGCGACCGCGACCTGGCGCGAGACGTTGGTCAGCGCGGAGCCCGCGCCGGCCCGCTCGCGCGGCACCACGTCCATGACCGCGGCGGTGGCGGCCGGCATCGCGACCCCGATGGCCGCGCCCTGGATCGCGAACAGCACGCCGATCACCCAGATCGGCGAGGTCGTGCCGAGGGTGGCGTACCCCGCGATGGCGGCGGCCATGACGAACAGGCCCGTCGCGCCCGCGGCCTTCGCGCCGTACCGCCGGACCAGGGCGGCGCTGCGCGGCGAGAGCGCCAGCTGCCCGACCGCGAACGGCACGGTCAGCAGGCCGGTCACCAGGGGGCTGTAACCGCGGACGTTCTGCAGGTAGAAGCTGGTGAAGAAGTACACCCCGCCCACGCCGAAGAACACCAGGGCGATCGCTCCCACCGACGCCGACAGCCGCCGGTCACGGAACAGCCGCACGTCCAGCGACGGGTGCGCGACCCGCGTCTCGTACCAGCCGAACACCGCGAGGATCACCAGGCCGCCGACGATCGGGCCGAGTACGGCCCCGTGGACCCAGGAGCCGATGTCGCCGCCCTGGACGATGCCGTAGACCAGGAGCACCAGGCCCGCGATGGACAGCAGCACGCCGACGTAGTCGATGCCGCCGGCTTCGTGGTTGCGCGATTCGGGGACCAGGATTATCGCGGCCAGGGCGCCGAGCGCGGTCACCGGGACGTTGATGAGGAAGACCGAGCCCCACCAGAAGCGGTCGAGCAGCACGCCGCCGAGCACCGGGCCGATGGCGAAGCCGATGCCGACCGCCATGGCCCACAGGCCGATAGCCCGCGGCCGCTCGGCGGGCTCGAAGACGTTGGAAATGATGGAGAGCGTCTGCGGCATGACCGCCGCGGCGCCCAGGCCCATCGCGGCCCGCGCGAGGATCAGCTGGTCGGGCGACCGCGAGTAGGCCGACAGTAGCGAGGCGACGCCGAAGAGCGCCAGCCCGATGATGAGCATGCGCTTGCGGCCGACCTTGTCGCCGATCACGCCGAACGTGAACAGCAGGCCGGCGAAGACGAGGGTGTAGGAGTTGATCGCCCACTCGAGCTGGCTCTGGCTCGCGCCGAGGCCCCCGCGTGGCTCGGCGATAGTCTTGAGCGCCACGTTGAGCACCGTGTTGTCGATGACGATGGCGAGCAGGCTGACGATCAGTACGCTGAGGATGACCCAGCGGCGACGGTAAATCGTCTGCGTGTCCATGTGTCCCTTCCGGATCACTTGGCGTGGTAACCCAGGGCTCATGGGCCCCGGGAGTATGCGGGCGGAACCGGGAAGACACCGGACGATCGGCTTGTTGCCCCCATCGGGATCTTCCCGGGCACCGCGACTATCGATACGGAACGGTCTCGTATCGGAATCTATTTCCGCGCGACGCAGGTGATCCAGGTCACATTCGCTGGCGGGGCGCTCACCGCCGCGGGCCCGCCCGGCTGTTCGCTTCCTTGCGGCCGAACGGAGCGGGTGCTACGGCACGATGTCAGCCTGGCGGAGCGTGCCGGAGGACGGGTCGACGACCAGGGTCAGGGTGAGGGTGGCGTGCTCGCCAGGCAGTTCCGCTACGACCGATGCGGCGCCATCGCCGGCCCGGTAGGCGCCGAGACGGCACCGGCCGGCCCAGACCGCGGCCATCCGCAGGCGGCGGGCCAGCAGGCCGGTATCCACGCTCGCGGCGACCGGCACCGCCTCGGGCCAGTCGCGGTCCGTGCCGTTCAGCCAGCCTAGGACCGCTTCCAGCGTGCCGGCCAGGGCCGAGCCCGGCGCGGGCGGCACGGCGAGCGTGAGGGACTGCACGCGCGGCGGGCGTTCGGGATTGAGCTGGATCTGCGCCTGGACCACGCCGCGCTCCCCCGCCAGCCACCACCGGCAGTGCGCCGGCGTGTCGAACTCGGGGCGGCGGCCTTCGTCGTCATGGAAGTCTCCGATACGCTGCCGGATCGCCGCGATGGCCTGCTGCCGTTCGTCGAACGGTGCGTCCTGGGCCACATTGGGCGAGAACAGCCGGGCGGCCGCCGCGTCGTCCCAGGCCCGCAGCAGGCCGCTGACCGCCTCCCGCGCGGCCAGCGTCTCCGGCCACGGCCCGGCCCCGGTGGGTGCGGCCGGGGCCAGCGCCACGCCGTAGCCGGTCAGGGGCCGCTCGCGGTGCCGCAGCACGGCGTCCAGCAGCCGGGTGGCGAGCGTCGTGGTCGGAGCGTAGGTGCCGTTGCCGAGCGCGATCACGCCGGTGCCCGAGGCCGGATGCCAGCGCATGTTGCTGCCGAAGCCCGGGTAGCCAGGAGGCGCAGCAGTGGTAGCCACGATCATGAGCGCCTTCCGGGTCGCCGAGATCCGCAATAAGCTCTCTTCACGGCGGCCATCCTCGCCCTGTACAGGCTGGTGCCTACATCCCGGCGCCCGGGGTCAGCTCGAGTGCGGTGTCGTCGATTCAGAAGAACTTCGGCGGCAACGGCATCCTCAGCCTGCTCAACCTCTTCTCGGGTGGCGGTCTGGGGCGGATCGCGGTGTTCGCGCTGGGGATCATGCCCTACATCACGGCCTCGATCATCCTCCAGCTGCTGACCGTGGTGGTCCCCTCGCTGGAGAAGCTCCAGAAGGAGGGCGAGGTCGGACAGGCGCGGATCACCCAGTACACCCGCTACCTGACGGTCGGGCTCGCCTTCGCCCAGTCGATCGGATACGTCTTTTTGTTCCGCTCATTCGAGCAGCAGGCGGGCGTGACGCTGATCCCGAACTTCAACGTGGCCAAGGTCTTCATGATCGTCATCACGCTCACCGCCGGCTGCGTCCTCTTGATGTGGATGGGCGAGCTGATCACACAGCGCGGCATCGGCAACGGCATCTCGCTGCTGATCTTCGCGAGCATCGTGTCCCGCATCCCCAACGGCGTCCACTCGTGGTGGACCAATCCCAGCCAGGTCTTCAAGGTCGTGATGCCGTTCATCGCGCTCGGCGTCGTCGCCGCGATCGTGTTCGTGCAGGAGGGGCAGCGCCGTATCCCGATTCAGTACGCCAAACGCGTGGTCGGCCGCCGCATGAGCGGCGGCGGCCAGACGTATCTCCCGCTGCGCGTGAACATGGCGGGCGTCATCCCGGTCATCTTCGCCGTCAGCGTGATGGCGATCCCCCCGACCATCGGGCAGCTGCTGGGGCAGAACCGCGCCAACTTCGGGACGAGCCTGGCCGACTTCTTCTCTCCCCAGGGCTGGCACTACCAGCTCGGGCAGGCGGTGCTGATCATCTTATTCACGTACTTCTATACCGCGGTCACCTTTAACCCCGTCGACCAGGCCGACAACCTGAAGAAGTACGGAGGCTTCATACCCGGGGTGCGCCCCGGGCGGCCTACCGCCGAGTTTCTCGACCGCATTCTGGCCCGACTCACATTCCCGGGCGCTCTCTTCCTGGCGGCGATCGCTGCGCTGCCCACGGTGCTGATCAACCAGACCAGCGCCAACTTCTTCTTCGGCGGCACTTCGATCCTCATCGTGATTGGCGTCGCGCTCGACACGATGAAGCAGCTCGAGGCGCAGCTGATGATGCGCAATTACGAGGGATTTCTGAGATAGCAGCGCAAAATCCTGGGGTGCTTCCCTGGGGCGAAGCGCCGCTGCTTTGAGGATGCTGTAGGTACGGCAGGGTGAGCCTGCCGGGCCGGGACGCGACGCGTATCCATTCGGGCGAGTGAGGGGCCAGCGATGTGCCATGAGAGAGTTCATCTTGAGCTGTGGATCGATCCCGATTCCGAGCCAATCTCCGGTTGGGTGATCTCGGAAGGCGGCGAAAAAGAGGAGTTCGGCGGTTGGGTCGAGCTCACCGCGGCGATCGAGACCGCGCGTCAACAACACATCCCGTGTGCCGCTCCGCGCTCGGCGCAGAACGGCTGATCGAGCGGCCACCGGGCGAAAACCCTAGGGTGCCTCCCTGGTGCGAAGGGACCCGAATAGCGCGAGACTTCCTGAGCAATCACCGAGCCCGCCGCGGACGATCGAGCACCCGGCATACCGCTCGATCCGCACGGGGCGCGCGGCGGGCTCGGGATGCTCTTTGGGCGGTGCGAACCATTGAATGGCCCTCTCCGCGAGCACGAAGCCATTCGAGCCGCCCCAGGCGGCTCCTGACGTCGTCCTCGCTCGCTCGCGTACCTTCCAGGTACGCCCACGCTCACTGCGTCCTCGTCAGCCGCCGCCAGTGACGACTCTCGGTGTCTCCGTACCCACGAAGAGAACCATTAAGCTGCCGCCGACATGCCCGAGCTGAACCTGATCCTGTTCGGTCCTCCGGGAGCCGGGAAGGGAACGCAGGCGGACCGGCTGAGAGTCGACTTCCGGCTGCCCTACATCTCCACCGGCGACATGCTGCGGTCCAACGTCAAGGACGGGACCGACCTCGGCCGTAAGGCCAAGGAGTACATGGATGCTGGCGAGCTCGTGCCCGACGATCTGATCGTGGCGATGGCAGCCGCGCGACTGACGGAGGCCGATACGGAGGACGGCTTCATCCTCGACGGCTTTCCCCGCACCCTCGAACAAGCGCGGGCCCTGGAGCAGCTCCTTTCCGAGCGGGGACGCCGGATCACGGCGGCGATATTGATCGATGTTCCGGACGACGAGGTCGTCCGGCGACTCTCGGGCCGGCGGGTGTGCGTCAAGGCCGGCCACAACTACCACATTGAGTTCGATCCTCCCAAGCGCGAGGGCGTCTGCGACCAGGACGGATCACGCCTGATCCAGCGCGATGACGACCAGCCCGAGGTGGTCCGCAACCGCCTCTCGGTCTACCACCGCCAGACCGAGCCGCTCATCTCCTACTATGACCAGCAGGGCGTGATGAGACGAATCGACGGCATGCGCAGTCCAGATGAAGTGCACGATCACATTCGGGCGGTGATCGCGACGCTGCTGCTCGAGGACGACGTTTGATCGTCAAGAAGTCTCCCGCGGAGATCGACCGTATCGCGGCGGCCGGCGCGATTCTGGTCAGGACGATGAACCTGCTACAGGCCAAGATCCGGCCCGGGGTAACCACCGAGCAGCTCGACGCCGCCGCCGAGAAGTTCATCCGCTCCCAGGGGGCCGAGCCCGCCTTCAAGGGCTACCGCGGCTTTCCCGGCTCGATCTGCGCCTCGCCCAACTCGATGATCGTCCACGGCATCCCGGGGCCATACCGGCTCGCGCGCGGCGACATCCTGTCGGTCGACATCGGCGTCATACGCGATGGCTGGGTCGCCGACGCCGCGCGGACATTCGCCGTGGGGCCAGTTACCCCGATCGCGGCCAAGCTGATGCGGACGACCGAGGAAGCGCTGTTTCAAGCCGTCGAGCAGTGCCGCCCCGGCAAGCGGCTGGGGGACGTCTCGCACGCGGTCCAGCAGCATGTCGAGGAGGAGGGCTTCTCGATCGTGAGAACGCTGGTGGGCCACGGCATCGGGCGCAGCATGCACGAGGACCCGCAGATCCCAAACTACGGCACGCCCGGCACCGGGATCCGTCTCGAAGAGGGCATGGTGTTCGCGGTCGAGCCGATGGTCACGGCGGGTAGGCACGGCGTGCGCGTCGCCGAGGACCAGTGGGCGATCTACTCCCAGGATGGCTCGCTCGCGGCTCACTTCGAGTTCACGGTGGCGGTCACGGCGGCCGGGCCGAGGATCCTCACGCCCTGGCACGAGGCGTCCGGCGGGCGGGCCGCGGCCTGACCGCCATATTTTGCTGGCCGGCGCGCATGTGCGCTCGGGCTCCGGCCGGCACCAGCTGCGGCCGCGGCGCCGATGCGCGCGCCCGGTAGCCCCTGCTAACATCAGTCGTCTGCGTCGCGGCACACCCTTGTGGTGCTGCGCGCACGTCCGGCTCGAGTAGCGGCGGTCTCAGCGGTCGCCAGAGCTCGCGCCGGGGATCATTGAAATCTCCTACGAGAGTGAAGCGAGAGTGAAGGTAAGGCCCTCGGTCAAACCGATGTGCGAGAAGTGCAAAGTCATCCGTCGTCAGGGACGGGTCCTAGTCATCTGCTCGAACCCGCGTCACAAACAGCGGCAGGGTTAGCGATGGCACGAATCTCTGGGGTCAACATCCCCCTCAACAAGCGCGCCGAGATCGGCCTGACCTATATCTACGGGATCGGGCGCTCGACCGCCAACAAGCTCCTCGACGACGCCGGCATCAGCGCCGACACGTACGTCCGTGACCTCACCGAGGACGAGGTCGTGAGGCTGCGCGAGCTGATCGACGGCGGGCTCACCGTCGAGGGCGACCTGCGCCGCGACCGCCAGCAGAACGTCAAGCGCTTGCAGGAGATCGGCTCGTACCGCGGGCTGCGTCACCGCCGCGGGCTGCCGGTGCACGGCCAGAACACGAAGACGAACGCCCGCACCCGCAAGGGCCCCAAGCGCATGCAGATCGCCGGCAAGAAGAAGGCGACCAAGAAGTAGATGCCCGCACCGAAGCGACAGCGCGGAAGGCGCCGCGTACGGAAGAACATCCCCGTGGGGCAAGCGCACATCAAGAGCTCGTTCAACAACACGATCGTCGCGCTGACCGACCGCGAGGGCAACGTGATCGCCTGGGAGTCGGCGGGCGGCGCGGGCTTCAAGGGCTCGCGCAAGTCGACCCCGTTCGCCGCGCAGGTCACCGCCGACGCGGCCGCCCGCAAGGGCATCGAGCACGGACTGCAGCGGGTCGAGGTGTTCGTCAAGGGCCCCGGCTCGGGGCGCGAGACGGCGATCCGCTCGCTGCAGGCGGCGGGGCTGGAGGTCACGGGCGTCCGTGACGTCACCCCTCAGGCCCACAACGGCGTGCGCCCCCGCAAGCGCAGGAGGGTCTAAGGCATGGCCCGCGACACCGGACCCCAGTGCAAGCAGTGCCGCCGCGAGGGACAGAAGCTCTTCCTCAAGGGCGAGCGCTGCCTGACCGACAAGTGCGGAGTCGAGCGCCGCTCCTATCCGCCCGGCGAGCACGGTCGCGGACGCCAGCGCCAGAGCGAGTACCGCCTCCAGCTGCGCGAGAAGCAGAAGGCCAAGCGCTATTACGGCGTGCTGGAGAAGCAGTTCCGCAACTACTACGAGAAGGCCTCCCGCCAGGCCGGCATCACGGGCGAGAACTTGCTGCGGATGATGGAGTGTCGCTTCGACAACGTGCTCGTGCGGCTGGGGTTCGCCGCCTCTCGCCGGCAGGCCCGCCAGCTGATCCTTCACGGTCACTGGACCGTCAACGGCCGCCGAGTCAACATCCCCAGCTACCAGCTGCGCGAAGGGGATGTGGTCGCGATCCGCACGAATTCGGGCGCCACCCAGGTGATCCGCGACGCCACAGAGCTGACCGGTCAGGTTCCGGCGTGGCTGCAGGCCGATCACGATTCTCTGACTGCAAAGGTGTTGCGCAGGCCAGAGCGCCGGGAGATCGCAGCTCCCGTGCAAGAGCAGCTCATCGTTGAGCTCTACTCGAAGTGAGACAAGACTTTTGCGTCGCGGCGCCTGACCGGTGGTACGCGGCGCGGACACCTGTCCACCGGTCCGCATGAACCCCCGACATTAGGACCCTCAGATGCTCGATTTCCAAGTCCCCCGAATTTCCTCCGAGTCGGTCGACGACAACCGCGGCTCATTCACGATCGAGCCGCTCGACCGCGGCTTTGGGTACACGTTCGGCAACTCCCTGCGCCGCGTGTTGCTCTCTTCGCTCACCGGCGCCGCGGTCACCAGCGTCCGCATCGAAGGCGTCGCGCACGAGTTCTCGACGATCAAGGGCGTCAAGGAAGACGTCACCGACATCGTCCTGAACCTCAAGGGCATCGTCTGCCGCATGCACAGCGATGCCACCGAGATCGAGGCGCCGCTTGTAGTCACCGGCCCCGGAGAGATCACCGCCAAGGACATCGACCTCCCCTCCGGGGTCGAGATCCTGAATCCCGACGCCCACATCGCGACGCTCGAGAAGAAGACCAAGCTCGAGGTCTACCTCACGATCGGGCGCGGCCGCGGCTACCGTCCGGCGGAGGAGAACAAGTCGCCCGACCAGCCGATCGGCGTGATCCCCATCGACTCGATCTTCTCGCCCGTGCGAAGGGTCGCCTACAGCGTCGAGCAGGCGCGCGTCGGCCAGCGCACCGACTTCGACAAGCTGACGCTGGACATCGAGACCGACGGCTCCATCGATCCACAGTCGGCCCTTCGTGAGGCGGCCGAGATCCTCATCTCGCAGCTCGCGATCTTCACGGACGCCGACCGCGTGGTCGAGCTGCGCGAAGGCGCTCCGGGCACGCTCGAGGGCGGCTTCCAGGGTGCCCTGGGTGTCGGTCAGCCCGGCGGCCCTTCGCGTCCGCCCAACGCGATGGACGACATCCTGATCGAGGAGCTCGAGCTCGGGGTGCGGTCGTACAACTGCCTCAAGCGCGCCGGCATTCAGACCGTCGGCGACCTCGTCTCAAAGACCGAGGGCGAGCTCAACGCGATCCCCAACTTCGGCAAGAAGTCGATCGACGAGGTCGTGGAGACGCTCAACGCGCGTGGTCTGTCGCTGCGCCAGGACTAAAGTCTGGTCGTCATGCGTCACCAGCGCCAGCGCTATCAGCTAAGCCGCACCGCCTCGCACCGCAAGGCGCTGGTGATGAACCTCGTTAAGGAGGTCATCGACCACGAGCGGATCGAGACGACCGAGGCAAAGGCCAAGGCGGTCAAGCCCGAGCTCGAGCGGCTGATCACGCTCGCCAAGCGCGGGGACCTGCACGCGCGGCGCCAGGCGCTCCAGGCCCTTGGCCAGGACAAGTTCGTCGTCTACAAGCTGTTCGAGGAGATCGCCCCTCGCTACGTCGAGCGGCCCGGAGGGTACGCGCGCATCCTCAAGCTGGGCCCCCGCCGCTCGGACCAGAGCGAGATGGTGCTGCTCGAGCTCGTCTAGCCCGGGCTTGCACAGCCGGCTGCTACTCGAATACGACGGATCGCATTTTTGCGGATGGTCCCGTCAGCCCGGGGGCAGGAGCGTGCAGGGGGAGGTCGAGCGAGCTCTGTCAGTCGTGCTGCGCACGCCGGCGGTCGTGCTGACCGTCGCGGGGCGAACCGACGCCGGGGTCCACGCGCTGGGACAGGTCGCGAGCTACGCGGGGCCTCCGGCCAGCGTCCGCAGCCTGAACGCGTTGCTGCCTAAGGACGTCGCCGTGCTCTCCTGCGAGGGGGCCCCGCCCGGCTTTGACGCACGTCGCGACGCGACCAGCCGGGCCTACACATATCGCGTGCTGACCCGTCCCGGGCGGCCGGCTCTGGACCAAGGGCGGGTGCTCCACTGGCCCCACCGCATCGACCTCCCGCTGCTGGCGCGGTGTGCGGAGGCGCTGGTGGGGACGCACGACTTCACGGCTTTCACGCCGACCGAGTCCGAGCACGTGCGCTTCGAGCGCGAAGTCCACACGGCGTATTGGCGGACTGCAGACCACGGGTTGATCGAGTTCTGGATCGAGGCCGACGCCTTCATGCGGCACATGATCCGGGTGCTCGTCGGGACGATGTTCGAGGTCTCCTCTGGGCGGCGATCGCTCGCTTCGTTCTGTGCGCTGCTCGAGGGGCGGCCGCGGTCCGAAGCGGGGCGGACGGCCGCCGCGCACGGTCTGTATTTCGTCGGGGCCGGTTACGAGGGGCGGCGCGTGCTCGAGAGGCCGCCGGATTAGTCACGGCGTATCTCACGTCCGCAACAAGTCAGTAACAATCGGGTTCGTCGGTGTCGGGCACGGCCGATCGCGCGCCATGCTGTGGCCGATGTCCGCCCTACCCCGTGCACAACTGTCTGCGGCCGACGCCGTAGGAGGACGTTGGCGAGAAGGTGTCGCTGGGCGTGCTTATGTCGCCGAGGTCGTCTCGGCGGCCGAGCTTCGTCACCTTTTGCACGCCCGGGGCGGATCGGAGGCTCTCCGTGATCGCGTTGTGGCCCTGGTCGGGGGGCGCCAATTGGGCGTCATCGCCACCTGGCAGTTGCATTCCCTCGGCCTCGGCCGTGCCGCGATCAGGCGACGGGTGCGTCGCGGGGCGCTCCATCGCCTGTACCGCGGAGTTTTTCTCGTCGGCCACACCGTCCCAGTACCGGGAGCGCGCGAATCGGCAGCCGTGCTCGCGGGCGGCGATGGTGCCCTCGTAAGTCACCGCTCGGCCGCCGTGCTCTGGGGCCTCACGATTGTTCCTGCGGCCGAAGTTGAGATCAGCGTGGTCGCAAGGAACTGCAGACCCCGCGCCGGCCTGCGTGTACATCGGTGGTCGAGCCTCGATCCTCGTGACCGCGCGCTCAAAAACGGGGTTCCTGTCACCGCGCCGGCCCGAACTCTCGTGGATTTTGCAGCGACCGCCGCCCCGGAGGAGCTCGAACGGGCTCTGGCGGAGGGGCGCGCGGCCAAGCTGCTGAACGATCGGCTGCTCTCGGGTGCGCTGCGCCGCGCGGGCCACCGCAGCGGTGTCGGCGCTGTCCGAGCCTGTCTGCGGCACGCGGGCGGTCCGAAGCTGACGCGTTCTGAAGCGGAGCACCGCCTGCTTTCAATGATCAGGACCGCTCGGCTTCCGGAGCCGGCCACAAACGCGAGGATTGCCGGGTTCGAGGTCGACTTTCTCTGGTCCGATGCGCGCCTGGTCGTGGAGGTGGATGGCTATGCGTTCCACGGGCATCGCGCCGCCTTCGAGCGGGATCACCGCCGCGACATGGCGTTGCGCGATGCCGGTTACGAGGTCGTCCGCGTTACGTGGAGGCAGCTCGTCGATGAGCCGCTGTTGGTGATAGCTCACATCGCCCAAGCCCTCGGGCGGGCCCGGAGCCGCTACAGCTCGTCGGCCAACAACCCGTAGAGGATCCCGTCGAGCCACCGATCGCGTCGCCGGTAGGCGCGTCGCCGAGTCCCCTCGCGAGTGAAGCCGGCGCGCTCGAATAGGCGCTGACCGGGGAGGTTGTCGCCGTATACCTCGGTCTGGATGCGGTGCAGACCGTGGTCGATGAGCGCGTTGCGCGAGGCCAGCCTGACCGCGGAGCGCGCGAATCCCGCGCCGCGTGCGTCCGGGTCGACCATCACGCGCGAGATGTCGCAGATCTGGCTGCGGCGGTTGACCCAGCCCACCGAGAATCCGCCAACGTTGTGGCCTTCCGATTCGATCAGGTACAGGCCGGACGGGGGCTCGGCGCCGTTGAGCTCCCGCAGGGCCGCAGGATCGCCCCGCCCCGGCGCCAGGAAGGGCTCCACGGAGGGGTCGCGTGCGAGCGCGCTCAAAAATGCGATGTCCCCGTCGCTTGTGGCCAGGCGCAACTTGACGGGGCCAGCCCATTTCTCAACCGTAGCGACCACTAGCATCAACGCGCGTGCGAGTTCTGCTCACCAACGACGACGGCATCGAGGCGGACGGCCTGCAGACGCTCCGGCGTGCCCTGCTCGAGCTCCCCGCGGTCGAGCTGGCGGTGATCGCGCCCGACGGCAACCGGTCGGCGATGGCGCGCTCGATCACCACCCGCCGGCCCCTGTGGGTGCAGGAGGTGGAGTTCGAAGACGGCACGGTGGGATACGCGACCGACGGCACGCCCGTGGACTGCGTGAGGCTCGCTCGCCTCGGCCTGATCGAGGGCTTTGAAGCGCAGCTCGTCGTCGCGGGCATCAACCACGGGTCGAACCTGGGTGACGACATCACCTATTCGGGCACCGTGGCTGCCGCGCTCGAGGCGATCGTCCTGGGACTGCCGGGCATCGCGGTCTCGCAGCAGTCGAGCGCCCGCGAGATGGACTTCCGGGCCGGCTCGGCCTTCGATTTCGGCGCCGCCGGCAGGTTCGCCTCCCGTCTGGTGGGCGAGCTTCAGAACGTGCCGCTGCCCGAGGGCACGCTTTTGAACATCAACGTCCCGGGGGGTGAGCCAAGCGGCGTCGAGGTCACGCGACTGGGCAAGCGCATCTACCGCGACGAGCTCGCGCTGATCGAGGAGGGCGAAGGAGGAAGGCGCCAGTACCGGATCTACGGCGAGGCCGACTACCAGCAGGACGAGACAGGCACCGATCTGGCCGCGCTCAATCGGGGCAAGATCGCCGTCACCCCGATCCACTTCGACTTGACCGATCGCTCTGGCATCACCGCGCTCCGTCGCTACGACCTCGAACGGCTGGTGGCGCCCGCAGCGAGCGAGGTGCAGTCGTGAGCGGCGCCGAGCGGCGAGCGGCGGAGCTACGGCGCGCGCTCGAGCACCACAACTACCGCTACTACGTACTCGACGACCCCGAGGTGGGGGACGACGAGTACGACGCGCTGCTCGACGAGCTGCGAGCGATCGAGCGAGACCACCCTGAGCTGATCACCCCGGACTCGCCCACCCAGCGGGTGGGCGCGGAGCCCGTTTCGGAGCTGGTCAAGGTCCGCCACCTCCAGCCGATGCTCTCGCTGGGGAACGTCCGCTCCGAGGAAGAGCTGCGGAGCTGGATCCAGCGCATGCGCAATTTCCTCTCCCGAGAGGGGATCGAGGACCCGCAATTCGAGTTCGTCGCCGAGCCGAAGATCGACGGGCTGGCGATCTCGCTGACCTACCGCGACGGCGTTTTCGAGCGCGGGGCGACCCGCGGCAACGGCGAGGTAGGGGAGGACGTAACCCACAACCTGCGCACGATTCCTTCGATTCCCCTCCGCCTCGAGACCGCGGACCCGCCCGCCCTGGTCGAGGTGCGCGGCGAGGCGTACATGTCGCTGTCTGACTTCGCCGCTTTGAATGAGCGCCAGGCGGCGGCTGGCCTGTCGACGTTTCGCAACCCGCGCAACTCCGCAGCCGGCACGATCCGTCAGCTCGATCCCAAGCTCGCGCCCAGCGCCCACTGTCGTTCTGGGCTTATGGAGTGGGCGCGGCCGAAGGGGTCACCTTCACGACGCAGTGGGAGACGCTTCAGTGGTTGCGGGAGCAACGCTTCCCCGTGCACCCGGACGTCGCCCTGCTGAGCTCCGAGGAGGAGGTCGTCGACCGCTGCCGCGAGTGGGAGACGCGCCGCGGGTCGCTCGATTTCGAGATCGATGGGGTCGTGATCAAGGTCAACGACGCCGAGCTCCAGCGGCGGCTCGGGGTCGTGGGGCGCGAGCCCCGGTGGTCGATGGCGTGGAAGTTCGCGCCGACGACCGCGGTGACCCAATTGAAGGAGATCGGGTGGAACCCGGGCAAGTTTGGGGATCTCCACCCTTACGCGATGCTCGAGCCGGTAACCGTGGGAGGCGTCACGGTCAAGCTCGCGACGCTGCACAACGAGGAGGATCTTGCCCGCAAGGACATCCGTCCGGGCGAGGAGGTCATCGTTCTGCGCGCCGGCGACGTCATCCCGCAGGTGCTCTCACCGGCCCCACACATGGCGGACCGCTCCGACCGGCCTCCCCGCCCGCAGCCGCCGCGGCGCTGCCCGATCTGCGGGACCGAGACGGTGAAGCCCGAGGGGTCAGTGTTCACCAAGTGCCCCAACCGCGGCTGCCCAGGCCGGCGGTGGCAGCTGCTCAAGCACTTCGTGGGCGCCATGGACATCGACGGGCTGGGGGAGAAGCAGGTCAGCCTGTTCATGGATCTTGGCTGGGTGCACACGGCCGCCGACTTCTACCGCCTCGATCCCGAGCAGATCGCCGCGCGCACCGGCTTCGGCGAGGTCTCGGCGCGCAAGCTCGTCGGCGGCGGTCGAGGAATCCAAGCGTCAGCCATTCGGGCGGGTGCTGTACGCGCTGGGGATCGAAGAGGTAGGCGAGGTGACCGGGCGGAATCTGGCGAATCAGTTCCGCACGATCGACGGACTGCTGACCGCGGGGGTGGCCGAGGTCGAGCAGACGCCCGGCGTAGGACCGAAGATGGCCCAGTTGATCCACGACCAGCTCGCCGACCCCCAGATGCGGGAGCTCATCGAAGATCTGCGCGGGCAGGGGCTGCGCTTTGAGCAAGAAGGGCCGCCCCCGGGCGAGGGGCCGCTCGCCGAGCAGACCTTCGTCCTCACGGGGTCGCTTCCCTCACTGACTCGTGAGGAGGCCACCGAGCTGATCATGACCGCCGGCGGCAAGGTCACCGGGTCGGTCTCACGCAAGACCGCCTACGTCGTCGCGGGCGCCAGCCCGGGCTCGAAGCTCGCGCAGGCGGAGCGGTTGGGGGTGCGCGTGATCGACGAGGAGAGTTTGAAGGACCTGGCTGACGGCCGCAGTTGAGCCTTCGGCGGCTGGCTCTCAGTTGTAATTGGCCAGTACGACCGCCATCTTGGCCTCGATGGCGTGTCCGTAATTGGGATTTCTTAGGCTGTTCATGAGAAACGCGAAGGCCAGCGTCTGGCCGTCGCGTGCCTTGCAGTAACCCACCAGGCTCGCGACGTCGTACAGGGTTCCGGTCTTGCCACGGCACCGGCCCTGGGCCCTGGTGCCACGCATCTCATCCACGAGCGTGCCCGTCTCACCAGCAATCGCAAGCGAATGGACGAAGGTGGCGTTTCCCTGGAGCCGTCTCAGCAGCGTCATCACCTGTCTGGGACTGGTCCGGTCCCAGCGCGAGAGCCCCGATCCGTCGTCGAAGCGGGGTTTGATTCCGAATACGCGCGCCAGCTCGCGATGCACGACCCTAGCTCCCGCCGCGGTGCTGCCCGCTCCGCCGAAGTCCGCCCCAAGATTCTTGAGCAGCATCTCCGCGAAGAAGTTGTCCGAGGGTGTGTTCGTGAGCCTGATCAGCGTGGCGATCGGCGGTGAAGGGACGGCCGCGAGCAGGACTGCTCTCTTCGGCGTCACGCCGGTCGAAACGTCTACCGTCGCCGGCACCTCGATCCCATCGGCGCGCAAGGCGTCGGCGAAGATGTACGCGGCATAGCGCGGCGGATCGCGCTGGAAGGCCGTCCAGTTCGGCTTTGAGAACCCACGGTCATAGGCCAACGCGCTCAGCTGGCCCTCGAGGTAGAACGAAGGAAGGTAGTGGGTGGGTTTGGTGCCGCGCTTGGAGTCGAAGCGCGACTCGTCGCCGACGATCCGCCCGGAGAGCCGTCGGATGCCGGCGCGGCGCAGCGCGCGGACCAGTGCCTGGACCGTCGCGCCAGTCCCGTAGTTCGCGCGGTCAAAGCTCTGAGAACCGAACGTCGGATCGCCGCCGCCGCGGAGATACAGCGTTCCGCGCCAGGTGCCGGAGCGGGTGAGCCTGCCGACGCCGAGCACGGAGGTTTTGAGCTTCGCGGACGGGCCCAGGCGAAGCAGCGCGGTCGAGGTCGTGTAGAGCTTCTGCACGGAGGCCGGTATCCGACCCACGTCGGCGTCGAAGCCGAACAGCGCCTGCCTCGTGTTGAGGTCGACGACGTACGCGCTGTGGACGCCGCCCACGTCGTGGAGGTCGTCGGTGAGCGCGCTCCTCAGTGCCCGCGGTCCGAGCGCGTTGCCGGCGGCTACGGGCGAAGCCACTGGTCCCCAAAGCATCCCGATTCCCGCGAGGAGCATGACCGTCGCCCTGCGCATCTACCTAGTGCTAACCCGGCGGCGGCGCCAAAGATGCGCTTCTACGTCGAGACGGTCGCCGGCGCCTCAGCGCGCGCCGACCGGGTCCTCACCCGAGGCGCTCGCCGGCCCCGTAGATGAAAAACTCCCCCGTGCGGCGAACTTGGATTCGCCAGCCCAGTCCGGCGAGCCGTCGCTCGAGCCAGTCCGGCGTATAGAAGCGCTTGACGATGCGAAATTCGCGGCCGTCGTCGAGGCGCCTGAGCATCGTGTCGTCATCGGCCGTGGGCAGCTTGTGGTCCGAGGCGCTCGAGCGGTCGCTGCGGTCGCTGTCGATGAAGAACACCCGGCCGCCGGGTGCGAGCGCCCTCGCCACGCTCTTCCAGAAAGCGTCGAAGCGGCTCTCCGGGACGTGCGAGAGCCAGAAGCCGAAGAAGCAGAGGTCGTAGGCGCCCGGGCGGGGCTCCCACTCGAACAGGTCCGCTTGCACATATTCGACCGCCTCGTTATCGAGGCGAGCACGGTTTTGCGCGATCATCTCGGGCGCGGCGTCGACCGCGGTCAGATGCGCGGCATGGGACGCGAGGACCCTCGTCCACAGTCCCGTGCCGCAGGCGAGCTCCAGGATCTCTCCGTGGGGGTGGAACTTCTCTAGAGCGCGCTCCACGATGGCTGCCTCCGCAAACCACTTGGCGTTCGCGGTCTGACCACGGTCGTAGCGCCCGCGGCGGTGCCACCAAGCGTCATATTCGGGTGCTCGGGCCTGGTAGTAGCTCCTCTGTGCCGAGAGGAGCTCCGCGTCGCTCACGGGCGCCCGAGCGACGCCCTACGCCTGAGCGGGCGCGGCCTGAGACTCCTTGCCGGGCGGATCCTCGACGCGGAGGCTACAGAGGAAGAGAGTCTTGTCGATCCGACCGTTGAAGATCGGGACGCCCAACTCGAAGCACTTGGCGATCACGTCTTTGCGTTCCAACCCCGACTCTCGCGCAAGCTCGGTGGGCGTCAAATGGTTTGCCATCGGTCTCTGTCCTCCTTTGCCGCTAGCTACATAGTTGCAGTATGCCGTGCTCGACGGACAGTCTCAACGCCGTCGGTCCGACTTTGGCCTCGTTTTGACGGTCCGGGTTTGATCCCACCCCGGTCAGGTCTGCCCCTCCGGGCGGCGATGACTGCCAAATTTGCCGGCTTTCTGGTGCTAAGAATCGACAAAAGGGGTAGAGTACGCGCGCCGGGCAGGGATAGTTTTCGACCGGGCCAGACAGGAAATGTCAGCGTTAGGCGCGCAGCAGCAAGAAGCCGCACGGACCGAAGCCGAACTGGTTGAGGCTGCGAGAGCCGGCGACGATCGAGCGTTCGGCGAGCTTTATGAGCGCTATGGGCGCCGCGTCTTCGGCTATGTGCTCTACATGGTGAGAGACCACGGCCGCGCGGAGGACCTTGCCCAGGACATCTTCGTCTCGGCGTTTCGCCGGATCCGGTCCAGCGATCGCGCCATCTCCTTCAAGCCCTGGATCTTCGAGATCGCAAAGAACGCCTGTATCGACGAGTTCCGGCGCGTGCAGCGATCGCGTGAGGTTCCGATGGAGCACGGCAGCGACGAGCATCTCGGCTCTGCGGCGCCGTCTCCCGATATTCACTTCGAGCGCGGCCAGCAGCTGGCCGCGCTGGATGGCGCGTTCCGCGGCCTTTCCGAGCGCCAGCACAATGTGCTGGTACTGCGCGAGCTAGAGGGACTCTCGTATGCGGAGATCGCCAGCCGCACGGGAATGACGCTTCACATGGTCGAGAGCACGCTGCTCCGGGCCCGCCGGCGGCTCAGCCAGGAGTACGACGACATCGCAAGCGGGCGCACGTGCGAGCAGGTCCACCTGGTGGTCGACGCAGGCGGCCAAGCGGCCGTGAACGCCCTCGGACTGCGGGAGCGCCGCCGGTTCGTGCGCCACATCGCCCAGTGCCAACCCTGCGGGCGATATGCCCGGATGGCCGGAATCGCGGAGCCCGAGAAGCGCATACCGGCAGCCGTCAAGAAGCTCGCCGGGCTGTTGCCGCTGCCGCTCACGCGGTGGCCCTCCGGGCGGGGCGGCCGCGCCGGCGGCGGTTTCCTGCGGTCCGCTCGGAGGGCGGCACAGTTGGCCCATCCAGGCGCCTCAGTCACCGCCAGTCCGGCGGTAGTGGCGGGCGTGGCGGCGGCGATCGTCATCGCAGGCGGCGGCGCAGCGGTCGACGTGCTATGGCACGAAGGCGCGGGCCATGCCACCCCGACCGCGGTGACCGCGCGGCCCACCGCCGTGACGCGTTCCCTGGCCGCCCCTGCGCGCAGAGTCAGCGTGCGCGCCACTGGTACGACAGCCTCGCACGCCGCGGCCGCGGATCGGTCGAATTCTGCTCGCAGTGCCCAGAGCGCCACCCGCCAAACCAAGAGCAGCTCGACGCGGCAAGCCTCCTCGCCCAATTCCTCGGGAGGCGTTAGCCAGCCGGACGCGCCGAATTCGCAAAGTCCACAGAGCCCACAGAGTCCGTCTCCCCCGTCTGTACCTAAATTGCCTATTCGGCTGCCGCAGCTGCCTCAGCTTCCCCAGCAGGCGACCCATGCCCTCCATAAGCTCACGAACCCGCTGAAGAAGTTGGTTAACAAGCTCGCGCCCGATCTGCCGAGTTCGCTGCAGCAGCTAACTCAGGCTGCCGGCGCCCTCCCTTCACTGGATCCCTGAGGTTCGCGGCCGTACTGGCTGTGGGATACTGGGCCGATCGGGGCGTGGCGCAGCCTGGTAGCGCGCACCGTTCGGGTCGGTGAGGTCCCCGGTTCAAATCCGGGCGCCCCGATGTCAGGAAAGCCCTACACAGTTAGCCGCACACCCTCCGCGCGGGCGACGGAATCCAGTTCAAACGGATGGGGGTTCGCCTATGCCGGGCTGGGCAATCGAGGGCCTTTAGCGCTGATGGTGGTCGCTGCCGGTGGGGTTGGCTGGGGCAGGCGGCTGTTGCCGTTGCGCGAGACGGGGTCGTCGTTCGTGAACGGCAGCGCGTCGGCTAGCCCGGTGAGCTCGAAGATTCGCTTGACCTGACGTTGCCCGGGGATTAGCGCCAGCCAGCGATCTTCGTCTCGAAGCTGATCGTGGACGGCCAGGATCGTGCTAACGCCGGCGGAGTCCATGAACGTAAGGCCGGTGAGGTCGACGATCACGAGCTCGGCGTCCTGGGTTACGCTGGCGAGCGCGGCCCAGAGCTGGGGGACGGACGCGAGGTCGAGTTCGCCGGTCAGCGTCAACCGCGTGACACATGGGCCGTCGGGTGCTGACCCGCAGCCGAACCGGGGCCGAATCATCTGACCCGGGCGGGTCGACGACCTGCTCGTATGACATCGCTGACTCCTCCGATCGCATGCTTGGTACGTCTTTTAGAAGTCAGCGGGCGCTGCACAGACCCTCACGCGGTGGTCTGCACCTCGTGCCTATGCCCTCTAGGCAAACAACTCTAGCGCTACCCAGAGCCGGAGGCTAGTCGGCCGAGGGATCGTGTCCGTCAGGGGCGAGCACGAACAGCTCTACCTCGAGGTCGGGGCCGACGTGCTGATTTGAGATGAATGCTCGCATCCGGCGGCCGGTCAGGCGTTCGATCGCCTCGATGAACCTTTGTTGCATCGCCTCCTGAAAGGCGCTGCGATTTTGCTGCACGAATCGTCGAGCGCTGCAACTCGATCATCGTCTTCTCGACCTCGGTGTAGACGCCGCCGAGCACGCACGCCAACAGGTCGTCACCCATCATCAGGCTCTTCGCCGGGAGCGGGGGTGCGGCCGTGATAATGCTTGTGCATCGCGACCATCGCCTCGGTCACAGCCACCAGAAGTGGCTCGCCGTGCAGGCCTCGTTGGCTGCCATCGCTACGGTCCCCACCGGCTCTCTGATCGAAGGTCGCGCGCAAGGCAGAGAGCGAGGAGAACCCGACGAACGAGTTTCACAGCGTACACCTTCCGCGCTACAGTCTCCTGCGCTCCCCCGGGACGCCTCGGGTGTGATAATGGGCAAAGCCGAAAGCAAGCATCAGAGCGGCAAGGCCCACGGCGAGACAGTCACATCGATCTCCGACGGCCTCGTCAAGCTCCTGAAGGAGTACTACGGCAGAGGCCCTACCCAGGCCAAGACCTACTACGAGGATGACCTCGTCGTCTGCCTATTACGCGGCGGGTTTACCTCCGTTGAGCAGACACTGCTCGAAGGCGGCCGCGGTGAAGCCGTGATCGACCAGCGCATGGCATTTCAAGAGGTCATGCGCCAACGCTTCGAATCGGTAGTTGAGAGCGCGACCGGCCGTCGCGTAATCGGGTTTATGAGCGGCAACCAACAGCACCCAGACATGATCTGCGAAGTGTTCGTCCTCGCCCCCAGCAGCCTCTTCAAAGACGTAGAAATCCCGTCCGACGCAAGCCGGGCGTAAGTCGCAACAGCAACCCAGACGCTCGGCCCGGGCTAGACGTTGCGCTCAAGCGGCTACAGCCCGCGGTTGCGAGCGTCCTCGGCGAGGGACGCGCCCATCGCTCCGGGCTGGATCTGGGACCGAAGCTCGGCGATCGCTTTGCTTTGCCGCTCCGACTCCCGGTGCACAGAGTCCTGTAGCCCCTCGACCAGCCGCTCGAGGTGCGCGACGCGCGCTTCGAGCGCGCGCACCCGAGCATCCTTCAGATCGCCTCTGGTTCCGCTGCCGGATGCATCCGCGGCGGGGGCGGCTCGACGGATCTGGCGGATCCGTGCGATTAGTCCCTCACGCTGCCGCGTGGTCATCGCGTTCCGCGTCCTTTCCGTCTAGCTGGCCGGCGCGGATATCGGCGGCGCTCCTCGTCGGTCATCTGGCGGATCACCAGTGAGCCGCTGTCCACCTGCTGGCGAACCAGATCAAGCTTCTCCTGGCGCTTCTCGTCATTCCTTTCGCGCGCTGTCTTCACGGGAACGGCTCAGTTCCGGGATCCGCGACCGACCATGAGCGATGCCGAGGCCGTCTGCGACCCGGTCGGTTGTAAGCGTCGTCCCGGAAGGGGCACCGCTGCGCGGCTGTCGTGACTCGACATTCTTCTTCTTCCTGCCGCCGGCGCGCTCAGACTAATCAAAGGGAGATTCGCTGCGTCGGCGGGGCAGAACCTCACGAGCGAGAACGCCCGCCCGTACACCAACCGTAGCACGCGCTACCCCGGGCGAAGCCTAATAAGCGATACTCCGGGGTCAGCCGATGAGCGATCTGCGGGCTGCACGACTCCCGCCATGCACCCTCCACTCTCGCCCTCGTGAGCCCGATAACAGAGATCACCGTTCTAGGAAGCGAGCGATATCGCGTGGAGGGCGACGCAAAGGAGATCGAGCGGCTGATCCTAGCCGCGGCGCGCGGGGCGATCATGGAGTTCGCGTGGCTGACCGAGGCCGAGACCGGCGCGCGTGTTGGCGTCAACCCCGAGTGCGTGGTGATGCTTCGGGATCTCAGTTCCTAGGCTGAGCCGGCTCGCTGCGCCAGGAGGACCTCGGCTAGAACCATTTACACCGGGCGGTGCTCTGCGGCTGGGTCGCTAGACTGCTCGGACGACGGGTCGAGCATGTGTTCGACCAAAAGCGGTGCCCGCGTTTTCGCAGTCGTTGCCTCGTTGCACCCTCCGCGTTTCGCAGTGCACATATCCCAGGAGGGAACAAGATGGCAACCGGAACCGTGAAATGGTTCAGCGACGAGAAGGGCTATGGATTCATCACACCCGATGACTCCGGCAAGGATCTGTTCGTGCACCACAGCGCGATCCAAGGCAACGGCTTCAAGTCGCTGACCGAAGGCGCGAAAGTGAGCTACGACACCGAGCAGGGTCCCAAGGGCCCGGCGGCCGCGAACGTCCAAGCGCTCTAGAGTCGACGACCAATCAGCGGGGGGGCGCACGCCCGCGCCTCCTGTCGCTCTCATCGACAGCCGACGAGCTCGACACCGCAATTCGGTGGCCGGTCACCGGCTGGCTCGGGATCCGCGCGCCACGTGCCGCGGCGCCGCAGTGGAGCCGCCCGCATTCCCGGAGTCGGCGCACCCGATCGGCTCCCGGCCCGCCCGGCTTGCGCGTAGTCGACGCGCTCGAGACCCACAAGAGAAGGGACCCGCATGGCCTCAACCGGCAAGAGGAAGACCACGATGGCAAAGCTCAACCGCGAAAGCAGGCTCCGCGAGCGTCGCCTGGAGAAGCAGGCCAGGAAGAACGCGAGAAAGCAGGCCGCTACACAAACCCCAGGCCAACCCAACGACCCCCCGACCGGCAGCCAGCAATAGCCCAGCGCGCGGGACACCCGCACGCACGAGTCGTCACCCACGTGTCCCGCCACGAGCGTCTAGCGACGGGCGCGCGCCGAGGCGTTCTCTGGCCGCACGCTTGGGGTGTTTAGTCGCCAATGGCGACGGCTAGAACCAACCATCCCGAGAAACATGGCCGCGGGGCTTCAAGCGATGCGTCGCGACAGCCGGTCATGGCTTCCGCGTTCGGTAGCCAGGACGGTCGTCAGGAGTCCCAGCGGATGCCCGCGTCGCCAGATACCTCTGAGAGCTCGCCCAACACGGGCAAGAGCGCCCGGCAAGGCTTACAGCCTCTGAGGGGGCTGTATCCGCCACTGGCGCTCGCGAGCGCGAGGGCGTAGCGAGCTAGCGGGCGACGCCGCCGAAAGACACAACAGGCGATGGCTCTCTCCAGCCCGACGGCACGGCCGTCTCGTGTGCAAGCTACGCGAGCGGCGGCCGTGGGTGCCTTCCGCGCGGTAGATCGCGACGTCGGCGGCGCGGTCTGCGCTGCGGGTGATCGCGCTGTTCGTCTGCGTGCTGATGTTGAACTCGGCCGATGCGGGCACGGTGGGCGCGGTAGCCCCCGAGCTGGAGCGCTCGCTTCATATCTCAAATACCGAGCTCGGACTGATCGCCAGCGTGGCCGCGTTGGCTGGTGCGGTCGCGACGTTCCCGGTCGGCATGCTGACCGACCGCGTCCACCGCGTCCACCTCCTCGCGGGGAGCATCGTGCTCTGGAGCGCGGCGATGCTGGCAAGTGCCTTTGCCCCCTCGTTCCCGATTCTGATCCTCACCAGGGTGGGGCTGGGCGCGGTAACCGCCACCGGCGGGCCGACGCTGGCGTCTCTCACGGGCGACTTTTTCCCAGCAGGGGAGCGAGCGAAGGTCTGGGGCATGATCCTGACCGGGGAGCTGCTGGGCCAGGGCATCGGCGTCGGGATCAGTGGGAATCTCGCGAGCGCCCTGTCATGGCGGTATGCGTTCGGGTGGCTGGCGCTTCCCGGCATCGTCTTGGCGGTGGCGATTTGGAAGCTGCTGGTCGAGCCTGCGCGGGGCGGTCAGAGCCGCCTCCAGCCTGGAGCCCAGCAGCAGCTTGGTGCAAAAGACGCGGAGCGCGAGGCGGCGCGCGCCCCGAAGCGCCCTGATGGGGAAGAGGAACAGGAGCAGGAACTCGCGCACGCCGTCGTGTCAAACCAGGGGCACCAGCCGCACAAGCGGCTGGTCTTGACCGAGGACCCGGTGCGCATGCCGCCCTGGAGGGCCATCAAGTACGTGCTCAGCATCCGCACGAACGTGGTCATCGTCATCGCCTCATCGCTCGCGTACCTGTTCTTAGCCGGTCTGCAGACCTTTGCGGTCGAGCTCATCCGCAGCCGCTACCACCTCGGCCAGCCAAGTGCCAGTGCGATTTTGCTGCTGGCCGGCGTCGGAGCGCTCGTTGGAGTCGTCACGGCCGGCCGGCTGGCGGACCGGCTGATGCGAAACGGCAGGCCGAGCGCCCGGGTCGTCGTGGGCGCAGTCTGCTATCTCGCGGTACCGCTGGTCTTCGGTCCGGCGGTGCTCAGCCCTTGGCTGATCGTGACCGTGCCGCTGTTAGTCCTGAGCGGAGCCGCGCTCACGGCTCCGGGCGCGCCGCTGAACGCCGCTCGCCTGGACATCATGCACCCGCGCCTGTGGGGCCGGGCAGAGGGAGTGCGCACCTTCCTGCAAATGCTCGCCTACGCGTTGGGGCCGCTGATCTTCGGCGCCGTCTCGCAGCTGCTCGCAGGCCACCACGGCGGCGTGGATATCAATGGAGGCGCAGGCGCCAACGGCACCGCACTGACCGACACGTTTCTGATCATGCTTGTGCCACTCGCGATCGCTGGTATCAGCCTCCTCTGGGCGCGGCGAAGCTATCCATGCGACGTCGCTACCGCGGTCGCCTCAATGGAGAGCACCGCAGAAGCGAGCAACTCCGCCGGCCGAAGCACACGAGGGACCCTGCACGACGGATGACTCGGCGCGAGTGTCACCGGTCCGCGCCGGTGAAGCGGTCACGACTTCAACGGCTCGGTGTGCACCACGACGTCGGTCACGTGCGGCTGGGAGCGTCGAATTTCCTCCTCCAGGCGCCCCGCGAGCTCGTGCGCCTCCGCGAGCCCGACGTCGGAGCCGACCGCGACGGTGAGGAAGGCGACTGGGCCGCGCTCGGTACGCATGAGCTTGAGCTCGAGCGGCTCGCGGCCGGTCAGCGCCGCCACCAGTTCGCGCATCCGCTGTGCGTCCTGGGCGCTTTCGCGGCCGCGGACGGCAGCGCTCTGCGTCTGCTCGAGGGGCTCCAGGTGGGTCTGCACGCTTTCGACTTCGGGGACCGCCTCGATCGCGCTCTCGACCCGCTCGGCGGCTTCGTGCGCTTCTCGCAAGGGCAGGTCCGGCGCGAGCTTTAGGTGCAGGGAGACGTTGACGTGGCCGTTGCTCTCATACAGGGTGATGTCGTGCACCTCGCGCACGAGTGGCTCGGCGAGCGCCGCGGCCTGGGCGCGCTCGCGCAGATCGAGGTTTTCGCTCCGCGGCTCCAGGTGAACCACTACGTCACTGTCTGGCAGCGCGCCACGAACGGCGTCCTCGACCTCATCTGCGGTCACATGTCCCTCCACGACGGCCTGTCCGGGTGGGACGCCCACCACGGCGTCGGCGAAGTAGCGGCCCCCGGACTCGCGCAGCCTCAGGCGGCGAAGCTCTATGCCCTCGCCAAGCGCCTCGACAGCGTCCCGCGCGCGCCTGTTGGCCTCTGTTGGAGCGGTGTCCATCAGCACACGAGCGTTCTCGTAGATAAGGCGAGCAGCGGCCACAAAGATCAGGAGCGCGACGAGCAAAGCCGCCATGACGTCGCCGTCCTTGAAGCCGGCAGCCACCGCCACCAGGCCCGCCAGAACCGCGAGCGACCCGGCCAGGTCACCGGCGAAGTGAAAGGCGTTTGACCGCAGCGCCGCCGACCGGTACCGGGCCGCCGACCTGACAGAGACCAGGACCCGGCTGGCGTCCACCACCAGCGCGACGCCGATGACAACAAATACGTACCAGCGCGCCGAGAAGGATTCGCCCGCACCGGTCAGTCGATGAATCGCCTCCGCCACCACGACGCTACCACCACCGGTCAGGATCGCCGCCTCCCCGAGCGCGGCGAGGTTCTCCGCGCGCCGGTGGCCGTAGGGGTGATCCTCATCGGCGGGACGAATAGCCAGCCGCACGGCGAGCAAGGTGAGTACCGCGGCGACGACATCGCCGCTTGACTCGATGCCCGCCGAGACAAGGCCAAGACTGCCGGTCGCCAGCCCCGTACCGAGCTTCAGGACTACGAGCAGGGTCGCGGCCCCGACCGACACGATCGTGGTGCGGGTCTGCCCGGCAGACCGCTCTGAACTCTCGATCATCCTTTGCATTACTACCTCGACCTGGCTTGCCGTCGGCCCCAGGCTGACGGTCCGAAGCCATACGTCACGTCTCTGGCGACGCGCTTACCTCCTTGGGAGTCAGGGCTCTCCGCTTCATGATGGTGATGTGCGCGCTCGAATGTTGGCACCGGACGTCATCGTCGCTTTCGCCTGTCCGCCATTCGAAGGCCGGCATGCCGGTGGCGCGGCTACAGAACCCCCGTTAGGATCGCCACGCCGACGCAGAAGAGCACGATGCCCGCGATGAGTTCGCTGCGATGCTCAACCGCTGTGCCGAGTCGATTGCCCAGTTCCAGGCCGAGCAGTGATAGGCCGACGCTGACGAGCGCGATGATGGCGACACTGAGCGCGACCGGCGCGCGATAGGCGCCGAGCGCGAATCCGACGACGAGGTTGTCGACGCTGAGCGCGGCGGCAAGCAGGAGCAGTCGTCCCATGCGCGCCCCTTGGACTGATCTGATCGACTTGCCGCTGGAGCGCGTCGCGGCGAGGACCGTTTGCGCGCCGACGCCGATCAGCAGCAGTCCGCCAATGATGTGTGCGTGCGAGCCGAGGGTTTGTGAGAGCTGGCGGCCGAGCAGGAGGCCGATGACTGGCATTCCCGCCTCGAACAATCCGAACGCGAACGTGATCCGCGCCCGCAGCGCTGCATCGACCCCAGAGAGCCCGATCGCGATCGATGCCGCGAAGTTGCTAAGCCCGAGCGATCCTGCGACGAGAAGTAGGGCGAGCACGAAACAAGCGTATGAGGAGGGCGGTCCCCCGCAAGCACTTGACGGTGGTCACGTGGCGGGCTAACGCCAGCTCCCCGAGACTACGGCGACACCCGCTTCTCGCCGCGCGCGCCGTCACAGCCCCAACGTCGTCCGCTAAGTTCATAGTTACAACCGCCGAACGAAGGCCGTGAAGCGGAGTCGCCGAACCGCGAGCGGGTCGGTTGCAAGTACCGTCACAACTGACGTAACTCGCTGGTGACGTTAGTGTGACATCGCAGACAGAGGGCGGCCCGGTGCTGAGCCCGTGCTGAGCGCAGCGACAGCGGTCTGGCGATCTACGGACTGCGGGCCGCACTACAGACGCGCGGCTGACGTACTCGGGACCCGAGAGGCCCCAGGTGACATGAGCACATGTTCATGCGATAATCCCCGCATGACTCATGGCGCAGATCCGCAGCTCTCTTTCCTGACCTCGGCCACAGCCCGCTCGGTTGCGGAGACGATGCAGGCACTTGCCGCGCCAAGCCGAGTGCGCATCCTCAGCCGCCTCGGAGCGGGTGCGTGCTCGGTCGGCGATCTCGCGCGGGATGTGGGGATGGAGCAATCGGCCGTGTCCCAACAGCTGCGCGTGCTCCGTCACCTCGGTCTAGTGGTCGGAGAACGCGATGGGAGGCAGATCATCTATGCGTTGCACGACGACCACGTGCGGTCGTTGCTGAGCGAGGCGATCTCCCACACCGAACACGTCCGCCTCGGCCTCGCCGCCAGCCCGGCCGAGCAGGCAGCGCCAGCGTGACGGCAGACGGCCCCGCGCTACTCGCCGCGGCAGCGGGCGTTGGCTTCGGCCACGCAATCCTGCCCGACCATTGGGTGCCGCTCGCCGTGCTCGGCAGGACTCGGCGCTACTCGCTTGCTCGCGTAGCCCGACTCTCGGGACTGGCCGGGATCGCACACGTCCTTGTCTCGATCGTGCTAGGCGGCGTCATAATCGCGATCGGGCTGCAGTTCCGCTCCGCGATCGAAACCGCGCAAGACACCATCATTGGCGCGCTGCTCATCGCGACCGGACTCGGCTTCGTTGTTTTCGAACTGACCGGCCACGGGCACAGCCACGACCACGGGCACGGCGAGCACGAGCACGGTCACGGCCATGAGAGTGCTGGGTTGGGCCCGCGCCGGGGCCGCCTCGCGGGGATTGCGGCGGTCATGGTGCCCTTCGGCGCGGCCGCCTCGCCCGATCTCACCATCCTCCCGGTTTTCTTGGCGGCCGCCGCGGTCGGAGCGGCCACGGCGATTGGGTCACTGGCGATCTTCGCCGCAGTCACGATCGGCACGATCGTGGGACTCACGCTCACCGCCACGCGCACCGGCTACCAGATCCGCGGACAGTGGCTCGAGCGCTGGGGCAACGTGTTCACCGCGCTAGTTCTCATCCTCATCGGGGCGCTCGTCTTTACGGGCATCATCTAGCGACTCCATTCCGCCTCTGGAGCCTCGCCCTCAGTGGCTGCTGCGGATCGGCTCGCCGGTGCTGGGATTCAGCAACAGCCGCTTTGAGCTCGGCGATCCGAAGCTGAACATGTTGTCCAGCGATCCGCTCCACGAGTCCGCCGAACCATTGCCGAGTCGCTTGCCACCGAGCCAGTTGTCCTCGATGAAGCCGATCACCGACGACTGCGTGGTGAAGGTGTCGTCCACGAAGTTCTGCTTGGCGTAGGGCGAGATCACGAGCATCGGAATCCGCGGTCCCACGCCGCAGCGGGCTTCCTCCGGCGCGCCGGCCTTGTTGCGCGGGACGCGCGCCGCGCTGGCGCCGCAGGTGCTCTTACCGGTCAGCGCGTCGAGCGAGGTCTGCGACTCCATGATGAGCGGCCCAATCTGGTGGTCATACCAGCCGTCGCTGTCGTCCCAGGTGATGATCACCGCGGTGCTGCTCCAGGTGGGCAGGCGCTGTAGGCCGTTGATCGTTTGCACCAGCCAGCGCTGCTCGTCGAGCGGGTCCGAGTAGCCGGCGTGGCCATCTTCGTAGGCAGGAGCCTTCAGGTAGGACACGTCCGGCAGGTTGCCGCTGTCTGCGGCGGCCCAGAAGTCCTTGATGTCGTACTGGTGGTTGGCCTGATCCTGATGGCCGATCATCGCGACGGACGTCGGCGGCAGGTGCTTCGGGTTCGCGGTCGACGCGTAGTACTGGAAGGGCTCGTGATGGGGCTCGTAGTCCTTGACGCTGACGCCGCCGATGTTCTTGTGCTCTCCCGTGCAGACCTTCGAGAGGTCATCGGTCTTCGGCTTGCCGGGTACGTATCCCGGGCTGGCGAACCCGCCCTGGAACCAACCCCAGCTGACCTTCGCCTTGTCGAGGAGGTCGCCGATGTTCTCGCCACCCATCTGGATCGTCTGCGAGGCGGAATCGCCATCCTCGGTCGCCGAACACACGTCGTAGTTGGGGTCGGCGTCGCTATACACGGTGGCGTCTCCAGCCGCGTGGCCCGAGGTGGGCCCCGTCGAGGTTGCACCCGGGGTCGCGGCGCAGGGCGTGCCCTTGTAAATGCCGCTCGACGGGCCGCAGATCGCTCCATAGGTATTGCCCGCCGTGACGTTGATCGCACCCGGGGTGGAGGGGCCGTAGTTGGTCCCGTAGAAGTTGTCGTTTAGCGCGTAGTGCTGGGCGTAGTTCCAGAGCGCGGTGACCGTGTTGCCGTCGTAGTAGTCCATCACCGCGTAGTTCGGCGCATGGTCCGATTTCTTGCCCGTGCACTGCTTGACGGTCTCCTTGGATCCGGTGTCTTGCACGAACTGGTCTACGGCGCCATGGTCGTAGGCCTCTTGCTCGGGCGTGTAGTCGTGATCCTGGTCGCAGGTCAACGCCTGCGAGCGGTCGAGCCGCTGAGGATTGGACAGGTTCGGGTTATGGGTCAGCAGAGCGCCTGTGAGGCCGTTGACCGACGGGGTGCCAGGCGCAGCGTGAAAGGTCGGCTCACCCTTGGGGTTGGTCGCGTTGGGGTAGGTGCCGAAGTAGTGGTCGAAGGAGATGTTCTCGTCGAAGATGACTACCAAATGCTTTATCGGCGTGGCGGTGGCGGCCGCGGTCCGTGTGCCGGCATTGGGACCTCCCGGCAGCCGCTTCGACCCCGAGGCGGCGTGCGCCCCGACGGCAGGAGCAAGAACGACGGCAGCCACTGCCGCCATTGCAATCAAGGCGCACGCGTACGCGCGCGGAGACCGGAAGATTCGCACCACGCCTTTCCTTTCGTCTCTGTAGCGGCCCGACCCCCACGCGCACCGCGTACGGGCCACTGTCTTGCGGACGGCCGAAGCATGCCCGGCCGCCGAGCGACGCGAGTGACGATTCCGTAAAAATCAGCGCTGATGCCAAACGGGGCAAAAGCAGTCGGCAAGCGCTCGCCGCCGTGTCGGGACATGTCTACGACGTCGTCACCGGCTTGGTCGAGACCATCGTCCCCGGCACTCGCTCGAAGTAGGCGAGGACTGATCGAGTCGCAGGAGACCCTCGCGCTCAGCGCGGCGGGGGCGCGTCCGCGAGCGCGGCTCGCTCGCTCAGTCGCTCATCGACGCGGATCAAGCGCATCACCGCGTTAATCAGCGCGAGATGCGTGAACGCCTGCGGAAAGTTCCCCCAGTGCAAGCCGCTGTGCGGGTCGATCTCCTCGCCATAAAGGAGCAGCGGGCTGGCGTGGGACAGCAGCTTCGTGCACAGCGCTCTGGCGCGGTCAATCTCGCCGATCTCGGTGAGCGCGGAAACCAGCCAGAACGAACAAATCGTGAATGTTCCCTCCTCGCCGCTGAAGCCGTCATCGGTTGCCTCCACGCGATAGCGCAGCACTAGCTCGTCTTCGGTCAGCTCGTCGGCGATCGCCAACACGGTCGCGCGCACACGCTCGTCGTCGGCCGGAAGGAAGCCGAGCAGCGGAATCAGCAGGTTCGAGGCATCGAGCGCGGTGGTGTCGTAGTGCTGACAGAAAACACCGCGGTCATCGACACCGTTTGCGCACACGTCCGCTTGGATCTCGTCGGCTGCGGCGCGCCAGCGCGCTGCTTCGTCACCGGCCTTCCGTAGCTCGGCGAGCTTCGCGCCGCGATCGAGCGCGACCCAGCACAGCACCTTGGAAGACGTGAAGTGCTGTGGAGATCCCCGTATCTCCCAGATGCCGTGGTCGGGCTCCCGCCAGTGCGCGAGCGCGGACTCGACCTGGTACACGAGCATTGGCCAGCGCCGCTCGTCGAGAAGTTCACCCGAGTGAACGTGCAGGTAAACCGAGTCCAGCAGCACTCCCCATACGTCGTGCTGGCGCTGGTTCCACGCTCCGTTTCCGATCCGGACCGGTCGCGCGCCCTCGTAGCCCGAGAGGCGTTCGAGCACCTGCTCGGTCAGCTCTCGTTCGCCGGCTATGCCGTACATGATCTGGAGGTCGGGCTCTTCCTCGGCCAGATCAGCCAGGAAGTAGTAATAGTCGAGTGCGTCCCGGTCAAAGCCCAGCGTGTAGAGGCCCCACAGCAAGAACGTCGAGTCGCGCAGCCAGCTGTACCGATAGTCGTAGTTGCGCTCTCCGCCGGGCGTCTCCGGCAGCGATGCCGTCGCCGCCGCCAGCATCGCTCCCGTCGGTGCGTAGATCAGTCCCTTCAGGGTGAGCGCGGACCTTTGCAAGTACGCGCGCCACGGATGATCGGGGAAGCGGCCACGGCCGATCCACTCGTGCCAGAAGTCCCCGGTGCGGGCCAGCCGTCCATGCGCCTCATCAAAGGTCTGCGGCGCAGGGCAGTCTCCCCAGGAAAGCGCGCAAAAAACGCGCTCGCCGGCCTGCAGCCGCCGCCGCGCGATCGCCCTCGGGCCCTCTAGTCCAAGCCTGAGGTCGCTCGTCAAGCGGACGACCGGGTCCCCGCCCGGCGGTGCGATCTCGGCCTCTTCATAGCGGTCTCCCGGGTGTCGCCAAACCCCTTGTTGGCGGCCGTAGTCAAACGCAGGCTCACACTCGGCTAGAAATTCGATCGAGCCACTCAAGCACCGCGCGGTGCGCAGCAACACTCTCTCCGCCTGGTGATCAGACGGCGCCCGCCGGTATGCGCTGGAGCCGGGCGAATTGTCGCGCCACGGCCCGATGAGCAAGACATCGCGGACCACCGCCCACCCGGTCGGGGTGTCCCACGTGGTCTCCAACACCATCGTGCCGGGCAGGTATCGCCGATCGGCCGGGACGCTGGCATCGGCGGGCCCAAAGCGAAACCAGCCGGCGTGTCGATCCAGGATCGCCGCGAACACGCTGGGACTGTCCATTCGCGGCAGGCACATCCACTCCAAGTTGCCGCTCGGCGCCACCAGCGCGCAGACCTCGCAATCCGAGAGGAAACCGTAGTCGGCGATTGGCGGAAACGAGCTCCCACCCAAGGTCGACTGAGACCCGGCCCGGGCTCGGAGCGCGTGATTGGCAAGCGGTGCCATGGTTCGAAAGGCGCACACTGACAAAGGCACGGGGCGAGCGCAAGGCTCGCAAGACCTCAACCCAGTGCCAAGGCCCACCGGCCCCCCGGGGGACCCGCCTTGCCCCGGCCGGCTCCGGCCGGGACAAGGCAGAGATCCCCGAGGGTCAGCGCGCCAAGACCGCCGGCAAGCCGAGCCGCGCGAGCTGCTCCAGCTCAGCGACGTGCGGGACCGCCGCCGGCTGGCGGGTCACAGCGCCTGAGGGCACCGGCCTCGGAAGCGGCTTGCAGGTCTTGTCCCACTTCGCGTGCGCCTTTCGCGGCGGCAGCGTTCCCTTGGACAGGTACCTGGCGATGGTGCCGTCGACGCAGCGGTCGCCCGAGAGCGAGTCTGCGTGAGTCGTCCCGCCGGGCTCGGCCAGCAGAACCATGTGCGGGAAGATCTTGCGCACGTAGAGGCTGCCCTCAAACGGGGTCGCCGCATCGAGCGTCTCGTCGATCAGCAGACCGTTCTTGATCTTGCTCCCGTTGATGTGAACCGGATTTGAGGCGGGCGCCCGCCAGTAGATGCACGGGGCGTTGAACCAGGCGTTGCCCCACGTCTCAAATGGCGCCTTGCGGTAGATCCTCCAGTTGTCCTTGCTCCACCGACTCCATGCGTGGGGCCAGTGGGCGTCGGTGCACTCCACGCCGAGATAGATGGCGAACTCGTTGTCGTTGCCGGGGCCGTCGGCGGACTTGTAGGCGGCGATCAGTGGCTTCGCGTTGTGGTTGTGAATCCACGCTTTGAACACCTGCGCCAGGCTCAGCCACGTCTGCTCGTAGTAGCCGGCCGACAGGAAGGCGTCGACCCACTCGTCGGGCCCCACTACGCCGCCAGCCGGGTGCTTGCGCAGCTTGGCCTCTTCGGCATAGAAGAGCTTGTGCACCGCCTGCTCGGTTTTGCCGAGCCCGTAGACCTTGTGGTACTTGGCCAGCCACCCAAACCAGATGTTGACGTTGCGGTTGAACGGCGCGTCCTGGTCGAGGTTCGCTTGGTACCAGACGTGGCGGGGGTCGATATTGCTGTCGAGGATCAGCCGTCGTACGTGCGAGGGGAACAGCGTTGCGTAGACCTGGCCGAGGTACGTCCCGTAGGAGAAGCCGTAGTACGTCAGCTGCTTCTGGCCGAGGGCCTTGCGGATGCTGTCCATGTCCATCGCCGAGTCGCGCGTTGTCAGGTCGTGCAGCAGCGCCTTCTGCTTCGCACCCTTGCTCGCGCAAGCGTCGGCGTACGACTTCGAGCTGTTGAGCCAGTAGTTGAGCAGTTGTTTGGTCTGGGGCACGTAGTACGGCCGGTCGCCATGGAAGTAATCGGGCTTGCAGCTGACTGCCGGCTGACTCGAGGCGACCCCTCGTGGATCGAAGCCGATCCAGTCATAGTCGGCAGCGGCGCTCGTGTAACCCTCGTCCTTCAAGGCCTGCACGAGAAAGACGTTGAGATCGAGACCCTCGCCGCCCGGCCCTCCCGGGTTGGTCAGGATGATCCCCTGGTAGTTCTTCTTCGAGGAGGTGTGCTTTATCCGGGAGACCGCGATCTTGATGTGCTGACCGCTCGGATCGCTGTAGTTGAGCGGCACGGATAGAAACCCGCACTGGGCGTGGACCGCCTTCAGATCGGACTCGGAGCACGTGCCCCACTTGATTGAGGAAGCAGCCCGCCTGGAGCTTCCGGTTCCGCGGCTTGAAGCGGCACTCGCCGGCGCAGTTGCGCACAGCGCGGCCGCAAGGGCGCCGACCAGGGCAGCCACCGACATCAGCACTCGTCGCATACATCTCCTCCACGTCGTAACTGTGACCGCGGCAGTGTTGCACGACCGCTGCTGACGACGCGCCGTACCCAGCGGTGGCTCGATTCCCAGGCGGCGCGCCCGGCTGGCGGCGCCAATCGCCTGTTATCTTGCGCCCGTGCCGGCGGCGGGCCTGCAGAGCAATCGGGACGCGGGCCGGTCGTAGCGGTGCACCGATGACCCATATCGTGGTCTCCGGTCACGACCTCGTAGGGATCCGGGCAGCCAATCCGGGCCCGTTCACGTTGGCCGGGACGAACTCCTGGCTGGTCGCCCGCGACCCAACGTGGCTGGTGGATCCCGGTCCCGACATCGCCGAGCACGTCGCGGCGATCGAGGACGAGGTCGCGCGCCGGGGAGGATTGGGCGGCATAGCGCTCACGCACGATCACCCCGACCACGCGGGCGCGGTTCAAGCGCTGCGCGAGCGTCACCCCGAGGTGCCGGTGGCCGGGGCGCGGGGAGAGGTCGACGTGCTCCTCGCGGGCGGAAGCGTTATCGGCCCCCTGGAGGCGGTCTTCACTCCTGGCCATGCGCGCGACCACCTCGCGTTCATGGCGGGATCCGTCGCGTTCACTGGGGACGCCGTACTGGGGGAGGGCAGCGTGTTCGTGGCGCCCTATCCCGGTGCGCTCCGTGCCTACCTCGATGGTCTCGAGCGGCTCCGCGCACGGGCGCCCGCGCTGCTCTGTCCGGGCCATGGTCCGGTGGTACGGGATCCGGAGGCAAAGCTCGAGCAGTACCTCGATCACAGGCGCGAGCGCGAGCAGCGGCTGGTCGCGGCGCTCGCGCACGGCAAGCGAGGAGTGCAGGAACTGCTCGACGAGGTTTGGGACGACGCGCCGGTCGAGCTCAGGCCCGCGGCCGCCGTCACGCTGGCCGCCCACCTGGACAAGCTCGAGGAGGAGGGGCGGCTACCAGAGGGCGTGCAGCGCCCGCAGCTGGGAGGAATCAGCTGGGGATAGGTCCCGCGCCACGGCTCCGAGCGACGTGTTTGACCGCGGCAACTCCGAGCAGCTTAGTTGGACTCAGGGCGGCCTAAACGTGATACGGTGCCTAACGATTAGGGTCCCCTAAGACGTGCAGCGGAAAGCACGATGTCGCTGACTCACACGGTTCTGCTCGGAGCGCTGGCCGGGTTCACCATCTACCTGGGGCTGCCGGTCGGTCGCATGGCGCTCCTCTCGCGCCGCGCCCGCGTGGCGCTGGCGATGTTCTCGGTGGGGGTGCTCGCCTTCATCTTTATCGATGTCCTCTCCAACGGGCTCGCCATAGTCAACTCGGCCCTTACCGCCGTCAAGCACCACCGGCTCGCTCGGGCATCTCGTGTTCTTGGTCGTGCTGCTCGCCGCCGGTTTTGCGGTGGGCAGCGCTGGACTTGCCATCATCGAGCGAGCCATGCGCCCGCTCGGCGCGCGCAAGCCCCCGGTGGCCGGCGGCTCAGCCGCCGGAGCGCTGACGGGCGCCGAGGCTGCGGCGCTTGCGGGCGAACGCGATGCGGCGCGTCGCCGAGCGCTGCGCACGGGTTTGACGATCGCCGCGGCGATCGGTCTCCACAACTTCGCCGAAGGCCTTGCCATCGGCGTCTCGGCCCGTGCCGGGGCGATCAGCCTCGCCACGGTCCTGATCATCGGGTTCGCCCTGCACAACGCCACCGAGGGGTTTGGCATCGTCGGCCCGCTCGGCGACGTCAGGCCGTCGTGGGGGTGGCTCGGGCGGGCGGGTTTGATCGGCGGTGGGCCGACCTTCCTCGGTTCGCTGGTCGGTTTTGGGGTCACCAGCCACCCACTTGAGCTCTCCTTCTATGCGCTCGCGGGTGGCGCGATCCTGTATGTGATCGGAGAGGTGTGGACCGGCGTCCGCCGCTACGGCTATCGCGAGCTTGGCCTTCTGATGATCAGCGCGGGCTTCCTCGTCGGAGTCCTCACCGACCTCATCGTGACGTACGGCGGCGCGTAGACCCTCGGGCGGCGCTCAGACCTCGCGATCCCGACGAGCGTCAGCCTCGCCGGTCAGGTCGCTGCGATTGTCGTCATCAGCGCTCTCGCGCTACTCACCGCCCCACGCGGGCTCCGCGCCAGCGCCGCCTCCTGAGGGCGTTCTCAGCCTTCGTACCCAGGCTCGTTCGGAAGCACGATCCGCGCCGCCTCACCCGAAACGAGCACGCGAGGTTTGACCGATATGACCTCGTGTCGGCGCGCGTACTCGATGAGATCGGCGGCCGCACGAAAGCGCGCGAGTTGCTCGAGGTGCTTGATGGTCGGAAAGACCAGCGTGATTTCGCCCGCCTCGCCCGCCTCGAGGGCTTGCCGAGGCTCGTACCAGCGGGCCGCGACCACCTCTTGCCCATCGACCCGCGCCTCGGTCCCCGTGGGCGCGGCTGCCACGTAGAACCACGTATCGAACCTGATCTTGATCTCCTCGGGCGTGATCCAGCGCGAGAAGGGGATCAGCGCCTGGGGGCTCGAGAGCTCGATCCCCGCCTCCTCGCGCAACTCCCGCAGCGCCGCCGCGCGCAGCGCCGGGTCTCCGCGTCCCTCGCCCCGATCCACCGCGCCCCCGGGAAACACCCACGCCCCGCCCATGAATCGCGCCTGGGGGTTGCGCATCACCAGCAGCACCTGGAGTCCCTCCTCCGCGCCCCGCAGGAGGATCACGGTCGCGGCGGGACGGGGCACGACCATAGGGCCCGGGTTTAGCTCTTCGTCCGGGGCTGGCCGGTCTCTCTCCACGCCCCGACCCTACCGCCGCGCCGCGCAGCCAGCACGGTGCGTCCGCCCGCCTGCTCGCCGCTACGCTTGCGCCGGTGAGGTACATGTGCCAGTCCTGCGGGTTTATCTACGACCCCGAGGAAGGCGACCCCGACGGAGGGATCCCGCCCGGAACGCCCTTCGATGGGATCCCCGACACGTGGTTTTGTCCCGTGTGCGGGGCGCGCAAGCAGGACTTCGAGCCCTACGAGGAATAGCCGGCGGGATCCGTCGTCGCACCGGAGTCGGTGGTCGGCCTGGATCCGGGGGTGCGGCGTTCGAGCTCGGCGTTGACCTCGGCTCCCAAGAACAGCGCGACGTTCGTCAACCACAGCCACACGAGCAGGACGACCACGGCTCCGAACGAACCGTAGGTCGCGTTGAGGTTCGAGAAGCGCGCAAGGAACTCCGAGAACGCGGCCGACGCCAGGAGCCAGATGACCACCCCGACAAAGGCGCCCGGCGTGACCCAGCGAAACCGACGAGCGGGCTTGTCGGGAGTCACGAAGTACAAAAAGGAGAAGATCAACAGCGCGATCACCAGCGCCATCGGCCACCGCGCGATCCGCCACACCGAGTCGATATCCCCGCCGACGACTTTGCGCACGACGTCATCGGGCGCGAACATCAGCACCACCGTCACGATCACGAGCACCAGGAGCACGACCGTCGAGGCGATGTCGGTCAGTTTGCGACGCACAAACGACCGACCGTGGCGCACGCGGAAAGCGACGTTGAAGGCCCGGCGCGCGGCCTCCAGGTAGCCCGTCGCCCCGTAGAAGGCGGTGAAGGTGCCGAGCAGCAGGGCTGCCAGCGCAGTCCCTCTGTCCTTCAGCGCGGCTCTCAGCGCGCCGTTTACCGTCGATAGTGCGTCGGCGGGGACCACCGGGCGCAGATGGTGGACGATGGAGTTATAGGTACCCGGATAGTCGCCGAGCAGTCCGAGCAACGAGATGGCCAGCAGCAGCAGCGGAAACAGCGACATGAGGGCGTAGTAGGTGAGCGCGCCCGCATGGTGGGTCCCCTGGTCGTGCCAGAAAGCCACCAGCGAAGCCTTTGCGACCGACGCCGCGCGCCTGACCCTCCCAGCGCGTCGGTGACCGGTGCTCGACGGCCCGACGCCTGGGCGTGCACCTGAGACTCGCTCTAACAAGTCGTTGATTTGGGCGCGGGTCGAGTTTGGATCGGGAAGCCGGGCGCGCGGGTAGATACCACCCGGTGGCACAAATGATCCCAGGGAAGCAGGACTTTCTGCCACTGCTAGCTGGGAGAGGCAGGATCATGGTCCGATGAGCATCTGGAGAAACGCCCATGTTTGAGCGGATTAGCCCTGGCGTGATCTACCGGGCGATCCTGCTCGCCTTCGGGCTGGTGGTCGTGGTCCTGATCTTCCCGACCCTCGCCACGCTCATCCTCGCGGTCCTGATCATGGTGATCATCGCGATCCCACTCGCGGCGTTCGCAGACCTGCTCAAGCGGTGGCACATCCCGAGAGTAATCGGGTCCCTCCTCGGTCTGCTGCTGGCCCTGGCCGCGCTGGGAGGCTTGGTCGCGCTGATCGCCCCGGTGTTCAGTAGCGAGATCAACAGGTTCATCAACGAGCTGCCGGGGATCTCCAACGACTTCCTGCACCGCATCGCGCGTATCGCGGGCACGTCCTCGACTCACATCAGCCACGAGATCTCGCACTTCGTCAACAACTTCAAGAGCCATCCCTCCAAGCTGCTTGGTCCGGCCGCCTCGGTTGGCAAGACCGCCGCCGGCGTGGCCGTGGTGATCATCGTGATCGTGATCACGGCGCTCTACACCGCGATCCAGCCCGATCCGTTGATCGGGGGCATCGTCCGCATGGTCCCGTCGCGCGGTCGTGGAGAGGCGCGTCATGTGCTGTCACGGCTGCGGACCGCCTACCTCGGCTGGCTCGTGGGCCTGATCATCGGGATGCTGATCTTGGGCGGCCTCACCTATGGCGGCTTGTTACTGGTGGGCCTCAACTTTGCCGCTTTCTTCGCCGGCTTCACCGCGATCGCGATGATCGTCCCTTACTTCGGGGCGCTCCTGAGCTCGATCCTGCCGATTTTGTACGCGCTCACCTTCTCTCCCGGGAAGGCCATTCTGGTGGCGATCGTGTACATCATCGCCCACCAGGTCGAGAGCAACATGATCGAGCCGCTCGTGGTCGCGCGCGCCGTCAAGCTCCACCCCGCGGTCGTGGCCATCGGCGTGCTCGCGGTCGAACGGCTCTTCGGCTTCGTCGGTCTGATCGTCGCCGTGCCGATCATCGTCACGTTCAAGATCTTGGTCGAGGAGCTCTGGGTGAACCGAATCGCCCCGACCGTCCCGCTGGGACCCGAGGCGCCAGTCGCACAGGCCGAGGAGCCCGCGCAGCCGGTCTCGCTTCCGGGCGCCCGCGAGCAGCGGGGCAATTGATGCCGCGCTTCGGCTCTCGTCCTAGGCCGCGGCGCGCAGCCGACCCACGGTGGTCTCGGCGATCGAGGCGGCCGTGATCGCGACCAGGCGCCGCAGGTCGCCCGCTGAGATCGTCAGCGGCGGCATCAGCACCACCACGTCACCGAGCGGCCGGATAATCGCTCCGCGGCGGCGGGCGGCCATGGCGACGGCATGGCCGAGCTGCTCTCCAGCCGGTCGGCTGATCATCTCGATTCCCACCATGAACCCGCGCTGGCGCACCTCCTTGACGCCCGGCAGGACCGCGATTCGGTGCGCGAGCAGGCGCTCGAGCAGCTCGATCTTGGGTTCCAGCAGCTCCAGTGTGCGCTCTTTAGAGAACGTTTCAAGCGTGGCGATCCCGGCCGCGCACGCCAGCGGGTTGCCCGTGTACGTGTGGCCGTGGAAGAAGGTGCGTCCCTCATCGGGTGCGCCGAGGAAGCCCTCGTAGACGCGCTCGGTGGTGAGGGTTGCCGCGAGCGGGAGATATCCGCCGGTCAGGCCCTTGCCGACGCACATGAGGTCGGGGGTGACCGCTTCGTGCTGGCAGGCGAACATCTTGCCGGTGCGGCCGAACCCGGTCGCCACCTCGTCGCAGATCAGCAGCACCCCGTGCTGGTCGCACAGCTCCCGCACGCGGCCGATGTAGCCGCGCGGTTGCATGAGCATGCCGGCCGCCCCCTGCACCAGAGGCTCCACGATCACGGCCGCGACGCGATCGCGGTTTCGCTCCAGTAGCCCCGCTAGGTGCCCTGCGTCACCGCTCCGTGCCTGGAGCGTCTCAAACAGAAGCGGCCCGTAGCGTGAGTGGAAGAGCTCGATGCCACCCACGGACACCGCCCCGAGGGTGTCCCCGTGGTAGGCGTCCTCCAGACAGATGAACGTGGTGCGCCCGCTCTGTCCTCGCTGAACCCACCACTGGAATGCCATTTTCAGCGCCACCTCGACCGCGCTGGAGCCACTGTCGGAGTAGAACACCCGACTCAGCCCCGCGGGGACGCACTCGAGTAGCAGCTCGGCGAGCTCGATACCTGGCGGGTGCGAGAGGCCGAGCATCGTCGAGTGAGCCATGCGGCCGAGCTGTTCGGCGACCGCGCGGTCAAGGGCCGGATGGCGATGGCCATGAACGTTGCACCACAACGATGCGACGCCGTCTATGTAGACGTTGCCGTCGGTGTCGTAGAGATTGGTGCCCTCAGCGTGCTCGATGACCACCGGGTTCTCAGCGCACCACGCCTGCTGCTGGGTGAACGGATGCCACAGGTGGCGGCGGTCGGCGGCCTGGAGGTCCGCGGTGCTACGCACGGACAAGAAGCTATTCCCCGGCCCGGTCGGAAGCGCAGGACGCAACTCGACGCGCGCCGGCGTCACCTCCGCCGAGCCAGCTTGCGAACCAGCGCTCCAGGGGAAGTGACTGAGCCGCTTGTGCGAGCAGCTCGGGATCGCCGCGCGCGACGGGCGGGAGCACCTCGACGGCGGCGTCCCCAAGCGCGGCGATCGTGGCGCGGTTTGAGCCCTCGACGGGGCCCGGCGCAGCGGGCCACGGCGTGAGCACCACGGCGGTCACCTCCAGGCCCGCCAAGCGCGCGGCCTCGAGCGTAAGCAGGGTGTGGTTGAGCGTCCCGAGGCCCGGGCGAGCGGCGATCAGTACCGGGAGTCCGAGCGAGCGGGCCAAGCGCCGCACGTCGTATCCGTCCGCAAGCGGCACGAGCAGACCGCCCACTCCCTCCACGACCACCAGCTCGGATCCGGCCGCAGCGGCGGCGATCGAGGCCTCCAATTCGACGGTGTCGATCGGGCGATCCGCGAGCTCAGCGGCCAGGTGCGGTGACACCGGCGGGTCGTAGCCGACCAGTGCTACCTCGCTCGCGGAGCGCTTGCACGTTCGTGCGAGCAGTTCGTGGTCGTGGGGCCACTCCGGCGAAGCCGGCTCGTCCAGGCCGGTGATCACCGGCTTGAGCGGTGCCACGTCGAGGCCGCGCGCTCTCGCCGCGGCCACCAGAGCAGCCGCCAGCACCGTCTTGCCGACGCCCGTATCCGTGCCGGTTACGAAGCAGCCACGCACCGCTCACGCGGCGCGGGCGAGCGGCTCGTCGGGCTCGAATCGCTCCGGGCCCTGTGCCTGTTCGCGCGCCACGTTCGAGGGCTCGAAGCCGCACGCGCGGGCCACCTGAGCGAGCGTGCGCGCGGCTTCGCGCAGCTCCACCTTGCCGTGAGAGGCCATCGCGCTCAGCCGGAGGCGCGAGGTCTGAGGGGGAACGGTGGGAGGCCTGATCGCCTGGGCGAAGATGCCGCGCTCGAGCGCGGCCTCACAGATCTCAACCGCGAGCCCAGCGTCGCCGACGATCAGCGGCACGATGTGGGTGCGCGAGCCGCCCAAATCGAATCCCTGTGCTTCGAGCTCAGAGCGCATCGCCTCGGCGTTGGCCTGGAGCTTGTAGACGCGGTGGGGGCGCTCCTCGAGCAGGTCGAGCGCGGCCTGCGCCGCGGCCACCGAGGGCGGCGAAGGCGCGGTCGAGAAGATGAAGGTGCGCGCGGCGTTGACGAGGTAGCGCGCCATGGAGCGGTCGCACGCCACGAACGCGCCGTAGGAGCCGAGCGCTTTGCCGAGCGTTCCCACGATGACGTCCACCTGATCCTCGACCCCCGCCTCTGCGAGCGCCCCGCGTCCGTCGGGACCGAGCGTCCCCGTCGCGTGCGCCTCGTCGACGACCAGCCTCAGCCCGTGCCGCTCCGCGACCTCCACCAGGCTCCTCCAGCGGGGCGACGTCGCCGTCCATCGAGAACACGGAGTCGGTCACGATCAGCGCGCCCCGGCCCTCGGCCTGCTCGATGCCCCACTCGAGGTGGTCGAGATCGCCGTGGTCGTAGACGAACGTCTCGGCACGGGACATGCGGCAGCCGTCGATGATCGAGGCGTGGTTGAGCTCGTCCGAGAAGACCACGTCGCCGGGACGCGCCAGCGCTGCGATCACGCCCGTGTTCGCGAGATAGCCCGACCCGAACAGCAACGCCGACTCGCGGCCCTTGAACTCGGCGAGCCGCTCCTCGAGCCGGCGGTGAGGTCGCATCGTCCCGCACACGAGGCGGGACGCACCGGCGCCAGCGCCCCACCTCATCGCCGCCTCGGCGGCCGCGGTCCGCACCCGCGGGTGGTCCGCGAGCCCGAGGTAGTTGTTGGAGCAGAGCAGCAGCACGGGGTTGCCGTCGAGTACGACGCGCGGGTCCCTGGGGCCCCGAGACCAGCCGGGTTCTCCGCCTCAGCCCGAGGCTCTGAGCTCGGCCAGGCGGGCCTCGATGTCGATCATTGGGCTCCCCCTCCGGCCCCGGTGCGCCGCTTGCGCGCGTAGCGCAGCTGCTTGGAGGGGTCCCACAGCGCCACCGGCAGGCCCGCTTGCGGCGACGGTGCGAGCGCGTCAGAGACCACGTCGGGGGTCTCGCCCTGGAGCCACCCCGAGCGGTTATCGGGTCGCGGGTTCGAGCCATTGTCACCTTGCCGGGCGACGTTGAGCCCGTACTGCTCGAACATCTCGCGGTCGGTCTCGGGTGCGTTGCCGAGTGTGGTCAGGAAGTTGCCCATCATCACGCCGTTCACCCCCGCCTTGATGGCGAGGGCCTGGAGCTCGCGGAGGTTCTCGACGCGGCCGCCGCAGAGCCGGAAAAGGGCGTCGGGCAGGATCAGGCGAAAGATCCCGATCCACTTGACGGCCTCCCACGGGTCCAGCAGCTCACGGTCGCCGAACTTCGTGCCCGGCCGGGGATTGAGCAGGTTGATGGGGACGCTCGTGGGGTTAATGCGGGCGAGCTCGAAGGCCATCTCCACCCGTTGCTCGCGCGTCTCCCCAAGGTTGAGGATGCCACCCACGCAGGTCTCCAGCCCCGCCTCGCGCACGGCCTCGATCGTCCGCAGCCTGCCCTCGTAGCGGACCGTCGTCGAGACCTCCGGGTAGTAGGAGCGCGGCCGTCTCGACGTTGTGGTGGACGCGCTGAATGCCGGCCTCCTTGAGCGCCCGCGCCCGTTCCGTCGATAGATGCCCGACCGAGACGCACCGCTTGAGGTTGGTGTGCTCGGCGACGAGGCGGGCACCCTCGAGGACCTTCTCGAAGTCGCGCCGCGAGAGGCCCTGACCCTGCGTGACCATGCAGAAGCGGTGGGCGCCGGCGGCCTGCGCCGCGCGCGCGTGCTCGAGGATCTGCTCGGGCTCCATCATCGCGTGCATCGGCGTGTCCGCCTCGGCGTAGCGGGACTGCGCGCAGAATCCGCAGTCCTCCGCGCAGCCGCCCGACTTCGCGTTGACCAGCGAGCACATGTCGGTGGCGTCCCGGAAACGCTCGACGCGTGCCCGCCATGCCCGCTCGACCAGCGCCTCGATCGCAGCGGGGTCTTCGAGCTCGCCGAGCCGGAGCGCCTCTTCCCGGGTGATCAGCGGCGGCATCGGCGCCGCACTGTAGGCGGCGCCCCGGACGGCGACGAGCTAGCGCTGCCGGCTAGCGGTCCCTGCCACCGTCGGTTCGGCCCGCTTCTCGGCGAAGGCGCGGACTCCCTCGCGAAAGTCCTCAGAGGCAAAGCAGGCGCGCGCGGAGCTCGATCAGCTCGCGCTCGACGTCGGGGTCAAGCCGTTCCTGGGCCTCGAGCACGGCGCTGATCACGCGCTTGTTGCCGCGTTGCGCGAGCGGCGCGCCGGCGGCCAGTTCTCCGCGCCAGCGCGAGGGCCTCTCGGCGAGCTCGCTCGGGTCGGCCGCGCGTTGACGAGCCCCCACTCGCGCGCCGTGGTCGGCGTCGATCCGCCGGCCGAGCGAGGAAGAGCTCACGCGTCCGCGCCGCGCCGATGGTCTCGATGAACTTGCGGATGCCCGGTGTGCGAATAGACCAGCCCAAGCCTGGCGGGGGGCATGGCGAAGGCGACCGTCGACGACGCGATGCGGAGGTCGCACGCGAGCGCGAGCTCGAGCCCACCGCCGATCGCGTGGCCGTTGATCGAGGCCAGCGTGGGGTAGGGGTAGTCCGTCAAGCGCGTCGATCGCCGCGGCGAACGGGTGCGCGACGAGCTTCTCGGCCTCGTCGGCGAATACCGTCCGCCTGCAGGTCGCCGATGTCGTATCCGGCGGAGAAGTTCGGTCCTTCGCCGGTCACGATCACGCAGCGGGCGTCGAGCCGGGGCAGGGTCTCGGCGAAGCCGTCGAGGATCGCGTGGTCGAGCGCCCCTCGCTTGGCCGGATTGGAGATCGTCAGGCGGGCGACGCCAGGCGCCGGCTCGTCGACGAGAGGCGGCCGGCGCTGTCGCTCGCCTCGCTGAAGGGCTATTCGAGGACAACGAGCGGGTCGCCCTCTGAGACCGACTGACCCTCCTCGCAGCAGGATCTCCTTGACCACGCCCGGATCCTCGGCCTCGACCGGCATCTCCATCTTCATCGACTCGAGGACCACCACCGTGTCGCCCTCCTCCACCTGGTCGCCGACCTCGACCTCGATCTTCCAGACCGTGCCGGTGATGTGGGCTTCGACTACGGGCAACTGAGCTCCTCCTCGGCTTCGGGATGCAGGCAGGCTATCCGAAGCGCGGTACGCCACCGCTTAGGCGCGCCGGTTCGCCGTTGAACAGCTCTCGGGATGGCGGTTAATCCCCAGCCGATCAATCAAGCGCGAGCAAAAGGGGGTTCACATGCATCGGGGTTCGCGCAAGCTCAGCATCACGACGGCGGTCGCGACCGCCGCGGATTGGCATTGTCGGCGGTGGCCTTGGCGGCCAAGCCCGTCAAAGGCGCCACTTACAAGGGGCAATACGGGACCGGGAACGTCGTGAGGTTCAAGGTTTCCGCCAACGGCCGCAAGGTCACACGGATGCACTTCGCCACCTTTCCACCGAACAAGTGCGGTTCGGGCGGTCCCGAGCCAAAGCAGTCCTCGAAGCCAGCGAAGATCACCAACGGCAAGTTCAAGGTACGCCTCACCTACAGCTACGCGAGCTCGGGCGGAAAGAGCTACACGTACACCGTGACCGGCCAGTTCCTGAGGCACCGCATGGAGAAGGGAGTCTTCATCAACGAGAGCCTCACGGGTCCGTCGAAGAAGTGCAACGGTAGGTTCCCTTACACGACGACCGCACAGTAGGAGGGAAATAACCTGAAAGCGCTCGGTCGGGCGCCTACCCGAACTGCGCGGGGTCGGGCCCGATCCGCTCCTCGCGGTCGAGCTCCCCGATCGCCTCCATCTGATCGTCGCTGAGCTCGAAATCGAAGATCTGAGCGTTCTCCTCGATCCGGGCGGGACGCACGGAGCGTGGGATCACGACGCACCCGAGCTGGGTGCTCCAGCGGAGAAGCACCTGCGCCGGCGTATGGCCGGTCTGAGACGCGATCTCGGTGACCACTGGATCGTCCAGGAGCGCACCGCGCCCGAGCGGGCTCCATGCCTCGGTCACGATGTCGTGCTCGCTGTGGTAGGCGCGCAGCGAGCGCTGCTGGAGCCGGGGATGGAGCTCGACCTGGTTTACCGCCGGCACGACTCCGGTCGCGTCGATGATTCGCTCGAGGTGCTCGGGCAGGAAGTTCGAGACTCCGATCGAGCGCGCCCGGCCCTGCGTCCTGGAGCTCGCACAGCGCCTGCCAGGTCTCGACGTACTTGCCCTGACTGGGCGCGGGCCAGTGGATCAGGTATAGGTCGACCCACTCGAACGAGAGGCGCTCCAGGCTGCTCTCGAAAGCCCGCAGCGTGCGGTCACGGCCGTGGTCGTCGTTCCATAGCTTGGTGGTGACAAAGACCTCGCCGCGGTCGAGCCAGCTGTGTTCGATTGCTTGCGACCTCGGCTTCGTTGCCGTACATCGCGGCGGTGTCGACCATCCGGTATCCGGTCTGCAGCGCGTGGAGCACCGCATCCGAGTGTCTTCGGGCTCGACCTCAAAGACGCCGAAACCCAGCTGGGGTATCCGGTTGCCGTCGTTCAGCTCGAGAATCGGGGCTTGAAGGGTGTTCTGATTAGTGGTCATGCGTAGGTCCTTCCCGAATTACGCGCGGCCATGCATTGCCGTGAGCGCCGACACCGCGTAGGCTGCCCCGGCCATGGCAACTGACGTAGAGCTCAAACCGCAGGTCTACAAGGACACGCGGCCCGCCGAGTACTTCGCGCCGTTCCACGAACGTGTACGTAGCAAGGAGCCCGAGATAAAGGTGTACGAGGTCACGCGCGTGCTCACCGTGCTCACTGCGCTGCTGATCTACCGTGCGCGCGGGTACGGCTCCGAGAACGTACCGACAGGCCCCGTCATCCTCGCTCCCAACCACGCTTCGTTCATGGACCATTTCTTTGTCGGGGGATTCGTCCGCCGCCGGGTCCAGTTCATGGCCAAGTCTCAGCTCTTCACCGGACCCGGCGAATTCTGGTTCAGTCACGGGGGCGTCTTTCCGGTCAGGAGGGGCCAGACCGACGAGGAGGCTTTCATCACCGCTTTCACGATTCTTGCCCGCGGCGGCGCCCTCGTCATGTACTGCGAGGGGGGCAGGTCCCGCACAGGCACGGTGGGCGACCGGGCACGGCCGGGAATCGGCCGTCTCGCGCTCGAGTCCGGCGCCCCCGTCGTACCGATCGCGGTTCTGGGGTCCCACCAGGTCCGGAACTGGCGCCGGCTGCAGTTTCCGCGAATCACAATCCAATACGGCGTCCCGTTTCGGTTTGCCCAGATCGAGGTACCCACCCGCGAGCAGCAGCAGCGGGCGGCCGATCTCATCCTCCAACGGATCCGCGTGCTCCACACGCAGCTCGGGAAGGCCCGGCATGATCGCATTGGTCGCCGCGCGCCCTAGGCGGCGGGCGCAGCGGGCGTGCAAAACGTGGCAACGCCGACACGCCGCGCAGACGTTGGCGAAATAGTCGCGCCGGCGAGCACATTCTGGCCACGGCCGCCCGCGCTCGCCGACCGTGTCACGTTGTGCACTCGGGTGCCCGATGAAACGGCCCAGGCGGATTTGCGGCCGCTTGAGCAATGCTTGAGTGCCGCCGGTGCGACGCAAATCCCCCACACCCCCGCCCGAGCGCCGGGCCGTGGGGAAAGTGCGTCGCCTGGCGACGCACTTTCCCCAGACCCCTCAAGAAATCCAGGGGTTTGGGGAATTTGCGTCGCCAGCAGGGAGGCAGCCAGCAGGGAGGCAGCCAGGAGGGAGGCCGCCAGCAGGGGCCGCCCCCCGCCCCGCCGGGGGCCGCCCACGCCGGCCAGAAAAAGACCCCCTACGCCGTCGCGACCGCTGCGGCCCGCTCCAGCCCCAGCTCCTCGATCGCGAGCTCGCGCATCTTGAACTTCTGCACCTTGCCCGTGACCGTCATGGGGAAGGAGTCGACGAACTTCACGTAACGGGGGACCTTGTCGCGAGCGATCTTGCCGCGGCAGAACTCCCGCACCGCATCCGCGTCAACGGAAGCTCCTGAGCGCAACACGACCCATGCCATCAGCTCCTCGCCGTAGCGCTCGTCGGGAACCCCGATCACCTGCACGTCGGCGATCTCAGGATGGGTGTAGAGGAACTCCTCGACCTCGCGGGGGTAGACGTTCTCGCCCCCCCGGATGACCATGTCCTTGATCCGACCGACGATCCGAACATAGCCGTCGGCGTCCATGGTGGCGAGATCCCCCGTGTGCATCCACCGCGCGGCGTCGATCACCTCCGCGGTGCGCTGAAGGTCGTTCCAGTAGCCGCGCATGACGAGATAACCGCGCGCGCAGAACTCCCCGGGCTCGCCGCGGGCCACGATGTGTCCCGAGACTGGGTCTACGACCTTGATCTCGGTATGGGGCATGACCTGCCCGACGGTCTCACAGCGGTGCTCGAGCGTGTCCTCGATCCGTACCTGCGTCGACACCGGCGAGGTCTCGGTCATCCCGAAGGCGATCCCGATCTGGCGGATGCCCATCTCGTCGTTCACGCGCTTCATCACCTCGATCGGGCAGGGCGAGCCGGCCATGATCCCGGTGCGCAGCGAGCTCAGCTCAAATTCGCCAAACCGCTCGTGACCGAGCTGGGCGATGAACATTGTGGGCACTCCGTAGAGGCTCGTGCAGCGCTCGGCGGCGCAGGTCTCGAGCGTCGCCCCCGGCTCGAACATCGGGGCCGGATAGACGATGCAGGCGCCCGTGGAAGTGCAGGCCAGGTTGCCGAGCACCATCCCGAAGCAGTGGTACAGCGGCACGGGGATGCAGACCCGATCCTCCGGCGTGTAGCGGAGCAGCTCGGCGACCCAGTGGGCGTTGTTGAGGATGTTGTGGTGAGAGAGCGTCGCCCCTTTGGGAGAGCCCGTCGTGCCGCTCGTGTACTGGATGTTGATCGGGTCATCGAAGTCGAGCTCCGACGCGATCGCGTCCAACCGCTCACGGTCGGCCTCCAAGGAGACGAGCTCCTCCCATTCGGGCGTGTCGAAGAACACGGCGCGCTCGAGCTCGGGCAATCCACCCGAGACCTCGGCGACCATCGCCCTGAAGTCGGCGCCGCGGCATTCCTGGGCGGCGACGAGCCACCTGCACCCAGACTGCGTCCAGCACATACCGAAGCTCGGTCACGCGGTAAGACGGATTGACGTTGACGAGGATCACGCCCAGCTTGGCGGTGGCGTACTGGGTCAACACCCATTCCGCCACGTTGGGGCCCCAGACCCCGACGCGGTCGCCCTTGTTCAGGCCGGCTCGAGCCATCGCGGAGGCGAGCCGATCGACCGCCGCGGCGAAAGACGCGTAGGTGTGGCGGACGCCCTGGTGACGCGAGACCAGCGCCGCGGCGTCGGGATAACGGGCGGCGATCCGGTCGAGGTTGCCCCCGATCGTCTCGCCGAGCAGCGGCTGGTCACAGGCGCCGTGTGCGTAGGACAACATCGCGACGGGCCGATCCTACTCTCAGCCGGTAGCTTCTCGCGGCCGGTGCAGATCTTCCGTCAAGGGCTCCTCGCAGGCAGCTCGATCGCGCTCTCGGGCACGGTCGCCGATGAAGTTCGGGAGCTGCTGCGGTCGCTCGGGGCGCGGCGGTGCGAGCTCGATCCCGAGCTCGCCTGCGACGAGGAGCGCACGTCGGCCTGGGCCCGCGGGGCGGCGCCTCTCGACGCCCTCGTCCGTGGCGAGGCCGGCGCCGAGGACCGCTTCCTGTCGGAGACATGGACCGCGCTGAGAGCGGTCGCCGTCGAGGTCTTCATACCCAAACGCGCGGGACGGATCGTGCTGATCGCGCCCAGCGCAGACCCCAGCGCGGCCGCCGCGCTGGAGAACCTCGCGCGCACGCTGTCGGTCGAATGGGCGCGCTTCGGGATCACCGCGGTCACCGTCGTTCCGGGCAAGTCCACCACAGATGAGGAGCTCGCCACGGTCGTCGCCTTCCTGTGCTCGCCCGCGGGCGGCTACTACTCGGGCGCTCGCTTCAACCTGAGATAGACCGGTCGCCGGGCGACCCATGAGAATGAGAGCACCGTGACCGACCCGGCGCAGGCCTCAAGCTCTATTCAAAGCCCTGCGCTCGAGGTCCGGGGACTGAGAGGGGTCTTCCAAAACGAGCGAGACGGTCCATTGCCGGCATTGCTCATGGCCCTGACGGTCGTTGCCGGGATCTTGGACGCAACCAGCATCCTGCGTCTGGGGAGAGTGTTCGTGGCGACGGTGACGGGCAACCTGGTGTTCATTGGCTTGGCGCTCGCTGGGGCCAAGGCGTTTTCTGCGAGCACCCCGGCTTTGGCGCTGGGCGGGTTCGTAGTGGGGGTGCCGATCGGCGCCTGGGCATGCCGGGTTGCTCGTTCCCACCGGGGCGTGGCGCTGCGCAACGTGCTGGCGGTCAAGCTGTGGCTGGCGGGTGCCGTCGTGGTCATCGCGGTCGCCACCGGCTCACAGCCCACCGGTGGCGCGCGCGACGCGATGGTGGTGCTACTCGCGATGTCGATGGGAGCTCAGCTCGCCATGATCCGGTATCTGAGGGTTCCTGACCTGATGACGGTGGTGATGACGCTGACCCTCACCGGTGCGCTCAGCGAGCGCGCGAGCGGGTGGAGCGACCCGAAGTTGTTGCGGCGCGGACTCGCTCTGGTCTGCTTCGCGATCGGCGTGGTTTCGGGCGGGTTGCTCGTTCTCAACGCGGGGGTGGCGGCGTCGCTCGCGGTGGGTCTGGGCATTCTCGTGGTCGTGACGATCGCCGCGCATCTGTCATCGCGTACGTCGGCGGCCTGGGCGACGCCCCGATCTGCTTGAGCTAGGCGTCAAGCACGGCTGGTGTCGAGCTCAGTCGGCGACGCAACCACGCGCAGACGTCCTCGAGCACGCGGTCCCGCTCGGGCTCGTTGAAGATCTCGTGATAGAGGCCGTCGTAGACCTGCAGCGTCCTATCCTGCGCGCCGATCCGATCGTCGAGCATCAGGCTGCCCGCGGGCGGGCAGAGCCGGTCGGCGCTCCCGTACATGATCAGCGTGGGCGACGAGATCGCGGCGACCCGGGTGGGGAGTGAGCGCACGGCCGACTCGATCTCCGCGACCGTCCGGGCCGCCAGCTTGCCGCGGAACACCAGCGGGTCCGAGTCGTAGGCGCGCACGACCTCGGGGTCGCGGCTGATCAGCGCGGAGTCGATGCGTACCACTCCGACGCGCGGCGTAAGCGCGGACAGCACGTGCGCGGCCAACCGCGTGGCGGGCGAGGCAGCCTCGAGCGCAGCCAGGGGAGCGGAGAGCATCAGCGCGGTCAGCCGCTGTTGGTGCTCGAGCGCGTAGCGGACGGCGACCAAGCCGCCCATGCTGTGCCCGAGCATCACGACAGGCACGCCGGGGTGCGCGGTGATGGTGGCCTCGACCAGCGCGTCGAGGTCCGCGACGACGTTGTCCATGCGGTCGACGAGCGCGCGCGTGCCCTCGGAGCGACCGTGGCCGCGGTGGTCGAGGGCGTGCACCGCATGCCCGTCGGCGACGAGGCGCGCGGCCACATGGTGGTAGCGACCGCTGTGCTCCGCGAGCCCGTGCACGAGCACGACCACCGCCCGGGCATCCTCGTCCGGCACCCACGCTTGGCGGTACAGGCGCAGGCCACCGATGCCCTCCAGCGCGCCTTCCGCCCAGTTCATGGCGCGGCCTCGCGGCCCGAGGGGAGCTCGGCTAACGGCTGCTCCGCCCAGGGGACGACGATCGCGTCCTCCTGCGGCGAGTCCCGCGCGACCACGTACTCGGCGGGCTCGTCCTGGAGGTTCTCCAGTACGTGGGTCTCGCGCGGGCGGCACGTAGACGAGGTCCCCTGGCTCGAGCGCGACCTCGCTCTCGAGGCGCTCGCCCCAGCGCACGCGCAACTTCCCCGCGATCATGTAGACGGCGCTTTCGCAGCGCTCGTGATAGTGAGGGCGCGACTGAGAGCGGGGCGGGACCCTGAAGATCCCCATATAGATGTTCCGCGCCCCTGCCGTCGTCTGCGAGATCTCGCCGCCGCCGAGGACGCCGCGGGGCACCTCGTAGTCGGGCCCGGGCTTGATGACCCTCATGGGCCGAGTCTAGCCCTGCTCCTGGCGCTCGGTACGAGCGAGCGGGCGCCACCTCGATCCGCAGCGGCGGCTGCTCGGCGGCTGCGTGGTCGACCTGGAGCGTCGTGTGTCCGATCTGGAAGCGATCGGCGAGCATCCGCTGAAGGCTGCGTCGTAACTCGTGGCAATCGTCGCCGGGCGCCACCAACACGTGAGCCGAGAGCGCGGGGAAGCCGGAGGTCACTTCCCATACGTGGAGATCGTGGACCTCGACCACGCCCGGCTGCGCGGCGAGGGCGTTGCCGATCTCCTCGGGGTCGAGCCCCTCCGGGGCCGCCTCCAGGAACACCCGGCCCGACTCCTTCAGAAGCCCGTACGCGGCGTGGAGCATCAGCGCCGCGACCACCAGTGACGCGATCGCATCGGCGCGGTCAAACCCCGTGGTCAGTACCACTGCGCCCGCGATGGCCGTTGCGATGAAGCCGTAGAGGTCGGTGACGATGTGCCGGAAAGAGCCCTCGATGATTCAGGCTGCGGGGCTGACCCCCGCCGGCGAGGATCCGCGCGGCCAAGAAATTCACCACGATCCCCCCGCACGCGACCGCGACCACCGCGCCGCCCTCGACGTGGGGAGGCGACAGAAGCCGTCTCATCGCGACGTAGACGATCACCAGCGCGAGCACCAGCAGCGTCGCCCCGTTGCCCTGGGCGCTGAGGATCTCGACCCGCCCCAGGCCGTAGGTCAGGGCTCCCTGCGCCGGCCGGCGGGCCACCCTCGAGGCCACCAGCGCGAGGGCGAGAGCGCCGGCGTCGGTGACCATGTGCGCGGCGTCCGACAGCAGCGCCAGCGAAGAGGCGACGATGCCGACCGTCACCTCGGCGGCCATGAAGGCGAGAAGCAGGGCCAGCGCGAGCTTCAGCGCACGGGACTCGTCCGCCCGCGACGAGCCGTGCGCGGGGTGGCGGTGTGCGTGTGCCATCTTAATTGGACGAGGGATCGGGGGGCATCCTCGCGACGAGCGCGTAGCTGCCTCCCTTGCGCGTGAGCACGGTGGCCCAGAGGTCGTGTGGCGAGGTCGAGAAGGCATCGCTCCCGCGGGCCGGCTCGAGGATCCAGTCGCCGCGCTCGAGCTCAGCATCGAGCTGGCCCGCGCCCCAGCCCGGCGTGTCCGACGAAGGCGCGTCCCTCTATCAGGCCGGCGCCGTCGTCGGTCGAGTCGTCCGAGCCGAGCACGCCCACGTCGTCGAACGCGATCAGCGCGGAATCGCTGGCGTCCTCGAATCTCGCCAGTACCACCACTGCCGCGGGCTGGACGGGGCCGCCGATAAACAGCAGATCGTCGCCGTCGATCAACTCTTCGAGCTCGGGAACGGCGTCGCTGACGACCGTTTCCGAGGGCCGGTTCAGCACGACGCCAAGCGCCCCTTCGTCGGTGTGTTCGACCACCAGTACCACCGTGCGCCAGAAGTTCGGGTCAAGCAGCGTCGGCCCGGCTATCAGTAGCTGTCCCCGTGCAGACTCCATCTTGGTCTGCTCTCAGGGTACCCAGGCGCTAAGAGCTGCAGCCCAACTTTGCGTGCTTGAGGATCGCCAGGACGCGAGGGGTAAGGTTGTATGCCTCGCTTGCGGAGGGGAGCCGGGGTTTCGGTTGTGGGCCGTAGTCATAGATGTCGATAGTCGTCTTGCCCGAGAACTTTTGGCCCGACACGCACTCGGTGTATCCGTAGGACTCTCTGCGGATCAGGTTGTGGTGGTCGATCCATACATCTATGGGCATCGAATCGCTACCGAGCGCCGCCTCGAGCGTCTTGACCGTGAGCTGCGCGCCCTTGCGCTGCTGTGGCGGGACGAGGCTCGGGTAGCGGCTCAGATCGACGACGACGTGGTAGTGCGTGGTGGGCACGCCACGAACGTCGACCGTGCCGAGGTCCTTGGTGCTCGAGCTCACGGCCTTGAGGTAATTGATGTACTGGCCCGGATCGCCGCTGGATATTGAACTCAAGCCGTTCCCCGGGATCGCGCCGCTGATGTTCAGCTCGATCCAGGGTTTGCCCGTCTCCTCGGCCAGCTGCGGGAGGGCGCCCGTCGCCATGTAGAGGGTGTAGCCCGACAACAGCTCCTTGATCTGCACGTGCTGTCCGGCGGCGCTCACGTTGGCGACGATCGAGCCGACCCGGGCTCGGCGGTTGAAAGAGCCGCTCATCGTCATCGTCGAGGACTGTGACGACTCGGTGAACGTGCCCGAGCCGGCCACCTTGTAGCCCGGGGCCGACACCGAGACGTCCGCGGCGCGCCGGATCTGGGGGGCGGCGGTATTGCTGGGCTTAGGTCCGGAGGGCTGGTTTTGGCTCGAGCCACAGCCGGCGACCGTCAGCCCAATCCCGATAGCCCCAAGCGCCGAGCGTGAGATGAGCCTCCTGGCCGTGCGCCGATTAACCGGCCTCATGATCCCAACGATCGCCCAACATGTTCCGGCCGGACCAAAAGACTAGGACAGGGGCAGCGGCTGGGCGGAGGGTGCCTGGGCTAGCTCTCTCGGGTCAAACCCCTCCTTGCGCGCCCGAAGGTCCATGTAGATCGTCACGGACAGGGCGGCGAGAATCGGATACGTCACCAGGGCGGAGACCGCGCGGCTGATCCCAGAGAGCAAGAGCACGACCGTCACGCTGTTAGAAGAGGCGACGGCCGAGAGGATGATCCCGATCACAAAGCTCAAGACGACGATCAACAAGATCCCCACCAGGAGCACCGCGAAGGTCGCCCACCAGCGCCCCGAGACGAGTTGCGGGGAGCGGTTGAGCGTCGCGACCGGGCCGATCCGTTCGAATACGAGCACCGGCACTGCTACAGACCACACCACCGTGAGGTAGATCCCCGGAATAACCAACAGGACGTAGCCGAGTGCCAGAAGCACGCCGGAGAGGAGCGCCAGAACGATCAGAGGACCAAGATGGTCGCTGGCGAAGCCCAAGGACTGGCGCCAGTCGCTCGGATAGCCGGCGTAGGCGTCCACGAGCGCCTTGGAGAGCGCCCCCATGACGAGGACCGCCGAAACGAAGCCGATCACGATGATGGACAGACTCGGCACGAACGTGGAGCTCGAGGTGTACACCGTGCCGTTCACCGCGAATGGGTGAGAGAGCGAGACCCGGATGATGACCCACACCAGCACCTGCGCGGGGATCACGATAAGCGCGACAATCGCCCACAGATTGGCCATCTGCTTGCGGTAGAGGCCGAACGCGACCCGCAGGATGCCGCCGACCGTGAGTTGCTCGACGTGCCCGCCGCTGGGAGGCTGCCCGTAGCTCCCCGCGGGCTCGTAGGGACTGCCCCCTGAGGTCGACGCGCCCTCCATAGCGGGAACGGTATCCGCTCTAGGCTCAAAAATCTAAATTCCGTAGGAGCGGCCGATCACCTCGAGCATGATCTCGTCGGTGCCCGCGCCGATGCGGTTGAGACGCAGGTCGCGCCATACGCGTTCGATGCCGTACTCCTTCATGTAGCCGTTGCCGCCGTGGATCTGGATGCACTCGTCGGCGACCTCGACCGCGATCCGCGCGGCGTGGAGCTTGGCCATGGAGATCTCGCGCACCGGATACTCGCCGTTCTGGAAGCGCCAGGCGCTGGCGTATAGACCAACTGGCGCGCTGGTCTCGATCTTGGTCGCCATCTCGGCGAACTTGTGCCGGATCACCTGGAAGTGGCCGATGGGCCGGCCGAACGCGGTGCGCTCCTGGGCGTACTGGAGCGTGCGGTCGAACAGCCGCCTGGGCGCCCGCCACGCAGCCGGCCGCGCCGATCAGCCGCTCGCCCTGGAGCTCCCACATGATGTGGTAGAAGCCCTTGCCGACCTCGCCCAGGACGGCCGAGGCGGGCACGCGGACGTCCTGGAAGGCCAAGAGCGCCGTGTCCGAGGCGTGCATCCCCAGCTTCTCGAGCTTCTTCTCGCGAATCACTCCTGGCGCGTCCATCGGCACCAGGACCAGAGCGTGAAGCCGTCGTATCCGGCGTCGGGGTCGGTCTTGGTCACGAGCACGATCATGTCTGCGCGGTGGCCGTTGGTAATGAATGTCTTCGAGCCGTTGATCACGTACTCGTCGCCGTCCTGGAATCGCCCGCGTCTTGATTCCCGCGACATCCGAGCCGGCGTCGGGCTCGGTGATCCCCAGGCAGAGGATCTTCTCGCCCTTGATCGCGGGCACGACCCACTGCTGCTTCTGCTCCTCGGTGCCGAAGGCCAGGATCGGCGGCATCGCCATGTCGGTGTGGACAGCCAGGCCCATGGCCAGCCCGCCGCAGCGCGCGTGCACGATCTCCTCGGCCAGCACGAGCTCGTGTAGTAGTCGCCGCCCTGCCCGCCGTAGCTGCTCGGGCTTGTCGAGCCCCAGGAACCCGAGCTCCCCCATGCGGCGGAAGACCCAGTCGGGGAACGTGGTCTGCTCCCACTCCTCGGCGTGGGGCTGGAGCTCCTTGATCGCGAAGCGCCGGATCGACTCGCGCAGCTGCTCGTGCTCGTCAGTGAAGATGAAGTGCTTGCGGGCGGCCTGGAAGTCCGGCCGCAGGACGTCGGCTTGGTGGTGGTCATGGGCGGGACGGTACCGTCGGCGAGCGCGAAAGTAAACAGTAGGACTCCTACTTTCTACTCGATCGGACCACTTAGGCTTCGGCCATGGCGTACTCGACGCTTCGCTACGAGATCTCGGAGAAGGGCGTGGCGACGATCGCGCTCGATCAGCCCGAGACCCGCAACGCACTCTCGGACGAATTATCGGCGAGCTGCTCGATGCGCTCGCCGCCGCGCGCGTCAATCCCAAGGTTCGCTGCGTGGTACTGGCCTCGACCCACGAGAAGGTCTTCTCGAGCGGGGCGAACCTGGCGGGCTTCGCGGCCGACGTGCCGCTCGTCCGAAGCATTTCGGTTCAGAGCGCTTCCCGCAGCTATTCCGCGAGCTCGGCGAACTCGGCAAACCGTCGATCTGCGCCGCAGGAGGCCACGTGCTGGCGGGGGCACTTGGACTGGCGCTCGCGTGTGATCTGGTCATCGCGCGCGAGGGCGTCCGCTTCGGCACGCCCGAGATCAACGTCGGCGCCTTTCCCTTCATGATCATGGCGCTCATCTATCGCAACGTCCCCCGCAAGAAGGTGAACGAGCTGATGCTTGCTGGGCGAGCAGATCTCGGCCGAGGAGGCGCAGCGGATCGGGATCGTCAACCGCGTGGTGCCCGCGGCGGAGTTCGAGGCGGCGGTCGAGTGAGTGGGCGGAGAAGCTCGCGGCGAAATCGCCGGTGATCATGAAGCTGGGCAAGGATGCGATGTTCCGCCAGCAGGACATGGCCTTCGCCGACGCGCTCGAGTTCCTGCGCGCCCAGCTGACGCTCGCGCTCTCGACCGAGGACATCGAGGAAGGCATCAGAGCGTTCTTCGAGAAGCGCGAGCCCGTGTGGAAGGGGCGATAGGCGCCGGGGCATGGACCTCCCCGTTGCAATCTTGATCGTGCTGGGGGCCGCGGCGGTGGCCGTCGCTCGCCTACGTGCTCGTGCAGCAGCGAGCGCGCGGGACCGCTGCTGGCGGATTCGGGCCGTGGGCGGCCGATCATCACGTGACGGGAACGTTGTTTACGGTCGTGCTCGCCTTCGTGATCTGTCGCCGCCTTTCAGACATACGACGGCGCGCGCAGCGGAGCGGCTACGGAGGCAAATGCGGTACTTGACATGGCTCGGACGGCGCCGCTCTTTCCGCCTTCGCAACGCGACCAGCTGCGATCCGATCTCGTCTGCTACGGCCGCGCGGTCGTGAACGAGGAGTGGCCGGCGATGCGGGACGGCCGTTCCAGCCCGCTCGTCGACTACTGGGTCGGCGCCTACCGAGCGGAGTTCGGGCGCTTGGATGTGCGCTCGCTGCGCCAACAGGTCGCATTCCAGGATCTTCTGACCCAGGCGCGAACCGGACCGCCGGACGCCAGCAGCGACTGAGCGACGACACCCCGACGGTGCCCTCGCCACTGTGGAGTTGCCTGATATTCGGTGCCTGCGTGTCGGTGGCGCTCAACATCGGGATGGCGGATCCCCGAGAGAAGCTCCACGTCCTCGGCCTGATGCTGGCCGGAGCTCACCGCGGTCGTGGCCACGGGCCTGCTGGTCGTCTACTTCCTGGACCACCCGTATGCGCAGCACGTGCGGCGGGATCCAGCCGACGGCGATGCGCCACGCGCTCGTCTTGATGCGGAGCCTTCAGCCCGGGCTGCGGCCGGCGTGCAGCGCCGGCGGGCGACCGATTTGAGTTGACCGCCTGAGCACGGCCTGGCAAAGTAGAGAGTAGGACGTCCTACTCACTATGTCCGCCGATGCCCCCGCCACCTCCCTCCTGCGCCCGCTTGCGGAGGATCTCGCGGCCCGGCGGAAACAGATCAAAGAGGGCGGAGGTCACGCCAGGATCGACAAGCAGCACGCCGCGGACAAGCTGACCGCGCGCGAGCGAGTCGAGCTGCTGATCGACCAGGGCACCTTCGTCGAGCTGGGAATTCACGGCCGGCCGCACTTCTCGCAGCGCGCGATGGACGGCGTCGAGGCGCCCGCCGACGGCGTCGTCACCGGCTACGGAAAGGTGGACGGCCGCCTGTGCGCCGTCGCCGCTTACGACTTCACGGTCATGGCCGGCTCGATGGGGATGACCGGCGAACTCAAGGTCGGGCGCCTGCGCGAGCTCGCGCTGACCCAGCGGATCCCCATGATCTGGCTGCTCGACTCGGCGGGCGCTCGCATCCAGGAGGCGGTGGGCTCGCTGTTCGCCGGCACCGGCCACCTCTTCCGCGAGGAGGTCGTGATGAGCGGGGTGGTGCCTCAGGTGGCCGCGCTCATGGGTCCCTGCGCGGCGGGCACCGCTTACATCCCCGGCCTGGCCGACTTCGTCCCGATGGTCAGGGGCAGAGGGTCGATGGCGCTGGCCGGTCCACACCTCGTGCGGGCGGCCGTTGGAGAAGAGGTCACCCAGGAGGAGCTGGGCGGCTCGCGGATCCACTGCCGCAGGTCCGGCGTGGCCGACCTCGAGGTCGCCGACGACCCGGCGTGCATCGACGCGATCAAGCAGTACCTGGGCTACTTCCCATCGAATTGCGAAGCCTCACCGCCGGTCACGACCGGTGAGGACCCCGTCGACCACGGCGACGAGGAGTTACTCGACGTGCTCCCCGACTCCAACCGCAAGCCCTACGACATGTACGAGGTGATCCGCCACATCGTCGACGGCGGCGTCTACTTCGACCTCAAGCCGCAGTGGGCGAAGACGATCATCACCTGCCTGGCACGGTTTGGCGGCCGCCCCGCGGGCATTGTGGCCAACCAGCCCAAGCAGCTCGGGGGCATCCTGGACAATGACTCGGCCGACAAGGCCGCCCGATTCATCAACCTCTGCAACGCATTCGGGATCCCGCTGGTCTATCTGGTCGACGTGCCGGGCTTCATGGTCGGGACCAAGGTCGAGGAGCAGGGGATCATTCGCCACGGGGCAAAGATGCTCTTTGCGACCGCCAACGCCACCGTGCCCAAGGTCACCGTGGTGCTGCGCAAGGCCTACGGCGCCGGTTACTACGTGATGTGTGGACGGGCATACGAACCCGACCTGATCGTCGCCTGGCCCTCGGCCGAGATCAGCGTCATGGGACCCGAGGGCGCGGTCGAGATCATCTTCCGCAAGCAGGTCGAGGAGGCCGAGGACCCGGCGGCGAAGCGCCGCGAGCTGATCGCGAACTTCCGCAGGATCATCGACGTCTATGTCGCCGCCGGCAACGACATGATCGACGACGTCATCGACCCGCGCGAGACGCGGCCCACGATCTGCCGCGCGCTCGAGCTGGCCGCCGGCAAGCGGGTGCAGCGGCCCTGGAAGAGGGGCGGCGTGGTGCCGGTATGAGTCTCGAGGATCCAGTCGTTCTGACCTGCGCGATCTCCGGCGTGATCGCGGGGCGCGATCAGTGCCCGGCGATCCCCTACACGCCGGAGGAGTACGCGGCGGAGGCGCGGCGGATCGTGGACGAAGGCGGCGTCCACATCCACATCCACGCGCGTAGCCCCGACGGGGCGCCGAGCTACGAGGTGGAGGACTTCGTCGCGATCCGCGACGCCATTCGGGCGGAGGTTGGCACCGCGGCGATCATCAACTTCTCCACCGGCACCGTCGGGGTGCCGGTGGCCAAGCGGGTCGCCTACCTCGAGGCCGGCGGTCCCGAGGTGGCGGCGCTCAACATGGGCTCGATGAATTACGCCAAGTACTCGCGCAAGCGCAAGGACTTCGTCTTCAAGTTCGTGTTCACAAACCCGTTCGAGGAGATCGTCGAGCTGCTTGAAGCGATGCGCAGGCTGCAGATCAAGCCCGAGCACGAGTGCTTCGACCTCGGCCACGTCGGCGCGCTCGAGCCGCTGCTCGACATGGGCCTGCTCGAGCCGCCGCTGCACGCGAACTTCGTGATGGGTGTGGTCGGGGGCGTGCCCGCCACCGCCCGCAACCTCCAGGCGATGGCCGACAACGTCCCGGCCGGGCGGCCACCACTGGAGCGTGATCGGCATCGGCCGCGAGCAGTGGATGCTGGCGGCGGCGGCGCTCGCCCTGGGTGGCTCCGTCAGGGTCGGGCTGGAGGACAACTTCTATCTCCCCGACGGCGAGATGGCGCGTTCCAACGGCGACCTGGTCGCCAAGGCGCGGCAGATGATCGAGGATGCCGGCCGTCGGCCGGCGAGCGAGACGGAGGCGCGCGCGCTGCTGGGATTGGATCGGCTCGCGCCCGAGCCAGCCTGCTCGGGAATCGACCGGCTCGTGCGCGCGTGAGCCCACTCCCGCTCGACGGGTCTGACGGTGCTCGACCTCTCGAGGCTGCTCCCGGGCGGCTTCTGCTCGCTGCTGCTCGCGGACCTCGGTGCCGAGGTGGTCAAGGTCGAGGACACCGGAGCCGGCGACTACGCACGGTGGGCGCCGCCCTATTACGAAGGGGCGGAGCCGACCGCGCGCAGCGCGTTCTTTCTCGCGCTCAACCGAGGCAAGCGCTCGATCCGGCTCGATCTCAAGTCCGAGGCGCGGCAAGGAGGTCCTGCTGGCGCTGGCGCGCGACGCCGATGTGCTGCTCGAGTCATTTCGCCCGGGGTGCTCGAGCGCCTGGGAGTCGGCTACGAGGACCTGCGTTGCACCAACCCGCGCCTCATCTATTGCGCGATCACCGGTTACGGCCAGGACGGACCAGGCCGAGGGCGCGCGGGTCACGATCTGAACTACCTGGGGCTCAACGGCATGCTCGCGCTGAGCGGCGAGCGAGACGGGCCGCCCGTGCAGGCGGCGGGTCAGATCGCCGACATCGGCGGCGGCGCGCTGATGGCCCTGGTTGGGATCTTGTCCGCGCTGCACGAGCGCGAGCGCTCCGGGCGAGGGGCAGTTCGTCGACATCTCGATGTTCGACGGCTCGCTCTCGTGGCTGGCTCTCGCCGCCGCCCAGGCCTTCGCCACGGGCTTCGCCCCCCGTCGCGGCGAGCTGCCACTGGGTGGCGGGCTCACTGCTACCGGCCCTACAGATGCGCCGACGGATACGTGACCCTCGGAGCACTCGAGCAAAAGTTCTGGAGCGAGCTTCTGCCGCGGGATCGGCAGGGAGGATCTGCTCGAACGGGCCTTCGACCCGCCAGGCTCCGACGCGCACACGGCCGTGTGCGAGATCTTCGCCGGTCGCACCCGCGAGCAGTGGCAGGCCTTCGCCCGCGAACACGACTGCTGCCTCGAGCCGGTCCTGGAGCTCGACGAGGCGCTTGCGTCCGAGCTCGTTGCGGGGCGTTCGATGATCGCCGAGCTCGAGCAGCCGGGCGCCCCGAGCCCAATCAAGCTGCTCGGCACGCCGATCAAGCTGAGCCGTACTCCGGCTGACCCTGGCCGAACGCCCGCGCCCGCACTCGGGGAGCACACCGACGAGGTCCTCAGCGCGGCCGGGTTCTCCTCGCGGGAGATCTCTGCACTCCATGCGAGCGGTGCCGTGGCCGGGCGCGTCGATGCCGCGCAGGGTTCGTTCCTGGGTCGCCATGAGCTCGACTGACGGGATGCTCAAGATGTCCGAGCTCGCCGATCGCTCCGGGGTGAGCGCCGGCACGATCAAGCACTACCTGCGAGAGGGCCTCCTGGGGAGGACGCGACGACGTGCTCCGGACCTCGCGCAACATGGCTTACTACCCGGAGGAGTTCGTCGAGCGGGTTCGTCTGATCAAGAGGCTTCAGGAGCAGCGATTCATGCCGCTGCGTGTGATCCGCGAGCTGATCGCGAGCGACCCAGAGCGGGCGCAACGGCTCATCGAGCTCGAGGACCGCATCCTCGAACGGGCCATCGAGGCCGGAGAGAGCGACCGCGTCTCGCGCGCCAGTGTGCGCGCCACGTACAAGCTGCCCGAGAACGTCCTGAACCGGCTCGAGCAGCTCGGGATCCTAACCCCCAACGGCCGCGGATACGACGCCGACGACGTCGCGATCATCGAGGCCATCTCACGTTTCCGCGCCGGCGGGTACGAGGAGAAGCTCGGCTTCACGGTGTACGACACGCTGCGCTACCGCGACGCGCTGGATCCCCTCGTCGACGAGGAGGTCAGGGTGCTGCTGGAGCGGCTGGCCGGGAGCGTCGAGGTGCAGCGGGCCGTCGAGATCATCGCGTCCGGGGCCGAACCGCTGCGCGACTTGATCGGGGCCATGCACTCAAAGCTGCTGCTGCAGGCGCTGCGCCAGCAGCGAGGTCGCGACCGGCAAGCAGCCCGCGCTCGCGCGTAGCGGCGGATCTCAAAAAAAACGCGATGCGCCAGGCTTGGCGTATTATGCGCCATAATGGGCGCATTCGATGGCACGCCAGCGCAGTAGCGATCTCTTTCCCACCGACCAGCCGCTGCCCGCCAGCCAGATGATCGGCAGGGACGTCGACGTACGCGAGATCGCCACCTCGCTGGGCGGGGGAGGGAACGTGATCGTCGCCGGGCCGCGACGGACCGGCAAGACGAGCGTCTGCGACGCCGTCATGGGGCGCCTCGCGAGGAGGGGGTTCTACACCGTCGCGGTGGACCTGTTCAGGATCGCGAGCGCCGGCGAGCTCGCCGAGGCGCTCGTCGCGGCCACGATCTCCAACCGCTCCGCGCTCCGGCGGGTGCTCCATCAGACCAGGCGCGCTGGCCGCTACGTCGCCGACGCGCTCCAGACCTCGGCCGTGATCAAATCCAAGACTCAGCTCGGGGAAGAGCTCGATATCGCATTCACGCCGGGGCTCGCCGCCCGCGATCCCGAGCGCTTCCTGGACTACGCGCTCGCGCTCCCGGGACGGATCGCCGCCACCGACGGCAAGCAGACCGTCGTCTTCTTCGACGAGTTTCAGGAGATCGGAAGCCCGCAGCACCCATACGGCGACGCCGACCGGCTGACCAAGCGCATGCGCTCGATCTTCCAGCGGTCCAATGCCGTGAGCTACCTCTTCGCCGGCAGCATCGAGCACCTGATGCGCGACCTCTTCACTCCGGCCCACCGCGCCCTGCATCAGTTCGGAGGCTTCCACCCGCTGCGCCCGATCGAGCCGAGTGCGTGGGCGGAGGGGCTGAGGGTGCGCTTCGAGGCCGACGACTGCACGGTCGAGGACGCCGCGCTCGCGCGGCTGATCGAGTACGGCGAGCTCCAGCCGCGAACGACCATGCTGATCGCGCAGAAGAGCCACCAGGCGACGGTGGAGCTCGGCATCCGCGAGGTGGATCTGACGATCGTCGAGCACGGCCTGATCGGCGCGCTGAGAGGCGACCAGGTCGCCAACGAACAGACGATCGAGCGCATCCGCAGGCTTCACAAGCTGGGGCTGGTGGTCGCCGAGCGGTTGGCGCGGGGAGAGCCCGTCTACCCCAGCCTGGCGCGCGGCGGCGTCCGCCGCGCGCTGGAGGCGCTCCGCGACGCCGCGATCATCGAGAGCCACGGGCGGGGCGATTGGCGCTTCAGCAACCCACTCCTGCGGCGGTACCTGGCGGGCTTTCTCCCCTACTGACGCATGATGCGCCGAATCCGGCGCATGAGCGCACCCCCGAACGAGGGTGGTCAGAGCCTGGGAAGCGGCCGTTCGGGCCGTCATGGCCGCGGAGGGGCCCCTTAGGGCCGCGCGATCCCGCCAACCACCCCAGGCCGTTATTCTTGACTGACTAGTCAATCGGGAAGGCCAGAGGGACAATGGCCACGAGAGGGACAATGGCCAAAGTGCACGCCGGCGCCGTTCAGCTTAACTCGACCGAGGACCCCGACCGCAACCTCGAGCACGCGGATCGACTCGTGCGCGAGGCGGCTCGGCACGGCGCCGAGCTCGTGGTCCTGCCCGAGAAGTGGACAGTGCTCGGGACCCCCGAGCAACTCGAGGCGGGCGCGCAGCCGCTGGATGGAACGGCGATCTCCTGGGGGCGGTCGATCGCCCGCGAGCTCGGCATCGACCTCGTAGCGGGCTCGATCGTCGAACGCGTTCCCGGACAGGACAAGACCCAGAACACGAGCGTCCACATTGGCCCCGACGGCGAGCTGCGCGCGGTCTACCGCAAGCTGCACATGTTCGACGTCGAGGTCGACGGCGTCCTCTACGCGGAGTCGGCGCAGGAGAGCCCCGGCGACGAGGTCGTCCTGACCGAGCCTCAACGACGGGAGCGCCCTTGGCATGACGGTCTGTTATGACCTGCGCTTTCCCGAGCTCTATCGGCTGCTCGCGCTGCGCGGCGCCGAAGTCATCGCGGTACCCAGCGCCTTCACGGTACCCACGACGCGCGACCACTGGGAGATCCTGCTGCGCGCGCGTGCCATCGAGGACCAGTGCTTCGTCGTCGCCGCCAACCAGTTCGGCAGTCACGGAGGGAGCTACCGGTCCGGCGGCCGCTCGATGATCGTCGACCCCTGGGGGCTGGTCCTCGCCAGCGCGCCCGACAGCGAGAGCGTCATCGTCGCGGAGCTCGATTTCGATCAGCTTCGGGCCATCCGCAACCGCTTCCCAGTGCTCTCGCGCCGGCGCGAAGACGTCTACGGGTTTGCGGCGGGCGTCGCAGATCCATCCGGGGCGAGAAGCTGATGGCCGCGCCGTCCACGACCGCCACCGAGAAGCGCCGGGTCATCCTCGACGCCGCCGTGCGGGTGTTCGCGCGCCAGGGCTTTCACACCTCGAGGGTCTCGGACATTGCCGACGAGGCGGGGGTGGCCTACGGCCTCGTCTACCACTACTTCCCCTCCAAGGAGGCGATCCTGGACACCCTCTTCCTCGAGCGCTGGGACGTCATGCTCCAGGCGATCGCCGAGGCCGACGCCGCGCACCGGGCGCCGCGCGAGAAAAGCTCTACGCGATCGCCGCCTTCATCGTCGAGTCCTATCGCCACGACCCCGAGCTGATGAAGGTGATCATCGTCGAGGTCACGCGCGCGGCGAATACGTTCGGGCGCACCCACCTGGAGAAGATCCGCGAGGCGTACCGGCTGATCGCCGGCATCGTCGCGCATGCGCAGCGAGAGGGGACGTTCCGCTCCGAGATCACGCCCGAGTTCGCGGCGCTCGCGTTCTACGGGCTGGTCGAGCAGGTGCTCACCGGGTGGATCTTCGACTCCGCTCCCGTCGGCGATCAGCATTTCGAGACGGCCAAGGCGAATGATCGTCGAGACGATCTGCCGGGGACTGGAACGGTAGTGGCGCCCTCCTCGATCGGCAGTGGCGGGAAGCATGCCCAGGCGTCCCCCGGCCGCACGCCGTCGAGTCTGCTTGAATCCGCGCCGATGGCAGAGAGCCCACTGATGAAGCGGCTGCTTTGGTCGGGTTTGGTGGCAGGAGTCGGCGCCCTGGCCAGTGTTGCCACGGCGCGGGTGTCCACCTTGATCTGGAAGCGCATGTTCGGCGAAGAACCGCCCGAGTGAACGAGCAGCCCGCTACCCAGATCTCCGGAACGGCTGCGGTCGGCGCACAGCCCGCGCCGGCCTCGGCGCCACCCGCCGCAGGAGCCGCAGCAATCGGGGCCCCAGGCCAGCCCTGCCGCGGTCGCGGAGGAAAAGCCCGAAGTGGTCGCGGGAGCGGCGTTCGCGGCCGGCTTTGCCGCTTGCGTTGATCCTCCGACGCCTAGGTAGCTGAGCCCAGATGACGGTCACCGAAGGCAGCCAGAGCGGCGGCAACGAGAACCTCGCGGAAGCGGTGACGGAGGTCTCTGAGCGGGTCACAGTCCTGATCCGCGAGGAGATCGAGCTCGCCAAAGTGGAGACGATCGCCAAGGTCACGACCCTCGCGCGTGGCATGGTCGCGGTCGCCGTCGGGGCCGTGTTCGGCGTGTTCGCGCTGAGCCTCGCCCTGGAGACGCTGGCCTGGGGGCTCGCCGCCGCCATTGAGGGCGTGGAGAACATCTGGGTCGGCTTCATCATCACGACCGCTCTACTCGTGGTCCTGGCCGCCGCGGCGTTCCTGTTCGCGTGGCGCAAGCTCAGGGTCGGGGCGCCCACGCCGAAGATGGCGATCGACGAGGCTAAGAAGATCCGCGAGACCGTCAGCTCCACGGGCGAGTCCTGATGCCGCGGCCCGGACCCCCGAGGAGATCCGCGACTCCATCGAGCAGAATCGCAATGAGCTGGGAACCTCGCTCGAGAAGCTGCGCCAAGAGGTCGTGCGGATACCGACTGGCGCGGCCAGCTGCGGCGCCATCGCACCCAGGCCGCGGTCGGAGCGTTTGTCGTGGGCTTCGTGGTGGGCGGCGGCCTCGCCGCGCTCGGCACGCTGGCGGCGGGCGGCCGCCGGGGCGCTTCTAAGCGCTGAGCGCTCCACCCGCCCCCCGATGGCGACTCTGTACCGCTGCAGCACTCCCACCAACCGGCTGTGCCCGTGCGGCAGGGTGGCGCGCGCGCTCAAGCGCGAGGACATCGGCTTCGAACAGGTGGTGGTTCCCCAGAGTCGCTCGCGCCGGCCCGAGGTCGAGGCGCTGACGGACCAGCGGCGGGTGCCAGTGCTCGTTATCGACGGCCAGGCGATCTGCGACTCGCATCGGATCGTCGAGTACCTCCAGTTCAGACGCGGAGGAGCGGCGAGGGGGTCGACAGCCGCCCGGCTAGCGGCGGTCGTCACGCCGCCGGATCCACCACCAACTTGCGGGCGCGGGTCGCCGCTCGGGGCTGCCAGGGCTTCCTGAAGCTGCTCAAACCCGATCCGCTCTCCGATCAGCAGCCGCCACGGAAATTCCTCCCGGGCGAGAATCCCCAGCGCGCGATCGACCTCCGCCGGAGAGTGGTGAAATGTCCCGCGAAGGTCGAGCTCGTCGTAGTGGATCGGGGCGGCCGGGAAGGCGACCTCCGTCCCCGCGGGACAACCGCCCACGAGCACGACGACCCCGCCAGGCGCGGCCGCCGCCACGGCCGCGCGCCAGCTCTCGGGTCGCCCCACCGCCTCGAATACGAGCTCGTGTTGGCCCAGTTCGCTCGGCAGCGCGCGCGCCCAGCGCGATGGCCTGCTCGCGTCTTTGCGGGTGGCGCTCGGCGACGAGCACGGAGCGGCCCTGGCTCGCCAGCAGCCCGGCCAGCATGAGGCCGATCGAGCCCCCGCCCAGCACGCCGACGTCGGTTGCGTCCGATCCCCGCGTGATCGCGTGCAGACGCCGCAGCCAGGGGCTCAGCCATGGCGGCTGCTTAGGGTGCAAGCCCCTCGGGAATCGGGTGCAGGGCGGCCCTCGGAGCGGCGATCCGCTGGGCAAAGCCGCCGAGCACCCACGTCGGCGAGCGGCAGATCTGGATCGGCCGCATCGCGGCACGGCGCGCAGGCGCCACAGGCCACGGAGTCCGAGACCAGCACCCGTTCGCCCGGTGTCGAGCCGCCTGGCCCGCGGTCTCGTGCCCGAACAGACAGGGATAGGGTGCCAGCGCCCGATGGCCGTGGCGCCACATCTTCACGTCGGTACCGCACGTGGTGGCGGCCAGAACCTCGACGACCACCTCGCCGGCGGGCTCGGGCAACATCCTCGACGCGCAGGTCCTCCGGGCCGTGGAGGACGGCGGCTCTCATCGAGCCGGCCCGGACCCGTCCCTGCGCGGCACCACGATGGCTTTCAGGGCCTCGCCCTGCCGCTGGAGCGAGAGCGCGCGGGCGGTCTGCTCGAGGGCCAGGCGGTGCGTGACCAGCAGGCTCGGTATCGACGCTGCCGTCGACGATCTCTTCCAGCGCCGCGCGCATGTCTCTCGGCCCCGCCGAGTAGCTCGCCGTGACGCTCAGCTCGCGCATGAACAGCGAGGTGCCGTCGAGCGGCGGCGGTACGCCGGGGGCCGGTGGCGCGTACAGACAGAGCGTGCCGCCCAGGCGCGAGTCGCTTCAGTCGCGGCGGCGATCGCGTCGGGGTTTGGGGTGCAGACCATCGCCACGTCGACGAGCTCGTTGCCATGGTGCTCTGCGCCCCAAGCCTCGGCCAACGCGAGTCGCTCGGGGCGCGGCTCGCGCACCCACACCACCTCGACTCCCCGCGCGTGGGCGGCGGCGATATGTAGCAGGCCGTTGCACCCCGCACCTACGACGAGCAGGCTGTCGCCGGCCCGTAGCGAGGCCCTGTCCTGGGCGCGGATCACGCACGCCAGCGGCTCGATCAGCGTGGCGCTGTCGGGGTCGAGCCGGTCAGGAAGCACCAGCAGCTCCTCGACCAGGTCCGCCGGCACGCGGACGCGCTCGGCGAACCCACCGGGCTCCAGGTTGGTCGAGCGGAAGCGCTCGCACAGGGTCTCGTGGCCTCTGCGGCAGCGCCTGCATTCGCCGCAAGGAGCATGATGGTGGATGGCGACGCGATCGCCGACCGAGACGGTACGCACTCCTTCCCCCACCGCGGTGACGAGGCCCGCCGGCTCGTGTCCAAGCACGGCAGGCAGCTTCGCGCGGACGTACCAGTCCGTGACATCGGACGCGCAGACGCCACAGGCGAGCACGTCGCAGACGACCTCGCCCGGTCCCGGGACCGGGTCGGTGACCTCCTCGATCCTCACCTCGTCGAGCGTGACCGAGCGGGCTATCTTCACGATCTCTGCAGCACCGCCCCCACGGTCGTGCGATTCACCGGACGCGCGATCCCCCGCTCGGTGACCAGCGCGGTCACCATGCTCGCCGGGGTGACGTCGAAGGCAGGGTTACGGCAGGCCGTACCGGGCATCGTGAGCTCAGCATCACCCGCGCGCCGGACCTCCTCGGGATCGCGCTCCTCGATCGTCGATCTCGCCGCCCGACGGACAGCGGGGGTCGATCGTCGAGGTGGGACCGGCCACCACGAACGGAATGCCCGCCTCTCGCGCCGCCAGCGCGAGTGGATACGTACCGACCTTGTTGGCGACGTCGCCGTTGGCGGCCACGCGATCGCAGCCCACCACGACAGCGTCCACGGCTCCTCCCGCGATCAGCCCGGCTGCGGCCGAGTCGACGATCAGAGCGTGGGGGAGGTCGAGCCGGCGGAGCTCGTAGACCGTCAAGCGCGCGCCCTGGAGCAGAGGTCGCGACTCCGTGGCGAACACGGTCTCGACCCCCTCCCGCGCTGCCAGCTCGGCGATCACCGCGAGCGCCGTGCCACGCCCCGGCGCCGCGAGCGCGCCCGTGTTGCAGTGGGTGAGGATCCTGCGAGCGCCCGAAAGCAGCTCGGCGCCGGCGGCCGCCATGCTCGTCCGAGGCCTCGAGCTCTTGCACTTCGATCGCCCGCGCCTCCTCAAGCGCCGCCGCGACGAGGTCGTTCTCGCCGGCGGTGGCGGCGTGAACGCGGTCCACGGCGTACGCGAGGTTGACGGCCGTGGGGCGGGCGTCGCGCAGCACCTTGCAGGCCCGCTCCAGCGTGGTCCGGGTCGGATCGCGCACGAGCTCCACCACCACTCCGTAGGCGGCGGCCACGCCGATCAGGGGCGCGCCGCGGATCGCGAGGCGGCGGATCGCCTCGGCGACCGCCGCCGCGCTGTCGAGCACTAGCTCGCGCTCCTGCCAAGGCAACAGCGTCTGGTCTAGCGCCCGCAGCGCGCGGCCGTCGAAGCGAACGGCCACCACACGTTCGCTACGGCTTGCGGTGGTCACCGCGCGATTATCGCCCCGCTCGTGTAACGATGTCGATTCAGTCCCGGCCTAGCGAAACTGGATCGACAAAGTTCGCGGCTACAGCCTGTTATCGATCGAGAGCGGCGGGGCCTCCTGGGCGGGCGGCTCGGCTACCGGTTGCGCGGCTTCCTCCACGCCCAAGGTCTGCTGGAGCTCGCCCGACTCGTACATCTCGGTCACGATGTCGCAGCCGCCCACGAACTCGCCGTCGACGAACAGCTGTGGGATCGTCGGCCAGTTCGAGAGCGCCGAGAGCTCCTCGCGGATCCGCGGGTCCGGAAGGATGTCGACGGCCGCGAAGGGCTTGCCTACGGCCTGGAGGACGGCCACGGTGCGGGCAGAGAAGCCGCACATGGGCTGCTCGGGCGTGCCCTTCATGAACAGGAGCACGGGGTTCTCGACGATCGCCTGCTGGATCGCGTCGCGCATGGGGTTCTGGCTTTCGGTCATACGATCTCCTTCTAGGAAGCTTTGGTCTGGATCGAGAGGGCGTGGATGCGGCCCCCGAGCTCGTCCCCGAAGACGCCGTAGACGAGCCGATGCTGCGCGATGCGGCTGAGGCCTTCAAATGCCGAGCGCCACCACAATCGCGTCAAAATGGTGGCCGTCTCCGGACACGGTGGCCTGCGCCCCGGGGATCCCGGCCTCGATGCGGGCCTTGAGCTCGTCGGGCGTCGCGGGCACGGCTGCCATGGCTACAGCCTAGCGAGGGAGGTCCACCGCTATACTTGGTGAAGGATGATCACACTGAGCGACAACGGTGCCGAGAAGGTTCGCGAGTTTCTAGCAGCCCAGGCAGCGGTGGGCGAGACGGCGGGGCTGCGCGTCGGCGTGCGCGGGGGCGGCTGCTCGGGCTTTCAGTACGCGCTCGCGTTCGACGAGCAGCGCGAAGGCGACAGCGTCTTCGAGGACAAGGGAATCCGTCTGCTCGTAGACCGTCCGAGCCTCCCGTACGTCCAGGGCTCGACGATCGACTTCGTCGACGGCCTTCAGGGCGCCGGCTTCAAGGTTGACAACCCCAATGTGGTCGCGGCCTGCGGCTGCGGCTCCTCATTCCGCGTCGCGGAAGAGGAAGAGGTCTCGGCGGTCTAAGCGCTTAGGCCGGCGTCGCGTCGAACGAGCGCCACAGAAACCGGCAGGCGATCGTCCGATAGGGGCGCCACGGCTCGGCGATCCGCTCCATCTCGGCGGGCGAGGGTAGGTCCTCGAGGCCGTAGCGGTCCTTGATCGCGCGGCGGATCCCGAGATCCCCGACGGGCAGCACGTCGGGCCGCCGCAGGTGGAACATCAGGAACATGTGGGCGGTCCAGACGCCCAGGCCCCGGACCGCCACGAGCTCCGCGATCACCTCCTCGTCGGGCAGGTCGTCGAGCCGCTCGAGCTCCAGCGACCCGTCGAGGACGTGCTCGGCCAGCGAGCGCAGGAACGAGACCTTCGCCCGGGAGAGGCCGGCCGCGGCGCGGAGCTCCTCGGGATCGTCGGCGAGCACCTCGCTCGGCGTGGGGGTCCGCCCCCCGAACCGGTCGGTCAGGCGCGTATAGATCGCCAGCGCGGCCTTGGTCGAAAGCTGCTGGCCGACGATCGAGCGCAGCAGCGCGCCGTAGTGATCTGCTGGCTGTCCCGCGCGGTCGTGCAGCCCGTCGGGGCCGAGCTCGTCGATCAGCGCGCGCAGCACCGGGTCGGCAGACGAGTTGCCACGCAGCGTCGAGGTCGACCTGGCCTGATCTCGCGCCGACCTCAGGGCTGGCCGGCAACGGCCCCGGGAACGCCAGTGTTCGTGGAGTACTTGGGCTGGATCTTGGTCTCGGGGCGGATCTCGTGGACCGCCTGCGCAACCGCGATCGCCGACTCCGCGAAGCCGGTCGCGATCAGCTTGAGCTTGCCCTCGAAGGTGGTGATGTCTCCGCACGCCCAGACGCGATCCAGCGAGGTCTTCATCACCTGGTCCACGACGATCGCCCCCTTCGAGATCTCAAAGCCCCAGTCCTTCAGCGGCCCCAGAGCGGTCTTGAACCCGAGCTGCAGCAGGATCGCGTCGACCTCGACCTCGACCTCGTGGGCCTCGTCCTCGGAGTGGAACAGCCGCACCCGCTCGATCGAGCCGTCGCCGTAGATCTCCTTGATCTGGAACGGGACGCGGAGGGTGACATCGCCCCGTTCCGCCGCCTCGAGCACCTGACCGACCGTGAGCTCGTGGGCGCGGAAGCCCTCGCGCCGGTGCACGAGCTGGATCTCCGACGCGGTGTCGAGCAGGTTGATAACCCAATCACAGGCCGAGTCCCCGCCACCGACGATCATCACCCTCTTGCCCTCGAAGACGGACTTCTCGCCGACGATGTAGTGGGCGCCGCGGCCCTCCCACGGCGTCATGTCGTAGCCGGGCAGCGTCTTGGGCTCAAAGGCGCCGTGGCCGCCGGCCACTATCACCGTGCGCGAGCGCAGCTCGCCCCTATCCGTGTGCAGCACGACCACCCGATCCTCGTCGGAGCCCTCCCACGAGATCGTCGCCGCGGTCGTGTTGAGGTGGACGGGCACGTCGAATTGCTCGAGCGCCTGCTCGCGCAACAGCTCGACGAGGTCCTTGGCCAGCACCCTGGGGTGGCCGGGTACGTCGTAGACCCATTTCTCCGGGTAGAGCGTGGTGAGCTGGCCACCAAGCTCGGGCAGTGAGTCGATGATGCGCGAGGAGGCCTCACGCATGCCGGCCCAGAAGGCGGTTGCCATGCCGACCGGGCCCGCCCCGATGACCGTGACGTCGCGAACGTCGTCGAAATCCGATGCCAGGTCGGTGGTCACGGGACCGGCGCCTGGATCGTTAGCGGCGCGCCGTCGAGCGCTCCCAGGGCCCGCTCGACCGAGCAGGAGATGCAGCTGAACGTGGGGGTGTCGCGGAGCGTGTACGCGCTCGACTCCGCGGTCCGCAAGCGCTGCACGAGGTCGAGGAAATCGGCGGGATTGTCGGTCTCGAAGGCGACCACGAACTCCTGGTCGTCGAGCCCGAACGAGTAGCTGGTGTTGAGGTCCACGGACGGATACTCGCGGCCCACGCGGATGTGCTCTTGCATGATGCGGTAGCGCTCGGTGCGAGGGAAGCGCGTACCACGCGCGCGTCTTGACGAACGGGTAGACGAACAGGTACTTGCCGTGGGCGGGCCGGACCTCCAGCCGCGACTCCTCGGAGTACTCCGAGGGCTTCGTCATCGCCAGAAACGAATAGGGCACCGAGCACCACCGCATCAGCCCGCTCTGGGCGAGCACCACGTGAAACTCGTGGATGCGATCGAGGTTCTGGGCCTGGCTCAAGCATCATCATGTCGGCGTCGCCGCGCGTTCCCACCAGCGTGAACGAGCGCAGGAGGTGGCCCTCGGCGAAGTCCTCGCATGCGGCGATGAATTCGCGCTTGTCCTGGGCCCGCTGCTCGTCCTCGAGGCGCCGCCAGGCGGGATCTACCTTCAGGAAGGTGTATTTGACGAAATGGCGAACCGGCACCAGAAGGTGATGATAGGGGGGTCGGCGCATGCGCCGACCCCTGCCGGCGCGCATGCGCGCCGGCAGCCCGCCGCACATGTGCGGCGGGCAAGATCACATAAGAGCAAGGGGTAAGCGACTAGCATGGAACCATGCGGATAGCCCTGGTGTCGCCGTATTCGTGGACGTACCCAGGGGGCGTCACGCGTCACATCGAAGCGCTCGCGACGCGACTCATCGAGGACGGCGATGACGTGCGCGTGCTCGCCCCGTTCGACCCCCACGACAGGCTCGCGGCCGTGCTCCATCGCGGCGCCTGGCCCCAACCGGTGCAAGCAGCCCGATTACCTCGTCTCTCTGGGGCGCACGGTGGGCATCAAGGCGAACGGCGCCGTGTCCAACGTCTCGATCACGGCTTTCGGCGTCTCGACGATGCTGCACACGCTGCGCAGCGGCGATTTCGATGTCGTGCACATCCACGAGCCGATCGCTCCGGTGCTCTCGTGGATCGGGACCGACCGGATGCGGATGCCGCTGGTCGGCACCTTTCACACGTACTCGGCGAGCCGCCTCTCCAATGGGATCGCCAACGTGCTCGGCGCGCGCAGGATGCTCAACCGCCTCCACGTCCGTATCGCCGTCTCGGAGGCCGCGGCCTGGACCAACCGGCGGTTCTTCGGCGGCCACTACCGCCTGATCCCCAACGGGGTACACGTCGACCACGAGGCCGCGCTTCAGGCGGCGCTCCGGCCGCTCTCAGAGCAGCTCAAAATCGTGTTCGTGGGACAGGCAGTGGAGCGCAAGGGTCTGCCCGTGCTGCTGCGCGCGTTCGAGGCGCTGCGCGAGCACCTTCCATGCGAGCTGACCTTGATCGGTCCCTCCCGCGAGGAGCTCGAGCCGCTGCTACTCGACGCTCGTGGCGTCCGCGTTCTGGGCAAGGTCGATGAGGCGATCAAGCGCTTGGAGCTCGAGCGCGCGGACGTCCTGTGCGCGCCATCGCTGCGTGGAGAGAGCTTCGGGATGGTGCTCACAGAGGCCTTCGCCGCGGGGACGCCCGTGGTCGCGTCGGACATCGCCGGGTATCGGGACGTCGTGCACGACGGCACCGACGGCGTGCTCGTCCCGCGAGGCGACGGGCAGGCGCTCGCCGAGACTCTGCGCGACCTGTGGTACGAGCCGGCGAGGCTCCGCGCGATGGCGCTCGCTGCGGCCGACTCCGCGGACCGGTTCGCGTGGCCGCGAGTGGCCGAGGAGGTGCGCGGGGCATACGAGGACGCCATCGCCACGCCCGCCCCGGAGGGCACCCTGCAGCGCGCCGCGGTCCGGCTGGGAACGCGAGCGGCCGACCTCAAGCCGCACGAACCGCCACGTCGGCTGAAGAGCCTCGAGCCCGCTCCGCCGCGGACCCAAGTTCCCGCGCTCGCCCGCCGCGCCGCCTTCGTCGCGGTCTCGCTGGTGGCGGCCGCGCTGGGCGTGTACGCGCTTGAAAAAATCGGGCTTCAGAACATCGCCTCGGCCCTGATCTCCTCCTCGCCGTCGTTCGTGGTCATGGCGCTGGCGGTGATGTGCGCCGCGATGGCGCTGCGGTCGGTGTCCTGGCTCGCGATCCTGCGCGCTGCCCTGCCTCGCGCGCGCGTGCGCCTGTTCGACTCCATGCAGGGAACGTTCATAGGCGTGCTCATGTCGTCCACCCTGCCCGCACGGCTCGGCGAGCCCGCGCGTGCGCTCGTGGTCGCGCGGCGGACCGGGCGGCCCCGCGAGAACCTACCGATAGTGCTGGGGACGATCGTCTCGCAGACGATTCTCAACGTCGTAGCGCTGATGATCCTGGCCGGGATCATGTTCTCGGCGGTATCGGTGTTCGCCGGGCACGAGGACGCTCTGGTGGCCGCGGCGGCGGCCCCCGTGGCGCTGCTCGCGATCGTGCTCGTTGCGCCGACGCTCTTGCGCGGACGGAGACTCGCGCGATGGGTCCCGTTCGAGCCCGTGCGCGCCGTGCTGGTCCAGGCGCGGGGGGCGCTCCAGCGGGTGCGCGCCGGCCTCGCTGTATTCAGGCATCCCCGGTTCGGGTTGGCGGCGGCCGCGGGGCAGCTCGGCGCCTGGGCGCTTCAGTGCTTGTCGTGCTACCTCCTGTTGATCGCGCTCGGCCTCGACCATCGCACCGGCATAGCCGCCGCGGCGGGGGTGCTGTTCGCGGTCAACATCACCGCGGTGGTGCCCGTGACGCCGGCCAACCTGGGCGTCTTTCAGGCCGCGTGTGCGGCGGTGCTCCACGTCGGCTGGCACGTGAGCTTCGGCGACGGGGTCGCCTACGGCGTGATTCTGCAGGCGGTAGAGGTCGCGACCGCCGTGCTGATGGGCGGTCCTGCGCTGCTCAAGGAGGGCATGTCATGGCGGGAGATCAAGCTGCGGGCGATGCACGCCACCCCGGTCAAGCTCTCGCCGATGCCAGCTCGAGCAGGCTCGGGCGCGCGCACCCGCGAGGCGCTCGAGACCGAGAGCTGAACCTCTAGGACTCGAGCGCGAGCTCCGTGGCCGCGCGCCGGGTCCCTGTCGGTGCCCGCGATGAGCTCGTCGGACGCCTGCTTGGCCGTCTTGGGCAAGTGCCCGGACTTCATCCCGAAGTAGACGGCCTGCGGGTGGTGGGCGACGATTGCCAGGGTCGACTGCTCGGGCTCGAGCGCGTACCCGCCGGTTAACCGCAGGCCGATGCTCGGGGCGTCGAGCAGACGGAAGACCTTCTCGTGCTCGGACTGCTCCGGACACGCGGGGTAGCCCCAGGAGTAGCGGCGTCCCTGTGCCGGCCGGGATCCCGAGTTCCTGCCTGACCCGTGAATGCAGCCATTCGGCCATTCCCTCGGCGGCCTGCACGCCCAGCCCATGGACGAACAACTGCTCGGCGAACTCGCCCTCGGACTGAAGCCGCGCGCAGAGCTCGGAGACCTCGTCGCCGACCGTGACCGCCTGGAGCGCACAGACGTCGAGCTCGTCGGATCCCAGCGGGCGGAAGAAATCGGCCAGGCAGATGCGGTCGTGGCGGGGCTGGCGGGGGAAGACGAGCCGCTCGAGCTCGCGTTCGCCAGGCGCCTCTGGGTCCCAGACGACGAGCTCGTTGCCGTCGGCGTTGCAGTTGAAATAGCCGAGCAGCGCGCGCGGATGGAGGTAGGTCTGCTCGCGCCACATGCGCTCGAGCCGGGGTCCGAAGTCCTCCTGCACGAGCCGCTGCCACTCCTCGCCCTTGACGCCGCGGCCGCCCCAGTGGAGCTTGAAGAGGACGTGGGTGTCGAGGTGGTGGTAGACCTCGTCGAGGTCCACCGCAACATCGCGCGTACCTAAATACGGGGGCGCCGGTATCGGATTGTCGGTCCTAGCCGCGCTGCGCACGGACGCGTCGTCCGTCGGCGGTCGCGCCGTCGTGCACGACAGGTTGCTCGCGCAGGTTGCGGGCCTGGGCGCCGCGTCTCGTCTACGAGCGTGGCGCGCCCCTCGGGGTCGATCAGGTGATCCATCTTCGCGAGCCCCTCGAAGGCGTCCTTGCAGTAGAAGACTCCCGGCTCGTACACGGCGTCGGACTCGTCCCCGTCGGGATAGAGCGCTCGCAGGCCGAAGTTGCGGTTGATGGCCGCGCCACCCAAGAGGACCGGAAAGCTCAGTCCACCGGCGTGCAGCTCGGAGACGCAGGCGGGCATCTGCTTCGAGGTCGACACCAGCAGGGCGGAGAGGCCAATCGCGGTAGCATCGTGCTCGACCGCGGCGTCGATGATGGCCTGGATCGGCACCTGCTTGCCTAGATCGACGACCACGTAGCCGTTGTTCGAGAGGATCGTGTTGACCAGGGACTTGCCGATGTCATGCACGTCGCCGAACACGGTGGCGAGCACGACCGTGCCCTTGGCGTATCCCTCGATCCTGTCGAGGTAGCGCTCGAGCCGCGCCACGGCTCGCTTCATCACCTCGGCCGACTGGAGCACGAAGGGCAGGATCAGCTCGCCCGCTCCGAACTTGTCGCCGACCTCCTTCATCGCGGGCAACAGCACGTCGTTGAGCGTGGGTACCGCGCCGATCTTCTCCACGCTTGAATCGATCCACTCCTCGACTCCTTCCTTGCGCCTGCGCAGGATGTGGAAGTGCAGCGCCTCCTCAGGCTCCATGCCCGCGGTCGGGTCGGCGGCGCCCGCCGCCGTCCTCGCCCTCGGAGCCTTTGGACTCGAAGTGGGCGATGAAGCGCTCGAGCGCGTCGGCGCGGCGGTCGAAGACGAGGTCGTCGGCGAGCTCCCGCTCCTCGGGCGGGATCTCCGGATAGGGCGTGATGTGGTTGGGGTTGACCATGGCCAGGTCGAGTCCCGCCTGTACGCAGTGGTGCAAGAACACGCTGTTGAGGACGCTTCGCGCCGGGACGCCGACGCCGAAGCTCACGTTGGAGACCCCGAGCGAAGCCTTGACGCCGGGAAGCGCCTGCTTGACGCGGCGGATCCCCTCGATCGTCTCGATCGCCGACCGCCGCCATTCCTCGTCCCCGGTCGTGAGCGTGAACGTGAGACAGTCGAAGATCAAAAGCTCGCGATCGAGGCCGTGCTCGTCGCAGCAGATGCGGATGATGCGCTCAGCCACCTCGACCTTCCGCTCCGCGGTCTTTGCCATCCCCTGCTCGTCGATGGTGAGCGCGATCACCGCCGCGCCGTGAGCTCCGAGCCAGCGGCACGACGCGGTCGAGCTTGGCCCGTCCGGCTTCGAGGTTGACCGAATTGACAACCGCGCGCCCGGGGACCTGCTCGAGCGCCGCCTGCCGCGACCTCGGGCTCGGTCGTGTCGACCTGGATCGGGGACGGCTGTGTGAGCGAGATGCGCTTGACGAGCTCGCGCATCTGCTCGGCCTCGTCCTGGCGCTCGGTCAGAGCGACGCATAGGTCGAGCACGTGCGCCCCTCCGCCGACCTGATCCTCGGCGATCGTCACGAGCCCGTCGTAGTCGTCTGAGAGCAGCAGCTCCTTGGCCTTGCGCGACCCCTGTGCGTTGACTCGCTCGCCGACCAGGGTGGGGCGCGGGTCCTGGACCAGAGGGGTGGCCGTCTGCATGCTGGAGAGCCGCCGCGGCCTTGGCGCCGGCCGCTGCTTGGGCTGGAGGTGGGCGACCCGCTCCACGAGCGCGCGAATGTGGTCGGGGGTGGTCCCGCAGCAGCCGCCGACGACCGAGATCCGGTAGCGCTCCACGAACTCTCCGAGCAGCTGCGCGAACGGCTCCGGCTGTTCGGGGAAGATCGTCTCGCCCCGCGGCCCCTGCACCGGAATGCCAGCGTTGGGGATGCAGTGGACGGGCACGGCGCAGTGCTCGCCGAGAAAGCGGATGCCGTCGCGCATGTCCTCGGGGCCGGTTGAGCAGTTCAGGCCGATGACGTCGGCGCGCAGGGCCTCGAGCGTCGTCAGCACCGAGTCGATGTCGGTTCCCAGCAGCATCTTGCCGTTCTGGGGCAGGAGCGAGACGCTGCATTGGATGGGGACCGCGCGGGCGGCCTCCTTGGCGGCCTCGCGCACGCCGAAGACCGCCGCTTTGACCTCGAGGATGTCCTGGGCGGTCTCGATGATGATGAGGTCGACTCCGCCCTCGATCAGCCCGCGGGCCTGCTCGGCGAAGACCTCCGCGAGCTCTGCGAAGCGGATCTGGCCCAGGGTGGGGTCGTCGCTAGCGGGGAGGAAGCCGGTGGGTCCGATCGAGCCGGCGACGAAACTGCTCGGGGCCCGCCGCTTTGCGTGCGATCTGAGCGGACTTGCAGTTGATCTCCTCGGCGCTGTCGCCCAGACCCCATTCCGCGAGCTTGAGACGCGAACCCTGAAAAGTGTCCGTCTCGAGCACGATCGCGCGCCGACCTCGAGCATCGAGGTGTGAACGCTCCTCGATCACGTCAGGGCGGTTGAGGACGAGCGCTTCGTGGCAGCGGCCGGGGAGCCGGTAGTCGCGCTCGAGGCTCAGATCGAACTGCTCGAGCGTCGCCCCCATGCCCCCGTCGTAGACGACGACCCGCTCGCGCATCGTGGCCAGGAGATCCCGCACCCACCCGATGCTACCAACGTTTTGGGCAACCTTGACATAGCTATGGCAAGGTTCTGCCTAGTGGTCGCTGCCGGTCGGCGCCTTCGGATCGGGGGTTGGAGCTGCCGCGCGTCTCTTCCTCGCGCGCCAGCACGCGCCACGCGATCCAGGCGAGGATCGCCACCGCCACTCCGATCGCGACCCACAGCGTGTAACGGCTGATGGCGTTGTAGATCGAGGTGATGTTGTCCCCGGCGAAGTAGCCGACGGACGTCCACAGGGCTACCCACAGCGCGGCGCCCAGCGCATTGAAGGCGAGGAACTTCGCCCAGTGCATACCGCTGATGCCGGCAATGATGCCGTTGGCCTGGCGCAGGCCCTCGATGAACCGCGCCAGCACGATGATCCACCCACCCTTGCGCTCGAAGAAGTCAGTGGTCTTGTCGAGCCGCTCTTGGGTCAGAAAGACGTAGCGACCGAAGCGCTCGACCAGCGCGCGTCCGCCGAAGTGGCCGATCGCGAAGCCAATGTTGTCGCCGACCACGGCGCCACAGAACGCGAGCAGCGCGACCAGCCAGATGTTCAGGCGACCGGTCCCGGCGTAGACGGCGCCCAGGATCAAGAGGGTCTCGCCCGGCACCGGGACGCCGAAATCTTCCAGCAGCACGAGGCCCGCGATGGCCAGGTAGCCGTAGTGGTTCAGCGTTGGTTCGAGCGTGTGCAGGAACCCCGGGAGATGGACGGTATGGGTTCCGTCCATCAGGCTCCGGGCCGCCGCGGAGAGAGGCGGCCAGGAGTCCGGAGCCAACCACCGGCACGAGCTCGCGGGCCGGCTTGCGCCCTGTTGGCGCGCTCTCGCACGCTCGGTAGGGCGCCGGCGCGGTCCAGGCGCGCGTGGCGGCGCAGGTCGCTCCAGCCAAGCCCCTCGCGCAGGAGCGCGAGGGTCCCGAGCACCAGCGCATCGAAGATCTCAACCGCCTGCACGATGAGGCCGTAGGCTAGAGCCCGGCTGGCGTCGACGTGGAATGGATGCAGGACGGCGATACAAGCCGCCTGGAAGACGCCGACGTTCGATGGAGTGACGGGCACGATCGCGGTCAGGTTGACCGCGAGCAACACCGCCGCCGCGGCGGCGAGGTTGGCGTGGTCCTGCAGCCCAAGGGCGAGGATGGTCACGTAGCACGCGCCGAGCTGGAGCCCCCAGGCACCGAGTTGAAACGCGGTCGCGTGCAACGCGAGGCGCGGGTGGCGGAAGAATGACGCCCGCGACCGACGCCCGCGCGCCGGCGCTGAGCGCAAGGCGCAGCTCCAGGTCCTCGGCCAGCCGCCGCACGGCGGCGACAAGCGCGCAGGCGTCGCTCCCGTCATAACGCAGTCCGTCGACGCCTTCGTGCACGAGCTCCCGCGCCGTCGGCGTATCGGCGGTGACGACCGGCAGGCCCGCGGCGTGTGCTTCGAGCATCACCAGCCCGAGCGTCTCTGAGTCCGAGGGGAAAAGGAACGCGTCCGCCGAGGCGTAGGCCGACGAGAGATCGTCGCCTCGCAGGAGGCCGAGGAAGTTGGTCGAGGTCCCGGCGAAGAGGCGCTCGAGCTCCGGGCGCATCGGACCTTCGCCCACGATCGCGAGCGTGACCCCGTCGAGCTCCCGTACCACCGGCAGCAGTCGCGCAAAGGACTTCTCCTTTGCCAATCGGCCGACGCACAGCAGAATCACCCGCTCGGGATGGCCGGCGCTGAGACGCGCGCGCCAGTCGTGCCGCGCCCACCGCGGCGAAAAGCGGTCGGTCTCGACCCGGTAGGGCCACAGCGCCAGGCGCGGGAAGCCCCGAGCTCGCAGCCGTTCCATGGTCGCGACGGAGGTGCAGAGGTTGAGGTCGGCACGACTGTGCAACCACGTGACGTACCGCCAGCCCACTGGCTCCAGCGCGCCGAGGCCGTAGTAGCGGCCGTAGGCCGGGATGTTCGCGTGGTAGGAAGCCACGAGCGGTATCGCTCGGCGATCCGCGTAGTGGACCGCGCCGGCCGCGAGCAGGAAGGGGTTGACGGCGTGGATCACCTCGGGCTCGAACTCGCCCAGCGCGGCGCGTAGCGGCGCGACCGGCAACGAGACCCGCTTCTTTGGGTAGCCGCGCCCGTCCGGGTAGAGAGGAATCCGTAATCCGGGAACGCCCACGACCCGCGCGCCTGCGTACGAGGCCGGCCCTCCAGCCGGGGCTATCACGAGCACCTCGTCCCCGTGGCGCGCGAGCTCCTCGAGCGTCCGCCGCAGACGCGTCACGACGCCGTCAACGGCCGGCAGAAACACCTCGGTCACGAGCGCGATTCGCATCAGCAGGCCGGAGCGGGCCCGGCGATATCGGACATAGCGCAACCTTCTACCTGACGTGCTTCAGCGCTGGGTCAAGAAGGCGTGAGCGTGGAGCGATGCGGGTAAGCTCGCGGCCGTGAGCACGGACCGGCGCGGGTTCGCGTCAGACAACGCGGCAGGAGTCCACCCCGCCGTGCTCGGCGCGATCGCTCAAGCCAACTCGGGCCACGTCTTCGGCTATGGGCACGATCGCTTCACCGAGCGGGTGGAGGCTCGCCTGCGCGACGAGTTCGGGGCGGACGTGCGGCCCTTTCTCGTGTGGGGTGGGACGGCCGCGAATGTCCTCTCGCTGAGGGCGTGTTGCCGGCCGTGGGAGGCGGCGATCTGCTCTTCGAGCGCCCATCTGAACGTCGACGAGGCAGGGGCGCCGGAGGCGATCGCGGGGGTCAAGCTGCTGGCCGCGGCGGCCGAGCACGGCAAGCTCGATCTCGGGTCGATCGAGCAGCTGATCGTGAGGGTGGGGGACGAACATGCCGTGCAACCCCGGGTGGTTTCGATCTCGCAGAGCACCGAGCTGGGCACGGTCTACGGGGTGGACGAGGTCGCGACGATCGCCGAGCTCGCCCACTCGAGGGGACTGCTGGTCCACATGGACGGGGCGCGTCTGGGCAACGCCGCCGCGGCACTAGGGGAGACGCTCGCGGGCGTGAGCACGGCCGTGGGCGTCGACGTGCTCTCCTTCGGGGGGACCAAGAACGGGCTGCTCGGGGCCGAGGCGGTCGTCTTCGCCGACGGCGAGCGCGCTCACGGGTTCGAGTATCTGCGCAAGCAGTCGCTCCAGCTGGCGTCGAAGATGCGCTTCCTGGCGGCGCAGTTCGAGGCCCTGCTGACCGACGAGCTGTGGCGCTCGCTCGCTTCGCATTCGAACGGCATGGCGGCGCGGCTCGCGGCTCTGATCGGTGACGTGCCGGGGGTGACGATCACGCGTCCGGTCCAGGCGAACGCGATCTTCGCGGCGCTGCCCCCGGCGGCCGTGGCCCGGCTGCAAGAGCAGTTTGACTTCTACGTGTGGGACGAGCGCTCGAGCGAGGTCCGCTTGATGTGCGCCTGGGACACCACCGCCGAGGACGTCGAGGAGCTGGCGGCGGCCGTGAGGGCGGCCGTGGCCGCATAGGGTCCGCGGCGCCGCAGGGTGCGGCGCGACGCGCCCCCCGGCCGGGCGGGCGTTCTCCACGCGCTGGCGCCGCTAACTGCCCGCGGCGGTCGTCTCAACCGAGCTTTCGCGCCCCCACGCCACGAAGTGAGGGTTCTCGAAGCCCGGTTTTCCGTACTGCAGCGTCCGTCCGTCGAGGTCGGTCACGCGCCCGCCGGCCGCGCGCAGAACAGCGTCGCCGGCGGCCGTGTCCCACTCCATGGTCCTGCCGAAGCGTGGGTACAGATCCGCCTGTCCGGCGGCGAGCAGGCAGAACTTCAGCGAGGAGCCCGCAGTGAGGAGCGAGGCGATCCGACGGCCCGCCGTGAAGCGGGCCAGCGCGTCGGCGTCGCCGTGGGAGCGGCTGGAGACGACGGTAATGCCGTCGGCCGGCTCGGGGCGGGCCGACACCGCCCTGCGCCCGTCGGCGTCGTCCACGACCGCGCCAGTTGGGTCGGCGGCGGCAAAGAGACGCTTCAGTGCCGGGGCGAGGACGACGCCGAGGACGGGGACGCCGTCCTGGATCAGCGCGACGTTGATCGTGAACTCGCCGTTACGAGACACGAACTCCTTGGTGCCGTCGAGAGGGTCCACGAGCCAGAAGGTGTCGGAACAGCCATCGTTGCGGTCCGATCCGTCGCCCTCGCCGCACGCTGCCTCCTCGGAGACGACCGGCAGGCCGGGCGTGACGCGTTGCAGCCCGCGGAGGATGATCTCCTCCGCGCGGGTGTCGGCCTCGGTCACCGGAGAGCCATCCACCTTGGACTCCACGGCGAAGGCGCAGCCGTACACCTCCATCACCGCCTCCCCGGCGGTGCGGACGATGGCGGCGATTTCGTCCAGCAAGGCCTGATTCAAGCTCACCTCCTCCCGGTCCAAAGCAGCTCACTCCTCGTCGAGCATCTTGCGCCGGCGCAGCTCCGCCACCAGCAGCTCGGCGGCGTCCTCGGCCGTGGTCGCGGTGGTGTCGATGTGCACCTCGGGCGCCTCGGGCGGCTCATACGGCGAGTCGATCCCGGTGAAGTTCGCTATCTCCCCGCGCCGTGCCTTGGCGTAGAGGTGCTTGGGGTCGCGCGCCTCGGCGACGTCCAGCGGCGCATCGACGAATACTTCGATGAACTCGTCTTCCTCCAGCAGCGCCCGCGCCGTACGGCGCTCCGAGACGAACGGCGAGATGAACGACGTGATCACGATCAGGCCGGCGTCGATCATCAGTCCCGCCACCTCCGCGATACGGCGGATGTTCTCCACGCGGTCGGCGTCGGTGAAGCCCAGGTCCTTGCACAGGCCGTGGCGGACATTGTCGCCGTCGAGCAGGTAGGTGTGACAACCCAGGCTGTGCAGCTTGCGCTCGACCAGGTTGGCGATCGTCGACTTGCCTGCGCCGGAGAGGCCGGTCATCCACACCACGCACGGCCGGTGACCCTTGAGCTTGACGTGCGCCTCCTTGTCGACGTCGATGCTCTGCCAGTGCACGCTGTGGGAGCGGCGCAGCTCGAAGTTGAGCATTCCGGCGCCCACGGTCTGGCTCGTGATCCTGTCGATCAGCACGAAGCCACCCATGTCGCGGTTCTCGGTGTAGGGATCGAAGGGGATCGGCCTGTCCAGCTCGAGCTCTCCAACCCCGATCTCGTTGAGCTCGAGCTTGTCGGCGGCGATTCGCTTGAGCGAGTGGACGTCGAGCCTGTACTTCAGCGGGGCGACGGTGGCCCCGACCGTGCTCGTTCCCACGCGCATGAGGTAGTTGCGCCCCGGCAGCAGCGGTTCTCCGGCCATCCACACGAGCGTCGCCTCGAACTGATCCGCGACGCCGGGCTGGTTCTCCACGCTCGCGATCACCTCGCCGCGGCTGATGTCGATCTCGTCGGTGAGCGTGAGCGTCACGGACTCTCCGGCGACCGCGCGTTCGAGATCCCCGTCGTAGGTGGCGACGCGCTCGACCGTGCTCTCCCTGCGGGATGGGAGCGCGATGATGCGCTCGCCCGCCGTCACCGCGCCGCTCGCGACCATGCCGGCGAAGCCACGGAACGAATGATGGGGGCGGTTGACCCACTGGACAGGCATGCGAAACGGCGACACCTGCAGGCGGTCCTCGTCGACTTCCACCGTCTCCAAGTACTCGAGCAGCGTGGGACCCTCGTACCAGGGGGTGCGCGGGCTCCGCGCCACGATGTTGTCGCCGTGCAGCGCCGCGACGGGGATGCAGGTCACATCCGGGAGTCCCACCTGGTCGGCGAGGTCGCGGCATTCGACCTCGAGCTCGCGGAAACGGGTCTCTCCGTAGTCGACGAGGTCGAGCTTGTTGATCGCGAAGACGACGTGGCGCACTCCCAGCAGCGAGACGATGTAGGCGTGGCGCCGCGTCTGGGTGAGGGTCCCCTTGCGCGCGTCCAGCAGCAGCACCGCGCAGTCGGCGGTCGACGCGCCCGTGACCATGTTGCGGGTGTACTGCTCGTGTCCGGGGCTGTCGGCGACGATGAACTTGCGGTTCTCGGTCTGGAAGTAGCGGTAGGCGACGTCGATCGTGATCCCCTGCTCGCGCTCCGCCGCGAGCCCGTCGAGCAGCAGGGCGTAGTCGAGCGCGCCGCCCTGGGTGCCGTTGCGGCGGGAATCGGACTCCAGCGCCTGCGCCTGATCGTCGAAGAGCAGCCCCGCTTCGTAGAGGAGACGGCCGATCAGCGTGCTCTTGCCGTCGTCGACGCTGCCGCACGTGACGAACCGCAGCAGGCCGCCCTGTCGCTCTGCCTTCAGGTAGGCGGCGAGCTCCTGGTCGCGCGGCTCGGTCACGGACATCAGAAATATCCCTCTTGCTTCTTGCGCTCCATCGAGGCGTCCTGGTCGTGGTCGATCACGCGGCCCTGCCGCTCGGAGGTGCGCGCGAGCAGCATCTCCCAGACGATCGCCTCGAGCGTTTCGGCGTCCGACTCCACCGCGCCGGTGAGCGGGTAGCAGCCGAGCGTGCGGAAGCGCACCTTCCGCAGCTGCGGCTTCTCGCCGGGCTCCAGCGGCATGCGGTCGTCGTCGACCATGATCAGCGCGCCGTCGCGCTCGACGATCGGTCGCTCCTTGGCGAAGTACAGGGGAACGATCGGGATCTGCTCGAGGAAGATGTACTGCCACACGTCGAGCTCGGTCCAGTTGGAGAGCGGGAACACGCGGATCGACTCACCCTTGCGAATCCGAGCGTTGTAGAGCCGCCACAGCTCGGGCCGCTGGCTCTTGGGGTCCCAGCGGTGCTGGGCGGAACGGAACGAGAACACGCGCTCTTTGGCCCGCGAGCGCTCCTCGTCGCGCCGTGCGCCGCCGAAGGCGGCGTCGAAGGCGTACTTGTCGAGCGCCTGCTTGAGCGACTGGGTCTTCATCACGTCGGTGTGGACCGCCGAACCGTGGGTGAAGGGGTTGACGCCCAGCTCGAGTCCCTCCTGGTTGATGTGGACGATCAGGTCGAGGTCGTGCTCGCGCGCGATCTGGTCCCTGAATTGGTACATCTCGCGGAACTTCCACGTGGTGTCCACGTGCAGGAACGGAAACGGCGGCTTTCCGGGATAGAAGGCCTTGAGCGCGAGGTGCAGCATCACCGAGCTGTCCTTGCCGATCGAGTAGAGCATCACCGGGTTCTCGGCCTGCGCCACGACCTCGCGCATGATGTAGATGCTCTCCGCCTCGAGCCGCTGGAGGTGGCTGAGTCGCTTGATCGGCGACGGCTCCGCGAATGCGGCCGTATCTACGGGGAGGGCCACTTGGGTATCACTTCCATTCGAGGGCTCTATCTCCTATCGCTGCGAGCGGCGTCAGCGCGCACCTGGAACGGCTTCGAGGTGCCGAGCACGCGGCCGCCTGCGCCGAGGGCCTGGACCCTGAAGGTGGTGTCGCTCGAGTTCACCCGGATCTGAGTCTCGAACCCCTTCTTGGGAGCCGTCGCGACCGAGGACGAGCCACTGCCTCCCAGAACCCTCCAGGATAGGACACGGGTCGCGCCGTTCCAGCTCGCGTACACGACGGTCTTGCCGGCGGTATGCCGGGCGGCGCCCGAGGGCGGATACAGCGGCAGCCCGACCCAAGGCTCCACGGTCACGCGGTAGCTGATGTCGGGGTATGGAAGATAAGCGTCGAGGATCATGTGGCCGGACGCCGTGTATTCGGTGAAGTTCTGCTCCGACCCCCAGCCGACGAATTCGTCGCCGCCTGCCAACGGCTCCAGATCGCCCATGTACTGGGCGTCGAAGCTGTTGCCGTGACTGTATTGGGAGACGAGCCTGGCCGTGTGCGTGGCCATGTCGAGCTTGAGGACGAGGCCGCGCGACGGAGCGCTCGGCGAGACGTAGGTGCCGCCGCCCGTCTCCTGGCAGCAGTGATCGTCGAACATCGTGATCAGCGAGCTGCCGGGGTACGCACGCACGTCGTGCTGCCACGAGAAGCCCGCGCCGGGCCCGAACGTGAAGTCAGAATGCCGGCCTCCGAGCGTCCACAGGATCTTGCCGGTCTTGATGTCGACCTCGTATACGGCCCAGATGTCGCGCATCGACACGAGCATCTTGCCGTTGCCCAGCAGCTGAATCGAGTTGATGTGATACGCGTCCCAGGGGAAGCCATTCGTCGGCAGGCTGGCCTCGGAGTCGTTGAGTGAGATGTGCTTGAGCGCGTCCCACGTGTAGAGCAGCTTGCCGGTCTTGATGTTGTACTCCTGCACGCCCGAGTCGATCATCGAGCCGTTGTAGGCGCCACCGTACTTCGACAGGTTCATGGGGAGGTTCTTGTTCACCGTCACCCAGGCGTCGTTGCCGTGAATGATCATCTCGTGCACCGTCGGCACCCAGCCGTCCTTGCCCTTAACCGTGGCGACGCGCTGGTAGTGCTGGTTGACGACGATGTCCTGCCCGGTGAGGGTCTCGCCGGTGTTGGTGATGGTGCCCTGCCAATAGCTCAGGGCAGGTTTGCCCTGGTAGGTCTGGAGGCTCAGGTTCGAGGCGACATCCTTCTCCGACACGGGCTTGAACCACACTGGCTGCAGGCGGTTGTCGAGGATCAGCGGCCCGCTCTGCCCGACCATCGGCGGGTAGGTCACGTTGTAGAAGTTGCCCACGAAGATGTAGCCGGGCGCGAGCTCGCTGGTGTGAAGCGGGGAGACGTCGGCGCGGACGATCGGGGGGTGGAGCTTGGGCGCCGAGACGAATTTGTAGGAGCCAGACCTCGTGTAGGCCCCGAGCGGCGCGCCGTGTGAACCCCCGACGCCGAAGTCGAGCGCGACGAAGCCCCCGATCGCGAAGACCACGCAGATGCCCAGAGCCGAGCGGCGGAAGAGCGGCCCGGACGCAGCTGTGGCGGGTTTGCCGACGAAGATCAGGGTCGCCACCGCCGCCACAGCAGTCAGGCCCGCACCGATGTAGTAGCCCACGCGGAAGCCGTCGGTGAGCGCCTGCGGGACCGGATGTCCGTGGCCGATCAGATGACTTGAGATCGTGGTCGCGAGGGTGATCAGGACCGCGATGCCCAGGCCGGCGCCGATCTGGCGCGAGGTGTTGACCAGCCCCGACGCGAATCCCGCCTGGCCCTGAGGCACGCCCTGCGTGGCGAGGATCGTCGATGGCACGATCGACAGGGCGATTCCGGCGGCGGTCAGCAGGCCCGGAACGATCACGTACACGATCGCGCTGCCGCTGGCCGCGATCTTGGTGAAGAGGAGCAGTCCCGCGGTCATCATCACGAGGCCGCTGAAGAGCACGGAGCGTAAGCCGAAGCGGCCCACCAGCTTGCCGGCGCGCGACGCGACCAGCATGATCATCAGCGCCATCGGCAGGAACGTGAGACCGGCATGCAGCGGTGAGAGGCCGAGCACCTGCTGGAGGTAGAGCGAGCTCAGGTACCACATCACGAACAGCGCGGCGCTGAACAGGAGCACGATGCCGTTGGCCGTGCGCAGCGGGCGCGTGAACTGCTTGAACGGGATCAGCGGCTCGGATGCCAGCCGGGTCTCGATCAACGTAAAGAGCATGAGCAGCACGAGACCGCCGATGATGGGCCCGTACGCCAGCGGGTCGCGCCAGCTGCGCAGGCCGGCTTCTACGACGCCGTAGACCAGCACCATCTGGCCGATCGTGAGCGTCAGCGCGCCGGCCAAGTCGAAGCTGCCCTCGCGCCTGCGCCGGATGTCTGAGACCACCCTCCACGCCACGAAAGCGGCGGCGATCCCGATCGGGGGATTGATCAGAAGCACCCAGCGCCAGCTCAGCTCCTGCGTGATCACACCCCCGAGGAACGTTCCCGCGGCGCCGCCGGCCCCGTTCATGGCGGCCCACAGCGCGATCGCGCGATGGAGCTTGGGCCCGGGCGGGAAGGAGGAGGTGATGATCGCCAGCGAGGAAGCCGCCATGAAGGCGCAGCTGAAGCCCTGCACGCCGCGCGCGGCGACCAGCATGTTCTTGTCGACGGAGGCGCCGCCCAGCAGAGAGGCGGCGGCGAACAGCACCAGGGCCGACACAAAGACCCGCCGCTGCCCGAGCTGGTCTGCTGCCCTCCCGCCCAGCAGCAGGAAGCCCGCGAAGGCGATGGTGTAGGCGTCGATCACCCACTGCAGCTCGGCCGAGGAGAAGTTGAGGCTCGACTGGATCGAGGGCAGCGCCACGTTGACGATGCTGAGGTCGAGGATGACCATGAACTGGGCCACGCAGCAGACGGCCAGGATCCATGCTTCGCGCGACCCCATGCGCCCACCGCCCCGGAAGAAGCGCCGCTTCGCGGGCTCCTGGAGCTCAGTGTCCATGCTGTCGCCGGGGCGGATCGCGTCGGCGACCGTGCCGCCGGCCTCGGCGATGCCGTCCAGCGATTCCTCTAGCGCGCCGTCTTCTTCGTCGGGCCGCTGTGCGACCTCATCACGGTGCTGCATGGAGCTCTGCCTTTCAGCTGTGAAATCACAGTTCGACCATGGCCGGCACAGAGCCGCCCTCGAGCAGCCCCGCCCAGATGCCCTAAATGTTGACGGGTCTGGAGGCGGAGTGTCGGTAGCGTGGCTGAATGCGCTGCGGGCGCCGGTGGTACCGGAGCGGGGCGTCTGAACATCTGCTGTAATATGGCTCGACCGGAGTCAGTTGTTCTCGAGCGACCGAAGGGGGGTTATGAAACGAGCACTCGTAACGATGGCGGCCGCGGCTGTGGCACTGGCCGGATGCGGCGGTTCGTCCAGCACCCACAAGGCCAAGCAGCACCTATCGGCCGATACGACCAAGACCGCGACCACCGCGCATAAGGCCAAGAAGCAGACGCACAAGAAGAAGGCCCACCACAAGAAGAAGGCGACCCACACCACCGCCGCCAGCACGGCGGCCCCGGTGACGACGTCGGCTACGCACTCAGCACCACCCCGGCGGCGACCAGCAACACGCGTCGAGCAGCAACAACGCGTCGTCGACAAGCAACACGCCGGCGCCGACGACGACGCAGAATTCCCCGCCGCCGACGACGACGCAGGATGCACCGCCGCCGACCACTAAGAACTCACACGCAGCCAAGCAGACGTGGCCGCCGAACTGCGGGGGCTACTAGCCGTCGCCTTCGCCCGAGGGGGCGGCGCCCACGGGTTCCTCGACCTCGCCCGAGGGCGCGGCGCCCGTGGGCTCTTCGCGGGTCTGGGCGCGCCACTGCTGGACGCGATCAGCGGCGCCATCGACGACGCGCTCGCCAAATTCCTTGGAGTCGTTGAGGTGGGGGAAGGGCATCTCCGGGACCGAGACGCCAAGGAACTCGCACAGCGGCTCCCAGCCGTCGCGCACCGACCAGACCAGAAGGCGGTCGGAGGGCACGGTGGCGCTGGACCTCCTCGTTGTAACGGTCCATGGCGTCGGCCATGAACTGCTCGCTGGTGTCGACGCCTTCCATGAGGCCGCTCCGGTGCCACATCTCCTCCATCAGCTCGATGTAGCCGCGCCACTTGGAGTCAATCTGGGAGCGGGCATCCGAGAGATAGCGGATGATGTTCTGGCCGTAGATGACGCCCCAGATCGTGTCGCGCATGCTGCGCGCCCACGACTCGCCCTCGCGGACGCTCAGGAGCACCTTGGCGTCGGGGTAGACCTCGAGGAGCTCGCGGTAGAAGAACGAGCCCGGCCAGTCGACGGTCGCCTCGAAGCCGTCGAAGATCTCGTCCCACTGTCCCTCGCCGTGGAGCGCGCGGCGCCACTGCGGCGCCAGGTCGAGGTTGGCCAGGATGTTGACCATGTGGTAGCACGGACCCTGCCCCACGACCTCGAGTCCGACCTTCTGAGAAAGCGTTGCCGTGCGCGGAAGTCCCGCTCCGATCAGCTTCATTCCAGTCTCCTTTTCGTTTGCGGAGCCAGCCTCGGTCAGCCCTTGATGACTTTGAACCTGAGGACGGTTTCTTATTGGAGGCGAGTGCCTCGACCTTGTAGTACTTGGCACTGCCGCTTAGGTGGATCGCAGTCTCGAAGCCGTTCCGCTTGGCCTGCCCGAGGCTCCTGGTCTGGCTCGAGGCGCTGCTACCGCCGAGCACCTTCCAGTACGCGGTGGTGGTGGAGCCATTCCAGGAGGCGTAGACGGTGATTTTGCCCTTAGATTTGCTGGCCTTCGCGAGTGGCTTGGTGGTGGGCGTGCCGGTCCACCGCTCCTTCATGGCCCGGTAGGACTGTCGGTCGCGGGCATCGCGGCGTCGTAGAGGAGGTGGTTGGTCTTGGAGTACTCCGAGAAGTAGTAGGACTGGCCCCAGCCGACGAACGCGTGCCCGCTGGCGAGCAGCTGGAAGCTGCCGCTGGTCGGGACGTACAGGGTGTTGTAGTGGTGGACTTGGCGGACCGCCGTGGCGTGACCCTTGGTCAACCGCAGGACCAGGCCGCGCGCGGCGTGCAAGTGCTCGCCACCCGTGAGGTGCAACAGCCGTCGTCGAACATGCTGATCTGGTCTGAGCCATCGAATCGCACATCGTGCTGCCAGCCGAAGCGGGCGCTCTTGGCGAGCGAGTAACTACTGCCCTTGCCGTTGATGAGCTTCCAGACGAACTTGGCGCTTGAGCTACCCGTCGGCTTGAGGTTGTAGACACCCCAGGTGTTGCGGAGCGACAGCAAGAATGTCGCCGGCCGAGTTGAGGTTAATCGAGTTGGCGTGGTAGGGATCCCAGGCAGTCCCCGCGCTCTTGGGCGCGTGCACCTTCGAGGTGCCCAGCCGGATGTGCTTGGCTACATCCCAGTGGAAGAGCAGCTTGTTGGTCTGAAGGTCGACCTGCTGGATCTCCTCGTCCTCGTAGGCGCCGTTAGGCGCGCCGCCATACTTCCTGAGGTCTGCGGAGACCTTCTTGGCCGCAAGAAAGATTGCGGTGCCCTGGGGGTGAGATGCCGTGGGCTTGGTGAGGACGAGCTCGTGGAAGTCTGTGACCCAACCCTTCCCGGGGCTCTGGACCGCCTTGATCGCCTTGACCAGGTGATAGTTCTGGTCGTAGACGTAGAACTGCCCCTTCACGGGAGCGCCGGCGGGGAGCTTCGTGTACTTGGGCGGGATCGCGACGATGCCCTGCCAGAAGCTGATGACCGGCTGCTTTTTGGCACCGTAGGTATCGGTCTGGAAGTTCATGTCCAGGTCGCCCTTGGGCGCCCGATGAAACCAGACCGGATTCCCGTGTCCGTCGAGCATCAGCGCGCCCGCCTGGCCGACGAACTTCCCCCTGTAAGTGGCATTCCTGAACGGGCCGAGGAAGACCATGCCCCGGCTCGTGCTGGGCATGTCCCTGCACACGTGGACATGCATGGGGTGCAATTTGGGCATCGTGTGGAAGTTCCACGCGGTCTTCGGGGGACTGCAGTTGGTGCTGCGCGTCGCCATCGCCGAGCCAGCCGCGACCAGGGACGCCACGGCGGCGCAAACCAGAGCAGCGCCTCCAAGGCGCTTTATGAGTGCCCGCAGAGAAAACGTCACTTTCGCCCCTTCCTAACGTCGAGTGCTCGGCCACTTCGCGCCTCCGCGCGCAGCGCCCCCGAGAGGCAGGGGATCATAGCGCGACGGGCTGGGGGACAGTGCAACCACGCGCGCGCGGAGGATGCGTCGAAACGGGTCATATGGATCGTCTTTCGGTGATTGGTAAGGATGGTCAAAGCGGGTGAGGACAGAGTACGCGGATACGCGCTTCAAACGGTCAGCGGCAGCCTGCGGAGTTAGCTGACGGGCTAGCGCAGTGCGCTACGCCGCAACGTGCGGCGCTTCGCCCCGAGCGATCTTGGGCCGATCGCAAATGGGTCCCCCGCTCGCCGGGCACGGACGCGCGGCGATTCGGCTGGTATGTCGGCGGCGCCAGGGTATCAAGCAAGGTGGGCTGCATGCGCCGAGAACCCAACGCCTCCCGACGGCTACCGCCCGTTCTCTGACGCTGCGGCGGTGACGATGGGCCGCAGCGCCGGATATAGCGCTCGGTAGCGCTCGCGCTGCTCGCCGTAGACGTCGACCCACGGCGGGATGGGCTCCACGGTCTCGCCGGCCTTCACGGTTGCAGCGACCCCCTCACGCACATCGATCCACACGCCCGCGGCAACTCCCCCGAGGACGGCCGCTCCGAAGGCAGCGCCCTCGTCGACCGCCACTCGCTGCAGCGGGATCCCGAGGGCCGACGCCACGATCTGGAGCCACAGCCTGCTGCGCGCGCCCCCGCCGGAGACCCTCCCCAAGGAGGGCCGCCCGCCGAGCGCGGAGGTCAAATCGAGCGAGTCGCGCAGGCCAAACGCAACCCCCTCCAGCACGGCCCGCACGAGCGCGCCGCGGTTGTGGCGCACGGTCAACCCGGCGAACGCTCCGCGCGCATCGGGGTCGGCGTGCGGGGTCCGCTCGCCGGCCAGATAGGGCAAGAACAGCAGCCCCTCGGTCCCGGCGGGCCACGCTGCGGCCTCCGCGACGAGCTCGTCATACCCGATGTCAGGGGAAGTGGCCGCGCGCAACCACTGCAGCGACCCCGCCGCCGACAGCATCACGCCCATCGCGTGCCAGGTGGACGGGACGGCGTGGCAGAACGCGTGCACCCTGCCTCGAGGGTCGGCCGCGAATTCCGCCAGCGCGCAGAAGACCACTCCCGAGGTCCCGAGCACGACCGACACGGGCCCCGGTCGGTCGACTCCGACCCCCAGTGCGCCCGCGGCCTGGTCGCCGGCGCCGGCCGCCACCGGTATGCCGTCGGCCGTCCGACCCACCTCGATAGGGCTCTCAAGGACCGGGGGGAGCCAGCTCTCCGGGAGCTCGAGCGCCTCGAGCATCTGCTCCGACCAGCGCCGGGCGGCCACGTCCAGAAGCACCGTCCCGGACGCGTCGGAGACGTCGGTGGCGTGTTCGCCGCACAGGCGCAGGCGAACGTAGTCCTTGGGCAGCAGCACGTGCGCAAGCGCCGCATAGGTGTCGGGCTCGTGCCGGCGCAGCCACAGCAGCTTCGGTGCCGTGAAGCCCGTCAGCGAACGATTGCCCGTCAGCGCGATCAGCCGCTCTGCGCCGACCGTGGTCTCGATCTCTTGCGCCTCGCGGGCGGTGCGCTGATCGTTCCAGAGGATGGCGGGGCGGAGCACGCGGTCGGCGCGATCGAGCGCGACGAGGCCGTGCATCTGGCCGCTGAACCCGATTCCCTGCGGGCGCCCGGCGCTCGCGCGCAGGTCCGTGAGCACCGACGTGGTCGCCTGCCACCAGAGGTCGGGGTCCTGCTCAGCCCACCCGGGCCTTGGCGTGGAGAGGGGGTATGAAGCCTGCGCCCGAGCGAGCACACCGCCGTGCTCGTCGATGGCGAGTCCCTTGACCGCCGAGGTGCCGACGTCGATCCCGACCAGAGCCGGGGCGCGCCCCGCCGTTGTCACGCGCCCAAAGCCGCGTACACGATCTCGTACGCCCGGACGGCGTCCTTGTGCTGCTGCGCCTCGCGCAGCGCCGCCTCGTCGATCCGCGCCGCGACCGAGTCGATGAAGCGCCATTGCAGGACCGAGCGCTGCACCGCGCCCACCTGGTCCTCGGTGTACGGATAGAGGTCGAAGCCCAGTCGTTCGCCGCCCGAGCCATAGCCGCAGCGGCGGAGCTCCAGGGCCAGTTCGACGGTCTCCATGAACGCGGTCGCCCCGACCATGTTGTCGTCGTCGAAGGTGCCCCAGCCGGAGTTCGCGTGCAGGTGGCCCAGGAGGCCCTCGTCGGCGAGCAGCGCCGCGTACTCGGGTAGGTGCTCGCCGTTCATGATGAGGTGCTGCCAGTCCATATTGACCTTGACGTTGTCGACTCCCTGCTCGCGCAACTTGTTGATCACATGCAAGGTCATGCCGATGTTGCGCATGAGGATCTTCATCGCGGGCTCAGAGTTCTTGTGCTCCAGAAACACGGTCGCGCCGTGACGGCGACAGACCTCTGCGGCTTCGCCGACGCCCTCTATCAGCCACCGCCAAGAGTCCGCGTAGGGGGTCTGGAAGGGGTAGTTGTAGCCCTCGCCGCCGGGCCAGATGATGAGGTTCGCGCCCAGCGAGCCCGCGAATTCGGCGCAGTCGAGGAGGATCTGTCGCGCGTCGCCGCGCACGATGGGGTCGGGGTTGACCAGCCCTCCGCGGCCGAAGGCGGGATTGAGATGCAGGCCGCTCGCGATGCAGTAGATGTCGTGTGAGCCGAGCGCTGCCCGTACCTGGTCAAGGTTCTCGGGCGAGAGCTCGTAGGGGTAGTGGAACTCGTAGCCGTCGATCAGATCGCCCAGGCCCTCAACCGCCCGGTGCACCTTGTCGGGCACCGGCTCCACGTCGTAGGCGTGGTCGGGCTGGTAGCCGACCGGCACGAAACGGGTGATCATCGGTCCGAGGGCCCAGATGCCGAGGCTGGTCTTCATCGCTCCTCCTTCTACTGCTTGACGGTTGCGGGCTGCAGCTGTTTCCCCGACGCGTTGACCATCGCGAGCGCCACTGCGCCCAGCACCTCTGCTTTGTCTGAAAGCGCGCCGCCCACGACCCTATAGGCGTGACCGATGGCGGGTGACGTCCGTTGGTCGATCATCTCCCGCACGGCGTCCAGCAGGACTGGGCCCGCGGCCGCGAGTTCGCCGCCGACGATCACCAGCGCTGGGTCCAGCACGCTGCACATCGCGGCCAGGGCCTGCCCGGCCGCCCTTCCCGCGTCGGCGACCAAGCGCTGCGCCCCGCGGTCGCCGGACCTGCAGAGCTGGACGAGCCCCTCAACGGTGGCCGCAGGGCCATAGATGTGCCGCAGCGCCTGAGTCAGTGCGCTGACCCCTGCCACCGTCTCCAGGCAACCGCGGTTGCCGCAGCGACAGATCTGCCCGGCGGGGTCCACGACCACGTGGCCGAGCTCACCGGCCGTGCCGGTATGGCCCTCGTAGAGCGCTCCGTCGAGGATGATGCCCGCGCCGACGCCCGCGGAGAGCATGAGGTAGAGCACGTTGGGCACTCCGCGTCCCGCGCCGAAGGTCGACTCGGCCAGTGCGCCCAGGTTGGCGTCGTTGCCGACCGCAACGGGCACGCCGAGATGGGCCTCAAGCGCGCCCCCGACGTCGACGTCGGCCCAGCTGGGAAAGATGCGCTCGGAGGCGAATGCGTGCCGGCGAGAGCGCAGGGGGGCGGAGAGCGCGGCCCCGGCTCCGAGGACTCGACCGGGGGCGACACCGACACGCGAGCGCAGGTCGGCGACCATGCCGGCGGCGACTTCCAACGCCCGATCGGCCTGGTAATCGACGTCGAGCTCTTCACGGCCGTCGGTCAGCAATGCGCCAGAGCGATCGGCCACCGCCACGCGCACGCTGTCGTGGCCAAAGTCGATGCCGACGAATGCACCGGAAGCGGGGTCCAGCGCCAACAGGATCGGCGGTCGCCCTCCGTTCGGGGAGGGGACCCGGCCGGCGGCCTCGGGTCGCTCCACCACGACGCCCTCGGCGAGCAGCTCGGCGACAAGGCTGGAGACGGTCGTACGCGAGAGACCCGTGGCCCTGACGATGTCGGCACGGCTGACGCGACCGCGCTGCTGGAGTACGGCCAACACGCGCGTACGGTTCACGATGCGCAGCGATTCCAGCGAGCCCGGTGCCCTATCCATTTCGCGGAGAGGATAGCTTTCTCCGGTTCTCGGATGTAACTCTTGTCTTAGGGCGCACGGTTCCTCCTTGACACGGAGAAACCACGGCGATACTGTGCCGCGCCTTAGCCGAATCGTCCAAAAAAACGGCTCTGAGGGTCGCGGGACCGCCCCGGCCGACGGCAGGAGAGGTGACAGCATGAAACGAGTCAGCAAGCGGTGGCTCGCCCAGGCCGCGGCCGTCGGTGCCGCAACCGCGGCGGCGGTGCTCCTACTCCCGGGTGCCGGGTCCGGCGCCACGCACGCGGGGGCTTCCGGCCTCTCGAGCCCAACGCGCAACGCGGCAGCCCACAGCGTCTCCGATCGCGGCAAGTCGCGCACCTCGGCCGCGTCGTACGAGTGCGCGGGCAAGCACCCGATCTACCTCAACACGAGCTACACCTTCGCCGAGCGCGCCGCCGACCTCGTCTCCTGCATGTCGCTCTCGCAGGAGGTGCTGCAGCTGCACACCAACAGCGCGCCTGCGATTCCTAAGCTGCACATGCAGCAGTACTGGTACTGGAACGAGGGCCAGCACGGCGTCAACACGATGAACGCCGACACCAACAGCGGGACGGCCACGGGCGGGGTGCACGCGACCAGCTTCCCGACCAACTTCGCGTCGACGATGACGTGGGACCCGGGGCTGGTCTACAAGGAGACCACCGCGATCTCCGACGAGGCGCGCGGCTTTTTGGATCCCTCGCTGTGGGGCAAGGCGCAGAACGACCTTGGGCCCTCGCCCAAGGATTATGGGGACCTCACCTATTGGGCGCCGACCGTGAACATGGATCGCGATCCGCGCTGGGGTCGGACGGACGAGTCCTTCGGCGAGGACCCATATCTCATGGGCCGCATGGCGGGCGCCTTCGTCGACGGCTATCAGGGCCAGACGATGTCCGGCAAGCCGCTCACCAGGTACCTGAAGGTCGGCGCGACCGCGAAGCACTATGCACTCAACAACGTCGAGGACGACCGTCAGGCGGATGACTCGGTGACCAACGACGCCAACATCCGCGACTACTACACCGCCCAGTTCAAGAGCCTGTTCGAGAACGCGCACGTCTCGGGCTTCATGACCTCCTACAACGCCGTCAACGGCACCCCCGCGTCGGCTGACACCTACACCGCCAACGAGCTCGCCCAGCGCACCTACGGCCAGAACGGCTACACGACGTCCGACTGTGGCGCGGTCGGCACCACGTACATGAATCCACCATCCGGCCACGACTGGGCTCCTCCGGGTTGGGCCACCAACGGGGGCGGCGCGAGCGCCGTATGGACCAACCGGCGGACCGGCAAGGAGGTCTCCGGCGCCGCGGGTGGGCAGGCTTTCGCCGTGCGGGCCGGCACGGACCTCAACTGCACCGGGACCGAGTACACCCCGCAGAACATCGAGCAGGACATCCACGCGGGCATCCTCAGCAAGGGAGTGATCGACAACGCGCTCACGCACGTCCTCACCACGCGCATGGAGACGGGTGAGTTCGATCCCCGCAAGGACGTTCCGTGGACCAAGATCAAGGCCAACGTGATCCAGAGCAAGGCGCACCAGGCGCTTGCTCGCAAGGTCGCCGACGACTCCTTGGTGCTGCTCAAGAACGGCGACGTCTCGGGGACCAGCTCGCCGCTGCTGCCGGCCGACCCCTCGAAGCTCAACAACGTGGTGATCGTCGGCAACCTCGCGAACACGGTCACGCTCGGCGATTACTCGGGCGACCCCACGCACCAGGTCAGCCCGGTCCAGGGCATAACGCAGGAGATCAAGGCGGCCAACCCCAGCGCCAACATCTACTACGACTCCTGCGGCACCTCGACGACCGCCACCGCGCCCGCGAGCTGCTCCTCGCAGACCGACAGCGAGATCGCCAGCGCCGACCTCGTGGTGGTGTTCGTGGGCACCGACCTAAACGTCGCCACCGAGGGCCACGATCGCACGACGCTCGCGATGCCAGGCAACTACGAGTCCCTGATCGACCAGGTGGCCGCGCTCGGCAACCCGAGGATGCTCCTGGCGGTTCAGTCGAATGGGCCCGTAACGATCTCGAACGTCGAAAAGGACTTCCCCGCGATCCTCTTCAGCGGGTACAACGGCGAGAGCCAGGGCTCGGCGCTGGCCGACGTGATGTTCGGCAAGGACGACCCGAGCGGACACCTCGACTTCACCTGGTTCAAGAACGACTCGCAGCTCCCGCCGATGGAGGACTATGGGCTGACGCCCAGCCAGACCGGAGGCCTGGGCCGGACCTACATGTACTTCACGGGCAAGCCAACGTACCCCTTCGGGTACGGGCTGAGCTACAGCAGCTTCAAGTACTCGGGGGTCCACGTGACCCCGACGCAGACCAACCCAGACAGCAAGGTCACGGTCAGCTTCGACGTCACCAACACCGGCAGCACGGCGGGCGCGACGGTGGGCCAGCTCTACGTCACGCCGCCCAACGATCCGGCGCTCGAGACCCCCAAGGAGCAGCTCGCCGGCTTCCAGAGGACCAAGGTCCTGGCGCCGGGCCAGACCCAGCACATCACGCTCAAGGTCCCAGTGAGCAGTCTGTCGCGCTGGGACGAGCGGCTGCTCAAGCAGGTGGTGATCAACGGTCGGTACGTGTTCAAGGTCGGCGCGAGCTCCGCGCAGATCGAGGGCTCGGGGCCGGTCGTGGTCCGCGGGACGCTCACCCCGCACGTCCAGTACGTGACCGTGCAGCCCGACCAGGTGATCTTCCATCCCGGCCAGACCCTCAACCTGACCGGCAAGAACCCCTGGATCAAGCCGGACACGGATCCCACGCTCGAGCAGCACCACGCGACCGCGGACAACATCGTCGAGGCCGTGAACAACGACGAGTCGTTTGTCGACCTCGCGCACGCCAAGGTCAGCTACGGCACGAGCAACCCCGGCGTCGCCACGATCAGCCCAAGTGGGGAATTCAAGGCGCTATCGGCAGGCGTCACTACGCTGAAGGTGACCGTCGACGGGGTCACCGGTACGACGCCGATCGTCGTCAGGCAGCCGCTGTCGATCACGGGAGGCACGCGCAAGCACGGCGCCCACACCGCGACCAAGAGCGCCGGCGCTGACTCCTCGGCACACGCGCGGCCGAGTGTCTCGCTCGGCGTCGGAGGCTCGTCGTCGGCGACGGCTGGGCCACGGACAAGCCAAGGATCAGCCGGCGGCCTCGAACAGGTTGCCGGCCCGCTGCGGATCGTCGCACCCGGCTCGACGTTTACGGCGACGGCGAAGTTGCGAGATCCGCGCGGCGCCGCGCCGCTGAGGGACGTGAAGATGAGACTGGTCGCACCGAAGCATTGGCTGGTGCAGCCCACCTCGCCCACTCGCTTCGCCCGCGTTGCACCCGGCCAGACGGTCCACACGAGCTGGCACGTGTCAGTCCCAGCCAACGCGAGCGGAGGCGCGAAGACGCTCACCGTGCTGGCGAATTTCCGCAGCGCCGCCGGTCCTGGCGACGGCGTCGCCCAGACCCAGGTCTCGGTCCCCTATGCGTCGCTGGCCGCGGCGTTCGACAACCCTGGGATCACCGATGACTCCGACACGACACCGGGCAACCTCGACGGCGGCGGACTGAGCTATTCCGAGGAGACGTTGGAAGCCGACGGACTGACGCCCGGCGCGACGGTCACCCACGACGGTCTGGCCTTCACCTGGCCTGACGCCTCGCCCGGTACCAACGACAACGTCGTTGCCCAAGGGCAGACGATCAGCCCGTCGGGCTCGGGCTCGACTCTCGGATTCCTCGGCACGGGCGACTACGGGACGGCCTCCGGCAGGGCCACGATCACCTATACCGACGGAACCACGCAGTCGTTCTCCCTAGCGTTCTCCGACTGGTACGCCAACTCGGCCCAGCCGGATGGCGACATCCTCGACAGCTTCCCGTACCACAACAGCAAGACCGGCAAGTCAAACAACGAGGTCAGCATCTACTACGCGTCCGTCCCGCTGAAGTCGGGCAAGACGGTCAAGTACGTGACCTTGCCCGACGTCAGCCAGGGCGTAGCGACCAGCGTGGTGGCCATGCACATCTTCGCGATGTCCATCGGGTAAGGGTCGGGGCGCGATCGTGAACGGGATCGGATGGCGAGGCGACGGGATGCGGCGACCCGAGGATCCGTGTCTCGGTCTCCCAACCGACCCGGCATCACGGGGTGGACCTGGGCGTCACGTTAGCGATAACATCGCCGCCAAATTTCGCCGCGGAAGAATGGGTGCGATGGGCGAGAACGACACGCTCACAGGCAAGCGCCGGGCTGGGGCACGGGGAGCTTCTACGACGCCGGCCGGCCATGGCCGACGTCGGCCGGCTGGCGGGCGTCTCGCATCAGACGGTTTCGCGCGTTATCAACGGGAGTCCCCACGTGCGCCCGCAGACCGCGCCAGCGCGTCATGGATGCGATGCTCGAGCCTCGGCTACCGGCCGAATCCGGCCGCGCGGGCGCTGGCGACCGGGCGCTCGAACACCCTGGGCGTGGTCAGCTTCGACACGACGCTGTACGGGCCGGCGTCGACGTTGGTCGGTATCGAGCGGGCCGCGCACGAAGCCGGCTACTTCATCATCGTCGCCAGCCTCAAGGCAGCTCGACCGCCCCTCGGTCGCGGAGGCCAGTCGAGCGATTGTGCCGTCACGGCGTCGACGGGATCCTCGCGATCACTCCGCACGAGGAGGCCGCCGAGGCGCTCTGCACGCCCCGGCGAGGTGCCGCTCGTGGCGGTCGAGGCCGGCCCCGACCATGCGGTCCCGGTCGTGTCGATCGACCAGTTCGCCGGCGCGGCCAAGCGCCACGCGCCATCTGCTCGACCTCGGCCACGAGACCGTGTGGCACGTCGCCGGGCCCCCGGACTTTCTCGAGTCGCAAGGGGCGCCTGGACGGCTGGCGCTGCACGCTTCAAGCTGGCCGGCGCCGAGGTGCCGCCGCCGCTTACCGGCGACTGGAGCGCGCGCGCCGGTTACGACCTCGGCCGCCGGCTCGCGGCGGATCCGCGCGGTGACCGCGGTCTTCGTCGCCAACGACCAGATGGCGCTCGGGCTGCTGCGCGCAATGCACGAGCGCGGCCGTCGGGTCCCTGAAGAAGTCAGCGTGGTCGGCTTTGACGATATTCCCGAGGCGCCGTACTTCCTCCCGCCGCTGACGACGGTCCGCCAGGACTTCGACCAGGTCGGCAGCCACGGGGTCCGGCTGCTGTTGCGGATGATCGAGGCCGGGAGGCCGCTCGAGACGGCCCCGGCAACTGCGACCGGAATTGGTCGTGCGCGCGAGCACTGGGCGTGCCCGCGCAGTCAGCCGCGCGCGACGGCGAGCGGTCCGGAGCCGGACGAGGGCTGGTCGGACCGCCAACTAAGCATTGATTCGGGTGCATGTGACCGTTAACATCCAGTTCGCCCGACGGCACGTTGCGAGTTGCTTACCGCGCCGTGACGGAAGGGGTTTTAGCCCGTGTGTCGTGGATGAGGGAGACACCAGTCGCGGACCTAGTTTTGAGGGGACGTTAGGAGGACTAGACAAGGGACCTGCGGTCTGCAAGGTTTCGACTCGAGCCCCCGGCGTCGCGAAGAGAGGAGACGTGATGTCAGAGCACGACATCTTGGGTGACGCGGTTGAGCGCCTCGAGTGGGATGAGCGCAAGGAGGAGGACACCCCTGTCAAGAAGTGGCACCAGGTCACACGGCGGAGCGCGCTGACGGGAGGCGCGGCCGGCATCGCCGCGCTTGCGTTGGAGGCCTGCGGAAGCTCGGCCCCGTCGGCGCAAGGCGAGCGGTGCGTCGTCGATCTTCGGTGTCAGCAAGAGCTACCAGTTCGTCACTGGTCAACCACGTGACCACCAACATCTTCTTCACGCCGACCCAGAACGGTGCGGCGGACGCGTGCAAGCTGCTGGGCTGCTCGTACACGTGGACCGGCTCGGCGACGAGCAACGTCGCGCGAGATGGTCAACGCGATCAACAGCGCCGTCACCGGCCAAGGCCGACGGCATCGGCACCTCGCTGATCTCTCCCGACCGCGTTCAACAAGCCCGTGAAGTCCGCGCTCGCCGCGGGTATCCCGGTGGTCTCCTACAACGCTGACGAGCCGTCCACCGGGCGGCTCGCATACATCGGCCAGGACCTCTTCCTGTCCGGCCAGGAGATGGGCGCGCGCATCGCCACGCTGGTGCCCTCGGGCGAGATCGCGATGTTCATCGCCACGCCCGGCGCCGCCAACATCCAGCCGCGGATCAACGGAGCGCTGGACACGCTCAAGAGCCATCCGTCGATCAAGCCGAAGGTCGTCGCGACCGGAGCGGCGGTGCCCGCCGAGCTGACCGTGATCAACTCCTGGGCCTCGGGTCACCCGACGGCCAAGGGCATGTTCGCGGTCGACGCGGGCTCGACCCAGGGGGTCGCGCAGACGATCCAGAAGCAGGGCCTGCTTGCCAAGGGCTGGAAGGGCGGCGGCTACGACCTAACGCCGATCACCGAGGCGCTGCTGGCCAAGGGCGTCATCGAGTTCACGATCGACCAGCAGCCCTACCTGCAGGGCTTCCTGCCGATCCTGCAGCTCTACATGTACAACGCGTCCAGCCACCTGACGGGAATCGCCGACGTCGACACGGGCCTCAAGTTCCTCGACAAGACGACGATCCTGCCGTACAGCACGACCAAGAGCAGGTACGAAGGGACAGGCACCAAGCCCGGCGTGCAGAAGTCCTAGGGCGGGGGTAGCTTAGGAGCGGCGTTAGCGATGGCAGTCGCCCCTGAAAAAGCGCCCGAAAAGGCACCCCCCGCGCGTCCCTCGGCCGCGCGCAACGCTGGAGCGGTCGCCCTGGACTGGGCGAAGAAGGGCTTGGCGCTGCGGGAGAGCAGCATCATCGTGGTGATCGTCGCCTCGCTGATTTATTTCGGGGCGACCACTCCCGGGTTTCTTCACCGGCTCGAACTTCAAGAACCTGCTGCCGTATTTCTGTTTTTTGGCGATAATGGCGGCGGGCGAGGTCTTCGTGATGACGTTGGGGGAGATCGACCTCTCGATCGGGGCGCTCTACCTGTTCATCCCGTTTGTGTTCTGGAAGCTCACGACGGCGGGGATACCGCTTGTCCCCAGCGTGATCTTGGCGTTGGTGGTCGCGGCGGCGGCGGGTGCCGTGAACGGGTTCTTTACCGCGTACATCGGGATCCCCTCGTTCGTCGCGACGCTGGCGATGCTGTTCTTCTTAGACGGCTTGGCCCTGATCCTCTCCCATTCCGAGGAGATCACGACGCCGGGCACCTCGATCACCGGTAGCACGAGCACGTTCGCCTCGGTGTTCGGCGCCGGCACCTACTCGGAGTTGATCTGGGCGCTTGTGATCATGGGGGGCCTGCAGGTGGTGTTGTCGTTCTCGCGCTGGGGGATCTATACGGTCGCGGCGGGCGGCAACCGGCTGGGGGCGGCGGAGGCGGGGGTCAAGACCCGGCTGGTTTTGATGCGCAACTTCATGCTTTGTGCTACGACCGCGGGCCTGGCGGGGGTGCTGGAGGGGGTGCGCACTTCGAGCATCACGCCCGATCCTTCGGGGTCTAACCAGTTCCTTTTGTACGCGATCGCCGCGGTGATTATCGGCGGCACGCTGATGACCGGGGGGCGAGGGCACGGTCGTGGGCGCCCTGTTGGGGGCGTTTTTTATCGGCATTCTCGAGGACGGCCTGACGCTGAAGAGCGTTCCCGCGACCTACGAGTATTTGTGGTTGGGTATCGCCGTCATCATCGCGATGGTCCTCTACGTGGCGGTGCGGCGGATCCGGAGAGGGGCGGGCCGTGGCTGACCAGCCGGTCGCCGGCGAACACATCGTCGGCCCGACCACGGCCGAAGACGATGTGCTGCGGATCGAGCACGTCGCCAAGCGTTTTGGCCCCGTCACCGCGCTGAGGGATATCAATCTGCACTTGCGCAAGGGCGAGGTGCTGGGGCTGCTGGGCGACAATGGCGCGGGCAAGTCGACGCTGGTGAAGATCGCCTGCGGCTTTCACACCCAGGACTCCGGGACGATGTGGCTGAAGGGGGAGCCGTATGCGCCCAAGAGCGTCCTCGACGCGCGCGCGCACGGGGTGGACACGGTTTATCAGGACCTCGCGCTGGTCGACGAGCTGTCGGTCTACCACAACCTCTTTTTGCGCCGTGAGGAGGTCTTCCGTCCGCTGCCGTTGCTGGCCAACCGCAAGATGCGCCGCGACGCGCGCAAGGCGCTCGACGAGATCGGAATCAACATCCCCAACATCAAGCTGCCCGTAGCGCGGCTCTCCGGTGGCCAGAGGCAGGCGATCGCGGTGGCCCGGTCGATCCGGGAAGAGGCCGACATCCTGCTGCTCGACGAACCGCTCGCGGCGATGGGGGCCAAGGAGGGGGCAATGATCCTCGACCTGATCGCGCGCCTCAAAGCCCAGGGCAACGTGTCAATCGTCATGATCCTCCACAACTATGAGCAGGTCTTTCAGGCCTGCGACCGCGTCAACCTGACCCAGGACGGCGTGATCTCCCTCGACAAGCCAACGAGCGAGACCTCCGTGGAGGAGCTCAACGAGATCGTCGTCGAGCAGTACCGCCGCTGCAGGCAAGCCATGGCGAGCGGCAACGGCGGAGCCCAGCAGCCCGACGCCGCCTGAGAGGCTGCGCCCCGTGAGGCTTCGCGACCGGTCGTGGTGCCCGGGGTGAGCGAGCGCCCCTACGCCATCGGCGTCGATTTCGGCACGGAATCGGCCCGAGCGCTGCTGCTCGATCTGCGCGGCGGCGAGGAACTCGCGGTGAGCGTGCACGCCGTACCCGCACGGGGTGATCGACGAGACCCTGCCCGAAAGCGGCGAGCGGCTGCCACCCGACTGGGCGCTCCAGGACCCTGACGACTGGACCTTGGCACTGCAACAAAGCGTCCGAGGCGTGCTGTCGGAGTTCGGCATCGCCGCCGCGCAGGTCGCCGGGATCGGCGTCGACTTCACCTCCTGCACGGTGCTCCCCGTCGGAGGAGACGGTGTTCCGCTCTGCACGCTGAAACGCTGGCGGTCTCGCAAGCACGCCTGGCCCAAGCTGTGGAAGCACCACGCGGCCCAACCCGTGGCCGACCGCCTCACGGAGGTCGCGCTCGAGCGCGACGAGGAGTTCATCGGGCGCTACGGCGGGCGCATCTCCTCGGAGTGGTATTTCCCAAAGCTGATCGAGCTGTGGCTCGAGGACCGCGAGCTGTATGAGGCGACGCACGACTTCATCGAGGCGACGGACTGGATCGTCTGGCACATGACCGGGCTCGAGCGCCGCCAGCGCTGCACGGCCGGCTACAAGGCGCTGTGGTCCCCGGACGACCGGGCTGCCCGGAGCCGACTACTTCGAGGCCGCCTACCCGGGGTTCGACAAACCCGGCGAGAAACTCGGGCGACTCGTTCCTGCCGTTGGGAACACGGGCCGGCGCGCTGCGCCGGAGAGCTCGCCGCCCGACTAGGCCTCGCGCCCGAGCACCTCGGTCGCTGTGGGCAACGTCGATTCGTTCGTCTCGGTTCCGGGCGCGGGCGTCTCGCGGCCGGGATCGTTCGTGTCGGTCGTCGGCACCTCGATCTGCGACATGGTCGTCGACCCGCACGAGATCCGCCTGCCCGGGATAACGGGCGTGGTCAAGGACGGGATCCTCCCCGGGCGCTACGGGTACGAGGCCGGTCAGGTGGCGGTCGGCGACATGCTCGCGTGGTTCGTGCAGAGGCGTGGCCCCGCCCGGCTCTACCCACGCCTCCTACGAAGCCGCGGCCGCCGGCCTGCGCCCCGGCGAGACCGGACTGGTCGCGCTCGACTGGTGGAACGGCAACCGCACGGTCCTGGCCGACGCCGACCTCACCGGCGTGCTCTGCGGTCTGACGCTTCACTCCACCCGCGAGCACATCTACCGCGCGCTGCTCGAATCGATCGCGTTCGGGAACCGCCGCATCGTGGAGAACTTCTCCGAGCACGGCATCGAGGTCTCGGAGATCGTCGCGTGTGGCGGAATCGCCGACGTCCAGCCCCTGCTGATGCAGCTGTTCGCCGATGTCTCGGGGCTCGAGGTACGCGTCCCGCGCTCCGACGAGGTCCCCGCGCGCGGCGCCGCCCTGTTCGCCGGGGTCGCCGGTGGCGCCTTCGCGGACATCGACGCCGCAGTCGCCGCCACCAAGCCGCCGACGGGAAGGACCTACCGCCCCGATCCGGCGGCGCGGGCCGTCTACGACCGCGTGTACGCCATCTACCGGGGGCTCCACGACCTTCTCGGCCGCTCGCACGTCGACCTGCTGCACGGGCTCAAGCGGATCAGGCTCGAGGTAGGGCGCTTGACGGCCCAGCAACGACCTCGCATCGGCCTGCTCGGCATCATGCAGGAGCTCTACGACGACATGATCCCGGGGATCACCGATCATCAGGCGGCGTACGCGTCGGAGGTGGCCGGGCGCCTTGGCGAAGCCGCGGACGTCGATGTTCAACGCGCCGGCGCGCAACCGCGAGGAGGTTGAGAGCGACCACAAGGGAGCTGCTCGGGCGGCGCGTTGACGGGGTCGCGATCGTGATGCTCACCTACGGCCCAGCGCTGCGCACGGTGCGCGCGTTGTTGCAGGCGCCGGTGCCCCTGTTGCTCCTCAACATCCAGACCGCAGCGCGCGGTCACCGCCGGCGTGGGACATGGCGGACCTGACCTACAACCAGGGGATCCACGGCGCTCAGGACCAGGCGAACGCGCTCGTGCGCGCGGGCATTCCGTTTTCGGTCGTCACAGGCGATTGGCGCTCCGAAGGCCTGGTCGGCGGCCTTCGCCGACTGGGCCCTGGCCGCGAAGGCCGTGACCGAGCTGCGCCGCACCCGCGTCGCGTTGCTCGGCTACCCCATGAACGGAATGGGCGACATCCTGTATGACCCGCCGGTCTTCCTGCGCCGCATGGGTCCCGCGGTCGTCAACGAGAATCTGGGTGGGCTCGTGCAGCGTGTCCAGGACATCGGCGCCGCGGAGGTCGACGTGCTGATCTCGGAGCAAGACGAGCGTTTCGAAGTGGCGCCCGATCTCCCGCGCGAACGCCATCAATACGCCGCCCGGCTCGAGCTCGCGCTTCTGGCGCTGCTCACCGAGGGCGGTTACCGGGGCTTCTCCTTCCACTTCGAGGCCTTCGGCGGGGACGGGCGCTTCAAGCAGCTGCCGCTGCTCGCGGCCTCCGACCTGATGGCGGAGGGCTACGGCTACGCCGCCGAGGGCGACGCCAATACCGCTTCGCTGATGTGCGCGGCTCAGACCATGATCGGCGAGGCCCACTTCTCCGAGATGTATGCGATGGACTGGGAGCGGGACTCGGTCCTGATAAGCCACATGGGGGAGGGCAACTGGCGGATCGCCCGCCCGGACCGGCCCGATCAGTCTGATCGACCGCGAGCTCGGCATCGGGGGCCTGGACAACCCGCCCACGCCCGTCTTCTCCGCGCGGCCCGGGCCCGCGACGACCGCCGCGCTCGTTCCGCTGACGGGCGGACAGTTCAGGCTGATCGCAGCGGGCGGCGAGATCCTCGACACGCCCGAGCTGCCCAAGGTGGAGATGCACCACTTCCATCTGCGCCCGCGGGCGGGCATGGAGCCGTTCATGGACTCGTGGCTGCGCCTGGGCGGCCCCCACCATTTCGTTACCAACCTCGGCGATCACCTCGCGCGCTGGCGGCGGCTGGCGGAACTGCTCGAGCTCGAGTACGTGGAGATTTAGTGCTCGAAGACCTCCGGCAGGAAGTGCTCAACGCCAACCTCGTGCTCCCCGCAGAGGGGCTGGCGACGCTCACCTGGGGCAACGCCAGCGGCATCGACCGCTCGAGCGGACTGGTCGCGATCAAACCGAGCGGTGTCGCCCTACGACGCAGCTGACCGTCGATGACATCGTGGTCGTCGACCTCGAGGGCGAGGTCGTGGAGGGCACGGCGGCGACCCTCGACCGACACGCCTACCCACGTGGCGCTGTACGAGGCCTTTGAAGAGGTCGGCGGCATCGTCCACACCCACTCGCCCTGGGCGACCGCGTGGGCCCAGGCTCAGCGCGAGATCCCGTTGCTGGGGACGACTCACGCCGACCTCTCGCCCCACGCCATCCCCGTCACGCGGGCGCTGACCGAGGAGGAGATCGGAGCGGTTACGAGCGCGCGACCGGTGCCGCGCTGATCGAGGCGGTGGCGGCGCGCGGGCCGCTGCGAGCTCCCCGGTGCGCTCGCGCGCGGGCACGCGCCGTTCGCGTGGGGACGCGATCCGGCCAACGCGGTCGAGCACGCTGTCACCCTCGAGCAGGTGGCGCAGATCGCCCTGTTGACGCTCGCGCTGGACTCCGAAGCCTCCACGCTGGCCGAAGCCGTGCGGGACAAGCACTTCGAGCGCAAGCACGGGCCGGGCGCGTACTACGGGCAGCGGTAGCCAACCGCCAAGCTCACCAGCGCGAATGCACGTGCTGCCGGATCAGGCGGTCATAGACGGACCGGACGCCGGCGACCTGCTCCTCGCGCAACGGCGGCAGTGACGCGGCGGCGGCGTTTGCCGCCACCTGCTCCTCGTTGCGAGCGCCTGGGATCACCGTGCTCACGCCCGGTTGGTCGATCACCCAGCGCAGCGCGAACTGGGCCAGCGTGACGCCCGGATCGACGAGCTGCTTGAGCTCGCGCGCCGCCGCGACCCCCACCTCGAAGGGCACGCCCGCGAACGTCTCGCCGACGTCGAAGGCCTCGCCGTGACGGTTGAAGTTGCGGTGGTCGTCCGCGGGGAAGGTCGTGCGCTCGTCGTAGCGCCCCGACAAGAGCCCCGAGGCGAGCGGCACGCGCGCGATGATTCCCACCCCTCGCTCACGCGCGGCCGGCAGCACCTCCTCGAGCGGCTTTTGCCTAAAACAGTTGAGGATGATCTGGACCGTGGCCAGGTGCGGGCGGGCGATCGCCCGCAGCGCCTGGGAGCTCGTCTCGACCGAGACGCCGTAAGCCCGCGTGCGGCCCTCGGCGACGAGCTCGTCGAGCACCTCGAACACGCGATCGTCGTCGTAGATCGCGTCGGGCGGCGAGTGGAGCTGGACCAGATCCAGCTGCTCCATGCCCAGGTTCGCCCGTGAGCGGTCATTCCAAGCGAGGAAGTTTTCGCGGTTGTAGTTCTCGGGGAGCTGCTCCACGCGACGGCCCATCTTGGTGGCCACCATCACCTCCGGATGGGCCGCATGCAGCTCGCCGCAGAACCGCTCGCTGCGCCCGTCGCCGTAGACGTCGGCCGTGTCGAAGAACGTGATCTCCCGCCCGACGGCAGCGTCCAGCACGGAGCGGGCGTCATCGTCGGTGACGGTCCCCCACTCCGCTCCGAGCTGCCAGGTGCCGAGCCCCACGACGCTCACCGTTCGCTCCAGCCGCTCGATCGCGCGCTGCTCCACGGCCCAATGCTCGCACGCCGGGCCGCATCCGGTTGGGTCAATCGGCCACAATCCGCCACGGATGAGCGCCACGGCAATCCAGGCAGCCGAGCAAAAGATGCGCGCTGCCGGCCAGCACGAGGAGGCGATCGCGAGCTTTCGCCGCGCCTTCGAGCGGCTCGTGGAGGGCGAGTCCGGGCTGCTGGAGAGCGCCGAGCTCGAGCCGGCGAGCGGGGTGCCCGCGCTCGAAGACCTCCCCGCCGCGGACGGGCGCGCACTCGAGCGCGTAGCAGTGGTCAAGCTCAACGGCGGCCTCGCCACGACCATGGGCCTGCGCCAGCCAAAGTCGCTCGTGGAGGTCCGCGAGGGCCACTCGTTCCTCGACATCATCGTGGGCCAGACGCTCACCCTGCGTCGCCGCTACGACATCCGCCTCCCGCTCTTGCTGATGGACAGCGAAGTCACGCGCGAGCAGACGCTGCGCGCGCTCAAAGACGGCGACGTGGCCGTGGACTTCCTCCAGAGCGTCGAGCCCAAGCTCGATGCGAACACGCTCGAACCCGTCAGCTGGCCGGCCGACCCGGCGCTCGAGTGGGTGCCGCCAGGCCACGGCGACGTGTACGGCGCGCTGCGACGCTCGGGGAAGCTGGGAGAGCTGCTCGAGCAGGGGTTCGAGTACGTGATGATCTCGAACTCGGACAACCTCGGTGCGACGGTCGATCCGCGGATCGCGGCTTATTTGACTAAGCAGCGAGCGTCCTTCCTGCTCGAGGTCGTCGTAGGGACCCAGGCCGAGCGCAAGGGCGGGCACATCGCCCGCCGGCGCGACGACGGCCGGCTGGTGCTGCGTGAGTCAGCTCAGGTGCCGCCCGAGGACAGCCATTCGTTTGGCGACTACCGCCACTGGCGCTACTTCAACACCAACAACCTGTGGGTGGCGCTCCGCGCCCTGGACGAGCTGCTCGAGCGCCAGGATGGCGCATTCGAGCTGCCGCTCATCGCCAACCGCAAGACCGTCGATCCCCGCAATCCCGACTCGCCCGAAGTGATCCAGCTCGAGAGCGCCATGGGCGCCGCGATTGGGGTCTTTGAGGGCGCCCACGTCCTGTGCGTGCCGAGGACGCGCTTCGCGCCGGTGAAGACGACCGACGACCTGCTCCTGGTTCGCTCGGACATCTACTCGCTGACCCCGGAGTGGCACCTCGAGCCGCTGCCCGAGCGCGCCGCCTCGCTGCCGTTCGTCGAGCTCGACCCCGCCTACTACAAGCTGCTCGATGCCTTCGAGTCTCGCTTCCCGGCCGGCCCCCCGTCGCTCAAGGACGCCGAGCGGTTCGTGGTCAAGGGCGACGTGACGTTTGGAAGCGGGGTCGTGGTTCGCGGCGCCGTCGAAATTCAGGGCTGATTGCCCCGCCACCACGTCGCGAGCACCCGCCGCCAGTTGCCCGAGGCAATCGCGGCGAGCTCGTCTTCGTCGAAGCCGGTGGCGCGGATCAGCTCGAGCAATTCGGGAAGGCGTGCGGCGTCGGCGATCCCTCGGGGGACGACGGTCCCGTCGAAGTCTGAGCCCAGCGCGACGTGGTCGACGCCGATCTTGTCGGCGATGTAGCGGACGTGGTCGGCGATCAGCTGCACCGGCGTGTCCTCGTCATCGGCGAAGTCGGGGCGCAGAAAGCTCGACCCGAAGACCACGCCCACCAACCCGCCGGAGGAGCCGATCGCCTCGAGCTGGCGATCGGTGAGGTTGCGCGAGGCCGCGCTCAGCGCGTGCGCGGCCGAGTGGCTGGCCACGAGCGGTCCGACATCGAGCCGCGCCACGTCCCAGAACCCGGCCTCGTTGAGGTGGCTCAGATCGACCAGGATCCCGAGCTCGGCACACCGCCGGACAAGCGCATTTCCGGCCGGACTCAGCCCTGGACCGATGTCGGGCGAGGAGGGCGAGATGAACGGGACTCCATGGGCGAACGCGTTTGCGCGGCTCCACACCGGGCCCAGTGAGCGCAGCCCGGCTCCGTACCAGAGCTCGAGTGACTCGAGTTTGGGGTCGATCGCTTCGGCGCCCTCGAGGTGGAGCACGGCCGCCGGCGGACCGTCGCCCGCCAGCGCCGCGTCGAGGTCAGAGATCTCGCGTGCGAGCCGCAGATGGCCGTGGCGCTCGAGCCCGAGCAGGCGCCCGGCCGCGGCGGTCGCGTGGGCGGCCGCGCGGGCGTGGCTGACCGAGCGGGAGTACTCGAACTCGATCACGCCGTCCCGGCGCGCAACGGGGCGTACGTGGTCGCCCCGCGAGGCGATAAAGATCGCGAAGATCCCGCCGCGCATGCCGCCCGCGCGCATCTTCGGCAGATCCAGGTGGCCGCTGGGGCGCCCCTCGGCGAAGCGGGCGTAATCCGCTTTGGTCAGCGCGTCGTTGTGTCCGTCGAAGACAGGCAGCATAAATTTTGGGGGGCGCGCATGCGCGACCCCCACCCGCGGCGCATGCGCCGCGGGGGCCGGCGCGCATGCGCGCCGGCCAACCTACTTGATAAAGAGAATCTCTGAGTACTTGGGCAGCGGCCAGATGTCGTCGGCCACCACCTTCTCGAGCGTGTCGGCGCCCTCACGCGCGGCCGCCATGGCCGGAATGACCTCGTCGCGCATGTAGATGCCGTGCTTGAGCACGTCATCGTGGGGCTGGTTCTCGGCCAGGTTGGCGTCCTCGAGGCGCTGGATCGCGTCGACGAAGGCGGAGATCGGCTCCTCGAGCTCGCGGGTCAGCTCGGGCAGCTGCGCTTTGAGCAGTAGCGCCCGGTGGCGGGCAGCGGCCGGCAGCAGCATGGTGCGCGCGATCGAGGCAGCCGTCTCGGCCTCGATGTTGAGCTTCGTCACGTACTGCTCGAGGAAGACCTCATAGCGCGAGTGCAGCTCGCGCGCGGAGAGCACGCCGTAACCTGAGAAGAGCGCGACCGTCTCGTCGGCGACCAGGTACGGCAGCGCATCCGGTGTCGCCTGGAGGTTGAGCAACCCGCGCCGCTGCGCCTCTGTGTGCCACTCGGGGGAGTAGTTGTCGCCGCCGAAGATGATCTGCTTGTTGGCCGCGTAGCTGCGCCTGAGGATGGGGGGAAGCGCCGACTCGATGTCTGCGCCCTGCTCGAGCTCGGACTCGAGCTGGTCCGCGAGCGAGTCGATCGCCTCGGCCACGATCGTGTTCAGGACCGTGTTTGGCAGCGAGAGCGACTGGCTCGAGCCTAGCGTGCGGACCTCGAACTTGTTGCCGGTGAACGCGAACGGGCTGGTGCGGTTGCGGTCGCCGCCGTGCATGGGAAGCGGCGGCAGCACGGGCGTTCCCAGTCCGAGGAACGAGCCGGGAGTGGTCTCGCTCACCTCGCCGCGCTCGATCGCGCCGAAGACCTTCTCGAGCTCGGCGCCGAGGAAGATCGAGATGATCGCGGGCGGCGCTTCGTTGGCACCCAGGCGGTGGTCCTGGCCCGCCGAGGCGATCGACGCGCGCAAGAGCCCCTGCCACTTGTTGACGGCCTCGATCACGGCCGCGCAGAAGAACAGGAACTGGAGGTTGGCCTGGGGCGTGTCGCCCGGCTCGAGCAGGTTGTTGCCCGTGTCGGTGCCCATCGACCAGTTGTTGTGCTTGCCCGAGCCGTTGACGCCCGCGAACGGCTTCTCGTGCAGCAGGCACACCAGCCTGTAGCGGCGGGCCACGTTCTGCATGACCTGCATGGTCAGCTGCTGGTGGTCTGAGCCCACGTTGGAGTTCTCGAACACGGGCGCGATCTCGTACTGGTTCGGGGCGACCTCGTTGTGCCGCGTCTTGACCGGCACGCCCAGCTTCGAGAGCTCGCGCTCGGTATCGAGCATGCAGGCGAGGATCCGTTCCGGGATCGACCCGAAGTAGTGGTCGTCGAGCTCGTGACCCTTGGGCGGCTTGGCCCCGAACAGGGTCCGGCCGGTGGTCACGAGGTCGGGGCGCTCGAAGTAGAACTGCTCGTCGATCAGGAAGTACTCCTGCTCGGGGCCTACGGTCGTGAAGACCCGCTGCGCGCTGTGGTCACCGAAGAGCCGCAGCGCCCGGACCGCCGCCCTCGAGAGCGCGTCCATCGAACGCAGCAGCGGGATCTTGTGGTCGAGCGCCTCGCCCGTCCAGGAGGCGAATGCAGTCGGGATGCACAGCACCGCGCCGTTGGGGTTCTCCAGGATGAAGGCCGGTGAAGTGGGATCCCAGGCGGTGTAGCCGCGCGCCTCGAACGTCGCCCGGATGCCGCCGGTGGGGAACGACGAGGCGTCCGGCTCGCCCTGGATCAGCTCCCTGCCCGAGAACTCCGCCAGCGCGGTGCCATCACCCGTAGGGCCCCAGAAGCTGTCGTGCTTCTCGGCGGTCGAGCCCGTGAGCGGCTGGAACCAGTGCGTGTAATGGGTCGCGCCGCGCTCGAGCGCCCACGCCTTCATCGCCTGAGCGACCGCGTCGGCAAGCGAGGTGTCGAGCGCCTCGCCGCGCGCGAGCGTCTGCTGGAGACGGCGGAAGATGTCCTTCGGCAGCCGCTGCCGCTGCACCGCGGTGCTGAACACGTTGGCCCCGAAGACCTGGTTGTCGGGCGAGGTGAGGTCGGGCGCACCGATGGCGCCCCCGTTGGGGGTCCACTGGGCGGCGAGCACGTTCTGCTGTCGGATTCGAGGCATGCGTCTAGGAGCTCCTTTGGTCGGCGGCGTCCGCAAGCGTAGGCGATGGGCAGGCGGGCGCCATGGCCAAATGTCCAAAGTCCGGGAACTTCCGATTCGCCCCCGGGCGAACGCTCTCGGCCGGTCGTTCGGGGCGAGCGCAGCGTCACGGTGATACCTAACCCTCGCATAGCCATCATTTCTGCACACCGTCCCCGGCAGGGGGCCCCCTACGGCGTCGTGACTACCTTGCCGTTGTTATTCACGTAGGGCTGCGGCGTGTTGGTCGTGATGATTTTGTGGTTGTTGTTCACGTAAGCCCGGGGCGGAACCTGGCTGACGTGGACAGTGAAGGACCCTCGGGGCGGAGCGCCGGTGGCGGTGACGGCCTTGGCGTTCCCGTAGAGGCCCGCGGCCACGCGCCAGTTGACCACCCAGGCGCCCGGTTGGACCGCCGTGAGGTGCCAGTCGAAGGTCGCGGTATTGCCGGGCTCCAGGCGCCCTAGCGCCCACGTGTTCGAGAAGGCGGTGACGGCGCCGCCCGGGCCTCCGGTCTTGCAGCTGTACCCGCACGGGCCCGGCGCCTGATCGACGATCCACACGGGCCTCGAGTGGCTCGCGACGTCGGGCATGTTGAAGTAGTAGTTGAAGGCCTGCACCTGCGTGCCCCAGTCGGGGTGGGAGGGGATCCCGTCGGTGATCGTGACGGCGACGTCGGGGATCGACTTGTGGCCGGTGTTGGTGACCTTGACGACGAGCTGGCTGTGGTCGATGAGCCGCTGGCTGGAGGGGAAGCTCGCGCTCGCGGCGACGGGGAAGTTCCCCTTGGGCTCGCTGGAAGCCTGGGTCTGGGATCCACACGCGGCCGTGGTCACGCCGGCGAGCCCTGCCAGCAACAGCCAGGTGCACGTTCTCCGCCCGCTCACCGCGCGTCGAACATACCACGGAGGTGCGCCGTGCCGCGACGGTTGTTGCTGGCGTTTGCGGCGACGGTGTCGTAGGCTTTGCCCAGCCGCGCCCCAGGCAGGGAGCTTGATCCGGGAGGAAACCCACACGTGATCCGCGCTGTCGCTGATCGGATGTTCTTGCCCACCAAGGGCGTCCTTGAGGAGGTCGGGAACATGGTGCTCCTGACCGGTAAGACGATCGTGGCCGCGGTCCGTCCTCCCTACTCGTACGGCAGCGAGTTCACGAGCCAGTTCCTGTTCGCGCTCAAGCTGTGCTGGTTCCCGCTGCTGATATCCACGATCGCCTTCGGCTACGAGGCCCCCGGCCTCCAGGCGGCCAACTTCCTGGTGCTCTTCGGCGCGCTGGACCGGCTCGGCGGCTTCTTCGTGCTGGCGTCGATCAGGGAGTTCGCGCCGTTCGTCGATGCGATCGTTCTGGCGGGCGTCGCGGGTACCGCGATCACCGCCGACCTCGGGGCGCGCAAGATCCGCGAAGAGCTCGACGCGCTCCAGGTACTGGGAGTCGATCCGATCAAGAACCTGGTCGTCCCGCGCTTTCTGGCGCTGATGCTGCTCACGGGCCTGTTTGACATCTACGCGCTGCTCTTCGGGATCTTCGGCGGAATCCTCGCCACGCTCGTCAACCATGCACCTCTGGGACCGTTCTTCGCGACCTTCTTCAACAACGCCGAGACAACCGACTTGTGGGGCTCGATCCTCAAGACGACTCTGTTCGGTGCGATCATCGCGGTGGTCTGCTGCTACAAGGGCATGACCGCGTCGGGCGGGGCCGAGGGGGTGGGCCGGGCCGTGAACCAGGCGGTCGTGATCGCCTTCCTCGGGATCTTCGCGTTCAACTACGCCTTCACTCAGACGCTGCTGGCGACCCACCCCGAGATCACCACGATCACTCGATGATGGGCGCGCGCACGGAGGTCGCATGGAGCAGCTGATCGCCACCCCACGCGGCTGGCTGGAGGCCCTCGGCGAGATCACGCAGTTCTGCGGGAGGGTCGTCGCCGACGTCTTCCGCCTGCGCGTGCTGAAGTTCTTCGGCGAGACCCTGCGCCAGGCCGGAATCCTCGTGCTCGGCTCGACGCTCGTGATCTGGGGGCTCGTGTTCATCATCGGCGCCGAGTGCGGTCTCGAGGGCGCCTACTTCGACAACGCCAACGGCGTCCCGGCCTACGCCGGCGTGTTTGCGGCGTGGTGCGATCTGCGCGAGCTCGTGCCCTACGCCTTCGGCTACATGATGGCCGCGAAGGTCGGCACGGGAATCGTCGCCGAGCTCGGCTCGATGCGCATCTCGGACGAGATCGACGCGCTCGAGGTGATGGGCATCAGCGGGATCACGTTCCTGTGTGCGACGCGGCTGCTGGCGGCGTGGATCGTGCTGCCCTTCATGTACCTGTGCTCGATCGGGGCCGGGTTCTTCGCGAGCTACCTGGTCGTCGTGCAGGAGATCAAGGACGTCTCATCAGGGGGGTTCTTCTTAATCTTCTGGGAGTTCCAGAACCCTCCCGACGTCTTATACAGCCTCATAAAGGCGATGGCGATGGCGACCGTCATCGTCCTCGTCGGGGCGTACTACGGCTACAACGCGAGCGGTGGCCCCGTGGGGGTTGGTACCGCTACGGCAAAATCGATGGTGTTGAACATCATCGCTGTGCACATCATCGGCATGCTCGGCACCCAGATCTTCTGGGGCGCCAACCCCCGGGCGCCGATAGGAGGCTGAGGAATGAGGCGTTTGAAATTCGGTGGCTCCCGGAGCAAAGAATCGCCACAGGACACCGGGCCCGCCCAGGGCGCGGCCGAGTCCTGGCTTCCGCCCGACGAGCGGGAGGGTGCGAGCTCGTCCCCGGCGTCCGGTTCGGAGGGGTCGGGAGTCTTCGCGTGGCCCGCGTCGACACCCTCGACCACTGCGGGCCAGCCCGAGTCGGCGGTCGGATCCCAGCAGGCATCGGCGGGCGCCGCGGCGGTCTCGTCCGACCACGCCGAGGGAGTCTCGGCAGCGTACGCGCAGGCGCACGGTCCGGATGGCGGGGACGCGCAGCAGCCCGAGGGTCCGGACGAGGCGCAGCCCGAGGGCCGTGGCGAAGCGCGCGGCGAGGGCCACGATGAGGGCGAGGGTCAGCAGCAGACCCAAGAGACGTCGCAGCGAGGCTCACGCGTCTCGGTGATCGACGAGCAGCCGCCCCGCCCCGACCCGCCGAAGGGCGCCGACGAGGACGAATACAAGTGGCATACCTACAAGCAATACCCCTCCGGGCGCCCGGACGCCGTCGAATTCATCGACACCTACAAGGCCTTCGGCCGCAACCACATCCTGCGCGGGCTCAACATGAGCCTGCCCGAGGGAATGGTGTCGATGATCCTGGGACCCTCGGGGACGGGCAAGTCGGTGTGCATCAAGCACATGGTGGGACTGCTCTATCCCGACCAGGGCGACATCATCGTGCACGGCGAATCCGTGCCGAACATGCCCGATGACGACCTCTTCGAGATGCGCAAGAAGTTCGGCCTGCTGTTCCAGGACGGAGCGCTGTTCGGGTCGATGAATATCTTCGACAACGTGGCCTTCCCGCTACGCCAGCACACGGAGAAGGGCGAGGACGAGGTCTCCGACATCGTGACGCGACGACTCAACGAGGTTGGCCTGGGGTCCCACGGCGACTTGCTCCCCAATGAGCTCTCGGGCGGGATGCGCAAACGCGCCGGATTTGCGCGGGCGCTCGTGCTCGAGCCCGACATCGTCCTATTCGACGAGCCCGACTCGGGCCTCGACCCGGTCCGCACGGCCCTGCTGGGCGAGCTCATCCTCGAGATCCACCGCGACATGATGGACGAGGCCAAGGAGAAGCAGAAGGAGCACCTGCCTACCTTCTCCGTGGTCACGCACGACATCATGAGCGCGCGCCGGGTCGCCGACTACATCAACGTGCTGTGGAAGGGCCGGATCGTCGAATCTGGGCCCGCGGAGGACATGCTCAACTCCGACAATCCGTTCATCCGCCAGTTCCTGGCGGGTGAATCGCAAGGTCCTCTGACGATGGACTGAGCCTACGCTTGCGCCCATGAGCGCCGGTAGCCTCATCTCGCGATGGCGTTGATCTTCGAGAGGTTGGTCAGGGCCGTCGCGCGGCGGCCGCTCGCCGCGCTGCTGCTCCTGGCCGTATTGACGATCGGGGGCGTGGCGCTGGCGCTGCAGCTACAGCCGTCGACCGGCATCAACACGTTCGTCGGCAGCGGCACCTCGAGCTACCAGGCGACTCTCAATGACGAGCGCAACTTCGGCTCCCAGGCCGTCGTCGTGCTCGTCCGCGAACCGCTGACCGACCTCGTCGAGACCAAGGACCTGGGCACCCTTAGCTTCCTCGAGGCCTGCCTCGCCGGGCACGTGGTGCAGCGCAACACGCAGCTCGAGGCTTACACCCAAGCCCCAGCGGGCCAGACCCCGTACGGCGGGTGGGGGAGCCCCTGCGGGAAGCTGATGCGAAGCCGGGCGGTCAAGGCGGTCTACGGACCGGCCACCTTCCTCAATCACGCCGTCGTCGCCATCAACCAGATGATCGGCTCGATGACGAAAGGCGCGCAGCAGTCGATCACCAACGACGAGCGCGATGCCTACACGCTCGCCCTCGGCGAGCACAAGAGCCGCGCGAAGGCGCAGCAGCTCGCCCAGGCGGCCGGCAGCCTCGCCGAGCAACAGGAGGAGTCCAAGGCCGAGACGCTGGCCTTCGAATCGGGGCTCACCTCGACGCCCGCGATCGACAATCAGCAGTTCATCCAGCAGGTCGTGTTCGATGCGACTCGAGGCACAAACCAGCCCAAGGCGCGCTTCTCCTACCTGTTCCCGAACTCCCGCTCGGCCCTGATCCAGGTCCGGCTGAAGGCCTCGCTATCTCCCGAGCAGCAGACCCAGGCGATCTCCTGGATCCGCGCCGCGGTGAAGATGCCGATCTTCCGTCTCGGCTACGGCGGGCGGTACACCGTGTCGGGGGCGCCCGTGGTGCTCTCAGACTTATCAAACACGCTGACGGGGTCGATCGTGGCGGTGCTGCTGGTCGCCCTGGCGGTGATGGCGCTCGCGCTGCTGCTCGTCTTCCGGTCGCCGCTGCGGCTCCTGCCGCTCACGATCGCCCTGATGGCTGCCGGGATCACGTTCGGGGTGGTCGAGCTGGCCGGCGGCTCGCTGACGTTAGGCGCGCTGGCGGTGCTGCCGATCCTGATCGGCCTATCGGTCGACTACGCGATCCAGTTCCAGTCGCGCGTGCAGGAAGCGCGGCTGCGCGCGCCCCGGGACACCCCGGCGGTCGAAGCGGTCGCGGAGGCGGCTCGCGTCGGGGCTCCCGCGATCGCGGCGGCGGCGCTGGCGACCGCGACCGGCTTCCTCGTGCTGCTGCTCTCGCCCGTCCCGATGATGCGCTCGTTCGGGGTGCTTCTGGTCGTGGGCATCGCCGTCGCCTTCGCCTGTGCGCTCGTCACGTGCACGGTCGCGCTCGTGCTCGCCGACTGGGACGGCGGGGTCGTCGGGGCCTCGCTGAGAGGAGCGTTGGGGATCCTCGTCCCCCTCGCCCGCCCCGTGGCCAAGGTCGCCGACCTCGCGCGGGCGGCGGGCGGGCGCGTGGTCGCGGCCGCCCGCGGGGCGGGAGCGCTGGTCAAGGGGCTGGCCGCGTCGCTTCGCCGGCCGCGCGGTCGGAGGGGGGCCATCCTGCAGCCGGCCACTCTTCTCAGTGCGCCTCTGCGGCGGCCCGCCCTCGTCCTTTGGCTGGCCCTCGGATTGGCCGCGCTGGGATGGGTGGCCGACACCCAGACGACGGTGATCTCCGACGTCACCAAGCTCGTGCCTTCGTCCATGCCCGCGCTGCGGGACCTGCACACGCTGGAGCGGACCTCGGGCGTCTCGGGCGAGATCGACGTCACGGTGCAGGCGCGCGACGTCGCCCGGCCCTCCGTGGTGAGCTGGATGACGCGCTACGAACAGGGGCTGCTCGCCCACTTCGGGTACTCGGAGCAAGGGGGCTGCGCGCGCGCCACTCTGTGCCCCGCGCTCTCGCTCCCCGATCTCTTCTCCACCGCCGATAGCACGAGCTCTGCTTCGCTCAATGCGTCATCGATCAACGGCCTCCTCGCGGCCGTCCCGGCATACTTCAAGCAGGCCGTGATCACGTCCAACCGCCGTGAGGCCACGCTCGCGTTCGGGATCCGCTTGATGCCGCTCTCGCGCCAGCAGCAGGTAGTCGACTACATGAACGCGCGGCTGCACCCGCCGCGGGGAGTCAGCGCGCAGCTCGCGGGCATTCCGGTGCTGGCGGCGCAGGCAAACGCGGCCCTCTCGTCTTCCGCGCGCCGTTTGTTGACGCTGCTCGTGGGGCTGCTCGCGGTGGGAGCCGTGCTCTTGGCCGTCTTCAGGCGGCCGGCGCGAGCGTTGCTGCCGCTTGTCCCGATCGTCCTGGCGACCGGGTGGTCGGCGCTGATCGTCTTTGCGTTGGGGATCCCGCTGAACCCGATGTCGGCCAGCCTCGGCACGCTCGTGATCGCAATCTCCACGGAGTTCAGCGTGCTCCTGTCCGAGCGCTACCGTCAGGAGCGCGCGGCCGGCTTCGCGCTAGACGAGGCCTTGACGCGGACATACCGCTCGACCGGCGCCGCGGTGCTGGCTTCGGGGATCACCGCCATCGCCGGTTTCGGAGTGCTGCTGATCTCGAGCATCCCGATGCTCCGGGACTTCGGGCTGGTCACCGTAATCGACCTGGCCGTGTCGCTGGGCGGCGTGCTGTTGGTCTTGCCGGCGGCGTTGAAGGTGGCCGAGAGCGGCGCGCTCGCCGACCGGGCGAACGACCTCTCTCGCCTCCTGCGCGCGCGCACGCAGCGCTTGCGCCGGCGCCCCAGCGTGGTGTGAGCACGGACGAGCCCCAGGGGCCTCCGCGCGAGGAGGACGCCGTGCGCCACCGGCTCGATCCCGATCGGGCGGCGAGCGCGGCGCAGAGCGCGGCCGAGGCGAGGGCGGCCACCGCGTCCCGGAGAGAGCCAAGCGAGGCACCCGGGCCACGTGCCGGAAAGGTCGGGCCCGTGATCGACACCCGGCCCTACAGGTGGGCGATAGGGGCGCTCGGGCTCGGGATCGTGGTGGTCGTGTCGGTGATCCTGTTCCTCACGCGCGGGCTGGGGACGGTGGGTGTTGCGCCCGGGCAGCGGCTGCACGACTTCGCCGCGCCGGTGGCCACCTCGAACCTCGTCGGGAACGCCAACCTCGCCAAGCCGTGTCGATTGGGCTACCTGGGTAGCCGGGCGGTGAACACGTGCCTGCTGACCCGACGCACGCCCCTCGTGCTGGCCTTCTTCGTCACGGGGTCGAGCAGTTGCGTGCGCGAAGTCGACACGCTGCAGAAGGTCTCAAGGCGGTTCGCCCACGCCCGCGTGGCATTCGCGGCGGTCGCCGTGCACGCCTCGAAGTCGCAGACCGCCAGGCTCGTACGTTCTCACCACTGGACGGTCCCGGTCGCGTATGACCTCGACGGGTCCGTGGGCTCGATCTACAGCGTCGAGATCTGCCCGCTGTTGGAGCTCGCGCATCGTGGCGGCGTGGTCAAGTACAGGCTGATCGGGAACCGATGGCTCGAGCCCTCGGCGCTCGCGGCGAAGGTCCAAGCGCTGGCGGGCTGAGCGATGCAGGACGAGGCCGAGCTCTACGCGGCTCCTGGGTCGATCGCGCCTGAGCTCCAGGAGGAGTTTCCCGGGCTGCGTCTGCTGTGGGTCACCGTGGAGGCCCGGCTGAGGTCCAGTCCGCCCGAGCTAAAGCGCCGCCTGGGCGAGCTCTCGAGCCGCTATCGAGGCGAGAGCGTCGTCGCCATGCGTACGCAGCCGATCCCTCACGCCTTTCGCGTGTTCTTTCGTCAAGTCGGCGTCGACCCCGACGTCAAACGGGTTCCCGTGGAGGCCGCGGCCGTGGAGCGCCTGCTGCGGGGCGGGTTTCGATCGCACAACGTCGTCCACGACGCCCGTCTGATCGCCTTGATCGAGACCGGGGTGCCCGTCTGGGCGCTCGATGCGAATCTGGTCGACGCCGGTGGCCTTGGGATTCGCGTGACCACCGCAGATGACTGCCTCGGGTCCGGGGAACACGCGCGGCCCCTCGCGCCGGGAGCGCTCGCGGTGTCGGACGCGCGCTCGATCCACGCGCTGCTGTTCGAGGAGGTCGCGCCCAGCCACGGCGTTCGTCGCGCGACCGAGCGCGTGGCGCTGTTCGCCGTGGGGGTGGATGGGGTCCCTTCGATCCACGTCGAGGAGGCGCTGTGGATCGCCGTCGACGCGCTCGGGACCACGTGATTTAGCTGGTGCTAAGCTCGCCCCGGAAGGAGGAAGTATGGAGCTTCTCGAGCAGGGCGTCCACCCACCGCAGGATCCATTCACCGGATCATCGGTTACCCAGGAGCTCGACGAGCCCGCCGCGCGGCGTTCGCTGCGCCATCAGATCGCCCGCCTCGAGCGCGACCTCGCTGACGCATTCGTGACGGCCTACCGGATGGGCGGGATCGAAACGCCCACCCGCGAGCCCGCCCACCCCCGCGTGCTCGACCTGGGCGGGCTCGAGCGCGTCAGGGACGAGCTGGCAGAGCGCCTGCGTGCCGCGCGGGCCACGATCGCCGAGGCGGCGGACGCTCAGCACGCCAACCGGCTCCTGCTCGAGCGGATGCTCCTCGAACCGGGCAAGCACCGCTTCACCCGCATCGCCGCGAGCGACCTCGGCCAGCCGGGCTGCGGCGTCTGGCAGGTCAGGCCGCGTCTCGGCCTGATCGGGATGCTGATGGGGTGGTGGGAGGTCAAGCTCTCTTCGGGCTGTCCGTTAGGTCGGGGCTGCGGCCAGGTGCCGGCGGCCCGCCCACAGTGACCACCACCCGCTCGGGCCAGGGCGGTTCTATGCTCAGCGCGATGCGCGCGGTCCTGCGAACCGGGGCTGGGGGAGTCATGGTCGTGATGATCATGTTGATCGGCAGCTTTGGGCTGTGGATCGGCACTCCGCTGCTGTGGCTGTGGGTGGGCTCTCAGGTTCAGGGCGCGACGCAGTCGCTGGGGACCGCGTTCGCGGCCGCTCTCGCGGGCGCGGTGGTGACGGTGGTCCTGCTCGCCTACGTGCTGGCGAAGCTCAGCGACGTGTACCGCACAAATCGGAGCACGCGCGGCCTCGACGACACCGGCCATGTCGTCCTGGAAGTGGTCCTGGTGCTGAGCGCCGCACTCACGGTTGCCGCCTTCGCGGTCTGGTTCTTCCTGCTCTCGGGCGCCAGCCCCGTACCTATAGACATATCGATTTAGTCACGCCGTGCTCGCGGGCGCCCCGCGCCGCACGGCGGTGTCAGGGGGCCGCTACATATGCGCCAGCTCGAACTCGCGCTCGGCGTGGGTTCCAAGCTGCGACGCGAGGAGTCGCCGCTGACGCTCGGTCAGCATCCCGAGATGACGATTCTCGGAGATCTGGAGGCCGGAGAGAAGCTTGCGCGCGCGGTTACTCCCCCAGCGGCGCTGACTCATCAGCAGCTCCCCGACCGACCAGCTCATCGCTTCCGAGGGGAGCTCGAGGATCACGTCCCCGGCGGACAGGCGGCCGTGGGCGATCTGGCGTTTGAGCTCGGCGCGGGCGAGCCTCACGGCATTGGCCCGCTCAAGCGCGCGCATTCGCTGAGGCGCGGGAGTCTTCTCGAACTGCGGCGTCAACGTGGCGATATCCGTCATTCCCCTCTCCCTGATCTAGGCCCTCTCAGGGGCGGCCTCTGGACAACACTGTTCCCCGCGGACACAATCGCACCTCGCGTACGAGGGGTGCTCTTCTCTCTCTACGGCTGGCGCCTGGGCCACCGTTGGCTCTGCTAGCCCCCGTGCCTACCATTCGCAGAACGCTGCGGGCCCGGTCTAACCGCTCACCAACAGATTAGAAAACGTATGCGAGACGCCGCCCCGCGGCAACCTCGGCCGCGCACGAGCTTGTGCTTAGAGCGGGATTTTTCTCACCTCGAACGCTTGTGCGTGATCGGACAAGCGTGACCGCGTGAGCGGGGTCATTCCGGCGCGGGCAAAGGACCGTGCTCGCGCTCGTACTCGCGCTTCGCTGCGGCGAAGATCTCCATGGCAGCGTCGAGCGTGGAATGGTCGTGGGTCGCCATCACGCTGCACCGCAGCAGCGCGCCCGCGGGCGGTACGGCCGGATGGACCATGAGGTTGACGTAGACGCCGCCCTCGTACAGGGCCCGCCACAGAGAGAGCGCCTTGAAGTCGTCGCCCACGACGATCGGAACCACCGGCGTCACCACCTCCGTCCCGTCTTGCAGGCGGGTGGGCTTGACCACCCGGAAGCCGAGCTCGCTCAGTCCAGAGTGGAGGTAGCGGGCGTTGGCGAGCACCTTCGCGAACAGCCCCTGCCCCTCGGGCGAACGACAGATGCGCAGCGCCGCGAGCGTGGCACCGACCGCGGCCGGGACGCCCGAGGCGGTGAAGATGAACGGCCGCGACTGGATGCGGAGGAACTCGATCACCTCGGCCGGCCCCGCGATGACTCCGCCGCACGATGCCAGCGATTTGGAGAACGTCGCCATCCGCAGGTCGACCCGGTCCTCCACGTCCAGCAGCTCGGAGGCTCCCGCGCCCCGCGCCCCGAGCACGCCCAGGGCGTGGGCCTCGTCGACCATCAGGCGGGCGCCGAAGCGCTCACAGAGCGTGGCGATCTCCGGCAACGGCGCGACGTCGCCCTCGGTGGAGAAGACTCCGTCGACCACCACGAGCACGCCTCCGCCGTCGGCGACCGCCTTCTCGAGGGTGCGCTCCAACCGGTCGAGGCGGTTGTGGCGAAACGCGCGCAGCTTGGCACGCGAGAGGATGCAGCCGTCGAGGATCGAGGCGTGGTCGCCGGAGTCGACGACCACCGTGTCGGCCGGCCCGAGGATCGTGCCCAGCGTCCCCACGTTGGTCTGGTGGCCCGTGGTGAACACCAGCGCGGCCTCCGTGCCCAGCCACTGTGCAAACTCGCGCTCGAGCTCGAGATGGAGGTCCAGCGTCCCGTTGAGGAACCTCGAGCCGGTGATCCCCGTCCCGTACCGCTCCAGCGCGTCGCGTGCGCCCTTGCTGACGCGCTCATCGCCGGTCAGGCCGAGATAGTTGTTGGACCCGAGCATGATGCGGCGGGCCCCCTCCATCTCCACCACCGGCAGCGTCGGACCCTCGAGCACCCGGAAGTAAGGCAGCGCATCAAGCTTGCGGACCGCCGCGAGCTGCTCCATCCGCTCGCTCTCACGGGCCTTGGCAAAGACATCGATCATCGTTTCCACCTCGATCTGGCGGCAAAGCGTAACGGGCCCCTTTGAAGACAGCTGCCCGCGCTGTCACCATGTGTTGGATGGCGGACGAGTTCGAGGTGGTCGATGGAGAGGCCGAGGAGGTCGGCAGCGCCGAGGCGGCGCGCGAGACGTCCGAGGAATTGCCGGCGATCGCCGAGGTCCGGGCGCTCGGGGAGCGCCCGCCCCGGTCGTGCCTGTGGTGCAGGCCGCGGCGCTCGCCGCGACGGCTTCGTCGCTGGGGCGGCCGCCGCCGCCCTGGTCAAGAGGCGCAGTGGACGCAGGGTGGGGCGCGCGACGCTCGGGATGCGGCGCTCGCCGGAAGGGCTGCCCGTCCTCAGCACGCATACGTATCTGGTCCGCGTGCAGGTGCTCGGGCGCCCTGCCGAGTGATCGCCTCGCGGGTCGAGCCCAGCCAGCCGGCCTACGCCAGAGGGCTGCGCAGCCCCTCGAGCAGGCGGTCACGGTGCGGCCCATCTCGCTGCGCGCGGCGAGCGGATCCTCGGCGGTCGCGATCGTCATGGCCGCGTCCTCGAGCGCGCCCAACACGACGTAGGCCGTCGGTCGCGCGGGCTGTCGAGGCAGCTGCCCCGCCGCGATCGCCGTCCCGAGCGTCTTCCAGTAGCCCGAGCGCGTAGTCGCCGTCGATCGCGCGCCACACTTCCGGGCCGAGGATCGCCGGCCCGTCGCGGAGCAGGATCTGGCGAACCTCGGAGGTCGCGCTGGCGTCCAGAAAAGCCGCGATCCCCCGCTCGAGCGCCTCCCAGGGGCCGCTCGCCCCCCTCGCGGCCAGCCGCACCTGCTCGCGGTCTCCGCGCTCAGTCGCACCGCCACGGCGCGGAACATCTCCTCCTTGCCGCCGGGGAAGAGGCGCTCCAGCTGCTGGATGGAGACCCCGGCCCGCTCCGCGATCTCCTCCAATCCCACGTCTGCGTAGCCGCGCTGCGCGAGCAGCCCGCGCGCCGCGGCAAGACTCGTGGCCTTCGGTTCCACGCTGGGCTCAACGGTAGCGGTCGCCTTGGCGAAACTGCTAGCTTCCCTGGCCCGCGAGCACCTCGTTGGTCGAGGCCCCGTCGACGGCGGTGGGGTGCGAGATCAGGTGGTTGTTTCGCATCCAGCGGCCATACGCCGCCCACTGGGACTGGTCCATCCACCCCCACGGCCGACCGGCGTCCGACCCCGAGGGGAAGAAGGCGAGAAGCGTCGCTTTCACGGAGGCGCTTTGGAGCTTCCGGCTGAGGCTCGGGTTGGCCGCAAGCAGGCTGTTGACCCCGGCGGTGGGGTCGCCGCGGACCGACTCGTAGCCGCGCGCGAGCGCTTGCACGAAGCGGCGGACCAGGTCGATGTGGGTCGTCAGCGTGCTCTCGCGCACGACCAGCACGAGCTCGTTGTAGGTGGGCACCCCGACCTGGTCCATGCGCAGCACGTGCGTCCGCTTGCCCAGTTGATGGAGCTGGATCGCCTCGTAGTTCCAGTACCCGCCGAGGATCGCGTCGACCCGACCCGAGAGCAGCGCCGGCACCAGGTTCGAGCCGACGTTGATCTCGTTGACGCTGCCGGAGGGGACATGCGCATGCGCGAGGATCGTCTGGAGATATGCGTGCTGGTAGGGAATGCCGGCGTCGCCTACCGTCTTGCCTCGAAGCTGCGCGGGGCGCCTGATGCCCTTGCGACCGATCGAGATGATCGAGGTCAGTGGCTTCTGGACGAGCGCGGCGACCGCCACCAGCGGCTCGCCGCTGTTGCGGGCGAGCATCACCTCAGGCTCGTAGGAGATCGCGAAGTCGACGCGGCCGGCGGCAAGCAGCCGCAACGGCGCGGAGGGGTCGGAGGGCACCTCGACGTGGACGTTCAACCCGGCCCGCTTGAAGTCGTTCTGCGCCAACGCGCGGTAGATGCCGACGTGATCGGCGTTGGGGAGCCAGTCGAGCATCAGCGTCGTGCTCTGCGAACTGGTCGGGTTGATCTGCTCCTTCTTCTCGCCGCAGGCGGAGACCCCCACCGAGACGGCCACCGCGGCGAGCGCGAGCGAGCGCGCGTTTCACGGAGGTAGCGTGTAATCAAGAACGTTCTCCTTCCTGGTCGTAGGCCCACGGCAGCGCCAGCCGCTCGGCCACCGTCAGCAGCGCGAACAGCAGGATCGCGAACGCCGACAGGATGACGACCGTGGCGTAGGCGCGCGCTGTCAGGATCTGCGCGATCGACTGCTGAAAGAGGTACCCGAGGCCAGAGTTCGCGCCCGCCAGCTCGGCGAACACCGCCCCGATCACCGCCACTACAACGGCGATCTTGGCCCCGGTGAGTACCCCCGGCAGCGCGGAGGGCAACTCGACGTGCCTGAAGATGCGCAGGCGCGAGGCGTCGAAGGTTCGCATCAGCTTGATCAGGCCCTTCTCGACGCCGGCGAAACCCGCCAGCGTGGTAACGACGATCGGGAAGAACGAGACCAGCGCGATCACCACGAGCTTGGGCAAGATCGAGAAGCCCAGCCACAGCACGAGCACGGGCGCGATCATCGGGATCGGGATCGTCTGCGAGGCGACCAGCAGCGGGTAGACCGCCCGCCGCAGCGTCGTGGAGAAATGGATCGCGACCGCGCACACGAACCCCGCCGCGGCGGCCAGCAGGATCCCCAGCAGCACCTCCTCGGCGGTCACCAAGAAGTTCGACCACAGCAGCGAGCGGTCGTCGTAGAGGGCCGTCGCGATGGCGTGGGGAGCGGGGAGGATCAGCGGGGTCGGCGCCGCCCAGGTCGACGAACAGCTCCCAGGCTCCCAGCAGCGCGGCCAGCAGCAATACCGGTCGCCAGCCCATCCGGAGTCCGGCTCCGAGCACGCGCCGAACCGCTTCACGCCGGCACCCCCAGCGCGGCCAGCGCGCGCTCGCGCAGCTCGACGACCGCGGGGTCGGTGCGGTGGCGCGGCCGCGGCAGCGCGATATCGATGTCGGCGACCGACCGCCCCGGCCGCGGCGACATCACGACGACGCGGTCGCCCAGCATGACCGCCTCCTCGACGTCGTGGGTGACGAGCACGACCGTACGCGGCTCGCGCTCGAGCACCTGGCTGAGCCAGCCCTGCATCTGGAGGCGGGTGATAGCGTCGAGCGCGGCGAACGGCTCGTCCAGACGCCAGCACGGGCTTGCCCGCCAAAAGGGAGCGCAGGAACGAGACGCGCTGACGCATCCCGCCCGAGAGCTCGGCGGGCCTGGTGCCCTCGAAGCCGGCGAGTCCGAACCGCTCGCAGCCAGGGGGCGGCCGTGGCCCGGGCCTGCGCGCGCGAGCAGCCCCGCGCGCGCAGCGCGAGACCGGCGTTGTCGATCGCGCTCAGCCACGGCAGCAGCATGTCCCGCTGGGGCATCAGCGCCGCAGGCGCGGCGCGCACGGTGCCCCCGTCCGGGCGCTGCAAGGCGCAGATCAGCTCGAGCAGCGTGGTCTTGCCGCACCCGCTCGGGCCGACCACCGCGACGATCTCGCGGGCGTGGGCGCGCAGCGACATGCCCTCGAGCGCCTGGACGGTGCCGCGGCGGGTCTCGAAGGTGCGGCTGACTGCCTCGACGACCACGGCGGCGGCGCCGTCGGCGTCGCCCGACCATCTCAGCGGCGCCTCGATTGGTGTCGTCTGTCACTCCCTTCGCGGGCATTACCCCACAGGTTCGAAGGGTCAGCGCCGGGTTTCCGATGGGGCGCTATCTCAGCCGGCTTTCCCGCCAGCCCCCCTGTTGAATAGGTCGCCGAGTGATGCTAGCGCCTAGCGCGTGTGCGCGAGCGCCTTGACGAACCCCTCGAGCTGGTCGGTCCGCCAGCACTCGAAGGCCGTGCAGTGGCGCTCGTAGCGCGCGATCACGGAATCGCCGTAGTTCCAGTAGAGCCGTGGCTCGGGGTTGAGCCAGAACGTGCGGCCGGCGAGGGCCGTGACCTGGGCGAATATGTCCTCGCGCGGTGGGCGCCCGTTGGTGCGGGCGTCGCCGAGCACGATCACGGTTGCGCGGGGGTCGAGCTCGGCCTCCACGAGCGCGAGGAACTCGCTCCAGACGCGGCCGTAGTCCGTATAGCCCGAGACGTCGGCGACGCCGGCGGTGCGCGAGACCGCGTCCGAGGCCGCGCGGAAGTCGCGCTCGCGTTCGAACACTGAAGTCACCTCGGAGATGCGCTCGATGAACACGAACGAGCGCAGCTTTCGAAAGGAGTCGTGGAGCGCGTGCAGCACCGACAGGAAGAATGTGCTCGCCGAGGTGACGCTCGTCGAGACGTCGCAGAGGACGAAGATCTCGGGGCGGCGGGGTCGCAGCGGGCGAAACTTGAGCTGCACCGGAACGCCCCCCGTCTGCAGCGAGGCGCGCACGGTCCGCCGTACGTCCACGTGCGCATGGCGGCGGCGACCGCGCAGCTCGTGCCCCTCGGTGGCGAGCCTGCGCTTGAGCTGGGCCATCACGCGATGGACCGCCGCGAGATCCTGGATCGGACCCGATGGGAGGGCGCGGTCGAGCTCCGACAGCGGCCGCTTGGGCGGCAGCGTGGCGGTGCGCGCGATCGCCTCGCGCTCGAGCTCGCGACGGACCTGGCGCTCGAACCGCCTCAGCTGTTCGCGCGGCAGCCCCTTGCGGCGAGGGTCGTCCGCGGGCAGGTCCGGCTGGGGGTCGCTCCTCAAGCGCAGCGCGCGGCGGATCCTCTGCACGTCGACCCCGATCACGCCCGAGCCCTCACCCGCCAGGGCCGCGATCGCGAGCTGGGCGAGGTCGCGCATCGCCGCCTCGGACCCGTTTGCGAGCGCCTCGGCGATCTGCTTGCGCAGCGACTCCAGATCGATGCGGGCTGCCTCGGTTTCCTCGGCGCTGCGCCCGCCCGGCTCCAGCCTGGCCGCCTCGGCTTCGGTGGCGCGAAAGAAGAAGCGCTCGAACACCAGCTCGAAGATCCGCCGATCCTCGAAAGACTTGGCCAGCGTCGCGGCGAGCGTTTCGCGAAAGTCCCGCTCGTCGCGCCACGGGACGTGGCGCAGGGCCGCGAAGGCGTCGAGCATCTCGGAGGTGCCGACCGCTACGCCCTCGGTGCGCAGGTCTTGCGCGAACTCGAGCAGCTGGGCGTCGAAGCCCTCGGGAGGGCTGCGCAGCTCGCCGTAGATCGACGGCGCTCACGCGGACGGCTCGAGCACCACGCCCAGGCGCTCGGCGACCGTGTCGAGGTCGGTGCGGTGCTTGACGATGACGCTCATGGTTTCGCGCAGGACGCGCTCGTCCACCTCTGCCGCCCCCAGCAGGATGAGCGAACGGGCCCAGTCGATCGACTCCGCGATGCTCGGGGGCTTCTTCAGGTCGAGCTCGCGCACGTGGTGGACGATCTCGACGAGCCTGCGGGCGACGACCTCGCTCAGATCGGGGCAGTGCAGCCTCACGATCTCGAGTTCGTGCTGGAGCGTTGGGTGGTCGAGCCAGAGGTACAGACAGCGCCGCTTCAGCGCCTCGGTCAGCTCGCGCGTGTTGTTGGAGGTGAGCACCACGACCGGCCGCGTCCTGGCCTCGACACGACCGAGCTCGGGGATCGAGATCTGGAAGTCCGAGAGCAGCTCGAGCAGCATCGCCTCGAACTCCTGATCGGTCTTGTCGATCTCGTCGATCAGCAGAACCACCGGCTCGTCGGCGACGATCGCGGTCATGAGCGGGCGCTCGAGCAAGAACGGCTCGCCGAAGATGTCCTCTTGAACCTCCTCCCAGCCAGCCCCGTCTGACTCGGCCTGGATCCGCAGCAGCTGCTTGCGGTAGTTCCACTCGTACAGGGCCTTGGCCTCGTCGAGACCCTCGTAGCACTGGAGACGGACCAGGCGGCGGTCGAGATAGCGCGCCAGCGACTTGGCGAGCTCGGTCTTGCCCACGCCCGCGGGCCCCTCCACCAGCACGGGCTTGCCGAGCTTGGTGGCGAGGAAGGACACGAGCGTGGTCGAGGGCTCGGCAAGGTAGCCGGCCGCGCGCAGTCCGCTGTCGACGTCCTCGACGGATGCGGGCAGGGACGCGGCGGTTGGCGAGGCGGCGCGCAAAATCAGCCCCAAATATAGGGTTCTGTTCGCGTTGCTCCTGCTAGCCGCTCAGGCCCCACCGCTCACGCTGCTGACGGTCACGATCGTCGTGGGGCTGGTCGTGGGGGTCTACGGGCACGTGATCCACTCGCGCAGCCTGATCCTGTTCGGGATCGTGGTGGTGGGGGCCGTGTGCGGCTACGTGGTAGTGAGCAGCTATCTCGGCGCGTTCGGTTAGCCACCGTTAGAGAATCGGTATGTCCTGCGGCTCGCCGGCAGGGGCCTCGCGGCGGTCGAGGCGCTCTATGTACCAGTCGAGCAGCGCCCTGATCGCCAGCAACAGCTCGCGCACGGCCTCGGCGAGCCTGCGCGCGAGCTCAGGCGGGATCAGGTCGCGCACCGAATGCAGCGCTGACAGGATCCCCTCGAGCACGGCGTCGGAGCCCTTCTCGTCCCCCGGCACTGCCCAGCCCGAAGCCGGCGGGACCGGCGCCCCCCGCAGGGCCGCTTCGGCGGCCTCGACCGCCAGCCGGCGCGCCTGCGCCGAGGCGCGGTCGAGCCGTTCGGAGAGCTGGCGCAGCGGGTCCGGCGCGGCGTCAGGCGTGTTGTTCGCTCGTCGGTTCTTCGGCAAAGCTGACCTCCAGTGTGTCCTTCACGAATCGTGCTCCGGTGGGTGCGAGCGCCGCCACCGGCGGCGGTAGCGCGATCGTGCGCCGCTGACCGTCGACGCTGACCACGAGCTCCAGCCCGATCTTCTTGAGCGAGATGTCCGTCTTGTTCACGAAGGGCAGGCGCATTCGCAGGCGGGCGCCCGAGTCGACCATCTCGAGCTCCTGCGAGACCTGATCGTGCAGGATCGCGGCCGGCTCGTGTGCGCGGAACACCTCCCCGGCCAGCCGGTCGAGCATCTCGCCCCCGATCACCTCGCGCTCGAAGAACGGAGCTTGCAACACGGGCACCGGCGCGAAGGCCTCCTGCACCATCCCCAGGTGACGCTCCTGAACCTTGCGCCAGTCCCCGAAATACGAGCCCACCGCTTCGGGGAAGATCCGGTTGACCACGACCGCGTCGGTCAGATAGCCGTACAGGTTGAGGTAGGTGAAGGTCCGCATCGCCTCCCCGATCACCATCTTGTCGGGCGTCACGACGAGCCTCACCGTGGTCCTGGTGTGGTCGCGCAGCGCCTCGTTGATCGCGATCAGGTTCTCCGAGAGTCGCCGTATGTCCGCGAAAACCTCGTGACTGGGAAGCGGGATGTCGAGGACCGAGCGAGCCAGCGGAGCGGCCGCGGCGACCAGCTGGCGCTCGATCGGGAAGACCTTGTCGATCCACCACCTGGCGACGTCGGGAAGCGAGAGCAGACGCAGCGTCTCTCCCGTGGGCGCGCAGTCCACGACGATCGCGTCCCACTCACCGGATTGAGAGTGAGCCTGCAGGCGCAGCAGCGAGAAGACCTCATCCATGCCCGGGGGGACCGTCAACTCCGCGGCCGAGATGCGGTCGATGCCGCGTTGCGCGAACAGCTCGCCCAGCCACTCCTTGACCGCCGACCAGTGACGTTCGAGCTCGTCCTGGGCCGAGATCTCGAGCCCCCAGAGCGAATCGGAGACCGCGGTGGGCTCGGAGCCGATCTCGCTATCGAGCACCTCGGCGAGGCTGTGCGCGGGATCGGTCGAGAGGACCAGGGTGCGCATCCTCGCCCCGGCGCAGGCGCGCGCCGTAGACGCTGCGACCGAGGTCTTCCCGACACCGCCCTTGCCCGTGTAAAGGATCGTCCGGGGCCCCATGAGCGGTGAGAGTTTACGGTCCGCGGGGTCACCCCTGCACCCGGCGTGCCTGCGCAGGTGGGGTGCTAGATTCGCCCGCGATGGGGAGGATCCAGGTCAAGCGGATTGCGTGGACACTGATCGTGGGGGCGTTTGCGGCGGTCGCGGTCGCCGCCTGCGGCGGTAGCGGCGGGAGCTCGCACCAGGCCCAGAGCGTGCTGCGCGAGGCCTTCAAGAACCGCCCCATCAACAGCGGCAACCTCAGCGTCAAGCTGGCCGTGACGCCGTCGGGGTCGCAGACGTTCAAGACCCCCATCCAGTTGAGCTTCGGCGGCCCCTTCGAGGCGCTCGGGAAGGGTCAGGCCCCCAAGTCCAATTTCACGATCAGTCTGAGCGCGCTCGGGAAATCGGGATCCTTGGGCGTCATCTCGACAGGGACGAAGGGCTACGTGACGCTCCGGGGCACGAGCTACCAGCTCCCGCAGTCGACCTTTAAGAAATTTGAGTCGAGCCTGGCCCCGGTCACGAACTCGACCGGCTCCAGCCTGTTCGGCAAGCTCCCGAAAATCGACTTCATCAGCTGGATTCGCAATCCGGTGGTCGAGGGCAACGAGACCGTGGAGGGCGCGAACACCACCCACGTCCACGGCCAGGTCGACGTGAGCAAGATGCTCACCGACCTCAACAGCGTCGCCCACTCGGCGCCCTCCGTGCTGGGCTCGGGGATCTCCAGCGGCAGCGTCACGAGCGTCGCGAGCAAGGTCCGCAACCCAACGCTCGACGTGTGGGCAGGCGTCAACGATCACATCCTGCGTAAGCTCGCGGTCACCTTCGGGGTCCCGGTGAGCGGCTCGATCTCCACGCTCTTCGGCGGGGTGCGCACTGCGCAGGTCTCGCTGGTCGTTCAGTACGCCGACATCAACCAGCCCCAGACGATCGCGGCGCCTTCTTCGGCTAAGCCGTTTAATCAGTTTGTGAGCCAGATGCGGAGCTTCATTGGCGGCCTCGAGGGGTCGCTCGGTGGGACCACGTCCTCGACGGGCAGCGGCTCGTCGACCGGCAGCACCGCGTCCAGCGGGAAGCTTCAGCGCTACTCGAACTGCATTCAGTCGGCCGGCAACGACGTGACCAAGATGCAGCGCTGCGCGTCGATCCTGAATAAGTAGTTGCCGCCGGCACATGTGCCGGCGGCCCCGGCCGAGCATGCTCGGCCGGCGTGCGCGCGCATGCGCGCGCACGAGAATCACCTACTCCTGCGGATCCTCCACGAACGCGTCGGTCTCCTCCTCCCCTTCGTCCTCGGTGGGGAGACGGGAGTGATAGGCGGCCTGGAAGGTCTCGAGCAGCTCGTCGCGCCGATCCTCGTCGAGCGGCACCTCATCCGAGATCTGGATCCAATCGGCGCCCTCGAACTCCTCCAGGTTGAAGATCTCGACGTTGAGCTCGGGGGAGTCGTCGACGACCACGAGCATCTCGGTCTGGGGGTTGAAGTAGGTGCCGGGACGGTTGAGGAGCTCCTCTTGCTGGACTCGGTGGGCCTCGGCCACGATCAGCGCTCCCGCAGCGTGGTCAACTTGCTTATTTGATGCGAAACCTCTGCCTCAACGTCGAGCGGCGGCTTCCCCGCCCGCGCTCTGCGGTGGTTGCGGGCGATCACGAGCTCACGGATCTCGGACTGAAGCGCCGCGTCCACCTGGAGCGCGGTGAGCCGGGAGAGCTCCTGCTCGACGTCCAGCGGCGGCTCCCCCCGGCGCTGTCGCCGCTGGTTGCGCGCCTCCAGCAGCTGACGGATCTCGGTGTCGCGCTCGAGCAGCGCGGCCGCCGAACCCCCCGCGGCGCCCGCGCCAGAGTCGCGGTCCATCAGCAGGCGGCTCTTGCCGTACTCCTTCCACGTCTTGCTGGCGGACACCAGCGCGAGCGCCGCGCCCAGGACGCCCAGGCCGCAGACGATGAACAGCACTGGCTCAAACGCACCTTGCATCGGTTAAGTATTGCGCGCGAAACCGGAGTAGCGCTACGCTGTAGAGGGTATTGACTGACTAGTCAATCGACAATCTTGCCGCACCGGACTCACCTGGCGCGGCCGCCCAAGGAGACAGTCCAAGTGGTTGATTTCACGCTCACCGACGACCAGCGGAGCATTCGCGAGCTGGCCCACGATTTCGCGGAGAAGGAGATCCGCCCCGTCGCGTGGGAGTACGACCGAGATGGGACGTGGCCCGGGGAGATCATCGAGAAGGCCTGGGAGCTCGGGCTCCTGAACACACACCTTCCGCCCGAGTACGGCGGGCCGGGTCTCAGCCTCCTCGACGGTGTCCTGATTGAGGAGGAGATCGCCTGGGGCTGCTCGGGAATCGGTACCTCGCTGTCGTGCAACGGGCTCGCCATCGCGCCCGTCGTAATCGGTGGCTCCGAGGAGCTCAAGCAGGAGTACCTGGGGAGGCTGAGCGAGGCGCCGGTGCTCGCGTCGTTTTGCCTCACCGAGCCAGACGCGGGCTCAGACGTCTCCGGGATGAAGACGACGGCCGTGCGCAAGGGCGACAAGTGGGTCATCAACGGGACGAAGACGTTCATCACCAACGGCGAGTACGCCAACTGGTACACGGTCTACGCCAAGACCGACACGGAGGCGGGCCATCGCGGGATCTCGTGCTTCGTCGTCCCGCGCGACGCCGGCGTGACGGTTGACAAGCACGAGGACAAGATGGGCCAGCGCGCCTCCAACACGGCGATGATCAGCTTCAACGACGTCGAGATCCCGCTCGGGAACCTCGTGGGCGAGGAGAACAAGGGCTTCAAGATCGCGATGATGACGCTCGACCGCACCCGCCCGGGGGTAGCCGCGATGGCAACCGGCGTCGCCCGCGCGGCGCTCGAGTTCGCGGTCGACTACTCCAAGGAGCGGGTCCAGTTCGGCGTTCCCATCGCCATGCACCAAGCGATTCAGTTCATGATCGCCGACATGGCGACGAAGGTCCATCTCGCCCGGCTCGCTACCTGGAACTCGGCCGTGCTGCTGGACCAGGGCAAGCGCAACACGCTCGAGTCCTCGCACGCCAAGCGCTTCGCGGCGGACACCGCGATGGAGGTCACCACCGACGCGGTGCAGGTCTACGGCGGCTACGGCTTCATCAAGGACTATCCCGTCGAGAAGCTCATGCGCGACGCCAAGATCCTCCAGCTCTACGAGGGCACCGCGCAGATCCAGAGGCTCGTGATCGCGCGCGAGACTCTGCTGCCTCGGCCCGCCGAAGATCGCAAGACCGTGGCAGTTTGAGAAACTTCCCCCAGTGCCAGTCCCACGTGCCAAAGAGGTCCGCGCGCTTTATAACAAGCACTTCGCGGACTGCCGCAAGGAGCGCCAGCTCGTCAGCTCAGCCTCGTTTTTCACCACCTTCGCGACGGTGCGCGCGATCACGCATTCGATCAGGGCCGGGATTGGACCGTTTCGCAACGTAACGCCGGGCGGGCGCCACATCCACCACATGACCTTCGGCATCACCGGCCTGCTTCTGGTCGGCTATTTGTGGATGCTCGAGATCGGCACCGCGACCCGTAAGCGGCGAAGCTCGCGACTGACCTCCGCCACCTACGGCGCCGGCGCCGCGCTCACGCTCGATGAGTTCGCGCTGTGGCTCAATCTGAAGGACGACTACTGGAACAAGCAGGGACGCGAGTCGATTGACGCCGTGGTCCTATTCGGCTCATTGCTGTCGATGGGCTTGGTCGGCAAGGACTTCCTGCGCGAGCTTCTCAGGCTCGGCAAGGACGTCGACCACGACGAGCTCGTCGGGCACGGCGCCGACGGACACCACGCCACTACTCCGTAGCACTGAACTCCCAGATCGCGATTCCCAGCATCGCCAGGCCGAGGAGCGCGACCACCGCGACCTCGAGCCCTGGGGGCACGCGCCACCCCCACCAGGTGATTCCGGGGTCGAGCGCTTGGCGTGCCGCCGGCGAGATGCTCAGGTTGCTGAACACCAGCTGGCGCATCGGATCGACCGCATAGGTCACCGGGTCGAGGCGGTTGAGCACGGTCAGCCAGCCGGGCAGCCCGTTGGGCGGGAACAGCGCGCCCGAGATGAAGAACATCGGGGTGATGATCATCTGCATCACGCCCATGAACGACTGCATCTGCTTAATGCGGATGGCGATCATCACGCCAAAGGCCGTGATCGTGAAGGCCAGCAGCATCTGCAGCCCGAACACGCCGAGGATCATCACGGCGTTGTAGGGCACGTGCACAAAGCCGGCGAGCGCGAGCACGATCACGCCCTGGAAGCTCGCCACGGTCGCGCCGCCCAGGCATTTGCCGATCACGATCGAGCTGCGCCGCACGGGCGCGACCATCATCTCGCGCAGAAAGCCGAACTCGCGATCCCAGACGATCGAAGCCGCCTGGAACATCGCGATGAACATCACCGAGATGCACAGGATCCCGGGGTACAGGAAGGTCTTTAGGTCGACGCCGTGTGTGCCGGCGCTGGCGAGCCGCTGGAGCCCCGAGCCCAGCACGAACAAGAACAAAAGCGGCTGCACGAGCGAGGTCACGATGCGCAGGCGGTCGCTGAAGAACCGGATCAGCTCGCGTCGCCAGACGATCCTGATCGCGCGCAGCTCCGAGAAGACGGTCCGGCGGGGGACCGTGACCCTGACGACCGGTCCGCGCTGGGGCGCAGGCGCGCCCGGGGCCTCTGGCGTGGTGATCTTGGTCGTGCTCATCGGCGCGTCATCATCTGCATCATCACGCGGTTTTTGAAATTGGCGTTGTTCTCCTCGGCATCACGGATCGAGGTGCCGGTGTATGACATGAACACGTCGTCGAGCGTGGGCCGTGAGACGTGGACCGCGCGGATCGGAATCCCCAGCTCCGCAAAGAGCCGCGGCACGAACTGCTCGCCTTCAGGGACGCCGAAAGTGACCGCGCCCTCGACGATCTGCGCATCTAGCCCGAACCGCTCCTTGAGCGCGGCAATCGCAGCCTCGTCGTCGTCGGTGTGGATCACCACGCGGTCGGTGCCGACCTCGGCCTTGAGCTTCTCCGGGGAATCCAGGGCGACGATCTGGCCGTGGTCCATGATCGCGATCCGCTCGCACCACTCCGCCTCGTCCATGTAGTGAGTGGTCATGAAGATCGTGATCTCCTCCTGCTCCTTGAGCTCGCGGATGTAGTTCCAGATCAAGCGGCGCGTCTGAGGATCGAGGCCGATCGTAGGCTCGTCCAAGAACAACACCCGGGGCGAGTGCATCAGGCCGCGCGCGATCTCGAGCCGGCGGCGCATCCCGCCGGAGAAGGTCATCACCTTGGTGTCGCGCCGCTCCCACAGTCCCACCATTACAAGCACCTGCTCGGACCGTGGCCTGACCAGGTCGGACTGGATTCCGTAGAGCTCGGCGTGGAGCTTTAGGTTCTGGGCGGCGGTCAGGTAGCCGTCGAGCGTGGGGTCCTGGAAGACCAGACCGATGTTGCGCCGGACGTCGTCTCGCTCTTTGACCACGTCGTGGCCCGCTACCGTCGCGGAGCCGCTCGTCGGCTTGGCGAGCGTGCAGAGCATGTTGATGGTGGTGGTCTTCCCGGCGCCGTTGGGACCGAGGAAGCCGAACACCTCGCCCGGGCGCGACCTCGAAATCGACGCCCCGCACGGCCTTGATCTGGTCGAAGTCCTTGGTCAGCCCCCTCACAACGATCGCGGCGGGGGCTCCGTTGCGCTGGCCGTTACGTGGAGATCATTCGACCATGCGAATAATAGACGTCCGGCACGGTTGGATGAAACGCGGACTATTTCCGCCTTTCATCCAACCGTCGAACGATACTCGGCGTCGATGCCGGTCGCGCGCGCGACAGCCCTCTTCCCCGGCACCGTCGGAGACGCGGAGGCGGTCTGGTACGACACCGGCAGGTGGCCGCGGTGGGTGGTGGGCTTGGCAGATGTGGAGAGCGTCACCGGCGGCTGGCCCGAGCCCGGCGGGGAGGTGAGTTGGCGGTCGGGACCGGCCGGGCGCGGGACGGTCCGCGAGCGGGTGGTCAGCTACGAGACGCCCGGCGGTCAGACGGTCGCGGTGCAGGACGACTCCATCCGCGGGACCCAGACCGTCTCGTTCGAGGCCGACGGGGAGAATGTCTCGATCACGCTCAGCCTCGACTACGCGCTCAAGCGGCGATCGCCGTTGCTGAAGCTCGTCGACGTGCTGTTCATTCGCCGCGCCATGAGCCGGTCCCTGGAAGAGACGCTGTCGCGCTTTGGCGTCGAGCTCGAGGCGGCACTGAGACCCGACGTGGGGTAGCGTGCAAGGCGTATGTTCGTCTTCAAAGCGGCCGTCGTCGGCGCCGGCACGATGGGCGGCGAGATCGCCCAAACCATCGCCAATGCCGAGATGCCGGTCGTCCTGAAAGACATCGACGAGCGGTTCATCCGCACGGGAATGGACAAGGCTCGATCGCTGTGGCAAGGGAGCGTGGAGGCGGGCAAGCTCGAGCCCGCCGAGCTCGAGCGCAAGCTGTCCCAGATCACGCCGACCACTTCGTATGAGGACTTCGGCGACGTCGACTTCGTGGTCGAGGCGACGCCCGAGCGGATCGAGCTCAAGCGAGAGGTCTTCGCGCAGCTCGACGAGGTGACGCCGGGCCACGCCATCCTCGCCTCCAACACATCGTCGCTTTCGATCACCGAGATGGGACTCGCGACGACGCGGCCCGAGCGCGTGGTGGGCTTTCACTTCTTCTATCCCGCGTCCGTGATGCGTTTGATCGAGGTGATCGAAGGCGACGACACGGCCCCGGAGACCGTCCAGGACGCGGTCAACTTCGCGCAGGCCGTCCGCAAGACTCCGATCCGCTGCGCCGAGGTGCCGGGCTTCGTCGTCAACCGCATCCTCAACTCAAGCGTCGCCGAGCTGTGGCGCTACCAAGAGGAGACGGGGATCGCCCTGGAGGAGCTCGACCGGATCGTGGGCGAGTCCGGGGCCGCGCCGGTGGGACCGTTTCGTCCTCAGCGACATCCTCGGACTCGACACGGTGCTCTACGTCGCCGAATACCTCGAGGAGTCCTATGGCGAGCGCTTCTATGTCCACGGCGGGATGCGGGAGCTCGTCGCGGGCGGCGACCTCGGGGCGAAGACGGGCAAGGGCTTCTATGAGCACCGGCGCTGAGCGCGCCCGTACCGCGCGGCCGGGCGCGCGGAGCGGGTGACCGACAGGTTCACGCTCAAGGCGCTGGTCGAGGCGTGCCTGGTACTCGAAGAGGGAGTCGCGTCAATGCGCGAGATCGACCTCGGCATGATGGCCGGAGCCGGGGTGACGCCGCCGCCCTTCGCGCGCGCCGACCAGCTCGGGCTCGACGATGTGCTGGCGCGCCTGGAGCGCGCCGCCTCCGAGTGGGGCGAGCGCTTCACGCCTCCGCTGATCCTTCGCCGCCTCGTCGCCCAGGGCCGTCTCGGGGTGAAGAGCGGCCAGGGCTTCTACCCGTACCCCAGGCCTGACGAGGAGTGGCGGGAGCGCCCGGTCAAGCTCGAGCGACGCGGGGAAACCGCGATCGCGTGGCTCGACCGCCCGCCGGCGAACTCGATCTCGCTCGAGGTGGTGGAGGCGCTGGAGCGACTGTGGTCGACGGTGAGCGAGTCCGAGGAGGTGCGCGCGCTCGTGTTCGCCTCCGCCAACCAGCAGCTCTTCTGCGCGGGAGCCGACATCAAGTCCTTCGTGGCGATGGACGCGGCGGCGGCCCGCGCGTTTGTCGACCGCGTGCATGGGCTGCTGCGCACGATGGAGCGCTCGCCGATCGTGACGATCGCGGCGGTCAACGCGGCCGCCCTGGGCGGAGGTTGCGAGCTGGCCATGGCGTGCGATATTCGGCTCGCGGCCGAGTCGGCGAGCTTCGGCCAGCCCGAGATAGGCCTCGGCATCATCCCCGGCTTCGGCGGTACGCAGCGGCTGCCGCGCCTGGTAGGGACCGCTCGTGCGCTCGAGATGAACCTCGGCGGCGAGTCGATCTCCGCCCATGCGGCGTATGAGCTCGGGCTCGCAAATCGCGTGGTCTCCGACCACGAGCTGCTCGACACGGCGCTCGCCTGGGCCCGGAAGCTCGCGGCACAGGCACCGCTGGCGGTGCAGCAGATCAAGCGCGTCTCCGCGACCGACGATCTGGACGCGGGGATCGAGGCCGAGAAGGCCGCATTCGAGGGGGTCTTTGGCTCAGAGGACGCGCGCGAGGGGATCGGGGCATTCCTTCAAAAGCGAACCCCTCGCTTCCGCGGGAGGTGACGCGTCCGACGCCGGTGCGGCGGCTCGCCGAGCTGCTCCGCGCCTCGCAGATGACCGTCGCGCTGACGGGGGCCGGCGTATCGGTGCCCTCCGGGATTCCCCGACTTCCGCTCGCCGGGGAGCGGGCTGTGGGAGGGCGTCGATCCGATGGAGGTCGCTCACATCGATGTCTTCCGGCGCGATCCAGAGCGATTCTGGGCCTTCTACGGCCAGCGCTTTCAGACGCTCGAGGACAAGCGACCCAATCGGGCCCACGAGGTGCTGGCACTGCTCGAGCGCGGCGGTTTGCTCGAGGCCGTCATCACCCAGAACATCGACGGGCTCCACGGCCGCGCGGGCACGCGCGAGCTCGTGGAGGTCCACGGCACCATCGCGCACTCGTCGTGTCTGCGCTGCGGAGCCTCCTATCCGCTCCCGGCCGTGCGCACGCGTCAAGCCGCCGACGCCCGGGGCGTGCCGCGGTGCGATTGTGGCGCAGTGCTCAAGCCCGACGTGGTGCTGTTCGGCGAGTTCCTGCCGTTCGAGGCCCTGACGCGCGCCCAGCGGTTAGCGCAGGAAGCCGAGCTGATGCTGTGCGTGGGCTCATCGCTCGAGGTCCATCCGGTGGCCGAGCTTCCGCTGCGCACGCTCGCCGGCGGTGGTCGGCTCGCGATCGTCACCCGCGGGCCTACCCCGCTCGACGGGCGCGCCGCGGTGCGGCTCGGCCGCGACGTCGCCGCCGAGTTCGATGCAGTGGCCCTGCAGCTGGGCCTGCGTGCGTCGTCCGCCTACTCGGTGACCGGCGGCGGGTAGACCTCCTCGACGTACTTGTCGACCTTGGACTCGGGTAGGCGCATCGATATCGCCGCGTAGTAGATAACCAGGGCCCACGCCGCCACCACGCCCAGATCCACGTAGAAGGGGATGTCGAACTTCGGACCGACCAGAACCGTCTTGAAGACCCCCACGCCGTCGAGGATTCCACCCGCTGGGCTGGGGAACTGGCCGAGGTATGAGATCACCCCCATCCCGATCAGGTACGGCACGATCCAGGCGGCTGCGTGCCAGTCGATGGCGGGCTTGTGGGGGTTGAGGTTGGCCCAATAGGACAGCGCCATCAGCGCGTAGCCGATCAGCAGCGCGATCATCAGCGTCGAGTAGATCTGCCAGCCGGTCCAGTAGACGACCAAGTTGGCCATCACGAACCCAAGGGGTGAGAGGACATTTGCCCACGGGAGCCGGTACACGCGTGGGAGATCGGGCTTCTGCTTACGCAGCGCCCCCAGCGCCAGCGGCGCACCCGCGTACATCAGCACCGACGCGTCGGTGACCACGCCGACGAGCTTGGCCCAGCTCGGGAACGGCAGCAGGAACAGCAGGCCGAGGACCGTGCACACGATCAGGCCGAACACGGGCACGCGCGTGCCCTTGGCGACCTTCTCGAACGCGTCCGGGATGTAGCCGTTCTTGCTCAAGCCAAAGCTGAGACGCGAGGAAGAGGTCAGGTAGATGAGCCCTGTGCCGCTGGGCGATACGACCGCATCGATGCGCAGCACCGTGGCGAGCCAGGCTATGCCGGCGAGGCTGGCGACGCTCCAGAATGGTCCCTTGTTGACATTCACCACCGTCGGGTTGGTGTTGGTCGCGCCCATGTTGACCCACCCGTGCTGGGAGACCAGCAGGCTGGGCTTCATAGCGCCGATGAACGCGATCTGAACGAGGATGTAGATGACGGCGCCGATGATCATCGAGCCGATCACCGCGCGCGCGAGGTCGCGCTTGGGATTTGCCGCTTCGCCGCCTAACTGGACCGCCTGCTCGAAGCCCAGGAGGGAGAACACGATCCCGGCCGGGAGGGTCAGCAGGATCGGCTTGACCGGGTTGCTCGAGTTCGGGAAGAATCCGCCGGCGGCGTGGCCGAAGTTCTGGCTGTGGAAGTGCGTCGAGATCAGCACGATGATCACCAGGATGGGGATGGCAACCTTCCACCACGTCGCGGCGTTGTTGACCCTCGCCAGCCAGCGGATGCCGATCAAGTTGATGCAGACGAAGATCACCATCAGCACGATCGCGGCCACGATCCCCGTGCCACTGAGCGTGCCCTTGGCCGAGTTGTACCAGCCGTGCGCGAAGCTCGCGAGGGAGAGGTACTGGATCGCGGCCAGCACCTCGATCGGCGCCACCGTCGCCGCCTGCAGGTAGGACATCCAACCGAACGTCGCTCCGGCGAAGCTGCCGAAGGCGTAGTGGGGGAAGCGGCTGGTTCCGCCGCTGACCGGGAACAGGGGGCCAAGCTCTGCGTGGATCAGCGCAAGCAACAGGATGATCACCGATCCCAGGCCCCACCCGATGATGGCCGAAGGACCGGCGAGGGCCGCGGCCGTGAGGGCGCCGAACAGCCAGCCCGACCCGATGATCGAGCCCTCCGACGCCCACAATAGCCCTAGGAACCCGACACCTCGGTCAAGCTTCTCAGCCTCGAGAACAGGCTCGGGAGCCTGTTGCGGAGTCGTCGCCGACATCGATCCCTCCTCCTCGCTTATTGGGGGGGAGGATCATAACCCTTGCGGCGGCGCTCGTGAAGAAGCATCTGAACGCACGTTCCGCCTCCTCGCCCTCGTGCTCGGGCGAGTGTCCCCGAACCGCGCGGCCGGTCTGGGCCGCGCGGCTGCGCTCGTTCAGCGGGCGGACGCGTCCAGGCGGTAGAGGGCCTCGAGCTGCTCGATTCGCGCGCCCTTGCCATCGTCCTGCCCGGAATCCTCGGGCGGGAGCCCCAGTCGGATATCGAGCATACGTCGCTGCGCGTAATTCATGTCCGCCCACACTCCCTTGAGCGCGACGATTGTTTGCTGTGCCTGGGTCTTGATCGTGGTCATCGTTGGCTCCTTTCTCGTATGATGTTCCCTGTCAGGAGAGAGTGAGCTAAACCAGGTCGCTGCACATCGGGAGATCGGAGGCGATCCCCCGATCTCACCACTTACTTTCGGGCCTCACGGCCTTAGAGCCTGTGTCAAACAGACTCTTAGTCCATCGCACGTACTTGCGCCCGCGACCACTTACCGCTGGGCGTGGGCTGCGGCCCGCGCCCGCAGCGCCGCCTCGATGCGCGCAAGCGTCACCTCGACGGCCTCGCTGTCGGTCGCTGGGAGGGGTCCGGCAAGCGCCGACTGGGCCGCGCGCGCGACCGCGTCTCGCTGCGCCCGCAGTTCCTCAAGTCGCTCCTCGAGCACGGACGAGGCCGGATCGATCTGGAGCTCGGCAAGCGCGGCGTCGAGCGCCACGAGGACCTGGAGGGCAGCCTCACGGTCGCGGTCCTGCTCGAGGTCGGCCCGCGCCCTAAGCGCGAGCTCCTCGGTCACGAGCAGGGGTTCGCGCCCTCCGAGCACCGCGGCCAGCCTGGCCTGAGGTTGCAAAACCTTGGCCCGCGACTGGCGCCTGCGCTTGCCGATCAGCTCTCGCGCGTCGGTCCAGTGGCCGTCGGCCACCTGCTCGCCGTGACCGAAGCCCAGCCTGGCCACGAGCGCCTGCCCTCGCCCGACCGGGTGAAGATCGGGATCCGCGCTCACGAGCCGGAATGCGCGCAAGGCCCGGTTCAGGACGCCAATTCCCACCTCCAGCTCGGGCTCCCCTGCGCGCGCGAGCCAGCGTCTGGCGTCGTCGTCGCCTAGTGGCGCGCCCACGTCGATGACCGTCGCCCGCCCGGTGGCGACCGCCGCGGGCTCCGGTTCAGGCGCAGCCCGCGGCCGCGAGCGACGGCGGGCCACCAAGCCGCGTCGCGGCGCCCCCAGGGTCGCGAGCACGAGCACGTGGGCCGGCTCCGAGCTCTCGCTTTCCCCGGACCGCCGCAATAGGTAGCGACCGTCAGGCGGCCCCAGGGGCCAGGGGTATTCGAGCTGCACGAAGCGGAAGAGGGGCAGCCGCCCTATCTTTTGACCGCGTATTTGCTCGGGTTGATGGGAACGGTCGGCTCGGGAATCTGTCCGAGTCGTTGGATGAGCTGGATCCACTGACCGGGCTTGAGGATGTTCGACACGCCGCGGAGAGGTTCTTGTTTGGGCCGAGCATCGGCGTGTAGGACACTTGGATGCGATTTTGGAATGGTCCGGCAGCGAGACCGTGATCGACTGGCCCTTGTAGCTCATGCCGGAGACGATCGCCGTCGGTTTGAAGAGTCCCTGGAGGGTGAGCAGCGCCTGATCGTGATGTCGGTGATCGATCCCGATCCTTGGTGGCCCTGGATCGGGATGTTGTTGATCTTGGAGATGTCCATGCTCTCCCCGGTCTTGCCTTCGGGGTCGATGCCGTTTGAGCCGTTTGACGTGGCGCCGCATTTGAGGCCCGAGATGTACGGTTTTAGGCCCGAGGCCGAGAGGAACTCGATATCGCCCAGGATCCGCCGGTCGATCTGGCCTGTCGCGATGTCGCGCCGCCCGCAGGCATAGATCTGCACGCGCGGGTCTGAGAGCACGCGCTCCTCGAGCTGGGTTTTTGACATCAGTAGGATCTGGCCGATCGAGGGGTCCTTGCCCTTGAACGGGTCGATCCCCGAGGCGCGGTAGATCGAGGTGGCCTGCAAAAGCTCCCAGCCGTCGAGGATCGGCTTGGGGTCGACGTACGGGGCCTTTTCGCCCCGCCGGGCGGATCATGAACTCAAGGTGCGAAGCGTGCTTTTTGCTCCCGGCGCCGATCCGCCCGAGGATCGTGCCGGCGACCACCTCCGAACCCGCCTTCAAGCGGCTTTAGCGTGTACTGATCGTGCGCCAGATGGAGCACGCCCGAGAAATAGTTTTGGAAGTTCTCGATCTGCTGGCTGGCGCTGCTCCGAGCGGAGCTGCACTCGACCCTCCGGCCGCATATGACGCCGCCCGCGACGGGAAGCGCGAAGAGCCGCTGCTTGACCTGAGGCGGCGGCTCGGCCAGGCTCGCTGGGAGCAGTCCCTGTGCTTGACTTGCTCCCAAGAGCTGAGGTCTGGCTGTTGGTGCCTGCCGAGCGACGCCGGCACGCTTGGGAACTGGAGGGCGGATTCATTGGTGGGGTTCGCGTGGAGGAAGCCTTGGCGGGCTGATGAGAGCTCTTCTGCGAGCCGGAGGACGCGTTCGACGTCAGCACGTTCTGGACCCCGACGTCGCCGCCGTGCCGGGCTTCTGGCGAGCTCGGGCGCGGTCAGCGCCTTGACGACCCCGGCCGCGGAGATCGGCACCGGCTTAGGCACCGGATAGAACTTCGGGACGAGCCCAGGTTCGCGTAGGTATAAACGTTGCCGTTGGAGTCCTGGAACTCCAGATAGCGCCCCCACTGCTGTCCTGGCCGATCTTGATCACCTTGCCGTCGTTAACCGCGATCACCGGCGACCTCTGCTTGGCGTAAATCGCGGTCGCCTTCTCGACGGGTCGGACTCCACCGGGATCGCCGCGTTGCCCCCCTTCTTCACGCGCTTATCGCCAGCCCCTCGACATAATCATCGGCGTAGCGCGCCGGCGCCGCGACCGGGAAATGACCCTCCACCAACCCCGTCAACGCCGCTCACCAGCGAATTCGGCATCCCGCCGATCAACTTCGCCCGCAGCAGCACCGACTGCACATACCACCACGCATGGTTATAAGCAAAAATCGCCCTAGGCAAATTCCTCGACGCCCCCGCCGCACTCAAATACCTAGCCGCAGTAAAAATCGCGTCCACCGGGTTATACGGATCCGCGACCCCAGACCCCGTCGCATCGACCCCCCACTTCCTCCACATCGAAGGCAAAAACTGCATCCACCCCACCGCCCCCGCCGAAGAAACAGACAAATTGACGCCCATAATCCGTCTCGATCTCATTAATCGCCGCCAACACCTGCCACGGCACGTCGTACTCGAATCCCAGCCGCCTGATAAATCGGCAACAAAAACGGCGGAATCGCAAAGCTGTCGATGAAGAAGTTGGGCACGCCGAGCGGCGAGGGGTTCGGTGACGCGAAGCTGTACGAGGGATTGCTGGGGGTGGGCACTCCACCCGAGGAGCGCTGGGGCTGAGGCGAGCCGTTGTTGTTGTTGGGCGAAGTTGAGCCCGAGCCTGAATGCGAAGACGATCCGGAGTGATGCGATGACGAGCCCGGGCTCGACCCGCCGCTGCTGTGGTGGGAGGACGAAGGTTGCTTGGAATGGCCCCCGCCAGAGCTCTTCGGCGGCGGCTTGGAAGGAGGCGGTGTCGTCTTGGTAGTCGACGGTGGGGTCGTCGTCGTGCGCGGCGTCGTGGGCGTCGTGGGCGTCGTCTTGGTGGGGGTGCTCGGGCAAGTCTCTTTGATGGAGGCCACGCCCGCCGGCAGCTTCAACGACGACGGTGGGACGCCCGGTGGCAAGTGGAAGATGAGCTTTTGTCCGGTGATCAGCGTCACGACCACCGTGCACTCCGTGGCCGACGCGCTCGGGAGCGCGGCCATGCCCAGCACGGCGAGGGTCGTGATGAGCGTCACCGCCCCGACAACCAACTTGCGGCTCCTCCGCGGAGATGCCTTTCTCCCGCCGTCGGCTCTGCGCAACGTTTTTCTTCAGTCCTCCGTCGTTCCCGCCAGCCTGGACTCCCTTTGGCCGCGCGCCGGGCTTCACCCAGAGCGGCTTCAGGCAGAAGCTACTGATTGAGGGCTTTGTTTGCAACGGCGAACCGTTGCTTGACGTCCGATGGGATCTCCAAACATGTAGATGCTTTCACGCTGACGCTCAGAAGCTCTCACGGTGACGCTGAAGACGAGGATTAGGGTTGGTCGGGCGGTCCGGCGGGCCCGCGCCCTCGCGCTACAGTTCGCGCGGTGAACCCGGACAGCGACGACAAATCGTTCCACGAGCGGGTCGTCAGCCAAGGCGAAGAGACGATCGGAAAGCTGGCGCAAGACCTGCTGGAGAGCGCGGTCGTAGCGGGGCCCTGTCGGCGGCCTTCGAAACGAGGGAGCGAGCGATGCGCGCTCAGGAGCTGGCCCTCGCGGCGCTCAATCTGCCCTCGGCCAGCGACCTGGAGCGCCTGACCCGGCGGCTGCGCAGTGTCTCGCAGAGGCTCGAGGGGATCGAGGACGGGCTTGACCGTCTCGAGCAGCGGCTCGAGCGGCTCGTCCAGGAAACCGAGACGGAACAGAACCCGTCGGGCGTAGAGGCCCGACTCGAAGCGCTCGAGGCCGCGCTGGAGCGCGTGGAGTCGGCGCTGGCCGCGGCCAAGCCGGCGGGGGGTCAGTAGGGCGGTCGGGGCTGGGGGGTTGGTACCCGCCGCCACGGCTGGGGCTCAGCGTCGTGGGCGAGGCGGCGGTGCATAACGTGACGACGTGGCCGCCCGCCTCGAGCCTTGTGCACTTAAGCATCGCTGGCGGGCGTAAGTGCACAAGCTGGCCGATCGAGGCGGGTCTTGACACCTTCTGCACGGCCCTCAGCGGCAGGGCAACGCCAACAGGGCCAGGTCGCCCATGCGTCGCTCGGCGGCGTGGAGCTCATCCGCGCCGATGCGGGCGGGCGGGTCGCAGAGCAGATCCGAGACCACAAGGACCGCACCCGCCTGGATCTGGAGCGTCGTTGCGAGTGCGAACAGGGCGGCGCATTCCATCTCCACGACCGCCGCGCCGGCCTCGCTCCAGCTTCGCTGGCGCCCAACGTCGTTGTCATAGAAGAGGTCGGTCGAGACGACCGTCTGGGGGCGGGGCGCCCCCGCCCGGGCGAAGGCGTCGAGAAGCGCCGGGTGCGCTGTCACGTGCTCGCCCGCTCCGAGCGCGTGGCTCGTCCCGTCCGCCGCGAGAGCGTCGCCGACCACGACCAGATCGCCCAGCTCGAGCGACAGATCGAGCGCTCCGCAGGTGCCCACGCGCACGATCCGCGCGGCGCCGAGCTCCGCGAGCTCTGACACAACGATCGCCGCGCTCGGTCCTCCCATGCCCGCGCTTTGGATGGTGAGCGCGGCGCCGTCGCGGGCCGTCCCGGTGTAGCCCCAGAGCCCCCGGTTGTGATTGAACATGCGCGGCTGGTCGAGCAGTGTCTGGGCCAGCAAGAGCGCGCGGCCGGGATCGCCGGGCAGCAAGATGCGCTCAGCCAGCGGCGCGGTCGGCTGGAGGTGGATTGGCGGGGTCATGGCGAGAGGGCCCGAGCGCAGAGCCTATGGGCGCTCACGCGCGATAGCCACGGCCCCGGCGCGGGGCTAGACTGCCCGCGCCATGCGCAGCGGCAGCGACAGGGACGCGCCGGAGGCCGCATTCAACTCGGTCGAGGAGTTCCGCGAGGTCATCGACCGGACCTTCACGATCATGAGCGAGGACCCGAAGATCGGCACGAGGCTGCGCGAGGCCGACACGCCACAGAGGTTCGAGTTTCCCGACGTCGACCTGGTTGTCAACGTCCGCGCCGGTCGTCCCGGGGAGCCAAACCTCGTGTGGGAGTGGAGCGACGACGTCGACTGGGAACCGGCGGTGCGGATGTCGATGAACTCAAATGTGGCGAACCGCTACTTCCAAGGCAAGGAGAATGTCGCGATCGCGATCGCCCGCAGGCGCATCAAGGCGGCCGGGGATCTCAAGGCCGCGCTCGCGATCCTCCCCCTGACGAAGCCGGTCTTTGCGCGCTACCAGGAGATGATCGCCGCCGACTACCCCCATTTGCAGGGCGGGACCTAGACGGGCACGGGCCGCGCTGCACTTGCCGGCCTCTGAAGCGGCTCGGCGGCTGAGAAATGCCATTACGAGCGCCAACGGCTGACGACGCGGGCCGTGACGCCCGCGGGCGGCGGGGCCCTGGCTGGGACCCCGCCGCCAGACTAATCCGCCCGTGTCGACGGGTGTTTGCCCGGGAAGCGGGCAGGTGACTGTTACCGTCGATTGAGCGTATGTCGAAGAGGCGTACACACCCGGCCGGAACCGGCGACGGGGCGGCCGCGGACAGCGATGAAAGGCTGACGCTGCGCCAGGTCGCCGAGCAGATCGGGACAAGCCCCGCGACCTTGAGGAGGTGGGTGCGCGAAGGGCTCGTGCCGCAGTACGACGGGCGCGAGGGGTGGACGCCCGCGGCGGTCGGCAACGCCCGCGTGGTCGGGCGCATGCGCGGTCGGGGCCACTCCTTCGGGGAGATCCGCCGGGCGCTTGAGGAGGGAAGGCTCGCCTACGCCTACACCGAGGAGCTACTCGCCTCACCGGGTCGGCCGTACACCGTGGCAGACGCGGCGCGCGAAGCCGGTCTTGAGCCGGCCCTCGCTGAGAGGCTCTTGACCTCGGCGGGGTTCAGCCCCGATGCGCGAGACCTGCGCGAGCAAGACGCAAGGCTGCTGCGCTACGCCGCCAGCGGCCTGGAGGCGGGCCTGCCGCTGGTCGCTCTCCTCCAAATGGTCCGCGTCTACGGCCAGGCGATAGCGCAGATCGCAGACGCCGAAGTGCGCCTGTTCCACCTCTACGTACACGAGCCACTCATGCGCTCGGGCGCTACCGGCATCGAAGTGGCCGACGAGATGCAGGATCTGGCAAGAGTCCTGTTGCCCCTTTCCTCGCCCGTGATGGACGAGATCCACGAGCGCTATCTGCGGCACTTCATCGAGCAGGACGTCGTGGGCCACATGGAGGTCGACCTCGATGGAGCCGCCAACGACTCGGGACGGATGAGGACCGCGCTCGCGTTTGCGGACCTCACCGGATACACGCGCATGACCGAGGAGGCCGGAGAGCTCGAAGCGCTGGACGCGGTCGAGCGCTTCGTGCAAGCGGTCGCGGTCACGCTTCCCGACGAGGCACGGGTGGTCAAGACCATCGGTGACGAGGTCATGATCGTCAGCGCAGACCCGGCGACGCTGACCGACTGGGCAGTCGGGTTTCAGGGACTACAGAGCGAGCGCCCTCTGCCCCGCATCGGTATCCACTTCGGCAACGCCCTTTACCGCGATGGTGACTACTTCGGGCGAGATGTGAATATCGCATCGCGCGTGGCGGCTCGCTCGGCGGGGGGCGAAGTGCTGGTCACCCGGCCGGTGGTCGAACGCGCCGGCTCCCACCTCGAGTTCGATCGCATCGGGGAGATCAAGCTGAAGGGCTTCAGCGTCTCGACCGAGATGTTCGTCGCGCGCCTCGTGGACGAGGAGGAGTGAGGCGAGGTCCTCACCGCCTCGCGGACCAGCAGTGACACGCCAACAGGTCGTGCACGAGCATGAGCAGCTGGTGGCTCGGGTGGCCGCCGGGGGTCTCCTCGTCCCGCACCGCGCCGTGGTGGTCATGCTCTCGGGCGGGCGCGATTCGGTGTGCCTGCTCGATCTCGCGACGCGCGTCGCCGGGCCCGACTGCGTCCAGGCGATGCACCTCAACTACGGACTCCGCGCCGACAGCGACGAGGATCAGCACCACTGCGAGCTGCTCTGTGAGCGCCTCGCCGTGGAGCTCTCGGTACAGCGGGCGCCGGTCCGCGAGAAGGGCAACCTCCAGGCATGGGCACGCGGGCTCCGCTACCGGGCGGCTGGGCGGCTGGCCCGCGTTAGCGGGGCGGACGTCGCCGTCGGCCATACCGCCACCGATCAGGTCGAGACGGTCCTCTACAGGCTTGCGTCCTCGCCAAGCCGGCGAGCGCTGCTCGGGATGCGGGAGCGGGAGCCGCTGGACGACAACTCCCAGCGCTGGCTCGTGCGGCCGCTTCTCGAGTTCACGCGCGCGCAGACGGCTACCTATTGCCGCGCGCGCGAGCTCTCCTGGCGCGAGGACGAGACAAACGCCGAGGACCGGTTTGCTCGCGGCCGTGTCCGCGGCGCATTGGTCCCCGCGCTGCGCGGCGTCCATCCGGCGGCCGAGCGCAACGTGCTCGCTCTGGCGGAGATCCTGCGCGACGAAGCCGAGGTGCTCGATGAGCTCGTCGCCGACGTCCTGGCCGGAGACTCGGAGGTACCGCTCGCGCGCCTCCGGGCGCTGCATCCGGCGCTCGCGCGGCTGGTCGTCCAGCGCCTTGCTGACGACGCGGTCGGAGGACCGGCCCCCGGCACCGCCCGCCGACTGGAAGAGCTCCTCGCCCTCCCGGAGCGGGGCCAGGCGGCGCTCGACCTCCCCCACGGGGTCCGGGCGATCGCCGAGCGCGGGGTGCTTCGGTTCGTGCGCCGCTGAGGCGACATACACTGCACGCGCGTAATGGAGGACGACGACCGGATCGGGGAGATCCTCGTTCCAGCGGACGATCTCGCGCGCCGCGTCGAAGAACTGGCAGCCGAGATCTCCCGGGACTACGCCGGCACAGACCTGGTGCTCGTCGGCGTGCTCAAGGGCGCGGTCTTCTTTCTCTCCGATCTGATGCGGGCGCTGGACATCCCCGTCGAAGTCGACTTCATGGCGGTCGCCTCGTACGGGTCGGCGACCAAGTCAAGCGGTGTGGTGCGAATCCTCAAGGATCTCGACGCGGTGATCGAGGACAGGGACGTCCTGATCGTGGAGGACATAGTGGACTCAGGACTCACGCTCCAGTATCTGCTGCGCAATCTGGGCGCTCGCAACCCCCGCTCGCTGGAGGTATGCGCGCTGCTGATCAAGCCGGAGCGGCGCAAGGTGGATCTACGTACGCGCTACGTCGGCTTCGAGATCCCCAACCGGTTCGCCATCGGCTACGGCCTGGACCACGGGGAGCGCTACCGCAACCTGCCCTACGTGGCGGCGCTGAAGCAGTGAGAAAGGACGCACCACATCCCTGTGAATCGTGCGCTGCATCCCCTCCGCTCGTCCAAACTAGACTGCTACGCTTGGCTATTCCTGGAGTTGAGCCAGCGCGCCGGAGGCGCGATTTGCCGCTATGAGCAGGTTCTTTAAGAGCGCCGCGTTTCCCATTTTGATCGTCGTGGTGCTCGCGTTCTTCGCGCAGAAGCTGATCGGCTCGTCGGGTCACCAACCGCGCTTTACCTACGGCGATCTGATCTCGGGTCTGCAGACGCATCAGATCCAGAGTCTGTCGCTGCACGAGAGCGACAACATCGTCAATCTGACGACCAAGCGCGGGCAGCACTTCACGGTCGGCTACGCCGACGCGACCCCACTGCTCAACACAATCCAGAAGAACATCTCGGAGGGTGGGATGTCGGCGAGCGCGTTCGACATCCAGGGCAAGTCCTCGAGCGCGTGGCTCGGGATCCTCACCTACATCCTGCCGGTCCTGATCTTCATCGGCTTCTGGATCTTCCTCATGAACCAGGTCCAGGGCGGCGGTTCGAAGGTGATGTCGTTCGGCAAGTCACGGGCCAAGCGCCTGTCGGTGGATTCGCCGAAGATCACCTTCCGCGACGTCGCCGGCGTGGACGAGGCCGTCGAGGAGCTGCACGAGATCAAGGAGTTCTTAGAGAACCCCAAGAAGTTCCAGGCTCTGGGAGCCCGGATACCGAAGGGCGTGCTGTTATACGGCCCGCCCGGCACGGGCAAGACGCTGCTCGCGCGCGCCGTGGCCGGCGAGGCGGGGGTTCCCTTCTTCTCGATCTCGGGCTCGGACTTCGTCGAGATGTTCGTGGGCGTCGGGGCCTCGCGGGTGCGTGATCTGTTCGAGCAGGCTAAGCAGAACTCGCCTTGCATCATCTTCATGGACGAGATCGACGCGGTCGGTCGGCACCGGGGCGCGGGCCTCGGCGGCGGCCACGACGAGCGTGAGCAGACGCTCAACCAGCTGCTCGTCGAGATGGACGGCTTCGAGATGAAGGACAACATCATCCTGATCGCCGCCACCAACCGCCCGGACATCCTCGATCCGGCCCTGCTGCGTCCCGGGCGCTTCGATCGCCAGATCGTCGTCGACCGGCCAGACCGCACCGGCCGCCGCAAGATCCTGGAGGTACACACGCGCGGGAAGCCTCTCTCCAGGGAGATCGACGTCGACGCCCTGGCCGGGCAGACCCCCGGCTTCACCGGCGCCGATTTGTCGAACCTCGTGAACGAGGCCGCGCTGCTCTCGGCCCGCAACGGCAAGCGCGAGATCACCCAGGATGAGCTCGAAGAGGGCATCATGCGCGTGATCGCCGGGCCCGAGAAGAAGACCCGCGTGATGTCGGAGAAGGAGCGGAAGATCACCGCCTACCACGAGATGGGGCATGCCCTGGTCGGGCACTTCCTTCCCAACGCCGATCCGGTGCACAAGATCTCGGTGATCTCGCGCGGCCAGGCCCTCGGCTATACGATCGCGCTTCCGACCGAGGACAAGTTCCTGACAACGCGCGCGGAGCTGCTCGACACCATGGCGATGACGCTAGGCGGGCGGGCCGCAGAAGAGCTCATCTTCGGCGAGATCACCACGGGCGCGGCCAACGACCTGGAGAAGGTCACGCAGACCGCCAAGCAGATGGTGATGCGCTACGGGATGTCTGAGAAGCTCGGTCCGCGCGTGTTTGGGCACGAGCACAGCCAGCCCTTCCTCGGCCGCGAGTTCTCGGCCGAGCCCGACTACTCCGACGAGATCGCGCGGGAAATTGACGACGAGATTCGCCGGATGGTGGAGTCGGCGCACGTCCAGGCCAAGAGCATCCTCACGGAGCACCGCCTGGGGCTCGAGAAACTCTCCGAGATCCTCGTCAAGCGCGAGACCCTCGAGCGGGAGCAGTTCGAGGCTCTGCTCGACGGCCAGACCGAGGAAGACGTCTTCGGCGCCGAGGCGCCACCGCCACCCGAGGTTCCGGTTCGCACTCCACCCGCCGAGCGCCCGGGGCGCGCGGGTCCGCGCCCGCTGCCGCGGCCGGGCCTCGCGGGCGGCACGGCCGAGTAGGCGAACCAGTGGTCGTGGCGGCCACTTAGCCCACGGAGCAAGCGCGTCACGCTCAAGCGGATCCTGCTTGCGGTCACGCGAGTGTGGCTCCCGCTCGGGATCGCGGTGGCCGGGGTCGTCGCAATCGTGCTCGGCCACGGTCGCACCACGGAGGCGGCGGCCGGCGTCGCGCTGATTATCGTGGCGGGGATCGTGTGGATGATCAACTGGCTCTTTCGCCTTAGCCTTCAGAGCAACCGGGACCGGGAGAAGGAGGAGCGAGCACGCGAGTACTTCGACCGCCACGGCCGCTGGCCGGGTGAGGATCCGGAGTGAGCTCGCCCCCACACCTCTCCGATCTGGTGGCCTCGTCTCCCGACGACTTCCTCGTCATGGGGGTCGTCAACGTCACACCTGACTCGTTCTCCGACGGGGGCCAGTATCTCGATCCCGACGCGGCCGCTGCACACGGGCTCGAGCTGGAGCGCGACGGGGCCTCGATCCTCGACGTCGGTGGAGAATCGACTCGCCCCGGCGCCATGCCGGTGCCGGCGGACGAGGAGCTTCGCCGGGTCGTCCCTGTAATCGAGCGGCTCGCCGCCCGGGGTTCGAGGGCCGAGCTTTCGATCGACACCACCAAAGCTGCGATCGCGGCGCGCGCGGTGGAGGTGGGTGCGTCGTTGGTCAACGACGTGACCGCGCTGCGGGGAGACCGCGACATGGCGGGGGTCGTCGCGGCCACCGGCGCCGACTGCTGTCTCATGCACATGCTCGGCGATCCCCGCACCATGCAGGACGACCCGCGCTACGACGACGTCGTCAGCGACGTCAAGGCCTTCCTCGAGGAGCGGCTCCAGTTCGCCACGGGGCAAGGGATCGCCGAAGGACGCATCGTGCTCGATCCCGGCATAGGGTTCGGGAAGACTGTCGCCCACAACCTCGAGTTGCTGGCCCGAATCGATGAGCTGGTCGCGTTGGGGCGTCCGGTGGTGGTCGGCAGTTCGCGCAAGAGCTTTTTGGGGCGGCTCACCGGCCGCGCGGTCGAGGAACGCGTGGCCGCCACGATTGCCACCAACGTGCTCGCCTACGCGGGCGGGGCGCGCATCTTCAGGGTGCACGACGTGGCTCCAGCCCACGACGCGCTGAAGGTTGCGGCTGCTACGGTGCGCCGCCGATGGACCGCGACGACGAACCAGGCGAGTTCGACGACGTAGGAGAGCGGGGCGACGGAGCGTCGTCCGAGCCCGAGGTAACGATCGAGATCAGCGGGCTCTCGCTGTTCACGCACGTCGGGGTGACCGCGGCGGAACGAGAAGTGGGGCAGCGGCTGCTGCTCGATCTGCGGCTGGACCTCGACGAGTGCGATGCGACCGTCACGGACCGCATCGAGGACACGGTCGACTACGCGGAGGTGTGCGACACCACCAATCTGATCGCGCAGCAGCGCAGCTACAAGACGCTCGAGCGCTTATGCACGGCGATCGCCGACCGGCTGCTGGAACGCTACGACGCCTACTCTGTGTGGGTGAAGGCGGCCAAGCCCGAGCCGCCGCTGGCGCTGTCGGTGAGCGAAGTCTCGGTTGAGGTGTGGCGCGAGAGCGAGTAGCAACAGCAAGCTCCGGTGTGCCTCGCGTGACAAATCGGTACCGCGGCTACCTGGGCCTCGGCTCAAACGTCGGAGACCGGCGGTCCCACCTGGAGGCGGCGGTCGACGCCCTCCCGGCTCACGGCATCGAGGTCCTCGCCTCATCGTCGGTCTATGAGACCGAACCCGTCGGGTTCGTCACCGAGCAGCGCGATTTTCTCAACGCCTGCATCCGGGTCGCTACGGCGCTTGCGCCCGAGCGGCTGCTTGAAGCGTGCAAGGCGGTCGAGCGGGAGCTGGGCCGCCAGGCGTCGGAGATCCGCCACGGGCCCAGGGAGATCGACGTGGACCTGCTGATGTTGGATGGGGTCAGCCATTCCTCGGGGCCTTTGGCCATCCCCCATCCCGCGGTCACCGAGCGGCGGTTCGTGCTCGAGCCGTTGCTCGAGCTCGACCCCGAGCTGACCCTCCCCGACGGGACGTCGCTGGCGGCGGCGCTCAGAGCACTGCCGCCGGGCCAGCGGGTGCGGCGCGAGGGGCCGCCCCTGCTGTAATCCCGGCATGCTGCTCGTCGTCGATGTCGGCAACACGCAGACCCACTTCGGCGTCTTCAAGGACGACGACGGCGACCTGGAGCACTGGCGCTTTGCCACGGTCCGCGAGTCGACCCGCGATGAGCTCGGCGCGGTGCTGTCCAGCCTGCTCGCTCTGCGCGGATTGCGCTTCGTCGACGTCGAGCAGTCGATCGTCTCCTCGACGGTCCCCCAGCTGTCGGATGAGTGGGAAGCCATGGCCGAGCGTTACCTGGGGCAACGGATGCTGGTGGTGGGCCCCGCCATCCGCACCGGCATGCCGATCCGCATGGACAACCCGCACGAGGTGGGCGCCGACCGCCTCGTCAACGCGGTCGCCGCGTACGAGCGCGTTCGGGGCGCCTGCGTGGTGGTGGACTTCGGCACGGCGATCACGTACGACGTGATCTCGGCCGCCGGGGAGTACCTCGGCGGAATCATCACCCCCGGGGCAGAGATCTCGATCGACGCGCTCTACGAGCGGGCGGCGAAGCTACCCAAGGTCGAACTCGCTCGGCCGCGGTCGCTGATCGGGAAGTCCACGGTGGAGGCGATCCGCAGTGGCATCGTGTATGGGTTCGCCGGTCAGGTCGACGGGATCGTCAGACGACTGCGCGACGAGCTCGGATCGGAGACCACCGTGATCGCCACCGGCGGGCTGGCTCCGCTCCTCGTGCCGTCCGTGCGCGAGACCATCGACGAGGTCGACGGTCTCCTCACGCTGACTGGCCTGAGGCTGATCTGGGCCCGCAATCAGGGCGGCTAGCGCCGATCGATCCAGGACAGAATCGCCCGCGAGTGGGTGATCACCGACCCGTCGGGGAGCTTCAGCGCCGGAAGCTTGGTGTCTCCCGTGGCCGCGCGGACTTGCTCGCGTGAGCCCTTGCGCAGAAATGCGATCGGGCTTCCGTGAGCGGCTATGACCTTGTGGTACTCGATGCCGGCGGCGCGAAGGGCCTCCTGGACCCGACGGCATGGATGAATGCGCGGGCCGCCGTCGTCGCCGTGGCACACGAACAGGGTTGGTGCCTCGTCCATGCTTAAGCGGGCAGGGGTATGTCGGGGCTCCGAGCCACCGCGACAGCGAGGATCAGCAGGGAGCGCGGGCGGCGGTCGCTCGGATCAGCCGCGGCGAGCCGGGCGTGCCGATCGAGCAGGTCGAGCACCGCGGCAAAGACGGGTGCGTCGTCGATGTCAGGCGGGATATCACACGCCAGGCGCGCCAGCGCGAGCATCTCCGAGGCGTCGCCCCCGCGGAAGACCTGGATCGCGGCCAGCAGGAGGAACTGGGCGAGGCGATCGAGCAGCAGATGAGGGGGCTGCTCGCGCTCGCCAATCGGCGGCCCCGCCGGCACCAAGTCCTCGCCCGCGGCCAGCCGCAGCGCCTGGCGGGAGCTAAGCGAGCAGATCTGCTCGCGCGAGAGGCCCGCTTGCAGGGCAAGCCGGAGCTGAAACGAGGCCGACATCAGCGTCGTCCCGTAAGGGGCATCGGAGGCGAAGACGATCTGACCAGGCGGCACTAAAGAAAAGAGCGAGAAGAGGTCGGTGGGCATCCACCAGGCGGTATCGAAGAGGAGGTTGGGATGGTCCGGAGCGGCCCGCCAGATCCAGGACAGGTCGCAAATCCCGGCGTGCGCAAGGATCAGGCGCGCGTCCGGGAAGCTCGAGGCGAGCTCGACGGCGTCTACGCCCAGGGCGGGGATTCCGCGCCCGGCGTGGATCAGCACCGGCACGCGGCGCTCGTGCGCCAGGGCCGCGAGATCGCGGACCGCGGGGTGGTCGAGCGTGAACTGCTCGGCTCGCGGATGAAGCTTGATGCCACACGCCCCTGCATCGAGGCAGCGCTCCGCCTCGGTGACCGGGTCGTCATGGGGATTGACGCGGCTAAACGGCACCAGCAGGCCGTCGGACTCGCGCGCGGCACTGAGCACCATGTCGTTGGCGCTGCGGTAGCCGTCGAGCTCCTGCAGCGGGAAGACGAAGGCACCCCTGGCGCGCGCCAGCTCGAGGCCGGAGAGCAGCTCGTCGGGTCGCTGCTTCATGCCGTCCGGGTCGTTCTGGCCCAGATGGGTATGGGCATCGAACAGCTCGAGACCGGGAATCTGATCGAGCACGACCTGGTTGAACGCACTCAGGACGGAGGCGAGCTCGGAAGCTGTGCGGTCGCCGGCGCCGCTCCGGGCGGCATCGTCGGCGTGTGGCTCCAGCCCGACCTCTTCTTGCGTGCTCATAACTGATTCGTACCATGAAGACGCGATGAGGAAGCTCACCGACACTTGGGAGCTGGGTGGGATGGCCGTCCGAAACCGCCTCGTGCTCGCGCCGTTGGCCGGAATAGGCAACTGGTTCGTCCGCCTCCAGGCCAAGCGCTACGGCGCGGGCCTAGTCGTCTCGGAGATGGTCTCCAGCTTCGCCGTGCACTACCGCAACGAGCGGACCTGCCGCGAGCTCCTGCGCATCCACCCGGAGGAGCACCCGGTCTCGATGCAGCTGTTTGGGGCGGATCCCGACGTGATGGCCTCGGCCGCCGAGCGCGTTGCTGCCGCCGGCGCCGACCTGATCGACCTCAACATGGGCTGCCCGGTGCCCAAGGTCTGCAAGACGGGCGCGGGTGCGGCGCTGCTTGAAGATCACGACCGCGCTGTCGCGGTGGCCCGGGCTGCAGCGCGTGGTAGCGGCCTGCCGGTGACGGTCAAGCTGCGGTCCGGCCTTCACCCGGGCGATCTGCGCGGGCTGCGCTTGGCGCAGGCGCTCGTGGAGCGCGCGGGCGTGGCCGCGATATCCATTCACCCCCGGCACGCCTCCCAGCGCCACCGGGGGGCGCCCAGCTACGAACTGGTGCGCGCGCTGGTGGAGGAGCTGCCCGTGCCCGTCCTGGTCTCCGGCGGCCTGCACAGCGCGCCGCAGGTCCAGACGGCGTTCGCCGCGACGGGCGCGGCCGCTGTCCTGCTCGCGCGGGGGTCGCTTGGCAACCCCTGGCTGTTCGGCCAGCTCCTTGAAGACGACGATGCCCCGCCTTCCCGCGAGCAGGTCCTGGGCGAGCTGGACTGGGTGATCGACTGCGCCGTCGACCACCTCGGGCGCGAGCGGGCGAGCCGCTACCTACGCAAGTTCTATCCCTGGTACGTGGAGCGCCTCTTCGCGCTGGATCCCTCCCCGCAGGCGCGCAGGAAGACCCGCGAGCTGCTTGGCTCGTTGCAGACGACCCCGGACCTCGAGGCGGCGCGCGCGCTCATGCGCGACTTCAGATCGTTCGCCCGCGACGGCGAGGCGCTTCCTTACGCGGCCTGATCGGGCCCCTTGGGGACCGCTGTCACGAGTCTCTATACTTCCGCGGCCGCGCGGGCCGCGGAGGGGAAAGCAGCCGGCCGCGACCGTCCCCACCGCCGTCCGAGCGGGCTTTTTTGTCTACAAGCCCCCGACAACAGAGTCTGAGCACGCAATGCCTAAGGACCTCATTATCACTCCGGAAGGACTCGCCAACCTCAAGTCCGAGCTCGAGCACCTGTCGACCACGCGCCGCCGCGAGGTGGCCGCGCGGATCAGAGAGGCCAGGGAGTTCGGGGATATCACCGAGAACGCCGAGTACGACGACGCCAAGAACGAGCAGGCGATGCTGGAGGCCAGGATCGCGCAGCTCGAGGAGAGGCTGCGATCGGCGACAGTGATCGATTCCTCCGACCTCGACACCGACGTCGTCAGGGTCGGCACGATCGTCCACGTGAGGGAAGGCGGCAAGTCCACGAAATACACGATCGTCGGCTCGGCCGAGGCGAAACCCGCCGAGCTCAGGCTCTCCAACGAGTCGCCGGTCGGAAAAGCGCTACTGGGCCACAAGCGCGGGGAGGAGGTCACCTTCCCGACGCCCAAGGGTGAGCGGCGGCTCAAGATCACCAAGATCGAAGCGTCGAAGTGAGGGCCGGTGGAGCAGGAAGCTCCCGCCTCTGAGCTGCTAGCCGCGCGCCGGCGCAAGCTCGAGGAGTTGCGGGCCGCCGGGATCGAGCCCTTCCCGCACCAGTTCAGCGGCGCCGAACCCGTCGCCGAGGTCCGAGCCGCCCATGAGGCCCTCGGGCCCAGCGAGGAGAGCGACTTCGACCACCGGATCGCGGGCCGCCTGGTGGCCCGGCGCGGCCAGGGGAGGATGGCCTTCCTCGACCTGGCAGATCGCTCCGCCCGCATCCAGCTTCAGGCGCGTGTGAATGAGCTCGGGGAAGAGGGCCTCGCCTCACTGTTGGCGCTTGACCTCGGTGACCTGGTCGGGGTGCAGGGACCCGTCTTTCGCTCGAAGCGGGGCGAGCTGACGCTGCGCGTCAAGGAGTTCACGCTGCTGGCGAAGTCGCTGCGGCCGCTGCCCGAAAAGCATCACGGCCTCCAGGACACCGAGACGCGCTTTCGCCACCGCGAGCTCGATCTCGTCGCCAACGACAGCGCTCGGGATCTCTTCGTTACACGCGCGCGGGTGATCTCGGCGGCGAGGCGCTACCTCGACTCCGAGGGGTTCGTCGAGGTCGAGACCCCCGTGCTTCAGCCGATCTACGGCGGGGCCGCTGCGCGCCCCTTCACCACCCACCACAACGCGCTGGACCGCACGCTGTACCTACGCATCGCCACCGAGCTGTACCTGAAGCGCCTGATAGTCGGTGGCCTGGAGCGGGTCTACGAGCTCGGCAAGGACTTCCGCAACGAGGGCCTGGACCGCGCGCACAACCCCGAGTTCACGATGCTCGAGTTCTATGAGGCATACGCGGACTACCGTGATATGGCCGTGCGCTGCGAGCAGCTCGTCGCCTTCGCGGCGTCGGAGATCGGGTATGCCGGGGAGATCGACCTCTCCCCTCCTTGGCGACGGGAGACCCTGCGCGACGCCATCCACGCGCGCACGGGCGTGGACATCCTGCGCTTCCGCGATCACGACTCGCTCGCCGATGAGATGCGGGCGCACGGCATCGCGGTGCCCGAGGGCGACACCTGGCCACAGCTCGTGGACGAGTTGCTCTCCAAGCACGTCGAGCCGCAGCTGATCGAGCCGACGTTCATCCTCGATTACCCGGTGGAGATGTCTCCCTTTGCCAAGCGCCACCGGTCGGAGCCGGGATTGGTGGAGCGTTTTGAGGCGTTCATCGGCGGCCTCGAGCTCGCAAACGCCTTTACGGAGCTCAACGATCCCGATGAGCAGAGGCGCCGCTTCGAAGAGCAGCGGGCGCTCGCGGGCCAGGGAGACGCCGAGGCACAACCCTTCGACGAGGTCTTCCTCCAGGCGCTGGAGTGGGGAATGCCGCCGACCGGCGGCATCGGTGTTGGCGTCGACCGGCTGGTGATGGTCCTGACCGGAACCCGCTCGATCCGCGAGGTCATCCTCTTTCCAGCGATGCGGGACTAGTCTCCGTCCGGGGCACCAGCGCCGCGTGCGGCCCGGGAGATCTCCTGTACGCTGGCTCGGCTATCCGGAGACAAGGTGCTTCTGCGCCGTGCGCGGAAAGGGGAACCGATGAAGATCAAGGGCTCGTTCGCCGCAGCGTTGGTCGCCCTGGCACTCGTGGGCTGTGGCGGGTCGAGCGACCAGCAGTCGGTGCGCGACACGTTCAACAAGGCGATCAATGAGCTGGCCGCGCGCAACCCGGCCGCATGTGACCTGTTCACCAAGCGCTATGCGCTGGAGAACACAGGCCTGTCGAACTATCAGGCAGCGCTCGCGCGGTGCCGGTCCCACACCACCAAGCACAGCCTCTCGCTTCCCAAGGGGCTGAAGGTCGACAGCGTGAAGGTCAAGGGCAGCAACGCGACCCTGAAGGCATCGGCCCCCGGACAGGGCATCGGCGTCTTTCACCTCGTCAAGGAGGACGGCCAGTGGAAGATCGACTCCGTGACCGCGCGGTAGGAGGCTTAATCGGGCCGCTGCGCCGGGGCGCGTAGCCTTGGCCCGGTGGCCGTGCGTGACAAGGCGCACACCCCGGGGGGACCCGGCGGGGCCGCCCAGGCGTGTTGGTAGACTGGCCCATGGCCCGAGAACGATCCCGGTCTCGCTCATCTTTTCGCCCTGATGGCGGCACGGAAAGGCGAGGCGGGACCGCCGACGTCCCCGGACTGGGAGTCACCGAAAACGGGAAGCTCCAGGCAGCGCAGCGAGTCGTCTCTATCATCGGAGTCCGTCTAGTACCGCGCTTATCTCATGTTTGAGCGATTCACCGAAAGAGCCCGCCAGGTAGTGGTCCTCGCCCAGGAAGAGGCCCGGACCCTCAAGCACAACTACATCGGCACCGAGCACATCCTGCTCGGCCTACTCCGGGAGGAGGAGGGCCTGGCAGCGCGGGTGCTCGAGTCGCTCGACATCACGGTCGAGCGTGTCCGCGCCCAGGTGGTGCGGATCGTGGGCTCTGGCGAGGAGGTCACCTCCGGTCAGATCCCGTTCACGCCGCGTGCGAAGAAGGTGCTCGAGCTCGCTCTGCGCGAGGCGCTGAGCCTCGGGCACAACTACATCGGTACCGAGCACATCCTGCTCGGGCTGGTACGCGAGAACGAGGGCGTGGCCGCTCGAATCCTGCTCGACTTCGACGCGGATTCGGAGAAGATCCGGAACGAGGTCATCCGCATGCTCTCGGGTCCGGGGAGCCGCCAGCGGTCGGGCGCGAGCGCGGGGGCGGGGGCTGGCACCTCCGAAGGCAAGAAGTCCTCCAAGCTGCTCGACCAGTTCGGACGCAATCTGACCAAGCTCGCTGCCGAGAGCAAGCTGGACCCGGTGGTCGGCCGCGAGATCGAGATCGAGCGCATCATGCAGATCCTCTCGCGCCGCACCAAGAACAACCCGGTTTTGGTGGGCGAGCCTGGAGTCGGCAAGACGGCCGTGGTCGAAGGGCTGGCCCAACGCATCACCTCGGGCGACGTGCCCGAGCTGCTCAAGGACAAGCAGATCTACACGCTCGACCTGGCGGCGCTGGTAGCGGGGTCGAAGTACCGCGGCGAGTTCGAGGAGCGGCTGAAGAAGGTGATGAAGGAGATCACCCAGCGCGGCGACATCATTCTCTTCATCGACGAGCTTCACAACCTGGTCGGCGCGGGCGCCGCTGAGGGCGCCATCGACGCCGCCTCCATCCTCAAGCCGGCCCTGGCGCGCGGGGAGCTACAGACGGTCGGGGCGACGACCCTCGAGGAGTACCGCAAATACCTCGAGCGCGACTCCGCACTCGAGCGCCGCTTCCAGAAGATCACCGTGGATCAGCCGAGCACCGACGAGACCGTGCAGATCCTCAAGGGCCTGCGGGATCGCTACGAGCAGCACCACAAGGTCAACATCACCGAGGAGGCGCTGCAGGCCGCTGCCGACCTCGCCGACCGCTATATCTCCGATCGCTTCCTGCCCGACAAGGCCATCGATCTGATCGACGAGGCCGCCTCACGCATGCGAATCAAGTCGATGACCTCTCCGCCCGTCTACCGCGAGCTCGAGGACCAGATCGAGCAGACCCGGCGGGCCAAGGAGGACGCGATCGAGAACCAGGAGTTCGAGAAGGCGGCCAACCTCCGCGACGAGGAGCGGCGTCTGACCAAGAAGAAGCGCGAGCTCGCGGAGCAGTGGGAGGCCGGGGAGTCGACCGAGCGCCCCGCGATCGGCGAGGAAGAGATCGCCGACATCGTCTCGATGTGGACCGGCATCCCCGTCTTCAAGCTCACCGAAGCCGAGACCGCCAAGCTCATGCGGATGGAGGACGAGTTGCACAAGCGGGTGATCGGCCAGCACCCCGCGATCGAGGTCGTCTCGAAGGCGATCAGGCGCTCCCGGGCCGGGCTCAAGGACCCTAAGCGCCCGACGGGCTCCTTCATCTTCCTCGGCCCCAGCGGTGTCGGCAAGACCGAGCTGGCGCGGACGCTGGCCGAGTTCCTGTTCGGTGACGAGGACACGATGGTCCGGATCGACATGTCCGAGTACATGGAGAAGCACGCGGTCTCGAGGCTGGTTGGCTCGCCTCCGGGCTACATCGGTTACGACGAGGGCGGCCAGCTCACCGAGGCGGTTCGCCGCAAGCCCTACAGCGTGTTGCTGCTCGACGAGATCGAGAAGGCGCACCCCGATGTGTTCAACATCCTCCTCCAGATCCTGGAAGACGGGAGGCTGACGGACGCTCAGGGCAGGACTGTCGACTTTCGCCATTGCATCGTGATCATGACTTCGAACATCGGCGCGGCGGAGATCTCGCGCAACACGCCGCTCGGCTTCGCCGTCTCCGACGACGAGACCGGTATCACCTACGAGGACATGAAGAACCGCATCATGGGAGAGCTCAAGAAGGTCTTCCGGCCCGAGTTCCTCAACCGCATCGACGAAGTCATCGTCTTCCACAAGCTGGCCAAGGGCGAGATCAAGGAGATCGTCGAGTTGCTGCTGCGGAGGATTCGCGAGTCGATGGCGGAGCGCGAGCTCCAGCTCGAGCTCTCCGAGGAGGCGAAGGACATGCTCGTGGACAAGGGGTGGGACCCCGCGATGGGCGCGCGGCCCTTGCGGCGAGCGATCCAGCACTACATCGAGGACCCGCTGGCCGACTTCGTCTTGCGCGAGCAGGTGGCGTCGGGGTCAATCGTGCACGTTGACGCGCCTCCGGAGGATTCCGAGCAGGGCGACGAGGTCAAGCTGACGGTGATCGCGCCGCGTCCCAAGCCCACGCCGGTCGGCGTCGCCGCCGAGGGCGGCTCGGAGCCATCCGAGCCTGAGAGCCCAGACGCGGCTCCCGCATCCGAGTAGTCGGGCTCGCTCCGACGAGCCGCGGTTCGAGCGCTGAGCGTCGGGTGCTCGCGTCTTCCCCCGGATGCCCCGTTCCGAGCGGTCTGCGCGCCTTTGTGCCCGCTTGGTGCCAAATGGGCGCAGAGCTCGGTGCCGTCGGGGTCGCCGCCTAATCTCAACTCGGAATGGCTCGCTCCTCGAATTACGTCTGCTCGGCGTGCGGAGCGCAGGCGCCTCGCTGGGCCGGGCAGTGCCCGGCCTGCGGCGAGTGGAACACGCTCGTCGAGGAGGCGCGGCGCTCGGGCGACGGCCGTCGAGCCGGTGCGCGTGCGCTTAGCCCCGTGCGGCTCGCCGAGGTTGTCCCCGAGGAGCACGGGCGGCTGGCCACCGGCATAGGCGAGCTCGACCGCGTGCTCGGCGGGGGCATCGTGCCGGGGTCCCTCGTCCTGATCGGAGGCGCCCCCGGGATCGGCAAGTCAACTCTGACCACGATGGTCCTCGCCAACCTCGCGGCCGCGGGGTGCCGGACCCTGTACGTCTCCGCCGAGGAGTCGGCCGCACAGGTCCGCCTGCGCGCCGAGCGCCTCCCCGGTGGAGCACCGCTCGAGGTACCCGTGGTGGCCGAGACCGAGCTCGAAGCGGTCAGCGCGACCCTCGACCGCGAGCGCCCGCAGGTTTGCGTGCTGGACTCCGTGCAGGCCCTGCGCTCGAGCGAGCTTGGAGGCGCAGCGGGCTCGGTCGGCCAGGTGCGGGAGGTCGTCGCGGAAGTGATGCGCGTGGCCAAGGCTCGCGCGATCGCCGTGTTGCTCGTGGGCCACGTAACCAAGGACGGCGCCCTGGCTGGACCGATGGCTCTGGAGCACATGGTCGATTGCGTCGTGCAGTTCGAGGGCGAACGCGAGCGCACCTATCGCACGGTCCGTGCGGTCAAGAACAGGTTCGGCTCGATCGAGGAGACGGGCGTGTTCGAGATGCGCGATCAAGGATTGGTGGAGGTCCTCGACGCCTCTGCCCGCTTCGTCGGCGAAGCCACACGCGCTCCAGGTAGCGTGATCCTCTGCGCGATGGAGGGCTCGCACCCGCTGCTGGTCGAAGTCCAGGCGCTGGTGTCCAGCTCGGAGCTCGTGCCTCCGCGCCGCGTTGTCTCGGGTCTCGACCGCAACCGCTTGGCTCTCGTGCTCGCGGTCCTGGCCCGCCACGCCGGGATCGGGCTGGGCGCCGCGGACGTCTTTGTCAACGTGGTCGGCGGGGTGCGGGTCGACGAACCCGGAGCCGACCTTGGGTTGGCGCTCGCCCTCGCCAGCGCCGCCAAGGGCGTGCGCCTCGGTGGCGCGGGTGCGCCTGTGCCGCTGGCCTGCTTCGGCGAGCTGGGGTTGACGGGCGAGCTCCGGACCGTCGCGCATGGCGATCGCAGGAAGACCGAAGCGCAGCGCTTCGGCCTGGACCCCGTTCTCTCGCCCGAGTCGCACCGGACGCTGCGCGAGGCGGTGGCCGCGGCGCTTCGCACCGGAAGGTCGAGTGCCGAAGGGGCCGGCACCGAACTGGCCGCTTAAGCGGGCCTTGACTGTTCGCGGACGCACTCGCGCGTGTAGCGCAGGTGCGTCCGAGGATGCGTAAGGCCCGCGAACGCCGTAAAATTGGCCTTCATGGCGCCGCGTCCCGGGGATGAGCTCATCGTAGAGCTCGAGTCTCGCCAGACGTCCCGCCTCGTAAGAGCGCTTGAGATGGTCGCGCCGGGGACCGCGTTGCGGGAGGGGATCGACAACATCCTGCACGCGCGCACGGGCGGCATGATCGTGATCGGCGATCCGGACGAGCTCGCCTTCCTGTTCTCGGGAGGCATCAAGCTCGAGCTCGACTACTCGCCTGCCTTCCTGTACGAGCTCGCGAAGATGGACGGCGCGATCGTGCTCAATTCGAACGCGACCAAGCTCGTTCACGCCAACGTACAACTGACCCCCGACCCAACGATCCTGACGCTCGAGACGGGCACCCGCCACAGGACCGCGGCGCGGACGGCCAAGCAGACCGAAGCGCTCGTGATCGCGATCTCGGAGCGGCGCGAGGTCGTTTCGCTGTTCGTCAACGCGATCAAGTACATCCTCGAGGACATCCCGGTCGTGCTGGCAAAGGCCAACCAAGGTCTTGCGACGCTCGACAAGTACCGCAGCCGCCTGGATCAGGTCTCGACCAGGCTGACCGCGCTCGAGTTCGAGGGGGGTGTCACGCTGCACGACGTATTGACCGTGCTTCAGCGAGCCGAGCTCGTGACCCGAATGGCGGCGGAGATCGAGCGCCACATCGTGGAGTTGGGGTCGGAGGGCAGGCTGATCGAGATGCAGCTCGACGAGACCATGGTGGGCGTGTCAGCCGACAAAGCCGCACTCGTCCACGACTATCTCGTCGAGGACTCGGACGAGGGTTACCAGTTCGCGCTCGACCAGTTGGTGCGGCTCTCGCACCAAGATCTACTCGACTTCGGCCGGCTCGCCGAGCTGCTCGGCTATGACCGTAAGCTCAACACGCTCGACTATCCGGTTTCGCCGCGTGGCATCCGCATCCTCGGTCGGATCCCGCGCCTGCCAAGGCTTGTGGTAGAACGGATCGTCGATGAGTTCGGGGGTTTAGAGGAGTTGCTTGCAGCGACCGATGGGGAGCTTGAAACGGTGGACGGGGTGGGGGACATCCGGGCAAAGGACATCCGGGAAGGCCTCCGCCGTCAGCAGGAGATCAACCTAGTGGACCGGTACCTGCAGACCTAGCTAGCCAGCAGGCACGATAGGCGCTGGCGCGCGAGAGGAGGAGGACACCATCACAGAACTAATGGAAGAGCAAGCTGAAGATTTCGACGCGATCGCGCCGATCCAGGCGATCGAGTTCGCCATCGGCGACAGCGTCGTCTATCCGCATCACGGTGCTGGACAGGTGGTGCGCAAGGAGGACAAGGACGTACTCGGGGAGCGCCGTGAATACCTCACCATCAAGATCCTGCACAACGACATGACTGTGATGGTTCCCACAGCGAACGCCGCCCGTGCCGGACTTCGCCGCGTAATAGACGAGGACACCGTCAAGAAGGTTCTTGCGGTGCTGCAGGCAGAGTGCTCGGAGATGCCCAAGAACTGGAACCGCCGCTTCAAGCACAACAGAGACAAGATCAAGACCGGGGACGTCTACGAGCTCGCCGAGGTCGTTCGCAACCTCGCAATTCGAGAGGCCGAGAAGGGACTCTCGACTGGGGAGAAGCAGATGTTCACGCGCGCGCGCAAGATCCTGGCATCGGAGCTGATGTACGCGCTAGAGATGACGGCCGAGCAGGTAGAGGTCCACCTCGACTCGCTGCTGCTCGATTCTTCGGACCCGGGAACTGCGGCATTCGCCACCAACGGCAGCCTGGCTGCGGCCAACGGCAAGCTGCGCCCCGGGGTGGGGAAGCCCGCGGCGGCAGCCGGCAACGGCAGCGTGACGGCGTTGAACGGCGACTCGCACAGCCCCGAGAGCGACTTGGCCCTCTCCCCGGAGTAGCTCGGGTAGCGCGGATCCTCCTTCTGGGGAGGGCGCGGTGGCGGTCGCACTGATCGTGGCCGCTGGCCGCGGCGAGCGCCTTGGGGGCGATGTGCCCAAGGCGCTCGTCGCGGTGGCTGGCAAACCGATGGTTCAGTGGAGCCTGGACACTTTGCGCTCGCTCCCGGCGGTCACCGAGATCGTTGTCGCGCTGCCGCCGGAAATCATCGCGCGGGCGGCGAACGAGCTTGGGGACGCCACGTGCGTAGCGGGCGGGGCCGTCCGGTCACAGTCGGTCAGGGCGGCTCTCGAGGCGGCTTCGCACCCCGGACCGGTGATAGTCCACGACGCCGCCAGACCGCTGGCCACGGCCGACGTCTTCGCCCGCGCTCTCGATGAGATAGAGCTTGGGCGCAGCGATGCTGTGGTCGTCGCGGCGCCGCTGTCCGATACGGTCAAGGAGGTCGCGGATGACGGTCGGACCGTGCGCTGCACGCTCGAGCGGTCCCGCCTGTGGGCGGCGCAAACGCCGCAGGTATTCCGGCGAGAGGTGCTCACGCGCGTGTTCGAGGACGCTTCGGAAGAGGTACTCGCGGCCGCAACCGACGACGCGTGGCTCGTGGAGCGAGCCGGCGGAATAGTTCGCGTCGTCCCCTCCGAAGGGCTCAACCTCAAGATCACGACGCCCACGGATCTTCACCTCGCCGAGATGCTGCTCGCCGACCGTGCAGGCCTGACATGACCGTGCGGACGGGCATCGGCTATGACAGCCATCGCTTTTCCGCGGGGCGTCGGCTGGTCCTCGGCGGCGTCGAGCTCGATCATCCCCGCGGTCTGGAGGGCCACTCGGACGCCGACGTGATCACGCACGCGATCATCGATGCTCTGCTCGGCGCCGCGGGGCTCGAGGACATCGGCCATCACTTCCCCGACACCGACGAGCGCTACAGGGACGCGGACTCGATCGCGCTCCTGCGGGCGACGGTCGCGATGCTCGCCGAGAGGGGCCTGAAGGCCGACCACGTCGACGCGACCGTCGTCATCGAACGCCCCGCGATCGCCCCCGTCCGGGCCGCCATGCGCGAACGGCTCGGCGAGGCCCTCGGCCTGCCGAGCGCCCACGTGAGCGTCAAAGCCACCCGCGGCGAGGGAATAGGGTTCGTGGGCCGGGAAGAGGGTGTCGCGGCGCTCGCGGTCGCGACGGTCTCAGACGCGTGACCTCGCGACGGTCTCGGACGTGTGACCTACGAGCCCGGGTACGTCCCCGCGCGCTCTCGCAACTGCTCGTACTCCACGGCCCGCTTGAGCTGCCGAATGCTCCTGCGCAGATGGCCCGATACCGCCGGTGCGGCGATCCGTTCCGCCAACCAGCCCGTCAGGCCAGAGCCGGCGACGCCGTAGGCGAGCCGAAGCTCCGCGCGGGTACCCCCGCGTCCGCCTTCGCGCAGTCGCCACCGACCGCGCTGGTCGAGCCCGGTGACCGAGGTCCAGGCGAAGTCGCGAGGAGGTGCCCACTCGACGATCTCGATCAGGCCGCCGACTTCCGCTGACCCGATCCGGAAGAGCACCCTGTAGCGCGCGCCCAGTCCCGTTGGCTGCGGACTGACCACCTCCCAGCGGGTCACACCCGACATGAAGCCGAGGACCCGCTCTGGATCGGAGATGATCGCCCATACCTGCTCCGCCGGCGCGGAGATCGTGATCGCCTCGGTGACCCTCATCCAATCAGTGGTAGTCGCCGCTCGGACGCGAGTCCATCGAGGGTGTCCTGCATGACGTCGATCAGGTGGTCGTAGACCGCGTCGATGTCCGGCTCGGGGCCGAACTGCTCGCGCACGTAGATCGGCGGCAAGGTCTCGACCGTGATCTTGGCGGGCAGCGGGATGTGTCCGAGCATGTCCCCTACGTTCAGGCCCCAGGGCAGCGCCAGCGAGATCGGGAGGACCTTGAGGCGAAATATCCTGTCGAGCGCCAACAGGCGGGCCAGCCTCTCACCCCGCGTGAGGAATAGAGCGGTCTCCTGACCGCCGATCGCCACGACCGGAACGATCGGCACGTCCTCTTCGATCGCGAGCCGCAGAAATCCCTTCCTCCCGTTGAAGTCGACCTGGTTGCGCTCCCAGATGGGGCGGTGCACCTCGTAGTCGCCTCCCGGGTAGACGAGCAGCGCCGCTTCGGAGCGAAGCGCCTTGCGCGCGTTCTCGTGTGAGGCCGCAACCGTCCCGAACTTCCGCAGCCATCCCAGCCCGGGAATCGTAAGCACCAGGTTGTGCGCGAGTTGGTAGAAGGACCGCTCCACCCCGAAGTACGTGCTGAACGCCAGCGTGAAGACCAAGGTGTCGGGGAGCATGTTGCCGCCGGAGTGGTTTCCCACGAGTAACACGGGCCCCGAGTCGGGAATGTTGCCGAGTCCGCGCACCTCGCCTCGGTACCACAGGGAGGCACACAGCCAGAAGAGTGGGAGCCGTTCACGGATGTAGTCGGGGTCGCGCTCGTCGAGGTCGGCCCGAGGAATGCGCCGCGTGACCTGGTGGGAGACCCCGCGCAGCGCCCGGCTCGCCAGCGCTCTAGCGCCCGCGCTGTCCCGGTCCGCGACTGCCTGCTCGGCCTGGTGCCCGTTGTGCTGGGCGGTTTCTGAGAGCCGCGAGCTCGCCATCTCGTCCGACGGCAACTAAGCGGCCTGAGAACGGCGCCGCGTGGCCCGCCGCGAGCGTGTTCGCCGCGCCTTCTCTTCGCGCGCCACCCGCGCGAAGAAGCTCGTCAGCAGTTCGTTGGTCTCCTGAGGCCGTTCGACCTGGGGCACGTGGCCGCACATCTCGAGCGTGACCTGCTCGGCGCTGGGCAGCCAGCTGGCCACGTGACGCGCGAAGGCAGCGGGGACGATGGTGTCGTGGTCCGCCCAAATGAAGAGGGCCGGCACCGAGAGCTTCGACAGGCGCGGGTAAAAACCGTGCTGTCCGAAAGGAGGCTCCAGGTAGATGTTGCGGGCGCTGGAGAGGAAGGCGTACCTGGCGCCGGCGGTGGCGTAGATGCGGCGAAACTCGTCGACCATCAGCTCGCCAATCGCTGGGTCGATGACGTCGCGATTACAGAAGAGGCTCCAAAAGTGAGAGGTGACCAGAGAACGTCCGAAGCCGTGGGGGAGCAGGCCGAGCTCGGGGCGCAGAAGCCGGACGATGGGGTGCAGACCCCGGCGGATCCACGCCACCGCAGGACATAGCAGCCCCAGCGCGGCGATCCGCTCGGGCGCCACCAGCCCCATCTCGATGGCCACGCGGCCGCCCATCGAATTGCCGACGACGTAGGCGCGCGGAATCTCGAGCTGATCCATCAGCCCCAGCATCAGCGACGAGAACCAGGAGGCGTCATAGCCCCCGAAGGCCGGCTTGCTGGAGGACCCGAATCCGGGGAGGTCGGGAACATGGACGCGGTACCGCGGGGCCAGCGCCGCCGCCGTCTGGAACAGCGACGCTCTGGTGCCGCCGAGGCCGTGGAGCAACAGCACGTCGGGGCCTCGACCCATGGTCAGGGTGGAGATGCGGTGGCGGTCGACCGGAACCTCGTGGATCGATACGAGTGGCGGCCTCCCGTTTGGCAGCCGGAAGAGTCCCTCGAAGGCAATCGCGTAGTCGAGGTTTCCGCGGACGCTCAAAAGCCGGCGCTCGAAGGCCTCGATTCCCGAGAACTCTCCCTCCCGTAGCGCCAGCCACGTCCCCGAGTCGGTCGCGATCGTGACGTCAGGCCTGCGCCGCGTGGCACCCCGGTGGACGTGCGCGGCGTGGTTGCAGCGGACTTCCCACACGTGACCGACGTCGCCGAGCACCACGTGGTAGGTCGCGTCAAAATCCGGATCTGCGCCCAGGTAGCGGTCGGGAAGCGATCTGAACGCCCCCTCAACCAGAGCCAGGCGCTCCCCGCGCCGAGGCCTACCAGGCATGTCGGGGACCCTACCGTTCGCGTCGGCTGAATGCGTCGGCATCAGCGCCTCGGAATCACGATTTTGCGGTGTCCCTGGTCGGGATCGCACGGTCGGCTCCCCGCCCGTTGTGGGCTGCGTCGCTCTGGAGGCTGCTTGGAGACGGACATAACAATCCGAAAAACCGTATTTTCGTACCCACCGTAGTACAAATTTGCACATTGTCGCCGCTGGCGGCGCAGTTGCAACCCCTACCGCGCGAGGAAGTTGATCGCGCTAGGTGATCGATTAGGGTGGGCGTGCGGTGCGCGAGATCGTCCTTCACGACACACTGAGTGGTGGGCTCCGCGTGCTCGAGCCCAGGGAGCCCGGCCGGGTCGGGATCTATGCCTGCGGCCCGACCGTCTACGCGCGCATCCATGTCGGCAACGCGCGACCCTTCGTGGTCTTCTCGCTGCTCAAGCGTTTTCTCGTGCACGAGGGCTACGAGGTCACCCTCGTGATCAACATCACCGACATCAACGACAAGATCTACGCGGCGGCGCGCGACAACCCGCTCACAAGCACGGAGCTCGCGACCGCGATGATCGAGGCCTACCTGCACGACACCGATGCCCTCGAGCTCGGCCGCCCGGATTACGAGCCGCTGGCGAGCGAGACGATCGGCCCCATCATCGAGCTAATCGAGGCGCTCGTGGCGTCCGGCCACGCCTACCGCGCAAACGGAGACGTCTACTTCTCCGTCTCCTCATATCCGCCCTACGGGCAGCTCTCGCACCGGCGCTTGGACGAGCTCGACCAGGGGGAAGGCCTGGAGGGCGCGCAGCGCAAGCGGGACCCGGCTGATTTCGCGCTCTGGAAGGCATACAAGCCTGGCGAGGACACATTCTGGGAGTCGCCCTGGGGACCTGGCCGTCCCGGATGGCACATCGAGTGCTCCGCGATGGCGGAGCAGATTCTGGGGGTGGACTTCGAGATCCACGGCGGAGGCAGCGACCTGGTGTTCCCCCACCACGAAAACGAGGCCGCGCAGACCGACGCGGCGTGCGGCGCGCCGCTCGCCCGCTTGTGGGTCCACAACGGCATGGTCAACCTTGACCGCGAGAAGATGGCGAAATCCGGGGGGAACATCTTCTCGCTGCATGAGGCTCTCGCGGCCTACGGCCGCGACGCGCTGCTCGCCTACTTCTGTGGAGGCCACTACCGCCAGCCCATCGACTTCGACCGCGAGCGCATGGCCGAGGCCGAGCGACAGTGCAGGAGGATCCACGAGGCCGCGCGGGGCCTGGTCCTTGGCCCCTCGCCCTCCTGGTCGGGCCCCTTCCGGGAGCGCTTCTTCGCCGCGCTGGCCAACGACTTCAACACCCCTGCGGCCCTGGCCGTCGTCTTCGAGTGGGTACGCGAGGCCAATCGGGTCCGCGCCGATTCCGGGGTCGCCTCCGTGGGCGACGGCGACCTGCGCGAGATGCTCGCCGTTCTCGCACTCGACAACCTGCTCGCAATAGCCAAGCCCGAGCCGCCCCCCGAGGCGCTAGAGCTGCTCGCGCTGCGGGAGCTTGCACGTCAGGAGCGCGACTATGGGGAGGCAGACGCGCTGCGCGAGCGGATCGAGGCTCTGGGGTGGGAGGTCCGCGACGGCTCCGGCGGTCCCGAGCTGCTGCCACGGGGATGATCGTCTACGGCCGCAACCCGGTCCGCGAGGCGCTGCGCGGGCCGCGGCACGTGGGGCGGATCTGGGCGACCAAGAACGCCGCGCGCGAGCCGTGGCTCCCCGCGGCGCCCGAGCCGCGTTCGCGCAGCGGCGAAGCGCCCGCGGTCACCATCGAGTCTGCCGAGCAGATCGAGGCGCGGTGCGGCTCTCCGGCGCATCAGGGCATCTGTGCCGAGGTCTCCCCGTTTCGATATCTCTCCGGGCCCGAGCTTCTCTCGAGAGCGCAGCCGCTGGTCGTCGCCCTCGATCAGGTTCAGGATCCGCAGAACCTCGGCGCGATCTGCCGCGTCGCGGAGTGCGCCGGGGCCGACGGGGTGGTCGTCTTGGAGCGGCGCTCGGCCGCCGTGACGCCGGCGGTGTGCAAGGCCTCGGCGGGAGCCGTAGAGCATTTGCCCGTCGCCCGCATCGGCAACCTGGCCGATTTTCTGCACCAGGCAAAGGCCAGATCTCTCTGGTGCTACGGCGCCGAAGCCGGGGCTTCGGTGAGCTATGAGGAAGTCGAGTTCACCGGCGGGGCGGTGCTCGTCTTCGGCTCGGAGGGTAGGGGCCTGCGCCCGCGGGTGGCCGCGGCCTGTGACCTGGTGTTGAGCATCCCCGTGCACGGCAAGATCCCCTCGCTGAGCGTGGCCACCGCCGCCGCGGTCCTTCTGTACGCCGCCGCGTCGCAGCGAGCCGCGGCCGGGGCGTGAGGTCCGGGGCGGGCGCCCGCTTGCAGGCGCCGGAGCCCGCTTGACAACCAATCGCCCGTCTGTCAAGCTCGCGCGCGGGAGGAGATGAACTTCAACTGGAGCTTGAGACTCCGTCTTCTGTCGCGGCAATAAAGCCTCGCGACGCGCAGCGGCGCCAGGGGAGGTGACGCGCCACGATCCATGACGGCCCCGAAGGGGCCAGAAAGGAACCACAGTGGCCAGGTCTCTCCCGTATCAAGCTCAACCTCAGGTCGACGATAAGTACCTGATCGCCCTTGCCAAGCAGGGCAACGCGAGCGCGTACGACCGGATCGTCCGCCGATACCACGGGTTCGTCCGTCTCAAGGCGTCCTCCTACTTCCTCGCCGGCGGCGACTCCGACGACCTGATCCAAGAAGGCCTCGTGGGCCTCTTCAAGGCCGTCCGCGACTACCGCTCAGATCGCGAGTCGAGCTTCCGCAACTTTGCGGAGCTGTGCATCACGCGCCAGATCATCACGGCGGTGAAGACCTCGACGCGCAACAAGCACGCGCCGCTGAACCAGTACGTCTCGTTCTCTAGCGCGCCGGCCGGCGCGGGACAGGAGACCGAGGCCACGCTCGATGAGCTGCTGCCGGGTTCTCCGGTCCACGATCCGGTAAACCAGGTCATCTCCTCCGAAGAGCTCCGTGCGCTCGTGGGCTGCATTTCGACGTCGCTCTCGGAGCTCGAGTCCCAGGTGCTCGCGCTGTATCTGGACGGGCACTCTTATGAGGACGTCGGCAAACGCCTCGGATGTGACTGCAAGACGGTCGACAACGCGCTGCAACGCGTGAAACGCAAGGTCTCCCAACACCTCAGCGAGCGCAACGTAGCTGCCTAGGGCTCGCGTAAAGAGGATGGCGCCGCCGGCCTCAGGCAAGCGGCCCCAGGATGGGGCTGCGGCCATAGGTGCTGAAAGCCCGGAATCGGGAAAAGAGACCATGGTCGGGGCCGTGGTAGTCCGAGGAGCCCGTGGCCAGCATGCCCAGCGCGCGGCAGCGTTCGAACAGCATTTCGGCCTGCTCGCGACCGTGGGTCGGATAGAAGCATTCGACCCCGTCGAGCCCGCTGGCGCGAAAGCCATCGATCGCCCGGAGCACGGTTTGCGCAGCGTCGCCGCCCCAGAACGGGTGCGCCCAGACAGCCAGACCCCCGGCGCGCGTGGATCGTCTCTATCGCCTCCTGCACTGAAGGTGTGAGGCGGGGCTTGAAGCCGGGCCGCCCCTCGGCGAGGTAGCCTTCGAGGAAGGCCGAGGCGTCCAGGCGACCCTCCTCTGCAAGGCGCCGCGCATTGGCGGGATGGGCGACCGCAGCCTGCGCCAGATGGGGTCGGCCGATCGGCTTGCCGCTGCGGGTCCGCTCCTGCAGCGGAGCCCAATCGAGGGCGATGCCGAGCGAGCTCAAGGCGTCGGCCATTTCCAGTGCCCGGCGGTCGCGGTCTGAGCGAAAGCCCGCGAGCGCCTCCCCGAGCGCGCGGTCGGCGGGGTCGACCAGGTAGCCCAAGATGTGAAGGTCGCCCTCGGCGAAGCCGATCGCGGAGATCTCGACCCCGGGCACCAGCCGCAACCCGATCCGGGCCGCCGCCTGCGGCTGCTTCCTGCACCCCGCCGATCGTGTCGTGGTCGGTGAGCGAAAGCAGCTCGACACCGGAGCTATGAGCCCGCGCGACCACGCTGCGCGGCTGCAGCGCACCGTCGGAGTGCAGCGAATGGGACTGAAGATCGAAGGTGGGGGCTGAAAGCTCAGCCGGCAACGTGTCGGGAGCTCTCCAGCCCGTCGAGCAGCAAACCGACGTGGCGGCGCCAGTTCTGGGGAGGCTCGGCATGTTGTGCCGCCGCCCCGGCCATGCGCAGGATCACCCGCAGGTCGGCGGGGACGAGGTCGCCGCGCATCCGGCCGGCCCTCTGGGCCCGGTGCATCAGCACCTCGAGCGGGCGCAGTAGGCGGGCGCGCAACTGCTCGGAACTGGCCCCGCCCCCGCTCGGGCCGAGCATCTGTGAGAACCCGCGGTCTTGGACCTGGGCGGCGACCGTGGCCAGCAGCAGTTCGGCGAATCCCTTCCACGCGTCCTCGGCCTCCAGCGCCCCGTCGATCGCGGGCTGGAGCTCGTCGAGCCGCTGTGCAAGCGCGGCGTCGATCAGCGATTGCTTACTGGGGAAGTGCCGGTACAGCGTCCCCATCCCCACGCCCGCCCGGTCGGCTATCAGATGAACACCAATGCCCAGCCCCCGTTCGGCAAATGACGTTCTTGCCGCGCTCACGATCCTGCTGCGGTTGCGGCGGGCATCGAGTCGTAAAGAGCCCACGGTATGATCCTAGTGTCAAAACCGGAGCGCGCGCTCCGGTGGTGGAAGAGTCGCTGTCGAACTCCGGGGTCCCGCAGGGCCTCTTGGAGGAGGAATGCCAAGTCGCGCGGTCGCCCCAGCGTATGAGGTGAGTACGTGAGTACGTCAGCCGTGTCCGTTTCGCTGCAATCCGATCTGCTGGTCGCGCTCGACCGGGCCCGAGACCACCTGCTCTCGCTTCAGCAGCCCGACGGTCACTGGCGCGGTCTGCTGCAGACAAACGTCTCCATGGATGCGGAGGATCTCCTGCTGCGAGAGTTCCTCGGGATCCGAGACGAGGGCCGCGCCCACCACGCGGCGATCTGGATGCGCTCCCAGCAACGCGCCGACGGCAGTTGGGCCAACTTCGCGGGCGGTCCCGGGGACTTGTCGACCAGCGTGGAGGCCTACTGGGGCCTGCGCGTGGCCGGCGACGAACCGAGCGCCGAGCACATGCGGCGGGCCGCGGCGTGGATCAGGGAGCGGGGGGGTCCGCGTGAAGCGAGGGCGTTCACCCACATCTGGATGGCGCTCTTTGGACTGTGGCCCTGGGAAGAGGTGCCGGCCCTGCCACCCGAGCTCATCCTGCTCCCGACTTGGTTCCCGCTCAACCCGTACGACTTCGCCTGTTGGGCCCGCCAGACCATCGTCGCGCTGACCATCGTGCGCGCCCACCGCCCCGTGCGTCCGCTCGAGGTGACACTCGACGAGCTCGGCCCGGGCGCACCCGCTCCGCGTCAATCGCCGACGTCTCTGGGCAGCCGGGGGCTGGCTCTTGCAGATCGTCTGCTGCGCGCCTACGAGCGCAGGCCTCTGGCGTCACTGCGGCGCCACGCGCTGCGGACCGCCGAGCGGTGGGTGCTCGACCGTCAGGAGGCCGATGGAGGTTGGGGCGGAATCCAGCCGCCCTGGGTCTACTCGTTGATGGCCCTGCATCTGCAGGGATATCCCCCGGACCACCCGGTGATGCGGGCCGGCCTCGAAGGACTCGAGCGGTTCACGGTCCGCCGCGACGGCGTGGTCTGGCTCGAGGCCTGCCAATCGCCGGTCTGGGACACCGCGCTGGCGATACTCGCCTTGCGCGACGCGGGGCTCGACCCCGGACATCCCGCACTAGTGCGAGCCGCCGACTGGCTCCTCGATCAACAGATCACAAACGTCGTCGGCGACTGGGCGGTGCGCCGGCCCGGAGTCCGTCCAGGGGGATGGGCTTTCGAGTATCAAAATGTCAACTACCCGGACATCGACGACACGGCAATCTGCGTGCTGGCACTGAGGCGTGTCGCACACCCGTACCCCGAGCGCATGGAGCGGGCCACCGCGCTTGCCAGCGAGTGGATGATCGCCATGCAGAGCCGCAACGGGGGGTGGGGCGCTTTCGACGCCGACAACACTCAGCCGCTGACCGGGAAGCTTCCGTTCTGCGACTTCGGCGAGGTGATCGATCCGCCAACTGCTGATGTGACCGCCCACGTGGTCGAGGTGCTGGCGGCCGAGCAGGGCTCTGCCGCGCGGCTGCGCCTGGCCCCCGGTATCGCCTGGCTCGATGGGGCACAAGAGCCGGAGGGATCGTGGTTCGGGCGCTGGGGCGTCAACCATGTCTATGGCACGTGGTCGGTGTTGTGCGCGTTGCGGGCAGCGGGCGTCGGGCCGGGCGACTTGCGGGTGCGCCGCGCTGTCGCTTGGCTGAAGGCGGTCCAGAACGACGACGGGGGATGGGGCGAGGATTGCCGCTCCTACGAAGATCGGGAATGGATCGGGCGCGGCGAGAGCACCGCGTCGCAGACCGCGTGGGCGGTCATCGCGCTGGACGCCGCCGGCGAGTCGGCCTCCGATGCCGTGCGCCGGGGGATCGACTGGCTGTGCTCGACGCAGCTCTCCGAGGGGACCTGGGACGAACCCCAGTACACCGGGACGGGTTTCCCCGGCGTCTTCTACATCAACTATCACCTCTACCGACTCATCTTCCCGGTGATGGCGCTCGGCAGGTACCGGGAGGACACGCGAGCGGCGTGACAGCCGTGGCTGCATCCACCCGGTCGACTGGCAGCCGCACGGGGTCCGCGACCGCGCCGACGCCCGCGGCCGTGATGGCCCAGACGTCCTCGGAGAACTTTCCCGTCGCCAGCCGTCTCCTTCCGGCCGCAGTACGCGCGCAGCTGCTCGCGGTGTACGGCTTCGCGCGGCTTATCGACGATGCGGGAGACGAGGCCTCGGGGAACAGACTGGCGCTGCTCGATGAGCTCGAGGTCGATCTGGAGCGAGCCTTCGATCCCGCCGGGACCCCCTCGAACCCGCTGATCGCCGCTCTTCGTCCGGCCATCGGGGCCATCCTCCCTGCCGATCGAACCCTTCCGTGCGCTCATCGAGGCGAACCGGCGCGACCAGCTCGTCGACCGCTACGACAGCTTCGACGAGCTGCTCGACTATTGCGCGCTGTCGGCCAACCCGGTCGGCGAGCTCGTGCTGAGAATCTTTGATGCCGCGACGCCCGAGCGGATCGCGTTGTCGGATCGGATCTGCACCGGCCTCCAGCTCGTCGAGCACTGGCAGGACGTCGCCGAGGACTACCGGCGCGGGCGGGTCTATCTGCCCGCGGAGGACCTCGACCGCTTCGGCGTTCCCGAGCGGGATCTGGGCGCCGGCGCCGCCAGCCCGCCCTGAAACGGCTGATGGCGTTCGAGGTCCAACGCGCGCGGCGGTTGCTGCACGAGGGCGCGCCCCTGATCCGGACGCTCCGGGGGCGGGCCGCGTTCGCCGTGGCCGCCTTCGTCGCGGGAGGCCGGGCCGCGCTGTCAAGCGATCGAGCGGGCGGATTACGAAGTGCTCGCGTCGCATCCGCGTCCTGGGACCGCGCACGCGGGCCTACCAGCTGGCGGCCACGCTGCTCGGCGGGTGGGACGGGTGAGCGCCCTGCCCGGGACAACGCCGGCCGTAGAGGAGGGCTATCGAGCGTGCGAGGCCGTGACCCGGGCGCGCGCTGGGAACTTCTACTACGGCATCCGGCTGCTGCCGGCGCCCAAGCGAAGGGCGATGTGCGCGGTATACGCATTCGCGCGCCAGCGTCGACGACATCGGCGACGGCAACGAGCCGCCGACACGCAAGCTTGCGCTGCTCGGCGCCGCCGGAGGCGCAGCTGGAGACGCCCGACGGGGGATCCGCAGACGCTCGCGCTGGCCGACGCCGAGCGCCGCTTTGCGCTGCCGCACGCCGCGCTCTGGATCTCTTCGCGGGCGTCGAGATGGACGTGCGCGGCGGAGACCTACGAGAGCTTCGAGGAGCTCGTGACGTACTGCCGCCGGGTCGCGGGCTCGATCGGACGTCTCTCGCTGGCGATCTTCGGCACCTCGGACCGCGGGCTCGCCGAGCCGCTGGCGGACGACCTCGGCGTCGCGATGCAGCTGACGAACATCCTCCGGGATGTGCGCGAGGATCTCGACCGCGGTCGGGTCTACCTGCCCGCCGGAGGACTTGACAGGTTTGGCTGCGCGGAGCTTCGGGCGGCGCCGGCCGAGGCGTTCGCGGCGCTCGTGGCGTTCGAGGTGGCGCGCGCCCGGAGTGGTTTGACCGCGGGCTCGCGCTCGCTCGATCTGATCGACGGGCGCAGCGGCGCGTGCGTGCGGCGCGATGACCGGGATTTACCGCCGGATCCTCGAGCGGATCGAGCGCGAACCCGGGACGGTGCTCGAGCGGCGCGTCTCGCTTGCCCCCTGGGAGAAGACCTGGGTCGCGTTCCGAAGCCTCAAGGCCGGCTCGGCCAGGGCGCCGGAGCCGGCCGGGGTGGGACCGGTGAGCGAACGCGCCGTCACGGTCATCGGCGGAGGGCTGGCCGGCATCGCCGCGGCGCTCGAACTGGCCGACGCCGGCGCGGCGGTGACGCTGCTCGAAGTGCGGCCCCGCCTGGGGGGTGCCGCCTACTCGTTCCAGCGCGGGACGAGCCTGTGGCTGGACAACGGCCAGCACGTGTTCCTGCGCTGCTGTGACGAGTACCGGGAACTGCTGCGCCGACTCGGGACGGCGGCGACACCGTGCTCCAGGACGGCTCTGAGATTCCGGTGCTCGGCCCGGGGGGCGCGCGCGTGGCTGCGCCGCAGCGGCCTGCCGGCGCCTCTGCACCTGGCGGGCGCGCTGGCGCGCTACCGGCACCTCGCGCGCGCGCGAGCGCTTCGCGGCGGCGGTCGCCGCGCGCAAGCTGGCGAAGGATCGCCCGAGAGCGCCGAGTCGGACGCGCCAGAGCTTCGGCGCTTGGCTTCGCCGGCAACATCAGGGTCCGAGGCGGCGATCGAGCGGCTGTGGGAGCTGATCAGCCGGCCCACGCTCAATCTGCGCGCGGACGAGACATCGCTGGCGGCTGCGGCGTTCGTGTTCCGCACAGGACTGCTGCAGAGCCCGGAATCCGGCGATATCGGCTACGCGCGCGTACCGCTGCAGCGGATCCACGGCGACGCCGCGCTCGTCGCGCTGCGCCGCGGCGGCGTCGACGTTCGCCTCGGGTTCAGGGCGCGAGCGCATCGAGCCGGAGCCCGGCGGTGGCCTGCACGTGTTGCGGCCAGGGCGAGCGCCTCTCGAGCCCGGCGGTCGTTCTCGCCGTGCCTCACGACCGTGCAGCCGGCATCCTGCCCGCCGGGCGCGATGCGCGACCCAGCGCACTGGAGCGCCTCGGGTTCTCGCCGATCGTCAACCTGCACATGGTCTCGACCGGCCGGTGCTCGAGCGCGAGTTCGCCGCCGCGGTCTCCTCGCCCGTGCAGTTCGTGTTCGACCGCACCGCCTCAAGCGGTCTGGAGCGCGGTCAGTGCCTGGCGGTGTCGCTGTCGGCCGCCGACGCGGAGATCGACACCTCCGCCTCCGAGCTGCGAGTCGACGTTTCGCGCCGCGCTCGCCGAGCTCTTCCCGGCCGCGCGCGGGGCGATTCGTCGAGCGCTTCGTCGTCACCCGAGAGCGGTTTGCGACCTTCCGCGCCGCGCCGGGGACGTGGCGCTCGCGTCCTGGCCCGCGGACCGGGATCGACGGTCTCGCGCTTGCCGGCGCATGGACCGACACCGGCTGGCCGGCGACGATGGAGGGCGCTGTGCGCTCGGGCCGCGCGGCCGCGCGACTTGCTGCTGCCCACCGCTCGGACGCGAGCGGGCGCGCTCCAGAGAAGGTGCGCGCGCGTGAGCTCGAGCGGCTGCTGCTGCTCGCGCCCGATGCGGCTCGAGGCAGCCATCCTGCGCGGGGCGCGCCGGAGGCCAGGTGGTGGTGGCAGGGATCGGGTCCGCGGCGGGCGTCGCGGGCGGCGAGACGCGCGGCGCGCTCAGCGCGCGGCGGGCGTCGCGGTGGCGGGGTTCGGCGGGGCGCTTCGCCCCGGGCTCGAGCCCGGGTGACGTGGTCGTGGCGACCGAGCTGATGGGCCGCGACGGCAGGGTAGTTTGCAGGTGCCCGGGAGCCGCGGTGATGGCGGGGATGCTCCGGCGCAGGGGCCTCACGCGCTCACACCGGGCCAGTCGTCTCCGTGCACGGTCCCGCGCTCGGCAGCCACGCGCGAGCGCGCTGGCGCAGACCGGCGCGCTGCTGGCGGACATGGAGTCGGCATGGCTGGCGGCGGCCGCGGCGGACCGGCCACTGGTCGTGGCTCGCGTCGTGCTCGACACCGGTCGCAGCCAGCCGCGCATCCGCGGCGCGCGCGCACCGGGCGCTCCGGGCGGCGCGCGCGCTGCGGACGCGCCGCTGGCCGTGCTCGTCCGAATGGGCGCCAGGCGATCACTCCGCGCGAGGTGGTTCTGGCGGCGCCCCGCGCGTCCTGCGCCGGCGTCGAGCGGGCCATCGAGGTCGTCGAGCGCGCGCTCGACCGCTATGGGCCGCCCGTCTACATGCGCAAGCAGATCGTCCACAACCGCCACGTCGTCGACGAGCTCGAGCAGCGAGGCGCCGTCTGCGTCGATCGAGCTCGAGCAGGTCCCCGACGGAGCGACCGTCGTCTTCTCCGCGCACGGCGTATCGCCGCAGGTGCGCGCGGAGGCCCAGCGACGCGACCTCAACGTCGTCGACGCGACCTGCCCGCTCGTCAACAAGGTCCATGCCGAGGCGCGCCGCTTCGGCGCCGACGGCTACACGATCTTCCTGATCGGCCACGAGGGCCACGAGGAGGTCGAGGGCACGCTCGGCGAGATGCCCGAACAGATCCGGGTGATCGACCCTGAGGCCGAGATCCGACGGATCTCGACGTCCCGGACGAAGCCGCGTCGCCTATCTCACTCAGACGACGCTGGCCGTCGACGAGACCCGTGGCGTGGTCGAGCGGCTGCGCGCGCGCTTCCCCGAGATCGCGGGGCCGCGCTCGGACGACATCTGCTACGCGACGCAGAACCGCCAGGACGCGGTCAGGGCGCTGGCGTCGAACTGCGATCTCGTCCTGGTCGTCGGCTCGCGCAACTCTTCGAACTCCAACCGCCTGGTCGAGGTCGCCCGCCGCACGGGCTGCGCCGCGCGACTGCTGGACGACGAGTCCCAGCTCGATCCAGCTTGGCTTCAGGGGATCAGCCGGATCGGGATCACCGCCGGCGCGTCGAGCCCAGAGCGGATCGTCCAGCGGATGGTGGGTGCGCTTGCGGTGTTGGGACCGCTTACGGGTTCGGAGCACTCGGTCGCCGACGAGACCGTCCGCTTCGCCCTCCCGCGGGAGGTGCGAGAGTCCCCGGCGGTCAACTCGCCGGGTGGCGGCGAGCGTACGCAAGATGCCGGGGGTATCGTGTAGGCGATGGCTGTCCCGCTCAGGCAAAGCGCCAAGGTCGGCGCCTACATCCTCGCCCAGCGCGTTCGGCGGCGTGACAAATACGCCCTCGTACTCGAGCTCGAGCCCCTCTACCAGTGCAATCTGGCCTGCGCGGGCTGCGGCAAGATCCAGCATCCCGATCACATCCTCAAGCGGCGGATGCCGGTGCAGGACGCCATCTCCGCCGTCGAGGAGTGCGGCGCCCCGGTGGTCTCGATCGCGGGTGGCGAGCCGCTGGTTCACCCCGAGATAGACGTGATCGCGGGCGAGCTCGATCAAGCGCAAGAAGTTCGTCTACCTCTGCACGAACGCGCTCCTGATGGAGAAGAAGATGGACCGCTTCGAGCCCTCGCCCTACTTCGCCTGGGCCGTGCACATGGACGGCCTGCGTGAGCGCCACGACCGCTCGGTCTGCCGCGACGGTGTCTTCGACAAGGCGGTCGAGGCAATTCGCGCCGCCAAGCGACGCGGCTTTCGCGTCACAACCAACACGACCTTCTTCTCCGACGACACTCCGCAGACGGTGCGCGAGGTGCTCGACTTCCTCAACGACGAGCTCGAGGTCGACCAGATGATGATCTCCCCGGCGTACGCGTACGAGAAGGCGCCCGACCAGGAGCACTTCCCCGGCGTCGAGCAGACGCGGCGGCTGTTCCGCGCCGCCTTCGCCGACGGCCGCCGGCGGCGCTGGCGGCTGAACCACTCACCGCTGTACCTGGACTTCCTCGAGGGCAGGACCGACTACCAGTGCACCGCCTGGGGGATCCCCAGCTACTCGATCTTCGGCTGGCAGCGCCCCTGCTACCTGATGGGCGACGGCTACGCGAAGTACCTACCGCGAGCTGCTCGAGGAGACCGACTGGGACCGGTACGGCCGCGGCAACGATCCCCGCTGCGACAACTGCATGGCCCACTGCGGATACGAGCCGACGGCGATCACGCGAGATGGTGCGGGCGCCGCACAAGGCTCTCGCCTCGGCCCTGCGGCACTGAGGGGTTAGGCGAACGGCGATTGGGGCGGGGATGACCCCGCCCCAAGGCCGGAATCAGCCGCTCGTCAAATACTGACCGCGGTACTGCACGTTGGTGAGGATGGTGGTGTACGGCGGCGGCGTCGAGGTGTCGGCGATGATCTCGACCTTCTTTACGCCAGGGAGGCCGCCGGAATTTGACTTTATGTACTGGACTGAGTCGGCATAGCTCCCGTAGAAGTAGCCCCCTGTCCTGGGGATGTGCGCGTCCCAGGCATTGATGGAGGGATAACCGAAGAGAAAGTCGCCGTTCGTGAACTGGATGTACCACCGGGGCGTCCCCTTGGCGAAGAACGTCGCGTTGAACGAGGGCACTTGGGTCGGCAGCACCGAGGAGAAGCCGTGCACCTTGACGACTGCATACGCAGTTCGGGGATTGCCCGCAACGTGCAGCTTGATCTCCGATCTCTGGGCTGCGAAGTGCGCGCTGCTCTTGGGGCTGGCGGCGAAGGTGACAGTCATTCGCGCGCTCGCCACGGCGGGCGCGACGGCGAACGCCAACGCCACGAGCATGGCGGCTCCCCAGCCTGCCATGAGGATCTTGAACCTGGACAAGGTTCGCTCCTTTCGTCCGTTTGTGAACTGGCCAACCACGGGTTGCACCAGGCCGAATGCAGGAGGCCTCAACTCTGCCCCCGCCCCCCGATTCACGATCTCGCACTTTACGGTGCGGCGAGCGTCATGTCTAGCAACAGGCCCGCTCACAGGTGGTCCGCCGCTACTCGGGGGGCCGATCGTCCTCCTTGACCTGCTCGAATTCGCTCGCGACCTTCTCGATCTCCCGCTGGCGGTCCTGCCTGCGCTTGGATAGGGGGCTCTCGGGACCTTCCTCCATTCCGGGTGGCTGGGCGTCGCGCGTCTCGCGCGGCAGTTCCATCTCGTCCTCCTCACCCTTGGCCGCCAGCCCCAGCACGCGCTCCAAGCCGTAATGGCCGTGAAGCTTGTCTACCTGCTCGTCGGAGAGCTCGTCGCCCTCGGGCGCGACCTCGGGAGCAGCCTTGACGTGCGCTTTTTCGTAGACGATCCGCACTTCATCTCCGTCTTCCTGCGCGTCCCTGAGCGGGAACAGGGCGGAGTCCGAGCCGAGCAGCCCCATCTTGACCCGCGCCCAATTGGGGAAGTCGCTGTCGCCGTGCACGAACAGCGCGTCGATCCTGCCGATCTTGGACCCGTGTGGATCGACGACTCCCCTGCCCACGAGCTTCCCCTCGATGCGCGACCCCTCAGGCATCTAACTCCTCCAGATTCACGGTGTGGCGCTGCGGCGGAAATCGTAACGTGAGATCTTTAGTCGATGCCCAACTCAACAGTCGATATCTCCACGCCTGACGGCATCGCCAACGCCTACCTCTCCCGCCCCGACGACCAACCCCACCCCGGAGTGCTGTTCATCATGGACGCCTTCGGGCTGCGACCGACCATCGAGGAGATGGTCGACCGAGTCGCCGGCGACGGTTACATAGTCCTTGCCCCTAACGTCTTCTACCGCGGTGGACGCTCGCCCGTGCCGCCGCCGCCCGACATGAGCGACTCCGACCAGCGGACGAGCTTTTTTCAGTCGCTGCGGCCCCTGCTGGACGCGCTCACCCCCGAGCGGCTCGCCGCAGACGGCGAGGCCTACCTGGATTCCCTCCGTGAAGCCGGGGCCGAGGGCCCGGTCGCGATCACCGGATACTGCATGGGCGCGCGGATCGGCTGGCGCATCGCGGCCGCCCACCCCGACCGCGTTGCTGCGCTGGCTGGTTTCCACGCCGGCGGCCTCGTGACCGAGGATCCCGAGAGCCCGCATCGCTCGGCCGGTGCGATCAGCGCCGAGATGTACTTCGGCTTCGCCGATCAAGACCCGAGCATGGGCGCCGAGCAGATCTCCGCGCTCGAAAGGGCGCTCGACGACGCCGGCGCGAGCTACCGCGCGGAGGTCTACGAGGGAGCGCAACACGGATACACGATGGCCGACACTCCCGTTTACAACGAGGCGGCCCGCGAGCGCCACTTCCGCGAGCTACACGCGCTGCTGGAACGCACTTACGCCTGAGCGGTCGGACGCGGGCCGGGCCCCGCGAGTGGGGCGCCGGCCAACCTATTTGTTCTCGCACGCATCGTGGGCGTCCGCGTCGGTTCGAACATAAGCTCCACGGATGCCCGCACGCTCGATCTCGCGCTTGCCCGCGGACGACGTGCGCGATCTGTTGCTGGTCTGCTTGACGTTCGCCTCGGGCGCGGTCGACGCGATTAGCTTCCTCGGGCTGGGAAGGGTGTTCACCGCGATGATGAGCGGCAACCTCGTCTTGCTCGGCCTGGCCGTGGGGAGCGGAGCCGGCGCTGAGGCGGTGCGGTCGGCCGTCTCCCTGGTTATGTTCGCGGTCGGCGTGTTTGCGGCCTCGCGTCTCGTCCGGGACTCCGCGACACCGCGGATCTGGCCGGTCGGCGTGACCCTTGCGCTGGTCTGCGAGGCGGTCGCGCAGGCGGGTCTACTCGCGGGATGGGTCGGAGCGTCTGGGCATCCGGATCGGGCCTTCGAGGCGCTCCTGGTTGGCGTGTCGGCAGTCGCAATGGGGCTACAGACCGGAGCCGTCGCGAGGCTCCGAGTCTCCGGAATCACCACGACGTACGTGACCGGGACGCTCACCGGACTGTTCGGGGCGCTGGCTCTCGGTGAGGGAACGCGTCAGGAACTGACGCGGCGCGGCGTCGTTCTGGTCGCGCTGCTGGCGGGGGCTGTCTGTGGCGTGGTGCTTCTCAAGGGCGCCCGGACGGGCGCGCCCGCCCTGCCGCTGGCGATTACGTTGTCGGTGCTCGCGGCCGCGACATACCGTCTGCGCGCAGAGGAGTGAGGGGTCTCGCGACGCTCACGGACCCGGTCGTAGCCCAACAGGCGACGCAGATTCCCCAAACCCCCGGATTCCTTGAGGGCTCTGGGGAAAGTGCGTCGCCAGGCGACGCTTTTTACCCAGACCCAAGCGCGTAGGCGGGGGTGTGGGGGATTTGCGTCGCACCGGCGGCGCCGGAGCCGCCGAAAACACCCGCCTCCAGCGCGTCAGCTAACTTGGAAAAGGGATGCCTGACGAGACCCGCATAGACCGAGCGTTGCTCGCGGTGTCCTCCGTGGTCGTCCTCGGGACGATCATGTCGATCCTCGATGTGACGGTCGTCAACGTGGCGATCAACACGCTCGCGGCGACGTTTCATACCTCCCACCTTCCTCCTGCTCCCGCTCTAGTTCCAGGCGGTGCGAGGGGAGTCTGCGCTTCAGGCTGGCTTGCTCCTGGCGCCGCAGGGCTTCGGCGCGATGCTGGCGATGCCGATCGCCGGTCAGCTGTCCGACCGTACGGGCTCGGGGCGCATCGTCCCGTTCGGCATGGTGGGGATCATCGCCGCGGTGGTATGGCTCACCCAGATCGGTGCTTACACCTCGTACTGGGCGACCAGCGTCGACCTCTTCATCTTCGGGCTCGGTATGGGGTTCACGATGATGCCGGTCTTCTCGGGAGCGATGCAGACGATGCGCAAAGAGGCGGTGGCGCGCGGCTCGACCTCGCTCAACATCCTGCAGCAGACGGGAGCTTCGATCGGGACGGCCGTGCTCTCGGTGGTACTCGCGTCGGCGCTCACCGCCAAACTGGGCGCGGGCGACAACGGGGGGATCGGCGCTGCGTCGCATATGACGAGCTCGGCAAGAGCACATGTCGCCCCGCTGATGGCGGCCGCATTCGGCCAGACCTTCTGGTGGGCGGTGGCGCTGCTCGGGGCCGCGCTCGCCAGCTCACTGCTGCTCCCCAAGAGCAAGCCGCAGCTGGCCCGCGCCGAGTCTGAGCCCGTGCCGGTCGCGGCCTGAGCCCGACCGGGGAACCTTGACGGGGCTTGTGCTCGCTCAGGGGACCGCCGGTGCGAACACCGGACCCAGCGCCCGGCCCGCGAGCGCCACGGTCTCGAGGTCGTGCACGTCCGGGAGCGACAGGGTCATTCCCTCCACTCCAACGTCGGCGAACGCCTGAGCCTGTTCGCCGACCTCGTTGGCGTCGCCGGCGAGCACCGAAGCGAGCCGCTCCTCCGGGATCCCGGTGCGACGCATGAGGTCGACCTTGGCCTGCGCCTCCTCGTGGGTTCTGGCGATCGCGACCTGACTCATGCGCGTCTTGGTGATCTCGGCGGGATCGCGGCCGACCTGATCGCAGTGGGAATCGAGCACGGAGAGCAGGTGTCGCGTCCGTGCGAGGTCGCCGAAGAGGTTGCAGCCGTCGGCGTACTGGGCGACCAGCCGCAGCGTCTTGCGCTCGCCGCTGCCGCCGATCACGATGGGGATATCGCCGCGGAGGGGTTTGGGCCTGTTGAGTGCGCCCTCGACGCGGAAGTGTTTGCCCCGCAGCGTGGCCTCGTCCTGGGTGAACATCGCCCGCGCGATCCGAAGGGCCTCCTCCAGCCGCTCGAAGCGCTGCTTGAGCGGTGGGAAGTCGAACCCGTAGGCACGGTGCTCGTCTCCGAACCACGCCGCGCCGAGGGCGTGCCACGCGCGGCCGCCAGAGATGATGTCGAGCGTCGTCGTGATCTTGGCGTGGTGGGCGGGATTGCGATAGGTCACGCCCCCGACGAGCAGGCCGAGGGTCAGCTGGGAGGTGCGGGCTGCCAGCCCCGCCAGCATCGTGGGGCCCTCGAACATCCAGTTGGTCTGAGGCCCGACGCCGGGGATCTGGTGAAAGTGGTCCATGAGCGAGATCGAGCTAAAGCCCGACCGCTCCGCCGTCGTCGCGATCTCGACCAGCTTCTCGAAGAGCTGGTCCGGGCCGGTGCCGGGGTAGTTGAAGTTTGGGACGTGAAGATCGAGCGTGATTGGAGCGCGCATACGCCCAAGCGTAACCGTTGTGACTTATGTGTGACCCGGCTCACAGAAGGTTACGTTTCACCGCCGTGGTGGTGGAAAGCTGAATCCGAGGGGCCGCTTCTATCGATGCTACCCAGAGGAGTTGAGTGACGATGGCTAACCAGACCCGTACCCAACGACAGGCCGCCGGCAAGCAGGCCGCTGCAACGCGGCGGCAGAACCAGTCGCGTGGCCGGGCCAGCGCCGCGCGCAGCTCCGCCCGCAGAAGCCAGCGGGCCGCGGGCACGGCGTCCCGGGACGCCAAGGGCCCGCGACGCAGGCCAGCCAGGCAGTGGCGCGCGGGCTCGAGGCCAGCGCGCTGCGGATGGATGCTTTCGGCCGCCAGGTCGAGCGGGCGCTGATGATCGAGGTCGGAGCGGCTCTTGAGGCCCGCGACGCGGTGACGAGCACGGTTCGTACCTTCTCGAACCGACGCCGGCTCACGACCCGCCTTCGTCGGTGGGAGCGCCGTGGTGAGACGGTTTTGCGCCGGTCGCGGCGGCGCGTGCAGCGCGACGTCAATCACGCCCGCCGGGATCTGGACCGGCAGGCGAGCGAGCTGCGCGCCGATGCCGGCAGCGTCGTTACTCGGCTCGCGCCGATCGGCTAGTCGCGTCGCGAAGCAGCCCCCATCCGTTGCTCGAGCTTGGCTTTGACGCCCGGCCACTCGTCATCGATGACCGAGTAGTAGGCCGAGTCTCGAGCGGCTCCGCGAGCAACCACCATGTGCTTGCGAAGCACCCCCTCGAACGTCGCCCCGAGCGCGCCCAGCGCGCCTCGGGAGCGTTCGTTGCGGGCGTCTGTTTTGAACTCGACCCGGCGACAACCACACACCTCGAACGCCTGGGTTAGGAGCAGCAGCTTCGTCTCGACGTTGACGCCCGTTCCCCAAACGCTCTTTGCGAGCCACGTCCAGCCGATCTCGACTCGCAGATGTTCCAGCGCAACCTCCTGAAAGCGGGTTGAGCCAAGGACCCTTTCGGAGCCGGCCGCGACAATCGCGAATGGCACCTCGCGGTCGCCTTTAGAAGCCTCCAGCGAGGACTCGAGCCAGCTATGCAGACCCTCTCGGGCGGTGGCGAGATCTTCGGGTATCCATTCGAACAGCCCGCCGTCCTGGGCCGCATCGAACAGGCCGTTCTCGTGTTGGGCGGCCAGCGGCTCGACCACCACCAGTTGCCCCGCGAGGCGCGCACGGAGGTCCGCAACCGATGTCACGGTCCTTCCTCTAGCGGAACGGAGTCAGATACGCAAGTAGTCGCGCGCCATAGGCTTTCGTACCGTGGCCCACGGCACACACGACTTCGAGGACGACGCGCGCAACGAGCGCATCCTGATCTGGGTCAACGGCGAGCTCGTGCCGCGCGAGCGGGCCGTCGTGTCGGTGTTCGACGCGGGCTTCGTGCTCGGCGACGGCGTGTGGGAGGGTCTGCGCGTGCGGGCGGGCCATCCCGCCTTCCTGGAGCGCCATCTCGACCGCCTCTTCGAGGGCGCCAAGGCCATCATGCTCGACATCGGACGCAGCCGCCTCGAGCTGACCGACGCGATCTACTCGACGCTCCGGGCCAACGACATGACCGACGGCGTGCATGTGCGGCTGATGGTCACGCGCGGCGTCAAGCGCACGCCCTACCAGGATCCGCGCGTGACGGTCGGGCCGGCTACCGTCGTGATCATCGCCGAGCACAAGGAGCCGCTGCCGACGACGGTGACCGACGGCATCACGCTGTTCACGACGCACGTGCGCCGCGCCGCGCCGGACACGCTCGACCCCAAGCTCAACGCGCACTCGAAGCTCAGCGACATCATCGCCTGCATCCAGGCCTACACCGCCGGCGCCGACGAGGCGCTGATGCTCGACCCGCACGGGTTCGTGGCGACGTGCAACTCGACCCACTTCTTCATCGTCGTCGGACCCGAGGACGCGCCCGAGGTACTGACCTCAGACGGGCGCTACTGCCTCGCGGGGATTACGCGCGCGAACGTGCTGGAGATCTGCCGAGCAAACAGCATCGCCGCGCGCGAGACGACGTTCAGCCTCACCGACGTCTACGCGGCCCGCGAGGCCTTCGTCACCGGTACCTTCGCCGGCGTCGTCCCCGTCCGAGTCCGTGGACGGTCGAACGATCGGCGATGGCCGCCGCGGGCCGATGGTCGAGCGCCTTCAGGGGCTCTACCGCGAGCTCGTAGATGCCGACGTCGAGCGGCGCGCTCCGCCGATGAGCGACGTCGTGCGCGTGGCGATGTGGTCCGGCCCGCGGAACATCTCCACGGCCTTGATGCGCGCGTTCGAGAACCGTCCGGACACAGCGGTCGTCGACGAGCCGCTGTACGCGGCCTACCTCGCCCGCACCGGCATCGACCACCCCGCGCGCGAGGCGGTCATCGCTTCTCAGACCACCGATCTATCGAAGGCCGTGTCGCCGAGCTGTCAGCTCCGCTGCCGACCGGCGGCCGCGTCCACTACGCGAAGCACATGGCGCACCACGTCTCCCGCGACATGGATCTCGCGCTGGACGCTGCGCTTCCGCAACGTGCTGCTGATCCGCGACCCGATCGAAGTCGTCGCCTCCTACGTACGCGCGCGCGAGACCTGCGAGCCCGAGGACATCGGGCTTCCCCAGCAGGGGTGGCTCTTGGAGCTGTGGGACAAGCACCGCATGGAGGTGCCGATCCTCGACGCGAGCGACTTTCTGCGCGCGCCCGAGGCGCACCTGCGCTGGCTGTGTGACTGGTTGGGATACCGTTCACCGACCGGATGCTTTCGTGGCCGCCGGGGCCGCGCGACTCGGACGGCGTGTGGGCGTCCCACTGGTACGCCGCGGTCTGGTCCTCCACCGGGTTTGAGCCCTGGCGCCCGCGCGAGACGGCCCTCTCCGACCACGACGCCGCCGTCGCCGAGGCGTGCCGTCCGATCTACGCGGCGCTGCACGCCCGCCGGGTGCGGGTATGAGCGGTCACCTGAAGACCGCCAACCCGTACGCCTCGCGCGTGGTGATGAAGCGCTGCCCGACGCCGGTGCCGTTCAGGTTCGCCTTTCCGATCGCCTTCGAGTTGGCCCAATAGACGTGAGAGGCGGCGACAGCCACCCCCGTCGGCTCCCGCGCGCCAGTGATAAAGCGCCGCTTGACGTCGGTTCCGTCGAGCTTCGCCTCGCCAATGGTGTTCGAGCCAAGGTTGGCCCAGAAGATGTGAGAGCGGTCCACCGCCACGCCGAAAGGCGCGCTCGCCTGGGTGATGAAGCGCTGCTTGACGCCGGTGCCGTTCAGCTTGGCCTCTCCGATCGCATTGAAGGCCAGGGCGGCCCAGTAGATGTGAGAGCCCTCGATCGCCAGCCCGTAGGGGTCCTGTGCGCGAACAAACCGCCGCCTGACGTGAGTGCCGTTGAGGTTCGCCTCCCCGATCGTGTTCGAGCCGAGGCTGCCCCAGTAGACGTGTGAGCCGTCCACGGCCACCCCGGTCGGCTGGTCTGCACCGGTTATGAAGTTCTCCCTGACGTGGGTGCCGTTGAGGTTCGCCTCCCCAATCGCGTTCGAGCCCATATTTGCCCAGTAGATGCGCGACCCCTCGACGGCCACTCCGTAAGGCTCGTTCGCGCTGATGAAGCTTTGCTCCACAGCGGAGCCGTCGAGCTTCGCCCGGCCGATCGCGCTCACGGTGGAGTTGGCCCAGTAGATCCGCGGCAGGGGGCGCGCTTGCGCCGTCGGCGCCAGGGCCAACGCGGATGAGAGGGCCGCCACCGCCACGGCGGCGCACGCGCTTGTCCGTGTCCGGGGGCGATGTTCAAGACGAGGGGCGCCCACGACTGCATCATGCCGGACGCCCAGCGAGCTCGGCCGGCGCGGCGCCGACCGAGCCGCCGCTGGGGCTCTATACCTCGCGCTGCTCCTCGTCCACGTCGTCGCCCTGCGGGTCCTCGGCGAGGATCCCGTAGAGCGCACGGCGTGTCTCCGCCAGCAGCGTCCGTGCCCGGTCGCGCTGAGTCCGGTCTCCGACCGAGGCTACCTGGAACGTCGCCTTGCCGATCTGGACCACCAGTGGTCCGAGCTCGGCCAGCGGGTTGTCGGCGTCCTCGGCGGCTGGCTCCCAGGGGGCGGGTTCATCGGCCCGGGTGTCGAGGTGTTCGCGGCCGGCGTCGGTGATCTCGAACCGGCGGGTTCCCTCGGTTTCAATGGATCGGACGAGACCCTCGTCCTCCAGTTGCGCCAGCGTCGGGTAGACCGAGCCCGGGCTTGGGCGCCAGAGTCCTTCGCTGCGTTCCTCGATCGCTTGCATCAGCTGATAGCCGTTGCGGGGTTCCTCGGCCAGCAGCCGCAGGAGCGCGAGGCGGACATCGCCCCGACGCGCCCGTCCCCGTCCGTGGCGGCGCGGTCCAAAACCTGGTCCGCCGAACGGTGCGTTCTTCCACATCCGTCGCAGCGCGATCAGGTCATCGATGTCGTCGAACCGCGGGCGGCCATGGCGGCCCTCTCCCGCGAAGAGCCAATTCTCGCGACCGCGGTGGTGTCTGCGCCGCCGCGTCGCCCCGCGCGCTCCCGGCCATTCCGCAGTAAATGCATCACCAGTCACCTTTATCTCCTTTCTTGATTGGCGATAGCTCAACGATATATCGCGAGCGCTCGCGTGTCAAGTAATCGAAATCGGACCGTGAGCGCGAGGTTTGAAGCAACGTAGGCTGAGGCGATGCGTGTCGGTGTCCAGCTGCCCGAGGTCGAGCGGCGCGTGCCGTGGAGCGAATACGTGGCGATGGCGCGGGCGGCGGAGCGAGTCGGCTTTGACTCCATCTGGGTTGGCGATCACCTTCTGTACCGCGGCGATGGCCGACCGGAGCGGGGCCCGTGGGAGGGGTGGACGTTGCTCGCGGCATTGGCCGCGGTTACAGAGCGTGTCACGCTGGGGCCACTGGTCGCCTGTGCGGCCTTTCATCCGCCCGCCCTGGTGGCGAAAATGGCAGCGACAATCGCCGAGGTCAGCGGTGGGCGCTTCACGCTCGCTCTCGGTGCGGGGTGGAACGAAGCCGAGTTCCGCGCCTTCGGGTTGCCGTTCGATCGCCGCGTCGCGCGTTTCGAGGAGTCCTTTCAGATCATCCGGCGGTTGCTCTCCGGCGAGCGGGTCACGCTGGCGGGGCGCTACTGGCGGCCCGAGGACGCCGTGCTACTGCCACGGCCGGCGCACAAGCCTCGACTCATGATCGGCAGCAACGGCCCGCGGATGCTGGCTGCCGCCCTACCTCACGTCGATGCGTGGAACACGTGGTACGAGGACTACGGCAACAGCGCCGAGGGATTCGTGCGCCTGAACGAGCGGATCGGCACCGCGGCGCGTTTGGCGGGACGCGACCCGCGCGAGATCGACCGGAGCGCCTGCGTCCTCGTCGCGCTTGACCCTAACTCGGGCGAGCGTCCGATCCTGCCTGCTGCGCCGCCGGTACAAGGGCATACGAATGCCATCGTCGCGCACCTGCGCGCGCTGGCCGACGCGGGCGCCGATGAGGCGATCCTCGTCGTCACCCCGATCACGGAGAGCTCGATTCTGCGGCTGGGAGAGATGCTCGCGGCGCGATGAGGCGAGCGTTCGACGCTGCCTCGATAACGCGCCGCGACCTACTCCGGTGAGTGTCGGTAGCGCTCGTCCTCTTCGGCGGTGCGCTCGGCGGTCGGGACCGCCTCGAGCCGGGCGTCGGGAATCGGCTGACCGCTGTCCACAGACAAGCCGTACGTTCCGGCCGCCAGCCGCGCTTCGGCTCGTTCGACGGCCGCCATCTCCGTGAGGAGTTCCTGACGGTGTCCCTCATCAAACTCGTCTTGGTAGGTATTTTCGTCGTCCAAATCCCCCGGCTCGACCCGATCCGAAGACTCAAGCGGACCTTGGGATTCGAGCGTCGCGAGGGCGCTCTCGATTCGTGCGCGTTCGCGGGCGAGGAGTTCGTGGGCGCGGGCCGAGTCCATGATGCGACGGCGCGAGTATCACGTATTCATCGCCTAAATGCTCGCGTGGACCTCGGCGAGCGCCTGCTAGGCGTCCGGCATTGTTCAAGAGCCGGGCTGTTGGAGCTGCCACGAGTTGCCGTCGGGATCCTGGAAGTAGGCGTGGCGGGCACCCCAGCCTTCGTCCCGAACCTCGCTGATGTCGACGCCGCGGCCGGCGAGGTCGGCGCGGGCGGCGTTGATGTCGGAGACGACGAGGAGCATCCCCTGCGCCGATCCCGGCGACGTCGTAGCGACGCCAGTGCCGATGGCAATCGAACAGGCGGAGCCGGGCGGAGTCAGCTGGACGAAGCGCAGGTCTTCGCTAACCGTGTGGTCGTGGTCGAGGTTGAAGCCGACCTTCTCTACGTAGAACGCCCTGGCGCGGTCGACGTCGGATACGGGGACCGGAATCAGCTCAAGCCTCATGTCCATGACGGTTCCTCCTACGTGAGCTTGCGTTCGCGCCGCCGATATGACAGCGTGCTGTCTATGTCTGGAACCGTATCGAAACGACAGCGTACTGTCAAGAGACGAGGCCCGGCCGCCGAGGCGTTCAGCGCGCTCGTCGTACAGGTGCTTAAGCTGGCGGGAGCCCTCGAAACGGCTGGGAACGTCCTCGCGCGTCCGGCTGGGCAGAGCTCAGCCAGGTGGCAGGTCCTCGCCGCCATAGAACACGAGCCCCACTCCGTCGCCGCCCTCGCCCGCGCGCTCTCGCACACCCGCCAGAGCGTCCAGCGCATCGCCGATCTGGTGGTCGCCGAAGGCCTGGCCCACTACTCACCAAACCCCGCTCACCGGCGCGCAAAGCTACTCGAGTTGACACCGGCCGGGCTCAGGGCGCTGCGAGCAATCCAAGCGGCGCAGGTCGACTGGGCGCGACGAATTGCCGAAGGTCTCGAACCAGCCGAATTTGACACCGCGAGTGAGCTCCTGACCGAGCTCGGGCGACGTCTCGACGGGTGGACCGCCCAGACACCCCGCTGACGCGATCCGTTTCAGTGTTTCCCGTAGTCGGCGAGGCCGGCTGCGAGCAGTTCGAGCGCCTGTTGGGCTTGGCGGCGGACGCGCCGTGCGAGAGTGGGGTTGCGGGCGCCGGCGAGGATTTCGCGTCGGGAGTAGTCGACGAGCGCTTGGTGCAGGCCGATGAGGGTACGGGCGACGAGCCATGGTTCTAGCTCGTGAGAGCTCGCACCCGTTTCTGCGGCGAGCAGCTCCGCGAGAGCGGCGGTGTACTTGGCATAGATCTGCTGCTCGCGTGCGAGGAGGGCGGGGCTTTCGGTGATCACGCGGGTGATCGCGGCCAGGTGCTCGACTTGCTCGGGGTCGCGCGCGGCGAGCAGCCCGCGCGGAATGGTGACGAACCGGCCGAAGGCTACGAGCACGGATTCGCCTGCAGGGCGGTCGCGGATGCTCGAGACCAGCTCTTCCTCGAACGCTTCGAGTCGGTTGTAGAACAGGTCTTCCTTGGTGGGGAAGTAGTTGAACACGGTCGCCTCGGAGACCTCGGCCTCCCGGGCGATCTCTGAGACGGGCACCGCCTCGAACCCTCGCTCGGCGAAAAGCCGGCGAGCCGTGTCGGCGATCTGCTGGCGGGTACGCTGCTTCTTGCGCTCCCTGAGACCCAACTCCGTTGCCATGAGCCGCATCCTAACAGGAACACTTTACACGCTATAGCATTGGAGTTACACTAAGTTTGGTGCAGTCGCAGATAACCGACGCGGGCAGCAACGGCCCCCTCGAGGTGGTCGAGACCGGCAGTCGCGTGAGCCGCGCGAAGTCGCGATGCCAGAGCGCGGCCGCGCCTGGCGGCCTCGAGTGCTCGCCTGGCGCGCTCGAGCTCGATTCCGGCCTGGCGCCTATCGCCGCTACTGCGTAGCCGGTTGGCGTGATACTCGGCGAGCTCCGCCGTCCGCTCAAGCGTCTCGGCTAATCGTAGTAGAGCGCGGATGGCGATTCCGCGCTCGAACTACCGAACTCAGTCGAGCGGTTGCTTGGGTGCGCTGGTGTGGCGTCATCCACGAATCTGACGGCCTGCGGTGCGCGCCTGGCTCGTGGTGGGCAAATGCACGGGTCTGTACACCTGTTGTTGTCGCCTGGTCGGGGGATGAGTGAACCCACCGCTGATTATCGACGCGAGCGGGGGCCGGCAAACCCGCCGGGTTACAAGGCAACCAGGGATGGGGGCGGGCGTGTCTTCCCCGGCGGGCGGCTCGTCGTCAGCGCGTGCGGACGTGACCGGCGGCGAGCCGCCCGAGCTCGAAAACCGCAGTCCCGGTCGTCACGACCGGGTCTTGCGCGACGAACTCGTGCAGCTCCTGCTCGTCGTCGGTATCGACAACGGCGAGCCCGTAGGAGTCCTCGTCGGTGAGGACAGGTCCGAACACGACCATGTCGCCACGCTCGAGGTAAGGGCGCCAGTGGCTGGCGTGGCTGTTCATGATCTCCCGTTCCGAGTCGGTGATGGTCTGGGCGAAGTTCGGGCGCGGAGCAATCAGGCGCAAGACGAAGGTGGGCATGCGGCGGACTCTACGGCAGCCGACGGTCTTCCTCGGCGTCGAGGTCGGTCATGCGGGGCCGCGCTACCCGACCTCCACAGCCCCCTGGAGCTAGTGCTTGCCGGTCGGGTCATTCCTCTACCAGCGACCCGTGAGCTTCAGCTATCCCTGGAGTCGGAACGAGAAGCGGATCGCGGGTGCCAGCGAGCCGTCGACGACCGCCTCGCGCGCCGGGAAGTACACCTGCACGGTGACCGCGAAAAATCAGGCCGGTACCACCAAGAAAACCAGCAACTCGCACACCGTCAACAAGTAGAACGAGGCGTACGGCTCGATCTAAGACCGCAAACGCGACGTGGAGTCGCGACCGACCTGGGATAGGCCGAGAATCACGAGCGCGCGGCCATATGTGCGTGCACGAGCTGCACCGCCCAAGCACCTTCGCCGACCGCGGTCGCGCATCGCTTGGTCGACCCCGAGCGGACGTCGCCCGCCGCGAAAACCCCCGGGACGGTGGTGCCGAGCAGGTTGTCGGCGTTAGCCGCCGAGCCGGTAAGGATGAAGCCATCCTCGGCGCGCCGCACCACGTCGCCGAGCCACTCGGTGCACGGCAGCGCACCGAGGAAAAGGAACAGGAACGAGAAGGACAGTCGCTTGCCGCTGGTCAGCGAGACCGCCTCGAGCCGCCCGTCGGTGCCGTGCAGAGTCGCGATCTCGCTGCGGTCCCGCACGGCTACTCCGTACCGCTCGAGCTCGCGGATCAGGTAGTCCGACATCGTCTCCCGCAGATCCCCGCGCCGATGAAGCAACGTCACGAGCGCGCCGCCCCGAGCCAGCCAGACGGCGGCCTGTCCGGCTGAGTTCCCTCCACCGACCACGGCGACTCGCTCGGCCCCACAGAGCTGGGCTTCCGGTGGACCGGCGGCGTAGAAGACGCTGATCCCTTCGTATTGGTCGAGGTCCTCGACGGGCAGCCGGCGGTACTGCGCGCCGGTCGCGAGTAGTACCGCTCGTGCGGCGATCTCGTGCTCCTCTTCCAGGCGTACGATGTGCCGGCCGTCACCCGGCTCGAGGGACACGGCCCGGTACGGCGTGGCCAGGCGCGCGTCGAACTTTCGCGCCTGGGTGACAGCCCGGCTGGTGAGCTCGTTGCCGGTTATTCCAGCCGGGAACCCAAGGTAGTTCTCGATCCTGCGCGAGAAGCCCGCCTGCCCGCCGAGCCCGCTGCTGTCGATCACGAGCGTGTCGAGGCCCTCAGAAGCGCCGTAGACCGCGGCGCCGAGGCCCGCCGGCCCTGCGCCCACCACGAGCAGGTCGACCTCCTCGCGGGGGGCGAGCTCGCGACCGATACCGAGCGCGCGTGAAACCTGGCCGATCGAGGGGGCACGAAGCTCAACGCCGCCCGGCAGTCGCACGAGGGGCAGACTGGCTGGATCGAGGTCGGCCACCACCGCAGCCGAAGGATCGTCCGCACGCTCGGGATCGCGCCAAGTGAACGGCAGGCGATTACTACGCGCGAAGACGAGCATCTCCCTCGTGGCGCTCGACGAGTGCGGTCCCACGATTTCAAGACCGATCCCCTGGACCCGCTGGAGCGCTTCGCGGCGGGCGATAAGGGCCGAAAGTACGAGGTCGCTGAGCGGTCCGTCCTCGTAGAGCAGCTCGCGGATGACGTCTCGTTCGACCGCGATGTAGCGCAGCGGCTGGGTGACGACCGCAGTGACGAACACGGTCTGGCCTGAGAGCAGGTTAAGCTCGCCGAGGAACCCCGATGCGCCGTGACGGACGATCTCGTGGCCGGCCGAGTCGAGAATCGTAACCTCGCCCTCAAGAATGGCGATAAACGGATAACTCCGATCGCCGATGCCGTAGAGCACGTCGCCGACCTTGGCCGTGTGCTCCTCGCCCAGCCTGGCGAGCATGGTCAACTGAGACGCAGATAGCGTCGGGCTCGGCGGCGGCGCGATCGAACTGGCGGTCCCGGTCACGCAACTGATGTTAGGCATCCGCGGCGGCGGGGGCCTTCCGCGGCGCTCGAGAGCGACGATCGGTGCGACTCGTCCGCGGACTTTCGCGGCCAGCCGCGTACCACCTATGCTCGTCTCGTGACCGGGGCACTTCCTGCCGCTGGCGCATCCGGATTGATCGGTCGCGAGGTCGAGATGGATCGACTGAACGCCCTGATCGGCGCTTTGCTGGACGGCGGCGACGCGCTCTTGGTGGTCGGAGATGCTGGCATCGGAAAGTCGGCGCTCCTGGAGTACGCGGGCGTACGGGCGCGAGCCTTGGGGACGCGCACGCTGGCGACGGTCGGCGTGGAGTCAGAAGCCGAACTGGCGTTCGCGGGGCTGCATCAGCTTCTACGTCCGATCCTCGAGCTGGACGCGTCGCTTCCCGATCCGCAGCGGCGCGCGCTCGAGGCCGCATTCGGGATCGCCTCAGAGTCTGAGCCCGACCCGTTCCTCGTTGCTCTGGCGGCCCACCAGCTTGTATGCGAAGCCGCCGACCTGGCGCCGCTGGTACTGATCGCCGACGACACTCATTGGCTGGACCGCTCCACCCTCGGCGTACTGAGCTTCATCGCGCGGCGCCTCGAGGTTGAGCCGATAGCCCTTGTGGCCGCGCTGCGACCGGGATACGAAACGCCGCTTGAGCGAGCTCACCTCCCCGTCCTCGAACTTGCCCGCCTCAGCGTCCCGGCCGCGAGCGAACTTCTGGACCGAAACGCACCGGATCTGCACCCGGTGCTGCGCGCCCGCGTGCTGGCCCAGGCCGCGGGAAACCCCCTCGCGCTGGTCGAGCTCGCGCGGGCCCTGCCGCGCGCAGCGAACGCCGAAATCCGGGTGTCCGAAACGCCTCCGACGCTTACCGCGCGTCTGGAACGCGCCTTTGCATCCAGGCTGGACGAGCTGCCCGAGGCGACGCGCCTGTGCCTGCTGGCCGCCGCACTCGATGGTCGCGCGTCCCTTCAGGAGGTGCTCGACTGCGCCGCAAGGCTAGGACAGAAGCCGGTGGAGGTCTCCGCGCTCGATTCCGCCGTCGAGGCGTCACTCATCGACCTGGTCGAAACGGAGGTGCGCTTTCGCCACCCGCTGATTCGAACGGCTGTCAGACAGGCAGCACTCCCTGCACAAGTACTCGCGATGTATGGGACGCTCGCCGACGTAGTCGCCGACCCCGAGCGCGGGCTCTGGCACCGCGCGCGGTCGGCCGTCGGGTTCGATGACGAGATCGCCGACGCGCTCGAGGATCATGCCGCCTTGGCCAGGCGCCGCGGGGCCGCGACAGTCGCAGCCGCCGCGCTGGAGCGCGCGGCCATTCTCACGCCCGAGCCGCATCGAAGAGGCGAGAGGCTCGTGCGAGCGGCCGAGGTTGCCTACGAGCTCGGGCTCGTCGATGTGGTTCGTAGCCTCATCGAGCAGGCATTACCGCTAGAGGTCGGATCGGTCGAATCGGCCCGCTTGGCGTGGCTTCAGCAGATGGTCAGCGGCAACGTTTGGTTCGAGCCCGGAGCCGCAAGGACGTTCGTGACGCTTGCCCGGCAGATGCGCGACGGCGGCGATGCGGACATGGCATTGCGGTCGTTGGTGCCGATCGCGCACCGCTGCTGGTGGACACGAGTTCGCACTAGAACGCGCAAATATGTGGTCGATTGCGTCCAGTCCATCGGGGTCCGCGCTGACGACCCGCGCCTGCTCGCCGTGATCGCGCTCGCGCACCCCGAGCTCACTGGGCCCGTCGTTCTGCAGCGAGTCTCGCAGCTGCGGGTCTATGACCTCGCTGATCCGGTCGCAGCAATGCACGTCGGGGTCGCGGCCGAGAAAGCGGGAGACTTCGCCACGGGAGCACGCTTCCTCGCTCACGCCGTGGACGGGCTTCGCGAGCAGGGAAGGCTCGGGCTGCTCACCCAGACCCTCGTTCACTTCGCGTGGGCCGCAATCCACACCGGGGACTGGACGGCGGCCACCGCCGCGGCGGCAGAGGGCGGCCGGCTCGCGTACGACACCCGGCAGCCTCAATACGGTCTCACGGGCGAGCTAGTGGCCGGCCTCGCCACCGCATTGGTCGGCAGCGAGCCGGACATCGGCGCGACGCTCGAGAAGCCCGAGCAGACCCTGCTGGGGATGAACGGCGGGCCGCTGCTCGCCCTGGCACACCTCGCGCGCGGCGCGGATGCGCTCGGCGGCGGGCGCCACGATGAGGCGTTTCGGCATCTCTGGCCGGTCTTCGACGAGAACGCCGCGGCGTTCCAGCGGTTCATGCGCTGGCCATCGGTGCTTGACCTGGTCGAGGCCGGGGTCCCCGGCGAGCGAAGCGAACAACTGGCGGAAGTGATGGTCGAGCTAGAGGCCGCGGCGTCACGCAGTGAGCCGCCGATACTGCGTGCGACGTTGAGCTGTGCCAGACCGCTGATGGTCGGCGACGACCAAGCCGAGGCGCTCTTCGCCGCTGCGCTCGCTCAAGACCTGGGCGGTTACCCGTTTCTGCGCGCGCGGACCTTGTTCTCGTTTGGCCGCTGGCTTCGCCGACAACGTCGTAGCGCCGAGTCGCGCGCGCCACTGCGGACCTCGGTCGACCTCTTCGGAGGTCTCGGCGCCGAGCGCTGGAGCGCGCGGGTGCGGCAAGAGCTGCGCGCGACTGGCGAGACGATCGGACGTCATGTCGACGCCCGCGACCGTCTCACGGCCCAAGAGCTGCAGATCGCACGGCTCGCTGCCGAAGGACTCTCCAACCGTGAGATCGGAGAGCGCTTGTTTCTTTCCCACCGCACGGTCGGCTCACACCTCTACCGCATCTTTCCGAAGCTCGAGATCACTGCGCGTTCGCAATTGCGCGATGCGCTGGCGGCCGCCGCGGAGCGAGAACCAGTCGGTTGACTCAAGAGAATGCTGACGCCGGGAACGACGATCCCGAGTTGATTTCAGCGGTTTCTACACGGAGGGAGAGGCTATGTCCTCGCACGCAAAGCCGGGCCTTGTTTTTGCCCACGGGCTGTGGGCCGATGGTTCGTGCTTCAACAAGGTCATGGGCCCGTTGAGGGCTGAGGGCTACGAGGTGATCGCCAGCGAGCACGGGCTGGACAGCCACGCCGGAGACGTCGACTGCGTGCTCCGCTCGCTCGGGCGGGTGCCGAGCCCTGCCATCCTCGTGGGACATTCCTACGGCGGCAGCCTGATCACCGCCGCGGGAACCGACGACCGCGTCGCGGGGCTCGTTTACATCTCGGCGCTCGCGCCGGATGAGACCGAGACCTCGCAGGCCCAACAGGAGAAGTTCCCGGTCACTGACGTGTTCCAACACATCGAGGTTGCGGACGGGCGCATCTGGTTGCTTCGGTCCGGGGTCGACTGCTTTGCGGGAGATCTAACCAGTGAAGAGAAGGAACTCGTGTGGGCGACCGCGATGGCGCCAGTCGCGGACCTGTTCAACCAGAAGGTAGAAGGAGTGGCGTGGCGGTCCAAGCCGAGCGCGTACATCGTCGCCAACAACGACCGCACCGTCAATCCCGAACTCGAGCGGTTCGCCGCCAAGCGCATGGGCGCCACGACCTATGAGGTCGACAGCAGCCACGTCGCGATGCTCTCCAATCCGGACCTCGTGGTCGACGCGATCCGCACCCTCGCGAACTCGCTCCAGGGAGCCGCGGTGGCCTAGCGGCGCCCGGGATCGTCGGTCGCCTCCGACCTACCACCCCGAGGAGCCGGTATGAGCGAGCTGCCGAACATCGTGCTCGTGCACGGCGCCTGGGCCGACGGGTCCAGCTGGAGCGCCGTGATCGAGTCCCTCCAAGCGAGCGGCCACAACGTCACCGCCCCGCAGTTCCCGGAGACCTCCCTCGCGGACGACGTCGCGCGCTTGCGACAGATCCTCGCCCGGCAGAGTGGTCCGACGCTCGTCGCCGGCCACTCCTACGGCGGGCAGATCATGACCGCGCTCGGCGAAGACGCCCCCAATGTGGTCGGGCTCGTCTACGTCGCCGCGTTCGGGCTCGCCCAGGGGGAGTCGCTCGGCGCCCTGCTCGGGGGAGGACCCCCGACGCCCGCGCTGGCACACCTCATCGTCGACGAACAAGGCTTTGCCTGGCTGCCCGAGGAGGACTTCGTCGGCCACTTCGCTGCCGACGTCGACGCCGCCAAGGCGCGGGTCATGTACGCCGTGCAGCAGGGCCTGGCGATGAATACCTTCGAGGACGTCATGGGCGTACCGGCCTGGCAATCGAACCCGACGTGGTACCTGGTCGCGACGAATGACGAGGCCATCCCCCCGGACGCCGAGCGGATGTTCGCCAAGCGCATGGGCGCCACCACCGTCGAGGTCTCCGCAAGTCACGTCGCGATGGTGTCGCACCCGGACGAGGTGGCAGGGCTGATCGAGGCTGCGGCCGACGCCACCCGCGACGGATAAAACGACACGAGAGGAGCCACTCGCCATGCCGATGATCGACATGTACGCGGTCGAGGGGCCGGCGAGCAGCCGAGACGGATTTGGTATGGCGCCCCCGGCTCGCCCTCCAAATTCCGAGAGCTGCGTGCTTGACGTGTTTTCAAGCATTTGCTTGACTAACCTCCGCGATGAAGGCACCGAGGATCGACCAGCGCCGGGAGGCCGGCCTGCGAACGCGGACGCGACTGATGGACGCTGCCCTGGACCTGATTTCCGAACGCGGTGAAGATGGAGTGACTCTCCGCGAGCTCACGGATGCCGCGGAGGCCAACGTCGCGGCGGTGAGCTACCACTTTGGTTCGCTGAAGTCGCTCCGGGATGCGGCCGTTGAGCAGGCGCTCGAGCGCTACTTGAACGCTCAGCAGGAGGCCGTGAGCGCGCTGGGCCCGGAAGCGAGCCTCGAAGCGTTGGCGGCGGCGTTCGCTGCACCCATGATCCGCGCGCTGGCCGCGGGAGGTCGAGACCTCGACGTGATGCGGATCGTGGCGCGGGCCGGGCTCGATCCTCCGCAGGGCTGGGACCGATTCGATCCCAGGTTCGACGGGATTCGCGCCGATGTTCTCAGGGTGTTGAAAGCACATCTCCCCGGCATGAAGAGCCAAGAGCTGATCCTCCGCACGCGCTGCGTGGCCGGAATGTTGAACTGGCTCGCCCTCGCGCCCGTCTCGGTCGAGCTCAGGAACAAGTCCGAGCAACAGCTCGAGCGACTTCTGGTCCCGGTAGTCGCGGGCGCCTTCCGCGGCACGGACTCCGTCTGATTCACCCGCGAAGCTCGCGGTCACGCCCTGGGCGACACGCCTCGTCGATCCACTCACGACCGCGTACAAACAATTCAAGCTTTTGCTTGACAAGATCGTCCGTCGAGGTATAAACTCAAGCAATCGTTTGAATAACAACTAGACGGAAGGCGGTCAAGTGATGAAAGTCGCACTGACAGGCGCAACTGGGTTCATCGGATCTCACATCCTGATCGAGCTGCGGGATCACGGTCACGAGGTGATCGCGCTAGTGCGCGACGACTCACAGGCCGACGCGGTCGCGTCCCGGGGCGCGACGCCCGCCGTGGTGGACCTGTACGACCGGCCAGCCGTCACAAAGCTGCTGAACGACGCCGACGGGGCCATCCACACAGCCAGTCCGGGGGACGCCACCAGCGCCGACCTGGACTCCGCGGTCGTCGATGCCGTGCTCGATGCATTCGCCGACAGCGGACGGCCCTACCTCCAGATCAGCGGTTTGTGGGTCTACGGATCCAACTCATCCATCGATGAGACCTCCCCGTTCAATGCGCCGGCGTTCGTCGCATGGAAGGAACCGATCGAACGACGCGTGCTCGATGCGCCCGGCTTGCGCGGCGTCGTGGTCGTATCCGGCACCGCCTACGGTGACGGCGGCGGAGGCATTCCGGGACTCGTGCTCGGCTCTCCCCGCGACCAGGCGGGCAATCTGATCATGCTGGGGACCGGCCAACAGCACTGGGCGACGGTCCATGTCAGAGACCTGGCGGATTTCTTTCGGCGAGTGCTGGAAAGCGACTCTGCTCGCCGCTACTACGTCGTTGGCAACGGTCTGACGCCGACCGTCGCCGAGCTGACCGAGGCCGCCGCCGTCGCCGTCGGCGCGCCTGGGGCGGTCCCTGGTAGCGATGAGGAAGCCAAAGCGCGCTTGGGTGACTACTTCGCCGAGGTCCTTTTGCTCGACCAGGGCACGTCAGCGTCCAGGGCTCGGACAGAGCTCGACTGGAGCCCCACCCGTCCCGGGCTCATCGAAGAGTTCCGTCAGGGCAGCTACAGGAAGCAGCCGGTGACCTGACCTGAGCCGCCGCCACGAGCGGCAAAAAACTCGCCCTTCGGCCGGCGCTTCTGGGTCGGCCAAAGGCGACTTTCGAGCGCATCAGCGAACTAATCCGGTGAGACGTTCGGCTCCACGCGGAAGGTCCCGCGAACCCACAGCGGGCGTCGGTAGTCCTTGGGTGGCCATCGTCGTGGTCTGTCTGGCTGAGTTCATGGTTGTTCTCGACGCGACAATCGTCAATGTCGCGTTGCCGTCGATTCAGCGAGGGCTGCGCTTCACCCCCTCGAGCCTGCAATGGGTGATCAACATGTACACGCTGATCTTCGGCGGGTTCCTGCTGCTGGGAGGGCGCGCCGGCGACCTGGTCGGGCGCAGGCGGCTGTTCATCGCGGGGATCGTCTTGTTCTCGGCGGCATCGCTGTTGAACGGCCTCGGCCAGTCGTCCACCGCGCTCGTCGTGGGCCGAGGGTTTCAGGGCCTTGGCGGAGCCCTCCTCGCGCCCGCGGTCATGTCGATCATCACGACGACGTTCAGCGACGCAACGGACCGCGCCAAGGCGCTCGGGATCTGGAGCGCCATCGCAGCTGGCGGCGGGGCCGTCGGCCTGCTGCTGGGCGGCGTGCTGACCGATCTCGCATCGTGGCGATGGATCTTCTTCGTCAACGTTCCCCTCGGCGTGGTCGTGGTGCTGGCGGCGCTCAGATTCGTTCCCGAGTCACGAGCCGAGCTGAGACGGCGCGCGTTTGATCTACCAGGAGCGGTGGCGGTCACGGCCGGCCTCGTGGTCCTCGTATTCGCGATCGTGAAATCAAACACCTACGGGTGGGGTTCGCCCCGCACGATCGGCCTACTCGCCGCCGGCCTCGCATTACTCACGGCGTTCCTCGCGATCGAGTCGCGCAGCTCGGCCCCCCTCATGCGGCTCGGCATTTTCCGCCTGCGCAGCCTCGCCGCCGCCGACATCACGCTTCTGCTGAGCTCGGCCGCCGTGTTCTCGACGTTCTTCTTTATCTCGCTCTACCTCCAGCAGATCCTCGGTTATCGCCCATTGCAGGCGGGCGCGGCGTTCCTTCCCTTCTCGGCCGGGATCGCCACCGGCGCGGTCGTCGCCCGCAAGCTAGTCCCGCGACTCGGCGCCCGCGCCGTCCCGCTCGTCGGACTGCCACTTGCGATCGCGGGGATGGTCGTGCTCACACAGCTTCCGGTACACGGGCGCTACCCAGTCGACGTGCTCCCTGGACTCGTCCCGCTGGGTTTCGGCATGGGACTGACGTTTGTCCCGATCACGCTGGCCGGCACCAGCCAAGTCACCGGTGAAGACGCCGGTCTCGCGTCCGGCCTGCTCAACACCGGCCAAGAGGTCGGAGGGTCGCTCGGATTGGCCATCCTCGCGACGCTCGCGGCGTCCCGCACGACCAACCTCCTGCACGGACTCCACGGTCACCCAGCTACCGGTGCTCTTCCGGCGGCCCGCGTGTCCGGTTTCCACATCGCGTTCATCACGGCGGCCGTGCTGCTCGGCGTGGCCTGGACCGTGGTCGCCCTGGCCGTGAGAGTCCGCCCACTGAGCGAGCGCGAGCAGGTCGAAGTCCCCGCCGACGTCGCAGCACGAGCGGTCGGCTGTGCGCAGTGCGCTCCAGTAGCGGTGAGCCAAACCGGGCTCCGAGACCCGTCGGCCGCGTGAAGCTTTGGTCTACGCCGCCGTAAGGGCTTTGAGTTCGTCGAGCGACTCTCGGACGAGCTGCGGAAAGTCTCGGTCGCTGGTCTTGTCGATCCAGCGTTGGAAAGTGGTTTTGAAGATGGCGACGGCGGCCTCGGCGGTCAGACTCGCCGCCGGCTCGCTCAGGCCGCGCCCGCGCAGCACCTCTGCCAGCGCCGCGGAGAGTGACGCCATCTTGATGAGCTCGCGTTCTTGGAGCTCAGGGTTCGCGTCGATGATCTTCTGGCGGCGTCGGGAGTAGCCGCGGCGGTCGGGGACGAAGAACTGAGCGCCGGCGGCTTTTAGTCCCACAGCGGCCGCGTCGAGTGGCGCCAGCGGCTCGGGCGCGTTGGCGACCGCGCTGACGATCAGCTCCTCCAGCGCGCGTCCCCCTCCGAACAGAACCTCGCGTTTGTCGGCGAAGTGCCGGAAGAAGGTTCGCTCGGTCAGGCCTGCTCGATCGGCGATCTCCGACACGGTGGTGTTCTCGAATCCGCGCTCGCCGAAGAGGGCGAGCGCTGCCTGCTCGAGGCGCCCGCGCGGGTTTGGCTCCCATCTGGCCATTGGCGTCATGATAGTGATGACAGTCGCTGACATGGTGTGCTAATCTGATGTCAGTAACTGACATCAGAGCGGCCTCGGCACTCACCGGTGCCGAGAACAGCCGCCACTGCTGGAAGGTCTTCTCATGCGTGTTTTTGTCACCGGAGCAAGCGGCTGGATCGGCTCCGCCGTAGTGCCAGAACTCATTGACAACGGCCATCAAGTCGTTGGACTCGCACGCTCGGATGCCTCCGCCGCAGCGCTCTCCGAAGCCGGAGCCCAGGTGCATCGCGGCTCTCTCGACGACCTCGAAGCTCTGCGAAGCGCTGCCCAAGGCTCGGACGGCGTAATTCACCTGGCGTTCAAGCACGATCTCGTCTTCTCGGGCGACTTCAATGCTGCTTCGGATGCGGATCGTCGAGCAATCGAGGTGTTCGGCGAGGCCCTTGCGGGTTCTGATCGCCCGCTGGTGATCGCCTCGGGAGTGCTCGGGCTCGCACCCGGCCGGGTCGCGACTGAGCGCGACGGGCATGATTCCGCCCCGGACGTCTCGCCTCGCCTGGCCAATGCCGAGCTCGTGCTCGGCTTCGCTTCCGCCGGCGTGCGCTCATCCATCGTGCGACTTGCCCCGACAGTCCATGGCAAAGGCGACAACGGCTTCATGGCTGCCCTCGTGGGCATCGCCCGCGAGAAGGGTCTTTCCGGGTACATCGGCGACGGCCTCAATCGCTGGCCCGCGGTGCACCGACTCCATGCCGCGCACCTCTTCTGCCTGGCGCTCGAGGAGGCACCGGCGGGATCGACGCTCCACGGGGTCGCCGAGGAAGGCGTCACGATCCGCGACATCGCCGAGGTCATCGGCCGGCACCTGAACGTGCCGGTGGCGTCCATCTCGCCTGAGGACGCGGGCGAGCACTTCGGTTGGCTGGCCGGCTTCGTCGCGCCCGACAGTCCAGCCTCGAGCGAGCTCACCCGCGAGCTGGTCGGGTGGCAGCCCACCCGCCCCAAGCTCATCGATGACCTCGAGCAAGGTCACTACTTCCAGCAAGCACCCCGAGTCACCGCCTGATCAAGTCGGCCTAGAGCCGCCGCTGGGTTTCGACGCCGCGACCTCGAGCCCGGCGCCGATCGGCGAGAGTGGCCTTAGTTGCGATCGCCGAGGCTGTGGTGCCGCCAGCCATCGGCGTACTCGGCGTCGTGCAGCCGATAGAGCTCGTGGGCGTAGTGGTCCAGCCGGTCGGCGGCCGCCTGGGCCTCGTGATAGTCCTTACCGTGATCGCGAGCCGGTGTCTTCTCCTCGGCACGCTTGCGAACGATGTGAAGCTCCTCGCGCGCCAGCTCCACAATCTTTTCTAGGGTCTGTTGGAGGTCCACTCTCTTCCTTTCGCCCTCTGGTTCGGTCCGCTGACACCGCGCGCTGATCTTCTCACGCCAAAGCGTCGCGTCTGGAGTCAGGTGTCCCGATTGCGGTGGTGCTACGTCGCGGAGGCTCGCGGAAGTACAGCTCCATCACTGCGCGTGCGACTCGGTCGCGCCAGCGGACTCGTGTGTTCTGCTGCCAACATTTTGCGACGCCTCGCCGAGGCCGCCGTTGGGCGATACGCGGTTCTCGTTCTCCGGCGTAACCAGGCTGGCGCCAGTGACGGGGTCGAAGAGCCTCAGACCCGTGGGGTCGAGCGACAGCGTCGTCCGCCGACCCTGTTGCAGGGTCGTGGACGCTGGCAGCCTGGCGACGACCGGCTGGGTGTCGCGATCTGCGCCGAGCACCTCCTCCTGTGCGGCCGCGGCGAGTTCGAGCGCCTCAGCCGACATCGAGGTGCCTCTCACGTCGAAGTAGGCGAAGGTCTCGGCGCCCATCACTTCGATCAGATCGATGTGCGCGTCGAAGACCAGGCGGCCCTTCTCCTGCGCCGTTGTGGATGCCTCGGCGAAGGCTTCGGGGCGGATCCCGGCGATCACCTCGCCGTCGGCGGAGCCCAGCCGCGCTTTGAGCGGCTGTGGCATCTCGAGCTTGCCTAAGGGGAGCTCGAGATGCTCGCCGGTGCGCTTCGCGGGCAGCAAGTTCATCGGCGGGGAGCCGATGAAGCCGGCCACGAACAGGTTGGCAGGGTCGCTGTAGAGGCGCTGTGGGCTGTCGACTTGCTGAATCAAGCCGTCGCGCATCACCGCCACACGGTGCCCGAGCGTCATCGCTTCGGTCTGGTCGTGAGTGACGTAGACAGTGGTAGTGCCGAGCCGTTTCTGGAGGCGTGCAATCTCAATTCGCATCTGCACACGCAGCTTGGCGTCGAGGTTCGAGAGTGGTTCGTCCATGAGGAACGCCTGCGGGTCGCGTACGATCGCGCGCCCCATAGCCACCCGCTGGCGCTGGCCGCCGGAAAGGTTGGCGGGCTTGCGGTCGAGCTGTTCGGTCAGGTCGAGGATCTCTGCCGCCTGGCGCACCCGGCCTTCGATCTCGGGTTTTGGCACCTTGGCAAGACGCAGCGCGAAGCCCATGTTCTTGCGCACGCTCATGTGCGGGTACAGCGCGTAGCTCTGGAATACCATCGCGATGTCGCGCTGTTTGGGCGGCAGGTGGTTGACGACCCGGCCGCCGATCCGAAGCTCGCCCGAGGTGATCTCCTCAAGCCCCGCCATCATCCGCAGGGCCGTCGTCTTGCCGCACCCGGATGGACCGACCAGCACCATCAGCTCGCCGTCGGCGACCGTGAGGTCGATCCCGCGGATCGCCTCGGTGCCATCCGGGTAGCGCTTCGTGACGCCCTCGAACTCGATCTCAGCCACCGTGCGCCCCTTTCTCTGGCCTGCTCACGCGGCCGCACCTCGCTTGACGATCTGCTCGAGGGCCGTCTGCACGTTGTCCGCGGCCTGCTCGGGGGTCACTCTGCCGAGCACGTTCGCCTGAAACTGGGAGGCCATCGCCGAGGACATGTCCTTGTAGTAGGGGTTCTTCGGCGGGGCGACAGTTTGCATGATCTCGTTCCTTGCGAGCGCGGGTCCGGAGAACGGCTCGGCCTTCGCCAGCACGGGTGAGTTGATCAGCCGGGTGAGCGTAGGGACGTATGCGATCGTCTTGAACGTGTAGGTCTGCTGCGCGGGGCTCGTCATGAACTTGACCAGCTCCCACGCGGCGTCCTTGTTCTTCGAGTAGGCGTTGACGTAGAGGTTCCACCCGCCGCCGACGTTGACCGGCTTGATCGAGGTGTTGGCGCGCGGTATGGCCGCGACTCCGACCTGCGAGGGATGGATCTTCGACTGGCTCGGAGTGCTGATCTCGCCGAACATGTAGTTCCAGTTCCGGAGGAAGACCGAGTCGCCGGCGATGAAGGGGCCCTCCACCGTCCCCTCCATGTACTCAGCGCACGCCTGCGGTGAGACCCCACTCGTGATCAGTCGACCGTTGGATCTTCAGCCCCTCGATCGCCTCTGGGCTGTTGGCGGCGACAGTATTGCCCTCGATCGGGTTGGCGCCGCTGGTTCGCATGAACTCCATGCCGAGCAGTGTCCCGCCCTCGTAGTTCGCGCCCGTGAACGTGAACCCGTACTTGAGCTTGTGGTCGCGCATCACCTTCAGCGCCATCTCCTTGAGCTCGCTCCAGGTCTGCGGCGGACCCGAGTACCCGGACCGCTCCAGCAGGTCCTTGCGGTAGAAGAGGTAGCCGTCGTCCCAATAGAAGGGAACGCCGTAGATCTTTCCCTTCCACGTGTTCGAGTCGATCGCCGCGGGCAGGAACGGGGCCTGGTCTGCGGCCGTGAAGCGGCTCGAGAGGTCAGCCAGCCAGCCCTGGCTGCCGAACTGCGGTGGCCAGGAGACGTCGCCGGCGATGATGTCCACCTCGGAGGTACCGGCCTCGAGTTGTGTACGGATCTGCTCGAAGTACGTGTCTGTATCGCTCGACTCCGTGACGACCTGAACCTTGAGCTTGTGCTGAGCGCTGAAGACGTGAAAAGGAGGAGGCTGACCCTTCGGACCCTTCTTGGTGAAGGACGGGAAGAGGTCGCTGGTCATGCCGATCGCGACGGTGCCGCTCTTCGAGGCGCTGGACGCGCCACCGCCGCAGGCGGCGAGGCCGAGCGCCGAGAAGGCGGCGATCGCACTGCCGCCCTGTTTTAGGAAGTCGCGCCTGGTCTCAGCCGGCGTGAGGGGAGGGTTCTCGAGCTTGGACATGGCTTGGCTCCTTGACTTGGAGGAGGACAACTTGGCTTGCGAAGGCTGTGCGTTCACCCGACCACCGCCCCCGCCGTGAGCCCCGAGACGATGCGGCGCTGGAAGACGAGCACGAACAGAAGCATCGGGATCGTCACCACGAGCGCCGCGGCCGCTTGCGCGCCGTAGTCGGGCACCAGCCGAAACTGGGTGAAATTCGGGATCAGCACCGTGACCGGCCACTTGCTCGGGTCGATCAGGAAGGTCAGCGCGAAGAGGAACTCGTTCCAGGTCGCGATAAAGGTGAGAATCGCGGCGGTGAAAACGCCTGGCGCAGCAAGCGGCGCGATCACGAGCCGGAAGGCCTGGAGCGTGCTCGCGCCGTCGACCCGGGCAGCATGCTCGAGCTCGGCCGGCAGCTGGCGGAAGAAGGCCGCCATGATCCACACCGCCAAAGGCAGCGCGAACACCGTGTCGGTGATGATCACCGCGAAGTAGGTGTTGAGCAGCCCCAAGTTGTGGAACTGGATGAACAGCGGCGCGATGATCGCCACCATCGGAAAGAACGAGATCGCGAGGATCCCGGCCATGATCGTCGTGCGAAACCGGAACCGAAGGCGCGCGAGCGCATATGCCGCCGGCCCGCCGAGCACCAGCGAGACGACGGTCGTGCCGCCGGCGATGATCACGCTCGATTTGAGCGAGTCAAGAAACTGGGGATCTTTGAAGATCGCCTGGAAGTGCGCCAAGGTGAGCGAGTGCGGGATCAGGTGCGGCGGGATCGTGTTGAGGTCCGAGGCGCTCGCCAGGCTGTAGCGCAGGATCAAGAGGATCGGCAGGACGACCGAGAGCACGATCACCGCTACGACGGCCCAGAAGGCGAGGTCGTCGCGGCGGCGGACGCCAATTCGCGTGGCGGCCATCAGCGCCCCTCCCGCTGCACGGTCTGGGCGCCGAAGCCCTTGATGAAGAGCAACGCGATCGCCAGCGAAGTGACGAAGGTGAACACGGCCCCCGCCGTACCCGGCGCCAGGAAGAGGTCGCTCTGGCGCACGTCGCGGTAGACGTAGGTCGAGAGCGAGTTGATCTGGTTGACGGCGATCACCTGGAACAGGTCAAACGCCGCCCACGCTTGAAGCGTTCGGAACAGCAGCGCGACCAGCATCGCCGGCTTGAGCAGCGGCAGCGTGACGCGGAAGAAGCCCTGCAGCGCGCTCGCGCCGTCGACCCTCGCCGCCTCGAGGACCTCCCCCGGGATGGTCTGAAGCCCCGCCAGGAGCAGCACGGCGATGAACGGCGTGGACGTCCAGATATCGGCGACGATCACGGTGACGAGCAGCCCTCCGTTGCTCGTCAGCGGGTCGCTGCTCAGCCCGATCTGGCCGAGCAGGTGCGAAAGCACGCCAAAGGGCGGCACCAGCATGAGCCGCGTGAGCGCTGCCGCGATTGAGAGCGGGAACGCCCAAGGGATCAAGACGAGCGCGCGCAGCGCGCCGCGACCACGGAAGCGCCGGTGGAGCACGAGCGCGATGCCCATGCCAAGGACGAGCTCGACCCCCACCGCCGCGACCGTAAAGATCGCCGTGTAGAGGATCGACTGGCGAAAGACGGGGTCGCCGAAGATGAAGCTGTAGTTGGAGAACCCGGCGTAGCTGCCGGTGCTCGTGAGGGTCGCGTTATGGACGCTCAGATAGATCGAGTCGGCGATCGGCAAAAACGCGATCGCGAGGATCACGAGCACTGTCGGTGAGACCATGAGCCAGGCGGTGCGGCGCTCAGCGCCTCGCAGGCTGCGCGCGCCACGTGCGCTCGGGCGCCACCCGCGTGGGTCAAGCCGGCCGAGCGGCCGCTTCGCGGAGGCGCCGAGCGCGGTCGTCACCGGTGCCGCACCCCGACCACGAGCCCTTCGTCTGGCGCCAGCTTGAGGCAGCCGGCGACGCGCTCGCCGCGGCGCTCCTGGAGGGTCGAGAGCACGACCGCGCCCCACTCGCTGATCTGAAGTTCACACGGCTCGCCGGTCAGGTTGAGCGCGACCAGCTTGCGCTCTTGACCAAGCGTGCGCGTATAGACGAGGCAGCGCTCGTCGCTTGCATCATGCGCGGTCCACATACCCAGGCGCAGCGCGGCGCTCGCTTTGCGCAGCGCGAGCAGCCGGCGATAACAGTTGAGCAGCGAACCGGAGTGCCTCAGCTGCGCCTCGACGCTGACCGCCTCGTAGTCGTCGCGGACCGGCAGCCAGAGGCGCTCCGGCGGCGCACTCGAGAAGCCACCGTTGCGGCGAGTGTTCCAGGGCATAGGAGTCCGCGCCCGATCATGTGAAACGCCTCCCGCGAAGGCGAAATGGTCTCGCTGACGTTCCTGCGGCACGTCGTGATCGGTCATGCCCAGCTCGTCCCCGTAGAAGATGGTCGGCACTCCCCGCAGGGTGAGCAGGAGAACCGCCGCCACGCGGGCCTGAGCGAGCCCCAAGCGAGTTGCAAGGCGGCTCCGATCTTGGTTGCCGAAAGCGATGATCGGCCACGCCCCATCCGGTAGCGCTCCGTACATGCCATCGAGTGCCGCTCGTAGTGCGCCCGCTCTCCAGGGGGTCTCGATCAGACGGAAAGCAAATGGGAGCTGGAGCTCGTCGAGCTGCTCGCCGAAGAAGCTTGCCCAGGCGTCCCAATCCATTGCCTCGACTTCGCCGATCGCGACGCGGTCGCCGTCGTACTGATCGAGGACCGTACGGATATCGCGCAGCACACCGTGAAGATCGGGATGCATGCGATCGTGGGTGTGCAGCTGTGTGAAGAAGTGCAACGGCTGCAGCTCGTACGGATTGAGGAGGGGGTTTGGGTTGGGGGGGTTGTCGCGCAGTTCCGGATCCTTCATCAGCATGTGCGCGACGTCGATCCGGAAACCATCCGCGCCACGATCCAGCCAAAACCGCAGCACTTCGAGCATCGCGGCGCGTACCTCTGGGTTGCGCCAGTTCAGGTCCGGTTGCTCCTTGAGGTGAGAGTGCAGATAGAACTGGCGCGTGCGCTCGTCCCACTCCCAAGTCGAACCAGTGACCTCGCTCAGCCAGTTGTTCGGGTGATCCCGGCCCTGGGGCGCGTCCGCCCAGACGTACCAGTCGCGCCTGGGGCTGTCACGGGACGAGCGCGACTCGATGAACCACGGGTGCTGGTCCGACGTGTGGTTCGGGACGTAATCGAAGATGAGTCTCAACCCGCGCGCATGGGCCTCAGCAACAAGCCGCTCGACCGTTGCCAGGTCGCCGAATACCGGCTCGACATCCACGTACTCCGTGATGTCGAAACCCTGGTCAAGCAGCGGGGAGCGATAGAACGGACCCACCCAGACCGCTGTGACGCCGAGCGTGCCCGCGAGGTAATCGAGCCCCTGGATCAGGCCCTCCAAGTCGCCGATGCCATCGCCGTTGCCGTCGCGGAAGCTCGGAAGATGGTTCTCGTAGAGGATCATCTCGCGCCACCACGGCCCCGTGCTCTGGTTCTCCCTGCCCTGTGCGCGCGATCTCTGGGAGGCAGCCGTCATCGGCTCAGCGCCTCCGCCTCGGCGGCGTACGCGGCGAGCGCTTCGCGGTCGATCTCGACCCCCAGCCCCGGCGTGCGCGGTAGCGGGATCACGCCGTTTTCCATCCGCAGGCGGTGGTCGGTGAGGTCTCTACGCAGCCCGGAGGCGGCGAGCTCGGCGGGCAAGAACTCGATGAAGTCGCAGTTAGGGGTGACGACCGCAAGGTGAAGTGCGGCGGCGATCGAGATCTCCGTCTTCCACGCATGCGGGCAGATGCGACGGTCCCGCGCCGCCGCGAGATCGCACACACGCAGCGCCTCGGTCAGCCCACCCACGCGCCCGATGTCAGGCTGCACGAACGCAACACGGCCGCGGTCCATCAGGTCTAGGTGCTCGAAGCGCGTCGTCAGCCACTCGCCTGAGGCAATCGGGATCGGCTGCTCTTCGGAGAGCCTGCGATAGCCGTCGAGGTCATCCGGCCACAGCGGCGTCTCGACGAACACGAGATCGAACTCGTCCCACTCGCGCAGCACCCCGAGCGCCGTATCGGCGTCGGGAAACGCGTACTGAACATCGACCAGCAGCTGAATCTCGTCTCCGATCGCACGCCTGACCTCGTCTAGAACCCGCGTGCTGCGCTCCCATGGCTCGCGCAGGCCGTTGTGCGCGAACGGACCCTCGAGCGTGACCTCGGCCTTGATCGCCGTAAAACCGGATGCAACCGCGCGTCGTGCCCAATCCACCATCGAGTCGACGTACTCCTCGAAAGATGAGGTCTCGGGCTGAAGCGAGGCGTACGGGACGACATGGTCGCGAACCGCTCCACCAGCAAGCTCGTAACAAGGTCGGCCCAAAGCCTTGCCCCGCAGGTCGTGCAGCGCGATGTCGAGGGCGCCGATCGCGTTGATCACCGCGCCGCGGCGGCCGTTCATCGCCGAGCCGACGTAGAGCCGCTCCCATACGCGGTCGATGTCCAGCGGGTCCTGGCCAATCAGCATGTCCCGCAGGCCGAGGCCCATGTTGTGTGTCCCTGGTGCCTCTATACACGCGCGCGCGATCCACGGGTTCAGGTCGGTCTCACCGATCCCCGATATCCCCTCGTCGGTGTGAATCTCCACGACGAGGTCGTCCTGCGCCGAGCTCGCCGCGGTCGTGTCAAAGGCCGGCTGGACGAGGACGTGACAGTCGATGCGGGTTATCTTCATCAGAAGGTGTTCGCGCTCTTCGCCAGCAGGCCGCCGTCGACGACTAGATGCGACCCAGTCACATATGACGCGGCGTCCGACCACAGCCACAGAACCGCATTCGCGACCTCATCCGGAGTCCCGAGCCTGCCCAACGGAACCTGCTCCTGCGCAAGCTGGATGATTCGGTCGCGGGACTGACCGCGATCCTGCGGTGCGACGGCTGCAGTCAGCAGAGGAGTATCGATAGGGCCAGGGACGACGCCGTTGACCCGAATGCCAACGCTCGCATAGTCGAGCGCGAGACTCCTGACCATCGCCGAGATGCCACCCTTCGAAGCGGCATACGCGGCGTTCTCACCGCCCGCGAAGCCGACGAACGCGGACGGCGAGGATGTGCACACCACCGAGCCCCGGAACCCACCCTCAAGCATCGCGCCGATCGCGTAACGTGCGGTGAGGAAGGCGCCGGTGAGGTTGACCTCAAGCGTCTTGTTCCACGCCACAAGCGGCTGCACATGCGCCGCGGCGCTCAGCTCGATCCCGGCATTCGCGAGCACGTCGGTAGGGACGCCGAGTCGATCGAGGCAGTCCTGTAGCGCCCCCTGGAGGGCTTGCTCCGAACGAACATCCGCCTCCAGCGCGAGAACATGCGACGTCCCGGCTTTTGCCGCGTCAGCTGCTACTCGCTCGAGACCATCGATGTCGACATCGACCGCGGCAACGTTGGCTCCTTGCCGAGCAGCGGCTCGCACCACGGCCGCCCCGATTCCAGACGCGGCCCCCGTCACCAGCGCCGTCTTCAGCGTCATCGAGAACGCCCGCGATTCTCCGGAGCGAGGAAGTTGCAAATGTGCCGACGTAGCGTGTTGAGCACCTGAGCCTCGTCGCCGCGCCTCAGCACGTCGAGCAACTCCTCGTGCTCCTCCGCAAGCTCTTCGAGTCGTGAGTGGATCGGAGCGTCGCGCCGGAAGTAAGCCCGGACCCGCGGTTGGATCGACCGCCAGATCTGAAGGCAGTGCCGTTGCCCAGAACGCTCGATCACCAGCTCGTGGAATCGCACGTCTGCCCTGGCGAGCGCATCGAGATCCCCGCTGACCGCAGCTTCACGCATCGTCTGCACAAGCTCGCCGAGCGCTTCCAGGTCTTCTGCGGAGAGCGCCGGCAGCGCCTGCCTGAACGCAAACGTCTCCAGTGTCAGCCGGATCGGCACCAACACTTCGGCGATCTCTTCCTGCGAGATCCCAAGCACCTCAGTCGCGCGGTAGGGCAAGGACACAACAAGCCCCTCGTGCTCTAACTGGCGCAGTGCCTCCCGCACCGGCGCGCGGCTGATGCCCAGCTGCTCGGACAGCTCGGCTTCCTTTAGTCGGTCGCCGGGACGAAGGCGACCGGCGACGATCGCGGCGCGCAGCACATCCGTCGCGCGCTGCCGCATCGACGCTGGCGCGAGAACAGGGAGGTCGGAGGCAGCCAAGGGTCTACGGTCTAGGACCTATTGTCGACAACATACTAAGTGTCTGCGCAGACGCTGTCAAACGTTTCAGGTGCCTACGGTCCCGGGCGGTGAAGACGCTTCACATCGCCTATCGGGTCAGCGATCTGGCGGTCTCGCTGAACTTCTATTCGGCACTGGGGTACGAGGAGGTGGGTTGCATTGACGTCGGCGATGGGGCGACGCTGACAGTGCTCAAGTTCCCCGGCGAGGAGGTCGTGACGCTCGAGCTGGTTCACAGGCCAGCCGACGGGCCCGTACAGATCGGCACCGGATTCAGCCACCTTGTCGTGCAGGTAGACTCACTCGGCGCCACGATCGCGGCGCTGTCACGGCGAGGGCTACATCCCGAGCCGGAGCAACATCCCGCCGGCGCGAACGGTCCGCGGACCTCCTGGCTGACCGATCCCGATGGCTACCGCATCGAGTTGGTGCAGTGGCCGCCCGGGCATGCCGATGGAATCAGCGCCGCCGACTTCCGCTGAAGCCGCGCACTAGACGTGTCTGCGAACGCGATATGTTCGCCACTGGTTGCCAAGCGGCGTCACGGTCTAGCGAGGAGAGGCATGTTCGAGGTCGACGTTTCCTCCATGAACCCAGAACGGTTTCGCTCGGTTCTCGCGCCGGAGCGCTATGAGGAGTTCGAGCGCGGCATACAGCGTGGGCGCGAGCTGCTGGCCGGCCGCGTGGTCTGGAACATCAACTCGACGGCCCGAGGAGGCGGCGTCGCGGAGCTTCTGGAATCGCTCGTTCCATACGCTCGCGGGGCGGGGGTGGACGCTCGCTGGCTGGTGGTGGAAGGCCCGCAGGAGTACTTCGATATCACCAAGCGGATCCATAACTGGCTGCACGGCAACGTCGGCGACGGCGGACCGCTGGACCAGGGGGCCCGGGAGATTTACGAGCAAGCGCTGGCCGCGAACGCGGCCGTGATGTGTCAACGGGTGCGCCCGGGGGACGTCGCGATTGTCCACGACCCTCAGCCGGCGGGGTTGATCGGCGCCCTGCGAGACGTCGGCGCGGCGGTCATCTGGCGTTGCCATGTGGGACTCGATCATCCGAACGAGCGGGCCCGCCAAGCCTGGGCCTTCCTGCACACCTATGTGGCCGACGCCGACGCCTACGTGTTCTCGCGAGATTCCTTCGCCTGGGAGAACCTCGACCCCGAGCGGATTGTGGTCATCCCACCGTCGATCGACGTGTTCTCTCCCAAAAACGAGGAGCTCGACAGCCAGGCGGTGTTGGACATCCTCCTGGCATCCTCGGTGCTGGTCGGCGCCACGGAGCCGCGCGGCGCGACGTTTGAGCGGCAGGACGGTACGCCTGGTCGAGTCGATCGGCGCGCCGAGTTATTCGAGGACCGGCCGCTGGAGCCCGAGATGCCCGTTGTTCTGCAGATCTCCCGCTGGGACTCCCTCAAGGACCCCCTAGGGGTGATCCGAGGATTCGCGGATCACGTGCCCGCTAGCACCGATGCACACCTCGTCTGCGCGGGGCCCGCGGTGACCTCCGTGACCGACGATCCCGAGGGCGGACTCGTGTTCAGCGAGGCGGAGGCGCTGCGCGAGAGCCTCGAGGCGCAAGCACGCAGCCGGGTGCATCTCGCGGCCCTCCCGATGGAGGATCCGGAAGAGAACGCGATCATCGTCAACGCGCTGCAACGGCACGCCACGGTCATCGCCCAGAAGAGCCTGGCAGAAGGTTTCGGCCTGACCGTGGCCGAGGCCATGTGGAAGGCACGGCCCGTGGTGGCATCACGGATCGGGGGCATTCAGTCGCAGATCATCGATGGGCAAAACGGCGTACTGCTCGATGACCCACGTGACCTCGGGGCGTTCGGCGCCGCCGTGACCGAGCTGCTGCTCGACAGGCCGCGGGCCACCGAGATCGGCGAGCGGGCACGCGAACGTGTCCGCGACCAGTTCACAAGCCCCCGAAGCCTGCTCGATTATCTGGCGGCAATCGACACCGTTCTCCAGCGACGAGGCATTCGCGTCGGTCCGTGATCCAAGGCTCCGCCGGCTAGGCGGGGCCGGCGGGTCAACGCCGGTCAGCCGCGCGTTCGGGTCCCGTTAGCTTCTCTGTCGGCTCGATCGACGTTGGACCGTGGCCTCACGGGGCACGACCTGCGCTCTTCCACGTAGCGCCCCAAGTCACGCTCGAACTGAGGCCACCAATCTGCCTTGCTGCCTCCTGGTCCCCCATCCTCCGGCCCCTCGACGCCACCGTCGTCTCGAGGCCCCTGTGGATTCACTGGGCAGCGGTCACGCTTGCCGCCGCTGTCGCCGCCCTCGTGATACGGGTCTAGCAAGACCCCACAGCGACACGTTCCGAGTGCGAACCGGACGATGCTCGCGGCGGCCCAGAGCGGCGCGAGACAAACGACGCACAACAAAGCGATGATTCCGATGCTCATCTGCCCGGTCCTCCGAACCAAAAACGAAGCACGGCTCTGACCGCTGGCCGCTAAAGGGACCTACGAAGCGTATCCCAGATTCCCTCCGACTGGAAGGGCGTCCTACCCTGAAGCTTGTATGGAGCGCGTGGGAGTCGTGGTTCATCCGACCCGGCCGGTTCGGGATGCGGTGGAGGTCCTCCGCCGATGGGTGGATGAGCGTGGCCTCGAGCTCGTACAGATTCCGAGCGCCGAGCAGCCGTTGGTGGCGCCCTGGGGCGAGGTCTCGGCCTGCGACCTCGTCACTGCGCTCGGGGGAGACGGAACAATCCTCAAGGCTCTGCACGCTGCGGCAAAGACTGCGACGCCCGTGATGGGCGTCGCGTACGGCAGCCTGGGGGCTCTAACCAGCGTGCCGCTGGGCGAGCTGCGAGCGGGGCTGGATCGGTTTGCGGCGGGCAATTGGTTTGCAGACAGGCTGCCGGCGCTTGTGGTGAGCACCGCCGACGGGCAACCCGTTCGGGCGATTAATGACCTCGTCCTCGCTCGGCGCGGGGGCACCCAGCTTGGCGTTGACGTCTTCGTCGACGATGACCTGTATGTACGTCTGGCGGGAGACGGGATCGTGGTCGCGACCCAGCTCGGGTCAAGCGCGTATTCGATGGCGGCCGGGGGCGCGCTGCTCGCGGCCGGCGCACGAGCTTTCGTCTGTACCCCTGTGGCGATGCACGGGGGTAGCGGTCCACCCCTTGTGGTCGCGGACGACCGAGAGGTCACGCTCCAAGTCCATCCCGGCCACGATGGCTTCAACGTTGAAATCGACGGTTTTGAACTCGCCGTAGCGACGGACAGGTTCGTGGTCAGCAGCGAACAGGCCTACGCCACGCTCGTGGCGCTTGATGAATCGTCCCGCGGCGTCCGGAGGCTGCGCGAGCGCGGCCTGATAACCGATAGTCCTCGGGTGGTCGCACGCGGCCTTCGCGGGCTCGACGTGCCGTCGTCAGCCCAGTAGCGCCTCGACGGCTCGTCGGACGGTTTCGCGGCGTTGCTTGGCGCTCGGCACCTCGACTACCGAGAGGACGTCGGGGCTCGTTGTGCCCCATAGCGCGGCGATCTGGAGTATCAGCGCGAACAGCACAGACGCCTTGAAGCGACTCGAGATCAGTCCGGTTTTCTGGGCCGCGGCGACCGCGGCAATTCGGGTCTCGATGTCGTGGACGGCGTAGGGGTGTGGTGGTTCATCGTTTCGTTCAAGCCGCTGCCAGGTGATCAGGCGGATCAGCTCCGGGTGTCGGGCATAGGTTTCAGCAAGGCGCGCCGCGAATCCCGGCAGGTCCTCAACGTCGAGTGGCACGGCGTCGGTGATCTCGTTGACGAGCGACTCCCAGACGGCGTCGAAGAGTCGGTTCTTACTGCCGAAGTAGTGGTAGATCTGGGCTTTGTTCGAGTTCGCGGTTGCCGCGATCCGATCGACGCGAGCACCGGCGATTCCGTACCGCGCGAACTCCTCGCGCCCAGCGCCGATGAGGCGTTGTCGGGTGGCCTCGGCATCGCGCACGGACATGCTCTCAGCATATCAACTAACTAGATAGTTGACAACGATGAGCACGGCGCGTAGAGTGTCAACTAGACGGTTAGTTAGCTAGAAGAAGGGTCTCATGTCTCAGGTCTTTCTCATCACTGGCAGCTCGCGCGGCGTGGGTCGGGCGATCACCGAAGCTGCGCTCGAGGCCGGTCATCGGGTTGTCGCTACCGCGCGGCGGCCCGAGCAGCTCCACGAACTCGCGCGACGGTACGGCGATCAGCTCGCGACGACCGCGCTCGACGTCACCGACTACGAGGCGGCACAAGTCGCGGTTCAGACCGCCCTCGACGCCTTCGGACGGCTCGACGTGGTCGTCAACAACGCTGGCTACGGCGACTTGGCCTCAGCGGAGGACGTGACTCTCAAGTCGTTCAAGGCCCAGTTCGACACCAACTTCTACGGGGTGGTTCACCTCACGAAGGCGGTCCTGCCGGTCATGCGCGAGCAGGGCGCGGGCCATATCTTCCAGGTCTCCTCGGTCGGAGATCGAGTCGGCAGCGCGGGACTTAGCGCTTATCAGAGTGCCAAGTGGGCGGTTGCCGGGTTCTCCACTGCCCTCGCGCGGGAGGTCGCACCGCTCGGGATCAAGGTCACCGTGCTCGAGCCGGGCGGGATGCGTACCGATTGGGCCGGGTCGTCGATGACGATCCCACCGATCAGCGAGCCCTACCAGCAGACGGTCGGCGTCTTCGCCGAGTGGCTAAGGGCGAACGCCGGCACGGAGGAGACTGATCCGGCCAAGGTCGGCCGGGTCGTGTGTGATCTCGCAGGCCGCTCGGACGCCCCGTTGCGGCTCGTGCTGGGCGCTCATGCCTACGCGCTTGCCCAAGAAGCCGCCGAGGCCCTCGCGACCTCCGACCAGCAATGGCGTGATCTCACCGAGTCCGTCAGCAAGTCAGCCGTCTCCCCCTAGCACGCGCTGGGCGCGGCCGCGGGGCCTACCTGCAGTGGGGGCAGTCGCCGCGGAGGGTTACCTCGTGGTCCGTGGTGCGGAACCCGAGGCGATCTGAGAGTCGCTCGATGGAGCGCTCCAAGTCAGGGTCCGCGAAGGCGACGAGCTTGCCGCACTGTTCGCAGACGAGGTGATGGTGGTGCTGCCGGCCAGCGGGGTCAGTCGGCTCGTACCGAGCGGTGCCGTCGCCGAAATCGAGACGGTTGACGAGGTCGTGTGTGCTGAGGAGCTCGAGGACGCGGTAGATGCTCGCCCGGCCGACCGGTCGCTGGCCGCGCTTGCCGCGTCGCAGCGCGTCCTCGATCTCGATCGCGCTGAGGGCGCAGTCCTGGCGGGCCAGCAGATCGATCAGCCTGTCGCGGGCCGCGCCGCGATGGTGCCCGGCGCGGCGCAGCACGGCGCGTGCATGCTCGCTCCACGTGACGCCGCCGCTTGAGATCTTGGTGCCTGATGCCACGGCGCTCAGCATAGCCTGAGGGTCGGAGCAATCAGTATAAGACCGAGTCTCGTTATTGATAGACTGAGACCTGCTCTTAGTCTGTCTTTGGGCTGGTCCGCCCGGTGGCTGCCACGATCCGTGTGCGGAATTCTGAAGCGAGCAATGAGGTTGCGGTGAACAGAGTTGCGCATGGGTTTGGCTTGCTGCTGGTGTCGCTGCTGCTGGCGCTGGCGCTGGCCGCGCTCGCGGTCGGCGGCTGCGGGTCGAGTGCGGGAACGGCAGGGGACAAGGGGAAGATCGTGGCCGTTGGAGCCGAGAACGAGTACGCCAACGTGATCTCGCAGGTCGGCGGGCGGTATGTCGCGGTGACGGCGATTGAGCGCAACCCCAACACCGACCCGCACGCCTTCGAGGCGAGCCCGAGCGTGGCGAGCGAGGTCTCGGCCGCACGATTGGTGGTGCAGAACGGCGTCGGCTACGACACGTTCATGAACAGGATCGAGTCAGCCTCGCCGAACTCCTCGCGCAAGGTCATCGACGTGCAGCACCTGCTCGGATTACCGAGCTCGACCCCCAACCCGCACCTCTGGTACATGGAGCGGACGATGCCGGCGGTCGCCGCGGCGCTGGTCAAGGACATGTCAGCGATCGAGCCATCTCACGGCGCCTATTTCGCCGCTAACGCGAGGCGCTTTGATCGCTCGCTGAACCCGTGGTATCACGCGTTGGCGCAGTTCGCCGAACGTCACCCGCGCACGCCGGTCGCGACGACCGAGCCGGTGGGGGACTACATGCTGCAGGCGGCCGGCACGGTGAATCTGACGCCGTTCGCGTTCCAGGCCGACATCATGAACGGGGTCGACCCGGCGCCCCAGGACGTGACGCTCCAGAACGGCCTCTTCTCGGGGCACAGGGTGAAGGTCTTCGTCTACAACCAGCAGGTCACCGACTCGCTGACGCAGAAGTTCCTGGCCGAGGCACACCAGTACGGGATCCCCGTTGTCGGGGTCTACGAGACGATGCCCATCTCGGGCTACGACTATCAGTCGTGGATGCTGGCGGAGGTGGACGCGCTGCAGCGGGCGGTCGAGGATCACGTGTCGACGGAGAGGCTGCGATGACTGCGCAGGCGCCGACCGCGGCCGCGGTACCGCAGGTTCTGAGCGTCGACGGAGTGACCGTCCGTCTGGCTGGGCGGGCGGTGCTCGACAACGTCAGCTTCTCGATTGGACCGGGCGAGTTCACCGGCCTGATCGGCTCCAACGGCGCCGGCAAGACGACGCTCCTTCGCGTGATCCTCGGCCTGCAGGCGCCCGCGGCTGGGTCGGTGGTTCTCGGCGGCGGTCGGCGATCGGGCCGCGACATCGGCTACGTGCCGCAAAAGTTCCTGCTCGACCCGGACATGCCGCTCCGCGGCCGCGACCTGATCGCACTCGGGCTCGATGGCCAGCGGCTGGGCGTGCCGATGCCCTCGCGCTCGCGGCGAGCACGCGTCCAGGAAATGGTCCAGTCCGTCGGAGCTGAGACGTTCGCGGACGCGCGCGTGGGCCGCCTATCTGGTGGAGAACAGCAGCGGATCCTGATCGCGCACGCGTTGATCAGCCGCCCGCGGCTGTTGCTGCTCGACGAGCCGCTCGCCAACCTCGACCTGCGCAGCGCCCAAGAAGTCGTCACGCTGCTCTCGACGATCGCCGCCGAGCAGCGCATCGCGGTCCTCATCTCCGCTCACGAGATGAACCCGCTGCTGCCCGTGATCGACCGAATCGTCTACCTCGCCGCCGGACGCGCCGCCAGTGGGAATCTCGAGGAGGTCGTGCGCTCCGAGGTCCTGAGCAGCCTCTATGGCCACCACGTCGACGTGCTGCGCGTCCACGGCCGCGTACTCGTCATCGCCGGCGCGGGCCACGACCAGCACCCGCCTGGAGATGGGTCCCCCGGCGGCTCCGGCGCGGTCGAGATCGTCAGCTAGGGTCGGGCGTGCCGGTCGCCAGGAGCATCCTCGCGCCCGGGGCGATCATCGCGCCCGGCTTCTTCTCCAGCTCATCGGTCGAGCTGGCGCTCGCCGTCGGCGCGCTTGTTGCGATCGTGACGGGCTCGGTCGGCGTCTTCACTGTGATCCGCGGCCAGGCATTTGCCGGCGAGGCGCTGGGCGACATCGGCGCCGCCGGTGGTTCGAGCGCATACCTGGCGGGGATCGCGCCCTTGTGGGGGTTCGTCGCGATCTCGGTCGCGGCGGCCGCGGTCATGGAGATGATCGGCATCCAGCGCGCCCGTGGCCGCGACGTGGCCACGGGGATCGTGCTCGGCGCGGGGTTCTCGCTGGCCGCGCTATTTCTCTACCTGAGCACAACCGCCGACAGCACCACTGGGGCGACCGTGACGATTCTGTTCGGCTCGATCTTCGCGCTGCAGAGCTCGATCCTGCCGCTGGCCGCGCTGCTCGGAGCCGTCGCCTTCGCCACCATCCTCGCCCTCTACCGGCCGTTGCTGCTGGTCTCGGTCAGCCCGGAGCTAGCCGCCGCTCGCCGGCTCCCGGTGAGGCTCATCGGCGGCCTTTACCTGCTGGCGATGGCCATGGCGGTGGCGCTGAGCGCCGTCACGATCGGGGCGATCCTGTCGACCGCGCTGCTCGTCGGGCCGGCCGCGACCGCGCTTCAGCTCACCCGGCGCCCCGGCCGCGCCATGGTCGCCGCGGCGCTGGTGGGGATCGGCGCGATGTGGCTGGGGATCCTGCTCGCCTACGACAGTTACGACTGGCCGCCGCTGCATCACGGCTGGCCCGTCAGCTTCTTCGTCGTCGCGATTACGCTCCTCGCCTACGTCGCATCACGGATCGCGCCCGCCGACCACCGGCAGCGTTGATCGATGTTCTCGGGGTTCATGGTCAACGCTTGGATCGTGGCGACAATCGTTGCCGTTGTCGGGGGGAGCGTCGGCTTCTTCGTCGTGCTGCGGGGCTCGGCCTTCGTGGCGCACGCCATCCCCAACGGCTCGTTCGCCGGCGCCGCCGCCGCGAGCCTGATCGGCATCAACACGATCATCGGCCTCGGGGTCTTCTCGCTCGCCTCCGCCGTCGGGATCGGCGTACTCAGCCGCCGCGGTCGCCACGACGTCGCGACCGCACTCACGCTCGTGTTCATGCTCGGCCTCGGAGCCCTGTTCCTCTCCTTCAGCGTCGAGTACGCGCCCGAGATCTACTCGCTGCTGTTCGGCGAGGTACTCGGGATCAGCAACAACCAGCTCGCGCCCACCATCGCCCTCTCGATCGCGAGCGTCGCCGCGCTCGGCGTGTTCTACCGGCCACTGCTGCTGTCCTCCACCCTCCCCGACTCTGCGCACGCCCGCGGCATATCCCCACTGGCCGCCGAGCTTTGCTTCCTGCTCGTCGTCGCGCTGGCCACGACGATGACCGTTCCGGTCGTCGGGACCGCACTCATCTTCAGCCTCATGATTGGCCCCGCCGCCACCGCCCGTGCCTTCACCACCCGCCCCCACACTGCAGTCGCGCTAGCGATCACGATCGCCCTGCTCGTGGTGTGGGCCGCGATCGCCCTCTCCTACCAGACCAACTGGCCCGTCGGGTTCTACGTCGGCGCGCTCAGCGCCACGTCCTATGCGGTCGCCCGCGGATGGACCCACGCCCGCAGCCGTCGCGCCGGGCGGAACCGACGTGAGCGAGCAATACCGGGCGCGTTTGAAGCTCCGGTCGGGGCTGACGGCTAGCGCCGCCACGGGCCACGTCGGCTGCCCATCCCCATTCTTCGCCTGAACTCGGACGGCCGCCTGGGCGAACGCTTCTTCCTGCAACCTCTCATCGAGCTTTGCGGCGGCGACCTGAAGGGGCGCCGAGTCCTTGACCTGGCGTGCGCTCGCGGGTGGTGGTCGCTAGGAGCGATCCGCGCGGGTGCCGGCTACGTGTACGGGGTGGAAGGTCGCCCCAGGCGGGTGCAGTGGGCCAACGGAGTCTTCTCGCGCTTCGGAGTCGACCCGCGGCGATATCGGTTCGAAGAACGAAACGTCTTCGACATTGACAACGCGGAAGAGTTCGACGTCCTCCTGTGCCTACGACTGCTCTACCACGTCGCCAAGTCCTTCGAGCTGCTAGAGCGAATCGGCCGGTGGAACAGCGACCTGCTCGTCATAGACACGTCGGTGAACCGCTATCCGGGCTCGCTGTTTGAACTGCACCACGAGGATCCGGCCGACCCTCGGAACTCCGTCGATTACGGCCTCGTGGTTTCCCCGTCGAAGCGCGCCGTAGTGGAGATCGGCAACGAACTTGGCTATGAGGTGGCGACGCTCAGGCCGCGTTTCACGAGCTGGGTCTGCTGCGGCGACTATCGCAACGGGACGCGCCGCGCGTTTATCTGCGCCAAGCGAACACCGCTAACTGGCCTCGATATTGACTCGCAGCGCCCGATCCGTGACGCGCTCGCGTGGGTCGGCCGCGTAGGGGAGAACGTTCGTCAAGCGTAGGCAGCCTGTTCGGCGGGCAGTGTCACTCCATCAGCGGCCCAAGCGAACGCAGAGGCGGCCTGGCACTCTGAAGGCGCGAAGTCCGGGGCGATGCGCGTACTGTTCGTCTTACCGAACCTCGAGGCGGGCGGCGTCCAAGCGTTTGGTCGACGCTGCTACCGGGGCTGCGGGGACAAGGATTCGACGCCCGGCTAGTGGCGCTCGACGGGGCGGACCGTTTGCCGCCGTGATGGCGCAGCGCAACGTGCCGCTCGAGATCTTGAACATACGCCACCAGGCGGATCTGAGCGCGCTGGCCCGCTCAAGCCTATGCGAGGCTTTCGGCCGGACGTGGTCGTCTCGCAGAGCCCGACTGGACTCTATGTTGGCTGGGCGGTGACGAGATGGAGAGGCGCTCCGCTGATCTTCAACGAGCACCGTCAGATCGGGTTTTCACTCACGCGTCGCCGCGAGCTGATGGTCCGCCTGATACGTCGCTGGATCGATCTCGTGATCGTGGTCGCGCCCGGTCAGACTCAGGCCTGGATCGACCGCGGTTACCCAGCCGAGCGCGCCGTCGTCATACATAACGGCGTGGAGCGAGCCGAGGTACTGGACCACCGGTCCGCGATCCGATTCGAGCTTGGGATTTCAGACGGCAGCGTCGTCGCGACGCTCGTCGCGTCGCTACGCCCCGAGAAGCACGTCACAGAGTTTGTGCGCGCCGTGCGGAGTGCACGCGAGTCCTATCCGGAGTTGATGGGGATGATCGTCGGCGATGGTCCGGACCGTCCGGCGATCGAAGCTGCCGTGGACGGCGACAGCGCGATTCGGCTTCTTGGACATCGCGATGATGTGCCACGAATCCTCAAGGCAGCCGACGTCTTCGTGCTCTCAAGCCAATACGAGGCATCTCCGATCGCCGTCCTTGAGGCGATGTCGGCTGGATTGCCCGTGGTCGCGCTCGACGTAGGCGCGGTCGGTGACATGGTCGAGGATGGCCAGACCGGGTTTCTTGTAACGCCCGGCGCTCCTGAGCTGATGGCATCGAAACTGACTGCACTAATCAGCGACCCCGGCCTGAGGCGAGCCATGGGAACGCCGGAGAGCGCCGCTACCTCGAGAGTTGGGATGCCGAGAGCATGGTCGAGCGCTATGCGACCGTCATTCGTCACCTCGCCGACGGGACCCTTGGCGGTCGCCTTCCTGACGCGTAAGCGGCTGACGGCAAAAAAACGCGCGTGGGGTGGGCGCGCCTTGACGGGGGCCGCGGCGGAGGCGATACTCGCGTCGTCCGAGGTTCGATAGCTGGAGGGATGGATGCTCTCGGTCGTCCGTCGAGCGTTTGGGGTCGTGCTCACGTTGGGTGTGTTGAGCGGATTGATCGCAGCCGTGGCCGCACCGGCGGACGCCGCCGGTTGCCGGAGCTGGAAGGTAAAGCCGAGCCCGAACCCCGCAGGGACGTCGAAGAACAACGTGCTGGACGGTGTCGCTGCGACCTCGGGTCGGAATGCCTGGGCGGTGGGCTACGTGGGCTACTTCTCCAAGGGGCGCCAGGCCCGGACGCTTATCGAGCATTGGAACGGGAGGGCCTGGAGGGTCAAACAAAGCCCGAACCCTGGGGGAGCTGGCGATGTCAACTACCTCCAGGCCGTGGCGGCCACCTCATCGTCCAATGCTTGGGCGGTGGGCGAGTATTCCAAGGGCAGTAGTGGATTCCATGCCCTCCTTGAGCACTGGAACGGCAGGGCCTGGAGGGTCGAGAAGGGCGCGAAGCCGGGGGGAGGGACGTTAGCCTCTACGGCGTGGCCGCCGTCTCGGCCAGAGATGCCTGGGCGGTAGGCCGCTACTTGGACGACGGCACATACCTGACGTTCGTCGAGCACTGGAACGGCAAAGCCTGGAAGGTCCAGAACAGCCCAGACCCGGGAGGCTACGACAACACCCTTCACGGCGTGACGGCCCTCTCATCGACCAACGCCTGGGCGGTCGGCGACTATCAAACCGCGACGGGGGACAGCACGCTTATAGAGCACTGGAACGGCAAGGCCTGGAAGGTCAAGCCGAGCCCGAACCCGGAAGGCTCCAACTACGAGCTCGATGGCGTCGCCGCCAGCTCCTCCTCCGACGCCTGGACGGTGGGCAACTACCTCGCCGGCACCCGAGTGCAGACCCTGGTCGAGCACTGGAACGGTACGGCGTGGAAGGTCGAGAAGACCCCCAATCCGGGCGGCAACGACAACCTCCTCTTCGGCGTGGCGCCGATCTCCCCGTCCAATGTCTGGGTGGGGGGCTACAGCTCTAGGCGGGCGCTTTTTGAGCACTGGAACGGGACCGCCTGGAAGCTTCAAAAGAGGCCGAACCCAGGGGCCAACGGCAACCTAGTTTTCGGCATGGCGTCCGCCTCTGCCACCGACATCTGGGCGGTCGGGGACTACTACAACGGCACTAACGCCCGGACGCTGACCATGCACTGCGGCTAAGACGCAGCGCGCATGACCGTTCGGTGGCCCGAGCGGGTTTAGCGGCGTGCCGGCACTGAACGATGTTGATGTGCTCCCAACGGTCGGGAGCAATGAGATCACCGCCGGCGCGCCCGAATACACGCGCCGAGCGCCGGCGTCTGGTCAACCAACAACCTATGCGCCAAGCCGAGCTCGAGCTCGCCTGCCAAGCCGAGATCTCCTACAAACGCCCGGTCCAAGACCAGCAGGCCGGCGCACCGGCCAAGAAAGCGGGCGCGAGCGTGGAGCGCCGGAGCGTGCAAGAATTCAGGTCACTCGCTAGGAGGACACAAGTCGCGCGGCAGACCACAACCTCCTGACGTCCGCGCTTCGATACGTCATCGACTCGCGCCCAACAAACAACCTACCGTCGCGACCCCCACCCTCGCAACGCCAAGGAGCGCAACAGCTCCGCAAAAAGCGAAACCCCGACTTGACTTCCATCGGTCGATCAACTCACCAGTGGTCCCAGGGGGCTGTACCTGGCGCTCGGCCACGAGCAGAGTCCCGTCATCTTGGTCGATCGTCGCTGTCGCTACGCCTCCTCATAGGTGCCATTCACTCCCGCGCCGGGCGTGGGTCCGAACCCCGTCGTGGCGTGCAGCTCCGTCGTCCGTTCGGTACGGTACGCGCCAGGTGCGCCGGGAAGACTGGTCGGCTTGTCCGTCATCGACTACGGAGGCGAAATGGCCCGGCCGCCCAGTTCGAACTTTGACGCGAGGCGCACAGCGACCCCCATTGAGTCAGCTCTGGGGCCGCGCTGAGGGGCGATGTCGGCGCCGCTCGCGACCGCGTTGTTCCTCGTATCGCTCGCGGTTACCACGGCGGCGGCGCGGTTGTTTGCGCGCAGGCTCGACCGCCTCGGGCTCCGGTTCGGGTTTCCGGAGGCCCTCGTCGGCCTGCTGACCGCGCTGGCGGCGGACGGTCCCAACGTCTCCTCGGCGCTGTTCGCCTTCATACGAGGCGCCCATGACGTGGGCGTGGGTGTACTCGTCGGCTCCAACGCCTTCCAGCTGGCCGCGATGATCGGCCTCAGCGCGCTGCTGGCCGGCAGCGTGCGCCTGCCGCGCGAAGCACTGCTGCTCGAAGGGCTCACCGGCCTGGCGATCGCGCTTGTCGCGGGCGCGCTTCTGCTGGGCTGGATCTCGCCGCCGCTCGCCGCGGGCTTGGCCGCGGGCGTGGTCGTCCCCTACGTCGTGACGGTCGTTGGAGGGTCCGAGATGCTGCTAACGCGCCGGCGCGAGCATCGCCCTGACGGTCATCTCGCAGGCACCCTCGACCAGCGACCCCGGCCCGGGCCGCTGCCCGGGTCGTCAAACCCGACTCACCATCTGCTGGGGCTGATCGTCCTCGACGTGATCTTGATCATCGCGGGCAGCGCCGGGATGGTTCAGGGGGCGCTGACGCTCGGTGGTCAGTGGCACGTTCCAAACGCGGTGCTTGGTGTGCTCGTGCTCGCGCCGCTAACGAGCGTGCCCAACGCCATCACCGGAGTGCGGCTAGGCCTGGCGAAGCGCGGGGCAGCGCTCGTCGCAGAGACGTTCAACAGCAACTCGATCAACCTCGCGGCGGGCGTGATCGCGCCGGCCCTGTTCGTCACGCTGGCGGCGCCGTCGGCAGCGGCCAAGCTCGCGCTCGGCTGGCTCGTCGCAATGACCGCGATGTGCCTCATCGCGCTCGGCCGAGGGCGTGGAATGCGCCGCACGGGCGCCAGCCTGCTGATCATCTTGTACGTCGGATTCGTCGCGACGCAGCTGGCGTGACTCGATGGTCGCGGCAGTGGCGCGTACAGTGCGAGCCCCATCCGACTAAGCCGGAGCAGTGCGTAGGTCTCGCCGCGAGTCTGCGCCGTGGTGTCAGGCTCACGATTCGTATGGCTGCCGCAATCGCACACACAGGTGTACCCGCGCGGATGGGGTTGGCCACGGTTTTGATTTCTCCTGTCTAAGCGGACCGTCGTCTGGGCAACGCTGAGTTCGCGGGTTCGAGCCCAGCATCGCCCATGGGGCGCTACCGGGAGGCCAGTGCCCGCTCACGCCTGCAGGTCGGGTCCTTCGCAAACGCTGGGCGCAGCTCGGCAGGAGTACGGATCCCCCCGAGGGCAACCCTGGCAGTACCAACTTAAGCTTTCGGACTTGACGCGTTATAAGGGCGTCGAGCTCCTTCTCGGTGGCCACGGGTGCCTTGCGTGCTTCGGCCACCAAGCTTCTTAACAACCGAATCCGCGCCTCTATCGCGTCGACAAGCAGGGAGGAGGCTGTGTCGCCGTTTTTTACAGACGGTGTGCCGGCGGCCTTCACCTGTCGCCCTAACCCCTGGCTGGTGTGGCCCACGTCCTCCCAGGTTTTGACGTAAGCGGCTTTCTGGCCTTCGAGCGACATCGGCTTGTCCAGGGTCGACTCTGTACGCCTTAACGCGGCGTTACTCGATTGCAGGAAGGTCACCATGCTCGTACACACCGACCGCACCCACCTGGCCGCTGGGACCGCGTGGCTGCTGGGCGCACTCGTGTTCGAGGTGCTCGAACGGTCGGTCGAGGAAGATCCGCACGCCCCCGCGCGAGGCCAAGGGTTGCGGTCAGAGCCACCACAAGGGCGGAAACGCGGTGCCCGCGTTGTATTCGCGCGAACAACGGGTTGAGAGGAAATGATCCCGAGAGCAAGCCGTTCGCCTACCGGCCAGCGCCCGCCGTTCGAAATCTGGGAATAGCTTGTGGATCGGTTCCGCCGCTTGTGGTCGACCTGCCAATCAATGCAGCCGTTCCCCACTCCGAGAGTTCTGCGGAGGGTGCGGGGTGAGGCGAAACCATAAGAAAACCCCTCCTTAGCGGGGCCTTCTCCCCAAGCCCGCCGGGACTCGAACCCCCAACCCCTTCATTACAAGTGCCTCATATGCAGGGCATTTGCTTTCGCTGCGGGCTTTTGGGTTCGCCTAGGTGCGCCTAGGTGACCTCAGATTTGCGGACTTCGGGACACGGTTGGGGACACGGTTTGCGCTGGACTTCACACGGCTCGCCGACCGCGGCTCGCCGACCGCCCCTGCCGGGCTGATCCCGGCGCCGGCTCCTTTCATTAGATGGGGCCGGGACTCAACTTGACTGCCGGTTGCCCTCCATTGATCTCGAGCGCCCGGCCATCGCTCAACCCGCGTAGTCAAGTCGCGTTGTGTGGTGTAGCTCGTGATCGTCGTTGGGTGGTTCGCTTCTCAGGCGGGGTTGAGTGCGACCTCCTCCTTGGCGTTGTTGTTCGAGCGAGTGTTCTGTGGCCGTCTGGCGTCTGAGAGAGAACTTGGATGGAGTGGTCTGAGAGGTAGCGGCGTTGGACCAGCCACTCGTCGTTTTGTTCGATCAGGAGCATGCCGGCGAGTCGGATGAGCGCCCGGTCGTTGGGGTAGATCCCGACGACGTCGGAGCGGCGGCCGATCTCTTGTTGACCCGCTCGAGCGGGTTGGTTGAGCGAGCTTGGGCCAGTGTTCCTGGGGAACGAGTAGAACGCGAGCAGCTCGTCCTCGGCGTCCTCGAGGAGCCTGGCGACCTTTGGCGCCGGGCTGGAGGCGCTCGACGACCTCGGCAGTGAGCCGCTCGCGGGGCCCGTGTCGGCGCTGAAGATCTGGCGGATCGCGGCCGCGATCATCGGCTGCTGGGAGCGGCCGCAGTGACCGAGCATGTCCCGGAGGAAGTGCACGGTCAGCGCTGCCACCGACATCCAAGCACTCTGGCGATCGCGCTCTGAAGTCCCTGGTGGGCGTCTGAGACGCACAGCCGCACGCCGCAGAGCCGCGGCCTTTCAGCGAGAACAGAAACTCGGTCCAGAACGCCTCGGTCTCGGCCTCGCCGACGTCGATCCCGAGCACCTCGCGAATGCCGGTCTCGTGCACGGCATAGGCGATCACGAGCGCCTTCTGGCGAACCCCGCCGCGCTCCCGCACCCGCTCGACCTTCGCGTCTAACCACAGGTACGGATACGCGCCGTCCAACGGCCGCGCTCGGAACAACTCGACCTGTTCATCAAGCCCCCGGCACATCCGCGAGACCTGATCCTTGGAGAGCCCACGCAACCCCATCTGCTCCACCAACCGGTCGACCTTCCGCGTCCACACCCCGTTCACATACGCCTCCTGCACCACCGCCACCAGCGCCTGCTCGGCCCGCCGGCGCGGCTCCAAAAACGACGGCAGATAACTCCCCGTCCGAAGCCTCGGGATCGCCAGCTCGATCTCCCCAACCCGCGTATCCCAGCGCCATCGCGATACCCATTGCGCTGCGCCTGCCGGCGATCCGGCGCGCGCTCCCCGAGCTCCGCTCCGGCAAGTCCGCGACCTCGAGCTCCATCATCTCGCGGACCATCAACGCCACCGACTCACGCAACACATCGGCATGCTCCAACGAGCACACCCTCAACCGCTTCACGGGCAGTCAAACTCGACCTTCGGTCATCGTGGTGTCTCCTTCAATCGAACTGGGAAAGACCGACGATCATGAGCGCCACGGTGGCCGGAAAAACCCGGCAACCGCAGCGAGCTACACCACAACTACCGACTCAACCACCCGCGTCCCCTTTTCACGCGAATCCGATCGTCAGCGGTCTTGTCGATCCGGTGTCAACGCACGAGTGCTCCGTCGCCCATATGGAGGACCGGTTGTCTAGGGGCAGGGGTTGATCGCCGGTGTCCGGCTGTGGTCTGCGGGGGTGTGGTTGGGGTTCGCGAGGCGGTCCGGGCGTTCGCGGGGTTCGCGACGGTTGGTCATGCTCATATTCGGGGGCTGGCCCAAGACCTCTGTTCGTCGCACGTCCGCCGTCTAAAGTCGAGCGCGCCCGCCGGGGGCGGGTGCTCAGGCGACAAATCGCGGAGTTGTGTGCGAGCCGGGATAGCTCGGGCCGCCTCGCCAGCCGCAACGGGATTGAAAAGGGTGGGTCAGCGCGAGTTGGTGAGCCTCTTGTGGATGGTTGGTGTGGGTGCCGGTGCGGGGCTGGTGGTCTGGCAGGTGGCGATTTCCCAGCAGTAGGCGGCGAGTTCGCGGGCGATCGCTACGGCGATGATCCCGTTGGGTTTGCGGCGAGCGTTTTTGAGTTGGCGCCAGCGAGCGTTGAGCCGGCGTTGCGCGCTCCAGGAGATGTTGATGATCTCGGGTGCTTGCCCGCGCTGGCGGCGCTCGAGCGCTTCACCGACGACCGGGCCGCGGCGGTAGTGGTAGGCGGTCTCGACTAACAGCCGGCGGGCGTGGGTGGAGCCAGCCTTGGTGATCGATCCCAGCCGCCGCTGCAGGCCAGTGGTGTGCTCGCAGGGAACGATCCCGAGGTAGGCCGAGAGCCGGTCGGGATGATCGAAGCGCTCCCACTCGCCGATCTCTGCGCACAGCCCGAGCGCCGAGAGCGTGTCGATCCCGCGCAGGACCTAAGCCGGGCGACTGTGTGCGCGCACGGGGCGCTGAGCGCGAGCTGCGCTAGGTCAGCCTCGATCTGATCGCGGCGAGCGATCAGCACGTCATGGGCATGCAGATAGTCAGCCAGCGTCGCCTGCGAGGCATGATCGGCAAACCGGACCGAGGTCAGCCACGAGCGGTGGCTGCGCGACCACGCCTCCCCGGGGCCCTCCCAATAGATCTCACGGCGCAACAGGAAACCCCCGATTCTGTGCCGGGCGCGCATCAGGTCCGCGCGAATGTCCTCCCGGCAGCGCACCAGGTCGCGCAGCTGCTCACGCTCGACAGACGGGATCGTGACCAGCGTCAACTCACCCGCCGCCAACAACCTCGCCAGTCGGATCGCATCGCGCGTGTCGGTCTTCACCCGATCGGTAGGCGGACGCTCGGTCTTGCCCGGCGCGCACACCCCGAGCTCGATCCCCTCCGCCCAGCTCGCCGCGCCAACCCATAGCCCGTCGGGCCCGCCTCATACACCATCCGCGCCGGCCGCGGGATCTCACAAAAGCACCGGCAAAACTCGTGCGGACGACCCATCACTCGCCGCGTCAGCACCTCGCCTGTCGCCTGCTCAAAGACCGCGACCGTCGACTGACGCGCGTGCACGTCCAGACCGACCCAACGGATACCGTCAGACACGGCACGCCTCCCTCGATTGTGGGCCCCGCGCCGAGGCCGTCACCTCGAAGCGAAGAACAACCCCGCACTCAGCCGGGGGGTGCCGACCAACCCTCTCACGCCAACCGGACGACACCTCCATAGGGTCTATAGGGATCGCCGGCTCAAGGACCCGTCGGGACGATCGCTCTTGAGTAATGCGATCGTCGCGCGACTCGCGCGGTTCGGCGGAACCGCGCTGCGGACCTCGTCGCCGCAACCCGCCGAGAGCAGGCGTCTCAACGATGACGCAAGCCGGAGTAGCGGCGAAGCGGTCGCTTCCCGGTCAGGCGTTGAACGCCCACTTCGTGCGCATGAACGCGATGTACGCAAGGAACAGGCCGAGGATGACTCCCGCCAACGACAGGATGAACTCGGCTTCGGGACTTAGGTGCACTTTGATCTCACCTCCTCCCGTATCTGCGACTGAATGGGATCGGACTCCTCAGGCGCTATTCGGGGGGTCACCGGATGAGTCTCGGGGAAACGTCCACTTTCGGAGCGCTCGCGGGTCGTAGGGCGGATAGCTGTACTTCGCACCAAGGCGCTCGCCGAGGTCCGCAAGAACGCTTGGGTTCGACTTATTCGTGAAGCGCAGAAGCTGGTGGAGCGCGAATGCTCGAGGGTCATCGAGGTGGACAGTCGGGCCATCCTCATCGGCCATTGCGGCATGAAGCTCGTCGGCGAGAGCCCCTGCTGCCGGGAGCCACTCGTCTCCGGCCTGGAGACGCTCTAGGTCCTTCGCGAACCGTCCGTGCGCATTGCCTGCGAGCTTGTAGATCAAGAGTTCGACTGTCTTTCCGCCGAGCAGGTAGGGCTGGCCGCCGAACTCCAAAGTCACGGCCCCGTCCGCCGCGACGATCCGCCGAATCGTTTCGTGCGAGCAATGGGCGACCTCTGCGACCTCTCGAAGCGGAACGTTTGAGCGCACAGATTCGAGGATCGCGCTGCGGCGTTCTTCTTGTGCTTCCAGGAATCGCGCCTCGGCGAGCTGAAGGCGTGAAATCGCGAGAGCAGCTGCCATGGGATCTCGCATTCGTCAAAGATTCTGACATGTACACAATATAAGTCAACTGCCTAGGTATCTGACGGACGCCTAATGGTATCCGGCTTGAGCGCGGGCGCAATCTGCCTCTGGCGACGAGCAGGAGCTTCGACGCTCACGGTTCGAGACCCGCATTCGTGCTCGCTGGCGCACCGGACGGCGCGCGGCCTCGTGACCGCCTGCGTCCGCGAGCGACGGCGGAAGCCCGGCGTTTTCGGGCCGCTGTGGTGGAGGTGTTACGCGAGTGTCTTTGAGGTGATGAAGCGGTGGATGGCCTCGTTGGCGTGGTCCTGAAACGACGGGTTGGCCAGGTCGGGGAAGATGTCTGCTTGGTTGACCAAGGGACCCTTCAGCTTGTTGGCCGCGCTGGCGTAGAACACGCCGCTGGACAGGGTCGGGTCGGTGACGCCGTCGACCAGTCGCTTCGCGCCCACGTCAAGTTTGTGGGCGAGACCCTAGGGCGGGCATGACGTACTTGGCCGCTACACGCATCGGTAGCGCAAGGCCGTTGGGGGCATGGGTGCCGGTGGTGTTGCCGGGGCTCACGGTGATGAAGCGGCGGTCGGGGTATTGGCGGGCCAGGTAGGCCATCCAGAGGGCCCCGATGTACTTGGCCTGCCCGAAGGCTAGGTTGAAGTCAGCTTTTCTGCCGGCGAAGTAGCTGCCGTCGATGACGGTGGCGAGTTCATCGGCAGAGGTTGAGACGAACGATGGCCGTTTCATCCGCAACTTCGGAACTCCCCTGGACTGCTTCACTTCCGGCGAGGACCGCAACCTCGCCAAGCCGATCCTCGGCCAGGAGCCCTTCGAGGAGGACGACGTGGCCAAGGACGTTCGTCGCGAACACGGTGGTGACCCCGTCAGCGGTCAAGGCCATCGACTGCGGGCCAATGACACCAGCGTTCATGACCAGCGCGTCGACGGATCCGTTGATGCCGGCCAGGCCGGCGCGGACCGAATCCAGATCGGCGACGTCCATGACGAACGATGTCGAAGATGCGCCGGCCGGTCGCGGCTTCGAGCTCGGCCTTTGCCGTTGTCGCCTTGTCTTGGTTCCGGCACGCCAGGTAGATGCGGGCGATCTCGGGACGTAATGCCAGTTGCCGGGCCACCTCCTTGCCGATCCCGGCGTTGGCGCCCGTGATCAACACGGTCTTTTCCGGGGTTGTGCTCATCGAATTCCTCTCATCTTTTGTAGGTCCAGCCAGGGTTGACTGAATGGTGTGGTCGGACCGCCGGGCAGATACGACGGCTAGGCCCTGCTCGGCCTGGCCCAGCACAGCGGCTTGTTGCTTTCCCGGCGGTAGCAGCCCGAGGTTCGTTGCCTGACTGGATTATATGATCCACTATGCCAGACATCTTACTGGAATGTCAAAGCCATTCTGATCGATATACTTCTCCCGATGTCCTCAAGCGAGTTCTGGTCGGCCGCGGTTGACGCGCAAGGGCGCCGAGACGCGCGCGCGGATCGTCGACGCCGCGGCAGAGCTGATCTTTCAGCAGGGCGTTGCCCGCACGACGGTCGAGGAAGTGCGCGACGGTGCACACGTGAGCAGCTCGCAGCTCTACCACTACTTCGAGGACAAGCCGGCGCTGGTCCGCGCAGTCATCGAGCGCCAGGCCGACATGGCCATCGGCACGCAGGAGCGGTTCGACCTCAGCAGCCTCGACGGCCTACGGGAGTGGCGCGATTTCGTGGTCGATCACGCCCGCGACACGGGCGGGCGCGGCGGTTGTCCGGTCGGCTCGCTCGGTTCCGCGCTCGCCGAGACCGAGCCCGAAGCCAGGGCAGTGGTTGCGGCGTCCTTCAAACGCTGGGAGGCCAGCATCATGGCCGGTCTTCTGCGGATGCACGCGCTTGGCCGACTCGCACCCGAGGCCGATCCGCGCCAGCTCGCGCTGGCCTTGCTTGCCGCGCTTGAGGGCGGCCTCCTGCTCGCTCAGATCCAGCGCGACCCCGAACCGCTCGCGGCCGCGCTCGACGCGATGCTCACGCTCATCGCCACCCTCAGCAGCACCACGAGCACTTCGCTCGACCGCTGAGCCCTCGGACCGACGACCTACGGGAAGCCGTCCCGGAGCGCGTGTAGCCAGATCGGCTCATTTTGGATCACGCGAGCCAGTTCTGTTAGAGTCGGCGTCAGCAAGAGTGGATTGCGTGTTCCAACTACCGAAGGGATGTCGACAATGGATCTGAAGGACAAACGGGCTTTGATCACCGGTGGCACCTCCGGGATGGGTATCCGCCGCCGCACTGGCGATGGCCGAGAAGGGCGCGTCGGTGATCATCACCGGCCGCGATGAGACCCGCGGCGCGAGCACCGTGGAGGAGATCCGGGCGGGTGGACACGATGCGCAGTTCATCGCCGCTGATTTCTCGGAGATGTCCGAGGTGGGGCGCGTCGCCGACGCGGCAGGCGAGATCGATGTTCTGGTCAACTGTGCCGGCTTTGCCGCCCTGGCACCGACGGCTGACACCGACGAGGCGGCGTTCGACGGTCTGTTCCAGATCAACGTCAAGGCGCCGTTCTTCCTGGTCGCCGCGCTCGCCCCGAAGATCGCCGCCCGCGGCGGCGGATCGATCATCAACGTCTCCACGATGGTCGCGAGCTACGGCCAGCCAGGCTTGGCTGCCTACGGCGCGTCGCGCGCGGCGATCGAGCTGCTCACCAAGGCGTGGGCCGCCGAATACGGGCCGCAGAACGTCCGCGTCAACGCGGTCGCTCCCGGTCCGACGTTGACCCCGGCAATGGAGCCGAGGTTGGCGATGGCCAAAGAGTTCGCCAAGACAGATTCCGCTCGGCCGGGTCGCTGACGTGCACGAGCTGTCCGACGTCATCACGTTCCTCGCGACCCCGGCGGCCGGCTACATCAACGGCGCGATCATCCACGTCGACGGCGGCCGCACCGCGATCTGAGAGGAGACGAGATGATCCTCGTCACCACCCCCGGCAACGTTCGGACACGAAGCCACTCGGCTGCTCGCTCACGATCCTGCTCGCCCGCAACCCGGACAAGCGTCGCCGGGTTGCGGGCCGGTGGCCGAGATCGCAGCCCTGATCGACGCCGGCGAGCAGCCGTTGGACCTCAACCTCACCTGGTTTCCGATCAGGACGTACCTCTGCGTGCTGTAAATACGCGCGGGGTGCTGTCAGAGCGACGGCGTAGGTTCCCTCAAGTCCTGCAAGACGATGAAGGAGGCCTACGCCGTGAGACGCACCGTACCGCCGTCGGCGGAGATACAAGCGAAGATCGACAAGCTGCTGGGGAGCGGGGCTGGTCGATGATCCGCAGAAGATGCTGTCCGAGCTCGCCCGGCTCGGCGCGCGGTTGATCATCCAGCGGGCGGTCGAGGAGGAGTTCGACGGCTGGTTGGGCCGCGCTCGCTATGAGCGCCGGCCGGAGCGCCAGCGCGGGCTTGCGCAACTATGGCGATGGTTATCGCAACGGGTATCGGCCGCGGCAGGGTGCAGACCGCGGAGGGCGAGCTGCGGATCGAGATCCCGCAGGCGCGGGAGGCGGCCGAGCCGTTTGTCTCGAAGCTGTTTCCGAAGGGGCACACCAAGCGGCTGTTGCGGACCGACCCGCTGAAGGCGATGGTCGTCGGCGCGTTCGTGCGCGGCCTGTCGGTGCGCGACGTCGAGTCGCTGTGTGAGGAGGCGGGGCTCGGGAGGACCTCGAAGTCGACCGTGGCGAGGATCTGCGCGGAGCTGCACGAGCGGTTCGAAGCGTTCTGTCGCCGCGACCTCTACGAGCGTCAAGCTGGTCGTGCTGTTCCTCGACGCGATCTACCTGCCGGTCCGCCCCAGCGGCCCGAAGGAGGGCGTGATGTGCGCCTGGGGAATCACCGAAGACGGCGCACGGGCGCTGGTTTCCGTGCGGCTGGGGGCGCGCGAGGCCAAGGAGGACTGGCTCGAGCTCGGCCGCGACCTCATCACCCGCGGGCTCGCCGCCCCACGGCTGATCGTGGCCGACGGCGCGCCCGGGCTGACCCTCGCGATCGAGGAGATATGGCCGCGCGCCGACCGCCAGCACTGCGCCGTTCACCGCCTCCGGAACCTCCTGGCGAAGCTGCCCAAGTCAGAGCACGACCGGATCCGCTTCAACTACTGGTCGGCGCTCACCGACGCGACCGGAGTCAAGGACGGCAAGCTCCGCCTCCAGGTCCTGATCTCAGAGCTCGAGCACGCCGGCTACGAGTCGGCCGCCCGCTGCCTCGCCGACGACCTCGACGCGCTCGTCGTGCACCTGCGCTACCCGCTCCGACACCGCGAACGGTGGCGGTCAACAAACCTGCTCGAACGCTCGCTCGGCGAGGTCCGCCGGCGCACCAAGGTGATCGGCCGCTTCCCCGGCGAGACCAGCTGCCTCACACTCGTCTGGGCGGTACTCGACCTGTTCTTCAGCCACGCCAGCAACGGCGCGACCTTCACCGACGTCGACCGCCAACACCTCTACCGAATCAAGTACCAACAAGCCGACCCAGACACCCTCGACGAGGAGGTGACCGCCGCCTAGACTCAACCCGGGAACCTAAACCGCGAGCGAATTTACAGCGGTCAAAGGGACACGACCGCTGGCCGGCGCATCTGACCCGCAATGCGCGGAAAGCGCGACTCTCGCTTTCACGAGCGCGCGCAGACACCCTGACGCTCGCTTCGCGACTGATCCGGAGGTCAGCGTGATCCAGCGACATAGCTCGAGCGAGCGCGGGGCGACCGGCTCGCTCCAGGGCGGGCCCGTACGGCGGCAGGAGCAGCGCGGTCTCTGTCAAGCCCGCCGGGAGACTCGAACTCCCAATCCCTTCATTACAAGTGGCTCATTTGCAGGGCGTTTCCCGTAGCTGCGTGCATTTGGCTTCGCCTAGGTGCGCCTAGGTGACCTCATATTTGCGGAGTTCGGGACACGGTTGGGGACAGGGTTTGGGCGGGGGTCACGCGCGACTCAGGATTGCGACTCGGAGTGCGGCCGGAGCGGGTGATGCCGGACGACGACGCTGCGGCAAAGGCCAAGGAAAAATCGTCGGGACGTTGCGATCCAAAATCGCGCCTAAGCGCACGCGGAAGCGATCGTTAGCCGCCGTGCGTATGCGGCCTGAGCGGCGCGAGCGCTCGATCGCCATTCCGATCGCGCCGTCAGCGGCGTATCGAGCGCAGAAGCGATCGTCCCCAATGGTGCGCGCTTTCCGCGCATTCGGGTCTTTCTGCCGATCCCAGCATGAGTGGCGTGCGAGACGAAAGCGGGTGCGCCGGCGGCGTGCTCCGGGGGCCTGTTCCTATTGGTCAGGTCGGGATTGTGGTGGCGCGGACGCGATGGATGGGAGGTGTAGTAGGCGTTCCGCGTTGCAGTGGCTGAGTTTTTCTTTGTCGGTCGGGTTGATCTCGAGGGCGTCGAGGAACGCGCGTCCCTGGCTGTTGGAGTTGAAGGGGTAGTCAATTGAGAAGAGCAGCCGGTCGGGTCCGAGGACTTGGTGTAGGAGCAGGAACTGGGAGAGGAGAACATGCCGCTGGTTGTGATCCAGAAGTTGCGTCGGAAGGTTTCTGCGACGGAGAGCTGGAGGTTGTTCTCGCTGCGGGCCGCTGGGGTGAGCCATTCGTCCGCGCGGTTGAGCATGAAGGGGATCATTTCGCCCATGTGGCCGAGGATGATCTGCAGGTTGGGGAGCTGGTCGAAGATGCCGGCAGCGATCAGTCTCAGGGCGTGCAGGCCAGTTTCGGCGGCCGAGCCCCAGGCGGTGCTTGCGAGCACGTAACTGACTGACGGGCCGAAGCCGGCGTAGTGTTCTGTGGGCAGCGTTGCGGTCGGCAGTCCGGGGTGCAGGTAGAGCGGCACGTCGAGCTCGACCACGGTCTGGAGCAGAGGTCGGTAGGCGGGGGCGTCCAGGAACATGCCGTTCGCACGGCCGCTGATCAGCGCGCCGACGAATCCGAGCTGGCTGACGGCGCGGCGGAGTTCGGCGACCGCAGCCTGGGGGTCGCTCATTGGTAGCGTGGCGAACGCGGCGAAGCGGCCGGGGTGTGCGGCGATCGCGGCTGCTGCCTGGTCGTTGGCAGCGGTCGCGATGTCCTGGTCCCGGCTGGGTGGGATTGGCGCATGGCTGATGACCTGCA
>CAVWMM010000006.1:0-48523 GCA_963756105.1 uncultured Solirubrobacterales bacterium
AGGCCAGTGGCCCCGGGCGGAGCGGTGCGGTCCATGGGCGATGGTTGGAGGTGGCCAGCGACAGGTCACGACGGTGGGCAGAGGGTACCAGCGGCGGGCGCGCAAAATGAAGGTGTGCTGGTGACGAACATGGCCCCTGTGATATATGTCGCGGGGATGGGGATTTCGCGAGCGCGGCGCGTGTTAGCGCTGCTGGGGGCAATCTTGGTGCTGGGCGGTGCCGCGGCGTTTGCAGCCACGACGGCACCTGCCGGCTCGGTCCGCCAGGCCTCCGGCAAGGCCGGCTGCTACACCTCGGACGGCTCGAGCGAGGCGGGGTCGGGGACCTGCCACAACATCCGCGGCGGGGATGGGTCGACCACGCTGGCGATCAGTCCGGATGGGCATTTCGCCTACCTCGTCGGCTACGGCGATAATGGGTCCGGCATCCCCCCTGTGCTCTCGGTCTTTGGCCGTAGCTCCAAGAACGGCACGCTCAAACAGCTGCCCGGCAAGAGCGGGTGCTTCTCGCGCGACGGCTCGAGCGAGGGCGGCCCGAACACCTGCACCAAGGCCCGCAACCTCGGTACCGGCGACGCCACCTCGATCGTGATCTCGAGCGACGGCCGCTTCCTCTACGTGGCGGCGCAAGACGTCCAGGCCCCGACAGGCAGCGGAGGCATCGCGATCTTCAAGCGCAACGTCAAGACCGGCACGCTGCACCAGCTGAGCGGCAAGGCCGGCTGCGTCACCGCGGTCGCTTACGAGAACTGCGCTGTCGCGCGTGAGGCCGACGACATCTCCAACATCCACATCACCCCGGACCAGAAGTACCTCTACGCGTCCAACTACGACAACTCGCCCAACGGCGGGATCGCGATCTTCGCCCGCAGCGCCAAGAACGGCACGCTGCGCCAGCCGAGCGGCTCAAACGGCTGTATCACCATCGACGGCACCACCACGCAGAGCGGGTCCACGAAGGTCTGCCGAGCAATGCCGAACATCAGCGAGCCCTGGGACATTGCGACGCCGGACAACCGCTTTGTCTATGTCCCGGCTTCGTACGGTCCAAAGCTTGTGCAGGCGTTCGAGCGCAACTCGAAAGGCGGCCTCGTGCCGCTCAAGGGCAAGGGGGGTTGCATCTCGGACACCGGCACGAGCCCCGCCGGTCCTTGCGCCAAGGGCCACGGCCTCTACAACCCCGAGCGCACGGTGCTATCGCAGAACCAAAAGTTCCTCTACATCGGCAGCTACCAGCCGCCGTCTCCGATTGTGGTGCTCAATCGCAACCCGAAGACCGGCGCGCTCTCCGAGCGTTCGGGCACCGCCGCCTGCATCAGCTTCGACGGCACCACCGGCGACGGGATCGGCAGCTGCCGCACCGGCACCGAGATCGAGTACGAGTACGCTGGCGCCCTTTCCCCGGACGGGCGCACCCTCTACTACACCAACAACGGCTCGGGCCCAGCAAGCGGCGGACTTACGATCTTCAGCGTCTCGCCGAAGACGGGCGCCTTCTCGCAGCTTCCCGGCAAGTTTGGCTGCGTGATGGCCGGCGTGAGCGCCTGCACGAAGGGGCGGGCGGTCGCGGGCGCCTACCAGGTGGCGATCGGCGCCAGTGGCCGCACCGTCTACGTCGCATCCGACGACGACAACGGCATCGCGCTGTTCTACACGAACAAATAGAGACCGGGTGCGCGCATGCGCGCACCCGCCGCCCGGAACATGTTCCGGGCGGGGCCGGCGCACATGTGCGCCGGCCAACAAGATGAATCAGCTCTTCGCGGTCGCCTTGGCCTTGCGGGGCGCGGCCTTGCGCTTGGGCGCCTTGGCGCCGTCGCCCTTGGCGGGCGTCTTCTTCTCGTCGCCTCCAACGGCCGCGAGGCTCGCCTCCAGCGCCGCCATCAGGTCCGGCGCCGCCGCGGGCTGCTCGACCTCGGGCTGTACGGCGATCTCCTCCCCGGCAGCCTTGCGCTCGATGAGCTCGAGTACCCGCTCCCGGTAGTCGTCGTGAAACTTGTCGGGCTCGAAGTCGCCGGAGAGTGACTCGATCAGCTGCTCGGCCATGCGCAGTTCCCGATCGGAGGCCTCGGCCTCTTCCACCGCATCGAGCTCGTCGAGCTTGTCCGGCGGCACGACCTCATCGCCGAACAGCATCGTCGAGAGCGTCAGCACGTCCTCGCCGGGGCGCAGCGCGCACAGCTGCTGCTTGGTGCGCAGGACCAGCCGCCCGATCCCGACTTTGCCTGCCTCGCGCATCGCGTCGAGCAGGAGCCGGTACGCCTTGGCGCCACCGGCGGCGGGAGCGAGGTAGTACGAGTGGTCGTAGTAGATCGGGTCGATCTCGTCGAGGTCGACGAACTCCTCGATGTCGATCGTCCTCGTCGCCTTGGGGTCGAGCGACTCGAGCTCCTCGGGCGATATGAGCACGTAGCGGTCGGGTCCGATCTCGTAGCCCTTGACGATGTCGTCATAGGACACCTCTTCGCCGGTCGACGGGTCGACCCGCTGCTGGCGGATGCGGGTACCGGTCTTGCTCGACACCTGGTGGAAACGGACGGTCTTGGGCGAGGTGGCGCTGTAGAGCTTCACGGGCACGTTGACGAGCCCGAAACTGATCGCGCCTGACCAGATTGCGCGCGGCATAGAGCGGTGTATAGCGAACCGTTCGGGACGCGCAAGACATGATCGTGGTATTGCCTTGTGGCGTTCAGGCTGTTGGTATCCATAATTAGGGGCCCTACTACGTCTCTGTGTCGGAGGTTGGGGCAATGACTACGAACTCGGGCAGAAGCGGATCGGGTGTCCCGGCGGGCGCCGATCCGCAGCAGCAGCGGGTGCTGGAGATGCTTGCTCGCCGTCCCGGCGAGCCGGTGACGTACGACGAGCTCAGGGACGCGGGAATCGAGCTCCCGGCCAGTGTGATCTCAGAGATCGAGCTCGCGGGCATCGAGATCGACCGCTGCCACGCCGTTCGCGGGGGCCGGCGCGTCATGGCCGTGAAGCTGCCGTCGTCGACCACGCCTCCGCAAAGCGCGGCTCCGCAAAGCGCGGCTGGGGGCTCGGAGGCCGTGAGCCACTCGCCGTCGCCCGAATCCGCCCCGGCGCGGCCGATCATGGTATATCGCCGCCGCAACGTGCGCCTGCTGGCGCCACTCGCGCTGCTCGCTGTGGCCGCTGTCATCGCAGTCGTAGTGGTGGTGACCGCGGACGGAAAGGCGCAATCAGACCGCGGAGCAGAGACCGCGACGGTCACGCATACCGCGGCCCGATCGAAGCCGCGCACCGCCTCGGCGAAGAGGCACCGCTCCCACCACAGCGCGGCGGCCGCAGCGAACACGTCTTCGACTGCACACACCGCCACCGGGGCGGCCTCGGATTCCGCCGCCCCGGCGGGAGACACTTCCGCCGGGGCCAACCTCCCGGGAGCGGCGGTGCTCGGCTTCTACGAGGCAGCGGCGCAGCATCGGTACGCCTCGGCATGGGCGCTCGCGGATCCCAACATGCGCGCCGAGGTAGGCGGCTACGCGGACTTCGAGGCCCAGATGACCCCGGTCCGCGCGATCACGTTCCACGAGCTCGAGACACTGGATCGCACCCCGAGCTCGGCCACCGTGGCCGTCCGCACGACCTCGGTGCAGTCAACTCAGGTCCAGCAGTGCTCGGGGACCGTGCGGACTGTCGAGCAGGCCGGAGCGTGGCTGCTCGACGGGATCTCCATCCACTGCGTCTGAGCGGCAGAACCCATCGATTTGCGCCGGCCGGCTACATTTTTGTGTCAGCGAGCCGGAGCGGGACCTCTCCGTACGGGTCGACGCGGTAGACCAATGACACGCGGTGGTAGCCGTCGGCGATATCGGGGCGGTCGGAGCCGCTGACGACGAGCACGGGGCTCAGCTTCTTGCCCTCGATGACCTTGATCAGGTCCTTGATGACTCCTGGATCATCGAGCGGCGCGGGGTCGAGTCCAGCCGCGCGCAGGATGTCGTTCGCTCGGCGCTTGGTGAGCTCGACTTTTTGCAGCTCAGCGACGATTTTGGTGGCTCTCCGTTCGTCGAGCTTCAGCGACAGGTATGCCTGCGCCGCGGCATAGTCATGCTGGGCGACGTCGTTGCGCCAGCGAATCGGCACGCTTCCAATTTCCGGCTCGGCGGGCTTTTTTGCCATGCGATTACTCAACTCCCTCGTGTCGGGTGCTCAATAAGTCTTCCAGCCGTCCCGAGGCCGCTGCCCTGGCCGTGACGTCCCCGCCCCGACCCCGCAGAATCCACGCGCAGCCCAGAGCCATCGCGGCTCCGATCAGCGGCCCCGCGACGTATGCCCAGTAAGCCGTCCAGTCTCCGGCTACGAGCGCAGGACCGAACGAGCGGGCCGGGTTCATCGATGTCCCGCTAACCGGCGCGGCCCACAACCCCGCGAGCGCGACGTATCCGCCGACGCCGACGGCGCCGAACAGTCCGACGTTCTGGGCCTGCGAGGCGGTTCCGAGGATGACGCTAACGAGCCCCCCGGTCAGCGCGATCTCCATTAACAACGCCTGCCAAGCGTGGTAGCCAGGGCCTGGCAGCGTCGCTCCGAGATGCTCGACGTTGCCGAACACTGCCAGCAGGAACAGGCAGGCGAGTGTCGCCCCGATCAGCTGGGCGACGATGTAGCCGGGCACGCGCTTCCACGGGAAGTCGCCCCGCACCGCGAACGCCACTGACACGACCGGGTTCAAATCGAGCACCGGAGACGGCTCCCATGGCCAAGATGATCGCCATCACCGTCAGCCCGGGTGCGACCACGGCCGCGGGCAGGCCGATCTGCCCCTTGGCGTGCAGCAGACCGCCTCCGGCGGCCGCTAGTACGAGCAGAAACGTGCCCAGCACCTCGGCGAAGAGCCGGCGATACGCAAACCGGGGATCCCAGAACTCCGCTAACGACCCGAACCCCAGCGCCAGCAGGTAACGCGCCCGCTGATCATGCTGAGTGAGAGGCTCCCGTTTCTGATCTGCCACCGCCTTCTTTTTCGGCACCGATGGCGCTGAACCTGCGACGGCCCCAATGATGGTCCGAGAGAAGTCAGGTAGGCGCAGGCGTAGTGCCGGCCGTCCTTCGAAGCGGTTTCCGTCTTGGAGGCCGAATAAGCCCCGTGACCTGTCTCATCGGTTCACGCCCGACATGTCGGGATAGCGGTCGCCCGCCGCGGCGCCCGCCGGAGCCGCCTCGTCAAGCGCCTCAAGGTCCTCCGCGCTGAGCGCGATCTCGGTCGCAGCGACGTTCTCCTCGAGGTACGCGCGCCGCTTGGTGCCGGGGATCGGCACGACGTCCTGGCCCTGGTGCAGGACCCACGCGAGCGCGAGCTGGCCAGGCGTACAGTCGTGCTCGCTCGCGAGCGCTTGGACCCGCTCGACGAGCCGCAGGTTCGCGTAGAAGTTCTCTCCCTGGAAGCGAGGATTGTTGCGACGAAAATCGCCCTCGGGGAAGTCATCGGGCGTGGAGAAGCGGCCCGTCAAAAATCCTCGGCCGAGAGGGCTGTACGCGACGAGCCCGATCCCGAGCTCGCGCAGCGTGGGCAGAACCTCCTCCTCGACGTCGCGAGTCCAAAGGGAGTACTCGCTCTGCAGCGCCGCGATCGGGTAGATCCCGTGCGCCCGCCTGATGGTCTGCGCTGACGCCTCTGAGAGCCCGAGGTAGCGCACCTTGCCCTGCTCGACCAGTGTGGCCATGGCCCCGGCGGTCTCCTCGATCGGGACGTCGGCGTCGACCCGGTGCTGGTAGTAGAGGTCGATGTGGTCAACGCCGAGCCGCCGCAGGGAGGCGTCGCAGGCGCGCTGCACATAGTCGGGGCGGCCGTTGACTGACCGCCCGGCCGAGGGGTCGCGCACGATCCCAAACTTGGTCGCTAGCACCACGTCATCGCGTCGGCCGGCTATGGCTCGCCCCACCAGCTGCTCGTTGGCGCCCATGCCATACATGTCGGCGGTGTCGAGGAAGTTCACGCCCAGCTCGACCGCGCGCTGGATCGTGGCGATCGACTCGGCCTCGTTGCCCTCGCCGTAGAACTCCGACATGCCCATGCAGCCGAGGCCTTCCTCGGAGACGACGAGTCCTTGCTCTGAGAGATATCTGTGTTCCATCCGATCGAGGCTACCGGGGCCTCGATGTCCGCATGGAGACGGCCGGCGCCGCTACTTCACGCGTGGGAAGCCACGCAGCAGCCTCGAGAAAACTCCATAGATGGTCGCCTTGCCGTACGGATGGCTGCCGTCATGCATCGTCAGAACGGCGATCGAGACCCGCGCGCACCCCCGCACGAGCAGGGCCACCTGGCTGTCGATCAGTCCCGTGCCGTAGCCCCAGCCGCCCTTGAAGAAGAGCTTCCACCCCTTATGGGCGACCTCGCCGATTCCCCAGCGCTCCGACGGAATTATGTGCTGGAGCAGATACATCCCGAACACGCGATGGCTCGCCGGCAGGTAGTCGTTGATGTGCAAGAAGAACTTGGTCTGGGCCCGCGAGGTGATGAGCGTCTCACCCCAGATCTTCTGCGGATTCGTGGCGAAGTGGGTCATCCCCACACGACGCGCAAGCGCCTCCAGCCCGCTGTTTCCCACCTGGTCGTAGATCACCTGCGCGTCGTAGTTGTTGGACGCGGTGATCATGCCCGTGAGAATCTTTATCTCCCTTGCTGTGAGCTTCCTGTCCGCGACCGACGGTTCGCTTGTGTAGGCGACCAGGAGCATCGCCTTGACGATGCTCGCCGACCATTCCTGGTGGTCCGGCCTGTAGCCCCAGATCGTGCGGCCGGGGATGCGTACCGCGAAGGCGATGTCGCCCCGACGCGTGTGAACGTAGTTGATCGCCTCCTTCATCTGGGGGTGCCACAGCTGCCCCAGTGGCTTGCCGAAGCCTCGGACCAGGCAGGTGCGTGACGCGGCCGCCGTGTGGCCTACCGCCGCCGCGTGGTCTGAAATCAGGAAGGCACCAACGACCATGATCGATGCCAACGACGCGACCAGGTACTTTCGCACGGCGGGATCAAACCACGTTCGCGCCAAGATCTCACGAAATGTCCCGCGGCCGCGTTTCATCCCAGGTGACGCTTCCGCCCTTTCAGGAGCTGCTCGAGGCCCATGGCGGCGACGTGTTCCGCTTCTTGGTCGCGACCGTCGGCGCCAACGACGCCGACGACTGCTATCAGGAGACCTGGGTGTCCGCGCTGCGGGCCTACCCACGCCTGCGGGGGAGCTCGAACCTGCGCGGGTGGATTTTCACGGTCGCGCATCGCAAGGCACTCGACAGCTTGCGTTCGACGCGGCGCCGCGCAATACCGGTCGGCGACGCGCTCGAGCGAGCCGCCGACGAGCAGGCCGGCGTCCCAGCCGCTAGAGCCGACGGGATGCCAGAGGTATGGGCCTTCGTGCGCGCGCTGCCACCCAAGCAGCGAACCGCGATCGCACTGCGCTTCATGGCGGGTCTGAGCCACGCGGAGATCGCGACGGTCATGCAGACCAGCGAAGAGGCGGCGCGGCGGAACGTCCACGAGGGCTTGAAACGACTACGCAAGGAGTACCGAAATGACGGCCAATGACGCTTTGGAACAGGAGCTGACCCGTACGGTGGACGATCTCCGCGCGCGCGGCGCGCCTGAAATCGCGCCGGCAGCGACCGCCGCCGGCCTTGTGGACGTCGCATACGCCGTGCACGACTCGCCGATGGGAACTCTGCTTCTGGCCGCGACGCCCCGCGGCCTCGTGCGGATCGCGTATCTCGACTCAAGCGAACAGGAGCGGGTGCTCGCGGAGCTAGCGCGTCGCGTCTCGCCTCGAGTCCTGCTCGCCCCGCGGCAGCTCGACGAGGACCGCCGCCAGCTCGAGCAGTACTTCACGGGCACGCGCCAGGTCTTTGAGCTGCCGATCGACTGGCGGCTGTGCGCGGGCTTCGGCCGTCGGGTGCTCGATGCAACCGCGCGCATCCCCTTCGGCGCGCTTTCCACCTACAAGGAGGTCGCGACCGAGGCCGGCAGCCCGCGCGGCTCGCGCGCCGCCGGCAACGCGCTCGGCTCCAACCCGCTGCCGATCGTCGTCCCCTGCCACCGGGTTGTGCACACGGGCGGAGGGCTGGGCGGGTACACCGGCGGGCTCGAGCGCAAGCGGTTGCTGCTGGGCGTCGAGGGGCATGAGCTCGACCCAGTAGCCTGACCCCAGAGGTCAAGGTGACGGCCGGGTCAATCGGTGATTCCGTGGGCGAGGGGGGGAGCTCCGGCGACCCCGCGGCCGAGGACCGCCCTGCGCCGATCACTGGCCGGCGACGCTGGCTGATCATCGGCGCGCTGCTGACCGGCCTGCTGCTCGCGGCACTCGACCAGACGATCGTCTCCACTGCGCTGCCCACGATCGTGGGCGACCTCGGTGGCGCTTCGCATCTTTCCTGGGTGGTGACCGCGTACCTGCTGGCGTCGACGGCGTCGACGCCGCTGTGGGGAAAGCTCGGCGACATGTACGGCCGCAAGATCTTCTTTCAGGCCGCGATCGTGATCTTCCTTGTGGGCTCGGTCCTGTCGGGGATCTCGAGCTCTCTGACTGAGCTGATCGCTTTTCGGGCGCTGCAGGGGATCGGCGGCGGGGGGCTGCTGATCGGTGCGCAGACGATCATCGGGGACGTGGTAGCTCCGCGCGACCGGGGGCGCTACCAGGGCCTGTTCGGGGCGGTTTTCGGGCTCGCCAGCGTTATCGGGCCACTGATCGGCGGCCTGCTGGTCGACAACCTCTCTTGGCACTGGATCTTTTACATCAACCTCCCGATTGGAGCTGTCGCCCTGGTGGTCACCGCAGCGGTTTTGCCGAGCCATCTCTCGCGCGTGCACCACGTGATCGACTACCTGGGCGCGCTGCTGGTCGGACTGGCCGCGACAAGCTTCGTGCTGCTGACCAGCCTCGGCGGCACGACCTATCCCTGGGGCTCGGCCGAGATCGTGATCCTAGGCGCGGCGGGGGTAGCGCTCACCGTCGGATTCGTGGTGGTCGAGCGCCGCGCCGCCGAACCGGTCGTCCCGATGTACCTGTTTGCCAATCGGGTTTTCGCCGCCGCGAGCGCGATCGGCTTCGTTGTCGGCTTCGCGATGTTCGGCGCAATCACGTTCCTGCCGCTGTTTCTTCAGATCGTCAAGGGGGTTAGCCCGACTCTCTCGGGGGTGCGCCTCTTCCCGCTCTTGGGCGGGCTGATCCTGACGTCTGCCGGCTCGGGGCAGCTGATCAGCCGTTACGGCCGTTACAAGGTGTTCCCGATCGTCGGGACGGCGCTCATGACGGTGGGGCTGTTTTTGCTCTCACGCCTGGGGCCATCGACCAGCACGGCGCTGACCTCGCTGTACATGTTCGTGTTCGGGGTGGGCCTGGGCGGCGTCATGCAGGTGCTGATAATCGCTGTGCAGAACGCGGTCGACTACAAGGACCTGGGCGCCGCCACATCCGGTGCCACCTTCTTCCGCTCGATGGGCGGGTCCTTCGGGGTCGCCATCTTCGGCGCGATCTTCGCCAACCTGCTCGCGGGCAACCTCGCCCACTATCTCAAGGGGGTCACCCTGCCACCGGGATTGTCGGGGTCGAGCATCAGTCCGGCGGCGTTGGCCAAGCTTCCGCCTCAAGTACACGGGGGCTTCGTGCAGGCTTACGCGCATTCGCTCAACACGGTGTTTGAAGTCGCAGTCCCGATCGCGGGCGTGGCTTTCCTTTTGACCTGGCTGCTACCCGAGCTCAAGCTCCGCAAGACGACCGAGGCGACCCACACCGGCGACGTGTTCGCCCTGCCAACCGATCGCAGCTCGGTGCAGGAGATGGAGCGGGCGCTGACCGTGCTGGCACGCAAGGAGAACCGGCCGGAGCTGTTCAGGCGCCTCGCCGCGCGGGCGCACGTCGACCTGGATCCAGTGCTCTGCTGGCTGTTGCTCTGCATCGATCGCCATCCGGATCGCAGCGTCGCGGAGCTGGCGTGCCCGCCCCAGATCTCAGCCGAGCGAGTGCAGGAGCGACTGCAGCGACTCGTGGACCTCGGACTCGTGGTCGTGGACGGCGACGGCGGCAGGCCGAACGCCTCGCGGCCGGTACTCACTCCGGCCGGGCGCAACACGGTCTCAAAGCTGATCGAGGCCCGCAAGCAGGGGCTCGAGGACCTGCTCGACGGGTGGTCGCCAGAGGACCACGACGAGCTCGCCGCCCTTGTGAAAAGGCTCGGTCGCGAGATGCTGGACGACACGCGCCCGCCTGAGCGGGAGCTCGCCGGGAGCGCGCCGGGAGGCTGAGTCCGCGCGGCTTGCGGGTCGCGGCTCGCTCGGCTCGCGGCGGATTCGAGCTCCCGCGCGACGCAAATTCCCCAAACCCCCACCCGCCCGACGCGGCGTGGGGAATTTGCGTCGCCCAGCGACGCAGATTCCCCACACGTCGTGAGAGTCTTGGGGGTGAGGGGACTTTGCGTCGCTCCAGGCACCCAGGGGGCCCCGCGGAGGAAGCTCCACGCACCCAGGGGCCCCGCGAGGAAGCGTCGCGGCACCCAGGGGCACCCGCGGAGGAAGTCCACGCCCCAAGGACGCACCGAATTGCTGCGATCGCTCGCGCAAAAAAGCGAGGATTCCACGCAACCTGACCGAGTATCGGCCCCGCAACGCCGCCAGGCGGGGTATCAATTGCGACATGGATCTGCTGCGCCCCGTCCGCGCCTTCGACAGCGCCCAGCAGCGACGGAGGTGGCTGGCGATTCCCTTCGCGGTCTTGAAGAAGTTCTCCGACGACAGCGCGGGGAGCCTCGCCGCGCAGATCGCCTACTACGCGTTCTTCTCGCTGTTCCCGCTTCTGCTCGTGTTCGTGACCGTCCTCGGATACGTCTTCCACGGCGATAAGAGCTTCGAGAAGTCCATCGAGAACTCTGTGCTCGCCCACTTCCCGATCGTCGGCACGAGCGTCCAGACTCACAAGCTGACCGGCAGCGTGACCGCCGTGATTGTCGGATCGCTCCTCGCGCTGTGGGCCGGATTAGGGGTCACGCAGGCGGCGCACAACGCCTTCGACCAGGTATGGGCGGTGCCGAGGAAGGAGAGACCCGACTTCCTGCGCAGACGCCTCCGCGGCCTGATGCTGCTTGTGGTGCTGGGAACCCTGTTCGTGATCTCGACCGCCATCTCCGGGGCGGTCTCGGCCGGCTTGGGCGGCTTGGGCCTGAAGACGGGCGGCATCGTCCTCTCGCTGCTGCTCAACGTAGGCCTCTTTGCGGCGGCGTTCCGGTTGCTGACGACGGCCACTGTGCCGACTCGCAACCTGTGGGTGGGGGCGGTTATCGGCGGAATCCTCTGGGAGGCCCTGCAGGTCGTTGGAGGCATCTACGTCAACCACGTCGTTCGGCACGCCAGCAATACCTACGGCGTGTTTGCAACCGTGATCGGACTGCTCGCGTGGCTCCATCTCGGCGCGCAAGCCACGTTGTACGCGGCCGAGATCAACGTGGTGGTCACTCGCAGGTTATGGCCGCGGAGCCTTTTCGGCGCGCCCTCAGAACCAGCGGATCAGGAGGCGCTGCGGGCGTTGGCCGAGACCGAAGAACGCTCCGAACATGAGCGGATCGAGGTGCGGTTCAGGTCGCCCGGGAGCGAGTCAAAGGAGCAGAGCTAGCGCCGCGTGAGCTCGAGCGGCCACGAGCACAGGCCGCCCTCGGCGGGGCACCCGGCGCAGATCGCCCGCCCGGGCTCCTGCGCGACCGCGAAGTCTCCCCGCAAAACGCCCCCGGCGAGCTCTTGGAGCTCGCGCTCGAGCCGGCCGACGTCGGCGTGCGTGAAGGTCGCGGTCGCGGGGCGCTCGAGCTGGCCGAGGAAGGCGTGGGCGACCTCGACCTCGGCCGCGCCCGCCCGCAGCGCGGCGAGCGCGTAGACGAGGCGCTGGGTGGCGTAGGCGCCCGCCACCACCTGCTCGGGCGCCTCACCTTCGAGGCGGTCCGTCTTGTAGTCGACCACGAGTGCCTTGTCGCCGGCCTCTCCGGCGATCGCGTCGAACACGCCCGTGATCAGCGGACCCTCGCCGAGCAGGAACGAGAACCGCTCCTCGCGCCTGAGCCACGCGGCATCGGCGAGGCGGCGACCCAGCGTGCTGTACGCGAATGCGTAGACGGCGTCGATGGTTTCCTCGTCGAGCCGCTCGTCCACCCCCGCGCGAGCTGCGGCCGCGGCGACGTCGGCCGCTGTGGGCCGCGCCGGGCGCTCGAAATCGAGGCTCGCGAGGAGCTCGTGGGCGAGGATGCCGCGCTGCAACGCGGTGATGCCGGGCTGCGTCCCGCCGGGGACTGCGGCCTCGGTTGGCTGATCGGGGATGCCGAGGATCCGCTGGAGATAGAACCGGTAGCCGCACCGCTGGTACTCGGTCAGCGACGAGTAGCTGAGCGCCCCCTGGGGAGGGGCCTGCGGCGGGGCAGTCGCCTGCAACGACACATTCGCCGGTCTCGTGACGGGCTCGCAAACCGCTTGCGGCGACGCCGGTGGCGCCGCGGGCTCCTCCTCCTGCGGGCGGATCACGACCGGGGTCACGCCGGCCCGCAGCAGCGCCGGGGCGATCCAACCGATCGGCGCCCCGCGACCGTTGGGCGCCAGCCGTCCGTCGGCTTCAAGCTTGGCCGCCCCGGAGAGGATCAGCCGCTCTCGCGCGCGCGTCATCGCCACGTAGAAGAGCCGCCGCTCCTCGGCCGCCTCGTCCGCCTGGAGCTCCTCGCAGAGCGCCTGGTGGTCGAGGATCGGCACCGACCTCCCGGTGCCCGGCGAGGAGAGTCGCAACCCGAGCCGGCCGTCGGCGCCGACGCGCAGGATGTCGGCGGAGCGGCCGCGGGGGGTCTCCCGGCCCAGATCGGCGACGCACACGATCTCGAACTCGAGCCCCTTGGCCCGGTGGATCGTCATCAGCCGCACGGCGTCGAGCGCCTCTCCCTCCACGGGGGCCTCGCTCTCGGCCCTGCCCCCCGAGAAGATCGCCCGGTCGCGCGCGAACTCCAAAAAGCCCCGCAGATTGGGTCCGTGCGCGACGAAGTACTCGCGCCCCAGCCGCATCAGCTTGCGGACGTTGGCAAGCCGCCGCTCGCCACCGGGGAGCCCGAGCATGTACAGGTCGTAGGCGGTTCGCTCGAGTACCCGCTCCACGAGCTCCTCCACCGAGATGCGCGCGGCCAGCTCACGCTCCCGCGCGAACCAGGCCGCGAACTCGGCGATCAGCCGGCGGTCCGTCGAAGAGAGCTGTTCCACCTCTTCGAGGCGCCGCGCGGCCATCAACCACGGATCGCATCCGGCTTCCCGTGCCGTAGCGGCGAGTAGCACCAGCGCGTCGAGTGAAGCGCCCACGAGCGGCGAGACGAGCACCGTGAAGAGGGCTTCCTCATCCTTGGGGTTGGCGAGCGCGCGCAGGTAGCAGAGCAGGTCGATCACCTGAGGATGGGCCCAGTACCCCCTTCCTCCGATCACGTAGGTGGGGATGCCCTGCTCCTCGAGCGCCCGCTCGTAGCAACGCAGATCGGTCGTGGCGCGCGTGAGGAGGACGATGTCGCGCGGCCTCGCCCCCGCGGCGACGACGGCCTCGACGCGGCGGGCCAGGGCCTGCGCCTCGGCGACCCGCCACGGGGCGAAGAGACCCTCCACGGGCGCCCAGCCGGCGCACTTGTCGACGATCAGTAGTTCGACGAGCTCATCGCGCCTGGGCCCATCGCTCGGTGCCCTCGCCAGTCCCGCTCGCAGCTCCCTGAAGCGTTCCCCCAGCTCCTCGGCGAAGGCTCGGTTTATGACCTCGAGAATTTCGGGCCTCGAACGGAAGTTTGTCTCGAGCGTCAGCCGGCGCCCTTCGCCACCGAGCCGTTCGCCCAGGCGCTCGAAGAGCTCGACGTCGGCGTGCCTGAAGCCGTAGATCGACTGCTGGGCGTCGCCGACCGCGAACAGGTTGTCGCGGGCGATCGCCTGGATCAGCTCGAGCTGGACGGCGTTCACGTCCTGGAGCTCGTCGACCATGATGCGCACAAAGCGCCGCGCGTAGCGCTCCCGGATCCCCGGATGCGAGGCGAACAGGTCGCGCACAAGCAGCTCAAGGTCGGCGAAGTCAAGGCCCGAGCGGCCGCGTTTGCGCTCGTCGTAGAGGGCGCCGAAGCGCTGAAGCAGGCGATCGAGCAGGCCGTAGACCTGCCGCGCGTGGGCGTCCTGACAGGTCTCCGGAAACGGAGGCAGGCGGGGCTCCCGCTGGCCCCGGGAACGAAGCTCTGCGTAGCACCCGAGGATCGCGCCCCGCAGCTGGTCGGGGCGGTAGGAAGCGATTAGCTCGGTCGCCTCGTGACCTCCCCCGGCGATCTCCCCCAGCGCGTCCTCGAACGCGGCCAGGCCGAGTCCACGGGCATCGGGTTCGTCGAGCACGGCGAATTCGGGGTCGATGCCGACAGTGAGCGCGTGGGCGCTCAGCACGCGGGCGCAGAACCCGTGGATCGTCGAAATGAACGCGCCCTCGGTAGCGCGAGCCAGGTCGCCCGCCCCGAGCGCCCGCAGTCTCGACCTGATGCGGTCGCGCAGTTCGGCTGCGGCCTTCTCCGTAAAGGTGATGGCGAGCATCGCCTCGACGTCGACTCCATCCTGCACCACCGCGCGCGCGAAGCGCTCGACCAAAACCGAGGTCTTGCCGCTGCCGGCACTGGCATCGAGCAGCAGGTCCCCCTTGCGCACGGCGACCGCGCGCCGCTGCTCCGAGGTCAACTGCGGCTCCCCGGACCCGCTGAATTCGTCGGAGCCGCCGGCGAGTGGCGGGGCGAACGGAAGCTCAGCCTGCACGGCAGATCCCGGGGTAAGCGCAGCCGTACCGCGAGCAGGTACCGGGCTTTGGCTGCAGCTGGCCTGCGCGCAGGCCTGCCGCGAGCTCCGCGGCGCGCTGCGCGGCGTCCTCGAGCTCCTCCTCCACCTCCTCCGGCGCCCGCGCGTCCGTGCGGAGCACCTCGGTGCCGACGGGCGCCCCTTCCACGAACACTCCCCGGGGGCGAAGGTCGTCGCCCCCGAGTGGCTGATAGAAGCCGGCGACCGGTTGCATTGAGAGCAGCTGGCGCACGGCGAGCATGTACAGGGGGACCTGCAGTACCTGGTCGGCGCCCCAACGCGCTCCCTGGTACTCCGACCGGGTCCCTCCGGTCTTGTAGTCGCGCACGACGGCGCGGCGCTCGATCGCTGCCTCCTTCGTCGCGGGTTCCGTGTCTACGCGGTCGATAACGCCGCGCACGCGTATGCCGCCCGCGAGCTCGAGCGCCGGCAACGACTCAGGCTCGTCGTCGAAGCCGAAACGCAGCTCGAGCTCCGTCGCGGTCCATTCGGTTCCCGAGGAAGCCTCCAACGCGAGGTAGCGGTCGATATCGGCCTCGATCGCGCGCACCAGCCCCGCCCTGATACCGGCCGGCTGCCCGGCGCCGACCGGCGCCGCGTATTTCCGCAGCAGCTCGGCGGCGAGCGTCCGAGCCCTCGGGAGGGTCGCTTCAGTCACCGTGCCGTCGACGCGCCGGTAGAGCTCCTCGAGAACGCGGTGGACCACCTGCCCGCGCACCAGGCCCGCGCCATCGGGGGCGAGCGGCTGTAGTTGCAGCTCGCGTTCCACGAGCCATTTGACTGGACAGTCGGCGTAGCACTCCAGCGCGCCCGCCGAAACCACCCGGCTGTGGCGGACGTGCCCGAGCGCTGCTTCGCCGAGGGTGTAGGAGCGCACGCCGTTTCGGCCGCTGCTCCCGGGTCGCCCCGGCTCCGCGCGCCCGCCGCCTTCGAGCGCCTGCGCGCGCGCCCGTTCGCGGTCAGTCGGCGCGTCCTCAAACGGCCACACGACGTCTGCAAGCAGCCGCCTGCGACGCCGCGACATCCAGCCCTCGTCGAGAAGGTCGGCGACATCGGCGACGAATGGCGACGGCAGCTCTATCCCTCCCTCCTCGTTGGAGCTTCGGTAGCTCAGCACCACCTGCTCAGTCGCCCGCGTGACCGAGGCATAGAACAGGTAGCGCTCGTGCGCCAGCGTGTCCTCTCGCGGCCGCAGATGGAGTCTGCCGCCCTTCCCGTTGGCCGCGGGCATCGCGGAAAGCTCCCGGCGCAGCTCGTCGCTCATCAGCGGATCCGGCGCCCCGGGGCGTGGGAACTCCGACTCCTGCAGGCCGCAGACGAACACCACCCGGAACCGCCGGGCCCGAATCTCCAGCGGCTCCGCGACCAGCACGGCCTCGCCGGACGGAGACTCGTCTGCCGGGACGGTCAGCCGCTCGAGCACCTCCAAGAGCTCGTGGACGCTCAATCGGTCGTGCAGCTCCCCGAGCTCCTCGAGCGCTGCCAGCAGCACCGACAGGGCGCGTCCGTCGAGCGCTTGGCGGGCATCGAGGACTGGAGCCAACCCCCGGCGGTGGCTCGAGAACAGCTGCCGCGCCTGCCTAGCCAGCTCGTGCACGGGATCGCGCGCCTCGCGCAGGACCCCCGGCTCTGCAAGCCGCAGGCCACTCTCAGCCAGCGCCTGCGAGACAGTGCGGATGCCGAGCCTGCGCACGGTCGCCTCCACCCTGTCGGCGGTCTCGAGCTCTCCGAGCACGCCTGGCGTGCGCAGGTACAAGAGCAGATCTGAAGCGCTTGACTCGCGATCGTCGAGCAGCGCACACCTGATCAATGCCAGGACGCCTCGACCGAGCGGGGTGTGCCCGAACGGCACGTCCCGCCGCATCGCGACGGGGATTCCGCACGCGCCGAAGACCCGCTCGAGCAGTGGGGCAACCCTGCGCAGCGAGCGGTACACGACGACGATCTCCGAGGCGGCGACGCCCGCTCGCAGCAACGAGAGCACCTCGGCCGCGACCAGCTCCACCTCGGCCCGCTCGCCGCCGGCCTCGAGCAGACGTATGGCGTCGCCCGGGTTCACGCGCGCGAACGGTCCGGGCTCGAAGAGGTCGCGCTCGAGGTGGTGAAGCGGGGCCCGGGAGTCGGGTTCGTAGTAGTCGGCGAGCGCAGGCAGCTCCACTACTCGCCCAGCGGCCGGCCCGAGCGTCTCGACTGCGTCTCCACGAGCCGCGAGAGCGGCGCGCTCGCGCTCCCACGTGAGCGACACGACCACGTCGGCGCCGGCGGGGCCCGACAACGTCTCGAGCGCGAAGCGCTGCACCGCGGTGAGGTCATCGAAGCCATAGACGAACACGGGCGCCTCCCCCCAAGCCTCCGGAGCATCGGCGAGCGCGTCCACGGCACCCCAGGCGTACAGATCGCCGTCGACGCGGCGCAGGCGGTGAAGCTCGCGCGCGTAGGCGAGGTAGAGCGCGGCGAGGTCCTGCGCGTAGCGGTAGCGGCGCGGGTCCCGCGCGGCCCACGAGCGCAGAGCGTCAGAGAAGCGCTCCGGCGTGACCAGCGAGCGCTCGAGCTCCGCGATCAGCCCCCAGGCGGCGTTGGGGAAGCCCGGCGACGCGGCGGAGTGGCCGATGGCGGCGAACGAGGCCTGCCGGAGCGCGCGCCGCAGGACGCGTTCGCGCTGGAGACGCGTCAGCCGCGGCGGACCGTAGCCCGCCCGCCGCGCGATCTCACGCATCAGCCCGGAGAACGTGACCACCGAGGAGCCGAGCACGGCGCCTCGCCGCGCGAGCTCGCGCGAGTAGAGCTCGACGTCCTGCCGGGTCGGGACGACCAGCACGGCGCCGCGCCCAGCCGCTGCGGCACAGCCGCCCAGCACCTCCCCGGCCTTGGCCGAGTTCGCGGGACCCAGTACGAGCGCTATAGGCATGGAGAGACATGGTGGCGCGCGCGCAGGACGCGTACGCTTGGCGCGTGCCGGCGCCGCCCGCCCCGACCCTGCCTTCAGCCCGCAAGCGCCATGCGCTCGAGCTCTTCGCGGGCCTCCCCGACCGCTACGACAGGATGGGCGCCGTCCTCAGCTTCGGACAGGACCCGCGCTGGCGGCGCGCCCTGGTGAAGGCGGTCGCACCCGAGCCTGGTCAGCGAATCCTCGACGTCGCGACGGGAACCGGCCTCGTGGCCCGCGAGCTCGCAGCCGCCGCGCCGTGCGACGTAGTCGCCCTCGATCAGAGCGACGCGATGCTCGACGGAGCGCGCGCTCGTCTGGCTCCCTTCCCGGAGCTCGCGCGCCGCGTCACCCTGATCCGGGGCGAAGCCGAGAGCCTGCCTTTCCGGGACGGCGAGTTCGACGCCCTCACGTTCACCTACCTCCTGCGCTACGTCGACGACCGGGAAGCCACCATGCGCGAGCTCGCCCGGGTCGTCAAGCCAGGGGGGCGGATCGCGATGGTCGAGTTCGGAGTGCCGAGCAGCCCGGCTTTGCGGGCGCTGTGGCGCGCGCACACCAGGGTCGGCCTACCGCTGATCGGCCGTTTGGTCTCGAGCTCCTGGCGCGAGGTCGGCACGTTCCTGGGCCCGAACATCGAGCAGTTTCACGCCGCGGAGCCCGACCTTCGGGGACTCTGGCGCCGGGCCGGGGTCGGCGCCGTCCGACTACGTCCAATGAGCTTCGGCGCGGGTCTCGTCGTGTGGGGCGTCAGAGATGGCCACGGCGCCCCCTGAGGTCGACAGGTCGGCCGGCAGGCTCGACCGGCCCGCGTTCTACGCGCTGCGCCCCGGGGGCTGGCGGGACCTCGTCACGCTCCTACATCCGCCCTACACCGCGTGGTGCCTCAGCTACGTGGTGCTGGGCGCGGCCGTCGCGCCCAAGGTGTACCCAGTGCGGGTAGGCGCGGCGCTGGGCGCGTTCTTCCTCGCCGTGGGGGTCAGCGCGCACGCGCTCGACGAGCTGAACGGGCGGCCGCTGAAGACGCATTTGAGCCGGACCACGCTGATCGTGCTCGCCGTCGTGGGACTTGCGGGGGCCGTGGCCCTCGGCGCCTACGGCATGGTTGTCGCCTCCCCTCTGCTCGCCCCGCTGATCGTGGTGGGTGCCCTGCTCGTCCCGGCCTACAACCTCGAGCTCGCCGGCGGGCGGTTCCACAGCAACGTCTGGTTCGCGCTCGCCTGGGGTGCCTTTCCCGCGTTCACCGGCTACTTCGCCAACGCGCTCGAGGTCCGCCCGGTAGGGGTGCTCGTGGCGGCGGCGTGCTTCTTCCTCAGCCTCGCTCAGCGGCGGCTAAGCACGCCGGTGCGCGAGCTGCGCCGCCGCACCCTCGAGGTCAGCGGATCGCAGCGGTTGACCGACGGCAGCGAGCTCGAGCTGACGGCGCAGCGACTCTCGGCGCCGCTGGAGGGCGCGCTGTCGGCAATGTGGCTGGCGCTCGTGCTGCTCGCGGCGGGGCTGCTGGTGCTGCGGCTGTAGGGCAGACGCAGCCGAGTAAAAGCCTGAGCGACCAAGCAGGTCCGCCGGGTGGCACAGAATTCCGAGAGGGGTCCGCAGCGGTCCCCCTCAGGCTGACGTCGGGAGAGCCGCAAGCACCTCTTCGTAGTCCTCCCACGTATCGACGTCCCGGGGAACCGCCGCGTCGATCGGCACGTCGACGACCGCATGGCGGTGGCGGTCGAGCAGCTTCCAGACCGCCTTGTCGCCGTGCATCGACGCGAGCTCGCCGAAGCCAGAGCGTGCGAACGCGAGCGGGTGACCGCGGCCGTCGCTGTACGAGCACGCCGCCAGCGGCGCCCCGCCACGGCCGGCCACTAGAGCCTCGACCGTGGAGGAGATGACGCCCGGCTGGTCGCCGAGCATCAGCACCAGGACGTCCGTCCTGGGGTCGACGTACCCAAGGGCGGCTGCGATCGACGAAGAGCAGCCGCCGCCGAACGACGTGTTCTCCACTACCTGGACGCCATCCAGATCGACCCCCGAGCGCACACCGTCCGCGTCGCCACCGATCACGCAGAGCAACTGGTGGAACCGGCACGCCCGCGCGGTCTGGAGTACATGGTCGAGCAGCGTCCTAGAGCCGTAGGGCAGCAGCTGCTTCGGCCGCCCGAGCCGCGACGAGCCGCCGGCCGCCAGAACCAGGCCGGTGACAAACTGCTTCTCAGTGCGCTGCATGCCCCACGGCGTAGGAGTCGCGGCAGCCCGTGCTGCAGAAGAAGACTCGCTCGCCCTCGAGGTCGAGGAACGGCGTCTGAGCGGTGACCGCCACCTCCATGCTGCACACCGGGTCGACCGCCGCGGTTACGGCCCCGCGTATCGGGTTGGCGCGCTGCTCTGAGACGAGCTCGGCGAGGATCGAGATCGCGACCTCCTCCGGCGTGCGCGCCCCGATCGCGAGACCGGCCGGCGTGTGCAGCTTGCCCCGCAGCTCGTCGGGCACGTCGAGCGCGGCGCGCACGGCCTCGCCGCGCAAAGCGCTCGCCACGAGCGCCACGTACGGAACTCCGGCCCTGAGCGCCTCGACCAGCACGCGTTCCTCCTCGTGGCCGTGGGAGGCGACGACGACGGCGTCGCCGTCGCCGGGGTGTGCTTCGGCGCCCTTGACATGGTCGACGTCGAACCCCGCCGCCGCCGAGACGCCGGCCAGCGCGTCGGCGATCGGCGTCGAGCCGACGACCATCAGTCGCGCCGCGGGCAGCTGCGGCTCGAGGAAGATCTCGAGCGAGCCGCCGCTCAGACACGGGTTGCGCTCGACCACGGCCGCGCCGATGGAATCATCAGCGTCGGATGACGAGGGACGCGAGTCGGCGCTGCTCGGCACGATTCGCAGCAGCAGCGGCTCCCCTGACTCGAGCGCGTGCAGCGAGTGGAGGCGCACCGAGCTCTCGGCGCACTGCCCCCCGACGAAGCCCTCGATCGTGCCATCGCGGAGCACGACCGCCGAGAATCCGGGGCGCACACTGGTGGGGCGACGTGCACGGATGACGGTCGCAACGACAAACGGGACGCGCTCGCGCACCAGCTGCTCCGCGCGCTCTGACAAGTCGCCCTTGATCATCGCGGTCCGCGGGCGGCCTGGTTGAGGTGGATCATGGCGGCCTCATCCCGAGCGGGGTGCGGTGCATCATCGCGGCCTTCGGGCCGGGGTGACCGGCGCCTCGGCACAAAGATTTACCGTCCGGCAGCGCCCGCAGCGAATGCGGACCTTCTTCGTCATGTACTCGGGGGCCATGCCGGCGGCGAGCACGTTGCCGCACGAGACGCAGACGTAATCATCGGAGCCGTTGCCGCGGAACACGGGTCGCTCGGGGTCCTCCTGAACGGCGGTGCCGCCGTCGAAGGGCATCTCGCCTTCGCCTAGCTCGCGCATCGTCCGCCGGGCCACGGCAGAGCTCAGATCGTCGCCAGCTTGGCGGTGAAGTTCTTGATCATCGCGTCGAGCACGCTCGTCACCACGCCCTCGCCCATCGATGCGGCCTTGCCGGTAATCCGCGCGGCGGTGTGGACCGTACCGCCGCCGTCGTTGAGCGTGAAGGTCACGTTCGCGTCCGCGTGCCCCTGGCCGCCCACCTCGGCCGACTTGACCTCCATCACCGCGCGGTGGTTTGCCTCGTCGGTCTCGGTAACGGTCACGGTCCCCGCGAAGTCCATCGACATCGCCCCCATCTTGACCTTGATCTGGGCCTTGACACTCTCGGGCCCGGTCCGCTCGGTCACGCTTCCCCCCTCTACGCAGGGGACCAGGCGCTCGAGGTCGAGAATCGCCTGCCAGCTCTCGTCGATCGGCTTGGACATCGTGAACGTGTGATCAAGCTCAACCATTTCGCCTCCTGACGCTCACGCTAAGACTAGGGTGTGCAACTGATTGCCGATGCCGTCTCCGTCCGCTACGCACAGCTTCGGGCCGCAGAACGCGGAGCTGCTGGTGCGCACGCGCCGCTCCGGCGCCGCCGCGCGAGCGGGACACGATCTCGTGATCGAGGTCTCCTCGTGGTCCGGGACGCTCGAGCTCGGCGAGGAGGCGGAGCAGTCCTCGGTCGCGCTGCGCGCGGACGGCGCATCACTGCGCGTACGGGAGGGGACCGGGGGCATGCAGCCGCTGGGCGAGGATGACAAGGAGAGCATCTCGAAGGCGATCGACGAAGACGTGCTCAAGCGCTCGGCGATCGAGTTCCACTCGAGGGCAATCGAAGGCGACCCGGGCCAGCACCTCCGGGTGGAGGGTGAGCTCGAGCTGATGGGCCAGCGCCGGCCGCTGCAGTTCGAGCTGACGATCGCAGACGAGAAGCTCACCGGCAGCGCCACTGTCAGGCAGAGCGAGTGGGGGATCAAGCAGTACTCGATCCTGTTCGGGACGATCAAGGTCGTGGACGAGGTAGAGGTCACGATCGCGGGGGATCTCTCGAGCTAGGGCTAGGGCTAGGGCCCGTCGATAAATAACTGCTTGTTGATCCGTCCGAATGAGCTTCGCCGTGGCTGCGTCCTCGGACCTCGACGTAGCGCTGCTACGCCTTCGGTCCTGCGTTCTTGCCAGGCTCGCTCCTCGACCGTCTCAACTGCGCACTTATTCATCTCCGGGCCCTGAGTCGCGGTAGACGGTCTGGGCGTCGAGCCCGCCCTCGATCCCCGGCGGCAGTGCGCCGGTCCCATGCGCGTAGAGCGCGATGTCGGCGATCGTCTTCATCTGCGAGGGATCACGGTCGCGCATGAAGGCCCCGTTGTCCCACTGCAGTGTGTCGGCCGGCGCGTCCAGCGCCACCCCCGCCAGCAGGCGGGCCTTGTCTCGGATCTTCTCCGTCGCGCTCCTGATCGCGCCGGGCGTGCCCTGCGACGGCGAGACGTTGTAGCCGTGCCCTTCGCCGAAGCGGTCGAGGTCCGCGGGCACCACCTTGACGTCGAGCGCCGGTACGCCCAGCTCGTCGGCGACCAGACGCGCGTACTCGCTCTCGTTGCCGTCCGGCTCGGTGGTCAGGCTCAGGACCATCTTGCCCGTCGGATGGACGCGCAGGAACACTGCTCGGTACGCCTCATTGGCCACGTTGAACCTCCTGGTTGTCGCGATGGTCGCCCGCGCGGCGGTCGTCCTGCGCCTCGCGCGCCTGGCGCTGGCGCTCCTGGTGGGCGGTCAGTGCGTTGTGCTCCTCGAGGTCGCAGAAACTGGGCTGGGGCCCGCCGAGCGGGTGCGCGGGACCGGCTGGCCGCCCGCAGCCGGGGTAGATGCAGATTTTGACGGAGCGCTCGCTCATGAACCTAGGCTCCACCCCGGCGTGGTGTGCCCGCGCTTCGGGCCGTAGCCACTCGGCATCGCGACCGAACTGCCGGCGACCGGGGTGGCGCTGGCCCACGGCTCGTCGTCTTCCTCGGAGGCCAAAGGCGCCTCCGGGGGCGCGTAGCCGCCGCCGGCGATCGCGTCTACGACGTCTTTCAGAGCCTCCATGCTGTGGCCGCTCACCAGCGCGTCGACGTGCGGCAGCGCCGCGGCCATCCCCCCCGCCCTAGGCGCGAACCCCTCCGAGGCGGCGCGAGGATTGACCCACACGATCCGGTGGGCGAGGCGCTCAAGGCGCTCCATCTCCCGCGATACGACCTCGGGGTCGCCGCACTCCCAGCCGTCCGAGAGGATCACGATCACCGCTCCGCGCGCCATCCCCCGGCGGCCGTGCCGGTCGTTGAACGCCTTCAGCGCCTCTCCGATTCGCGTGCCACTCGACCAGTCGGGCGCGGCCGAGGCGGCGTTCTGGATCGCGCGCTCGGGGCTGCGCGCGTCGAGCGCTCGCGTCACGCGCGTCAAGCGGGTAGCGAACACGAACGCCTCAGATCGCCGGACGCCGCCCGCGGCACAGGTCAGGAACTGCAGGTATGCACGCGCGTAGGGCTCCATCGAGCCGGAGATGTCGCACAGCAGGACGATGCGCCGCGGCACGATCCGCCGCCGCCGGCGCCGCAGGCGCACCGGGTCGCCCGCCGTGCGGAGGCTGCCCCTGAGGGTGCGCCGCAGATCGATCCGCTCGCCAAGCCGAAAGCGCTCCGCCCGGCGCGTGCGCCGAAGTGGAGCTTTTATCGAGATCCGCCGCATCAGCTCGCTGAGCTGCAAGAGCTCGTGGGCAGACAGCGAATCGAAGCGCTTGTCGCGCAGAATCTCTTCCTCGCTCGGCGAGAGCGCGACGGGGACCTCGGGCGAGTCCGGGTCGGGCGGTGACTCGCGGTCACCCTCGGTTCCGAGGGAGGGCGACGCGGACAATGGCGCTCGGGGCTCAACCGGCGCCGCGGACTCGGCCGCAGCCTCGTCGCCCATGGGCGCGGTCGTGACCTCGTTGGGGAGCGGGACCGGCGACGGCGCATGCCCCCCACCGAACACCGATCTGAAGACCGCGTCGAACGCCCTCGCCTGTGTGCGGTCGGAGACGAACACGGCCCGCGCGGTGAAGTAGAGCCGCCGCCGGCTGACCGGGCGCGTCAGCTCGAGCGCGTCGGCGAAGCGGGCGGCGAGGTCGGCGCCCGCCGGCAGCCCGGCCGCGCGCAGCCGTGCGCTGAATGCTCCGGCCACAGCGGGCAGGTCGAGCTCGACCGTCTCGACCCCGAAGACCCCAGCCTCAGCGCCGCACAACGAGCGCCTCCAGACCCTCAGCGCGCACCGCCTCCTGGTCCTCGCGGTACTTGAGCACCGAGCCGAGCGTGCGGTCGACAGCATCGACGTCGAGCGCCGCCACGCCGAGCTCATTCAGGGCCGCGAGCCAGTCGATCGCCTCGGCGATCCCCGGCGGTTTCTGCACGTCTGACTCGCGCATGCGCGCGACCGCGTCCGCCACCTGCACCGCGAGTGTCTCCGCCGCGCCGCGCACCCGCCGACGGACGATCTCCACCTCGCGTGAGGGCTCGGGGTAGTCGATCCAACGGTACAGGCAGCGGCGCTTGACGGCGTCGTGCAGATCGCGCGTGCGGTTCGAGGTCAGCACGATGATCGGCGGGTGTGTGGCGCGGATCGTGCCGAGCTCGGGGATCGTGACGGCGGCGTCACCCAGCAGCTCCAGCAGAAAGGCCTCGAAGTCGTCGTCGGCACGGTCGATCTCGTCGATCAGGAGCACCGCGGGCCGTGGACCCGGGTGCTCGAGCGCCCGCAGGAGCGGGCGGCGGATCAGGTACTCGGGGCCGAACAGCTCTGACTCGCGCAGCTCCGAGCTCTGCGCCTCGGCCAGGCGGATCGAGAGCAGCTGCCGGGGGTAGTTCCACTCGTATAGCGCCTCGGCGGCGTCGATGCCCTCGTAGCACTGAAGGCGAACGAGCGGCGTATCGAGCACGGCGGCGAGCGCCTTGCCGGCCTCGGTCTTGCCGACCCCCGCCTCGCCCTCGACCAGCAGCGGCTGGGGCAGGCGCAGCGCCAAGAACATCGAGGTCGCGAGCCCCTCGTCGACGAGGTAATCGACGGCCGCGAGCCGCTGGGCCAGTGTCTCCACGTCCGGGACGAGATGCCGCATCTCGTCCGCGGCCCCACCGGTGACGAGGGTCATTGCGGAGGCTCGGGCCGCCCCTGCATCGCCGCCCACACGCGCGCCGGCGTGCAAGGCATGTCGATGTGCACGACGCCGTGCGACTTGTTCAGCGCGTCGATCACGGCGTTTACTATCGCCGGCGGCGAGCCGACGTTTGGCGACTCGCCGACCCCCTTGGCTCCAAGCGGATGATGGGGACAAGGGGTGACGGTCTCGCCGAGCTCGAAGTCGGGGCACTCGAGCGCCGTGGGGATCAGGTAGTCCATAAACGATGAGTTCAGGCAGTTGCCCTCCTCGTCGAAGCTGATCAGCTCCATCAGCGCGATCCCGATCCCCTCCGCCAAGCCGCCGTGGATCTGGCCGTCGACGATCATCGGGTTGATCCGCACGCCGCAGTCGTCGACCGCGATGAAGCGCCTGACCTTGACCGCCGCGGTCTCGGGATCGACGTCCACGACGGCGATGTAGGCCCCGTACGGGTAGGTCAGGTTCGGCGGGTCGTAGATCACCTGGCCGTCGAGGCCGCCCTCCATGCCCTCGGGCAACGGTTCGCCGCTGTAGGCGTAGCGGGCGATCTCTCCGATCCGCGCGCCCTTCTCGGGATCGCCCTTGACGTACCAGCGGCCCTTCTCCCAGGCCAGGTCCTCGGGGCGGGTCTCCAGCATCGTCGAGGCGATCAACCGAGCCTTGTCGCGTACCTTGCGCGAGACCACTGCGACCGCGCCGCCCGAGACCGGGGTCGAGCGCGAGCCGTAGGTGCCGAGGCCGAACGGCGTGCGGTCGGTGTCGCCGTGGCGGACCTGGACGTCCTCGGGCGGGATGCCGAGCTCCTCGGCCACGATCTGGGCGAACGTGGTCTCGTGCCCTTGACCCTGCGTCTGGGCGCTGATCGAGATCATCGCCTTGCCCGACGGATGCACGCGCAGATCGGCGCCGTCGTTCATCGCGAGGCCGAGGATGTCCATGTGCTTGCGCGGACCGGCGCCGACGCCCTCGGTGAAGAACGAGACGCCGATGCCCATCAGCTCGCCCCGGGCGAGCTTTTCCTGCTGCTCGCGGCGGAGCTCGTCGTAGCCCGCGATCTCCATCGCCACGCGCATCGTCTCGGCGTAGTCGCCCGAGTCAAAGGTCCAGCCGGTGGTCGTCTCGTACGGGAACTGCTCGGGCTTGATGAAGCTCCGCATGCGCAGCTCGATCGGATCGACGCCCATCTCGAGCGCCAGCGCGCCGACCATCCGCTCGACGAGGTAGACGGCCTCGGTGATACGGAACGAGCAGCGGTAGGCCACGCCGCCCGGCGCCTTGTTCGTGTAAACGGCCTTCACCTTGACATGCGCCGCCTCGAGGTCGTAGGAGCCGCAGCAGATGTGAAAGAACCCGGCCGGGAACTTGGTCGGCTGGGCGGTCGAGTCGAACGCGCCGTGGTCGGCGATCACGTCCACGCGCAGGCCGGTGATCTTGCCCCCCTTGGAGCAGATCTCGGCGTGCATCACGTAGTCGCGCGCGAACCCGGTCGACATCAGGTTCTCGGAGCGGTCCTCGACCCACTTGACCGGCACGCCGGCGACGATCGAGGCGGCGATCGCGCACACGTAGCCCGGGTAGACGGGGACCTTGTTGCCGAAGCCTCCGCCGATGTCGTTGCAGCGGATGCGGATCATGTGCTCGGCCAACCCCGCGACGTGTGCATAGACCGTGCGGTGTGCGTTGGGCGCCTGGTTGCCGTTGTAGATGTCGAGCTGGCCCGTCTGGGGATTGAAGTCGGCGATCATCCCGCAGGTCTCGAGCGGCGCCGGGTGGCAGCGGGGATAGATGATGTCGCGCTCGACGATCGTGTCGGCCTCGGCGAAGGCGCGGTTGGTGGCCTCTTCGTCACCCGCCTCCCACAGCGGGCTGGCGAGGTTGTCCTGCTGCTTTTCCTTGTCGTCGCGGATCAGCGGCGCGTCGGGGTCGAGCGCCTTGCGGGCGTTGACGACCGCGGGCAGCGGCTCGTACTCGACGTCGATCAGCGGCAGCGCGTCGCGTGCCGAGTACTCGTCGGTGGCGACCACGAACGCGACCTCCTGGCCCTGAAAGCGGACCTTGTCGCCGGCGAGCACCGCCTGGGTGTCGTAGGAGATCGTCGGCATCCACGCCAGCCCCAGCGTCTCCAGGTCCTTGGCCGTGACCACAGCCGCCACGTTCGGGTGCGCGAGCGCCCGCGAGGTATCGATCGAGACGATCTTGGCGTGCGCGTAGGGGCTTCGCAGAATCGCGCCGTGGACCATGCCGGGCAGGCGGAGGTCGTCCAGGTAAGTGCCCTTGCCGCGGATGAAGCGTGCGTCCTCCTTGCGCTTGAGCCGCCCGAAGCCGATCGGCCGTTCTTTGGTGGCACTCGGAAGGTTCTCGACGACGGCCATGCTCTACGCCTCCTGTCTAGTTGCGGCCTCGTGCTCGGCCGCCCAGCGCACCGCGCTGACGATGTTCTTGTAGCCGGTGCACCGGCAGATCCCACCGGAGATCGCCATCCGGATCTCCTCGTCTGAGGGGTTGGGGTTCTCGTCGAGCAGCGCCCGCGAGGTCATCAGCATCCCGGGCGTGCAGAACCCGCAATGCAGTGCGTGCATCTCGTGGAATCCCTGCTGGACAGGGTCGAGGTGGCCGTCGCGCTCGAGCGACTCCACCGTGCGGATCTCGTGGCCCTCGCACATAGCGGCCAGGATCGTGCACGACTTGACCGGCTTGCCGTCCATCAGCACCACGCACGCCCCGCAGTTGGACGTGTCGCAGCCCCAGTGGGTGCCGGTGAGCCCGGGCGTGTCGCGGATGTAGTGGACGAGCAGCTGCCGCGGCTCCACGTCGCGCGAAACCTCGTCACCGTTGATCGAGAGCGTCAGTTGCACGTGGTTCATGCCTCCTGGTGAAGGGCTCGCGCCACCGCGCGACGCAGCGCGCGCTTGGTGAGCACGCCCGCCAGATGGCGCTTGTAGTCGACAGGTCCGCGGCCGTCGGCGAACGGGGTGCAGTCCTCCGATGCGATCTCGCCGGCCCGCGCGAAGAGCTCATCGGAGGGCGAGGCGCCGCTGATGAGCTCCTCGGCTCGCGTCAAGTGCACCGTGGTCGGGCCGACCGCGCTCAGCGCGATGCCGGCGTCGGCGATCCGCCCGCCCTCGACCCAGATGGCCGCCGAGGCAGCGGCGATCGCCCAGTCGCCGGCACGGCGCTCGACCTTCTCGTGCGCGCTGCCCGCGTCGGAGCGCACGTGCAGCCGCACCTCGGTCAGGAGCTCGCCGTCCTGCACCGCGGTCATGTAGGGGCCGAGGTGGAACTCGTCCATCCCCACGACCCGTTCGCCGTGCGGCCCGCGGATCACGACCCGCGCCTTGAGCGCCGAGCAGACCGCCGAGAGGTCCTCGGCGGCGTCGGCCTGGCACAGCGAGCCGCCGATCGTCCCCCGGTTGCGTACGACGGGGTCGGCGATCACGAGCTCCGCGTCGTGAAAGGCGGGGAAGTGCCGCCTCAGGAGCTCGGAGTCAAGCAGCTCGGCGTGGCGCGTGAGCGCGCCGATTCCGACGGTGTCCTCGCCGGCCACGCGAATGTAGGAAAGCTCGCGCAGGTCGTTGATGTCGACGAGGTGCTCAGGGTTCGCGAGCCTCAACTTCATCATCGGCAGCAGGCTGTGGCCGCCGGCGATCACCCGGGCGTTCGGCCCAAGTCGCTGCAGCGTTGAGATCGCCTCCTCGACGCTGCGCGCGCGCTCGTACTCAACCGGCGGGGGCGTCTGCATCCTTGCTCCTCACTTGCACGGGGGTCTCCGAGCTTTCCGGATACTGGACGGGGGAGTCGGTCCCGATCACCGGCGAGCGCGGGAGCTGGGGCTCGGGTCCCAGCGGTCGCCCGCCGGGATAGAGCGCGCGCGCCGAGCGCGAGCCGTAGGCGGCGTCGCGGAGCGCCGGCCCGTGCGGACTGGCCGCAGCGATCGGGGCCTCGCGGCCGAGCCGCGCGAGCGTGAGCGTGCCCTTCGTGTAGACCTCGGAGATCCGCGGGGGCCGGGTCGAGGTCGACTCCGGGAAGTTCCGAAGGCCGGTCGCGGCGGCACCCGGATAGAGGCCCTCGAGGATCCCGACGGCGTCCTCCATGCCCGCCTTCTTGACGAGGAGTCCCTCGAGCACGTCGACGCCCGCATCGAGGTTCTTGTTGATGGTCGTCACCACGTCGGCGACGGGGGCGGTCTTGTCGATGATTCCCACCACGCCCTTGATCGCCTCGTCGAGGCTTGTCGTGATGCGCCTCAACGCGACGATCGTCGCGACGAGGTAGACGACCAGGGCGGCGACGATCAGAACGACCGCGACGATCATGACGACACCGGCTGCTGGCATCCCCTCTCCTCTCTCAGGCGTCGTCGACGATCACGTCGAGCGAGCCCCCATAGTCGGCGGCGGTCTCGATCGTCTTTATGACCTGCTCCTGGGTAGTGAGCAGCAACGGGACTGCGTCGAGGTCCTCGGACCCCGCGTTCGCGGTCTCCGCGATCTGCTGGGCGCTGGGCACGATGCTGTTTGCGGCCCTGAGCACCGCGTGCAAAAGGTAGATGACGACTGGCAGCAGCACCAAGATCAGCACCGCGTCGCCGATCCATTCGAGCGTCACGCGGGCCCCCTCTCGGCGAGGATCATGCGTCTGCGCTCGGCGACCACCTTGGCCTTGGCGGCGATCCCCGGGAACGCACTCAGGATCACGTCGAATTGGGCGTTGATGGCGCGCACCGCCGGCTCGAGCGGGCGTAGGTGCTCGGCTTCGACGCCTTGGAGCGCCGCGGCGAGCGCCTCGAGGTCCGCGGCCGTGGCCTCGAGGTCGCGGCGGACCTTGATCAGCGCTGCGGCGAGCACGACCACCACCACAACCGCCAGGATCACGCTGAGGATGATGAGGGTCGTCTGGCTCACGATTCGCCGAACCCGTCGGTGAGCGCGTTCATATAGCCGTCCTGGATGACCGCCTCGTCGACGATCTTGCCGAGCACGGGCGCGGTGGCCTCGAGCTGCGGGATGTTGGCGGTGTTGCCCGCGACCTGGCCGGCGGTCTCGAGCAGACGGCCGACCGAGCGCCTGATCTGGCCGGTGGTGTTGACCAGCACCAGCAACAGCCCCGCTACTGCCAGCGCGGCGACAAGGCCGATGATCAACGCGATTCCCCAGGCGCCGTGGTTGGTGAGCGCGAAGGCGATCATCTGCCGACCGCCACTTTCCGCAGCGCCCGCGCTGAGTGCAAGATGCGCACGCCCGAGTCATTGATGCGCGGCACGCCGCCGAGCTCAACCGTCTGCTGGCGAACGCGCTCTACGCCGTCGACCGCGGTCTGCGCTTGCTTGGAGATCCTGAGCGCCAGCATCACGATCGTGATCACGATCGCAGCCGCCACGAGCACGACCACGACGCCGAGCGCGAGCCCCACATACCAGCCGGTCGAAGCACCGATCACAATGGACAACTTTCTCCTCCTCTTGACCAACCTGGACCAAGACCAGTCCCGTGCGCGGAGGATACTCCCGGTTTTAGTTGCTCGGACCGGCGCGCTGGGATGTTCCAGGGCTACTGCGAATTCAGATATGTGACGACGGCGAGCACGCGCCTGTGGTCGTCGGGCGATTGCGGGAGGCGCAGCGTGCCGAAGATGTTCTTGACGTGCTTCTCCACCGTGTGCTCGGTGACAAACAGGCGCTCGGCGATGGCCCGGTTCGAGCGCCCCTCGGCCATCAGAGCGAGCACCTCGCGTTCGCGATCGGTCAGTCGCGCCAACGGGTTGTCGGCGTGGCGGCGCCGGCCGACGAGCTCGTCAACCACCGCCGGGTCGAGCACCGAACCTCCGTGGCCGACGCGGTTGACGCTGGAGGCGAGCTCGTCGAGGTCCGACACGCGCTCCTTGAGCAGGTAGCCGACACCGTCGGTCCCGGTCGAAAGCAGCTCGAGCGCGTAGCGCGTGTTGACGTGCTGGGACAGAACGAGCAGCCCGATTACCGGCCACCGCTCCCGGATGACCCTCGCTGCTCGCAGCCCTTCGTCGGTGTGCGTCGGGGGCATACGGATGTCGACGATGGCGACGTCGGGCCGGGTTCGCTGCACCAGCTCGACCAGGTCGTCGCCGTCGGCCGCCAGCCCGACGACCTCGAACCCGGCTTCCTGGAGCAGTCGCGACAGACCTTCGCGCAGGATCACCGCATCGTCGGCCAGGGCTACGCGCATGGGATCTCGGAGCGCAGGGTCGTCCCCCGGCCCGGCGGGCTCGACACCGTGAAGCGCCCGCCGAGCGCCTCGACGCGGTCGGCAAGCCCGCGCAATCCGGAGCCGCCGCGGGTACCGGCGCCGCCGATGCCGTCGTCGGTGACCTCCACGATCAGGCGGTCTCCCTCGTAGGTGGCGGACATACGAAGTTCGCTGGCGTGGGAGTGCTTGGCGGCGTTGGTAAGGGCCTCGCTGGCCATGAAGTAGGCGGCGGTTTCGACCTCGTCGGGGAGCCGCCGATCGACCGACACATCGAGTCGCGCTGGGAGCGGCGCGCGGCGGCAGAGCTCGTCGAGCGCGGCCGACAGCCCACGCTCGGCGAGCAGCGGCGGGTTGATGCCGTGGGTCAGCTCCCGCAGCTCCTCGAGCGCGAGCGCCAGCGCCTCGCGCGTCTCGTGCACGATCGGCTGCGCCGCGGTCGCTTCGGCCGGCAGCTTCGTCTCCAACAGCCCGAGCGACATCGCGATGGAGACCAGCCGTTGCTGGGTGCCGTCGTGGAGGTCGCGCTCGATCCGCCGCCGCTCGGCGTCGGTGGCCTCGACCAACCGCGCGCGTGATGCCTGGAGGTCGGCCACGCGCGCGCGCAATTCCGCCTGAAGGCGCTCGTTCTCGAGCGCGAGGCTCGCGGCTGCGCACACCGATTGAACGAGCTCGGAGTTGTGCTCGAGCACGGGGTCATGAACGAGAACGGCGATCGGCTGGCCGTCGCGCTCGACGAAGGTCGCGCTGCGGCTGCCGTCGCCCTCGGGGAGCGTGACCGGGACGCCGTCGCCGCTGACATAGCGGTTCTCGGCCGGGAACCAGTACGCGAGCTCGAGCGACGGGTCGCCCAGCGCTCGGGCGAGCGCCTGCCGCAGTTCGGTGGCCGCCGTCCTCGGTTCGCCCAGCTCGACGACGAGCCCCGCGACCATGCCGCGCGCGAGCCGCCGCTGTAGCGACACGAACATCACGGCGACCGGCACGGTCGCCATCACGGCGAAGTACACGTTCGCGGGCAGAGAGCCCAGCGGGTCGCCGAGCAGGTCGTTGACGACCGCCCAGCCAAGCCCGGCGAGCGTGGCGCACCCCGCCACCAGCACCGGCGCGACCGCGCGTTGTTGCGCCCTACCCGCCCGCAGCCAACGCATCGCGAGCAACGCGATCACCGCCACGATCAGCACGATCCCGATCAGACGCTGAAGGCCCAGCCAGTTCAGCGCCTTCTGGTTGTTGTGGAACACCCGGATCACGTTGTTTGCGCAGCCCGAGCAGCGCAGTCCTGCCTTGTTGCCGTACAGCATCGCGACGACCTGGATGCCGAAGCCGGCCACTGCCGCAACCCCGACGAGCCAGCGGTCGAGCCGGCCCCTCAACCGCCCCGACGGAAAGGAGAGGAGCAGGTACACCAAGCCGATGATCCACACCGACTGGACCGCCAATCCGATCGTGTTCAGCCACGGTGGCGAGGCGTTGACGAGCTGCGCGGCGAACCAGGCGAACCCGGTGGCGACCATGATCTGGCCCAGGCGGTTCTCCGGCCGCCTCCACCACGAGGCAAGGCCGCAGCCCAGCAGCGAGATACCCACCAGCAGCTCGAGCACCAGCCCGGGCTCCGTGGGACGCCCGGGCGGCTGGTGAGCCGCAAGCCACGCCGCGCCCACGCCCGCGAGCACCCCGGCACCGGCGACCACGGACAGCTTTGCCCTCATTTGAGCGGATTGTCGCGCCAATCGACCGCGGCGCCAAGCTGTGGGCGTGCCCGTCACTCGGTGGCGATTGCGGCCAGCACGTCGAGGTTGGCCGCGCGCCGGGCCGGCCACGCGGCGGCGGCCAGCCCCAGCGCGGCCGACAGAACGAGCAACAGGATCAAGGTCCCGACGGGAAGCGACAGGTTGGTGACACCGTTGTGCCGCAGCGACGAGGCCAGCGCTACGCCGAGCACCGTTCCGATGACGACCCCAACGACGGCCCCAAACAGCGCGATGATCACGGCCTCTGAGCGGATCATGACGCGGACCTGCCGGCGCTTCATCCCGACTGCGCGGAGCAGCCCGATCTCGCGCGTGCGCTCGAACACCGACAGGATCAGCGTATTGACGATCCCGATCAGGGCGACGAGCACGGCGAGCGCGAGCAGGACGTAGATCAGTCCGAGCAGCTGGTTGATGCTGTTCTGTTGCTGGTGCTCGAACTGCGCCCGGGTCTTGGAGCTGACGTTCGCATACGGGTTCAGGATCCTGTTCAGGGCCGGGTTCAGATTGGGGGTGCGGGGAGCGGTGCGCAGTAGCACGCCGATCGGCAGCGGGTTGTTGAAGTGCGCCAGGAAGAAGCGTTCGCCGGTGACGAAGCTGCCGAGAAGCGGGTTTGTCCGGTAGATCCCACCGATCCTCATCATCGTGGGGCCGGTTCGGGCGAACCTGACCGGCACCACCGAGCCGACGTGGAGGTTGTCGTTGTTTGCCGTCGTTGAGTCGACGAGCAGTTGCCCGAGGGTCATCGCCCGCTCGCCTCTGCCCGCGGTGATGTGCAGGTTGACCGTCTGGCCGAGCCGGGTAGGCGTCGCAGCTACCAGGGTGGAGAGGGAGCCGCGGAACTCGAACTGCCCCTGATAGACGGTCGTCGCGGTCGTGATCCCCGGCAAGCGCGAGACGGCCGGGACTACGGACTTGCTGAAACCGCCCTTTCCGGTGACGACGTAATCCGCGGTGACCGCGCTATCCACCTGATCCTTGGCCGAGAGGCTCAGCGACGCGCCAAGGACCCCGATCGTCGACACGACCGCGGCTCCGATCATCAGCGCGGCGGCGGTCTGGGCGGTGCGCCGCGGGCTGCGCATCGAGTTCTCCCGTCCAAGCTTTCCTGGCACGCCCAGCATCGCGGCGAGCGGCCGACCGAGCGCGCTCGACAGCGGACGAGCGACGATCGGCACGAGCATCCCGGCGGCGACGAACGCCGCCAGCGCACCCACGCCGACGAGTGCGATCGAGGCCGCGATCAACCCCGCGACAACGGCCACCGCGCTGGCGACGGCGACGACGACCCCTCCGATCACCCGCCGGCGTCGCGGCGACGCCGCCCCATCCTCTCGCTGCTCGACGAGCGCCGTCACCGGCGGGATGCGGACAGCACGCCTCGCCGGGACGATCGCCGCGATCAGGGTCACGCCGACCCCAACGGCGAGCGCGACGATCGGCGTACGGGCCTCGAACACGAGCGGCGCGGACGGGAGCACGATCCCAAACGCCTTCAGCAGCGCCTTTAGGCCCAGCGCGGCTGCCACCCCGAGCCCCAGTCCGATCAGCGACGCTGCCAGGCCCGTCAGCGCGGCCTCGGCGAGCACCGACCGGAACACCTGCCGGCGGCTCGCGCCGACCACACGCAACAGCGCGAGCTCACGCGTCCGCTGCCCGGTGGTGATCGAGAACGTGTTGAAGATCGTGAAGCCACCGACGAGCAGCGAGATCGCCGCGAAGATCAGCAGCGCGGTCGAGATGAACGAGAGCTCGTGGTCGACCTCGGTCGCGAGCTGGTTGGCGGCGGTCTGGCCGCTGACCACCTCCAGTCCCGGTGGCAGGATTCTCGCGATCGCCAGCTGAAGCTTGACGTCGTCAGCACCCGGTGCCGCGAGGACGTCGATCGTGTCGTAACGGCCGCGGGCGTTGAACAACGCCTGCGCGGTCCTGAGGTCGAAGCCCGCGAGCGTGACGCCCGCCAGGTTGTTGTCGGAGCCGAACTTGACGAGTCCCGAGATCGTGAATGTCTGCGCGCGGTCCGGCAGGTTGATCAGCACCCGGTCGCCGAGGGCGAAGTGATGCTCGATCGCCGTCTCCTTGTCCATCACGACCTGATCCGCACTCGTCGGGGCGCTGCCCTGCACGAGCCGATAGGGCGACAGCCGAGGATTGGGATCGAACGAGAATCCAAGCGTCGAGCCGGCGCCATTGCCGATCGCGTTCCCGTCACGGTCCATGAACTGGGCGTATCCGCTGACCGCCCCGTACACGTACGCGACTCCCGGCAGGCGGCCCACCGTCGCTGCGATCGACTGCGAGATCGGCCGGCGATCGGCGGTGCTGGCGGCACTCGTGCCGGACAGCTCCGCCTTGCCGCGGATCACGAAGCTGACGTGCTGGTAGGCGGTTCCGACCAGATCGTTGAATGTGCGGTTGAGCGTGTCGCCGAGGATCAGCGTCCCGGTGACGAACGTCACCCCCAGGACGATCGCTAGGGCGGTGAGCGCGAGGCGCAGCTTGCGCGCGAGCAGGCCGCGGATCGTGACCCTGCGCATCTAGTGGACCGTCCCGAAAAGCAGTGCCCCATTCGCGAGCGAGAATCGAGCATCGCCAGGACGCAGGACCGAAGGCGTAGCAGCGCTACGCCGAGGTCCGAGGACGCAGCGAGGCGGGGATTCGCAGCTGCGAAGGGGGTGCGGATTTGAGGGACGGTCCACTAGTCGCCCAGCTGCTTGACGTGCTCCAGGACCGCGTCTGCGGTCGGTGAGGTCAGCTCTCCCACCACCCTCCCGTCGGCGAGGAACACGACCCGGTCGGCGTACGTGGCCGCTCCCGGGTCGTGCGTCACCATCACGACCGACTGCCCGTGTTCACTCACCGTGCCGCGGAGGAACGCCAGCATTCCCGCCGAGGCCTTTGAGTCGAGGTTTCCCGTGGGCTCGTCGGCGAAGACCAGTTCTGGCCGTCCCAGCAGCGCCCGCGCGCAAGCGATCCGTTGCTGCTGGCCGCCGGAGAGCTCGCTGGGAAAGTGTGACAGCCGGTCGGCGATGCCGAGCCGTCCGACCAGATAGTCGAACCACCCCCGGTCGACCGTCGCTCCGCCGAGGTCGGCGGCGAGCGTGACGTTCTCGCCCGCCGTGAGCGTAGGCACGAGGTTGAACGACTGGAAGATGAACCCCACTCGGTCGCGGCGCAGGTCCGTGAGGCGTGCGTCATCGAGCAGCCCGAGATCCTCGTCGCCGATGAACGCGCGACCCGAGGTCGGCTCGTCCAGTCCGGCCATGCAGTGCATCAGCGTCGACTTGCCCGACCCGGAGGGACCCATCACCGCGGTAAACCGGCCGCGCTCGAACGCCACCGTGACCCCGTCAAGAGCTTGCACGGAGGCTTCGCCAGATCCATACGTTTTGGTCAACGCGACGGCGTGGGCCGCCGGAGATGTCGTGTCGATGTCCCCTGGAGGAGCGCCGTGGCGGCTCTCGCTCCCTCGTGATGAACCGCTCTCCAACATACGCCACATGTTCGTGACGGCCGGGCCCTCCCACAAGCCGGATAGCCGGAGTCCTGCGAGGTAGGGCTAGCCGTACCGCGCGGGGCTCTTCAGAGCGCTTGCCGGCGCGCGCTACGCCGCGGCGGCCGGGGGCCGACGCTCCTCGCCGGCGCCCGAGGCGGCCTCATCGGAAGGCGCTCCGGTTCCTTCCTTCGCCCACGGCTCGTCGAACTCGACGCGCCAGCGCCCCTCCTCGTCCTGTTGCAGCGCCAGGCGGGCCCGGAAAGTCCGGCCGGAGCGGCCTTTGAACCCGGATACGGGCTTCTCGGTGCGGCCCGTCTTGATCAGTTCGCGCGCCACGGAGACGGGAAGCTGCTTGGATGCCTTGCCCTTCCAGATCACGAAGCCGCAGCCCGGGTCCTCCCGAGACCAGCACGAATAGCCCCTGCGGTTCTCGACGATCTCTCGCCCGCAGACAGGGCAGGGCCCCAGCTTGGCGCGCTCGATGCGCACGCCCTTCAGGCGCTGATCGAGCTCGCCCACGGTCGACTCCGTGAACTTGACGATGTCGCCCATGAACGCCTTGCGTGAGTCGCTGCCCGTCTCGATGTTGGCCAGCCGGTGCTCCCACTCTCCGGTCAGCCCCGGGGAGGTGAGGGCGTGCTCGCCGAGCAGGCGGATCACGTTGAGCCCCTTCTCCGTCACCACCAACGCGCGGCCGTCTCGCTCGATGTAGCCGACCTGGATCAGGCGCTCGATGATCGCCGCACGCGTCGCGGGCGTTCCGATCCCCGAGTCCTTCATCGCCTCGCGCAGCTCCTCGTCGTCGACGAGCTTGCCGGCGGTCTCCATCGCCCCCAGCAGGGACCCCTCGGTGTACCGGCGCGGGGGCTTTGTCTCCTTCTCCTCGGACCCGATTTCGGCGACCGCCGCGGACTCGCCCTGTTCGAGCTTGGGCAGCTGCTGCTCGCGGCCCTCGTCGTCGTCGCGGCCCTCGTCGGTATCGGCGGTCTCGCCGTAGACCCCACGCCAGCCCGGCACGAGGATGCGCTTGCCGCGCGTGCGGAACACGTGACCGTCCACGGTCGTCTCGACGCGCGTGTTCTCGATCACCGCCTCGGGGTGGAACACCGCGAGGAAGCGGCGCACCACGAGGTCGTAGATGCGGCGATCGTCGTCGGAGAACTTCTCGACCGGGTGGCGCTCGGCGCGAGTCGGGATGATCGCGTGGTGGTCGGTGACCTTGCTGTCGTTGATCACGCGACCGAGCGGCAGCACGTCGAGCCCGAGCACGTACTTCGCCCCGGCCGCGTACTCCCGCTGACTCGCCCACGAGCCTCGCGGTCGGCTTGATCGAGCTGATCATGTCGCTCGGGAGGTAGCGCGAGTTGGTGCGGGGGTAGGTCAGCGCGGCGTGCTCCTCATACAGCCGCTGGGCGGCCCCCAGGGTGCGACGAGCGCTGAAGCCGTAGCGGGCGTTGGCGTCGCGCTGCAAGGACGTGAGGTCGTAGAGGATCGGCGGCCGCTCGCGGCGCTCGGTCTTCTCGAGCTTCGTGATCTCGCCGGTCTGCCCCTCGCAGGCGGCGACGATCTGCGCCGCCTCGGGCGCAGTCTTGACCCTTGGGTTGGCACCCGCGTGGTAGCGCCCGGCGTAGGTGCGCCCCCTCGGGTCCGCGACGGGATCGAAGACGGCGTCGACGACCCAGTAGGGCTCTGGCTTGAATGCTCTGATCTCCTCCTCGCGCTGGGCCAGGATCGCGAGCGTCGGCGTCTGCACGCGCCCCAGCGATACCGCGCCGTCGAAGGCCGAGCGCAGGCGAATGGTCGCTGCCCGGGTGGCGTTCATGCCCACGATCCAGTCGGCCTCCGAGCGCGAGCGGGCCGCGGCCTCGAGCGAGGCGAGCTCTTGTCCCGGGCGCAGGTGCTCAAACCCCTCCCTGATCGCCGTGGGCGTCATCGAGTTCAGCCACAGCCGCTGGACGGGCTTCTTCGAGCCTGACTTCTCGTACAGGTAGGCGAAGATCAGCTCCCCCTCGCGCCCGGCGTCGCACGCGTTGATCACCAGATCGACGTCGTCGCGCCCCAGCAGGCGCTTGACGACAGTCATCTGCCGCTTGGAGCGCTCGTCGCGAACCACGAGCTTGAAGCGATCGGGCACGATCGGCAGGTCCGCCATGCGCCACCTCTTGAAGCGCTCGCCGTATTCGTCGGGCTCGGCGAGCTGCACGAGGTGGCCGACCGCCCACGAGACGATGTGGTCGGGCCCCTCGAGGTAGCCCTCGTGCTTCTCAAAGGCCCCCGGGAGTACGCGCGCGAGGTCCCTCCCCACCGAGGGCTTCTCCGCTATGACAAGGGTCTTTGCCATGAGTTTGGGGAGGGTAGCGCCGGACGCGGCCTTAATCGGGATGACCTCGACGCGAGCAAAAGTCTTCCCACCTGCGCGGGGCTGCGCCCCACGGGCCGCTCTAACCCGCGCAGCCCCCCGTGCCAACGGGCCCCCGGCGCGATTCGGCGACCCGCAACTGGGCCCGCACCAGGGCGTTGGGGACCGCGAAGCCGCCCTTGCGGGCGCCCGGGCTGGCAATGGCGGCGAACACCGTCGCGAGCACCTGGCCGCTCGAGCTGATCACGGGCCCACCCGAGTTACCCGGGCGGACCAGCCCGCGCAGCTCGGTCACCGATCTCAAGACGGGACCCTGGCCATAGGCGTTCTCGGTCTCCACGTCCCGGGTCATCCCGATCCTCCCCGGCTGCGCGTTGAAGGGGCCGTCCTCGGGGTATCCCAGGATCGCCCCCGACGTTCCGGCGGGCGAGGAGGAAGCGATCCTCAGCGGGCGCGTGGAAAGGCCGGGCACCCGCAGGATCGCGATGTCGTCGTGGGGGTCGAAGTCGAGCGCGACCGCGGGCAGACCAGGCGCGCTGCCCCCGACCTCCACGCGCGTGTCGCTCTCGCCGGCCACCACGTGCGCGTTCGTGACGACGAGGCCGGGCGCGGGGACCCAGCCCGAGCCCTCGATACCGAGCCCGCACGCGGTCCCCACGACCCTCACCACGCTCGCGCCGGCGTCTCTTACCCCAGCCGTCGCCACGATCCCGCGCGAGGGCGCCGGCACCGTCGCGGCCGGCCCGTGGAGAGAGGGAAGCGGGTCGAAGCGCGCGAGCGCGTTGAGGATCGGCCCCGAGGGCGGCAGCAGGTTATTGAGATCGCGCAGGATCACCGACTGTTGGACCTGCTGACGCAGCGACGGTGAAGCCGTGGACTGGACCACCACCGCCCCGACGATCCACGCGATCCCGAGCCCGACGCACGCGGTCAGCAACCCCCCGAGCAGCCCGTCGACGGTCTCGAGCCCGGGCAGCCTCAGCCGCCTGCGAGCCCTCAGCCCCAGGCCCTCGAGACCGGTGGCGAGTACTCCCCCCGCGAGCAGCGCGCCCAGCAGCCCGAACAGCGGCGCGTACTGGGAGTGCGAGCCGCCCGGCAGGACCAGCGGCCCGATGCGGGTCCCCACGAAGGCGCCGAGCGCAAAGCCAAACAACGACAGTGCGCCCACGATGAACCCCTGGAGGTACCCGTACAGGGCGAGCAGCGCACAGAAGGCGACGATCAGCCAGTCGATCGTGGTCACGGGCCCGGGAGACTAGTGAGCGCCCTCCGGCAGCTCAGGAACTCAAAGGTCCAGGGAGATCGTCGCCCACACCTTCTTGCCCGAGGGCGCCCGGATCTGGAGGGTGAGCGGCCGGTTGTCATAGATCGAGTTGATCCCGCTGCCGGGCAGCTTGAACAGCAGCAGCTGGCCCCCGGTCGGTCCGTAGCCGGCCGTCGTGTTCGGGTTGGGCTGGGTCGCGCCCGGCGTGAGTGACTGAGCCGACCACGCGTATGGATTGGTCGCGGGGTTCAACGTGATGGGGTGGTATTCGTGGCCCAGCGTGTCCACGATGTCGAAGTTGTTCCCCGTCGTCACGGTGTGGTTGGTCTCGTTCTTGGCGAACATGAAGACCCCGAACCACTCCTGATTGGGCGTGAGCGACTTTTCGGCTTTGGACAGTCCCATTAGATAGCCGGAGTCCTCGGGGAGGTACTGGTTGAGCTGGCGCGACACCTGCAGCTGGTAGGTCACGTCGCCGGCGCTGACGTAGGTGCCGTTGTTGTTAGCGTCGGCGTGGTGCATGGTGTGCTCCCCGCAGGCGGCCAGGAGCGGGGCGGCAACGATGACGCAGGCGACGGTCAGGGCGCGGCGGGCTCTCACGGACGACGAAGTTTACGGGCCTACCGGTGGACTAGTTGCGCCCCGCGATCGTGGCGCGCTGGCCGCGATCGCGGTCCTCCTCGAGGATGCGCCGCAGCCGCCGCATCGCCTTGGCGGCCTGGCGCCTCGTCCAGGAGCGGCCCCCGAACATCTCCATCAGCCGGTCGGACGGCATCACCGGCTCGGTCTCGAAGGTGTAGTCGACCACCGTGGTGCCGCTCGCCCCGGGCGTGAGCGTGTACGTGCCCAGCATGCGCACGCGGTTGTACTTGCCGCTGCGCCCGTGCTCGACGATCCGGTAGGGCCGCTGGACCTCGGCGAAGGTCATGTCGCCCCACGCGAAGCGAGCCAGCGGCGCCTTGATCCGGAACCGGGCGCCGGCGCCCCGGCCGTAGGAGTCCTCACGCGTCAGCCGCCAGTCGACCAGGTAGTGGTCGGTGAACTCGGGGTGGTTGGCGATGTCCGCGAGGTACTCGAAGACCTCCTCGCGCGGCCTCGAGATCGTGGCGGAGACGGTGATCGGGTCCACGCCGCGGCAGTCTATGAGGCCGCCGCGACCACGACCACTACTTGGTGGCGCGCCTGAACCGCGCCTTGGCCCTTATGCGCTGATCCACGATCCGGATGGTGCGGCCGAACTCGGGGCCGTGGACGAGGCGTCCCTCGCGCGGCGTGTCCGGCTCGAGGTCGACGCACAGCTCGCACACCATCCGTCCAGCGTCGCCGATGAACGTTTGCTCGCCGGAGAGGGGTGTGCGGTCACAGCGGGCGCAGCGCTCGCATGTCTCGGCGTTCTGATCCATGCTCCTGCGCAGCAACGCGATCTGGAGCAGCGGCATCCGCAGGTCGGGCACCTCGCGAAGCTCGACCTCGTACGGCGGCAGGTCCATGGACGTCTTTTCGGCGCCCCGGAGCTACTTCCTTCTGCCTCTTTGGCCAATCTCAGGCTGCATTTATCGACTCTTTGACAGAGACGTTACGATCGCCTTGCGAGCACAGCTGGCCTGTACCCCGTCCAGAGTTGAGCCAGCGCGGTTCGCGGTCCCCCAAAAAGGAGAAGTTCCATGAAAGCGTGGATGTCGGGCAACGTCGCGGGGACCGGGACATTTCGTTGCACTGAATGCGACTACGTCCTGTCACTCGATGCAGTCGATGAGCTGCCGACTTGCCCCAACTGCGGGGGGAAGGAGTTTGTGAGGGCGTCGCTATTTACCACGGCCCAGACGGCCATCGTCGAGGTGCCGAGCGAGGACGAGGACCGCGTGTGGCTCGAGCAGCTGCGCCGCGGCCTCGACGAACCCGGCCAGTATCTCGCCTACCGCTCGCCCGGAGGCGAGGTGCGTTCCTTTGCGCTCGGGCGGGAATGGACCCGCATCGGGCGCAGCCTCGCCGCCGACGTGCGCTTCGACGATCCGACCGTCTCGCGCCGCCACGCGCTGATCGTGCGCCAGCCGGACGGCCTGCGCGTGCTAGACGACCGCAGTCTCAACGGCGTGTTTGTCAACGGGGAGCGCGTCGAGTGGTCGACGCTCGCCGACGGCGATGAGATCGTCATCGGGCGCCACCATTTGCACTTCGTCGACGTGCCCGTCGTGTCCGGGATGCGCTTCTCGGAGGCCGAGCAAGAGCGCCAACCGGCGTGAATAAATTGATCCGGTCGGCGCATGCGCCGACCGGCCGGGCCGATCATGATCGGCCCGGGGCCGGGGCACATGTGCCCCGGCCAAAGAACCTATAGTCCCCTCATGGCGGTCACGATCGCGGTTCTCTCGCAGAAGGGCGGCACCGGGAAGACCACAGCGGTGCGCACGATCGCGGACATCCTGCGGCGCATCGACGTGGGCGTGCTCGCGATCGATCTCGACCCCCAGGGCAACCTGTCGGACTACTTCGACATCGACCCCGACGCGTCGCCCACGGTCGGCGACGTGCTGAGCGGGCGCGCCCAGGCGGCCGAGGCAGTCCACGGCGGCATCATTCCCGCCAACCTCGGGTTGGCGGAGGCCGAGCTGATGCTCTCGGGGCGGATGGGGCGCGAGCTCACGCTGAAGCGCGCGCTGCGTGAGGTCAGGGACGCCTACGAGGTCGTGCTGATCGATTGCCCTCCGGCGCTCGGGCTGCTGACCGTCAACGCGCTCGTCGCCGCCGACTACGCCTTGCTCTCGGCCGAGGCGCAGTACTTCGCGCTCCAGGGCGTCGAGCAGGCGCTCGAGGTAATCGAGCTCGCGCGCGAGAGCCTCAACCCCGGTCTGGAGTGGCTGGGTGTGCTGCTGAACATCGCCGACATGCGCACCCGACACTCGCGCGAGGCCTTCTCCTCGCTGCGCGAGCACTACGGCGAGAAGCTGCTGGACACGGCGATCCGGGCCTCGATCGCCTACGCCGAGTCCGCCGAGCGGGCGGTGTCGATCCTCGACTACCGCCCCGACCTCGCGGCCGACTACCTCAACGTCACCGACGAGCTCCTGCGGCGCCTGCAGATGGACGACGCCCGCAGCCGCCTGGGGGCGCTGGTGGGCGGCGGGACCCACGCCGCGGCGTAATCGCCGCCCGCGCTCCCTCCGGCGGGTTACTGTTACGCGATCAGGCGGGGACTAGCGACAGCGACGATTGCCGTGGCTTTGGTCGGCTGCGGCTCCAGCTCGCCCAGCGGTCGCACGAGGATCCAGGCGACCGTGCCGCACCTGACCGAGGCGCATGCTCAGGTCGTCCAACCGGTCGCCGGCAATCTGTCCTCGGGCACCCACCTGTCGGTGGCTACCGTGCCGAGCCACGACCCAGCCCCGACGGGACCCGCCACGGACACCAAGGCTCCAGCCAAAGGCGCGCCGACCGACGCGCAGGTTCGGGCGGCGCTCGCGCGCTTCCAGCTGGCCATTTCCCGCTACCACCTGAACCAGCTCAATTTCTCGGGTGTGCTGCTGAACCCGGCTGAGCTTCCGGCCGGCGGCTGGAACGTGAGCATCGCCTCTGTCGAGACCGCATACGGCCATGCTGTCGCGTGTGGCGGTGTCCTCCGGGTCCCGGAGCTGGGCGTGGCCAACAAGACGCTGCCGTGCGGGACCGAGGTCATCTTCCTCTATGACAATCGCGCCGTCCGCGTACCGGTGATCGACCGGGGTCCGTACATCGCCGGCCGCGAATGGGATCTCAGCGGTGCGGCTGCCGAGGCCCTTCATTTCCCCGGCCTCGGCCCGATCCGGTGGCGGCTGGGCTGAACATCGCCGCTGTGACGTAGCGCCGACCGTCGAGGCCGCTAGCCCGTGCATTTCTAGCCGACGGTGCCCACCCGATTCGTCTCGCGGCGAGAAACTCTCGCTATAGGGTCCAAAGTCGCCATCCCCCGCCAGGGCCGACGAGCTTGGCCGGTTATGCACGCCTCACACCGAGCGCTGGTAGGTCCTGAACGCTCGCGTGGCGAAGGCGAGACAGACCAGCAGGAGCGCGATCAGGAACCCCGCCCGCGAGGCGATTAGCCCCCAGTCCGGGTGGGCGGACACGGCCGAGCGGCCCGCGACAACCGCCCAGTTGACCGGGTTGAAGTCGGCCACGTGTTGTATCCAGCGCGGGATCAGGTTCTGCTGCATAAACGCCGACGAGAGAAATGTCAGGGGCAGCAGCGCGAAGGTCATGATCGCGATCAGCGTCTCCTCGCGGCGGGCGAGGAGCGCGAGCCCGTTCGAGACCGCGCCGAAGGCCGCACCGAGGATCACGGCCACCGCGATCATCACCACGATCCCTCCGAAGCCCCCGCCAAACGACGCGCCGTCTATCAGCGCCAGGAGGACGATGATCACCGACTGGATCGCGATCGTCAGCGAGGAGTGAACCAGTCGGCCCGAGATCAACGCGGTGCGCTTGACCGGCGAGACCAGAAAGCGGTCGGTGACGCCGCGTTCGATGTCGTCGATCAGCGGCATCCCACCCCACCCCGACGCGAAGAGCGCGGTCATAGCGACCACGCCCGGCGCCAGGAACTCGATGTAGGAGGTGCCGTGGAAGCCGGGGATCCGGATGATGTTCTTGAACAGCGCCCCGAACAGCAAAAGCCAGATGACCGGCTGGACGAGCGTTACCGCAATCCACCACGGCTGGCGCAGCAGCTCGCGGACGTGGCGGATCGTCATGAAGTAGCTGTGGCGGACAATCGTCACTTCTTCACCTCCGTCTCCTCGGATTCGGCCTCCTGGAAGGTTCGGCCGGTGTAGCGCAGGTAGACGTCGTCGAGCGACGGGCGTGCGACGCGGACGGACGACACCTCGATGCCGCGGGCCTCGAGCGCCTGCAGCACCAACGGCACTGCACGCCCGCCGTCCTCTGCGCGCGCGCGCAGCGCGCGGCCGTCTACGGCCACCTCGCGAACGCTGGCGATCGGCGCGAGCGCCTCGGCCACCGCGGCGTCTACCGCCGGCTCTGCCAGGTCAACATAGACCGCGTCGCCGCGAAGCTCGGCCTTGAGCTCGTCTGGGGTGCCCTCGGTGACCACCTTGCCGCGGTCCACGATCGCGACGCTGGAGGCGAGCTTGTCGGCCTCCTCGAGGTAGTGGGTCGTCAGCAGCACGGTCTTGTCCTGCTCGGCCGCGAGCACGGCGATTTGGTCCCACATGTCGGCGCGGACCTCCGGGTCCAGCCCAGTGGTGGGCTCGTCGAGGAATAGCACCTCCGGGTCGTGGACGAGCGACATGCCGATGTCCAGGCGGCGGCGCATGCCCCCCGAGAAGCCCCGCGCGATACGGTCGGCTGCATCGGCCAGGCCGAAGCGCTCGAGCAGCTCGCTCGCGCGTTCCTCGAGCCGGCGCCCCCGCATCCCATAGAGCTGGCCCTGTAGACGCAGGTTCTCACGCCCAGTGGCCTGGATATCCACGCCCGAGCCCTGCGAGACGACGCCGATGGTCCTGCGGACCTGGTCGGGATGTGCGACGACGTCGACGCCCGCGACCAGGGCTCGGCCCGCGTCGGGACGCGTGAGCGTCGTGAGGATCTTTACCGCGGTCGACTTGCCGGCCCCGTTGGGACCGAGCAGCGCGAAGACGGTCCCGCGCGCGGCGGTGAATGTGAGGCCGTCGAGGGCACGGACAGCCTTCTCGCCCTTTCCGTAGGTCTTGACGAGTCCCTCGGCCTCGATCATCGTCCGCTCCGCGACGATGTCCTGCGATTGGATTTTGGTTCCGGATTCCATTAGCATTATCTCGTTATATCAGATTCTCGAAGTCTAAGTGATTCGTGAGCGCAACAAATTCTCATAGAACCGAGCTGATGCACAGTCTCGGTGATGAAATCCGCGCCGGTCAGAGAGCGACCGACGCGGTCGACGAGGCGGTGACCGAGCTCTTCGGGGTCAACCGCACTGACGCGCGCTGCATGGACATCGTCGAGCAGCATGGTCGCATGACAGCCGGTCAGCTTGCGAGTCTGCGCGGCTATTCGACGGGCGCCGTCACCGGGGTTGTGGACAGGCTCGAGCGCGCCGTATGCCGGCGCATGCCGGATCCCGGCGACCGGCGGCGTGCTGGTCGAGCTCACCGGCGAGCGCGAAAGCTGAGTTGGGAGCTGATCGGCCACCCCATGCGATGTGGTGCCAATGTGAATCTGCAAAGCAAAGTAGCATATCATCCACATGTGGTTTGTTTCTTAATATGTTTATGATAATACAGGATGCAGTCATTACGCTGATGTATGCCAGCCTGCATGGTCATGACCTTGTTGTTCAATATTTGCTGAAGAATAAGGCTGACGCCCATCTGGTCAACAAGGTAGATTGATGATCATATGAATCTTTTATTAGCTAAAATATCATACTGTATAGTACAGCTGGACTACACTAATGTGGGTGAGCTTCTGGGGAAGGGAAGCGGTGGTGAGATGTTTGGTGAAGTTGGGTATGAACATGAATCTGGCTAATAAGGTTAAGATTCTTATTTTATTTTATCATAATTAATATATGATGATTATTAGGATGGTAAGACTGCATTGATGATTGCCAGTAAATAAGGATGTGGATGATCAGTGGTGCATATCCTAATTGAAAATGGTGCTAATTTAAATTTGATAGACAAGGTTAGTAATAATAAAGTGTTTTATCTAGGCTAATGTCATATCTACTATAGGAAAAGATGTATAGTATTGAATATTGCAAGAAAGCAGATTCACTGGTATAATATGGCTTTTTCTAAAAGGAGTATTTATATAAATAAAGTTAATATAGTGAGTTTTAATTAGATTTGATTCTAAATTATTATACTAGTTCTCTATAAACCTAATAATATTTATTCTCTATAAAGTAGTAATAATTATAAACCTGTAAGTTTAATATTATATAAGAAATAAAAATAGTTTATAAATAATATATTATATATAGTAATAATTATTATCCTAATTAATATAATACTTAATATATACTAAGATAAATAACTCTAGCTATCTTATAAAATGGTTAAATATAGATATTAATAGCTAAAAATAATTATTAAAGATTTTTATTAAGGTTTAAGTTTAAATTATTCTATATACAGTATTAATAAATATTTTTTTATATATATAATTTAGTTTTATATATTAGCTTCATAATATAAGTCTTAAAATAAATTAAGTTTAAACATACTTTTAAGTGGATCTTAACTTCTAAATTTTTATCTAAATAATAATATTTAAATATAATTTAAATAATTATTTATAAGCTTATTTTATAAATGTATAATATTTTATAATAAGAGACATTATATATTATAAAAAATATTAAAGTAAAAGGCTAATATACTAAGGTAATTATAAGAAGAAGAAAAACATTAGCCTTTAAAAGATATTATAAATACTAAATTTCTAAATAAATTATTATTTATTAATAAAAATATTTCTAATATTATATTTAAGTAGATAAAAATAAAAATATAATGTTATAAATATATTAAATATAAATAATAATACTATTTTTTTAAGAATATCTATAAATTTATTAATATAGATAATATTATATTATAATAATATATCTCTTGGGTTTTTAATATTAAATTATTATAAAAAATATATATATAGATTATTTCTTACTTAAATAAATACTAAAACTAAAGACCATCCTTTTAAGTATTTTAATAAATATAAATAAATTAAATTGATGTTATCATTTAATTTTTTAAAGTTATATAGATAAAAATAGTTTATAATAATCTATTTATTTATTTAAGAGTAAAAATAAAAATTATCCAAGAAATAGAGATGTTAAATTATTTTAATTTAGTAAACTATCAGAATCTAAGACTCTAGAAATCTAGTTATTAAAATATATTTTTTATAAATAAGATATTATCTAGAAAGAAAAATCATTATTTATCACTAACCATTATAAAAAGAGTTAAAAGCTATAACCTAAGATAAACCAAGCTCTAATCAAATAAGGAACTAATATCAAAAATAGAAATTATACCCTTAACATAATAAGTATAATAATATAAGACACCTGATAAAACTGCTAAAGGAATAAACCAATATCTATCATATACTCAATATCTCTGTGACTGGAATTGAGGAAA
>CAVWMM010000007.1:0-315783 GCA_963756105.1 uncultured Solirubrobacterales bacterium
CAACAAGACGCTGCCGTGCGGGACCGAGGTCATCTTCCTCTATGACAATCGCGCCGTCCGCGTACCGGTGATCGACCGGGGTCCGTACATCGCCGGCCGCGAATGGGATCTCAGCGGTGCGGCTGCCGAGGCCCTTCATTTCCCCGGCCTCGGCCCGATCCGGTGGCGGCTGGGCTGAACATCGCCGCTGTGACGTAGCGCCGACCGTCGAGGCCGCTAGCCCGTGCATTTCTAGCCGACGGTGCCCACCCGATTCGTCTCGCGGCGAGAAACTCTCGCTATAGGGTCCAAAGTCGCCATCCCCCGCCAGGGCCGACGAGCTTGGCCGGTTATGCACGCCTCACACCGAGCGCTGGTAGGTCCTGAACGCTCGCGTGGCGAAGGCGAGACAGACCAGCAGGAGCGCGATCAGGAACCCCGCCCGCGAGGCGATTAGCCCCCAGTCCGGGTGGGCGGACACGGCCGAGCGGCCCGCGACAACCGCCCAGTTGACCGGGTTGAAGTCGGCCACGTGTTGTATCCAGCGCGGGATCAGGTTCTGCTGCATAAACGCCGACGAGAGAAATGTCAGGGGCAGCAGCGCGAAGGTCATGATCGCGATCAGCGTCTCCTCGCGGCGGGCGAGGAGCGCGAGCCCGTTCGAGACCGCGCCGAAGGCCGCACCGAGGATCACGGCCACCGCGATCATCACCACGATCCCTCCAAAGCCCCCGCCAAACGACGCGCCGTCTATCAGCGCCAGGAGGGAGGATGATCACCGACGATCGCGATACCGTCAGCGAGGAGTGAACCAGTCGGCCCGAGATCAACGCGGTGCGCTTGACCGGCGAGACCAGAAAGCGGTCGGTGACGCCGCTGTTCGATGTCGTCGATCAGCGGCATCCCACCCCACCCCGACGCGAAGAGCGCGGTCATAAGCGACCACGCCCGGCGCCAGGAACTCGATGTAGGAGGTGCCGTGGAAGCCGGGGATCCGGATGATGTTCTTGAACAGCGCCCCGAACAGCAAAAGCCAGATGACCGGCTGGACGAGCGTTACCGCAATCCACCACGGCTGGCGCAGCAGCTCGCGGACGTGGCGGATCGTCATGAAAGTAGCTGTGGCGGACAGATCGTCAACTTCTTCACCTCCGTCTCCTCGGATTCGGCCTCCTGGAAGGTTCGGCCGGTGTAGCGCAGGTAGACGTCGTCGAGCGACGGGCCTGCGACGCGGACGGACGAGACCCCGATGCCGCGGGCCTCCAGCGCCTGCAGCACCAACGGCACTGCGCGCCCGCCGTCGTCGGCGCGAGCCCGCAGCGCCCGGCCGTCGAGGGCGACATCCCGAACGCCGGCGATCGGCGCGAGCGCCTTGGCCACGCGGCTCTACCGCCGGCTCGCCAGTTCGACGTAGACCGCATCGCCGCGAAGCTCGCGCCTTGAGCTCCTCTGGGCGTGCCCTGCGCGACGAGCTTGCCGCGATCGACGATCGCGAGCTGCGCCGCGAGCTTGTCGGCCTCCTCGAGGTAGTGGGTCGTCAGCAGCACGGTCTTGCCGTGGTCGCCCGAGAGCACGGGCGATCTCGGTCCCACATGTCGGCGCGGACCTCCGGGTCCAGCCCAGTCGTGGGCTCGTCGAGGAACAGGACCTCCGGGTCGTGGACGAGCGACATGCCGATATCCATCCGGCGGCGCATGCCCCCCGAGTACCCCGCGCGATCCGGTCGGCTGCTCGGCCAGGCCGAAGCGCTCAAACAGCGCGCTCGACGCGCCGCTCGAGCCGGCCCCCGGATCCCATAGAGCTGCCCCTGTAGACGCAGGTTCTCGCGCCCGGTGGCCTAGATATCGACGCCAGAGCCCTGCGAGACGACGCCGATCGCCCTGCGGACCTGGTCCGGATGCGTGACGACGTCGACGCCGCGACCAGGGCACGGCCCGCGTCGGGACGCGTGAGCGTCGTGAGGATCTTTACCGCGGTCGACTTGCCGGCCCCGTTGGGACCGAGCAGCGCGAAGACGGTCCCGGCGCGGCGGTGAATGTAATGCCGTCGAGGGCACGGACAGCCTTCACGCCCTTTCCGTAGGTCTTGACGAGTCCCTCGGCCTCGATCATCGTCCGCTCCGCGACGATGTCCTGCGATTGTATTTTGGTTCCGGATTCCATTAGCATTATCTCGTTATATCAGATTCTCAAGTCTAAGTGATTCGTGAGCGCAACAAATTCTCATAGAACCGCAGCTGATGCACAGTCTCGGTGATGAGATCCGCGCCGGTCAGAGAGCGACCGACGCGGTCGACGAGGCGGTGACCGAGCTCTTCGGGGTCAACCGCACTGACGCGCGTGCATGGACATCGTCGAGCAGCATGGTCGCATGACAGCCGGTCAGCTTGCGAGGCGAGCGGGCTCTCACGGGCGCCGTCACCGCGGTTGTGGACAGGCTCGAGCGCGCCGGCTATGGCCCGGCGGGTGCCGGATCCCAGCGACCGGCGGCGTGTGCTGGTCGAGCTCACCGAGCGAGCGCAGAAGCTGAGTTGGGAGCTGATGGGCCGCCCCATGCGCGAGGCAGCCGTGTTGCCTGGGACAGTACAGCGAGCGGGAGCTCGAGCTCCTGCTCGAGTTTCATCGCGGGGCGCGGGAGTTCCAGGAGCGCCACGCGGAGTGGCTGCGAGAACGGCTCGCTACAGACTCCGCACGTACCCGCCCTGGGACTCGAAGGTGACGCGTCGCGCGGTCGCCCAGTCGCGCACCTCGCGCTCGAGCAGCTCCACGACGGTGCCGGTGTGCTCGAAGTGGCACCACACGAGCACGCTCGGGCCGGCGCCCGAGATCGTCGCGCCGAGCGCGCCGAGCTTTGGCGCCTCTTCGAGGAGCTCCGCGGAGCGCGCGTAGAGGTGGGCGCGCGCCGGCTGGTGCAGCCTGTCTCCAAGGCCCGCCGCGATCAGCTCCCAGTCGTTCGACGACAGGCCCAATATCAGGGTGCAGGCGCGGGCTACGTTGAAGACGGCGTCTTGCAGGGGAACCGTTTCGGGCAGCGCCGCGCGGGCCTCGGGCGTTGCGAGAGCTTCGCGCGGGACCACGAGGATCGCCTCGAGGCCGAGCGGCGCCTCGAAGCGGTGCACGCGGCCGCCCTCGCAGACGACGAAGCCGCCGTTCAGCGAGGCTGCGGCGTTGTCGGGATGCCCTTCGAGCTCGGCGGCTAACGCCTGAATGTCCGCGGCGAGCTCGAATACGTGATCGGCGGCCATCAGCCCCGCGACGACGGCCGCGGCGCTCGCCCCCGCCCCGCCGGCCAGCGGGATCGTCGAGGAGATCCTGAACTCGAACGCGTCGGCCGGATGGAGCCGCTCGAAGGCGCGCACCACGAGGTTGGAGCGGTCTTTGGGGACGGCGAGGTCGGTCCGCACGGCAAACGACCCGGTTTCCACCACCTCCAACTCAAGATGGAGGTTGACCGCCGCGGCCAGCACATCGAACCCGGGGCCAAGGTTGGCCGACGAGCCCGGGACGCGCACGAGCCGCCGGCGCTCGAGGCTCACTCGAGCACCGCCTCCTCGAGCACGGCCGACTCGGCGGCACAGGCCACGATCGACCCCGCCTCGCCCAGTGCCACCTGAGGGTCCTTGAGGCCGTGGCCCGTTAGCACGCACACGATACGTTGGGCGCCCGGGGCTCCATGAGCCAGCAGGCCGGCGACGCTCGCCGCCGAGGCCGGCTCGCAGAAGACGCCCTCCTCCGCGGCAAGGAAGCGGTATGCGGCGAGAATCTGCTCGTCGGCGACCGCGTTGACCGCCCCGCCCGAAGAGCTCATGGCGTCCATCGCCTCCTCCCAGCGGGCCGGATGACCAATGCGGATCGCGCTCGCCACCGTCTCAGGGTTTTCGACCGGCGCGCCGCGGACCAGCGGAGCCGCGCCGGCGGCCTGAAAGCCGAACATGCGGGGCCGCCGTCCGAGCTCGGTGAACCCGCGCCAGTAAGAGGTGATGTTGCCGGCGTTCCCGACCGGGATGCAGAGGGCGTCGAGCTCCGCGTCGAGCTCGTCCAGCAGCTCGAATGCGGCCGTCTTCTGACCCTCGATGCGCAGCTCGTTGACCGAGTTGACGAGCGCGACCGGGTGGTCGTCGGCCAGCTTGCGCACCAGTTTCAGGGCTGCGTCGAAGTTTGCCTTCAGCGCGACCACGCGCGCGCCGTGGATCAGCGCCTGGGCGAGCTTGCCGCTCGCGATCTTGCCCTCGGGAACGATCACGGCACAGCGCAGGCCGGCGCGGGCGCCATACGCCGCGGCCGAGGCGGCGGTGTTGCCCGTCGAGGCGCACACGACCGCGCGGGCGCCCTCGCGCACGGCGGCCGAGACCGCGCAGGTCATGCCGCGATCCTTGAAGGACCCCGTGGGGTTGGCCCCCTCGATCTTTAGCCAGACCTCTGCGCCGGCCCTCTCCGAGAGCCGCGGCGCAGGGACGAGCGGCGTCGAGCCCTCTCCGAGCGACACGACGGGGTCTGGGGGGCGAACGGCAGCCGCCCCCGGTAGCGCTCGATCACACCCTCCATCTCACCGCCAGCATGCCAGAGGGAGGTTTGGCCGCGATTTCTTACCGGGTTCTTCGCTGAAGATGAGCCGGGGCTTACGCCGGTGGCTCACGATCGGCGCCATGTTGACTCACGATCAAGGAGCGACCGATGAACAAGCCCCAGACACCGAAGAACACGAGCGAAGACCAGCGCAAGGCACAGGAGCGCCGCTACCAGCACGCCATCGAGGGATGGCTGGCGAGCCGCATCCGCGCCCGCGCCCGGGCCTGGCACCGAGCCGTCGGAGCCGCGACGGCGCCATCGCGCGAGTAGCGGCTGAGACTGCGGATCTTTACCGCTTGTCTACACGCCGCAGACGGCCATATGAAAGAAGTCCGTTTGTGCATTCGGCCGGTAAGGAGGTGACGAGGCGGGCGCTCCCCAGGAGTGGTCGAGCATCGGTTGACCACTCCACATAGGTCTGACCGGCCCGGGGGCACTCCGCCCGTCCCCGATGTCCTCCTCTCTCGGTGGACGGTGGAGACACGCAGAGAACCCCGCCTGGCGTCCTACCCACGACCGAAGGCGCCGAGGCCGCCGCGAGGCGGCTTCGGTCGTTAAGAGGCGCGAACTTTGTCGATTTCGTCCCGAGGGGTGGGACGAAATCGGCATCGTTCGCCGCTGAGGCGGACGCGACTTCTCTTACCCCTCGGGCGCGGGCGCCGACGGGTCGGTCTGCCAGAGGCCGAACTCGTTGCCGTGGGGGTCCTTGCAGACCGCGAACCAGCCCATGTTCGGGACCGGCCCCGGGTCGTTGGCCTCGCCGCCGAGTTCCCTGACGCGGGCGACGCCGACGTTGATGTCGTCGACGTCGAAGTAAGAGCGGGTGCCCCGCTTTCCGGGCTCCATGTTGGTGATCGCGGCGCCCGACTGGTTATCGATGCGGGCCATGTGGTACTCGAAAGGGCCCGGGAAGGACTGAAACTCCCATCCGAACAGCGAGCCCCAGAACTCGCGCCCTCTCCCGGTGTCGTCCGCCGGGATCTCGATCTGAACGAACCTGCCGGCCATGGTTTCTCCTCCTTGGTGGGGTTGGCCCCACCTTATAGCTCGCGCTTGCGGCTCACTCGAACTCCTCTTCGATCACCCTGATCGCGCGCGGGGGAGCGCGCAGCACCTCGAGCCGCGCGATCTCCGCCATGGCCGCCCGGAAGCGCGATTCAAGCACCCCGTGGACGACCATCACCAGGCGGGCCTGGTCGGCCAGGCCCTTTTGCACGACCGACTTGACGGAGACCCCGTGACCGGCCAGCAGCCGGGCCACCTGGGCGAGCACTCCGGGCTCGTCTGCCACGTCCAGGTGCAGATAGAAGGAGGAGGCGACGTCTTCGACGATGCGCAGCTCGTGGGCGGCGGCGGGAGTGGAGGCGGGCGGGATCATCGCGCTGATCACGTCGCCCAGCACTGCGCTGGCAGTCTGCGGACCCCCGGCGCCGGGGCCCGACATCGTGATCTCCGTGATCGTGTCTGACTCGACCGTGACCGCGTTAAAGGACCCTCCGACCGAGGCGAGCGGATGCCCTGGATACAAAAATGCCGGGTGTACGCGCACGGAGAGCCCCTCGTCGATTCGCTCGGCCGTGCCGATCAGCTTCAACCCCAGGCCGAGCTCGCGCGCGTACTCGAGGTCGTCGGGCTGGATGTGCTCGATGCCCTCGTAGCGAACCTGGTCGATGTGCACGGGAGTCTCGAACGCAAGCCGCGCGAGGATCGCCATCTTGGCCGCGGCGTCGCGACCGTCGACGTCCTCGGAGGGGTCGGCCTCGGCGTAGCCACGCCGCTGCGCCTCCGCCAGCGCCTCTTGGAACGTTCCGCCGGTGCGCGCCATCTCGGTGAGGATGAAGTTCGTGGTGCCGTTGACGATCCCGTGGACGCGGTCGATGCGCGCGCCGGCGAGCGATTCCTGGATGACGCGGATCACGGGAACCACCCCGGCGACGGCGGCCTCGAAACGCAGTTGCACCCCTTCGACGCGGGCCACCTCCCACAGCTCCTCGCCGTGCCGCGAGAGCAGCTGCTTGTTGGCGGTGACCACGTGACGGCCCGCGTGCATCGCCTCCAGGACGTAGGCCCGCGCGGGCTCAAGGCCTCCCATCACCTCCACGATCAGGTCCGAGCGGCCGAGGATCTCCTCGAAGCTGCCCTGTCGGCTCGTCAGGATCCCCGAAAGCTCGGGTCTCAGCCCCGTGATGCGCTCGATCCGCTCGGCCTGCTCGGGTAGGAGCGCGGCGAAAGCCGCGCCCACCGTGCCGCAGCCAAGCAGCCCTACCCGGAAGATGCCGTCACTCGATATCACGGGCGATCAGGTCGTCGTAGGTCTCGCGCTTGACGACCACTCGCGCCGAGCCATCCCGGCAGAAGATCACGGGCGGCCGGGGGACGCCGTTGTAGTTGTTGGCGAGCGCGTGGCCGTAGGCGCCCGTGGCGGGCGTGACCACCACGTCGCCGGGCGTGGGATCGGGGAGCTCTAGGTCGCGCGCGATCACGTCGCCCGACTCGCAGTGCTTGCCGGCCAGGTGGCAGTGCCCCCGCGCGGGCGCCAACGGCCGGTCGGCGATCAGGGCCTCGTACGCCGAGCCGTACAACATCGGCCGCAGGTTGTCCGACATGCCGCCGTCGACCGCGACCCAGGTCGAGACGTTGTGCTTGACGGTCTGAACCGTGTAGAGCGTGACGGTCGAGTTGGCCACGAGCGCCCTGCCCGGCTCGAGCACCAGACGCTTGCCCGGCCCGAGCGTCTCGTGCGCGGTTGCAACGATCGCCTCGATGTAGGCGCCGGTCGAGGGCGCCTCGTCGGCCTCCGTGTAGCCGACGCCGAGGCCGCCCCCGAGGTTGTACACCTCGAAGTCGCCGAGCGTGGCCAGCGCCCGGACCGCGTCCCGGAACGGCTCCAGGTCGAGCAGCTGAGAGCCGATGTGAGCGTGCAGCCCGACTAGCTTCAGGTGCGGCGTAGTTTCGGCGCGGGCGATCGCGTCGCGGGCCTGGCGAAGCGAAAAGCCGAACTTCGAGTCGGCCTGGCCCGTGGAGATCGCATGGTGAGTCTCCGGCGAGATGTCGGGCGTGACCCTGATCAGCACCTCCTGGCCCCTCCCCTCCGGGGCGGTCCCCAGCCGCTCAGAGGCGATCCGCTCGAGGCGCTCGAAGTCCTCCCAGGAATCGAGCACGATCTTCCCCACGCCGGCCGCTACGGCCTCGCCCAGCTCGCGCTCTGACTTGGCGTTGCCGTGCAAGTAGATCCCCGCGGGTTCGAACCCGGCGTTGAGCGCCAGGGCGAGCTCCCCGCCCGAGGCCACGTCACACCCCAGCCCCTCCTCGGCGAGCACGCGGTAGACGGCGGTGCAGGGAAAGGCCTTCGAGGCGAACAGAACGTCGCTGTCGCGGTGTCTGCCGCGCAGCTCGCGCACGAACGCGCGGGCGCGCGCGCGGAGGTCGTCCTCGGCCACGACATACGCCGGAGTCCCGAATTCGCGGGCGAGCTCGACTGCGTCGCAGCCCCCGATCTCGAGGCGGCCGCGGGCGTTGACGCGCGTTCCGGCAGGGAAGACCTTGAAGCGCTCGCTCTGCGCTTCCACCGGCCCACCTGAGCTCCTCGTCTCGCGTTCGATGGCGGCTCTCACGGGCCGCCGATCATGCCATGATCGCGCCATGCGCCGGCTTGTGCGGACGGTGAAGGCGCCCCTCCCGGCCCAAACGGGGCGCAGCGACGGGCTGGCCTACTCGCTGTGGCTCCCGGCCCCGGAGAAGGTCACGCTGGGCGGCGTGGTCGTGCTCCACGGCGCCGGGTCGTGCAAGGAGAGCCATCACGATTACGCGCGCGCGCTGATCGCCGCGGGCCTGGCCGCGGTCACCTTCGACCAGCGCGGGCACGGCGAGAGCGAGGGCCCAATGGACGGTTGCCTGCTCGCCGACGTCGCGACGATGGCTTCCCTGCTGCGCTCCGCGTGTGAGCGTCCCGAGCTGCCGATCGCGCTGCGCGGCTCGAGCATGGGAGGTTGCTTCGCCGTCCTGGCGGCTCCGCTTCTCGATGCCCGCGCGGTGGTGGCGATCTGCCCCGCGAGCCCCGAGGGCCTCAGGCGGGGGCTGGCGGCGGGGCGTTTCCAGTTCGACGCGAATGTCGAGGCCGTCGACGCGGTCTTGGCCCAGTCGAATCTTGCTGTCGCCGTCGAGGAGCTCGGTGCGCCGTTGCTCCTCCTGCACGCGGCGGGGGACGAGCAGGTGCCCGTCGAGCATTCCCGGGAGCTCGCGCGGCACTTCCGCACCGCGGGCAGCCGTCTGATCGTGATCCCGGGCGGCCACCATCGCTCCGTCCAGCACGACCCAGAGCTGCAGGCCGTGAGCGTGAAGTTCATGGTTGGAGCCCTGGCGGACGGTGTTGGCAGGCCCCCCCAGGCTTCTCACGCGCAATCTTGAGTCATTCCTTATCGCGTCTGCCAAGATTAGGGGGCTATGGCAGGTCCTCCTAGATCCTTCGGCCGCGATCGCGGCCTGCAGTACCGGATGTTGCTGACGATGTTCCTGCTCGGACTCGTCTACACCGTGCTGGTCGGCGCGCTCATTGCCGCCGGCGCCGCGGCGGTTACGATCGCCGTGGTCGCGGCGGGGCTGTTCCTGATTCAGCTGTTCACCTCCGACAAGATTGCGCTCTTCTCGATGGGCGCGCGGGAGGTTTCGCCCGAGCAGGCGCCGGAGCTGCACGCGATTATCGAGCGCCTGTGCGTCGCGGCCAACCTTCCCAAGCCCAAGGTCGCCGTCGCCCAGACGGCGATGCCTAATGCCTTCGCGGTCGGACGCTCCCCGAAGAACGCGACGGTTTGCGTGACAACCGGGCTGCTCCAGCTGCTGGAGCCCGCCGAGCTCGAGGGCGTGCTCGGGCACGAGCTGACCCACGTCGCCAACCGCGACGTGATGGTCATGACGATCGCGAGCTTCTTCGCCTCGATCGCAGCATTCATTACGCAGATCGGGTTCTGGTTTGGAGGCGCGTTCGGCGGTCGAAACAACCAGAGCGGCGCTATCGCCTGGGTCGCCGTGATCGCGATTTCGGCGGCCGTCTACATCGTCTCGTTCGTGCTCCTGCAGACGCTCTCGCGCTACCGCGAGTTCGCCGCCGACCGCGGCTCGGCGATCATCACGGGTAGGCCGAGCGCGCTGATCTCCGCGTTGCTCAAGATCTCAGGGAATATGCAGCGGATCCCGCAGCGCGACATGCGGGCCGCCTCCGGCGAGCTGGCCGCCTTCTACATCTTCCCGCCGAAGACCAAGCAGGGCATCACGACGCTGTTCTCGACTCACCCGCCGCTGGAGAAGCGGATCGAGGCGCTCGAGCGGTTCGAGGCGCAGCTTCAGGGCACCGCGGCATAGCGGTCTCCTGAACATTCCCCCGGTCTCCTGAATAATCCCGGCGGTGGCGTCGTCACCTCTCCCGCCCGTCGTCATCCTCTGCGGCGGCGCCGGCGCCCGTCTGCGCGAACACGCGCCCTCGATCCCCAAGCCGCTCGTCGAGATCGGAGGTCGGCCGATCGTCTGGCACGTGATCCAGCTTTACCTGGCGCAGGGATTCTCCGAAGTGGTGCTGCTGACGGGCTTTCGCGCGGAGGCGGTGGAACGCTTCGTGCGCACCGAGCGATGGCGGTCCGGCGCCAGGGTGCGTTGCCTCCGGACGGGGACCGAGACGCCCACCGGCGGGCGGCTGCGCCAGGCCGCGGACGCACTCGACGACGAGATCTTGTGCGTGAGCTACGCCGACGGGGTGGCCGACATCGATCTGGGGGCTCTGCTCGCCCACCACGGCACCCATGGCGCGGCTGCGACGATGACGGTGGTTCAGCCCGAGCTGCCGTTCGGCGTGGCTGAGCTCAACGGCGACGGCACGGTGCGCGGGTTCAGCGAGAAGCCCCGCAGCGATCACTGGGTCAACGGCGGCTTCTTCTGCTTCGAACGCGACGCGCTCGCGGAGCTCCGAGCCGACTCGACGCTCGAGCGCGAACCGCTCGCCCGGCTGGCGGCCGCGGGCGAGTTGCGGGCCTTTCATCACAGCGGGTTCTGGCGTTGTATGGACACCTACAAGGACGCGATCGCGCTCAACGAGCTATGGAGCAGCGGTCGGGCGCCTTGGAAGGTGTGGTAGTGGACGACGGGGTCCTCGTCACCGGCGCCTACGGACTGGTCGGTTCGTGGCTCGTGCGGGCGCTCGTCGAGCGCGGCGCCCGGGTCTGCGTCGTGCGGCGCGACCGTCCGGCGCGCTCGGCGCTTGTCACGATGGGGCTCGAGTCGCGCGTGGACGTGGTCGATGGAGATATCACCAGCGAGGGCCTCATCGCACGTGCGCTGGCCGAGTACGAGATCGAGTCCGTCTTTCACCTGGCCGCCCAGACCATTGTGGGCACGGCTCGCCGCGCCCCGCTGTCGACGTTTCAGACAAACATCCGAGGAACCTGGATGGTGCTCGAGGCATGCCGGCAATACGGCGTGCGGCGGGTGATCGCGGCGTCTTCCGATAAGGCCTACGGAAGTCACCGCGATCTTCCATACCGCGAGGACTTCGCGCTGCAACCACGCCACCCCTATGACGTCTCCAAGGCCGCGGGCGACCTGCTCGCGCGCTCGTACTGGCACACCTGGGAACTGCCAGTCGCCGTCACCCGGTTCGCGAACGTCTACGGGGGCGGCGATGCCAACGGCTCCCGGCTCGTGCCTGAGGTCGTGATGGCGGCGCTGGGCGGCCGGGCGCCGGTGATTCGCTCCGACGGCACGCTGCAGCGCGACTTCCTGTACGTGGAGGATGCGGCGTCGGCCTACCTGGCCATCTGGGAGGCGCTGGCCGCCGACGTCGCGAGTCCGCGCGGAGCTGCAGGAGTTGCCGGAGAAGCCTTCAACGCCGGGGGCGGGATCGCTCACTCGGTGCTCGAGGTCGTCGAGCTGACGTGCCGTCTCGCGGGCACGGGAGTCGAGCCGGATATTCGGGGCGCCGGCACCCCCGCCGGCGAGATCGAGCGTCAGCTGGTCGATTACTCGAAACTCAATCGGGCCACGGGCTGGACGCCGCAAGTCGGGCTCGAGGAGGGGCTGCGCGCAACGATCGACTGGTACCGCGAGCACCCAGAATGGCTAGAGCAAGGCGCTGCCGTGGACATACCCCTAACCTGGTCCACAGATGGGATTACTTGACGTCATCCTCGGCCGGCGAAAGCTGCCGGGACCCGCGCCTGACCGATTGTTTGCTATGTCGACGGCGTATGTCACCTTCGAGACCGAGCTTCAGATCACCTCCCGCAACGCCGCGGGGATCGTTTTCCATCCGCTGCAGACAGCCGATTTCCTCTCGATCGTGCGCGACACCGAGCAGGTCGTGAAGGCGACCGCGTCCGACGCGGCCACGACCGTCGAGAGCTCGGATGATCCCTATGGCTACCGCTGGCTGATCCTCCGCGGCGAGGACTTCGACCAGCTCGTGGTCGGCATCAACGCGGTCAGCAGCTCGCTCGAGGGCGGCGGCTACGGCGACCGGCTGCTGTGCGCGGTGTTCTCGTTCCAGGACGACCAAAAACGTCCCATCTACTGGATCTACAACTACAAGCGAGGCTCGTTCTATCCGTTCGTGCCCGTGAGCGGGACCGTCGCGCAGGCAAGCGGCTCGACGCCCAGCGACGAGGGCCCGAACCGCATCGCGGGCGAGGCCCCCGCGGCCTCACAGCAGAGCCGCGATAACGAGCGCGAGCTCGTGCTCAAGGCCCAGGTTGGCGCCGAGCTCCCTGTGGAGCCGGAGCTCGAGCGGTGGTTCCCGCTCTGGGGAATCCCGATCTGAGCGGCACACCCGCTCGCGTCTGACGGCGAGCGTTCAGCTGCCGGGTAACCCCGGCTATCCTCCGCGACCGTGCCGCCGACCGAGCTAGAGCTGATCGCCGCGCGCGACCACGACACGATGGCCCACTTCTACGACCGCCACGTCGCGATGGTGGGCGAGTTCTGTGCTGCGGTTTGTCCCGACGAACGGGTGGACGAGGCCGTCGAGGCCGTGTTCGTGAACTTCCTCGCCCGGGCGACCGAAGCCCCGCATAGCGCTGAGCCCGAAGAGCTGCTGCGGAACGCCGCCAGGGAGATAGCCGCCAGTCGAATGGAGGCTACAGACGACCCAGTCGACGACCAGCACGATCCCGTCTGCCGAGCAATGCCGCCGCTCCTTGCAGCGCGCGTAAATGGCGAGCTGCCAGGACAAGAGGGTCCCATCATCGATCACTTGAGTGATTGCCCGACCTGCCAGGCGATTGCGGCACGCTTGGGACAGGCGGAGGTCATGTACGCCGTAGGCTCACCCGGTGGGGTGACCGAGCTCCGTGCGACGTGGCTGACGCTGGCCGCGGATACGACCGAAGCAACGGCCGTGCAGCCGGCGGAGACCAACCATTCCCCTGAACCGCCGGCGAGTCCCGAGCCACCGGCCTCGCCTTTGACTCATGCGGCAGATCTCGGGTCCGGTCAGCCGCCGGACCCGGTGAGCGTCCGCGCCCGCCGCGGCGGCCTGGTCGGGGCGGTGAGGCGGTTTGCGGCCTCGCAGGGCGATGGCGAGTCCGACGACTCGCGGCGCGGTGGCTAGCGTGCCGGACACAGTCGTGGTAACGGGAGGTGCGGGCTTCATCGGCTCACACGTCGTCGATGCGCTCCTCGCTGATGGCAAGCGGGTCGTGGTCATCGATGACCTCTCGTCGGGCGACGCTCGACGCGTAAACGCCGAGGCGACGCTCGAAACCTTCGACATCACCGATAAGCGCAGACTTGACGCCATTCTGGACGGTTGCGCCCCGGTTGCGGTCTATCACCTCGCCGCGCAAGCGTCCGTAACGGCGTCGGTGACCGACCCCCACCGAGACTGCCAGGTCAACGTGGGTGGCACTCTGAACCTGCTCGAAGCCGCCGCGCGTCTCCCTGCGCCGCTCGTCTTCACGTCCACCGGCGGCGCGCTGTACGGCAACGAAGCCCCCATCCCGACGCCGGAGACGTTCATTCCCTCCCCCCTCGCTCCCTACGGCGCGTCCAAGTGGTCCGCGGAGGCGTATCTGAACACGTGGGCCAACTCCTCGCGCCTGCCCCACGCGGTCGCGCGACTCGGAAACGTGTACGGCCCGCGCCAGAGCCCTCACGGCGAGGCGGGAGTGGTCGCGATCTTCAGCCACGCGCTGTGGCGCGGGGAGCGCCCGCGCATGTTCGGCCACGGTGAGCCCACGCGGGACTACATCCATGTCGGGGACGTGGTCGACGCAATGGTTCGGGCAACCGGAACGCGTGGCACGTTCAACGTCGCCACCGGCGTAGAGACGTCTGTGCGAGAGCTCTACTCGGTCCTCGCCCGAGCCGCCGGAAGCTCGATCGAACCCGAGCTGTTGCCGCTGCGCGAGGGCGAGCTCGAGCGCTCGTGCATGGACACCTCGCACGCAGAGAAGGTGCTCGGGTGGCGGGCCCGCATACCGGTCGCAGAGGGCCTGGCGGGCACGTACCGCGAACTGGTCGCTGAGTTCGAAGCCCGGGAGCGGGCGGGCTCGCCGCTCGGTGAAGGCTGACTTGGCCCCCGATATCCTCACGCAACCGTGACCGATACGTTCGTCGTTACGGGTGGGGCCGGTTTCGTCGGCTCACACCTGGTTGATGCGCTACTCGCGGAGGGCAATCGAGTGGTCGCGATCGATGATCTCTCGGCCGGCGACCTGAGCCGGGTCAACTCCTCGGCTGACTTCGAGACCCTGGACATCGACGACCCCTCGGCGCTCGACGCGGTCATCGACGCTGCCTCCCCGACGGTCATCTACCACCTCGCGGCGCAGTCCTCGATAACGAAGTCGGTCAAGGATCCTCGCCGGGACTGCGACGTCAACGTGCGGGGAACCCTCAATCTGCTGGAGGCTGCGAACCGTTGCCGGGCGCCGCTCGTGTTCACCTCGAGCGCCGGAGCGCTCTATGGCAACCTTGCGCCGCTGCCCACTCCGGAGCGGTTTGTGCCCTCCCCAATCGCGCCGTACGGCGCGTCCAAATGGGCGGCCGAGGCCTACATCAGTACCTGGGCCAACTCCTCGCGGCTTGCGCACGCGGTGGTACGGCTTGCCAACGTCTACGGCGCGCGCCAGAGCCCGGGTGGCGAGGTTGGCGTGGTGGCTATCTTCAGCTACGCCCTGTGGCGCGGAGAAAGCCCCCGAATGTACGGTCATGGCAGACCGACGCGGGACTACATACAGGTCGCCGACGTGGTCGAGGCGATGATCCGGGCGAGCGGGGTGCGCGGCACGTTCAATGTCTCCACGGGATTCGAGACCTCGGTCCAGGACGTCTGGTCGACCCTGGCGGGAGAAGCCGGAAGCTCGGTCGAGCCCCAGCTGCTTCCGCTCCGCGACGGCGAGCTTCGACGCTCCTGCATCGACCCGTCCCACGCGGAGCGGACGCTGGGTTGGCGCGCTCGTATAGGCGTGAAGGACGGCCTTCGCCGGACTTACCGTGAGCTCGTGGCGGAGTTCGAGGCTCGGAAGTCCGCGTCAGCGCTGTGAGCGCGACCTGCGAACCCGCACCGCTCTCGGCGATGGGCGGGCGATCACCTTTATGCTCGGCCTGGATGTCCGAGCACAAGGACCGTGACGCAGCCCTCTTCGCACGAATGAAGCGACGACGCGCTCGTACACCGGTGGTAACTAGCGAGGCCTCCGAGCCCGGCTTCTCCGAACCTCCCGTTTCCCGCTGGATCGCTATCGCGGAGCAGGCTCAGCACCCGACGAACGGTGCGCAGGACGACGAATCCGACGATATCGGGCGGGAGAAGTCCGTCGATGCGTCTGGGCCCAATCAGTGGCTCCCGCCCGATCTGCAGCGCGAGGAGAATCCACTGGCGAGCGGGACTTGGCTACCTGCGGGAGAAGCGGCGCCACCACGGCAGAGCGAGCTGTCGGGTCGCGTCGGGGAGGCGACCCCTCCGGATGCGCAGCCGCTGCCTCGCTCATCCTGGCTGCCATCGGAGCTCGCTCCAGAAGCGAGCGGCGTCGAACCCCAACAAACACCGGACGCACCCGAGCGGGCAGCCCCGTCTGTTATCGAGCCAAAGCCGCTCCCCGTCCAAGCGGCCAGTGGCCACGGCCGACGCTCTGAGGCCGTCGAGGCGTATTGCCGAGAGCTCTTCCCGGCCGGGTTCGCGACTGCCTCAGCTCGACAGATTCTCGACTCACTAACAGGGGGCATCAGCGACGATGGCGTGCTCTTGGAAATGACCAGAACAGGGGCCGCGAAACAACTGACGGGTAGAAGTCAGGCCCAAGGCGCGAGCGGGCAAGGGTCCGATGCCTGTGCCCCCACCACCGCGCGTCTAGCCGCGCGCGCTAGCGGCACGATCACAGCAACAGAGCGATCGCAGCTGGAAGAGCACCTGGGCTCCTGCCTCGTCTGCAGGGCGCTCGAGCTCCGGGCCGTGCGGGCCGACAGGGCATTCGCCGCAATTCTGGGGCTGACGCCGATTACTCGCGCCGAGGGGCATTGAGAGGTTGCACTGGGGTGATGGGACCTGGCGCGAACGGTCGAGATGGTTGGTAGGCTCGCCGCCTACTAGCGGGAGGCACATCCGAGCCGTCCTCGGCTCACCATAGAAGGAGGCATTATGAGGTTTCTGCGGCCAGGTCACTTGGTTGCATCGCTGGCGGGGGCTGCAGTGCTCACGCTCGGAGTCGGCAGTGCCCTGGCTGCCGGCAGCGTCGGACCGGGCGCTACGTGCAAGTACAAGCTCACCAACACGCCTGGTGTTCCGATGGGAACGCTTGCCGGATCCGCTAAGTGCTCTCATCCGTTGGGCAAGGGCAAGGCGACGTTCAAGTACACGCCGGTGATCTCACCGCCCGACTACGGCTATTCGGGGAGCTTCAAGGACAAGTTCAAACACGGCACCCTGAAGGGAACCTACAAGGTGACGGGACCGTTCGTACCGCCGAACTCGCCGCTCAGCGGTAAGTTCAAGGTCACTGGTGGCACCGGCAAGCTGTCCAAGGCACACGGCGCCGGCACGATGATTTGCACCACGAGCGACGAGACGGCGCACTTGACGTGCACCGCGATCCTCACTAAGGGCAAGCTCTAGACGTCGTACCTGCGCAAGCAGCGCTAGGCTCCGCGGCTGTTGAGTAGCCGCGGAGCCGCGTCGAAGGGCGAGCTGGAGTGGCCACCGTGGTGACGCCGAACTCGCGGACCAACAGACATTCTCGTGGACTACACGATCAAAAATCTCTCCGAAGTGGAGGATCAGGCGCCTGGGTTCGGCCTCGGTGAGATCCAGGAGGCGCGCTTTGCGCGCGAGGATCTCAACTCCGAGACGATCGGGGTGGCCCTTCACCGCCTGAAGCCCGGCAAGCGCCAGAGCTTTGCCCACCGCCACGACCAGGCCGAGGAGATCTACGTCGTGCTCGCCGGCTCCGGCCGCATCAAGCTCGACGACCAGGTCATGGAGATCGGCCCGCGCGATGCGATCCGCGTTGCGCCGCCGGTGACGCGCGCGTTGGAGGCCGGCGACAAAGGGCTCGAGTGGCTCGCCTTTGGTCCCAGACACCAGGGCGATGGCGAGATGGTGACCGAGGGCTTCTGGGACTGAGACGGCGCCCGGCGCGCTTTAAGCACTGAGACGGCGCCCGGCGCGCCGGCTGCTCACCCCTACAGCCCTCCGGCAATACTCTACTAACCGGAGTGAAGCGGAGAGTCCTCATCGCGCCTACAACAACACGGTCGGGGACGGCGTGCTGGCGTTCTACCGGCTCTACAACGCGGCGAACCCGTCCGCGCCACACACCAACGCGACCCCCGGTTTCCACGACATCATCGCCGGCAGCAACGGCGGCTACACCGCGGCGCCGGGATGGACTACACGACCGGAATCGGCTCGATCGACGTCGCTGCGCTGATCAAGGCGCTCAAGTAGCCGCTCAGAGAGACTGATCTGGATCAGCGCCGCGGCGAAAATGCCCGATCCGCACGATGGAAGTCGATGTTCGCGGGATCAGCGCGCCCAAACGGCCCAAGCGGCTAGCTAGGGATCAGGCCCTCGCCGCTGAAGCCCGCCCGCGCCTCCTCGAAGGAGACATCGGGAGGCGGCAGGATGATGTCGGACGCAATCAACTCGTCGTCGGGGAGCTTCCGGCCGTGTGAGCGGACCAGCGCGAGCAACTGCGCGAATGTGGTCCGGAACCGCTCCTCGTCACCGGCGGTGCACTGGTCGACCGCCCTGTTGTCGAGCTCGAGCAGTTCCTCCCCGTCCTGCTCGCCGAGCTCGTATTGACCCTCATTCGAGATCCGGACGATCATCGAACGGCCTCCCTGGCCCCGACGGTCACACGACGCCTATTGCTGAGCCTGTTCTTCGGCCTGGCGCCGCCTCTTGCTGGGCCTCGGGGGGCGGCCCCGAGCCGAGCTCCCCGCCGGGCGCCGATCCAGCTCCAAGCTCGGCCTTCATCTTCTCGAGCTCGGAGTCGACCTGGCTCGACGAAGACAGCTCGCGCAGCTGGCGGTCGATGTCGTCCTCGCCCGGGCCGAGCGCCGTCAGATCCTCGAAGGTCCCGCTCGCCTCGAGCTCGCCCACGGCGTCCGCGCGGGCCTTCATGTTCTCGGTCTTGTCGAGGGCGCGCTGCATCGCCAGGCCCACGTCGGCCATTTCCTCGCCGACGCCCGTGGCCGCCTCCGAGATCCGCACCTGGGCCTCGGCGGCCGAGTACTGCGCCTTGATGACCTCCTTCTTCGAGCGGAACTGCTCGATCTTGGTGCGCAGCCGCTGCTCGGACTGGGTCATCTGGTCCTGCTGCTTCTCCAGCTCCGCGACCTGACCGTCGAGAGACTGCAGCTCGGCCTGGGCGCCGTTCTTGCGCTCGAGCGCGGTCCGCGCGAGGTCCTCGTTGCCGGCCGCGAGCGCCTGACGGGCCTGCGTATCGAGCTTCACGAGCTGCTGCTGCAAATTCTGCTCCTGAAGCTGGAGGCGCTTCTTCGACGTGACGACGTCGGCGATCCCCTTCTTGACGTTCTGGAGCAGCTCGATCTGCTTCTGGTAGCTGTACTCGAGCGTCTCGCCAGGATCCTCGGCCCGGTCGAGCAGCTTTGAGATCTTCGGCTTTGACGACGAGTCGACATGCGCCCGGAAAGGCCCGGCATCGCATCCTCCTTGGCGGTTAACTGGTAAAGCACTACAAGCCTAGCGGGCGCGCTCGAGAGAGCGGATAGGATCGCGCGGTCCACAGGTCGACAGCAGAGCGGTGAGCGTCAAGGCCCCATCCGACTCGAGCGCCCAGCTGATCCGCTGGATGGGAATCACCGACGCCAACGCCGTGGGCAATGTCCATGGCGGAACGATCATGCGTCTGGCCGACGAGGCGGCAGCGCTCGCAGCGATCAAACACGCGCGCAAGCGCGTGGTGACGGTCAGCATGGACAGGATGAACTTCCTCGTACCGATCTTCGTGGGCGACCTGGTCACGCTGAGCTCGACCGTGAACGCCGCCTGGAGGACCTCGATGGAGGTGGGCGTCCGCGTAGACGCCGAGGATCCCCGCACCGGCGAAGCGCGCCAAACCAACACGGCATACATCACGATGGTCGCGCTCGATGACGACGGCAAACCGGCGCAGGTCCCCGCGCTGGAGGCGCGGACGCCCACGGAGCGCAGGCGGATGCGCGAGGCCGAGCTGCGGCGGGCCAACCGGCTGGCCGAGCGCGCGCAGATGATGACCGAGCGCGAGCACCACGGCCATCGCTAGAGCTCGGATCGAGCGCGGGCCGGCAACGAGCCCTGACCGGCGCCCTCAACCCGCCGCCTCGATAACTTCCGCATCGATGCGAGAGACCCGCCTGGCTACCGCGAGGCCCCTGCGGTGGGCCGCGACGCTCGCCGTGGCCGCCGTGTGCGCGCTGGCGCTCTCGGCCTGCGGAAGCGGCTCGAAACTGGTCATCACCGAGCCCGCGACCAGCGGCATCCTGGGCGGAACCGCCCAAGCCGGCCAGAAGCTCGGGTTCCCCTCCGTCGCGACCAAGAACACCACGCGGGTCGCGGGCGGCGACCCGATTGCGGACGCCGCCGGCGTCGCGCTCGCGGTGTACCCCTCGGAGGCCCCGGGAACGCATCCCACGGTCGTGACGGTCGCGCCGACTGACGACTGGCAGGCCACACTCGCGTCCTCGGTCCTGATGTCCAGCCCTCTCCACTCCCCCATCCTGCTCTCCAACAGCGGTTCGGTGCCCTCGGCGACCACCAGCGCCCTCGATTTACTCTCGCCCTCCGGCTCCGGCGCCGTAAGCGGTGCCCAGGTGATCACGATCGGCGACGCTGCCCGGCCAAAGGGGGTGCGTGTCGCTTCGATCCACGGCGCCAGCCCCTACGCCCTCGCCGCGAACATCGACCGCCTCGAGACCGCCGTCACGGGTAGGGCCAGCCCATTCGTGGTCGTCGCCTCCGCCGACTATCCCGCGTACGCCATGCCCGCCGCCGGGTGGGCCGCGGAGAGCGGCGACCCCATTCTGTACGTCTCGAGCTCGGGGATTCCCGCTCCCACGCGACAGGCCCTCCTGTCTCACCAACATCCGCGCATCTACGTGCTCGGGCCACCCAGCGTGGTCTCAAACGCCGTGATGAAGCAGCTCCGCCGCTACGGCGTGGTCAACCGGGTCGGTGCTCAGGGTCCTTCCGCAAATTCGGTCACGTTCGCCGCCTATCGCGACCCACCCTGCGTCAAGAATCAGGCCTGCGCGCACGTACCGGGGAGCTTCGGCTGGGCGATGCGCAGCCCGGGCCATGGCTACATCCTGGTCAGCGCCAGTCGCCCTCTCGACGCCGCCGCCGCGGCGCCGCTCTCGGCCAGCGGCGCCTACGGCCCCGAGCTCGTGCTCGATAGCCCCTCCCAGCTGTCCAGCTCGATCACGAACTTCTTCCTCAACTACGCCGTGCCCGGCTACACGCAGGAGGGTCCGACCGCCGCGGTTTACGACCATGGCTGGATCATCGGCGATACCAGCGCGGTCTCGCTCGCGGTCCAATCCGAGCTCGACAACGTGCTCGAGGTGCGCCCCGTCAGCAGCACCTCAAAGGGCCCCTGAGATCCATCGCGGGCCGCCAATCCGGGCGGACTGCTTTTATCCGGGCCATGTCATCCGACAACCGCACCTCCCCGTGAGTGAGGCCGAGAACCCACAGCGGCTGCGCGCGGGCCGGAAGGTCACGGTCGACGACGTGCGCCAGCTGATGGGCGCCTCCACCCCCCACTTCGCACTCCAGCTGCGCGAGCGCATCCGCGCCCTGATCCGAGGCCTGCCTCCGGATCACCCCGCCCGCTTGGAGGGCGAGCGCGAAATCGCGCGCCTCGACACCCTGGCCTACGCCGGCGAGGTGCGCGGCCACCCCGCCGAGGAGGGACTTCCGCTGCTCCCGAGCGTGGGGCCCGAGGACGCCCTCCCCGACACCGGCGACGCCGAGTCGGCCCCGAAGACCGGCCACGTCGTCCGGGAGGAATGAGGCTCCCGGCCGCGTCCGTGCCGGCATGAACATCCGCCACGCCGACCCGGCGCGCGATGCAGCCGGGTGCGCCGCGATCTACGCCCCGTTCGTGAGCGAGTCGGCGGTCTCGTTCGAGGAACGGATCCCGACCGCCGCCGACTTTGCCGCCCGCATAACCCGCATCGAGCAGACCCACCCGTGGCTGGTCGCCGAGGACGAGGGTCGCGTGGCCGGTTTCGCGTACGGGTGTCCCCATCGCGAGCGCGCCGCATACCGCTTCGCGGCGGAGGTCTCGGCGTACGTGGACCCCGCGTTTCATCGCCAGGGAGTCGGACGGTCGCTCTACTCCGAGCTCCTGGGGCTACTGCGCGAGCAGGGCCTGTGGACCGTGTGCGCCGGGATCGGCCTCCCCAACGAGGCGAGCGTGGCCTTCCACGAGTCGCTCGGCTTCGTCCCGGTCGGGGTCTACAGACGCATCGGCTACAAGCTCGGACAATGGTGGGACGTCGGCTGGTGGCAGCTGTCGCTCCGAGAGCCCGCTCAAGGGCCACCGGCGGAGCCCGGGCCCCCGGGGGTCCCCGCCTAACCCCCCGCGACGTCCCTTCGTATGAACAGCAGGAAGGCCGCAGCCAGCGCGGCGATGCCGTACATCGCACACACCCACGCGGCCTGGACCACCGGCGCCCAGTCGATCGGAGTGCGCAACAGCCCCTGCCAGGCCTGGAACTGGGTCGAGAGCAGGTAGGGCTGCAGGCCCCCGAGGCCAGGCAGCACTCCGATCAACTGAAAGAGCAGCGAGATCATCAGCGTGCCCACGACCGCGGCCGCGCTGTTGCGGGTCAGCGACGAGAGCAGCAGCCCGATGCACACCACCGTGCCGATCGGAATCAGGTAGATGAGCAGGCTGACGTAGACCAGGGCGAGCGCGTGCGAGGCGGAGACCGTCGTCCCCGACAGGCTCTGCATCGGGTTGAACCCCGATTGGATCGTGCCCGCGATCACCGCCACCGTCCCGTCGAGCAGGATCGCCACGATCGCGTAGGTCGCCGTGGCCAGCACCTTGCCCGCGAAGATCTGCCAGCGCTCGAGCGAGCGGGTGAGGACCGTCTTGAGCGTCCCGTTGTGGTCCTCCGAGGCGAACATGTCCCCCGCCACGAGCGCGGTGATCAGCGGGAACATCCAGATCGCGCCGAAGAGCAGGATCACGAGCGGCAGGGCCAGCCCGCTGCGGTTGAGAAACTGCGCGAAGGCAAAGTCGCCGTGCTGGGCGTGGCGGAAATGGACCGCGAGGGCGAAGATCACCGGCACGATCACCGACAAGCCAAGGCCCAGGTAGGTGCGCTTGAGGTGCAGGAGCTTGAACAGCTCCCAGCGATAGACGGTGAGGACCGACGGCCTCCGGCCCGGGCGCGCCAGGGGCGCCGGGGTGGCGATCGCGCCCGTGCTCACGGCGCCGCCGCCACGGCCGGCTGGTCGGCGGGCTCGCCCTCTCCCCCGGCCGCTTCAGTGAGCGAGAAGAAGAGGTCTTCGAGGCGCGCGCTCTGGGGCTGGAGCGAGCGGATCAGCGCGCCGCCCTCGACCAGCGCCTGGGAGAGCGCGGCCACCGCGTCCTCCTCCTCGGCGTTGAACCAGATGCGCTCGTCCTGGCGATGGACGTCCGCGATGCCGGACTGAGCGCGGCAGATCGCCAGGGCCCTGTCGTCGTCGGTCGTCTGCACGGTGAAGGCGGCGCCAGCGCTGCGCTTCAGCGCAGAGATCTCCCCCTCGTAGACGAGCTTGCCGGTCTGCACGATTCCCACCCGGTTGCAGACCTCCTCGACCTCCGCGAGCAGGTGGCTCGAGAGCATGATCGTGATCCCCTCCTCCGCGAGCCTGCGCACGAGCACGCGCATGTCACGCATGCCCCCGGGGTCGAGGCCGGTGGTGGGCTCGTCGAGCAGGAGCAGCTTTGGCTGACGGAGCAACGCCGCGGCGATCCCGAGCCGCTGGCGCATGCCGTGCGAGTAGCCGCCGATCTTGTCTCGCTCCCGGTCGGCCAGCTCGACCGTCTGCAACGCACGATCGACCTGCTCGGGTGGGCCCCCGCCGTCGAAGGCTTGGAGCAGCTCGAGATTGCGCCGCCCGTTCAAATACGGATAGAACGTCGGCGCCTCCACAAAGCCCGCCACCCCGTCGAGCGCGCGCACGCTCTCCCACGGGTCGCGCCCGAACAACCTGACGGTGCCGGCGGTGGGCCGGATCAGCCCGAGCATCATCCGCAGCGACGTCGTCTTGCCCGCCCCATTGGGGCCGAGATATCCGTATACGTCCCCCGACCGGATCGTCAGGTCGACCCCGGAGACCGCGGCCAGATGGCCGTAGCGCTTCACGAGGCCGCGGACCTCGAGTGGCGGCGGGGAGGCCGGGCCCCCGCTCACAAGCCCCGTGCGGCAGCCCTCGCGACGGCGGGATGCACCGAGCCGACGACCGTGTAGGCGACGTGATCGCGGCTGAAGGTGATGAGCGTGCCAACCGCCGTGTCGAGCTCCTGGCCCGTGGTTCCGTCGATGGAGACGGTGGGCACCTGCAGGCCCTGCCCGTTGGACGCGCCGCCGAAATCGTTCGTGGAGCGTCCGCTCGACGCCTGCTCGAGCACCGCGACCGCGCCGAGGCCCTGGCCGTAGGTGACGAGCGCCGCGGCGTGCGAGCCGCCGTGGAGGAGCGCGACCGTGTTGCGCTTCATGCCGGCGACGCTGCTGGGTGCCGCCAGCTTGAACGGCAGCGCGTGGGAGACCGCGGCTACACCCGTGATCTCGTGGTGCTTGGCGCCCGATTTCGTGTGACGCTGTGCGACGCCGCCACCGAGCCCGGAGACGTGCACGACCTTTGCACCACTGGGCGGCGAGATCGCGAAGGTCGAGGCGGGAACGTTCCCGAACGAGATGTCGGTGGCCGTCAGCTCGAGCACAGGCGTCGAGTCGCCGCGCGCCAGAACCTCGAAGCGCAGCGGCACACCCCGGACGGCGTCCCAGCCGAGCTCAAACCCGCGCACCAGGCCCCCGCCCTGCTTGGACGAGATGTGCACGGTGTACGCCGGCTGGCCCGCGATGTTATTGGGGATCGCACCGCTCAGCGCGACGCGACGCATGAGCCGGTTCAGCCCAGACTGGATCTGTGACACCGAGGGGATGCCCTGGTGTCCCTTGCTGTGGGAGGCGCCGCCCGAGCTCGACCCGGCGGGCAGCTTGCCCTCGTAGACGGTCTGAGACGCCGGGTCGTAGATCCAGAAGGAGCCGTTGTGGACGACCACCTGCGCGTCGCCGTTGGAGCCCTGGATCTCGAGCCGAATCTCGTGGGTCGCGCTCGACATCCAGAAGCGGCCCGTCCCGCCCTGCAGGAGCGGATCCGAGCCCTGGAGCTCCGAGCTGCCGATCAGGTTGTTGGTAAAGCTCACCCGGGCCGATATGCCGGAGATCGCCGGCGCCTTGAGCGCCTGGTGGACAGCGCTCGCGAGCGCCTGTCGCTTGGGCACCGGTCCGCCGGACGTCGCCGCCACGGCGACCGCGGCGCACGCGATCAGAGCTGCCACCACCCCGCCGAGGACGGCGAGCAGGCGACCCGTGGAAGCTGTGCGCAAAAACCTCATGCCGTCCTTCAGTCAGGTTAGCTCACGCGCATCAGCGAACGGTCAAGATTCGATGAGGGGCTGGGCCGCCCGATTGGACGACCCAGCTACCTTCCCTGCGGGCGTACTAGTTGAACTGGATGTAGAAGGCCGAGTGCTCCTCGGTGCCGGTGTTTGCGTTGATGGTCTCTACGCGCACGGGATCTCCAGTCGGACAGGACTGGGCCGTGCCGTGAGACTTGATCGCGACCTGGGCGGTGTCCTCTTCAGAGGTGCCGTGCGTCCAGTCGATCGATGCGGTCGCATTGTTGGGAGTGAACGGCAGGTGTCTGAAGCAGAATCCGCCGTCCCCCGACGCCATAACCGTCGCGTGGCCCATGCCGTGTGTTTGGACCATCGTCGCCTGGCCCGTGCCGGAGTTGTAGAGCACGTGCGCGTATGCGCCGCTAGTCGCAGGGGTCTTCGCGGGCGCGCTGGCAGGCGCGCTTCTGGTCCCGTTGTTCATGCACTTATCGCTGTGGCTGCGCTGGCCGCAGCCGTTCGCAGTGCCTCCGCCCGAGGCGAGCGCATAGCCACCGCCGACGCCGAGCAGGGCAATGATGCCGATGGTCGCCGCAAGCGCGCCAGTGGACGCAAGTCGTCGTTTCATCTGAACCCCTCCTTGGTGATGGTTTGTGACGGACCCTCCCGGTCGGTCGCAGCAGGCTTCTCGCGACCAGCATCCCGCGCGCCCGTGATGATGAGGCCCCCGTTAGGTAGCCAACCTACCCCTGGTCGCGCTTCACGTCAAGCGCCGCTGGGCACGTGGCCGTACGTTGGTCGACGGCACAATCACGCTACCGTCCCGGTGCGAATGTGCCGCCTGTTCGGGATGAGCGGTGGGCCGAGGCGCGTGGCCGCGACTTTCTGGCTGCTTCAGGCGCCCGATTCGCTCGCGCAGCAGAGCCACCGCGAGCCCGACGGCACCGGACTCGGCATCTTCGACGAGCACGACCGCCCCGTGGTCTTCAAGCAGCCCCTGGCGGCCTACGAGGACCGCAGGTTCGCGATGGAGGCCCGGGAGGTTCACTCGCGCACCTTCGTGGCCCACGTCCGCTACGCCTCGACGGGGGCGGTGAACCCGAAGAACACCCACCCCTTCGAGCAGGCCGGCCGCCTGTTTGCCCACAACGGCGTGATCGGCGACCTGCAGGCGCTCGAGCGCGAGGTCGGCGACGGCATGTCGCTGGTCGCGGGCGACACCGACTCTGAGCGGTTCTTCGCCCTGATCACGGGCGCGATCGAGCGCACCGGCGGCGTCAGAGCGGGAGTCGAGCAGGCCGCCGGCTGGGTCGCCGACCACCTGCCCGTGTTCGCGCTCAACTTCGTGCTGATCACCGCACGGGAGCTGTGGGCGTTCCGCTACCCCGACACGCACGAGCTCTACGTCCTGCAGCGCGACGCCGGGGGCGCCAGCGGAGACCGCCAGCTCGAGCACTCGAGCTCGTGGCGCACCGTCCGCGTCCACTCCGCCGATCTGGCGCAGGCCCCAGCGGTGGTCGTCGCCTCCGAGCCGATGGACGATGATCCGGCGTGGCGCGCGCTCGAGTCCGGCGAGCTCCTGCACGTCGACGCAGACCTCAACGCCGCCACCACGCGGCTCCTCCATCGCCCTCCGGCCCACCAGCTGACCCTCGCCGACCTCGACCCCAAGGCAGCGGCCTCCCAGGCGGCGCAGAAGCGGTGAGCGACGCCCGCATCGTCGTCGGCGAGGACGGCGTCGCACGCTGCGCGTGGGGCGCTTCAACTCCCGAGTATCGCGACTACCACGACCACGAGTGGGGCTTCCCCGTCGGCGACGACACGCGCCTGTTCGAGAAGCTCTGCCTGGAGGGCTTCCAGGCGGGACTCTCGTGGCTGACGATCCTGCGCAAGCGCGAGGCCTTCAGGAGCGCGTTTGCGGGCTTTGACTTCGCCCGGGTCGCGCGGTTCGGCGAGCGCGACGTCGCCCGGCTGCTGAGCGACAGCGGCATCGTGAGAAACCGCGCCAAGATCGAGGCGACCATCAACAACGCGGGCCGCGCCGTCGAGCTCGTCGCGGCGGAGGGCTCGCTGGCGTCTTTTGTCTGGCGGTTCGAGCAGACCGACGGACGCGAGCTCGCGCGCGAGCTCAAGAAGCGCGGCTTTCGCTTCGTCGGCCCGACCACGGTCTACGCCTTCATGCAGGCGATGGGGTTGGTCAACGACCATTTCGAGGGCTGCGACGCGGGCGCGGCGGTGGACCGCGCCCGGGCACAGTTCATCCCGCCGTCAGGTGTCGCGCCGCAGCATCAGAATCGCTGAGATCGCGATCGCGGCCACGGCGTAGCCACAGAACACGGCCAATCCGGCCCAGGGCGCGAGCGTGTGGGCGCCGGGATGGATGGTCCACACCGCTCCCCCCGCGTTGCTCGGCAGGTAGGGATCCACCGCGTTGGCGAAACTCGAGGGAAAGAGGCCCACGACCGGCGGCAGCACGAACACGATCGCGGCCAGCGCGGAGATGCCGCCCGCGGTGCTGCGGAGAATCGCACCGAGTCCCAGCCCGAACACTCCCATCACCATCAGATACAGGGCAGCGCCGAAGAGGGCCCGCAGCACGCCGGGATGCGAGATGGAGACGTTGATGTGGTGCGTGGAGAGAATCGATTGGCCCGCGAAGAACACGATGAACACGGCGGGTGCGCTCAGCACGAGCGTCACCGCCGCAAACACCCCCGTCTTGGCCCAGAGCACCGGCAGGCGCTTGGGGACGGCCGACAGCGTGGCGCGTATCGAGCCGGTCGAGTACTCCGCCGTGATCACGAGCACGCCGAGGACTCCGACCGCGAGCTGGGCGAAGTTCACCCCGACCAGGCTCGCGCGCAAGGGTTGGAAGTTGACTCGCTGGTGCGGGCTGAGATGCGGCCAGCGAGCGGTGAAGATCGCGCAGACGAGGATGCCGATGCCGATCAGCAAGAGCAAGCCGACGAACAGCGACCAGTACGTGGAACGAACCGAGCGGAACTTGGTCCATTCCGAGCGGGCCACGCGAAGCTGGGTGACGCGCACGCGCGAGGCGGCGAGCGAGCTCATCGAGGAGCCTCCTCCAGCTTCGCCGGCTCGGCCCGGGCGACGGCCTGGAACTCGGCGTCGTCGCGGGTGAGCTCCAGGAAGGCCTCCTCCAGCGAAGCCTGCTGCGGCGTCAGCTCGTGGAGCACGATGCGGTGGTCGGCCGCGGCCTCGCCGATTCGCCGCGCGTCGGCGCCGGTGACCTCGAGCAGGCCCGGCCCAACCGTCTGCACGTTCACCCCGGGGCCGGCGAGCAGGTCCGCGAGTTGGTCGCTCTGCGGCGAGCGAACCCGCACCGACTGCTTGGAGGCACCGCGCACGAATTCCTCCACCCCCGTATCGGCGAGCAGGCGGCCCCGTCCGATCACGATCAGGTGCTCGGCCGTCTGCGCCAGCTCGCTCAGCAGATGCGAGGAGACGAACACCGTGCGCCCTTCGGCGGCCAGCCCCTTGAGCAGCCCGCGGACCCACTGGATGCCCTCGACATCGAGCCCGTTGACGGGTTCGTCGAACATCACAATTCGCGGGTCGCACAGCAACGCGGAGGCGATACCCAGCCGCTGCCCCATCCCCAGCGAGAACGTGCCCGCGCGCCTGCGCGCGACGCTCTCGAGCCCGACCATCTCGATCAGCTCGCTCACTCGGGCGCGTCCGACCCCGTGCGTTTGCGCGAGTGACAGCAGGTGGTTATATGCAGATCGGCCGGGGTGGACAGACCGCGCCTCCAGCAGCGCCCCGACCTCGGCCAGCGGCGCGGGATGGTCCGCGTAGCGCTTGCCGTCGACCATGGCATGCCCGGAGTCGGGGGCGTCCAATCCCAGGATCAGGCGCATGGTCGTCGACTTGCCGGCGCCGTTGGGGCCGAGGAAGCCGGTCACCACGCCAGGTTTGACCGCGAAGCTCAGGTCCTGGACGGCCACGGTCTTGCCGTAGCGCTTGGTGAGCCCATTCACCTCGATCACGTCATCGGCTCCCTGGTCGGATAAGACAAAGTAGGGCTGACCAAAGCAGCGGTTACTCAGAGTGGGGTAAAGGACCTGCAAGGCTCGGTGCATCCGCCGGTAGCGACCAAAGCGGGCCCAACCCCAAGCGCTCCACCGAGGTCGGGCCCGCCATGGGCGCCATACGACCACGAGGGGCGCAACCCCAGCTCCTCCATCGAGGTTGGGCCAGTTATGGTCGCTCCGGGCTCCGCCGCCGCCCGTCGATCTCTCGCGCCCATCAGAGCCCACCCCCCATTCGTCTGTATGTTTGCCGGCCGAGGGTTCCGCGGGGGATCGCGCGAGGTAGGGAGGTACCCGGAAGTGATCGCGTATGCGCTTGCTCGTAGCCAGCCCCGCAGCCCCACTCGAGGGCGAGATCCCGATCCCCCCGTCGAAGTACCACGCCCACCGCGCGCTGATGCTGGCGGCGCTGGCCCCTGGGCAGAGCACGATCACGGAGCGCACCGCGGCCCGCCACGTCGCCTTCACCGTGAAGGCGCTGCGTGGGCTGGGTGCCGAGATCCGCGACTCGCGGCGACAGCCTGGCGCGTGTAGGGTGGCGGCTTCTCGCCCGGTCGCCGACGAGGTCTCAGTCGGGAGCTCGGGCACGACGCTCTACTTCCTGCTGGGGCTCGCCGCGCTGGGCGACCGGCCGATCCGCATCGTGGGCCAGCGCTACTTCAACCGCCGCCCGATCGGGCCGCTGCTGCAGGCCCTGACCGACCTCGGCGTGAAGCTGGAGGCGAACGGCGACCGCCTGCCGGTCACGGTCCATCCGGCGTCGGCCGCGCGGCGGTCGCGTGCGCCATCGACGGCACGCTCTCGCAGTGGATCTCGGGCCTGTTGATGCTGGCGCCGTTCGCGCTGCGAGCCGACCACGATCGACGTCGAGGGCGAGCTCAACGAGCGGCCCTACATCGAGCTGACGGTGGACATGATGCGCGACTTCGGGCTGCGCGTCGACAGTGCGCGAGGACTGGCGCAGGTTCGAGGTCGAGCCGGGACAGCGAGCCGCGTCGCGACCGACGTCGTCCTGCCTCCCGACCTCGGCTCGGTCGTCTTCCCCCTGGCCGCGTGCGCGCTCCATCCCGCGCGCGCCACCTTCCGCAGCTCGACCTCGATCGCCGGCCACCCCGAGGCGGCGGTGCTCGAGGACCTGCGCGCGGCCGGGGTGCCGCTGCGGATCGACGCCGAGCGCGGCCTGATCTCGATCGACCACGACGGCGAGCCGCCGCGGGGCGGCCGTCTGGACTGCCGCCACCTGCCCGACATGGTGCCGGTGCTCTCGGTGCTCGCGAGCCGCGCCCGCGGGCAGCAGCGTGCTGGGCAACGTCGCCCACGTGCGCCTGAAGGAATCCGACCGGGTCGCGTCGATGCTCCAGCTGCGCGCGCATGGGCGCGCGAGTCGAGTTCGACGGCGAGGACATGCGGTTCGAGGGAGTCCCGAAGCTGCACGGCGCGACGCTGTCCTCCTTCAACGACCACCGCGTGCTGATGGCGCTGGCGGTCGCGGGCGCGAGCGCCGAGGGCGTCACCGAGCTCTCCTACCCGAACGCCTATCGCATCTCGTACCCGGAGTTCCTCGACCACATGAACGCGCTGGGCGTGCCCGCCGCCGTGTCGAATGGGAAGGTTCCAGACGGTTGAGCTGTTCGGGTCGGCGCATGTGCCGACCCGCCGGCCGGAACATGTTCCGGCCGGGGCCGGCGCGCATGCGCGCCGGCCAACCAGCAAATTTGATCCTCGACGACCTCGACCGCCACGCGCACGAGCGGCCACAGGCGCGCGGCTGTGGTGGGCGTGGACTCCGCCGGCGCGGCCCACGAGCTGACGTGGGCCCAGCTGCAGGCCGACGTCGACCGCACGGCCGCGGCGCTGCTGCTCGAGCTGGGAGTCAAGCCCGGCGAGCCGGTCGCCTTCCAGCTCCCCAACCGGTTCGAGTTCGTCACGATCGCGCTCGCCACCCTGCGAATCGGGGCGGTCTGCGAGCCGCTGATGCCGATGTTCCGCGAGCGCGAGCTCGATTTCATGGTGCGCGAGTCGGGGGCGCGGGTGCTGCTCGTCCCAGACCGCTTCCGCGGCCGCGACCACGAGGCGATGGCGCTCAGCCTGCGCATGGCGGTGCCCTCGCTCGCGCACGTCGTCGTGCTCGACACCTCCCACCACGCGCGCCACCTGGGCCACTCCAGCTACGGCCACCTGCTGGCCGAAGCCCACCCCGACCCCGAGCTGCTGCAATAGCCTGCGCCCGCGGCCCGACGCGACCGCGCAGCTGCTCTTCACCTCTGGCACGTCGGGCCAACCCAAGGGAGTGCTGCACAGCCACGAGGTGCTCACCCGCGCCGCCGACGCTCACATCGACCACTTCGGCCTGGGCGCCGACGACGTCATCTACGTCCCTCCCCGCTCGCCCACCAGACGGGCTTCCTCTACGGCATGTGGATCGCCCTGCGCCTCGGCGTGCCCCAGGTCCTCCAGGAGGTGTGGGACGCGGGTACGGGGCTCGAGGCGATGAGCCGCTTCGGCGTGACCTTCGTCCAGGCCGCGACGCCGTTCCTGGCCGACCTCGTCAAGCTCGCGGGCGAGCCAGGACGAGCGTCCCGGCTCGCTGCGCACGTTCGTCGCGACCGGGGCCGCGATCCCGCGCGAGCTCGCGCGCGAGGCCGCCGACGTGCTGGGCGGCGGAGGTCGGCGGCGCGTGGGGCACGACCGAGACCTGCCTCGGGACCGCGTTCGTGCCCGAGGCGGACCCGAGCAGCAGGGCTGGGGGACCGACGGCCGGGCGCTGCCGGGAGTGCGGGTGCGGATCACCGACGACTGCGGGCCACCTGGCTCGAGCCGGGGGTCGAGGGCAACTTCGAGGTCCGCTGCGACTACAACTTCAAGGGCTATCTGAACCGGCCCGACCTGACCGCCGAGGCCTTCACGCGCCGACGGCTTCTACCGCACGGGCGACCTCGCGACGCTCGACGCAGAGGGCTACGTGCGCATCACCGGCCGCGTCAAGGACCTCATCAACCGCGGCGGCGAGAAGATCCCGGTGGCGGAGATCGAGCAGCTTCTGTACGCCCACCCCGCGGTCGAGCGAGGTCGCGATCGTGGCCATGCCCGACGAGCGCCTGGGCGAGCGGGCGTGCGCGTTCGTGGTCCTGCGCGACGGCGCCGAGCTCGACTTCGCGGCGATGGTCGCGCTACCTCGACTCGCGGCGGGTGGCCAAGACCTACTGGCCCGAGCGGCTCGAGATCGTCTCGAGCGCTGCCGCGCACACCCGTCGGGCAAGATCCAGAAGTTCGTGCTGCGCGAGATGCGCGATCGAGCTCGCGCGGCAGGAGCCGCGTGAGCCGGCGGTGCGCATGACGACCGCCGTCGCGGACCGAGCGTCTTCGACGAGTCGGAATTCGCCGCAGCTGCAAGGAGGAGGTCGCCGCCTACGTGCACTCCGAGGGCGAGCGCTGGGCCGAGCTGATCGAGGCGGAGCGGTCCGTGCCGATGGAGCTGTGGGAGGAGCTGCGCGACCGCGGCTACCTGCGGCTGGCGGCGCCGCGCGCGTACGGGGGCCGCGGGATTCCCTTCACCCGCTACCTCGAGCTGCTCGAGCTGTTCTCGATGTCGCACGCCTCGCTGCGGATGATCGTCCACGTCTGCAACGGCATCTGGCGGCCCATGGACTCGCACGCCTCCGAGGAGCAGCGCCAGCGGTTCGTGGTGCCGCAGGTGCAGGGCGAGATCAAGGTCGCGTTCACGCTCACCGAGCCGACCGCGGGGACCGGGGCGGACATGCGCTCGAGCGTCGTGCGCGAGGGCGACACGTACTTCCTGAGCGGGCGAGAAGCACCTGATCACCTTCGGGACGGTCGCCGACTACCTGCTGCTGCTTCGCCCGCCTCGAGGGACGCGCGGCGCCGAGGGCACGGTCGCGCTGATGGTGCCGCCCGCACGGCCCCGGCGTCACGGCCCACGTCATGCCCGAGACGATGGGTGTGCGCGGCACCGACCACGCGCCACCTGGTCTTCGACCGCGCGCCCGTGCCGGTCGCCGACCGGCTCGGCGAGGAGGGCCAGGGGCTCGAGATCGCCCTGTCGCGGCTTTCTGGCGCCGTCGCGGATCGCGGTCGGGAATGACCTGTGTCGGGCTGGCCTCGCGGGCCATGGAGCTCGCGGTCTCCTACGCGCAGCGGCGGGAGACCTTCGGGCGCAAGATCGCGGCGCGCCAGGCGATCGCCTTCAGGCTGGCCGAGATGGCCACCGACCTTTCCGCGGCGCGCTCGCTGGTGCTGGACGCCGCGCGGATGTGGGAGTCCGAGCGGCGGGGCCAACGCGGAGTCCGCGATGGCGAAGCTGTTCGCCTCCGAGATGCTCCAGCGTGTGACCGACGGCGCCCTGCAGGTCCACGGGGGGATCGGGTACTGGTCCTCGTCGCCGATCGAGCGGGTCTATCGAGACGCCCGCGCGCAGCGCTTCGAGGAGGGCACGGCCGAGATCCAGAAGACGCACGATCGCCCGGGAGCTGTTGCGGTGAACAGCACCTCCGAGGGCTTCGAGGGCCGCATCGCGCTCATCACCGGCGGCTCGCGGGGGATCGGGCGCGCTCTTGCCTACAGCCTCGCCGAGCGGGGCACGATCCCCGTGGTCAACTACCGCCGCAACGAGGAGGCGGCCTCCGAGACCCTGCGGGGGATCGAGGAGCGGGGCGGCTCCGGGGTCGCGATCCAGGCGGACCTGGAGGACCTCGACGCGATCGGGCGCATGTTCGACGAGATCGAGGAGCGCTTCGGGCGCCTGGACTTCTTCGTCTCCAACGCCGCCGCGAGCAACTTCCGTCCGATCATGGAGCTCAAGCCCCACAACCTCGAGCGGACCTTCAACCTCAACGTGCGTGCGTTTGTGGTCGGAACGCAGCGAGCGGTGCCGCTGATGCCAGGCGTGGGAAGGGTCGTGGTCCTGTCGAGCTACGGGTCGACCACGGCGTATCCCGACCTACGCCAATCTCGGGTCGGCCAAGGCGGCGATCGAGGCCTGGACGCGGTACATGGCGGTCGAGCTCGCGCCGCGCGGGATCAACGTCAACGCCGTCAATGGCGGCATCATCGACTCCGAGTCCTCGGCGTTCTTCTATGCGACCGGCCGCGTCGCGGCGCTCGAGACCGTGCTGCCGAAGATCCCCAAGGGGCGCATGGGGACGGTCCAGGAGGTCGCCGACTGCGTGCTGTTCCTGCTCGCGCCCGCGTCGGAGTACGTAACGGGTACCACCCTCGTGGTCGACGGCGGGCTTACCGTGACAGGGCCGCCCTACAACTCCGACGCCGCCGGCACGACTTCGAGCGCCGCGCCGGCGGCAGCCGGCGCGGGATCAGCGCTCGACGTATTCGGCGAAACGGCGTAGACCGTCGGGCCATCCCCCGGGCGATCCCACCGCGTCGCGTTCGCCTTCCCAGCCCTCGCCGTGGCGGTCGAGATGGCGGTGCTCGAGCTCGACGCGAGTGGTCCAGTCACCCTCCGCCGCGAACGTGACAACGACTTCGCTGGTCTTTTCGAGGTCGGTCTCGATCTCCCAGCGCGGGCTGATGTCCCAGCTGAAGACGAGGCGGTGAGGCGGCTCGAAGGCGAGGACGCGCGCCCACGTGCACTCGGTGCCGTCAGCGCCGAGGTCGTAGATGCGGCCACCGACCCGCGGCTCGATCACCATCTTGGCGAGCTCGCCCTGGAGGATGTGGTGATCGGGGTGCCACCAGCTCGCCATCTCCTCGGTGAAGACTCTGAAGGCATGCTGGACCGGGGCGCTTACCACGACCTCCGCGCGGACCGACGTTGCCTTTGACTGGGTGTCCTGCATGGTCACGAGACCTCCTTCTCCGGGCGCTCCGCGGCCTCCTTGAAGGCCTCCAGAGCACGGTTCCAGAACCCGTCGAGGTAGGCGCGCAGCGCTGCCAGCCCATCTGGGTTCACTTGATAGACCCGGCGGGTGCCGATCGCCGTGTCCTTGACGAGGCCCGCGGCCTTGAGCACCTTGAGGTGCTGCGAGACCGCCGGCCGGGTGACGGGCAGCCCGTCGGCGAGCTCACCGACCGACCGGGGGCGCTCGGATAGGCGCTCGAAAATCTCCCTACGCCTGGGGTCGCCGAGCGCGGTGAGTCCATCCGATCGTGGCCCTCCGTTCCCCGAGTCTTCATTAGCCAACACTTACCGTAAGTCTATACTTACGGAGCCCGGAGAGTCAAGTTCGCGCCGTGTTGGTAGGTTCGCTCGGTGGCTTTAAGCGATTCGCGCCGGGCGGTCCCACCGCTGCGATGGGGTCTGACGGTCCCCTTCACGGGGGTCCCGCTCGCCGACCATCCCCGCCTCTACCAGCAGGCCGAGGCACTGCGCTACGACGACCTGTGGTCGGGCGAGACGCCCAACGGGGCCGACGGCTTCACCCCGCTGGCGCTGGCGGCCCCCGTGACCGAGCGCGTGCGGCTCGTCACCGGCATCGTCAACCCGTTCACCCGCGGCCCCGCGGTGCTCGCCCAGACCGCGGCGGCGTTGCAGGAGGCGAGTGAAGGGCGGTTCGTGCTCGGCCTCGGCGCCTCCTCGAACGTCACCGTCGAGCGCTTCAACGGCCTGGCGTTCGAGCGGCCCCTGTCGCGGATGCGCGAGGCGGTCGCCGCGCTGCGCCCCGTGCTCTCGGTCCCGCCCGAGCGCGGGTTCGGCGGCCTGCGCCTCGAGCGGCCCGTCACCCAGCCGGTCCCAATCGTGCTCGCTGCGCTGCGCGGCAGGATGCTCGGGCTCGCGGCCGAGGTCGCCGACGGCGCGTTCACCAACTTCCTGCCGCTGTCGGGGCTGCCCCAGGTGGTTCGCGCATTGCGCGAAGGCGAGAGGGCCTGCGGACGGGAGTCGGGCTCGGTCGAGCTCGCGTGCCGGTTCTTCGTGCTGCCCGTCGCCGAGGAGCAGGGGATGGTGCTCGCGCGGGCCATGTTCGCCGCCTACGGGAGCGTGCCGATCTACGCGGAGTTCTTCCGCTGGCTGGGGTGGGCCGAGCAACTCGATCCGATGGTGGCGGCTTATCAGTCGGGCGAGCGGGGCCGCGCGGCGGAGCTCGCACCGCTCGACCTGATCCGCGAAATCTTCATCTTCGGCTCCCCCGAGCAGATCAGGGCGCGCGTGGAGCAGTTCGTCGACGGGGGCATCACGACCGTCGTCCTGACCCCGATCGTTGAGCCCGATCAGCTGCCGGGGGCGCTGGAGTCGCTGGCGCCGTAGGCTGCGCCGCCCTGCGCGAGAGGGATTAGAGTGGGGTGATGGGGGTGCGCGCCCGGTGCTCGGTGAGACGCTTGCTGCCGAAGGCGTGGATCGTGGTGGTCCTGCCGGCGCTGGTGGTATCAGCTCTGGCCGTCTCCGGAGCCGCGGCCTCTACCCGGGCGGCGCGGCTGATGGCCTGGGGCGTCAACGCAGATGGCCAGCTCGGCATCGGGAGCAGCAGGGGTCATAGGGCCATTCCGGCCAAGGTCAGACTGCCCAAGGGAACGAAGGCGGTCGCGGCGTCCGCCGGCGACGCGCACAGCCTGGCCCTCACTTCCTCCGGCTCGGTGTTCGCGTGGGGCTACAACGTCTACGGCGAGCTCGGCAACGGGACCACCACCGATAGCGACCTTCCGGTCAAGGTCAAGCTGCCCAAGGGCACCAAGGCCAGCGAAGTGGCCGCCGGCGGTGACTTCAGCCTGGCGCTCACCTCCACCGGCTCGGTGCTCGCGTGGGGCTTTAACGCCGCGGGTGCGCTCGGCAACGGGACGACCACCAATAGCGACCTTCCGGTCAAGGTCAAGCTGCCCAAGGGCACCAAGGTGACCGCGGTGGCCGCCGGCAACGCGAACAGCGTGGCGCTCACCTCCACCGGCAAGCTGCTGGCCTGGGGCATCAACGGATTCGGCCAGCTCGGCAACGGGAGCACCGAGGCCCAAAGCGACGTTCCGGTCAAGGTCAAGCTCCCCAAGGGCACCAAGGTGACCGCGGTGGCCGCCGGCACCTACCACAACCTGGCGCTCACCTCGACCGGCGAGCTGCTGTCCTGGGGCGACAACGCGGAGGGCCAGCTCGGCAACGGGAGCACCGAAGGTCAAAGCGACCTTCCGGTCAAGGTCAAGCTGCCCAAGGGCACCAAGGTCGTCGCCGTCGCAGGCGGCGGGGGCCACAGCCTGGCGCTCACATCCACCGGCAAGCTGCTGTCGTGGGGCTACGACTCCGACGGCCAGCTCGGCAACGGGAGCAGCGGGGGTCAGAGCGACCTTCCCGTCAAGGTCGAGCTCCCCAAGGGCACCAAGGTCGTCGCCGTGGCCGCCGGCTACCTCGACAGCCTGGCGCTCACATCGACCGGCACGCTCCTCGCGTGGGGCTACAACAGCAAGGGCGAGCTCGGCAACGGCACCGAGACGCAAAGCGACCTTCCTGTTACGGTCGAGCTGCCCAAAGGCACTAAGGCCCTCGCGGTGTTCAGCGGGTCGGGGGCCGAGCACAGCTTCGCACTCGTCGGGTAAGAGCTGGGCGACGTTGAGCGGGGCATACGTGTCAAGCCCACCTGGCCGGGTAGTCATCTGCCCGACCCCTAGTGTGGAGGCAGTGATGGCTTCGTTTGGTACGAAGATGGGCAAAAAGGCGGGCAAAAAGGCAGGCAAGAAGGCGGCCAAGGCCACGGCCAGGCACACCGTCCGCGGCGTCGCCGCGAAGGCGCAGCGTCAGCCGCTGCGCAGCGCGACGCTGGTCGGGATTGGCGGCGCCGTAGGCGCGACGGCGGGATTCTTCGCCGGCCGCAAGACGCGCGAGACGGAGCGTTAGCGCCCGCGGCGAGCGCTCTGCGGTTGCGGGTGGGTTGCAAGCGCAGACCGGGTGGAGCCGCGCGGCTCGCCGCGGCGGTCGTTACGGCGGTCGCGGCCTTCTCTGTCGCGGGGTGTGGCTCCGGCGCCTCGCCGGAACCGGCCGCGCGCGCGTTCCTCTCGAACTGGTCGGACGGCCACCTCGCCGCGGCGTCGCGGACAACCAGCGCGAGTCCCTCGACAGTCTCCTCCGCGCTGGGCGCCTTCAACGCCGGACTGAACGCGACCGCGCTCTCCTTTCGGGTGGTGGGCGTCGAGGAGAGAGGCAGCCGCGCGCTGGTGCGCTTCGACGCTCGGGTGCGGCTGGGGGGCCTGGGAGGATGGAGCTACCGGGGAAGGCTGCGAATGGTGCATTCGGGCAGTCGCTGGCTGGTGGCGTGGGAGCCTCAGGACCTCAACCCGGCGCTCGGCACGTATACCCAGCTGATCGCTTCACGGGCGCTGCCCCCGCGGGCGCCGCTTCTGGACCGCAACGGAGTGGCCCTGGAGAAGCCCACTCCCGTCGTGACCGTGGGCGTCGTCCCGGCCCTTTTGAAGCCCCGCGCCCGCGACATCGCGACGCTCGCCAATGCGCTCCACATCGATGGAGCGGCGCTGACGAAAGCTGTGGCCCGGGAACCGCCCGAAGACTTCCTCCCGGTCATCACGCTGCGGCACAGCTCCTACGAGCAGGTGCGCGCCGTCATCCATCCACTTCCCGGCGTCCATTTCCAGACGAGCACCCTGCCGCTGGGTCCCACCCCGGGATTCGGCCGGGCGGTGCTCGGGGAGGTCGGCCCAGCCACCGCGACGGCCATCCGCTCCGCCGGACCGCTCGTGCTGCCAAGCGACGACATCGGACTCAACGGGCTGCAGCTCGTCTACCAGCGACGGCTCGCCGGCACCCCGGGTGGCCGGGTCCAGCTGGTCAGAGGAAACGGGACCGTGGTCTCGACCCTCGCCACGTTTGGCGCCAAGCCGGGGACTCCGGTCAAGACCACGCTCAGTCTCTCGTTACAGAGCGCCGCCGAGAAGGCGCTTCCCCAGACCTCGCGCCCCTCGGCCCTGGTCGCCGTCCAGGCCTCGACGGGACAGATCCTCGCCGTCGCCAACCGACCCGCCGACTCCACCGATGACCTGGGGCTCGACGGGAGCTACCCGCCCGGATCGACCTTCAAGGTCATCACCACCGCGGCGCTGATAGCGCGCGGCTTCAACCCCTCCAGCAGCGTCACGTGCCCGCCGTCGATCACCGTCGACGGCAAGCGCTTCACCAACTACGCCGGCGAATCGGCCCCTGGGGCGAGCTTCGTGCGTGACTTCGCGATGTCGTGCAACGACGCCTTCATCTCGCTCGCCGACCGCCTCCGTGAGAACGACCTGGCGGTCCAGGCGCGGACCTTCGGGTTCGGTTCGGCCTGGAACCTGCCGCTCGCGTACTACAGCGGCCAGGCTCCGCCGCCGAGCTCGCTCCCGGAGAAGGCCGCCGACATGATCGGTCAGGGCAGAATCCTGGCGAGCCCGCTCACCATGGCGCTCGTCGCCGCGGCGGTGCACAGCGGCACGTGGCACCCTCCATCGCTGGTGCTCTCGCCGTCGCTCGAGCAGAAGACCGCCCCCCGGACGATCCCGGCGGGCACGGCGTCGGAGCTGCGCATGCTGATGCGGGCCGTCGTCACGTCGGGCACCGGCACTGCGGCGAACGTGCCCGGCCCCCCGGTCTACGGCAAGACGGGCACAGCCGAGTTCGGCTCGGGCAATCCGCCTGCGACCGATGCCTGGTTCATCGGGTTCCGGGGCGACGTCGCGTTCGCCGTCGTCGTGCAGGGCGGCGGCGTCGGGGGGACCGTGGCCGCGCCGATCGCGGCCAAGTTCCTGAGGGATGGGGGCTAGTTGCCGTCTCTTGCGCTTCTCGCCGGCCCGAACACGAATCGCCTGGGCAACGGCAACGGAGAGAGCTGCTCGGCGGCGAGACCGAAGAACAGCCGCGGCTCGGCCTTGGCGACGAGGGCGGCGAGCTCGGCGCGCTCGAGCAGGGTGAGGTTACGCCGACGTCCTCGTCCCATGCGCACGAGCTGGGCGACACGGCGCCGCTCCTCGGGCTCGAGCTTGACGATGTGATCCCGGGCGAGCAGCACGACCTCCGCGATCTCGATCAGGGTGCCCGCGGGGAGCCGCCGGAGCCAGGGGATTCGGCGCGAGACGCTGTTCATTGCCGCTCTTGACATCTTGCTCGGCACGGAGCCGAGTGTAGGGGCGCCTCGTGAGCGCGACGGCGCACCGGCGCCGCCGGGACTCAAAAACAAAGCCGTTACAGTCCGGCGCCCATGCGCGAAGCGGTGATCTGCGAGCCCTTGCGGACCCCGGTGGGCAGGTTCGGCGGCGTCTTTCGCGAGGTGCCGGCGGCCAGGCTCGCCTCGACGGTGATCGCCGCCGTGCTCGAGCGCACGGGGCTGCCTCACGACGCGGTCGACGACGTGCTGCTCGGTCAGTGCTATGCCAATGGCGAGGCCCCCGCCCTCGGCCGCGTCGCTGCGCTCGACGCGGGGCTGCCGGTCGACGTGCCGGGGCTCCAGATCGACCGACGGTGCGGCTCGGGGCTGCAGGCGGTGATCGAGGCCTCCATGCAGGTCCAGACCGGAGCGGCTGACCTCCTGCTCGCGGGGGGCGCCGAAAGCATGAGCCAGGCCGAGCTGTACTCGATTTCCCTGCGCTGGGGCGCGCGTTCCGGCGGTGCGGTGCTTGAGGACCGGCTGGTGCGTTCGCGAGTGACCGCGGGGGGCGTCAACCACCCCGTGCCCGGCGGAATGCTCGAGACGGCCGAGAACCTCCGCCGCGACTACGGGATCGGCCGCGAAGAGCAGGACGAGATCGCGCTCCGCTCCCACCGGCTCGCCATCGATGCCCACGAGCAAGGGCGGTTCGGCGAGGAGATCGTGCCCGTGGAGATCGAGGATCGCAGGACGGGACGGCGCATCGTCGACCGCGACGAGCATCCGCGCCCCGACACGACGCGGGAGAGTCTGGCCGCGCTCAAGCCGATCATGCGCCGGTCCGATCCCGAGGCCACCGTGACCGCGGGCAACTCGAGTGGACAGAACGACGGCGCGGCGGTCTGCGTCGTCACCCACCCCGAGCGCGCCGTCGAGCTGGGGCTGAAGCCCTTCGCGCGGCTCGTGACCTGGGCGGCGGCGGGCGTCCCCCCCAAGACCATGGGCATCGGTCCGGTGCCCGCGACCCGGCGCGCGCTGCAACGAGCCGGATTGACGCTCGACGAGATGGACCTGATCGAGCTCAACGAGGCCTTCGCGGTACAGGTGCTGGCGGTGCTCGGGGAGTGGAAGCTCGACGGAGCGCTCGAGCGTCTGAACGTCAACGGTTCGGGCATCTCCCTCGGCCACCCCGTCGGCGCCACGGGCGCCCGCATCCTCACCACGCTGCTGCGCGAGCTCGACCGCCGCGGCGGCCGCTACGGGCTCGAGACGATGTGCATCGGGGGCGGGCAGGGACTCGCGGCGGTGTTCGAGCGCGTGGAGTCGTAGCGATGCTCGCCACCGAGCTCGAACTTCCGGTGCTCGACCACACCGATCCCGAGCTGCGCGGCGAGCGCTACCGCGAGGCGATGGCCGCGCTCTCCAGCCACGATGGGTGGCTGGCGAAGGCTCCGCTCGGCTTCATCGTGCTGGACCGCGAGTCGGCGGAGTTCTTCCTGCGCACGCGGCAGGCGGTCTTCCCGGGCTTGGCGATCGCGCAGCTGTTCGGAATCGAGCGCGGCCCGCTGCACGAGGAGATAACCAAGAACATCATCAACCTGGGCGGCGACCGTCACGGCCGGCTGCGCCAGCTCGTCAACCCGGCGCTCGCGCCGCGGGCGATGGACCGCTACCGGCCCGCGATGCGGGTGTTCCTGGAGGAGCTGACTGCCGCGCTGCCCGCGGACGGCTCGTGCGAGTTCATCGAGCGATTTCGCCAAGCCGTACCCATCGAGGGTGATCGCCGAAGTGATGGGCGCGCCGCTCGCGGACGCGCCGGCGCTTTACCGCTGGTCGAACTGGATCCAGCGCCAGTTCGACCCGGTCAGCCTCACCACCGAACGCGAGGCGATCGAGCGGGCGGTGAGCGAGTTCTACGCCTACGAGGACGAGCTGATCGCCGCTCGCCGGCACACGCTCGAGGAAGACCTCATCTCCGACCTGATCCGCTCCGAGCAGGAGGGCGACCGGCTTTCCAACGACGAGCTCCGCAACCTGATCCTGAACATCCTGGTGGGCGGTGTGGACACCTCTCAAAGTCAGCTCGCCCACGCCGTGCGGCTGCTCGCCGAGCATCCCGAGCAGTGGCGGCTGCTGGGCTCGGATCCCGAGGGGTTGGCTCTGGCCGCTGTCGAGGAGGCACTCCGCTACGAGCCGGTGACGCCGTTCACGGCGCGGATCACTGTCGACGAGGTCGAGTGGCGCGGGGTCACCTTCCCGCCCGGGACGATCATGCTGGTCTCCGCCTGGCACGCCAACCGCGACGGACTCGAGGATGACTCGTTCGAGATCGCCGCCGAGCGCCCGCGTGCCCGCCTGCTCACCTTCGGCGCGGGGATCCACTACTGCGCCGGCGCCAACCTCGCGCGGGCAGAGCTGCAGGAGGCGCTGACGTTCCTCGCGGAGCGCTTTGAAGCGCTCGAGCTCACCGACGAGCCGCGGTACGGGACTCCGTCGGGGATCTACGGGATCGAGTCGATGCCGGTGCGGCTCGTGCGGAGCGAGCGACGGTAGCCCGGGCCGTCCCGGTCTCAGCAGCAGTGGATGGCGAGAGCCTCCTGAGTGGACTCGGGCTCGTATGAGCCCACCGCCCATGCGTCGCACTCGGACGTCGCGGTCACTCCTTGGAGCCGATTCCTGACGACCCATTGTCAGGAGGCTGTGCGCCCCAGCTCTGGCACCGCTCGGTCGAGGCGCCAGCGGCGGCCGTCGAGCACAGCGCCGCGACGAGAAGGCCAATCGCGACCACCACCCTGAACGGCCTGAAAGACGAAACGCACACCCATTATGCCCCCTTGGGTTAGATTCATACCACTCTAACCGCCCGCCGTCTGCGCGGTCAATCTTCAAGTGATGTACCCGGCGTTCGTGATGCGTGGAGGGTTTCTGCGCCGAGATCGGAAGAAATCGCCGCGTCCACTGCTCTTGTTAATTGATTCGCAATCTCGAGTGAGGATCATCTGATCGGCAATGCCGTTGCTCCTGCTCTTCGCGCTGGTCGCCGGCGCCGGGACGGCCATCACACCGTGCGTCCTCCCGGTGCTGCCCGCGCTGCTCTCGGCCGGGGCGGTGGGCGGACGGCGGCGCCCGCTCGGGATCGTGATCGGCCTGGCGCTCGCGTTCACGATCGCGGTCGTGGCGCTGGCGCAGCTCGTCAAGGGAGTGGGCCTCGCGAGCGGGGCGGCCCGGACCGTCGCGATCGTGGTGCTGATTGGCTTCGGGCTGGTGATGCTGCTGCCCAATGTGGCGGCACGTGTGCAGGCCCCACTCTCGAGGCTCGCCCGCTTCGGGCCGCGCACACGCGGGACGGGCTTCCGCTCGGGGCTCGGCGTGGGCGCCGCGCTGGGGTTCGTCTGCGCCCCCTGCGCCGGGCCGATCCTGGCCGCAGTCACCTCGGTGAGCGCCTCGAGCGGGGCCACGGTACAGGTGGTGGCGGTCGCGCTGGCTTACGCGATCGGGCTGAGCGCCGTGCATGCTCCTCTACGCGCTGGGCGGCAGGGCGGTGCTGGACCGGGTTCGCCGCTCGGTCCGCGGCCACATCGTCGAGCGCACGCTCGGAGCGGTGTTGATTGCGACGGGGTGGCGATGACGTTCAACCTGGACGTGCGCTTTGAGGAACTGCTCGCCAAGGACAACCTGCCCGGCGTTCCTGGTCGATCCCACAAGGGCATTGGAGAACTCCCACGCGGTGCAGAGCCGACTGGCTTCGCTGCGCCCGGCTTCTCGATTCGCCAAGCGCCAGCTTGAGGCGAGCAAGACCCCACGCCGTACAGGTCTGGCGTGTCGATCCCGGGCGTGAAGACCCCGCATCTGGCCGACCTTGGGACGGCGCCCAAGTTCACCGATACCCAGCAGTGGTTCAACACGCCGGCGGGCGGCCGCTGACGCTCGCGGGGCTGCGCGGCCACGTCGTGCTCGTCGACTTCTGGACCTACACGTGCATCAATTGCCTGCGGACGCTGCCCTTCCTGAAGGGCCTGTACGCGACCTACCACCGCTACGGCCTGGAGATCGTAGGCGTCGAGACGCCCGAGTTCACCTTCGAGCACAGCGCCAGCAACGTCGCGCAGGCGATCCACGTCGGACGGGATCCACTACCCGGTCGTCCAGGACAACAACTACGGCACGTGGGACGCCTACCAGAACCAGTACTGGCCCGCCGAGTACCTGATCGACGCGCACGGGCAGGTCCGCCATACCCAGTTCGGCGAGGGGGACTACCTGCAGGGCGAGGCGGCCGTACGCGAACTTCTCTACGAGGCGGGCGCGCACAACCTTCCGCCGCCGATGACCGCGCACGCAATTCTGCCGTCGGCCGGGGTGGCGACGCCCGAGACCTATGTCGGCGCCGCCCGCGCGGAGGGGTTCGCGCAGACCCCGAAGTCGGGGTCCACTACTACCGCGGGAGTGACCGACCCTCATTCAACGAGTTCGCGCTCCACGGGACCTGGCGCGTCACCTCCCAGTCCGCTACGCCCGTGTCCTCAGGCGCCCTGATCAAGGCCGCTTCCAGGCCGCGCACCTGTATCTGGTGATGACCTCGGCCGGCAACGCGGCGCGCAGGTGCGGATGCTGCTCGACGGGCACCCGATCGACCGCTCCGATGCGGGATCCGACGTCCACGATGGAACCGTGACCGTCAGGGCTCAGCGGCTCTATTCGCTCGTTTCCCTGCCCTCGGCCCAAGACCACGAGCTCACGATCGAAGTACCGCCGGGCGTCAGCGCCTACGACTTCACGTTCGGGTAGTCGCTAAGCCGCCTGGCGGCGCAGGGTCCCGTGCTCAGGGCTTGGGCGCGGTCACGTAGCGCGTGAACCCCTTGCTGTCCTGCCCGTAGGTCGCGTAGATGCCCTGCAGCCCCTTGGCCGACACGTACGCCATGCCGCCGTCATCGAGGTGATGTTGGGGAAATTGCAGCGTGTACAGCAAACGGTCTTGGGCGATGTTGTATCGGTAGAAGAGGTCGTCCCGTAATTGCCGTAGGCGTAAAAGACGCCGGCAACCGGGTTGATAGCCGCGCCCAGGACCGCGCGGCTGGGAAGATCATCCAAGGTCATCCCACGAGTCGGTCGCGATGTCGTAGACGCGCGAAGCCGAAGGTCTCGTCGTCGCCCTGCTGGCCGTAGATATGCCCTTGTACGCGGCCAGGCCGGCCAACGCAGAGAAGGGGAACGGAGGCGTGGCCAGCGTGGTCGTGGTGCTCGGTGGCCGGGTCGTAGGAGACGAAGGCAAGGGCGTCGACCAGGTAGAGCAGCCCGCCCGCCGCGGTGATGTCGCCGGTGCCGTCCCCCAGCGGGTTGGTGATCGTCGACCACTTGCCGGTGGCGATGTCGTACACACCCATCTGTGCTGCCGTCTCGGTGTAGACCGTGTAGATCTTGCCGCTCAGATATGCGGCGCCCCCGTTGTTGCCCTGGTTGAGGGGCGCCTTGGCGAGCGTCGTCCACTTGTTGGTCTGGGGCTGTAGCGGTAAAACCCTTGCCCTCGAACTGCTGGGCGTAGATCATGTTTGTGGCCGGGTCGACCGTCACGTTGTTGACAGGCTTCGGGCTCGAGGCACGCTTCTGAAAGGTGCCGAGCTTTCGGGGCCGCGGCCGACGCTGCGGAGCCGCCGAAAATCAGCCAATAACGCGAATGCCGCGAGCGAGCACCTTGGACGCCAGACCGACGTGGCGACGTATTTGCCAAGCATTCGATTCCCCTTTCAGATGGCGGCGACACGGCCGTTACGATCCTTTGTGTCCTCCCGGCCATTCAAACCAGTCGCAGGGGTTAAGCGGTTTACAACGCGAGACCTAGCCGGAGCGTAGGGCTCTAGACCGCCACCGGCAGGCTGAAGCGAATCTGCGTCCCGGGGCCGGCGTGTGCGCGACCCAGATCTGCCCTCCATGGGCTTCGACGATGGCGCGCGCGATGGCCAGGCCGAGGCCCGCCGAGCCGGTCTTGACCCTCGGTCGTGAGGGACCCTGCACGAAGGGCTCGAAGAGTCGCCTGCCGGCGGCCTGGTCGATGCCGTCGCCCGGTGTCGGCGACCTCGACCTCGACAGCCCGCTCCTCGGCCGGCCAGGCGCGGACGACGACGCTGCCGTCCGCAGGGGTATGGCGAATGGCGTTCTGGATCAGGTTGAAGAGCACCCGCTGGAGCTGCTCGGGGTTGCCGCGCGCGGGACTGAGCTCTCTGGCGAGCTCGGATCGCATCGAGATGCGGCTCTCCTCCGCCTGCGGGCGCATGGTCTCGATCGTCTCGCGCACCAGGTCATCGAGGTGAACCTGCTGCATCGACCAGTTGATGTCTCCGGCCTCGAGCCTGGACAGCTCGAACAGGTCGTCGATCAACACTCCGAGCGCGCGCACCTGGGAGGAGATCGACCGCATCAGCTCGCGCGAGCGCGCGGGCTCGAAGATGCCGTCCTCGAGACCTTCGGTGATCAACCTCAGGTTCGTGATGGGCGTGCGCAGGTCATGGGACACCGAGGCCACGAGCCGGCGCCGTGTCCGTTCCTCCGCGTCGATTCTCGCTGCCATCTTCTCGACGTCGGCGGCCAGCGCGGCGAGCTCATCGCCTGCCCCCACCGAAACCCGGACATCGCGCGCGCCCTCGCCCACGCGGGCGAGCGCCGTTCGGACCGACTCGAGATCGGAGAGCGCCCGGCGGGCCACGAGTCGGGCGGCGCCGAGGCCTACCAGACCCGCGTAGCCGGCGGCCAAGCGCAATGAAGAACGCGTCGTGTGGGGAGACGAACATCAGCGAGGCGAAGAGCGCCACTGCCGCGGCGAGTAGTGCCGCCACGAGCAGGGCGAGGGCGGCCAGCCGGCCGCGCATTCCGACTAAGCAGCCGGGGCTGGTTCGCGATCAGGTAGGCGATCAGGGCGGTGGCCGCGCCGAGCGGCGCGAGGATCTCGAGGCAAGCGACGAATGCGCCTCGGCCGTAGATCGGCCAAGCGATCGCAGACACGGCGGCGGCGGTGGCGGCGGCGATTATGACCTGGAGTCGCAGCCCGTCTCACGGCACGAACCTGTAGCCGACCCCCCACACGGTCTCGATGAAGCGCGGCCGTGCCGGATCCGGCTCGAGCTTGGCGCGCAGGCGACGGATGTGGACCGTGACGGTGGAGGTGTCGATGTAGAAACTGAACTGCCACACGCGACTCATCAGCTGCTCCCGCGTGAAGGCCTCCCCGGGGTGCCGCGCCAGAAACAGCAGCAGGTCGAATTCGCGCGGCGTCAGCTCGATCCCTGCGCCATCCAGCCGCACGCGGCGGCCGCCCGGGTCGATTTCCAGGTCGTCAAAGCGAAGCGTCTCCTCGCGCTCGCGTACGCGGTTCGATGCGGCGCAGGACGGCGTCGACGCGGGCAACAAGCTCTGCCGGGGAGAAGGGCTTGACCACGTAGTCGTCGGCGCCAAGGCGCAACCCCGTGATCCGGTCCGACTCCTCGCCCCGGGCTGTGAGGAGGATGATCGCAGTGTGGTCGCGGGCGTCGCGGCGCAGCCGGCGCATCACTTCGAGCCCGTCGAGGTCGGGGAGCATCAGGTCGAGCACGACGACATCGGGCGCTCGGCCGCGGCGCTGGAGAGCGCGTCCCTGCCCGTGGCGGCGATGCCGGCGTGGTAACCGGCTCGCTGCAGATAGCGGGCGACCACCTCGCCAATCGTCGGCTCGTCGTCGACTACGAGCACTCGGGCGCGGCCGCGTTCCATGGGGGCATTGTGACGCGCCGGAGCGGCCCGGAGAGACCCCCGGCGATTGTTCAGCAGTCCGTAATCGACCGGGCTGCACCTTCGTGGGCGCTGGAACCGCTATTCAGGGGCCCTGGAGCCGCGGTCCGGGGGTGCAAAACCAGCCAAAGTCGCGCCGGACGGGCGACCGTGGCCGATTTGTGTCGCTCGGCGACACTTTGTGGCCAACGTCTCCGGAGCCCTGCGGGCTTGGCGAGTTCTTCACCCCCGGAGGACGGAGACGCGCGGCGGTGCGTCAGGCGGCCGGCTTCCACAGCGCGTCGTCGCCGAGTGGCTCGCGCAGCGCCTGGCCGTCCGCGAGCAGCTCCAGCAACGCCGCCTCGGCGCCCGTTCGGTCGGGCTCGTCGTTTCCGCGCGCGAGCAACGCCGCGACCTCCTGGGTGGTCAGCTCCTCGGTGAAACGCTCAAGCAGCGGCTCCGGCGTCTCCGGTGGTGGCTCGCGATGGAGCGTGGGATCGAGGTTGGCGACCAGGATGTCGTAAGCCTGAACGGGCTGAAAGCCGCCGGCGACCAGGCGTTGCCCAGCGCGTTCGAAGACGACGGACGGAGCGGTGAACCGCACGGGACCGTCGCTCGTAGCAGTCTTACCCTGGAGCTCGGCTGCCGATCCCTCCGCGGTGCGCGTCTCCGCGCGATCGCGGTCGTAGGCGGCCACCACTTCGGGGTCGTCGATGCTCGCCACCAGCCGCTCGCCATCGACTCCGTCCAGAGCCCCAGCGCTGCGCCAACTGCCGTCATCCTCCAGCACCAGGGCGGGGTGAAGTTCGCAAGCTGGATGGCGCGCAGGACTCGCCATTCGCTGCCAGGCTGGGCGAGTCGCGCGGCGACGATCACGCGACAGGCGCGCGAGGTGGCGCTGATGCGGGCCTTCGGGGCGGGCGAGAAGGGCATCCCGTAGCGGTCACGGAAGCGGGCTGGCCGAGCGCGCCGCGCAGCGGCGTGTAGCCGCGCGCTTCGTACTGAGAGGCCTGCTCGGTGAGTCCGACCAGCACGAGCCGCCAGGCGAAAGCTGGTCGCCGTAGCGCCACTCGAGCACGCGCAGCGCCGGGATCTCCGAATAGGCCCATGGGCAGCCGGGATCGGTGTACAGAGTCGTCGAGATCACGCCGTCGAACGCCTCCAGCGTATGGGCGAGGCGGGCGGCCGAGTCCGCTTCCCGCCGCGGAGCAGGTCGAGGCGCGGTGCAGCTCGTGAGCTTGATGGATCTGCGCGGAGGCAAAACCGGCTTCGCAAAGCCGGCACGACCTCGGCCTCATCGCCGAAGTGAAGGTGCACGGGTCCGCGCACGAAGGCGCGAGCACCAGCCGGAAGGCTTTCACGCGCAGGCTCTGGCCCTCGCCAATGTGGACATCGGAGATGTAGACCCCTTCACTGAAGGTGGCCAAGGACACCAGCAAACCGCCGCCACAACGTCCTTACTCTGACGGCTCGAGGTAGCCAAGCAGGCCTTCGGTGATGATGGCGAGGCCGGTGCCTCGGTCGAGGCCTTGGACGATCTTGCCAAGACTGTCGGGATCCATTGTCGCGGAGCGCATCGAGCTCCTGGACCCGGTGGCGTGCGGAGAGCGACCCCAGCCGTGCGAGTGTCCGCCGCTTGCGCGCCGCCATCGTGGGGAGATCAGCCTCGACGTAGAGGACGCGGTCACCGTACCGCTGCGCGAACCTCAACCCCGGCCCGACATGCCGGCCGCCACCTCTACGACCTGCGTGACGCCGCGCTCGTCGATCGCGCGCTCGAGCAGCGCGTCGATCGCGAGGTGGCGGGCGAGCAGATAGGACTCGAGGGTCCCGCCCCCGAACACATCGCTGACCACCATGGACGGCCGCAGCGATTCGAACAGCAAGCGGCCCTCCAGAGTCGCGAGCGCGGGCGGCGACAGTCCGTTGCGCGCCCACACGTATCCGGTGTAGTGGGCGGTCGGGCTGATCGCCTCAGAACCATTCGGGCGGAGCAGGGGCATTCACCGATCGTACGCGAGCGCGCTCGGCGGAAGGTCTCCAACCTCCACCAGGGCCGCGTTGCTGGCGGATCTGGGATCTCCAGCTCGGCCAGCCGCACAGACGTGAGCTCTCCCTCGACCGCGGCGCGTGAAAGCAGGGAGATACCGAGCCCGGCGCGCGCCGCCTGCTTGATCGCGCCGTTCGAACCGAGCGTCAACGTCTCCGGATGGAGGCCGAGATCGTCCAGAAACTGTTCGTTGAGGGCCCGCGTCCCGGAGCCGGGCTCGCGCAGTAGCCACCTGTAGCCCTCCAGGTCGTCGGCCCGCAACATTCCGCCTGCCACCGCGGGATCGTCCGGCGCAGTGATACACACGATCTCGTTGTCTGCGATTGGTTCGGCGACCAGCCGAGGGTCCGTTGGGGGCTTGCCAGAGAAAGCCACGTCTACCGAGTGACCGAGAACTTGCTCCAGCACCGACTGACGGTTGGCGACTTCGAGGGTCAGCTCGATCCCGCGGTGCTCCTCGGCAAACGAGCGCATGAGCGGAGGGACGAAGGACTCCGCGGCCGTCGTCACCGCGGCGATCCTCAGCTTGCGCTTGGTCACGGCGGCCGCTTCTCGTGCCGCTTGTCGTCCGTCTCCGAGCAACCCGATCACATCGGCCGCGTACGGGGCGAAGGCTTCGCCGGCGTCCGTCGGACCCATACCCCTGCCGGCGCGCTCGAACAGCTCGCAGCCGAGCTCGCGACCGAGCGCGGTGATCGCGGAGGACACCGAAGGCTGTGTGACCACCAGCTCGTCGGCCGCAGCCGTGACCGATTGACTCCGGACGACCGCAAGAAAGGCCGACAGCTGGGTCAACGTTATAGCCATGAAGCTAATAACAGGCAATACATTGAGTAATGCTTGGTGCAGTCCGCTCGCGTTTCGCTTCCCGCCCGGGTCTTCCTGTCGGCCGCCCGGGACTTCCTGTCGGCCGCCCGGGACTTCCTGTCGGCCGCCCGGGACTTCCTGTCGGCCGCCCGGGACTTCCGTCTACCGTGGCGCGGGCAGGATTACCGACTCGAGAGGCACCGGGCCGCCCCCTGCCGGGGGCTCAGGTCTCCGCTGGCGACCTTAAAGGCGATCGTGTCGAGGTAATCGCCGCCGTCGCGCGTGCGCGCCGTCGCCTGCTCGGGCAAGACGCCGAGCTCCCCCAGCGCGCGGGCCGCGTCGGGGTCGAAGCAGCGGGCGGAAAGCCATCGCGCGGTCAGCTCGTCGTCGAATCCGGCGTCGCTCCATGCCTTCGCGGCCGCCTCGCAGGGGCCGATGCGGTCGGCGAGTGCTCCGAACCGTCTGATCGTCTCGGCCGAGGTCTGGGGCTGTGCTCGGAAGACCCTCATGGCGAGTGATCTTGCGGCGCAGGAACCAGCTCCCTGGCCGCGTCCGCGAGGCGGTCTGCGGTCACGTTCCGAGCGGGTACCGTGTCACGACTTCGTCGCAGTCGCCTTTCGGCGGTGTCCCCGGCGTCGGCGCGCGGTCCGAGGCCACCCAGTGCGTCCGCGGCCCTGGCCGTCACCAGGTGGTACAGGATCAGGAGCTGGACGATCGCCAGGGACTCCGAGCGGTGCAGGTCGGTGCCGATCGTGAACTCGCCCAGCCGTTCGGTGCGCAGGTGCGAGGCGAAGTGCAGCGCTCCCAGATCGTCTCCTCGATCTCGGCGGCCTGCTCGCGCTCGATGTCGCCGGCGATGCAACCGGCGCTCGGCCTCGCGCTCGGTGATCGTGATCCCACGCTCGCCATCGCCGTTGACGACCAGCGAGAGGTCGGGGTGCGGAGGCTGTTGCGCAGCAGAGCTCGCGTCGAGTGAATCCGGTCGCCGCCGTCCCCTCGCGGAACGAGACGACGATGTCCGCGTGGCGCTCTTGGGGGCGGATGAACGGCGCCGAGTCGGGTTCGCGCGGTCGAGCTCGATGAGCACCTGGTCGGTCGTGTACCCACGCCGCGAGGTGTCGCGGCGGACCTTCCAGCGGCGGCGCAGTTCCTCGGGCGGCGCGAGGTAGACGCGGACGTCGTAGGAGTCCAGCATGGCCTCGGAGTAGTAGCCGAGCAGGCCCTCGACGATCGTGAAGGGCTTCGGGTCCACGTACACCGGTGGGCCGAAGGTGCCGTCGGGGTGGACATACACGGGCTTCAGGATCGGCTCGCCTCGGCGCAGGTGGCGCAGGTGCTGGGACATGATGTCCACGTAGTTGCAATCCGGATGCAGCGGAGTGATGCCGCGCTCGGCGCGCTGCCGGCGGTCGTAGCGGTGATAGTCGTCGGTGGAGACGGCTGTCACCTGATCCTCGCCGAGGATGCGCACGAGTCCGCGCGTCATGGTGGTCTTGCCGGCCGCCGAGTCGCCGACGACGCCGAGGATGATGGGGCGTGGCATGGTTGCTCCTGGCCTTTCGGTCAGCGGTACGCTCTGGGGCGCTCGGGATCGAGCGAGTTCCTAGGTCCCGACACCGGCTGGTATTTCTCCGCTCGCGCTACTGTCGCCACCGCATTCCTCCTCGGTGTCGCTGAACACCGAGCTCTGGAGGATGTCGGCGGCTTCGATCGTGACGAGGTCCCGCTTGGAGAGCTTCGTGTCCGCCTGGAAAAGCCGTGTGGCCTGGCGCATCCGGGCCCGCTCGATCGCGTTGCGGATGCTGCGGCCATGGGCGAAGCGAGGGCGCTGCACCCGCCGCCCGATGTAGTCGCGCAAGGCGCGAACGGCGTCCTCGGTCATCTCGTAGCCCTGCCGGTCGACCATCAAGCGGGCGATCGCCAAGAGCTCATCGACGTCGTAGTCGGGGAAGTGGATGTGGTGGGCCACGCGCGAGCCCATCCCGGGGTTGGCCTGGAAGAACTCCTCCATCCGGTCCTTGTAGCCGGCCATGATGACCACCAGGTTCTCGCGCTCGGATTCCATCACCTGCAGCAGGACCTCGATCGCCTCCTGGCCGTAGTCGCGCTCGTTCTCCTGCCGGTGGAGGTAGTAGGCCTCGTCGATGAACAGGACCCCGCCGAACGCGCGCTTGACGACGTCCTTCGTCTTTGGCGCGGTGTGACCGACGTACTGGCCCACGAGGTCGTCGCGGGTCACCGAGACGAGGTGACCCTTGTCGATGTACCCGAGGCGGTGAAGGATCGCGGCCATCCGCAGCGCCACCGTCGTCTTGCCCGTCCCCGGGCTTCCGGTGAAGCTCATGTGCAGCGTCGGGGGCTGTGAGCGCAGCCCCATCTGCTCCCGCAGCCGGTCGATCACGAGCAAGGCGGCGATCTCGTGGATCCGTCGCTTCACGGGCGCGAGCGCCACCAGATCGTTGTCGATCTCATCGAGCACCTCGTGCACGCGCGAGGCGCGCACGACCGACTGCACGTCGGCCTCCTCCTCGGCGACAGCCGCCGAAAAGTCGATCGACTCAACCGCCGAGCCCGCCCGCGCTCCCTCGGCCGGACGCACGACCCGCCCGCCGAACTCGTCTGCGAACGACGGCGATCCGCGCTCGCCCGTGCCGACGCCTCTGCTCCGACCCGCCTGCCCGTCTTGCGCCTGGGGGTCGAGCGGCCTCCCGGTGGTGTCGAGACCGCGGGCCACGACTACGACTCGCCGATGCCCTCGTCGGGCGAGGGAGCGAAGCCGTCCCCCGCCGACGCGCCGTCGCGGCCCGCGCGTGATGAATCTCGGCCCGGCGTGGCGTTCTGCACCGACGCCGGGTCGCGCGTCGAGGCGAGGTTGCCGCGGTTGCCGTAACGACGTCCGATCGGGTCCTCGTGCGCGTACGGGTGGACCGTGTAGCGCATCTGGCGATCCGCCTTGTCCTGACGCTCGAGGCGGAACCCCGGCTCCTCGCGCGGGCGGTTCACGAGGAAGCTGAGCCTCGACGTCTGGCGCCCGAGCGAGCTGTCATAGCAGACCACCTTCACGTAGTGGTTCGGGTACGCCCGCCGGCACGCGTGAACGTCCCGCATGGCAACGTCCGCCTCGTCCGGGGTGAGGTCGAACTCAGGCTGGTTCCACATGTCCCAATAGCTGTTGCGAGGATGGGGGTCGTCGGTGTACTCGACCATGATCGCCCAGCCGTTCTGCAGCCCGTAACGGATCTGCGCCTCGATCTCCTCGTCGGTCAGGTCCTCCAGGAACGAGAACGTTCCCTGTGTGAGTCTCATGGCGTGTCTCCCTTCCGGAGGTCTAGGCGCTGACCGTGGCAGTCGCCACGGCGTCGGGTGTGTCGGTCGACTCGAAGTCGAACGTGATGTCCTTCCAGACCTCGAGCGCGGCGTCGAGCTCGGGGCAGCCCTTCGCCGCGTCCCTGAGGATGTCGGGACCCTCCGAGTAGTAGTCGACGCCCTCGTTGCGGGCCTTGATCATCGACTCGACGGCGACGCGGTTGGCCGTGGCGCCAGCGGCGATCCCCATAGGGTGGCCGATCGTGCCGCCGCCGAACTGCATCACCACGTCCTCGCCGAGGTAGTGCAGCAGCTGGTGCATCTGACCGGCGTGGATCCCGCCGGAGGCGACCGGCATCACCGGGGCAAGCGAGGCCCAGTCCTGGTCGAAGTACAAGCCGGTCTCGGGATTCGCCTTGTTGTAGCGCTCGCGGCACACGTCGTAGTAGCCCTTGATCATGTGCGGGTCGCCCTCGAGCTTGCCCACGACGGTTCCGGCGTGGATGTGGTCGACGCCGATCATCCGGCACCACTTCGCGATCACGCGAAAGCTCACGCCGTGGGTCTTCTGACGGGTGTAGGTCCCGTGGCCGGCGCGATGGAGGTGCAGGATCATGCCGTTGCGCCGCGCCCACCTGGACATCGACTGCATCGCCGTGTAGCCGACTGTCAAATCCATCATGATGATCACGCTGCCAATCTCCTTGGCGAACTCGGCCCGCTCGTACATGTCCTCCATCGTCGCGGCCGTCACGTTCATGTAGTGGCCCTTTATCTCGCCGGTGGCGGCGGACGCGCGGTTCACGGCCTCGATCGCGTGCAAGTAGCGGTCCCGCCAGCGCATGAACGGTTGCGAGTTGATGTTCTCGTCGTCCTTGGTGAAGTCCAGGCCGCCGCGCAGCGCCTCGTAGACGACGCGCCCGTAGTTCTTCGCGGACAGGCCGAGCTTCGGCTTGGTCGTGGCCCCGAGCAGCGGGCGCCCGAACTTGTCGAGGTACTCACGCTCCATGACGATCCCATGCGGCGGACCTTGGAAGGTCTTGAGGTAGTGGGGCGGAATTCGCATGTCCTCCAGCCGCAACGCCTTCAGGGCCTTGAAGCCGAACACGTTGCCGATGATCGAGGACGTCAGATTCGCCACCGAGCCCTCCTCGAACAAATCGATGTCGTAGGCGATCCGGGCGATGTACTGACCCTCGATGCCCGGGACCGGGTCGAGCTGGTAAGCCTTCGCCTGATAGTGCTCGTGCGGAGTGAGGCGGTCCGTCCAAACCACCGTCCACGTCGCCGTCGACGACTCGCCAGCGACCGCGGCAGCCGCCTCGATCGGGTCGACGCCCGGCTGCGGTGTGATCCGGAACGCGCACAAAATGTCAGTGTCCTTCGGCTCGTAGTCGGCGTCCCAGTAGCCCATCTCCGCGTACGGAGTGACGCCTGCGGCCCAGCGATCCTTCTTCTGGCTGGCGGGTACCTCGGAGGTGAGTGTCATCTCGACTGAGCCTTTCTGCTTGAGCGGCCGGAGACCGAGCGTAATCGCCATAAAATAGAATTCAAGTACTAATTTTCCGTATTCAAATAGAGTAACGCTTATGCTTGCCAGAACGACCGGCCGCCAGATCTGGCTGTCGGTGCCGGGAACGCTCTCATCCGCTCGCAGCGCGTTTATCGAGGAGACCATCTGGGATCGCATGCATTTGGCCACCCATCTGCACACCGAGCGCCTCGGGGAGTTCACCGTGGGGACGGAGCTGCACCGCTCGGAGTCGCTTGCGATCACACAACTGCTGGTCCTCTACCAGCTCGTCACGGCGCGGGCTGCGGTCGCCCTCGGAGCCTCAGACGCGCCCACCGACCTGGTGCACGCGGGCACGGCAATCGGCCGGGCATAGCCTGCGGCCGTCGCCTTGAGCGGATCTTCGATGGAAGCCGGGCGCTGCACTCGGTATGCATCGACCGTGTTCCGCTAGGACCGCTCGCTGGTTCTCGATGCGGCCCGCTCGATCCTCGACGAGGGCGGCTGGTGCGTGCTCGAGCGGTGCGTTGACGTTGGCCGCCAGAAGCGGGAGACACGCATCCTGATCTTCGCGTTGAGCCCGCAGGCGGTCGCCGATGCGATCGAAGAGGAACTGGAATACGAGTCCGAGCACGACGCCCGCTTGGCCGGATGCAGCCGCCGCACCCTACAGCTCGACATCGTGCGCTGCTGGACCTCCAATGGCGCCAGCAGCGAGGTCAGGCCGTGACGCCTCCCGACGGCTCGCCTTACGCCAGCGCGGCCTCCAACCGGTCGAGCAGCTCGACCTGGGCAGGATTGATCTTCTCTCGGGCGGCCCCGAGTGAGAACCACTCCGCTCGATCGACCTCGGGAAAGCTGCGGAACTGGCCCGAGTGAGGCGGCCACTCCAGGTCGAAGGTGTTGCTCTTGACCGCGGTCGCGTCGACGTCGCCGGCCAGCGCCCAGGCGAGCACTCGCTTGCCGGCCTTCTGCCGTATCTCCCCGAGAGGGAGCGGGTCGCCGTCGGGTGGCGCGATCCCCAGCTCCTCGGCGAACTCCCTACGCGCCGCGGAGTATGGCTCCTCGTCTGGCATGCATTCGCCTTTGGGAATGGACCACGCGCCCTTCTCTTGGCGCCGCCACCAGGGTCCGCCTGGATGGACCAGGAGTACCTCTCGGTGCCGGGAGGGGCCGCGATAGAGGACGATGCCGGCGCTGGGTCCTCGGAGAGCGCCGGCGCTGGTGCTCGACGACGCACCGGCCGCGGCCCTGACGGCGCGGCCGCTCGAGGACGATCCCGCGCGGCCGCGAGATCCGCCCTGGGTAGCCGAAACCTGCCTGCGACGCGGCAACCTCTCGCTCCTCAAGCCCTGGCCTGCGCCGGTGAAGCCGGTACGCGTGCACCCGGCCCCAACGGCTGCAAGCTCGCGCACGGCGACGCTCGCAATGTGTGCCCCCTTCGACGCCCAGCCATCTCACCCCACTCCCGTTTCGAAACCCCGAAGCGGTGTCAGAAGCTACTGACCGGGGTCCCGCGCGTCAAGACGCACGGGATGCAGCGCGGCGCGGCCCGCGAGCCCGTCGGCTCGCGGGCCGCGCGCGAGCGCAACTAGGTGTGGTTCTGCCGGGCGTACCGCGGGCTCGGGAACGCGGTCACCTTGCCGATCGCCGCCATCGTCACCGCGAGGCTGCCGCTCATCTTGCCAGTCGTGCGGTGGGGGCTCGATTTCTTCGAACTGTATGTCGCCGTGCCCGTGATCCCGCCGGCGCCCTTCACGGTGGCGGCATTGAGCTTGGACTTGTTCAGCGTGTAGTCGGAGCTCGGCAGGTCGCGGACCATGAATGAGTGGGTGAATTCCCAGCCGTCCCCGGCGGGCGCAACCTCGACCTGCTCTTCCACCTTGCCCTTCGGCCCGAGGAAGACGTCGACCCAGGCCGGCTTGTACCCGGTCGTCTGGACCTCGTAGCCCTGCGAACGCTGGTTGCACGTCCAAGCGACGGTCGAGATCGTCGCCTTTTTGAACTCCTTCTGCGTGATCGTGCCGAGGTCGCCCGCGTGAAGCGTGTAGGAACCGCTCAGCGTCCCCGTGCGCTTGGTCCCGCTGCGAGCTCCGGTGTAGCTCGTGCACCCCTTGGGCACCGTGACGTGGGTGGCCTTGCCCGTGGCGTGGAAGGTCAGGTGTACCGAGCCGCCACCGTTAGCAAACGTGCCGGTGACCTGGCCGAATTGGAGAGCTTTCTTGCCCGTCTTGTACTTGAGGGGGTTCTTGCGAGTCGCGCTGAACGCGTAGGTGTCCGTCTCGGTGGCGTGGCCGCCGTCGCTCTTTTTGACGAGGATGCCCGCGATCGAGTTCGCCAACCGGCCCCCGTAGCCCGTGGGCATTCCCTGCTCGAAATTCAAGGACAGCATGAACCCCTTCGACCCCTTGTGGATCGGGGAGGTCGTGATCACGTCGGTGGCGGCCATGGACGCCGCGGGAAACGCCAAGCCGGCGATGACGGTTCCCAAAACCAGCAACGACCTGCGGATCGTGAATGTCGGTTTGAAGATGCGCACGAACATGGGCTCACCCCTTGTTTTCGAGAAGACTCCGGGTCCCAAGCGACCGCAAACGGCCCCAAGCAAAGATACTGACTCCCGCCTGAAACGTAGCGAGGCCCGCCGCGTCAGGTCAAGCCGGGAACCAAACGCGGACGGGCCTCGCCTCAGACTGGTTCAGGCCGCGACCAGCTCCCGCTCCGCCGAGTCTTCCCGATAGGCCTCCTCGTCCACCGTGTCCGAAGCCGGACGAGCGGTCGCCGACGGCCGCAGGAGCAGCGCGGCGATGGCGGCGCCGGCGAGGCACAGCGCCCCTGCCACCGCGAAGGCCACGCCGAATCCGTTGGTCATCGCCTGCGCGGGGGCCACTCCGGTGGAGCCGCGGCTGACCGTATCCGCGATCGTGCTCAGCACCGCCAGGCCTAGCGCGCCGCCCATCAGGCGCGAGGTGTTGAGCAGGCCGGAGGCGAGTCCACTCTCGTTCGAGGGGACTCCCTGCATCGCGGCGATCGTCGCCGGTACGAGCGAGAACCCCATCCCGAGCGCTCCCACCACCGCGCCTGCGGCCACCGCGTTCAGATACGTGCCGCCGGGCCAGAGCCCGGACAACAGCAGCCCGCCGGCCGAAGCGGCAAGCATTCCGACGGTGATCACGCGCCGGGGTCCGAAGCGCGCGACGATGCGCGGGGCCAACGTCGAGCCCACGAAGATCGAGAGCGTCATCGGCAAGAAGCCAAGGCCAGCCTCGATCGCCGTGTAGTGGAGGACCTGCTGGAGGTACAGGGTCAGGAAGAACCACTGCGGGAAGATGCCGGCGTACAGCAGCAGGACCACGAGGTTGGCCCCGGTGAGGTTGCGCACCCGGAAGATCGAGAGCGGGACCAACGGCGCCGGCGAGAAACGCGACTCGACCACGATAAAGCCGCCCAGCAGCGCGAGGCCGGCCGCGAGCGGGACGATCACCTGCGACGACCCCCAGCCTGCCGAGTTGGTTTGGACGATCCCGAAGGTCAGCGCGAGCAGCCCGGCGGTGATGAGCGTGGCGCCCGAGAAGTCGAAGTGCCGGGGACCGTCGACGGCACGCGCCTTGGGGATGACGCGCGAGCCGAGCAGGATCACGACCGCTCCGAGCGGAACGTTGATCACGAAGATCGCGGGCCACCCGATCAGCTGGGTCAGCACTCCGCCCAGCAGCGCTCCCGAGGAGGCACCGAGCGCTCCCATGGCCCCCCACATGCCGAGGCCGCGGTTACGCTCCGGACCTTCCTCGAAGGCAGCTCGTGATGATGGAGAGCGTGGCAGGCGAGACGATCGCCCCCGCAAAGCCCTGAAGGGAGCGGGCGGCGATCAGCAGATCCTGGGAGTCGGCGAGCGCACAGCCCAGCGAGGAGAGCGCGAACAGCGCGGTTCCGACGAGGAACACCCGGCGGCGGCCGAGCAGGTCGGCGAGCCGCCCGCCGAGCATCAAGAAGCCCGCGAAGCCGATCGTGTACGCGTTGACGACCCACTGGAGGTCGATCGTCGAGAAATGCAGGCCGTTCCGGATGGACGGCAGCGCCACGTTCACGATCGAGACGTCGAGAATCACCATGAACTGGGCCAGGCAGACGGCGAAGAGCAGCCATCTGCGGGACGCGGAAGTGGGGTTGCTCCGTGCCACGGCTAGCTTTCGTATTGCGGTCATTGGGGGCATTGTGCGATCATCCTTATCCAGGTACAAGAGAGGGAGTTATCCTGGTAGTAGACATGACATGTAACGCGCGATTCGCTTGCTGGACCCGCGGGCCGAACAGCCTCAACTCGCGACTCGTTTGAGCTTGAGCTAAGTCACGGACCTGCACATCGGAAGAACGGAGCGGCTTTTCATGACCGGACCCTTACTCGATAAACCGAGGACGAACGGGACGCCCGTCAGGGGACACGCGAACGGCAACGGCGAACGCCGCCGCTCCGAATTGGCCGACTTCCTCAGGCGCCGGCGCGAGAGCATCACGCCCGAGGACGTTGGGCCTCCCGGACGGGGGGCGCCGCCGGACCCCGGGTCTGCGGCGCGAGGAGGTCTCGCTGCTGGCCGGCGTCGGGACGACGTGGTACACGTGGCTCGAGCAGGGCCGCGACGTACGCGCCTCGGTCGAAGTGCTCGAATCAATCGCCCGAGCGCTCAAGCTCACCCCGACCGAGCGCTCTCACCTCATCGTGCTCGGCCGCGGCGAGGATCCACCTCCCTGCAAATCGCCCGCGGAGCGGGTCTCCCCCGTCCTGCGCCGGCTGATCGAGAACCTCGGGCCCAACCCCGCCTTCGTGCTGGGACGTCGCTGGGACTATCTGGCCTGGAACCGCGCCGCCTGCGCGCTCTTCGGCGACTTCGACGCAGTCCCCCGCGCCGCCCGCAACCACGTCTGGATGACGTTCATGGATCCTTCACGGCGCGAGATGTTCTCCGACTGGGAGCGCAGCGCCCGCCTGCTCGTGGCCAGGTTTCGCGCCGACAGCGCCCGCTACCTCGGCGATCCCGAGTTCGAAGAGCTGATCCAGGCGCTGCGCCACTCGAGTCCCGAGTTCTGCCGGGCGTGGAAGCGCCACGAGGTCGCGGGCGGCGGCGAGGGCCGCAAGGAGGTCCACCACCCTGTCGAGGGCCCAATGGTCTTCGAGCACGCGGTGTTCAGGCCGCAGCAGGCGCCCGATCAGCGGCTGGCGCTCTATTCGCCCCGCCAGGAGAACGACACTCCGGCCAAGCTGGCCCGGCTGATGGGCGCGGGCGACGCGGCCGTCAGAGCGCAAGCTGGCGCCGGAGGCCCCGGGCGTAACCGCCTAATCCGGAACCACGGGCTCGCTCACATCCCGAGCGACCAGCCCCGCGTAGAAGCCGCCCCGGTCGAGCAGTTCCTCGTGCGTTCCGCGCTCGACGATCGAGCCCTGTATCGAGCACCACGATCTCGTCGGCGTCTCTGACCGTCGAGAGGCGGTGGGCGATCGTGATCGTGGTGCGCCCCTCGGACGAGCCGCACCAGCTCCTGCTGCACCGCCGCCTCGGTCTGGGTGTCGAGCGAGCTCGTGGCCTCGTCGAGGACGAGCACCGGCGGGTTGCGCAGGACGGTGCGCGCGATCGCCATGCGCTGCTTCTCGCCGCCCGAGAAGCGATAGCCGCGCTCGCCCACGATCGTGTCGTAGCCCTCGGGCAGCGAGACGATCAGGTCGTGGATGCGCGCGGTGCGGGCAGCCTCCTCGATCTGCTCGTCGCTGGCGTCGGGACGCGCGAAGCGCAGGTTCTCGCGCACGCTCGCGTGGAACAGGTACGTCTCCTGCGACACGACCCCGACCGCCTGCGCGAGCGAGGCGAGGGTCACGTCGCGCACGTCAACGCCGTCGACGTCACGCGGCCACGCTGCGGGTCGTAGAGGCGGGCCACCAGGTACCCGAGCGTGGTCTTGCCCGCGCCCGTCTCGCCCACGATGGCGGTTCGCGTGCCGGCGGGGACGACCAGATCGATGTCCTGACCGTCCACGGTCCGGCGTCGGAGTAGCGGAACCAGACGTGCTCGAAGCGGACGTCCCCCAGCAGCTCTTCCTTTCGGAGCGCAACAGCATCCGGCGCATCCTGGATGTCGACAGGCAAGTCGAGGTACTCGAAGATCCGGTCGAAGAAGGCCAGCGACGCCTCCAGGTCGGCCCCAACCCCGAGCAGTTGCTGGATCGGGAACAGCAGCCGCGTCTGCAGCGTGGTCATGGCGATCACCGTTCCCATCGAGATGCCGCCGATGATCGAGTGCTGGCCCGCCAGGAAGTACATGATTGCCGGCTGGACCGCGAAGGTCATCTGGATCGTCGACATCACCCAGCGCCCGGCCATCCGCGAACGGACCTCGAGATCCGCGATCTCCGAGGACTCGCCCGTGAACCGGTTCGCGAGATCCCCGCCGCGCCCCATCGTCTTGCCGAGCATGATCCCGGACACCGACAGCGACTCCGCCACCAGCGCCGAGAGATTGGCCAGCTGCCGTTGCTGGGTCATGGTGATCCTGCGCCTGACCTTGCCGACCCGCCTGGTCAGGTACACAAACAGTGGTAGGAAAACCAGCGAGATGGCCGCGAGCCGCCAGTTGAGCAGGAGCATCGCGATGATCGCCGCGATCACCGTGGTCGCGTTCTGGGCGATCGTCGTGGCGGTATTGGTGAGGATGTCGTCGAGCCCGCCGATGTCGTTGGCGATCCGCGACTGCACCTCCCCCGTCCGGGTACGCGTAAAGAACGCCAGCGACATCCGCTGGAGGTGCTGGTACACCGCCGAGCGCAGATCGTGCATGACGCGCTGGCCGACCGCGTTGGACATGTAGGTCTGCCACACGCTGAACACGGCAGTCGCGATCGCGATCGCGATCATCCCGGCGACGCACTCAGGCCAGCACCGTGTTGTTGTGTTGGATCAGCCCAACGTTGACCACCTCGCGCAGCAGGAACGGCGAGATCATGCTGATGCCGGCCGAGAACGCGATCAGCGCCATGGCCGCCGAGAGGCGCGACTTGTACGGCGCGAACAGCTTCAGGATCCGGTGCCGTCGCGCTCGCGGCTGGGGTCCATCAGTGGCGGGCGGCTTGTCGCGCCCACGCATCGACCGCATGGCGCCGCTGCCTGCCGCGCCGTGGGCCGCTCCAAATCCTCTTCCGCCTGTTGACATTTCACATTGTGATGATGGCAGGGGCCAGCGGCGTCGCTTCTCCCTGACCCCTGAAAGGCCGCGTGCAACGTCCACCGGGTACGGCCGCAACCGGGATACTTGCAGCCGTGGCAGAGGAGCTGACCAGGCAGGGAAACGGAGCCACGCGGTTGGGGGCGCCCCCGGAGGAGCGCCCGGCGCCCTCTTCCCCGGAGGAGATGCGCCGGTTGACCGGCGACCTGCAGCGGCCCACCGGCGCCTTCCCTCCGATCGCCGGCTACGGCTTTCTGTCTGACTGCGAGAGCTTCGCGCTCGTCGCCCCCGGCGGCGGCGTCGAGTGGATGTGCCTGCCCCGGCCCGACTCCCCGAGCGTGTTCGGCGCGATGCTCGATCGCGACGCCGGGCACTTCTCGTGGCCCCGGACAGCGTCACCGTGCCCGCCTCGCGCCGGTACCTGCCGGGCACGATGGTGCTCGAGACGAGCTGGGGCACCGGCGTCAGGCTGGATCATCGTCCGCGACGTCATGCTGATCGGCCCGTGGCGCCACGAGCAAGAGCGCTCCCACACCCACCGCCGCACCCCCACCGACTACGACGCCCACCACGTGCTGCTGCGCATGGTCAGGTGCGTCAACGGAGAGGTCGAGCTGACGCTCGACTGCGCGCCGATGTTCGACTACGGCAGCAAGGCCGCCTGCTGGGAGTACGCCGGGATCCGGCTACCACGAGGGCATCGCCAGCGCCGAGGGGGTCGACGTCGAGCTGCGGCTGACCACCGACCTGCGGCTGGGATTCGAGGGGCAGCACGCGATCGCCCGGCACCGCATGAAGGAGAACGACCAGGTCTTCTGCGCGCTCAGTTGGTCAGAGCACGGCGGTCCGCAGACGCGCGAGGAGGCCTATGAGCGGCTCGTGTGGACGGCCCACCACTGGCAGCACTGGCTCGATCGAGGGACCTTCCCCGATCACCCCTGGCGGACGTTTTTGCAGCGCAGCGCGCTGACGCTCAAGGGGCTGACATACGCGCCGACAGGCGCGCTCGTCGCCGCCGCGACCACCTCGCTGCCCGAGACGCCCCACGGGGAGCGAAATTGGGACTACCGCTACAGCTGGATCAGGGACTCGACCTTCATGCTGTGGGCGCTCGACACGCTGGGGTTCGAGTGGGAGGCCAACGACTTCTTCTGCTTCATCGCCGACGTCGCCGGGGGCGACCAGGACCTCCAGGTCATGTACGGGGTGGGCGGCGAGCGCCAGCTCGACGAGCACATCCTCGATCACCTCGACGGCTATGACGGCGCCTTCCCGGTGCGGATCGGCAACGGCGCCTACAAGCAGCGCCAGCACGATGTCTGGGGCGCGCTGCTCGACTCGGTCTATATCCACACCCGCTCCCGCGACGCCCTCGACGAGCGCGTGTGGCCGCTCCTCGAGCACCAGGTTCAATGCGCGATCAAGAATTGGCGCAAGCCCGACCGTGGCATCTGGGAGGTGCGCGGCAAGCCCCAGCACTTCACCTCCTCGAAGATGTTCTGCTGGGTCGCGCTGGACCGCGGCGCGCGGTTGGCGGAGATCCGTGAGGACACCGAGCAGGCCCAGCGCTGGGAGAAGATCGCCGACGAGATCCACGAAGACATCTGCACGAACGGCGTCGACGACAGGGGCGTGTTCGTCCAGCACTACGGCTCGACCTCGCTCGACGCCTCGATGCTGCTGATGCCGCTGGTCCGCTTCCTGCCGCCGGGCGACGAACGGATTCGCCGTACGGTGCTCGCGATCGCCGACGAGCTGACCGAATACGGACTCGTGCTCCGCTACCGGACCGAGGAGACCGACGACGGCCTCCCGGGCAAGGAGGGCACCTTCATGATCTGCTCGTTCTGGCTCGTCTCGGCGCTGTGCGAGATCGGCGAGCTCAAGCGCGCCGAGGAGCTGTGCGAGCGGTTGCTCGGCCACGCCAGCCCGCTGGGGCTGTACTCGGAGGAGATGGACCCGCGCACGGGGCGACAACTCGGCAACTTCCCGCAGGCCTTCACCCATCTGGCCCTGATCAACGCGGTCATGCACGTCATTCGCGGCCAGCAGCATCAAGCGCTGACGGCGTCGCCCTGGGCGACCCACGCCCAGGCGCCCTGGCAGAACCAGCAGTAGGGCTAGGCCGCGAGGTCTCTGGCCGGGTGTTCGGGCGCTCGCGGCAGCGCGAGTACTTCAGCCTCCGCTCCGCGCGAGGAACCTTCGCCGCGAGAGGCCAGCGCGCGGCGGAGGCGCACGAAGCCCGCCGTTCCGCCGAGGGTCGGCAGCCACAGGGCGATCGCGTGGTAGAGCACGACGGCGACGGCCGTCGGGGCCGCGGGCAGGCCGTAGAGGATGAGCGCCCCGACCAGGCCGCCCTCGAGCGCCCCCACGCCGCCCGGAACCGGCACCAGGTTGGCGAGATAGCCAATCTGGTAGCCGAGCACGATCGCGACGACGGGCGCGTTCACCCCGACCGCGCGCAGGCACGCCCACAGCACCGCGATGTCGAACAGCAGGTAACCCACCGCGCCGAGCAGCCTCCAGTTGGGCTCAAACGCGATCTCCCTGGTGTCGCGGACCCAACTCGCGGTGCGCGCGAGCGCGGCCATCACCCGGCCGCCGGGACGGCGCCGCCCGAACAGCCGGGGCAACAGCCCGAAGAAGACCAGCAGCGCGGCGGCGACTGCAGCGGGCACGAGACCGTAGAGCAGGCTCGTACCCGCGTACCCGAGGCCGGCCGCGGCGCCGATCCCCGCCAAACCGAGCACGACAACGTTGACCGCGCTCGTGAGCAGGAAGATCACCGCCGAGCGGTTTGCGATGCGCGACCACGAGACGCCCCACGCCCGCATCGCCCAAGCGCCGACGGCGAGGCTGCCGGCGCCGCCCGCGGGCACGACCGCCCCAAATGCCATCTCGGCCCAGGCCAGCCGCCGCACCTCGCGGGCCGGCCCACGCGGCAGGACCAGCCGCACGGTCGCGACGTAGCCGAGGCACGACGCGAGCTCGAGTCCCACGGCGATCCCCAGCCACCCCAACCCAGCGTCGGACGCGCGATCGAGGACGTGGCGCAGGTCCGGGACGGCGAGGCCGATGCCGAGCAGCAGCAGAAGCAGAGCCGCGGCCCACAGGGCGCCGTTGCGCAGCCGGCGGACGTCTCGGTGGACTCCGTTAGCTCGGTTCGTCGCGTTTGCCAAAGCGCTGGTCCTCTTGTGGCGCACGTTTAGTGAAGACCACAATCTTATCACTTACCATGCGCCCCGCGAACTATTGACTAGGCAACTACCCACGTCGCACGATGTCTTTGTCCCTCGCGTTTCGGATTCCGAAACGCAATGGACAGCGACCCGCTCGGGCCAGCCGCGCTTCCGTAAAGCGAGGCGGCTCTACGCCCCGACGACGGCGGCGCTGCCAGCGAGCAGCGGCCGCCGCCGAGCTTCGGGCTCCAGCGCCGGGTTCTGGTATCCGCCGTCGGAAGGGTTCATGTTGACGCCGGGAGCCGCGATCTCGTCGATGCGGTCGAGCACCTCGTCGCTCAGCACGACGTCGGCCGCCGGTAGCTGGGACTCGAGCTGCTCCATGGTTCGCGGCCCGATGATCGCTGCGGTTACGGCGGGATGGCGGATCACGAACGCGAGTGCCATTTCCACCAGCGTCATACCCGCCTCCTCCGCCACCACCGCGAGAGCGTCGGCGGCCTCCAGCTTGCGCTGGTTGCCGGGCAGTGACATGTCGAACCTGGACGGGATGCGCTCCGCGCGGTGCGACTCCGGAAGCTCGGCGCCCATCCGATAGCGCCCCGACAGCCAGCCGCTGGCGAGGGGGCTCCACGGGATCACCCCCATCCCGTACCGCAGGCAGGTGGGGAGCACGTCATTCTCGACCTCGCGCACGAGGATCGAGTACGGCGGCTGTTCGCACACGAACCGCTCCCGACCGCGCCTTTCGGCCACCCACTGGGCCTCGACAATCTGGCTCGGCGGGAAGGTTGATGACCCTATGTAGCGGACCTTGCCCGCCCGCACGAGGTCGGTCAGGGCTCCGAGCGTCTCGTCGATGTCGGTGTCCCGCTCGGGACGGTGGATCTGGTAAAGATCGATCCAGTCGGTCCCTAGGCGCCGCAGGCTGTTCTCGACCTCGCGCGTGATCCAGCGGCGCGAGTTGCCGAACTCGTTGGGGTCATCGCCCATCGTCCCGTGCACCTTCGTGGCCAGCACCACCTGGTCGCGGCGACCGTCCCGGAGCGCGCGGCCCACGATCTCCTCGGACTCTCCGCGCGAGTAGACGTCGGCGGTGTCGATGAAGTTGACCCCGGCGTCGAGCGCCCTATGGATGGTGCGAACCGAGTCCTCGTGGTCGGTGTTGCCCCAGGCGCCGAACATCATCGCACCGAGGCACAGCGGGCTCACTCTTACACCGGTGCGCCCGAGAGTGCGAAGCTCCATCGGATGAACCGTAGACGATCGGGAGTCTCGGCCGTCCGTCCCCGGCTCACCGGCACCGCGGCGACTATCGGCATCGCTTATGCCTTCCTCGTGACGATGCTCGGCACCACGCTGCCCACCCCGCTCTACCCGATCTACGAGGCCCGTTACGACTTCTCGGGCCTGATCGTGACGGTCGTGTTCGCGACGTACGCGATCGGTGTGCTGGCCGCGCTGCTGCTCCTCGGCCACACATCCGACGAGGTGGGGCGCCGGCCGGTGCTGCTCTCCGGTCTAGTCCTCGCCGCGATCAGCTCGGTCGTCTTCCTGGTCGCAAACGCTCTGGGGGCGCTGCTTGTCGGGCGGTTCCTGTCGGGCCTCTCGGCGGGCATCTTCACCGGCACCGCCACGGCGACGCTGCTCGACCTGGCGCCGCGAGACAACCCCGGCCGCGGCACGCTGATTGCGACCGTCGTGAATGTCGGCGGCCTCGGCTTGGGCCCGCTGCTGGCGGGGCTCCTAGCCCAGTTCGCCCCGGACCCCCTGCGCCTCCCCTATGCCGTTCACCTGGGCCTGCTGGTTCCCGCCGCAGTCGCGGTCGTGTTGGTGTCCGAGCCCGTCAAGGTCACGGCCGAGCGCGTCCGCTTTCGCATCCAGCGCCTCGGCGTCCCACGCGAGATGCGTGCCGTCTTCATCCGCGCGGCGACGGCCTCGTTCGCCGGCTTCGCGGTCCTGGGGCTCTTCAGCGCCGTCGCCCCGTCGTTTCTCGCCGAGCTTCTGAACCTCACGAGCCACTGGCTCTCGGGCGTGGTGGTTTTCGTGCTGTTCGCGGCCAACGCGGTCGGGCAGCTCGGTCTCGAGCTCACCACCGCCGAGGACGCCCTTCCCCTCGGGACCGCCGTGATGGTCGTCGGCGCGGGGCTGATCGCCGGCGGGCTCGGGGCCAGCTCGCTGGCGCTGCTCGTCGCGGGCGCCGTGGTCTCCGGGCTGGGAACGGGGCTGGCCTTCCGCGCCGGCCTGGCGATCGTTAACAGCAGGAGTCCGAGCGGCGAGCGGGCCGAGGTGGCCTCGAGCTTCTTCGTGGTCTCCTACGTCGCGCTCTCGCTCCCGATCGTCGGCGTCGGGATTGCCGCTGAGGCCACCAACCTGCGCGACGCGGGGATCGTCTTCACCGGCTTGGTCGGCGTGCTCGCACTCGCCGTATCGGTGAGCCTGATCAGACGCAGATCCGTCGCGTAGGATCCCGGCCATGCCCGTGGTGCGCCTGCGCGAGCCGCTGAAGCGGCTCGCCGGAAACCGCTCCGAGCACACGCTCGTGGCTCAGACCGTCGACGACCTGCTGCGGGAGCTCGAGGCGACCCAGCCGGCGCTGTCGGGCTGGATCCTCGACGAGCGCGGGCTGATCCGCCCTCACATCAACGTGTTCGTCAACGGCGAGCTCGGCGAGGGTGCCAGCGCGCTCTCCGACGCCGACCGGGTAGACGTGATCCCCGCGATCTCGGGTGGCGCGCTCCGGTGACCGAGCTCGTCCTGGGCACGCGCAAGGGCCTGTTCGTCCTCGAGGGAGAAACGGCGGGACCGTTCGAGATCCGCGCGCGTGCCTTCGCGGGCGAGACCGTCGACCACGCGGTCCGCGATCCCCGTTCCGGTCGCGTCTTTGCCACCGTCACCTCGCCGTTCTACGGCCCGAAGATCTTCTACACGGATCGGCCCGTCGAAGCTTGGGAGCAGCCGGGCACGGCGAGCTTCCCCCCGCCGGCGGGTGTCGAGGGCTGGGAGCAGGCCGCGGGCATCGCCCTGCCCGAGGGTGGCAAGTCCGCGCTGGAGCGAATCTGGGTGATTCAGCCTGGCGAGCGACAAGGCGTGGTCTTCGCGGGCGGCGATCCGGGGGCGCTGTTCGAGAGCCGCGACGACGGTGAGAGCTTCCAGCTCAACGAAGCCCTATGGAACGAGCCCAGCCGGCCCGAGTGGCAGCCCGGCGGGGGCGGGCTGTGCCTGCACTCGATCGTGACCTGGCCCGGCGAACCCGACCGGCTCGCGATCGGCATCTCCGCCGCGGGCGTGTGGCTGACAGAAGACGGCGGCGCGAGCTGGCGCCAGGGAAATCGGGGCCTGACGCCGCGCTACGTGCCCGAGGACGCGCCCGAAGATCAAATCGCGCTGTGCGTCCACCGCGTGCATCGCGCCGCGGCACGCCCCGAGCGGCTGTACCTCCAGTTCCACGGAGGCGTCTACCGCTCCGACGACGGGGGCTCGAGCTGGACGGCGATCGGCGAGGGCCTGCCGTCGGACTTCGGCTTCCCGCTCGCTGTCGACCCCGCCGACCCCGACAGCGCCTACGTGATTCCGCTGACCGCGGACCTGGACCGGGTCACGCCCGGAGAGCGGGTGCGCGTCTACGAGACACGCGACGCGGGCTCGAGCTGGACCGCGCTCGGCCAGGGACTGCCGAGCAACCACGCCTACCTCACGATCCTGCGCGAGGCCTTCGACTGGACGGGTGCGGGCGAGCGGCTCGGGCTCTTCTTCGGCGCGACGTCGGGGACGGTGTTCGGGTCGGCCGACGCCGGCGCGAACTGGTTCACGGTGGCCGACCGTCTCCCGCCGGTGCTGTCAGTCGCGGTCAATTAATGAGGTCTGAGCGACGTTCCGCCGCGAACCGCGAGTGGACCCGCGTCGCCGGCTGCACCAAAGCTCTCCTGGCATTCAAAATCCACTTCGGAGAACGACTGCGCAACCATCGCCCACACAGTTAGTAGGACACCCTCAACCCGTCGCCGTGAGCGGTGGGGAGGACGCGCGGGGCGTTGGAGTTCGTGGGGGCGCTGGCGAGGCGAGTACATGGGTCCTACCGTGGGTGTTGGTCGCGGCGATATCGTTTGTTGAGTGCACGTTTGGGGACGTCTGGGACGGGATCGGCTCACTGGGGTGAGCGTGCGTACGGCAAATCATCGATCAAGGAGGGATCGACATGTGTATGCGGTTCATCCGTGCCGGGCTGCCTGTGCTCGCCGTCGTCGCGCTGGCGGTGTTGGGCGTCTCGGCGGGCTCGGCGCACGGTCTCGCGCGGGTAGCCAGGACGGCCCCGGCTCCTCGCGTTCAGATTGCGCGTCCGCGGGTCGTGCGTGATGGGGTGCTGCGGGCGCCGCGGTCTGCCTTTGTGCACGTGCGGCGGGGGAGGACGCTCTCCGGCGCGTCTACCCCGATCACTTCGTGTGGGGTGACGCTGACAGCGCCCGGGACCTACACGCTGGCTAACAAGGTTGACGGCAGCGGCGATAAGTACTGCATCGACATCGCCGCCAGCGGCGTCAAGCTCAATCTAAACGGGCACATGATCACCGACGCCGCCGGCACCGCCACCTACGGCGTGCTGGTCGAGGGGAGCATGACCTCGATCCGCAACGACCAGGTGTACGGCGGCAAGATCAGTAACTACCAGTACGGCGTGTACGTGGACGCCACGATCGGCACGTCGTTGAGTGAGCTGCGCATCCTGCTGGGGTCCGCTGGGAAGTACGGCGTCTATGAGACCTACGCGGCGGGCTCTCTAGCTGAGCATCTACACGTCCGCGTGGGTAGCACCAGCAGTATGGGCTGGTATGGCCAGTATGGTTCGGGCAACACGGTCACGCAGTCCTTTTTGAACTACACCTCGGGCAACCCGACCCTGGTGGAGACCGAGTATGAGTACGAGGACACCTTCAGCGACAACACCGCCGCGTGCCAGTTGTCTCCACGGCGGCCCCACGTATGACTGCGCCGGTTACGGCTACGCCGACTATTAGTCAAACCGGGACACGTTCTCGGGCGATAAGTCATACGGCAACACCTACGGGTTCTACCTCTACGGGGACGAATACGGGACGGTCACCGCGACCGACAACGTGGCCACCGACTACAACTCTGGCACCGCGTACGGAAGCTACGGGTTCTACAACGAAGACAACTACTACTACGACTACGGGCAAAACACGCACCAGCACTCGACCTACAGCGACAACACGGTCGAGGGCTTCCAGTACGGCATCGTACGACTACTACGGCCTTGGCTCGGTCTATAAGTCCAACACGGTCGAGTACGCCTCGCAGTACGGGTACTACCTCGAGTACCCGGCCCGGTACTCGATCACCAACAACACCTCGACTCGGGACCAACAGCTCGGCCAGCCCCGACAACTCGGCCGCGTACGGGTTCTACCTCTACGACGCCTACAGCTACTACATGTCGCGCGCGTTCAACAACAACCCCTCCAACGACAACTACTACGGGTTCTACTCCAACGCCGCCGCCGTCCACGGCACGGGCAACACCGCCCAAGGCGACCAATACGACACCTACAACGTCGAAACGCGGCTAACAGCAGGCCGAAACCCACCAGCGGCACAGCGGCGGGGGGAAGCTCCGAGCATCCCCCCGCCCACCGGGATCGCGATCGACTCAGGCGACCGCGGGCTGCCACGCGGCCCGCTGCTCGGCGCTCGCCAGGCCCTCGACGTGCAGGAGCTGGGCGATCTGGACCGCGTTGGTCGCCGCGCCCTTGCGCAGGTTGTCGCCCACGACCCACAGGTTTAGGTAGCGCTCGCCGCGCGGGCCCGGGTCGTGGCGCAGCCGGCCCACGAACACCTCGTCGCGGTCGGCGGATCCCACCGCGGTGGGATAGCGGTCCTCGGCCGGGTCGTCGACGAGCACCACGCCCTCGGCCTCGCTCAAAAGCTCCCTGGCCCGCTCCAGCGACAGCGGCTCCCGCGTGCGGATGCGGACCGACTCCGAGTGGCCGGCGATCACCGGCACGCGCGCGCAGGTCGCGACGATGTGCAACTCGTCCTCGCTGACACCGAGGATCTTGCGCGTCTCGTCCATCATCTTGCGCTCCTCGGTGGTGTAGCCGTCGCCGCCCGCTGAAGGTCTCGACGTGGGGGAGCACGTTGAAGGCGATCTGGTGGGGATAGACGGTCGGCGGCCGCTGGCTCGGTGCGATGCAGGAGTGCGTGCGACTGGCTTTCGAGCTCGTCGACGGCCGCGTTGCCCGTCCCGGAGACGGACTGGTAGGTCGAGACCACGACCTCCTCGAGCGCCGCTTCGCGCTGCAGCGGGTGCAGCGCCATCACCAGCGCCATGGTCGAGCAGTTGGGGCTCGAGATGATCCCGCGGCCGAGTAAGGCGTCGGCCGTCGTATCGGGGTTGATCTCGGGCACGACAAGGGGGACCTCGCGGGTCCATGCGCCAGTAGCTCGTCTTGTCGATCACGAGCGCCCCGCCGCTCGGCGAAGCGCGGTGCCCACTCGCGGCTGACGGAGCCGCCGGCGGCCATGAAGACGAGGTCGAAGTCTTCGACATCCTCCGGAGAGGGCACGCGACACGCGAGCTCGCGGCCCTGAAATTCAAGCTTGCGTCCACTCGAGCGCTCGCTCGCAAACGGGCACCAGCTCTCGCAGGGGGAAGTCGCGCTCCCCGAGCACCTGGAGGACCTTGCCGCCGACCGCCCCGGTGGCGCCGACGACAGCTGCACGGTAGCCGTCTGCCATCGCGGTCCACTTTAGCGGGCCTCCCTCCCTGTCAAACTCGCTGCATGAAACGTCGCTTCAGGCAGGTTGACGTGTTCGGATCCGGGCCCTATACGGGCAACCCGGTCGCGGTCGTGCTCGACGGCGAGGGCCTCTCCGAGGAGGCAATGCAGCGTGTGGCGAACTGGACCAACCTGTCTGAGACCACGTTCCTACTCCCGCCCCAGGACCCCGAGGCCGACTACCGCGTGCGCATCTTCACGCCCGCACTGGAGCTCCCGTTCGCGGGCCACCCGACGCTCGGCTCAGCCCACGCGTGGCTTGAGAGCGGCGGCTCCCCGCGGCGTCCCAACGTCGCGATCCAGGAGTGCGCCGCCGGCCTGATCGAACTGCGGCCGACGGCGGACCGCGTGGCCTTCGCGGCGCCCCCGCTGGTGCGCGAGGGGCCGGCGGAGGAGCCGCTTGTGGAGGAGATCGCGACAGTGCTCGGGGTGCAGCGCGACGCGATCGTCGATTGCCAGTGGGTCGACAACGGCCCCGGGTGGGTTGCCGCGATGCTCGGGAGCGGCGAGGAGGTGCTCGCACTGCACCCGCGCCACGACGGAGCTCTCGCTCGGCGTGGTCGGGCCCTATCCCGCGGGCGGCGAGATCGACTTCGAGGTGCGGGCCTTCTTCCCCAAGGACGGTGGCATGGTCGAGGACCCCGTGACCGGCAGCCTCAACGCCTCGTTGGCCCAGTGGCTTCTGGCAAGCGGTAGGGCACAGGTCCCTTACGTCGCGTCCCAGGGCGCCGCGCTGGGACGGGTGGGCCGCGTGTTCATCGACTCCTCCGAGGGCTCGGTCTGGGTGGGCGGGGCCACCGTCACGTGCATGGAGGGGTCGATCGAGGTGTGACCGGCGGCCGCGCCTACGCCTGAAGCGCGGTCGCCAGGTTGTCGAGCACCTGCTGTAGATCCGCCGCAGGGACATCGGCGCGAACAGGCGCTCGAAGAAGCCGCCGATCCCGCCCGCGCCCTGCCACGAGGCTTCGAGCGTGACCGAGCTGCCGGTGGCGGTCGGGTCGATGTTCCAGTTGGAGACGAAGTCGAAGACTCGGTCGCGCTCGAACAGACCCTCGGCCGATTCCTCGACGTGCAGGCGGTAGTTGCGTGAGCGGCCGCGGCGAGCGAACTTGTACGGAGATGACGGTGTTCTTCGCCGACGCCGCCGTCGTCGACGCGGTAGTCGCGGTACTCGTAGGTGAGGATCTCCGGCCGGGATCTCGGTAGTCGCGGAGGAACTCGCGCACCTTTTCGGGGGGACGCTCACCGACGTGGTCGCGGCTGCCAGAGCATAGTCATGCCGGGAATTGTCGCACCGTGCCCGTGGCGGCGGGGCGCGCCTTGGCATGATCGCCGACTGATGCTCGCCGTCTACGCCTCCGATGTCGACCGCGACGATCCCCTGCGCGGCCTGCAGATCGGGGAGCGGCCCGACGCTGAGATGCCCGCGTGGGTTCACCGCCGTCACGGTCCGCGCGGCGTCGCTGAACCACCACGATCTGTGGTCGCTGCGTGGCGTGGGGCTGAGCCGGGAGGCGCTGCCGATGATCCTGGGCTGCGACGCGGCCGGCGTCGACGAGGACGGAAACGAGGTGGTCGTGCACTCGGTGATCACGAGCGACTCGTGGCTGGGCGATGAGACGCTCGACCCGCGCCGCTCGATCCTCTCCGAGCGCTACCAGGGCACATTCGCCAACACGGTCGCCGTTCCCCGCCGCAACCTCGTGGCCAAGCCGCCCGAGCTGTCGTTCGAGGAGGCGGCCTGCCTGCCGACGGCTTGGCTGACCGCCTACCGGATGCTGTTCACCCGCGCGAGACTGTTCCCCGGCATGACCGTGCTCGTCCAGGGCGCGACGGGCGGCGTATCCACCGCGGTGATCTCGCTCGCGCGCGGCCGCGGGCATCCGCGTGTGGGTCACGAGCCGCGACCGAGGAGAAGCGCGCCGAGGCGTCGAGCTGGGCGCCGACCAGGCGTTCGAGCCCGGAGCGCGGCTGCCCGAGCGGGTCGACGCCGTGATGGAGACGGTGGGCGAGGCCACCTGGGGCCACTCCGTCCGGGCGCTCAAGCCTGGCGGGACGATCGTTGTGGCGGGCACGACCACCGGCGACGCCCCGCCCGCCGAGCTCAGGCGAATCTTCTTCCTTCAGCTCTCGGTGGTGGGTTCGACGATGGGGACGCGCGAGGAGCTCGAGCGGTTGATCGCGGCTGTGTGTGCGCCAAGAAGTGCGGCCGGTGATCCAGATGACGCTGCCGCTGGCGGAGGCCCGAAAGGGTTTCGAGGCGATGCTCGCTCGCGAGGTACACGGGAAGATCGTGTTTAGGCCGTGAGGGGCTGAGGGAGCGCTCGCAGGATGCACGCGGTGGTCTTCGAACGCAACGGCGGGCCCGAGGTCCTCGAGTACAAGGAGGTTCCGGATCCCACGCCCGAGGTCGGACAGGTGCTGGTCGACGTCGAGGCCGTCGGGGATCAATTACCGCGACGTCTACGAGCGCGAGGGACGCGGCCTATGGGTCAAAGCCGCCCGCGGTGATCGGCGTCGAGGGCGCGGGCACGGTGGCCGACACCGGCGAGCGCGTGGCCTGGGTGGGGGTGCCCGGCAGCTACGCAGAGCGAGTGGCCGCCAACCGGGACGTGCTCGTGCCCGTGCCGCACGGCGTCTCGGCGGAGATCGCCGCGGCGGCGCTGCTCCAGGGCATGACCGCTCACTTCTTGGCGTGGGACTCCTACCCGATCGAGGAAGGGGACTGGGTGGTGGTCCACGCGGCCGCGGGCGGCGTGGGGCTGCTCCTGACCCAGCTCGCCAAGCTTCGCGGTGGGCGCGTGATCGCGACCACCTCGACCGAGGAGAAGGCGGCGCTCGCGCGGCAGGCGGGCGCCGACGACGTGACCGGTTACGAGGGGTTCGCCGAGCGGGTCAGGTCGTTGACCGACGGCGAAGGAGCCGCGGCCGTCTACGACGGGGTGGGCCGGACGACGTTCCTCGAGGGCTTGAAGGCGCTGCGGCCGTTCGGGCGGATGATCCTCTACGGCGCCGCCAGCGGCCAGCCCGATCCGCTCGATCTGACGCTGCTTCGCGACGCGGGTTCGCTGTACGCCCAGCGACCGTTTCTCGGCACCTACACCCGCACGCCGGAGACGCTGCGCGAGCGGGCGCGCCAGCTGCTCGAGCTGGTACAGGCGGGGGAGCTGCACGTGCGCATCGGCGCGCGCTACCCGCTCGCCGAGGCACGCCGTGCACAAGAGGAGCTAGAGGCGCGCAAGACGACCGGCAAGCTCGTCCTGCTTCCGCAGTGAGCGATCCCGAGACGTACTCGTTCCAGGACGACGGCGGCATCCCCAACTCGCCGCTGCCGGTCCTCGTCTACCGCGGCGTCGGCGGCGCTTCTCGAGGCGCTGGCGCGTGTGAGGAGCTCTTCGCCGCGAACGGCTGGCTGGGGGCATGGCGCGACGGGATCTTCCCGTTCCACCACTTCCACTCGACCGCCCACGAGGTGCTCGGGATCGTCTCGGGCCGGGTCATGGTGATGCTCGGCGGTCCGGGCGGCCGCGAGTTTCAGGTCCGCACCGGCGACGTGCTCGTGCTGCCCGCAGGTACGGGACACCGCTACTTGGGTTCCTCCGGCGACCTGCTCGTGGTGGGCGCTTACCCCGACGGGATGAGGTGGGACATCCGCCGCGGCGACCCCGCCGAGCACAACGAGGCCGTGGCCAACATCCGGGCGGTGCCGTTGCCGCGCGCGGACCCTGTCGGTGGTCCGCTCGTCGAGTTATGGAAGTGATAGGGCCCGTCGGGGGCGGAGCTAAGCGATCGCGTCCAGCCAGCGTCCCAGCGCGCTGCGACCCGCGAGCGTGAGCTTGCCCTCGGCGGTGATCCAGTCACGCACGCGCAGCTCGCGCACGAGCCCCAGGGCGTCGCTCGGCCCAGGGCCCTCGCCCCCCGAGGCGAGCGCCTCGGTGCCGGGCTCGACGATCCAGCGTCCGGAGTCGAGCGCCGCCAGGGCCTGACCCTGCTCGGTCGTGGGCACGTCGAGCGCGTTGGGCGCCGCCCCGCGCAGTGGATCGGGCGCGGGCGCCCTGTGCCGGGCGCCCTCGTGCCCCCGCGTTCTAGACCCGGGCGGCGTGACCCGACGCGGGCGCGGGCGAGCGCGAAAGAGATCCTCCGGTGGTGGCGGCTGCTCCCTTTCCGACTGGTCCTCGGGCTCGCCAGGCCTGTCTTCGCCGCCACGCCCCGCAACCCAAGAAGCGAGCTCGTCGCCGGCCTCTTGGACTTGCGAGCGCAGCCACGTGCCGGCGGCCCCGGCCCACTCGCGGGCCCGCTCGGGGTCGACGCCAAAGCTGGCGGCGGGTTCGTCGAGCTCTAGGTGGTCGAGCATCCGCTCGAGCGAATCCCCGACCTCCTTGGCCATCGCGCGGACCCGCTCCGCAATGCTGAACTCATCTGCGTCGTCGTCTTCGAACATGAACGAATGATGACACGCCTGCGGTCTGGGTCGGGCCGCTTAGTGGCTTTCCGGGAAAACCGCTTACGCGACCAACCCGATCACGTGGCCCTGCGGATCGCTGAAAAGGCCGATCGTGGGACCGTCCGGGACCGCGTCGGGTCCCATCATCCGCTTCCCGCCGAGGCTCTCGACCTGCTCGAGCGCGGCTCCGACGTCGGGAACCTGGACGTAGAACGTGACGTGCCCGCCGTAGCCCTCGGGCACGCTGCCCACGCCGCCGCTGATACCCGCGGCTTCGTCATCGGTGTCGCGCTGGACCATCGTGTAATCGGTCGGGCCCATGGGGGCCCCGAACTGCCAGTCGAAGAGCTCCCCGTAGAACTGCCGCAGGCCGTCCGGATCCTTGCCGATGACCTCGAAGTGGACAACCGGTGCTCCCATGCTCTCTACCTCCATTCGTTGGTTACGCTCAGACCTCGAGCGACGTCTGCGGGGAAGGGTACGTGAGCGTCCCCCCCTCCCCTACCTCGGCGAATTCCGTCAACTCGTGCTCTACCGGCCGGCCGCTCCCGATGTGCTCCACCTCCCAGCCGCGCAGCGTAAGTGCGTCTGAGACGAGACGCCGGTGGCAACGCCACCACAGCGCCTCTGCGCACATGACCGCGGTCGGCGTGACCCGGGCCAGTCGCTCGACGCGGTCGAGGCCAACGGCGAACTCGGCGCTTGCCATGTGATCGGCGTAGCCCCGAAAGCCCCGCTCTCGCCAGCCGTCGTTGAGCGAGCCGGGCACGGGGTCGCGGCGGCCACCCAGCTCGGGCAGGTGCGCGTAGTCGATGCCGGCTTCCGGGAGCCATTGTTCGAGCGCTCCCCGGTTGAAGTGAGGGTGGCGACGGGAGCTCGGGAAGGAGCGCACGTCGGCCAGCGCGCCGACACCCGCGCGACCCAGGATCTCGAGTAGCTCCTCGCGCGTTGCAGTGGAGTGGCCGACGGTGTAGATGACGATGGCCGCCACGATAGGCGGGCGAGCCCTTCGCTCAGTACGGGATCTTGCCGCCGCCCCGCCACGAGCCGAGGCTGTTGAGCACGTAGAACGAGACGTGTTGACCCGAGAGGACGCAGCTGTGCCCACGCCGCAGCCACGTCGCCACGCGCATTCCGTGCGCCTCCAGCGTCCACATCGCGATCCCGTTCCAGACGCTTCGGTGCGTGCGCGCCCCAAACCGCAGCGGCGGGCCGGAGACGATCGTGTAGGCCACTCGCTGACCGCGGCTGCGGTAAAAGACGGTCGTCGCCGGGCGCCCGTCAAAGCGGTCGTGGCGGACCCCGACCGCGCTGAAGCCAAAGCGGTCGTCCCAGTAGGGGAAGGGGAGCCCGGCCGCCGTGAGATGCGCCAGCGTGGGAGTCGCGCCGTGCTGCGCCGGCGCTGGGGCCGTGGCCGAACGCGTGCCGAGTACTGCCGCCTGGGCGACCGTGGGCGCCGACACCCCGCCTCCGAGCGTGAGCACCAGCACCGCAACCACGGCGGCGATGGCAACGGCGCCGGCGGGAACCAGGCGCGGGAGGCTCGCCCACGTGCCGCGACGGCGCCGGCGGGGCCCGCGCAGCAGCTCGAGTCGCGCGCGCAAGGCCGCGGGTGCCTGTTCGCCGGCCGCAGCATCGATCGCGGCGAGGGCGCGCCGCTGTGCGGCGACGGTCGCCTGCAGCTCGGGCGAGGCGGCGACGGCTCGTTCCACCTTGACGCGCCTCGCTGCCGGCAGTGAGCCATCGGCAAGCGCAGCCAAATCTTGTTCTGTCGGTACCTGGCGGTTACGAATCATCTTCGGTCTATAAATCATGACGCCCGCGGCCCGGAACTCCTTCCCTCCGGACCGAGCCGCTTCGCGCCCCTGCTCGGCCGAGCGGCCTGCTCGTCCTGCTCGGAAATTGCCTGGGCTAGACGCAATCGCGCGCGGTACAGGCGCGTCGTGATCGTGGCTTCGCGGACCTGCAAGGCTTTGGCCGCCTCGCGGTAGGAGAGACCGAGCACATCGACCGCGACGAGGGCTTCCCTGAATCCGTCTGGGAGCTCGCCGATCAGCGCGTAGAGCTCGCCCGCCTCAAGCGCCTCCTGCGGACCCCTCGCCGTGGTGTCCTCAATCACCTCGAGCTGGTCCGGGAGCGGCTCGGTCCGGGGCCGCCGGCTGGCCGCGCGGTGGGCGGAGAAGTACGTGTTGCGCATCACGCGCAGCAGATAGCCGAGATCGTCGTCGGAGCGCAGCAGCCGCGGCTTGCGCAGGACCCGGGCATAGGTCTCCTGGACGAGGTCCTCGGCATCCTCGCGCGAGCCGCACAGCGCCCACGCCGCGCGATAGAGGCGATCGAAGTGATCCCCCAAACGTTCCGGATCTAGCTTGCGAGGTGCGAGCGGCACGGGAACGGGCCCGCGGCGAGAATACTCCCTGACCACGGACCTCAGAGCGCCTGCGGGCTCGGGTCCATGTCTGCGAGGACTTCGGGATCAAACAAATCCTTCCCGCGGGAAGGATCCAGGCACGGGTGGCGTCCTCGTTCGCAGTAGGCGGCGAACTGAGACACAGCTCGCCACCTACGATTCCCTGACCCAGCCAGCGCGGCCGCGGCCCTTACCGCGGCCGCGTTGCGCTGACGTTTGCAGAACCGGCGGATACCTTGTGCCCGTGACTTCGCCGCTTGCTTGCACGGCGCCGTCGCCGGGCTCGGGCACCTCGATCGACACGGGGACCTGTTAGGGGCCGTGCGCGCGATGGAGCTCATCCCGGCTATCCGCGCGAGGCTCGAGCAGCTCAACGGCGAACCCGGGAACGCTCTGGCGAGTGGCAGGCGGGCGGCCTTCTGGCGCGCCCAGCAATACGCCGCGCGCGTTGACCGCACGGTGGCGGACCTGCGCCGCTACTGCCTCGAGTCCCTGCGCTCACGCCTCCTGGACGAAGAGGACGAAAACGACTACCTGCGCGGCTTCCGGCAGGGCTTCCAGGCCGTGCTCGAGGAGATCCGCCGCGTCGAGACGCGGCGGTAGGGACTACTTCCTGGTCATCATCCGCTTGGTCACCGGGAGCACGAGCGCGCGCGGGAGCTTGCGGCTGGGGGCGAAGGCGAGCTTGACCGCGGCGCCGCCAGGAATCACCGATATGCGGCCGCTGTCGGCGGCTTGGAGGGCGTCATGCGCGACGCGTTCCGGTGAGACGAACGTGATCTTCGGCATGCGCGCGGCAAAGTAGGCGGCGTCGCTGGCCTCCTGGAACCCGCTGGACACCGGCCCGGGGCACACCGCTGTGACCGCCACGCCGCGATCGGCGACCTCCTCATGGACGGCTTCGGAGAGCATCAGCACATAGCTCTTGGCGGCGGCGTAGCTCGCGTTGTACGGAAGCGGCTGAAAGCCGGCGGTGGAGGACATGTTGATGATCGCTCCGCGCCCGCGCTGCACCATCGCGGGGAGATACCGGGCCATCAGGTCGACGACGGCTTCGACCAACAGCTGGAGCTGCTGGAGCTCCTGGTCGCGCCCGATCTCGGCGAACGAGCGGTAGATGCCATAGCCCGCATTGTTGACGAGCACCTCCACCCGCTGCCCGAGCTCCTCCAGCCGCGCCGCGAGCCGGTCGCGCTCCGCCGGCACCGAGAGGTCGGCGGCGATCACGATCGCACGGGCTTCCCCGAGTTCCTCAGCGAGTTCGACAAGGCGCTGCTCCCGGCGCGCGACGAGCGCCACGCGGTGGCCGCGGGCGGAGAGCTGGCGCGCGAACTGCTCGCCGATGCCGGAGGACGCGCCGGTGACAAGCGCAATCGAGCCCTCCTGTGGAGGCGGAATCGTCATTGCTGGCTCCTGTCTTGATTTGGGGTCGCTGGTCTGTTCGAATTGAACTCCGTCGTAGATCAAGGAGGTTTCGAATGTCGGTGATGATGACCCTGTGGATCCAGGGAGACCCGAAGAAGCTCGAAGAGTTCGCCAGCCGAAATCCCGATGGGCTGCGCGCGATTGGTGAGCAATCGAAGAAGCACGGCGTGATCGCCCATCGCTTCTATGGCTCGGATGACGGCCAGATCCTGGTCATCGACGAGTGGCCTGACGAGCAGAGCTTCATGGCGTTCTTTCAGGAGCAGCGGGAGCCGATCGGGGGCTTGATGCGCGACGTCGGCGTGACCGCGGAGCCGCAACCGAGGTTCTGGCGCAAGCTCGAGACCAACGACGAGATCGGCTGGGGCGCGTAGCTGATTGCGGGGGCGCCGTCGTCCGGCGCCCCCGACGTTCGCCGCGATGAGTACCACGCTCACCGCGAGTCTCAGGAGCAGTGTGTGCGTTTTCACTGATAGCGCCCGAGGCTCGCAGTAGGTTCTTCCCATCGCTGAAAGGCACGGCGGCGACAAGGGCAAAAAGGGACCCATCGCCAGCCGCAGCGGCAGGAGGAGACGCGGTGAGCACCTGGACGAGGCAGGCCACTATGGACGGGACGCCCGAAGAGGTGATGGCGGCCGTCGAGGTCGAGCGCAGAGCGGACCGGGTTCTGGCGTGAGCGCTCTGAGCGCCACGGGCGTCGGGCCGAGCACCAGCTCATCCCTCGTGAGTTGGAAAGGAGTCATGCGCGCGCTGCGTGCACATCCCGGGCGACTGCTGGTGGCGGTCGTGGCGTGCGCTGGGATTGCGGGCGCGTTCGTATTGGCGCCGGCGCTCGCACGCCTTCCACATGAGCTGAGCCGCATCGGTCACGGCGATCCGCGGTGGCTGCTGTTTGGCCTGCTGCTGGAGGCGCTCTCCTTCGGCGGACAGGTAGTGCTCTTCCGCGCGGTCTACGAGGCAGCGGTGCCCGCATCGGGTACCGCGACAGCTACGAGATAACGCTCGCCGGCCACGCCGCAACCCGGCTGCTCGCGAGCGCGGGCACCGGTGGCATGGCGTTGACGGCCTGGGCGCTGCGCCGTCACGGGCTCGGGCTGCGTGACGTCGCTCGCCGGATGGTCGCGTTTCTCGTCCTCATGTACTCCTTCTACACGCTCGCCCTCTTGGTCGGGGGAATCGGGCTGTGGACCGGGGCGCTGAGCGGAGGTGGCTCGCTCGCGCTGACGCTGGTTCCCGCCGCTCTGGCCGCGGTGGCGAGGGACGCTCGCCGTGCTCGCTCCGATCGCGGCGGGCCGTCGCCGTTTTCTGCGGTGCCTTCGACGTCGACGGCTGACGTTTCCCGGTGGCCGCGGGACGCGTTGCGACCGCGGTGGATGCGATCGCCGATGGCGTGCGCATGGCATTCGCGATGATCCGGGAACGTCGCTTGGCCTGTTAGGCGCGCCGATGTGGTGGGGCTTCGACTGGCCGTGCTGTGGGCGAGCTTCCACGCCTTCGGCGGCCGCCGGCGCTCGGGGTGATCCTGATGGCTTACTTCGTCGGCACGCTCGCGAACACGCTGCCGCTTCCCGGCGGGATCGGCGGCGTGGAGGGCGGGATGATCGGCGCGTTAGTCGCGTTCGGCGATCCATGCAGCGCCGCCGTGGCGGCCGTCCTCGCCTACCGTTTGTACGCGTTCTGGCTGCCGACGATCCCCGGAGCGATAGCGTATCTGCAGCTGCGGCGGAGCCGGGTTGGCGAACGGAACAGCCTGAGCCGCAACCCGCGCTGGCCTAAGGTCCGCTTCCGGCGAACTTCGCCAGCAGGTCTCGCAGCTCGGCGGCATTGCGCACCGCGTAGTCGCGGTAGCAGTTGTTCATGAGCAGGTGGGTCTCCTTTGCCTCGGAGACGTGCTCGGCGATCGGGCTGGGCAAGCTGCTTGAGCTCCTTCTCCGAGTACAGGTAGCGGAAGCGCTCGGCCGCACGTGCGCGAGGTGTCGGACCATGTCTCGTCGGAGCGGCCGTGGAAGCGGACCACGAACAGCTCGGGATTGGTCACGGCGATGGTTCGCGGCAGCTCTGAGGCGCTCGGGCGCATCGAGCGAGACGAAGATCAGCCCGCTGTCCTTGAGAGTGCGCAGCGTGCGCTTGCGGTCACGCTCCTCCTCCAGCCACATCGGGTGAGCGGAACTCGACGCAGATCAGGTAGTCGGGGAGTCGCTCACGCAGCCGCTCGACCTCCTGGCGGTTGTCCTTCCTCGGCACGAACCAAGTGGGGTACTGGAAGAGGATCGTCCCCAGCCGCCCTGCGTCGTGAAGCGGCCTCAGGGCGGCCCCGAACCTGTTCCACGCCTCGTCTATGAGCTCCGGACCGAGGTGGTTTGAGTAGAGGTTGCGCTTGTCGAGCACGTCCTGCGGAAGCTGCTCGCGCAGGTCGCTCCACAGCGACTGCGGCCGCGTGGGATGACCCGTTAAAAGCGAATAGGCCTTGACGTCGAAGCGAAAACCCTCGGGCGTCCTCTCCGCCCACAGCCGCGCCTGCTGCCACGATGGCGGCGCGTAGTAGGTCGAGTCGATCTCGGTCAATGGAAACTGTGAGGCGTAGAACTTGAGGCGCTCCTCGGCGCTCATCGATTTACGCGGGTAGAAGTCGGAGTCCTTGGTGAGCGTGCGGTCGGCCCACGAGCAGCTTCCCGTCAGGACCGGGCGGCCGTCGAGCTCGACGCGGGGGCCGATGGCTTCTGTGTCTTCAGGCAAGCTGGGGGGCCAGCTCGGAGCCGATCAATGCGACCGCGTCGAGATCGTCATGGAGGAGGTGCTGGCACATCACGCGGCTCACGCCGGCGTCTTTGAGCGCCTGAAGCTTGCCGACGGCGTCATCGACCGTGCCGGTTATCCACGCCTCGGGCGGGTCGGCGAGGAACTGATCCGGGTCTCCCCCGGTGCGCTCGTTGACGCGGCGCACGCGGTCTTCGTACTCCGAGCGGTCGCTCCCCACGACGTACCCGGTCATGACCGAGAACGGGATCGGGTCGCGGCCTGCCCGTTCGCACGCCTCCTCGATGCGCCGCCGCCGCGCCGTTACTTCCGCGAGCGTCGGAAACGCGGTGTTGTACTCGTCGGCGAAGCGGCCGGCGAGCGCGACGCTGCGCGGCCCCCCGCTACCGCCCATGATCAGCGGCGGATGGGGCTGTTGAACCGGCTTGGGTTGGGCGTCGAGGTCTTTCAACGTGTAATGCTTCCCGGTGAACGAAAACGGGGCCTCGGTCCAGCTCCCGAGCACGATCTGGAGCTGCTCCTCCAGGATGTCGGTGCGCGTACGCGTGGGCGGGAACTCGAAGCCGTAGCCCTCGTGCTCGCGCTCCTGCCACCCCGCGCCCAATCCGAGCTCGATCCGCCCGTTTGATATCTGGTCAGCGCTCACCACGAGCTTCGCGAGGTTGGAGGGGTGGCGGAATGTCACAGGCGAGACGAGCGTGCCCAGCCGGAGCGTCGACGTGACCGCCGCGAGCGCGCTCAGCGTCCCCCACGCATCCATCGAACCGGGCTGAGGGTGCCGCGTGTCGAGATCCATGTAGTGGTCGGAGCGAAACAGCGTGGGGATCGAGTGCTCCTCGCAGCTCCTCGCGAGGGCGACCCATTGGGGCCAGTTCACGTCCTTCTGACCCTCGATCATCAGGCAGAGGTCCATGAGCGGATGCTAAGGGAGGGGCTCTTTGCCGCCCGGGGCGATCGGGTCGCGCTGGCCGCGCGGGGGCGGGTCGCGCTGGCGGCGCCGGGTTGCGCCGGCGATTGAGGATCTCATGTCAGGTGCTCGCGCCGCGCGGAAGGTCACCGAACCTCCCAAGCCACGCGATCACGGAGTGCATAAGTCGCCAAGTGTGCTCTCAATGGGCGGCCATGGCCACTTATGCACGCAATCCGAGCACCACTGGACACGGGGCGGCCGGGACGAATCGGTTGTCACCTCATGCACGCCCATCGCCAGGTGCTCTTGCCTTGTGACCCCGAGTCGGCCTATGCGACACGTTCTTAGCGCCCACCAGGGGCCTCACCTCGAACAACACGCCGACGTTGGGTCCGTGGTGGTCGCATAGCGCCCACCAGGGGCCCCACCTGGAACAACACGCCGAGGCTGGGTCCGTGGTGGGCGCTGCCGCCGGGTTTCGGTTGCCCGCGTGAGCGATTCGTACGAGCTGCGCGCCCGGGTCTAGCGGTGACGGAAAACGACGACCGGAATCTCCCGGTCGGTTCGCTCCTGATACCGGTCGTAGTCCGGCCAGACCTCGGTCATCCGCTGCCACAGCCGGGCTCGCTCGGCGCCGCTGGCGGTCTCGGCGCGAACTGGAATCCGCTCGCCCTTGACCTGGATGTTCGCCTCGGGATCGGCCTGGAGGTTCTTGTACCAATCGGGGTGATCGGGCGCACCGCCCTTCGACGCGACCACGACCCTGGAGCCGTCGTCGTCACGGAAGATCAGCGGCGTCGTGCGGTCGTCGCCCGATACGCGCCCTCTGGTGGTCAGCAGGAGAATCGTGTTCCCACGCCAACTGAAGCCGCGCTCACCCCCGCTCTCTCGATAGATACGGACGTGTTCAGGGCCGAAGAGGTCGTCGTTGGATGGGCTGGGATCGTTGGCCATGGAGGAACAGGCTAGCTTGCAGCTCCCAACGCCGGGGTTTGTTGACAACTACAGCCCCGGGGCCACGCGATCATCGATACTGGCTCCGATGCAGGAGCGCAACGTGCTGGGCGGCCCGCTCGAGACCTGCGGCACGGAGCCCATCACGGGTTTCTACCGCGACGGCTGCTGCCGGACCGGCGCCGAGGATCTCGGGAGCCACACGATCTGCGCGGTCGTGAGCGCCGAGTTTCTGACCTATCAGCAGAGCATCGGCAACGACCTGAGCACGCCGGTCCCCGCATACGGGTTCCCGGGACTGAAGCCGGGAGACAGGTGGTGCGTGACCGCGCTGAACTGGCTGCGCGCGCACGAGGCGGGCGTCGGCGCCTACGTGGTGCTCGCGGCGACCGACGAGCGGGCGCTCGAGCTGGTGCCGCTCGAGGTCCTGGAGGAGTATGCCGTCGACGTCCCGACCGACCCGGGCTCGCTGGGCGGCTGACCCGGGCTCAGCAGCCCCGGTGCTCCAGGGCCCGTTCCAGCTTGCAGTCGGACGAGCCGCACACGGGGCAAACCCCCGGCTCTCTGTCCACCGGAATTCCGCTGGCCAGATGCATCGCATAGAGGGTCGCGCAGGACGCGTTTGCCGGGTTGAGCGCCCGGATGCACCGCAGCAACGCGCCTGCAAACAAATGCGACCGCCGCTCGAGGTGAATCTGCCCGATTTCGCCCATCTGGTTGTCCCGTTACCGCGCCGCTGAATCATCCCACGTTCCGGACGGGGGTGCCGAAAAGTTCCCTACTGGGCCCTGGCGCGCGTCAGCGGGCGATGTTCGGAGCGCTGATGATCGTCCACGGAGCCCACGGCCGCGCGCGCGGCCGCCTCGATCTGCGCTTCTTGCAGGAAGACAAGGTTTGCAGCCTCTCCCAATGGCACAAAGGAGTCCTGGCTGGTCACACGCGAGATCGTCCCCTTGAAGTTCGCGTCGATCAGCGCGCTCACGATGCCCTCCGAGACCCCGCCGCTTCGACGCGTCTCGTCGACGATCAGCACGCGTCCCGTCGCTTCGGCCTCGCGGAGGATGTCCGCGACCGGCAGCGGGGCGAGCCAGCGTATGTCCACCACGCGCGCGTCGATCCCATCGCTGGCGAGCCGACGCGCCACCCGCAGCGACATGTACGTGCCGTTGGCAAAGGTGACGATTGTCAGTGCGCCGCCGTCGCCGTCCACTCTTGCGCAACCGATCGGAGCGTGACACGCCGACCACTGGCTGGGTGGGGAATAGGGCGCCGCCCAGGCCCCATCGCCTGTGTCGAACAGGTCACGGGTGTGGTAAAGCGCAATCGGCTCGAGAAACACGCTCGTCGATCCGTCAACGGAAGCGGCCGCGAGGCAGGTGCGGAGCATCGCCGCCGCGTCGTCGGGTCGTGACGGAGACGCGATGATGAGGCCCGGTATGTCGCGCAGGACTGCCAGGGCGTCGTCGTTGTGAAAATGGCCGCCGAAGCCCTTCTGGTAGCCGTATCCGGCGACTCGCACCACCATCGGGTTGCGGTATTGGCCGTTCGAGAAGAACGGCAGCGTCGCGGCCTCACCCCGAAGCTGATCCTCGGCATTGTGCAGGTAAGCCAGGTATTGGATCTCGGGCACCGGGAGCAAGCCGGAGATGCCGCAACCAAGACCAACTCCGAGGATCGTCTGCTCGTCGAGAAGCGTGTCGAACACGCGAGTGACCCCGAACCGGCGCTGCAGCCCACGGGTAACGCCGTACACGCCTCCCTTACGACCAACGTCCTCGCCGAACACAAGGAGCTCGGGCCGGGTCGCGAGCGCATCGGTCAGCGTCGCGTTGATCGACTCGGCGAGCGTCAGTGCACCCGCTTCTTCTGGAAGTCTCCCTCCGAACGCGCTTGCCCTCGCTTCCGGACTCGGCTCGCCGCGCACGTCCGAGGCGACGGCCTCCGGCCGCCGTCGTGCGATCGGCTCCATCACTTCAGATGCGGTCGACAGCCGATGATGGTTGGCAGCGTCATCGGCCAGATGCCGCACGTCTGCTGCAACTGCCTCGTACTTGTCGAGGAGCTCGGTGGGCTCCGCAATCCCGGCCTGGACGAGCATGCACGCGGCATGGACGAGTGGATCGCGCTCGAGGTCCTCGCCGACCTCGGCACGGCTGCGGTAGCCGATCTCGGCGTCGGTGCCGGCATGAGCGAGGAAGCGGACGCACCGCAGGTGCAGGAACGCTGGGCGGCGGGAGCCTCGCACGTGCTCGGCGGCCGCCAGAGCAGCGTCGTAGACCCCCGCGATGTCGGTCCCCTCGGCGCTGAAATAGCGCAGATGTGGACGATCCGACCAAGCTGTCTTGACCCAGTCGCGCGGGGTGCGGACGCTAATGCCGAAGCCGTTGTCCTCGCAGCAAAACAGCGCCGGCATCGGCAGCCCTTGGTGCACGGTGTACTCCGCGGCGTTCAGCGCGCCCAGGGCAGTCGAGTGGTTCAGCGAAGCATCGCCGAACGAGCAGGCCACTATCGCGTCCTCCGGCCACGCCGGGCGGACACCGATTCGCTGTGCGCGCTCGATCGCGAACGCAACCCCCATCGAGCGCGGCAGGTGAGACGCAATCGTCGAGGTCTGAGGGATCACCGCGAGCGCGTGGTTGCCGAACACCTTGTGTCGGCCGCCGGAAATCGGCTCATCCGCGGCTGCGACCAGGCCGAGGAGCACGTCCTGTAGCGGGGTTGACCCCGGGACCTGCTGCGCGCGCGCGCAGTAGAACCCCCCGGACCGGTAGTGGAGAAGTGCAGGATCGGTGGGCCGCAGCGCTGCCGCGATCGCGGCGTTTGACTCATGGCCCGCGGATCCGATCGTGTAGACGCCCCGGCCGTCCTTTCGGAGATAGCGCGCCGCGAGGTCGAGATTCCTGCTGGCCACCATCGCGTCGAACACTGCAACGGCCATCCGTCCTGTCAGCCGGGTCCCGTCACGCACCGGCTTGTCCAGGTCCACCTCGCCGGTCGACCTCCTGCGCAGCGCACCCAGACGGTCGCGGAAGTTACGCTCGAGCTCTTGCTCAGGCGTATCGGTGGCCGTCACGGATCGACCCTAACCCGCTTCGCGCAAGGCCCCACGCCCCCGGACCTCAATCAAATTTCACTCCCTGGGCGAGCGGAAGCTCGTCCGAGTAGTTGACCGTGTTGGTCGCGCGGCGCATGTACGCGCGCCATGCGTCCGACCCCGATTCGCGACCGCCGCCGGTCGACTTCTCGCCCCCGAAAGCGCCGCCGATCTCGGCGCCCGAGGTCCCGATGTTGATGTTGGCGATGCCGCAGTCCGACCCATCGGCCGCGAGGAAACGCTCGGCCTCGCGCTCATCGGTTGTGAAGAGGCTCGACGACAGCCCTTGGGGCACTCCGTTGTGCAGCGCGACGGCCTCGTCGAAGTCGCGATAGCCGAGCACGTAGAGGATCGGCGCAAAGGTCTCGCGCCTCACGATCTCGGTCTGACCCGGCATGCGCACGATCGCCGGTTCGACGTAGTAGGCGTCCGGATGATCGGATGAGGGGCGTCGAGCGCCTCCGGTGACCAGGCTCCCGCCGTCGGCTTGCGCGCGCTCGATGGCCTCCTGCATGGACCCATAGGCGCTCCCGCTGATGAGCGGTCCGACCAGGGTCCCCTCGGCCAGAGGGTCGCCTATTGGCAGCCGCGCGTACGCGCGGGCCAGCCGCTCTACGACCTCGTCGACGATGTCCTCGTGGACGATCAAACGGCGCAGCGTCGTGCAGCGCTGACCGGCGGTGCCGGCCGCGGCGAACACGATCCCCCGGACCGCGAGGTCGAGGTCGGCGGAGGGCGCCACGATCGCCCCGTTGTTGCCGCCGAGCTCGAGCAGAAGGCGCCCCATGCGCGCTGCCACTCGTGGCGCCACCTGGGCGCCCATACGCTCCGACCCCGTCGCGCTGACGAGTGCAACGTCCGGGCTGTCGAGCAGCACGCCGCCCGCCTCGGCGTCGCCGACCGCGAGCACCCCCAGGTTCGAGGGAGCCCCGGTCTCCGCGGCGGCGCGATCGAGCAGAGCCGAGCAGGCGCTCGCGGTCAGCCCGCCGAGCGGGGAAGGCTTCCAGATCACGGTGTCGCCGCACACGAGCGCGATGGCGGCGTTCCAGGACCAGACCGCGCACGGGAAGTTAAATGCCGTTATCACCGCCACCACTCCGAGCGGATGCCACGTCTCCATCAGCCGGTGTCGCGGTCGCTCAGAGGGCATCGTCCGGCCGAACAACTGACGGGAGAGACCCACCGCGAGATCGCAGACGTCGATCATCTCCTGGACCTCGCCGAGGGCCTCCGAGGGGATCTTGCCGGCTTCGATCGTGACCAGCGCGGCGACCTCTTCCTTGTGCTCGGCGAGGAGCTCGCCGAGGCGCTTCACGAGAGCGCCGCGAAGCGGGGCGGGCGTAGTTCGCCACTGAAGGAAGGCGTCCCGCGCGGCGTCGATCGCGGCCTGCATCTGCGGCTCCCCAGCGGCAGGAATCTCGAACAGGTCCTCACCGGTAATCGGCGTTCTTGTCATGGCGGTCGGGCCGCCGGCGGCGTCGAGGCGCGCGCCGCATCTCTCCAGTGCCCTACGAGCTCGATCACGAAGGGCTTCGGTGCTCCAGATCGAGAGCCGGGCGACGGTGGTCGCTGAGTTCGTGGTGGCCATGGTTTCACTCTATATGGCGGCTCCACCGCTCCCTGACGCGTCAGCCGATCGGGTTCGCGGCTCAAACTCGCACATGCCAAGCTCGCAGCCAGCGTAAGGTTGAGGTTCAGCGAAAAGCCAGAAAGGGAAGGACGACCACATGACGTCCCTAAAAGAACTCCACGACCACGGGCAGAGCCCCTGGATCGACTTCCTCTCGCGATCGTTCGTTCGCGATGGAGGACTCGAAAAGCTGATCCGCGAGGGCATCGCCGGGGTCACGTCCAACCCGACGATCTTCCAGAGCGCGATCGCAGAAGGCGACGAATACGACGACCAGCTACGCGAGGTCCTGCGTACCGAACGGGATCCGAAAGAGGTCTTCCTGGCCCTGGCGAAGGACGACATCAGGGGGGCCTGCGACCTGCTCTCGGAGACGTTCGATGCAGCGGAATCGGCTCGCGACGGGTGGGTGTCGCTGGAGGTGGACCCGAACCTGGCTTACGACGCTGAGGGGACCGCGCGGGAGGCGAAGCGGTTGCAGCGGATGATCGACCGGCGCAACCTGTTCGTGAAGATCCCGGGCACCGAGCCCGGACTGACCGCGATCGAGGAGTCGATCGCCTCCGGGATCCCCATCAACGTGACTCTCCTGTTCTCGCTTCAGCGCCACAAAGCCGCGGCCGAGGCTTACGTGCGGGGCCTCAAACGGCTTCGCGCGGATGGAGGCGATCTGCGCGCGGTCGCGTCGGTGGCATCGTTCTTCGTCTCGCGCGTGGACACCGAGGCCGACCGCAGGCTCGAGGAGATTGGCGGACACGACGAGTTGAAGGGCACGCTGGCGGTCGCCAACGCCAAGCTCGCCTACCAGACGTACAAGGGCGTGTTCAGCGGACCGGAGTGGCAGGAGCTCGAGCGCGCCGGCGCGTCGCCTCAGCCGTGCCTGTGGGCGTCGACCTCGACCAAGAACCCCGACTACAGCGACGTCCTCTACGTGGACGAACTGATCGGCCCGGACACGGTGAACACGATGCCGCCGCAGACGATCGAAGACTTCCAGGATCACGGCCGCGTGGAGGAAACCCTCGAGCGCGATCTCGATGGTGCGCGGCGGATCCTCGACCAGTTCGGGGCTGCGGGCATCGACTACGACGACGTGGTCGCGACGCTCGAGCGGGAGGGAGTCGAGAAGTTCGCGAAGTCCTTCCAGGAGCTGTTCGACGACGTCGCCCGTAAGCGCGACGAACTCGTCCCGGCGTAGCTCACGGTCTCTGCGCAAATCTGTCCGTGGCGACTGAACGGCACTTCGGCCTGACCGGGCTGGCGACGATGGGCGCCAACCTGGCGCGCAACGTCGCGCGGCACGACATCCCGGTCGCCGTACACAACCGGACGGCCAGCCGGACCGAGAGGTTCGTTACGGACCACGGCTCGGAGGGGCCGATCACGGGGCACGAGTCGATCGAGGACTGGATCGGGGCGCTCGAGCAACCGCGCGTGCTCATGAGCATGGTCAAGGCCGGCGAAGCGACCGACGCCGTGATCGACGAGATCGCTCCGCATCTGGATGCCGGCGACGTGCTGATCGACGGTGGCAACGCGAACTTTCGCGATACCCAGCGACGGAACGCCGCGCTCGCGGAGCGGGACATTCACTTCCTCGGCGTGGGGGTTTCGGGCGGCGAGGAAGGAGCGTTGAACGGTCCGAGCATCATGCCCGGGGGCGATCGCCAGCCCTATGACCAGTCGGTGAAGCCGATCTTCGAGGCGATCGCCGCCCAGGTCGACGGGACTCCGTGCTGCACGTATATCGGCCCCGACGGGGCCGGTCACTACGTGAAGATGGTCCACAACGGGATCGAGTACGCCGACATGCAGCTGATCGCCGAGACCTACGACCTGCTGCGCAGCGGCGCGGGCCTGGACGTGCCGCAGATCGCCGAAGTCTTCCGCGGCTGGAACGGGTCCGAGCTCGAGTCGTTCCTGATCGAGATCTCGGCGACCGTCCTCGCGAAGACCGATGAGGCGACCGGACGACCGCTCGTCGACGTGATCCTGGACGCCGCCGAGCAGAAGGGAACCGGCCGCTGGACGGCGCAGGACGCCCTGGAGCTGGGCGTGCCCTTGACCGGCATCACGGAGGCCGTGTTCGCCCGGACGCTCAGTGCGCTGAAAGGCGAGCGTGAGGCAGCGGCCCGCCGCCTCGCCGGGCCGGGGGCTGCGCTGGGCAAGGACGACCAGATCGTCGGCGATCTCGAGCACGCGCTCTACGCATCCAAGATCGTGTCCTACGCGCAGGGCTTCGCGCAAATGGCCGCGGCTTCGGAGGACGAGGGCTGGGACCTCGACCTAGGCTCGCTCGCGACGATCTGGCGCGGCGGTTGCATCATTCGCGCGCGCTTCCTCGACCGGATACGGGAGGCCTGCGATGCCGAACCCGGTCTGCGCAACCTGATGCTGGCCGACTTCTTCGCCGGTGCACTGAAGGACGCACAAGAGCCCTGGCGCCGCACGGTCGCGCGCGCGGCCGAGCTCGGCATCCCCGCTCCAGCGTTCTCATCGTCCCTGGCGTACTACGACGGCTATCGCCGCGAACGCGGCCCCGCGTCACTGATCCAAGGGCTGCGAGACCTGTTCGGAGCTCACACCTACCGGCGCATCGATCGCGACGGAGCCTTCCACACCATGTGGGGCGAAGACGGGCGGGAGGTCGAGGCCTAGCTCGGCGGTGGAGGCCGCCAGGAGCGCCAGCTAGGGTGGACCCGGATGAACCCGGATGATCCGCCGCTCACGGGGCTACGCGTCCTCGATCTCTCTCGAGTCCTGGCGGGGCCGTACTGCACGATGATGCTCGCCGACCTCGGCGCCGAGGTGGTCAAGGTTGAGCAGCCGGGAACCGGGGACGAGACCCGCGGCTGGGGGCCGCCGTTCGTGGGCGAGGACGCGGCGTACTTCCTCGCGGTCAATCGCAGCAAGCGGAGCGTGACTCTCGACCTAAAGGAAGAGGCCGGTCGAAGCACGGCGCTCGCTCTCGCCACGCGCTCCGACGTGGTCATCCAGAACTTCCGCCCGGGAGCGATCGAACGCCTCGGCCTTGGCTACGAGCAACTGCGGGCGCTTCGTCCCGGGATCGTCTACTGCACGCTCACTGGCTTTGGGACTGACCGCGAGCCGCACGATCGTCCCGGGTATGACTTCATCGGCCAGGCCGAGTGCGGGCTCATGCACATCACCGGAACCGATGAGCCGAGCAAGGTCGGCGTTGCCGTCGTCGACATCCTCGCGGGCATGAACGCCGCGGTCGCGATCCTCGCGGCGCTGCGCCGCCGAGACCAATCCGGAGCGGGTGAGCACATCGAAGTCTCGCTGCTCGACAGCGGGCTTGCCGCGCTCATCAATGTCGCCCAGGCGGCACTGCTGACGGGCGAGGAAGCGCGCCGCTACGGCAACGGCCATCCCCACATCGTGCCGTACCAAACGTTTGCTGCAAGCGACGGATGGATCGCCGTGGCGGCAGCGAACGACGGCCTCTACCGCCGGCTCTGCGCCGCGATCGAACTGCCCGAGCTCGCGCAAGATGAACGGTTCGCCACCAACGCTGATCGTGTTCTCCACCGTGACCAGCTCGTCGCTCTGCTCGCGCAGCGTTTTCGCCGGCGCTCGACCGACGAATGGGTGCAGGTGCTGGGTGCCGCCGGCGTTCCCGCGGGGAAGGTCCGGGGCGTGCTCGAGGCCTTCGCCGCCGCGGAGGCAGCCGGCCGCGCGGCCACCGTGTCGGTGTCACATCCGGTGGGCGGCGAGATTTCGCTGGTCGCCTCCCCGATCCGACTCACCGAAGCCGCGCTGCGGCCTCCCGAGCCGCCCCCGCTGCTCGGCGAACACACGCGGATGGACTAGGCTTCCAATCGTACGGCGGTTTGGCACGCGCGGCCGGGATTGGCGTCAAGCGCGGGTTACCGAGACGGGATGAGAGAGGATTTAATGGCGGTATATGCGGTTGTAGATCCGGCCACGGGCGAGACGGTCAAGGAGTACCCGACGATCAGCGACGAGGAGCTGCGGGACGCGATCGGGCGGGCCGATAAGACCTATCACGAGTGGTCGGCGTCGACGACGGTGCAGGAGCGCGGGGCGCTGGTTCGTCGCGTGGGCGAGCTGCACTCCGAGCAACGTGAGCGTCTGGCGGAGATCATCGTGCGGGAGATGGGCAAGCCGATCGAGCAGGCGCTGGGCGAGCTCGATTTTTCCAAGGCCATATACGACTTCTACGCCGACAACGCCGAAGCGCTTTTGGCCGACGAGCCGATCACGCTGCTCGACGGGGAGGGATCGGCGCTGATCCGCCGCGGCTCTTTGGGCGTGTTGCTCGGGATCATGCCGTGGAACTACCCCTACTACCAGGTCGCGCGGTTCGCCGCGCCCAATCTGGTGATCGGCAACACGATCTTGCTCAAGCACGCGCCGCAGTGCCCGGAGTCGGCCGCGGCGATGGAGCAGCTCTTCCAGGAGGCGGGGTTCCCAGAGGGCGCCTACATCAACATCTACGCGACCAACGAGCAGATCGAGTGGGTGATCGGGGACCCGCGTGTCCGCGGCGTCTCGCTGACCGGCTCGGAGCGCGCGGGCGCAGCGGTGGCCCAGATCGCGGGCCGCAACCTCAAGAAGGTCGTGCTCGAAATGGGCGGATCGGATCCGTTCATCCTGCTAAAGACCGACGACCTCGACGCCGCTGTGCAGTCCGCCGTCGAGGCGCGCCTTGAGAACACGGGCCAGGCGTGCAACGCGGGCAAGCGCTTCATCGTGGTAGACGAGCTCTACGAGCCGTTTCTGGAGAAGTTCACGAGCGCGCTGACCGCCGTCACGCCGGGTGATCCGCACTCGAGCGAGACGACCATCGGCCCGCTCTCGTCGTCGACGGCTGCCGACCGCCTCGAGGATCAGGTCCACCGCGCGGTCCAACAGGGAGCGAAGCTCGTAGCGGGAGGCGAGCGCGACGGCAATTTCTTCTCGCCCACCGTGCTCACCGACATCACGCCCGATAACGACGCCTACCGCGAGGAGTTGTTCGGCCCGGTGGCGCAGGTCTACCGCGTGAGCTCGGAGGACGAGGCGGTCAGACTCGCCAACGACACGCCCTTCGGGCTCGGGTCCTATGTCATGACCACCGACGAGGACCAGGCCCGCCGCGTGGCGGACAAGCTCGACGCGGGCATGGTCTTCATCAACGCGGTGGGGGCCGAGGGCGCCGAGCTTCCCTTCGGGGGGGTCAAGCGCTCCGGCTTCGGTCGCGAGCTGGGCCGCTACGGCGCCGACGAATTCGTCAACAAAAAACTGATCCGGATCGGCGGCTGACGGTCCGTCGACGCCGCCACCGGCGTCGACGTCCGCCGAGCGCTGAGTCTAGGTGCGCAGCGCGTACACCCGCAGCGCGTTCTCGCGCATGATCATGCGCGCGGGCGCCTCCGCGGCGGCCGCGCCTGGCAGGAGCGACGGCAGAACCTCCGCCACCGCCTCGCGCCACCACGTCGCCGCGAGCAGATAGAGCTCCGGCGTCCGCGCCGCGTCCGAGGCGTAGAGCAGCTTGGAGACGGGGGCGAGCTCGAGCGCCTCGGCGATCGCGACGGCCGGCCGGGCTACGTGCGGGATGGTCAGCGAGACGTCGAAGTAGACGTTGCCGTACACGTGCGCGAGCCACCCGGCCTCGCGCACGAACGGATAGCAGTGAAGGAGCACGAACGTCGTCTCTTCGAACCGCTCGATCACCGGTTTGAGATAACCCGGGCGTGCCGCCGGCAACAGCAGATCGGAGTCGCCGAAACCGGTGTGGACCTGGACGGGGAGCGGATTGCCGGTCTGTTCGTTTGCCTGCAGCGCCGCGATCAACACGGCTCGGAGCGGCTCGCCCTCGAGTCGATCCGTACGGGTTGGCGCTCTGAGCGCCTCGAGGTCGAGCCCACCACGGTAGGCCGCGATGGTCTTCAGCGCGACGTAGCCCTCGCCGCGCGCGTTTGCGACGGCCTCCCTGATCGCATCCAGCGAGTCCGGGCCAACCGACTCGGCCACCTGCTCGATCCGCATGATCGGCCGAGCCTCGCATCCCGCAAGCCCCCCGAGCTCCCTCCAGCTCGTCCCAACCTCGACCGCGGGGAAGCCCTCGTCCACCAGCAGCAGCTCCGTGCCTGTCGCCCGCAGCAGCGAGGAGGCGTACTCGGCCGGATCTGTCTCCCGACGGCGCTCGTACACGTCCTGCTCGGTCGGCTCGCAGCCCAGGTGAGCCGCGAGCACGCCGATGGCTCGTCGATAAGTCACGCCGGTCGAGACGTGCGGCCACTGGCGAGGGTCGTGGCTCTCGGAGAAGAGCCCCCGGAACTCGTTGAGCGTTTGCGGCGGGGCGCGCAGGATGCCATGCGCGTGGTGGTCGACCAGCGGTATGGCGCTCAGTACCTCTGAGAGTGACTTCGCCATGGCGATTGCGTCACCATTGTCACGTGGCGATCGGAGAGTTGGCCATCAGTCCGAGCTCGCGATCCCTTACCCGGGACATCGTCCGCATCGGGGTGGTGGCGGCCGCGTACTTCGGAGCGGCGAAGCTCGGTCTGCTGTTCGCGTTCGCGAACTCGAGCGTTACGGCCGTGTGGCCGCCGAGCGGTCTGGCGCTCGCGGCGGTGCTGGTGTGGGGCCCGCGCGTGTGGCCGGGGATCTGGCTGGGGGCATTTCTGGCAAACATCACCACCCAGGGGAGCGTCCTGGCCGTGGTTGGGATCGCGAGTGGGAACACGCTCGAGCCGTTGGTCGGGGCGTGGTTGCTCTCCCGGGTGGGCTTTCGGCGAAACCTGAAGAGGGTGCGCGACGTTGCTGCGCTCGTGCTGTTGGCCGGCGGGCTGAGCACAATCGTCAGCGCGACGATCGGGGTGGCGAGCCTCGCCGCCGATGGACTGGTCCGCCACGGGATGCTCTTCTCCAACTGGCGCGTTTGGTGGCTGGGGGACGTGGGCGGCGACGCGCTGGTGGCGTCCGCGCTCTTAGTGCTAACTGCGCGACCGCGGCCGCCGCAGCGTCGCCTGTGGCGGACCGAGGCAGCCGCGGTGTCAATCGCGCTCGTCGCGGTCAGCCTGGTCGCCTTCTCGGGCGGCGGGCTACGCGTATACGCGACCCTGCCGCTCCTGTTCTGGGCGGCGCTCCGATTCGGGCAGCCCGGCGCCGTTTGCGGAGGCTTGCTGGTGTCGGCGGTCACGATCTGGTTCACCACGCACGGGCAGGGGCCTTTCCTCGGAGGCGCGCTCGACAGCGAGCTGCTGCGGTCACAGGCCTTTGTGGGCATCGCGACCATCACGGCCTTGCTGGTGGCTGCGGTGCGCAGCGAGCAGCGAAGCTCCGAGGAGGCCGAGGCACACCTGCGCGACGTACTCTCCGTCCAGCGCCGGCAGGCCGAGGCGCTCGCTGAAGCAGAGGAGCGGTTTCGCGGCGCTTTCGAGAACGCGGCGATCGGGATGGCGCTGGTCGCACCCGACGGCCGCTGGCTGAGGGTCAACCGTGCTGTATGCGAGATCGTCGGCTACACCGAGCAGGAGATGCTCGAGCGCACGTTCCAGGACATCACGCATCCGGATGACCTTGAGAAGGACCTGGACGCCCTCCGTCGGATGCTCTCGGGCGAGATTCGCAGCTACCGGATGGATAAGCGATACATCCATCGTGGTGGCGATGTCGTGTGGATCACACTCTCGGTTTCGCTCGTTCACGACCCGGTCGGCGAGCCGCTCTATTTCGTAACCCAGTTCGAGGACATCACCGAGCGCAAGCGCTCGCATATGGCTCTCGAGGCGACCGTCGAGATCGCGCGCGCGGTCGCGGGCGAGACCGAGGTCGATCGGGTGCTGAGGGTGATAGCCGAGCGTTCGCGCGCGCTCGTTGACGCCCGTGGACTGGCAATCTGCTCCCGGACGGCGACCACTTTGTCGTCGCTGCGACCGGACCGCTCGTCGAGGGGCTCGTCGGCACTCGTATGGAAGCCCACGGGTCCATCGCGGAACACGTATGCACGACCGGCCGAGCGGCGCGCGTGAAGGTTGTCGGACGAGCCGAGTGCGTTCAAGCTCGGAGCGCTTGGCGTAAACGCCTCCTCGGTCCTGGCGGTGCCGCTGGCTTTTCGTGGCGCGACACTGGGCGTAATCGAGGCGCTCGACCGCGCGATCCGGCCCCGAGTTTCGAGTACGAGGACGAGCGGCTACTGACCGCCGCGGGCGCAAGCGCGGGGACCGCGATCGCCACGGCGCAGTCGGTCGGCCAAGACCGGCTGCGTCTGGACCTTGCAGGCGGCCGAGGATGAGCGCCGCCGCTGGGCGCGCGAACTACACGATGAGACACTGCAGGCGCTTGCGGGAGTGAGGGTGCTGCTCTCGTCGGCGCAGCGCAGCGACGACGACGAGGTCTTCCGGCGAGCGACAAGTGATGCGCTGGATCAGCTGGATACGGAGATCGAGGGCTTGCGCATATTGATCTCAGAGCTACGCCCGGCGGTCTTGGACGAGCTGGGACTGCGCGCTGCTGTGGTGGCGCTGGCCGAAGGCATACGAGTGCGGCACGGCATCGAAGTGACGACCCAAATCGACCCGCCCCGAGACCCGAACCGGTCAAGCGACCTCGATCCCGAGCGAGAGACGGTCGTCTACCGCGTGGTCCAGGAGGCCCTAAACAACGCTGCGCACCATGCGAGTCCGGAGTCGGTCGTGGTGCGACTCGGCCAGAACAACGGAGAGATCCACGTGTCGATCACGGATGACGGCGGCGGTTTCGATCCCTCCCGGCCATCCGAGCGGCTCGGGCTCGTCGGCATGCGCGAGCGCGTCTCACTGGCGGGCGGCCGGTTCGAGCTCTCGAGCTCCCCCAGGGAACAACGGTCGCCGTTTCGCTGCCCGCGACCGACGACCCTAGTGCGTCATCACCGCGCTCAAAATGAATGAGAGCCCCACCACGGCGGGGCTCTCAACTGACTGCAGGCCCCCTGGACGCAAACTACCCGCGCCCCTGCAGCCGAGTAATCCACCGGCCCCCGATCTGCGGTGGAACTTGCAGATAGCTTGCCGTAGTTTTGGCCGCCTGCCAACTCGCAGCGACTACGGATTGCCATCCGTAGTTTCCCGCAGCGGCGACGCAGACCGGGGCACGAGCAGCCCGACGGTCGTCACTGCGACACCCCGAGGTCGCGGGCCAGCGCGACCAGCTCGGCGCGCGTCGTCCGCCCCGTTTTGCGGTGGATGTTCGCGCGGTGGGATTCGACCGTCCGGACGCTGAGCAAAAGCCGACCCGCGATCTCCGGGTTCGTATAGCCGTCGGCGATCATGGCGAGCACCTCGGTCTCGCGGGCCGAGCAGTGCCACGGGCTGATCACCAGCTCCGGCTCCCACCGTGGCAAGGCGAACGCCGAGACCAGGATTGACGTACATCTGCCCCTCCGCGGCGCACCTGACCGCGGCGACGACGTCCGTGTCGGCCGCCTCCTTGAGCACATACCCGAGCGCTCCGGATCTCAACGCCTCGCGCGCGAACACCGGATCGTTTTGCATCGTCAGCACGACGATCCGCGTCTCCGGTGAGGCTTCCAGGATGCTAGGAATCGCCGCAAGACCCGACGTGCCAGGGAGGTTCAATCAAGGATCAAGACCCTTGGGCGGTGTCCGCGGACCTTGCGCATCACGCTCGGCACGTCGCCCGCCTCGGCTACGACGCTGAACCCTTGCTCGGCTTCTAGCAGCAGCCGCAGGCCGGCCCGGAGGATCGCGTGATCGTCGGCCAGCAGGACAGTGATGACCTCGCTCGCTTCGTCTTCGACCTCTAGCTCCCGGCTCACAGTGGCGGACCTTAGTGGCTCCGTTCGCAAATACGACGACATTCGAGCCGCCTCTGGCGGCGCCTGTCTTCGTCCTCGCTCGCTCGCGTACCTTCCAGGTACGCCACGCTCGCTGCGTCCTCGCCAGTCATCGCCAGTGGCGCCTCTCGGTGCCGCCGTACTTACGAACGGAACCACTTAGTTCAGTACTTCTGAAAGTGACCCCGTTGCTCGAATTCCTCGCCCTCCGCCGAGTAGACCTCCCATTCGGACCGCCGCACGGCCAGATACGAGTCGGCAAGAGCGGGCCCGAGCGCCCGGCGCAACAACTCGTCGGCTTCGAGCGCGTCGAGCGCCTCGGCCTGGGTCGCGGGCATGGGAACGATTCCCCGGCCGGCGCGTTGGTCCTCGCTCAGCGTCGCAGGATCGACCTCGATCGGCTCGGGGGGCTGCAGTTCGCGATCGAGGCCGTCGAGACCCGCGGCGATCAGCCCCCCGAGGGCAACGTAGGGGTTGGCGCTCGCGTCGGCCGACTTCAGCTCCGCGTTGGTGGAGCGCTCCTCCGAGCCCCGGAACGGCGACGCGGCCCTGACAGTCGCCTCGCGATTGTCGTGGCCCCAGCACACAAACGCACCCGCCCACGCCTGCGGCACGATGCGGCGGTAGGAGTTGAAGCTCGGCGCGGTGAGGGCGGCGAGCGCCGGCAGGTGGGCGAGCACCCCTGCGATGAACGAACGTGCGACGTCGGAAAGCGCGTCGGTCCGCGAGCCGTCGTAAAAGCGATTGCGATCTCCCTCCCAGAGCGAGAAGTGGATGTGGCAGCCGTTGCCGGCATTGTCCGGCCACGGCTTGGGAGCGAGCGACGCGACCAGGTTCTGGCGCGAGGCGACGCCCCTGATCGTCTCGCGCACGAGCAGCTGCTCGTCGGCGGCCTGCACGGCCGGCGCGTGGTCCGTCGATATCTCCTGCTGGCCGTGGCCAAGCTCGGCGTAGTACTGCTCGAGCGAGATCTGCTGTGCCTCAAGGGCCGACACCAGCTCATCGATGTAGTCCTGCGCGACCGTCATCCCGATCGTCGAGAAGCACAGCGCCGAGTCGATTGGCGTGTACGCGCCGTCGACCGCCGCGGCAAGCGAGAACTCATTTTCAAACGCCGCCCTCAGCGTCAGCCTCCGCTCCGCGAGCCTGGCCTCCATCCGCTTCAGGAACGAGCGCTGGCAGACACCCGCGGGCGTCCCCTCGAGGCTCAGCTGGTCGGTCAACACCGCCGCGCTGCGAGGGGCGTAGGGCAGAACCCGGAAGGTGCTCAGATCCGGAACCACCCGGACCTCGCCTACCGGTCCCATGTTCTGCACCTGTTGCAGCCGGTCAAGCGAGTTCATCGCTTCCATCGCCACCGTGACCCCGATCCCCGCGGTGAGGCGACCCTCGAGCCCGTGGAGCGAGGACGCCTTCGCGCGGACGGTGCCGTCGTTGCCGCACCAGAGAAAGCGGACCAGGCGGAGATCGCTCTCCTCCGCCAGCGCGGCTACTTCGCGGGCGTTCACGCGAGTGATTTTCCTTCACGTTCCGGTAATACGCCTGCGCTACCGTCTTCTGGAAGGGCATGTCGTCAGCAGGGCCCAACGCCGCGCCAGTCGTGACGCCCGCGCTTGGGGGGCGCCGGGTCGTCGTTCTCCACGAGCCCGGAGCCGCCGGAGCGGCGGCACTCGATATCGCGCGCGAGCTCGACCTGCACGAGAACGCGGCGCTCACCGTCGTGGCTGTCGCGCCGAAGGCACCGAACTGGTGCCGCTGTGGCCGCTCGGCCGTTGAGTTCAACGCCGTCCTCAACGAGACCGTGGCCGACGAGCTCGATGGGGCGCGCGAGCGCCTCGGCCACGCAGGCGGTGGCACGGACTATGTGTTGCTGGTGGATGGCGAGGCGCCGACGCTGGAGGAGTGGATCGCGGCCGGACGCTATGACCTGATCCTGCTGCCGGAGCGTCGACATCTCCTGCGGCGGGCCGGCCACCCTGCCGCCCGCCGGCTACGGGGCGTCGCGGGCGCGGAGGTACGCGTCGTGCCGCGGCGACCCACCTAACCCCGTCGGCGCTTCTGCCCGCCGCCGCCCGCGCTCCGGCCCTGCCGGCTGCCACCTCCGCGCGGGAGCTTCCCCGAGTCGCCCGCGGCGACCCTGCGTCGACGCTGCTGTATCCGGATCGCCGCTCCGATCGCGGCTCCGATGAAAACCGCGCCGTACCAGAACGGCGAGACCAACAGCATCACCGCGACGCCCAGCATGGCCAGCCATATCGCGGGCCGCCAGTCGCGCCAGTCACCGGTCATGATGCAAAGGATCCTGGAAGACGCGAACGGCGTCCACCCTGTGTGAACCTCGCACGAGGCCGCCCACCGTTTCAGGGCGCGCGGCGTCCAAGTGCGTGGCGAGCGCAATGAACACCTGCGCCGTCGTCAGCGCGTCGCCCAGCGAATCGTGAGGATGCTCGGCAGGTAGCCCGAGCGCGGAGGCCAGATCGCCCAGCGACAGCCTCCGGTGCAGGCCGCCGTCGCGCTCGTGCAGCCAAAGCCGCCCGAGCAGCTCGGTGTCGACGAACGGATTGCGAAGCCGGAGGCCTTTTTCTCGTAGCGCTCGCTTCAAGAACGGCCTGTCGATCGCGGCCGAGTGAAAGACGAGGACCCTACCCGCGATCGCCTCCAGCAGCGGATCGATCCCGTCTTTGAGGCTCGGGGCGCGCGACAGGTCGACGTCACGGATTCCGTGCACGGGAATCGACGCTTCCCCCACCTCCCGGGAGGGCCGCAGGAGCCCGGTGGCGGTGGCGTGCAGCTGAATGCGTCCGCCCTCGATGGGAATTGCGCCGAAAGAGATGATCTCGTCCTTGCGCGGGTCAAGGCCGGTCATCTCGAGGTCGAGCGCGCACCAGCGGGCGTCCCGCCAGCGGGTCCGTCCTCGCGGAAAGACGGCCTGCGCGTAGCTAGTAGCGGCCTGGTCTGAGCCGAGCCTGTGAGCCGGCAGGGGCAGCGACAACTTCATGGCACACCCACGTTCAGTTCCGCCCCGACTCGCTTCTGGATCGAGGCAACGGCGCGGAAGGCGTCCTTGAGATACGTCCGCGTGAGCCGACTCAGCTTCGCGGGGTCGATGTGGTCGTCGGCTTCTCGGCCGGCACGGAGCTGGCCGACCTGATGCTCGAGTCGGAGCCCGTTGACCAGCTCGAAGGCATCCGTCAGCGTGTGGGCGTCCGCACTAGGCAGGGTGCCGGCAGACGCGGCGGCTCGGAGCCGCTCGCGCGTAGACGCGCTCGTTACGCCGGCGGCCATTCCCGCCCACCGTGCCAGGTCGACGATCGGCATGACCCCACCATGCTTGAGATCCAGGCGGCCACGGTACTCGCCCGAGTGTTCGACCACGAGGCCTCGCAGAAACCCTGTTGGCGGTCGGTAGGAGAGCGCGAACCGCGCCAGTAACCGCAGCAGCGCCGGGCTGCGCGGCGCCATACGGAAAGTGTCGGTCAGAGGCGTTCCGGTGTGGATTCCCCAGACCGTGCGACTGTCGACGACCACCGAGACGAGGATGAGCGCTTTCTCCTGCGTGGGGTCCTCGATCCAGCTCCGAGCCGCCTCCTGCCACGAAGCGAGCGAACGGACGAACACGGGGTTTGACGCGGATGCGCCATGAGGATCTCGACGTAGGCCGCACCGTTCTAACGCGGCGCTGACTCTTTCACCGATCGCGACGAGCTGGGGTCGGATATGCGCTTGCGCCAGATCGCCAAACCAAACGATCGCGCTATCGATGTCGGAGCTGGGCATCATCTCCCGGCGCGCCTGGCTTCCAAGCGAAAGCCACGCGAACTGCGTCTGTGGTTCGCCCAGTTCCCGCAGCGTGAGCTCGAGCAGGCGCCGCGTCAACGCGTCGACGACGACGGCGTAGACCGCCATGATCCCCGCCGCGGCCACCCGCGCCTCGTGCAGCGCGGTCACCATCGGGTGAAGCTCGGCCGAAGCGCTGACGACTTCGTCCACGTTTTGCGCGCGGCCGATCCGCTGGCGCAGGAAGAACGGCGAGCGCGACTCCGCCGCGATCACATCCAGGTCCTCGAGCACACCCAGGATCTGCCCCCTCGCCGAGACGATCGGGAAGTGGCGAATGCCGCGATCGAGCATCTCGAGCAGGACGTCCGCACCGAGCCGGTCGGGACTCGCGGTATAGGCCGGCGCGGACATCGCAGCCGAAACCGGCGCGTCGCCAGGCAGCCCGCCGGCCACCACGCGCGTGCGCAGATCGCGGTCGGTCAGGATGCCAAGCGATCCGTTTCCGAGCTCGACGACGACGGATGTCGAGGGGGCGTCGCCCATGAGCTGGGCAGCGTCGCGGATAGCCGTGTCGGGAGAGCAGATGACAGGCTCATCGCGCACTAGCGACCCCACGGGCTGCCGGGCCGGATCGGGCACGCTCTCGCGATCGAGGGGATCCTCGTCGGCCGTTCGCTCGAGCAGCGAGCGTGCTACGAACCGGAGGCCGGCCGGTGCCGCGAGCGGCTCGCGCGCGACCTCCGCCGGGATGCGGTACGTGAGCGTGTCGCTCGCGGCGCGCGCATCGAAACCCGTGGGCAGCCCCGAGAGCATCGACGCCTGCCCGAAGAGCTCGCCCTCCCCAAGGAGGTCGAGAACGCGGCCGTCGTGGACGATTTCGACCTCGCCGCTGCGCACGACCCACAGGTGCTCGAGGGGGTCCGAGCCCTGGGCGATGATCGTCGCCCCGGCGCGGTGGAACTCGACCTCGGCGGACGCGGCGACCCGCTCGACGGCAGGTGCGGCGAGCGCGTCGAACGGCGGGTATTCCCGCAGGAAGCGGGCGACCTCGGGCGGCGCCGATGGTGCGCCGCTCAAGCGACCGCTGGCGGGGCGGTCGCCTCGGCGCCCTTGTGTGCGTCCTCCTTGATCATGTCCGCGCATTTCTCGCCAATCATCATCGTGGTGATGCACGGATTGATCGCCGGCAGGAATGGCAGAATCGAGCCGTCGGCGATCCTCAGCGACTGCACACCGCGCACGCGCAGCCGCGGATCCACGACCGCGAGAGGATCTGTGTCCGGTCCCATGTGCGCGGTGCACGCCGGGTGGTAGACCGTGTTGTGGGTTTTGTGCATGTAGTCGACTAGCTCGTCGTCGGTGTGCGCATCGGGACCGGGCGCGAGTTCGGCTCGGGCCCACTCGGCCATCGGCGACTGGGAGACGATGTTCCGGGCGAGCCGTATCCCGAAGGTCATGACGCGTTCGTCGTGTCCTTCGGGGTCGGTGAAGTAGCGGGGGTCAACGCGGGGCCGGTCGCGGAAGTCCCGCGAGCGCAGTCGCACCGTCCCTCGCGACCGTCCCCGGCACACGTTGGGCGTCAGGCAGAAGCCGTTCTCCGTCGTCGGGTAGCCCCATCTGGCCGTGTTCATGTCGAAAGGCACCGAGCCGTAGTGCATCATCAGGTCGGGGCGGTCGAGCCCGTCCTCCGAAGTGGCGAACAGGCCGATCTCCCACCACTGCGTGGAGTGCCGGATCATCGGCTGTTTGGCGTCCCACTGGACGATCCCCTCGACGTGATCATCGAGATTTTCGCCCACTCCATGAGACTCGACGAGCGTCTCGATCCCGAACTCTTGCAGCTGCTCGCCAGGGCCCACGCCCGAGAGCATCAGCAGCTTGGGCGAGTCGATCGCGCCCGCGCTCAAGATGACCTCTCGACGGGCGCGGACCACGCCGTGGGTCAGCAGGTCAGGAGTGAGGTACTCGACGCCGGTCGCGCGTCCCCCCTCGATCGCGATACGACTTGCCCAGCAGTGGGTGCGAATCTCGAGGTTCTGGCGCTTGCCGATGATCGGGTGCAGGTACGCGTGCGAGGACGACATCCTGGTGTTGTCGGGCGCCGAGTTGATCTGGAACCAGCCCGCCCCCTTGGTCACCGTGCGGCCCTCGTTGAAGCGGCTCGTCGGCAGGCCGGCTTGAGCCGCGGCCTCGAGCACCGCGACCCCGCAGGGATCATCGGGCGGAACCGTGCGGATGTTGACCGGCCCGCTGCGGCCATGATGGTCGCCCGGGCCGTCGTTGGTCTCCAGGCGCCTTATCAGCGGCCAACAGTCCGCCGCTGACCACCCCTCGCAGCCCATCGCCGCCCACTCGTCGAGGTCCTCCTTGGGGGTCCAGAACGCGATGCACGAGTTGTGCGAGGAGCAACCGCCCATCACCTTGGCTCGCGCGTGGCGAAGGAAGCTGTTGCCCTTCTCCTGCGGCTCCACCAGGTAATCCCAGTCGTAGCCCGAGTCGAGCAGATACATCCAGTCCTCGAGTCGCAGGATGTGCGGGTCTCCTTCATCCGACGGCCCGGCCTCCAGCACGCATACGGTGACGTGTGGGTCTTCGGAGAGGCGCGCCGCGACCACGCACCCCGCGGTGCCGCCGCCGGCGATCACATAGTCAAACTCGCCTGCATCGATCATGGGACCGCGTCTCCCGCCGGCGCCGGTACGGGCGGCGGCGGTATGTCTGCCCGGTGCTCGGCCAGCACCTCGTCACCCTTTTTGACCTGGACCGTGAAGTAGTAGATCGTGCCGAGGATGACGATGACGCCGATGAACAGCGGTGCCGCCCACTTGAAGTACCAGTGCGGGTGGCCAACGACGTTGTAGATCGAGTCGCGCGGCCAGCTGATGTTGATGATGGCCAGGGCGCCGTACGTGACCGCGGCGATGTTGACGGGCAGCCCCCAGCGGCCGAGGGAAAAGTACGGGCCGTGGTCCGGCTTGGGCCAGGTGCCTCGGAGGCGCCGCACCAGCATGGGAACGGTGACGCCAAGATAGGCGAGGTAGAACATGATGATGGCCAGCGCTGTGATCACGTAGAACGCGCTCTGATTTGAGACGTTGATAGCCAGCAGCGCGAGGGTGAGGATCCCGGTGACGAGCGCGGGAACGATCGGCACCTTGCGGTGGCCCGAGACGCGCGCGATCGCCGACCCGAACGGCAGCTGATTGTCGCGGGCCATCGAGAACATCATGCGGATCGTCGCCGTCTGGACCGCCAGGCAACAGACGAAGATGGCTAGCGCGCAGTCCGCCAGGAAGACGTTGCCGGTGGTATTGCCGAAGGCCGACTTCATGACGTATGGGAGGCCAAGCAGCCCGATGTTCTTGTTGGCCAAGTCCTTGTTCGAAAGGATCGCGAACAGGATCACGCAGCCACCGATGAACGCCGCGGCCGCAATCGCGCGGATGATCGCCGGCGGCGCGTGTTTGCGAGGGTTGTTGGTCTCCTCACCCAGGGTGCCCGCGGTGTCGAACCCGTACATCACGTACGCGCTCAGGAGGCCCCCGACGAGGAGCGCTCCGAAGAAGCCCCAGGGATGACCGGCGCCGTAGCCGTAGGAGTGGAAGATGGCGCCGGGTCCGTGGTGCAGGTGGAACAGCAGCAGGATGATCAGGATGCTCGAGCCGATCAGCTCGGCGGCCACGCCCACGTTGTTGATCCGCGACATCACCTTTACCCCGAGCATGTTGATGATCGTGCAGATGACAACGAGGATGCTCCCAAGGACCAGCGCGTTCTGTGCCCCGCCCTTGGTTGTCGTGAACCCGGCGTTAGCGGCGCCGCCTACGAGCTGGAGATGCGTGCTGATCTGAGGCAGCACGACCTGCCAGTCGACGGCCACCGCCGCGATCGTCACGATCGCGCCGATGATGTAGATCCATCCGACCATCCACGCGGGGTATCCCGTGGCGAGCTTCTTGGACCATTGGTAGACCGAACCTGCGATCGGATACTGGGCGGCCAGTTCCATAAAGCAAAGCGCGACCAGACTCTGACCCCCGATCACGACTGGCCACGTCCACCAGACCCCCGGTCCTGCGTTCAGGTAGCCGAACCCGAAGAGTGCCGTTACGCCGGTGAGGATCGAGATATAGCTGAACCCGGCCGCGAACGCAGAGAAGCTCCCCAGCGAGCGATCGAGTTCCTGCTTGTACCCGAAGCTCGCCAGCTCCTGGCTGTCGCCCGCGCCTGCAGTCGGCTGCGGAGCCTCTACGGTTGCCATCAATCAACCTCCAGTCGCGTGGCGCCCCAATCGGCCTCAAAGCCCCAAGCCCACGTTCCAGGGCGCGCCGGTCGTATCGATTGACCCGAGCCTGGTCTGGCTGTTATATATCAGTTGTCTAACTGTGTCAACGAGCCCTGCGCGCGATTGAAGGGCGAGGGATGGCGATCAATGCCAAACAGGAGATGTTCGTCGGCGGCGACTGGGCGCCGAGCGTAACCCGCGAGACGTTTGAGGCCACGAGCCCCGCGACGGGAGAGGTGATTGGGAGGATTCCCCAGGGTGACCGCGCGGACGCGCAGCGGGCGATCTTTGCCGCGCGCGAGGCCGCCCCGACATGGGCGGGGCTGACCCCCTTCGAGCGCGCCGCCAAGATGCACGCGGTGGGCGACATCATCGAGTCGCGACGCGAGGAGCTTGCCCACACGCTCACGCTGGACCAGGGGAAGCCATTGCGAGCCGAGGCGTTCGACGAGGTGGACGAATTGATCGAGTACTGGCGAATGGCGGCCGAGGACGCCAAGCGCCTCGGCGGAGAGCTTCCGAACTCGTTCTCGCCCGGCAAGCGAGTGCTCCTCATGCGACGCCCCCGAGGAGTGGTCGCGGTGATCAGCCCATGGAACTGGCCCTACACGATGCCGGCCGAGCTGATCGCGCCCGCGCTGGCGAGCGGCAACACCGTGGTGTGGACGCCTGCTCCCTCGACGGCCGTGTGCGCCGTGGCACTGGCGGGGTGCATCGCCGACGCCGACCTCCCTCCGGGCGCTTTCAACCTCGTGACCGGCCCCGGTCCCGTCGTCGGAGATGAGATCGCTCGAAATCCTGGAACCGACGGGGTCGCGTTCATCGGATCGACGGCGACTGGCCGCCGGGTGGCTGAGGCGGCGGCGGGCAAGGCGACGTTGCTTGAGATGGGTGGCAACGGCCCGCTGGTCGTTCTCGACGATGCCGACTTGGACGCCGCGGTGCAAGCGACGCTGACTGCTTGCTTTCTCTGCGCCGGTCAGAGCTGCACGGCGGGCGAGCGCCTGCTAGTGCACCGCGCGGTCCGCGACCAGTTCGTGGAGTTGCTCGCGCGAGCCGTGGCCGAGCGCATCCTGCTCGGCGACCCCTTCGATGACGCCACGACGATGGGCCCGCTCAACAACGAGCGGGTGGCGGCGAAGATGGACGCACACGTCGGCGATGCCGTCCAGCGCGGCGCCCAGGTGCGCAGCGGCGGCGAGCGCGCGGATGGTTTCCCGACCCCGCTGTACTGGGAGGCGACCGTGCTGACAGACGTCAAGCCCGAAGCTCGGGTCGCAACAGAGGAGACCTTCGGTCCGGTGGCCCCGGTCGTGAGCATCGGCTCACTCGATGAGGCGATCGCGCTGACGAACGGTTCGCCCTACGGCCTCCTGGCGGCGATCTTCACCGCCGACCTGGCGAAGGGACTCACGTTCGCGGACAGGGTGCGAACCGGCTGGGTGAACGTCAACGAGTCGACCAACTACTGGGAGTCGCACCTCCCGTTCGGCGGCCGCGCGGGCAGCGACAGCGGGATCGGGCGCGTCGGCGGGTCCCACGTGATGCGCTCCTTCACGGAGCTTCAGACCGTGGTTCTGACTCCCGACGCGCGGCGCTCCTAGCGCCGCCGCGGTCAGAGCACCATCCGGATCTCGCGCTCGAACGTCTCGACGTGGTCGCTGAGGACTGCGCGCGCAGTGTCAGCATCGCCCGCCGCGATCGCGCGCAGCAGGCCATCGTGCTCGTGGACGCGCGCGAACAGGTGGGGCAGTCGGTCTAGCACGAGGTGCCAGATCCGCAGTGAGAGATTGAAATACCGCGTGAGCGTCCCTTCGAGGTACGGGTTTCCGGCGCAGCGGTAGATGAAGCGGTGAACGCGCGCGTCGAGCGCCATCAGCTTCTCGACGTCGTCGCTTCCCCGGCTGTGGGCAAGCTCCTCGAGCAGCTGATCGAGCTCCGCCCGCTCGGCGTCCGTGAGCCGCTGCGCCGCGCGGTACGCGGCGTGGCCCTCGAGCTGAGCGCGCACGTCGGAGACGTCGGCGAGATCGGTGATGTTGATCTCCGAGGCGAAGGTCCCCCGGCGCGGGTAGACGGTCACGAGGTTCTCGAGCGCGAGTCGCTTGATCGCCTCGCGGACCGGGGTACGTCCGATCCCCAGCTCCGCGCCCAGCTGATCCTCGTCGATCGGCACGCCGGGCGGAATCTCGAGCGTGACAATCCGGTCCCGAAGCTCTGCATACGCGCGGTCGGCCAGCAGCTCGCGCCGGACACCGTCGCCGGCTGACGGCCGCGCGCGCCGGGGGCCGTCGCCCGTCGACGACCGGCGGGTACCCGCCCTCCGGCGGCCGTCCGCCGCTCCCTGCGCCCTGGCGCTTCCCGATCCGACTGATATATCAGTCACGTCGCAGGAGTCTACCCCGCTTCGCCACCCGTTGCTACGGCTGCTGCCCGACCTGTGAGCGCAACCGATCGAGCTCGCGGCGTTGCCACTGCACGATCTGCTCCACCTCGTTGAAGGTGAAGAAATGGAGGCCGGCGATCCCGTTTTCGGTTCGGGCCAAGTGGGGTGCCAGCTGCTCGAGCAGCGACTCGGGGCGGTACGAGCGCGGCAGGGTCAGGCGCCCGAGCCAGCTGCCATGGCGGCGCAAGAAACGCGCGGATTCTCCGAGACCCACCCGCCGGGAGAGCCGCAATAGCATGATCGGGTCGATCGGACCAGGCAGGCCGATGTGGATCGGCAGCGTGACCCCGCGGTCGCGAACGCGCCGGACCCATTGCCCGATCACGTCGGCGTCGAAGCAGATCTGGCTGACGATGTAGGTCGCGAACGGGGCCTTCTCGAACATGGCCTGGATCGTCGCCTCGTCGCTGATGAAGGCGTGGCTCTCGGGATAGCCGGTGATGCCCACCTGGTCGAATCCATGACCGAGCTCGCGCCATCGCGGCCAGCAGGTCGGAAGCGCCCTCGAAGGGACCCACTGGTTCCTCGATATCCCCCGCCACGACGAAGACATCGGGTATGCCGAGCGCATCGATCCTCGCCATCACGTCGGCGAGCTGCGCCCGGTCGGCGACCAGGCGCGCGGCCAGATGAGGGACCACGCGGTAGCCACGGCGCGCCAGGCGCTCGGCCAGGTCCAGCGTCGACTCGGCCCCGCGCGCCGGGGACGACGTGATCGTGATCGTCAGGGCCTGCGGCACGTGCTCGACTACGGCCCGCTCGACGCCGTCGACCGGAATCACCTCCAGCCGCGGGCGCCGCAGGAACTCGGCGAGCGCTCCGGGGGCGTCGCTCAGTGCTCGGCCGCGAGCCGTTGCTTCGGGATCTCTTTCTTGGGATCGACGAACGGCATCGCGACCACGACCGCGTCTCTCGAGGCGCCGTCGATCTCCACTTCGAGCTCGGTGCCCAGCTCGGCGAGCTCGATCGGAACCATCGCGTAGCCGATGTTCTTCTCCAGCCGCGGCGAGTGACACGCGGAGGTGACGCGCCCCACGTTCTCGCCGCGGTGGCGCACCGGGAAGAAATCGATCATCGCGCCATCGTTGTAGGCGCCGAGGCTGGCGCCGTCGATCTCTACGCCGGCGAGCTTGCGGGTGGGCCCGTCCTCCTTGATCCGCGTGAGCGCCTGCTTGCCGATGAAGTCGCTCTTCTGCTCGAGGTCGACCATCCAGTCATAGCCCATGCCGACCTCGTAGGGGTTGGTGTCGAGCCACATATCGCACCCCCACGCCAGGATGCCGCCCTCGATCCGGCGAATGTGACAAGGACCGATCACCTCCAACCCGTGGGGTTTGCCCGCCTCCAGCACGGCGTGCCACAGCCGTTCGCCGTGCTTGCTCGCGTCGAACAGGTAGATCTCGTAGCCGAGCTCGGCCGTGTAGCCGGTACGCGACACCATTACCGGCAGTCCGTCCACCTCGTAGCTCCGTAGGAAGTAGTACGGGATCTCGAGGACGTCCTCACCGAACAGCTCGACCATGACGTCCTTGGACTTGGGGCCTTGAACCTGCACCGGGCCCACGTCGGGTTCACGGATGGTCACGTCCATGCCCGACCCGTGCGCGACGCCCATGGTCCACAGCAGCACGTCGCTGTCGGCGAGCGAGAGCCAGAAGTGGTTCTCCCCCAACCGCAGCAGCACTGGGTCGTTGATGATCCCGCCGTCGGGCGCGGTCACAAACACGTACTTGCACTGGCCGACCGCGCACTTGGCGAGGTCGCGGGCCACCAGCATGTTGGTGAAGTCGAAGGCGTCGGGACCGGTGATCTCGACCTGGCGCTCCACCCCCACGTCCCACAGGGTCACGCCCTCCAGGAGGTGCCAATACTCCGCGACGGGGTCGCCGTAGTGACGCGGGTGATACGTGTGGTTGTAGACGCTGTACATCGCGACGCCGTGGCGGCGCGAGGCGTAGAAGTAGGGCGACTTGCGGATGCGCGAGTAAAGGAGGATCTCCGGGTGCTCGTTGATGGGCGACAAAGGCCAGGCTCCTCTTGCTCGAGTGCGAACGTATGCGACTTATATATCAGGTGGCGGCGAGCGCGGGACTATCTGATCGGCGGGAGATTCGATCCGTGTTGGCGGGCGCTCCTCCATCCCCTCGACGAGCAGCGTCGCCACGTCGACTACCCGTAGCTGCTCCCCCGCGCCCTGCACGCCGTCGTCGAGCATCACCGTGCAGAACGGGCACGCCACGGCGAGCGTGCCGGCTCCGGTGTCGGCTGCCTCCCGGACGCGCTCGAGGTTGATGGGAGTCCCGCGCTCCTCCATCCACATGTGCGCGCCGCCCGCGCCGCAGCAGAAGGTGCTCTTGCCCGGCCCGGGCCATCTCGACCGGCTCGCCGACCGCGGCGACCAGCTCGCGGGGACCCTCGAGCACGTCGTTGTGTCGTGCGAGGTAGCAGGAGTCGTGGTAGGTGATCGAGCGACCGTTTGAACTCGGTGCCAGGCTGCCATCGCGCACAAGTTGGGCCAGGAACTCTGAGTGGTGGAGGACTTCGTATCGCCCTCCGAAGTCGGGGTATTCGTTGGCGAGCGTGTTGAAGCAATGTGGGCAGTTCGCGATGATCCTCGTGACCCCGGCCTCGTTCAGGGTGCCGACGTTCTGCTGGGCGAAGCTCCTGGAAGAGGTACTCGTTGCCGATCCGGCGAGCCGGGTCCCCGGTACAGCTCTCGCGCGGCCCGAGGATCGCGAAATCGATTCCGGCCGACTTCAGCAGCTTGGCGGTCGACTCGGCGGCCGTCTGGCGCGCTCATCGAACGACGATGCACACCCCACCCAGTAGAGGTATTCGGGTGCGGGATCGCCCGTGCTCGAGCACCCGCACACCGAGCTCGGAGGCCCAATCGGCCCGCTCGGACTGGGCCCTCCCCCATGGGTTGGAGGCACGTTCGACGTCGCGCAGCATGGGCTCCGCCTCTGCGGGGAAGCTCGAGTCGACCATCACCAGGTGGCGGCGGAGGTCCACGATCTGGTCGACGTGCTCGATCGAGACCGGGCACGACCTCGACGCACGCCCCGCAGGTAACGCAGTCCCACACCGACTCTTCGGGCACTGCATCCGGGACCAGTGCGGCGTCTTCCCGCGCGAGGACGTGGTCGCGCAGCCCCATGATCACGAGCTTGGGCGAGAGCACCTTGTCGGTCGCGAACGCCGGGCAGGCATCCTGGCAGCGGCCGCACTCGGTGCACGAGAAGGTGTCGAGCACCTCTTTGAAATTGAGATCGGCGGCGCGACCCGAACCGAAACGTATCTCGGCGTCGTCGCGCTCGAAGTCGAGCGGCTCGAGCCGACCTCCCGCGCCGGTCCGTCCAAACCACACGTTGACCGCGGCGGCGAGGATGTGCAGGTGCTTTGACCGCGGCAGATAGGCGAGGAACGCCAGAATCGTGAGCACGTGGGCCCACACGAACACGCGCTCGAGCACGCGAGTGGCCTGATTGCGCACGAACAGGTGCGAGAGCGCGTACGAGACCGGCGACCACGCGCGCGGCCATTCGTTCAGTCCGAGGGCGATGCGCGTGGCGTGCCAGAGCAGGAGCGTGGTCGCGATCGTCGCGATCAACGCGAGGATGACGTCGGCCTCGCCCAGATGGCTGCCCTCGAACCGGCGCGGCCGGACCACCTTACGGATCCACAAAGCGGCGAGCACGCCCACGAGCACCAGCACGGCGAAGATGTCGACGAGCAGTTCGTACCAACCCTGGTGTCCGAGCCACGGGAGGGTCGCATGCTTGTCGACCACCCCGATCATCGCGATCACGATCGTCGGCAGCAGGATCAGGAACCCCCAGAAGATGAACGCGTGCGCCAACCCGGGACCCAGCCGGCGCAGCAGCCTGCTCTGCCCGAGGACGACGGTCGCTTCGTTGCGGGCGCGGCGCGTTGGGTGATCGGAGCGCGAGACAGCGGGCGCCGCTCGCAGCAGACCGACGAGGGTCCGCGCGCGTCGGGCGAACAGCCCGCCGCTCACGAGGATGGCTGCCCCTAGCAGCGACGCGGCCAGCGGCGACGCTATGCGCCCCTCGCCTTCCGAATCTCGGCGGAGATCGCGGGGACCACTTCGTGCAGGTCGCCGACGACGCCGTAGTCGGCGCTCGCGAAAATCGACGCCTCGCCGTCTGGGTTGATCGCGAGCAGTTTCTTTGCGCCCTTACAGCCCGCGAGGTGCTGCGTCGCGCCGCTGATCCCGCACGCGATGTAGATCTCGGGCGAGACCTTGGTCCCGGTCTGACCGACCTGATCGGTGTGGGGACGCCACCCCGCGCTCGTCACTGCCCGCGAGCAACCGACGGCGCCTCCGAGCAGTGCGGCGAGCTCCTCGATCACCGCGAATCCTTCCGCCGAGCCGACGCCGCGGCCGCCGGAGACGACGACGTCGGCGTCGGCGAGCGACACGCCCGATGAGCTCGCCGCTACGTGTTCGCTGACGGTCACGACCCCGTCCTCCGAGGCCGCCAGCTGGATCACCTCGACCTCGGCGGGTTCTGCCGCGACGGCGTGCGGAGCAACCGTGGCGAGCAGCGGCGAGCCGTGCACGCGCGCCTCCTCGAGCAGGCTGCCGCCCCACCGGATCCGGGTCACCGTCGCCGGGTCTCCCGGGGCGATCGAGACGCAGTTCGCGGCCATTGGCAGGTCGAGCGTCGCCGCGACGTGGGCGAGGACCTCGTTGCCGCGGTCGGTCCCGGGCGCGAGCACGGCCGACGGACCCCGTTGCTCGATCGCGTCCGCGATCGAGCGTGCCCAGGACAGCGGGGCGTAGTCGCCGGTGAGCGCGACCGCGCTGATCGGTTCCCCGAGGCGGGCCGCGAGGGTGAGCGCCTGCCCAGAGAGCTCGTCCTCGCCGCTCGTGACGAACACCAGCACCATCGCTACAGCAGCCCCAGGTCGCTCAGAATCGCCACGACCGCCGGCGCCGCCTCCGGCCCGTGTCCGAGCACCTCGACCTGCTTGCCCGAGCCAGGTGGCAGCTTCAGCGAAACCATCTCGAGACGCGGCTTTGCGCGCGCGGGATTCGTGGATTCGATGGGCTTGCGCTTGGCGCGCAGCCTGCCCGGCACTGAGGGATACCGCGGCAGGTTCAGTCCCTCCTTGACCGTGACCGCGGCCGGCAAGGGGAGCTCGTAGACGTCGCGCCCGCCCTCGACCTCCTGTTCACAGCGGACATAGTCGTCGTGTACGACGAGCGCCTTGACCCCGGTGACGCACGGCAGCCCCAGCGCGTGCGCGACCCGGATCGGAACCTGGTAGTTGCCGGCATCGGCCGACTCGTTGCCGAACAGGAGGAGGTCGTAGGGCTCGGGAGCGGATCGGATTGCGTCTACGATCGCCGTGGCCGTGGCCTGCGGATCCCACTCCTCGCCGTCGGTCACGAGGTGAACCGCACGGTCGACGCCGATCGCCATCATGTCTCGCAGCTGCTCCTCGGCTTCGGGTGGCCCCAGCGTGAGGACCGTGGAGGAGCCGCCGTGCTGCTCAACGAGGCGAACGGCCTCCTCGGCTCCGCACTCCTCGTGCGGGCTGATCGTGAAACCGAGGTGGCGAGTCGAGATCGCGCGTGAATCGTCTGTGAGGACGATCTTTCCGCCCGTGAGCGGCACGCGCTTGACGGACACCAGCACGTTCACGAGCGCACCCGCGTGTTCTCGGGATCGAACACCGGCGTCGAGTCGTTGGTCGCAACCGTGATGGGGTACCGCTCGCCCATGTACTCGACCTGGAGCTTCTCGCCCACGACGGCGCGTTCGGGCGGCAGGTAGCTCATCAGTATGTGCTTGCCGATCGAGGGGCCCGCGCCGGCGCTCGTGACGTACGAGCGGCGGCCCTTGCGATCGACCAGCGGCCGCCCTTCGGGCGTGAGGATCGGCTCGCCGCCGAGCATGTAGCGCTTGACCCCCTCCGACGAGGTGTGGTCGTCGACTGTCAGCGTGCACATGACCGCGGCGGGCTCCTCCTCGCGGTGGCGGACGTGGGCCTCTCGGCCAACGAAGTCCTGTTCCTTGACCTTGCCCCAGGCCATCCCCGCCTCGACCACGTTGAAGTCCGATTCCAGTTCGAACCCGTAGGCTCGGTAGCACTTCTCGAGCCGGCCCGTCGTTCCGTATACGCCGATCCCGGCTGCGACGAGGCCGTGGGGCGCACCGGCCTCCGCGACGACGTCCCAGAGACGTGCCCCCTGCTCGATCGGCACGTAGAGCTCCCACCCGAGGTCGCCGACGTACGAGATCCGGGAGACCAGGACCTCCAGGGAATCGATCTCGATCGTGCGGCAGCGGGCGAACGGGAGTCCCTCGTGGGAGACATCGGCGCTCGTGACGCTCGAGAGGATGTCCCGCGCCCGCGGCCCCCACAGCCCCAGCGTGCACCAGGCGTTGGTCTGGTCGTGGACCTGTGCCGATCCATCCTCCGGAAGGTGATCCCTGAACCACTTCAGATCGGACATGCCGTAGGCGCCGCCCGTGACGACCCGGAAGTGGCGCTCGCCGAGTCGCATGATCGTGAGGTCCTGCTTGAAACCTCCGGCGGGCGTCAGCAGCGGCGTGTACACGACCCTGCCGGTGGCCACGTCCATCTGCCGCATCGCGACGCGCTGAACGACGTCCAGCGCTGCCGGACCGACGACGTCGAAGACGGCGAACGCGGTCAGGTCGATCATCGCCGCGCGGTCGCGCATCGCGAGGTGCTCGGCGTTGATGATCCGGGACCACCACCGCGCCTCCCACTCGGCCTCGCGGCGCGTGACGCGGTCGCCGTACTCCTCGAGCAGCGACGCATTTGACTCGTACCACTGAGGCCGCTCCCACCCCGCCGCCTCGAAGAAGACCGCGCCGAGCTCACGCTCGCGCTCGTAGAAGGGCGGCAGGCGCACACGCCGGTCCGACTCCCACTGCTCGGACGGGTGCACGATCCCGTACATCTTGTTGAACCCCTCAGAGGCGCGTGCCTGGATGTGCGCCTTGGTGCGCTGGCACGGGTAGGCGCGCGCGATGTTGGACTCGTAGGCATCGATCTCGGATTCGCCGTGGACCATCAGCTCGGCGATCGTCTTGCCCGCGCCGGGCCCTTCCTTGATCCAGATCGCGGCAGCCGACCACAGACCAGGCACCTCGGGCGTCTCCCCCAGCAGCGGCATCCCATCGTGCGTCACCGACAGCACGCCGTTGATCGCGTACTTCACGCCGACCGTCTCGTCGCCGACGATCTCGGGCATGAGCTCCAACGCGATCTCCATCTGCGGGTCGAAGTCATCCTGCGTGAACGGGAGCTCAGTCGGAGTCAGTGCCGCCTCCTCGATCGACGGAATCTCGTCGGCGTCGAGCGTGATCGGGCGGTGGGCGTACGACCCGATCTCGAGGTTGGTGCCCTCCTGTCGCTCGTACATGTTCGTGTCCATGTCGCGGACGATCGGGTACTCGATCATCCCCCTGGCGTCGGCGAATCGCGGGACCGGCCCGATGTCGATCATCTGATGGATCATCGGCGTCAGTGGGATCGACGCCCCGGCCATCCTGGCCAGGCGAGGGCTCCACGCCCCACACGCGATCACCACTCGCTCGGTCTCGATGTCGCCGCGGGTCGTGCGCAGGCGCCTCACCCGGCCGCCCTCCACGTCGATGCCGAGGACCTCGGTGTTGGCCGCCACCGTCACGCCGTCGTTCGCGGCCTCCTCGCGCATCATCGTGGCGGCTCGCAGCGAGTCGACCACGCCCGCCCCGGGTGTATAGAAGCCGCCGAGGATCAACCGCTGGTCGATGAACGGCACCAGCTCCAACACCTGCTCCGGGTGCAGCAGGGACACCGGCTCGATGCCCCACGTGCACGCAGAGGCCATCCTGCGTGTGAGCTCCTGCATCCGCTCCTCGGTGCGCGCGATCTCGATCCCGCCGCTCTCGATGAAGACGCCGAGTTGCTTGTACTGACGCATGCTCTCGAGCGTCAGCATGCGTCATCTCCTTGGAGTGATCGACGGGGAAGATGAAGTTCGAGGCGTGGCCGGTCGAGCCGCCCGGGTTCGGGAGTGGTCCCTTGTCGAGCAGCAGGACGTCGGTCTCGCCGAGCCGCGAGAGGTGGTAGGCGACGCTGTTGCCGACGATGCCGGCACCGATCACCACGACGCGCTGGCCGGAAGGCAGCGCGCGCCCTCCTGTCTCCGTCGCCGGGGACTCAGCCCCGGATGTCATCGAAACCCAACCGCAGTCTCACGCGTCTCACCTGTCTGACCGCCGTTTCACCCGTCTCACAGCCCGTGATATATCAGATGCAGGTCAGGACCGTCAACGCGCGCCGGCAGGGCCCGGGGCGATCTATGTCCGAGCCCGACGCAGGCGAACGCGCTCCCCAAACGGCCCGGCTAGCTGCGCGGGCGCCGCTTCTCGGTGTCGTAGAGCGGGAACGGCGCCACCGTCGCGCCCGCCGTGCCCTCGCCGACAGCGACATCGACGCGCTGGCCCTCCTTGACGAGGTCGCGATCGATCGCGGCCATGCCGATGACCTCCATTTCGAACGTCGGGCTCTGGCAAGGGCTACGCACGATCCCGACCTCGCGACCCTCGAGCGTCACCGTCGCGCCGTACTCGGGCACGTCGTCGCCCTCGATCCGCAACGTGCTCAGCAGCCGGGCCGTACCGTTGCCGGCGATCCCACGCAGAGCCTCGCGTCCGACGAAGTCGCCCGGCTTGTCGAGCTTGACCATCCTGTCGAGCCGCACTTCGAGGGGGTCGGTCTTATGCGGGAAGTAATCGATGTCGGGGAACAGAAGGCCCGACTCGATCCTGATCGTCTCGATCGCCGAGAGTCCGATCGGCCGGATCCCGTGGGGTCGGCCCGCCTCGAGTACGGCGTTCCACAGCTCCTCGGCGTTCTCGGGAGCGCAGTAGAGCTCGAAGCCAAGCTCGCCCGAGTATCCGGTCCGCGAGAGCCAGCACGGCACGCCGCCGACCGTAACCCCGTCGCTCACGAAGCGGAAGTAGCGCAACGTGCCGACGTCCGCGCCCTCGGTGATGGGCCCCAGAACCTCGCGCGCTCTCGGTCCCTGGACCTGAAGATGCGGCAGGCGGGCGGTCTGGTCCTCGACCGCCACCTCGAGCCCCCGGTCGGAAGCCACCTGCCTGAACCAATCGAGGTCGGAGTCGTAGGAGGTGATCGACAGGCAGTGGTTCTCGCCGAGGTGGAACACGGTCCCGTCCATGATCATCATTCCCTGGTCGTCGCAGATCGGGCCGTAGCGGATCTGACCCACCTCGAGCGAGGCCATGTCATTGGTGAACAGAGCGTCCGCCAGCGCCAGCGCGCCGGGCCCGCTCAAGTCCCACTTGCGCAGGGGCGACTCGTCCCACAGATTGCACGCCTTGCGCGTGGCCATGTGCTCGGCGACAGGGTCGCCAAAGTCAGCGGCCCACGCCCATCCCTCCCAATCTGTCCAGGTTGCCCCGGCCTCCTGTTGAACGCCGTAGAACGCCGTGTGATGCAGTTCCGTCGTCGACACTCTCACCCCCGTTGGATGAACTTGTTCAACTGTACGAAACGCATTAATACCGCACATATAATTCGCGCATCAGCAGCGGCGGCTAATGGGTGCCTGCCGTTGGGCCTCAGGGTCAGGAGATCACGCTGGCGGGGCACCATCATCGGTTGAGTCGTCGCTAAGGGGACGCAACGGTGAGTTCCCGCGTTTCCGTCCGAGGCCGTCGCGACCGGCGCTCGGACGACGGTCGGATCGCTCGTAGACGGCGCCGAGCAGGCCGTGCGCAACTGGTTGGCCGGCGGTCGCCACCGGCAAGGGGACCGGCTCCCTCCCGAGAACGAGGTCGCGGCCATGCTCGGCGTATCTCGCGGCACCTTGCGCAGCGCCCTGGAGAGGCTCGAGGAGAGCGGCGAGATCGTTCGCCGTCAGGGCAGCGGCACCTTCGTCGGACATCTGCCTGGACCTAGCGCGTTCGACGAGCGGCTCGAGCGGCTCGAGCCGTACTCCTCACTGGCGACACGCCGCGGCTTCACGCTCTCTCGGCGGACGTGAAGATCGAGCGCCGGCCGGTCGGCGTGGAGGTTGGTGAGGCGCTCGGGCTGGCCCCCATCGCGCCTGCGATTTCCATTTCGCGCACGCTGATGGCTGAACGACGCGCCCGTCGCGGTGATGTTCGACGTCGTCCATCCAAGCGTCGCGCTGCCGGACGAGAACCGCGTGTCGCGCCGCGCTTGCGCAGGGCAAGATGGTGCTCGACCTCCTGATCGAAACTCGGGGGTGCCCGTCACCTACGCGCGCACGCAGGTCATGCCCTACGTGCTCACGCCCCGCGAACGCGCGGGCAAGCTTCTGCGCGTGCCGCGCACCACCGCGGTGCTCGAGCTCGAGGAGCTGATCTTCGCCGGCCGCGACGAGCGCGTTGCGTACTCACGCGACCTGTTCGCTCCCGGCGGCATCCACGTGATGGTGCTCCGCACGTTGGAGGCGACGCGCCCGGTCCCGGTCGCGGGCCCACGAAGCGCGCGCGTCCGCAACAGGGGTGCCGACCGTCAGGCGCGGTCGTAACGGCCGCACCTGAGAGTCTTGGGGGACGTCGCGCCGCGGTCAACCGGCGCCGCCCCGTGGTGGGCTCGGTCGGCGCGCGCGCTCGCCCTGCTCGATGCCCTGTCCGACAGCGGACGACGGCCTCGGGGTCAACGAGCTCGCGCGGCGAATCGGAGTCAATGCGAGCACCGCTTCCCGCCTGCTGGCGACGCTGGAGGGCGGCGGGCTCGTGGAGCGCGCGCCCGGGGGCTCTTTCCGATTGGGACTGAGGCTCGTCGCACTGTCGGATCGGGTACTCGCGCGGCTCGACGTGCGGCGAGCAGGGCCGCCCATGGCTGGAGTGGCTCGTCGAGCAAACGGGCGAGACCGCCACCCTGTCCGTGCCGGGAGCGGGCGAAGCGATCACCGTCGACTTCGTCCAATCCCCTTCCAGCGTGGTCAGCCTGGCTCGCGTCGGGCGGCCGAGCGTGCCGCACGCGACGGCCGTCGGCAAGGCGATGCTCGCCTTCGAGAGCACGCAGGCGCGCTCACCGGGGGCGTCCCAGCTCGAGGCCTTCACCGACAAGACGATCACCGATCCTCGGGCTCTGGCCTCCGAGCTCGAGAGGGTGCGCAACTCCGGGAGTCGCGGAGGCGATCGGAGAGCGCGAGCCCGACCTCGGCGCGCTCGCCGCTCCGGTGCTGGGCAGAGGCGGGGAGCTCGTCGCGATACTCGGTTTGCAAGGGCCGCTCGGCCGACTGCCCGCCGCCAAGCGGCGCGCCTTGCGGGCACCGCTGCGCCGGGCGGCAGGAGAACTCAGCCGCTCTGTCGGCGGCCCGGGGCCGCCGCCCGGCTGACGGCTGCCGCCACCGCGGCGGTCCGTCCGCGCGACCATCCTGGAGCGTGCGGCCTCTACGAGCAGCGAAAACAGTGGGCTGCCGGGCTGCTCCTGCTCCTCCCACTGCACGCCGAGGCACAGAGAGGAGGCGCCGCGCTTCTCGATCGCCTCGATGACGCCGTCCGGAGCCCGCGCGGTTGCGTCCAATCCGCGGCCCAGCTCGGCGATGCTCTGGTGGTGGTAGCTGTTGACGGTGGCGCTCGTTGCCCAGCACCTCGGCCAGCTTGCTGCCGGCGACGATGGCGATTTGGTGCGACGGGTGGCGGGGCGGCGGCCAGCCGCCGAGCCGGGCCGCGACGACCTCGTCCCATCGCCCCCAGTCGCCTCCGGGATGGCGGTTAGCAGGCGGCGGCAGCAGGCTGTGGTCAAGCTCCATCGTGCCGCCGAGCGCGACGTTGATGATCTGCATCCCGCGGCAGATGCCGAGCACCGGGATCTCCGCCGAGATCGCCGCCGGCGCGACCGCCAGCTCGAATCGATCGCGCAGCGGCGAATATGGGGTGGCGGCGGGATGCGGCTCGCCGCCGAAGCGCGCCGGTTCGATGTCGCGGCCGCCGGCGAGCAGCAGACCGTCGAGGCGGGGAAGGATCCGCTCGGGCTGCGTGGAGTACGGGAGCACGACGGCCGTGGCGCCCGCCTCCTCGAGCGGCCGGCCGAACGCCACCCCGAGGTAGTCGCCGTAGTCGGTGAAGCCGGGCGAGACACCGATCAAGGGCGACCGCATCAGCTCCAGGGATAGGGGCTATGAGACACGGGGTGAAGCTCGCCGAGCTTGAAGCGCTCGAAGCGGAAGGGATGGAGCAGCGAGGAGTGCTCCCCGCGCAGGACCGACGCGATCTCCCGGCCGACCGCGATCATCTTGTAGCCGTGGTTTGAGTCCGCCGCCACGAACACGTTCGGACGGAGGTAGTCGAAGACCGGGAAGTTGTCGACGGTGAACGCTCCGACCCCACCGGAGCGCACCTGGCGATATCGCCCACGGTATCCCTCGAACCGGGCGAGGCAGTGGGAGAGGGCCGCGCACCACATGTCGGGAAAGCCCGCCTCCACCGATCCACTCGGATACGGGTCGACCTCGAAGCGGTGGCCGACCCGCAGTGGCTGGGCTCCTCCCTGGACGGTGTGGCGATCGGGCTTGAAGTAGACGCCCCAGGGATCGCTCGTGATCGGGCGGCGGTCGTCGTCGCGCAGCGGAGTGTCGCTGTCCACGTGCAGCACGGGCGATGATCGTCCGTCGTTGGTCACGAACCGCGCCGGGTCAAACTCGATCTCCCCCTCCTGGAGGTACCAGTAGGTCCACATTGGCTGGTCGCGCAGGAGCGAGCCATCGGGCTGGCGAACGTCGACTCGATCGGGCAGCCCAAGCAGGTCCCACAGCGAGGCGATCCACGGACCCACCGCGATGACGACCTGCTCCACCTCGACCGTGCCGTGATCGGTGCGCACGGCCCTCACCGCCTCCGAGCCGTCGAATTCAAAGCCGGTGACCTCCACCCCACTCCGGATCTCGGCGCCCGCGGCGCGCGCCTTGTCAGCCAGCCCCAGCATCGACTCGCGGTTGAAGGCGTAGCCGCCCGCGCGCTCGTGTAGGCACACCGTGAGGCCCGGGGCACGCCAGTCGTCGAACAGCGAGCGCATGTGGGCCGCGACCTCATCCTCGCCCAGATAGAGGTCCGACGGGTAGCCGATCCGCCGTTGGCGCCCGTGGACCTCGATCAGATCGTTCGCCTGCGCGGGCGGGCCCAGCGCGATGTAGCCGCTGCCGTGGTAGTGGAAAGCCTCGGGATCGGACTCCCAGACTTCCACGCAGGCGGCCATCAGCTCGGACATCGCGGGCTGGAAGTAGTTGTTGCGGATGACCCCGCAGGCGATCCCCGACGCCCCTGCGGCCACGTCGGTTTTGTCGACGACCAGCACGCTTTCGCCTGAACGTGCCAGGTGCCAGGCCGTCGAGAGTCCGTGGACACCGGCGCCAACCACGAGCACCGGGACCGAGCGAGGAAGGGAAATATTCATTGCGCTATACGCAACATCGTTGCGAGAGACCTGCAGAAACTACCGCGTTCCGGCCTTCTTGACAATGGCGAGAGCACCTTGCTATAAGCGTCCGTGGCCATGTACCAATTTGTCTAGTGGATAATCAGGTGGGACAGGGTCAGGCGGGAGCAAGAGAGGAGAGCACATGGCGATAGCAGTTGAGGGGCGCGAGGGCGCGTCGGCGCCGATGTTTGGCGCGACTGCCGAACAGGTGCTGGCAACCCCGCGGATCGAGCCCGCGCCCGCGACGCTCGAGGAAGCCCGCCAGCGGCCGGGACGCGCCGAGCAGATCGCCGAGATCACGCGCCGGATCGAGGCTCAGGGGATCAAGTACGTCTTCTTCCAGCAGGTCTCGGTCACCGGCCGGGTGATGGGCAAGGGCGTCGTCTCGACGTTCTTCCCTCAGGTCGCCCAGCGCGGCTACCAGCTCGTCTACGGGGCAACCGCCAACCTCTTCACCGACCGCCTCGGCCAATACATCGGGTTCGGCCCGGAGGAGTCCGAGCTCGCGGCGGTCGCAGACCTCGACACGTTCGCGGTGCTGCCGTGGGACCCGCGGGTCGCGCGCGTCTACTGCGACTGCTACGACACCGAGTCGGGCGAGCTCCTGGACGCGGATCCGCGCCAGAACCTCAAGCGGATCGCCCACGAGTTCGAGCAAGAGCTCGGCTACCAGTTCCTGATCGGGATCGAGCCCGAGATGATGTGGCTCAAGCGCACCGACGACGGCCAACCCCCCGAGGGCGTCACCAAGCCCTACTGCTACCACATCCACCAGTTCGAAGAGCTGCGGCCGGTCCTCCTCGACGTCGTCGACTACGGCCAGTCGCTCGGCCTCGATATGAGCTACGGCGACCACGAAGACGCGCCCGGCCAGCTCGAGCTCAACTTCCGCTTCGACCGCCCCCTGCGCACCGCCGACAACATCACCACCTACCGCCAGGTGTGCGCGGCCGTGGCGCGCAAGCACGGCCTGCTGGCGTCTTTCATGCCCAAGCCCTTCACGGGAGTGTCGGCCAACGGCCACCACCACCACTTCACCCTCTTGGGCGACGACGGTACCAACGTCTTTTACGACCCTGACGGCCCCGCGCGGCTCTCGGAGCTGGGGCGCCAGTTCCTCGGCGGCATGCTCGAGCATTTCCCCGCGCTGATGTGCGTGTGCAACCCCACGGTCAACTCCTACGTGAGGATGTGGGACACCGGGTTCTGGGCGCCGATCTACAAAAACTGGGGCTGGCAGAACCGAACCACGACGGTGCGCGTCGCCTCGGGAGGGCGGTTTGAGTACCGCGGCGTCGACTCCTCGTGCAATCCCTACCTCACGGTCGCGGCGCTGCTGCGCGCGGGACTCGACGGCGTGCGGCGTAAGCTCGACCCGGGCCCGCCGCAGCAGGGCAACACCTACGACCTGCTCCAGGCGGGGGCGGAGATCGAGAAGGTGCCCGACAGCCTCGGCGCTGCGCTCGACGCGCTCGCGGAGGACGAGGTTGTCCGCAGTGCCCTCCCCGGCCGCCTGTACAGGGTCTTTCACCACTACAAGCGCGACGAATGGGAACGCTACCTGGCGGCAGTGACCGACTGGGAGCGCGAGGAATACCTGGAGGTCCTCCCCTAGAAATGTGCGGGATCGCCGGACTTATCTACCGCAACGGCAACGGAGCCCACAGGCTCGGTTCCGATCTCACCGCAATGCTCCAGTCGTTGCGCCACCGCGGCCCTGATTCGACGGGTTTCGCGCTGTACCGGGCTCCGGAACAGGAGCTGATCATGCACGTCAAGCTCGCCGACGGTCCCGCCGACGGCGACCTTGACCTCGCCGACGCTCTGCGACGGCGGCGCGGCGGCGTAGAGGCGCGACTGCGTTCAGGTGGCGCGAAGGTCGCCACGATCGAGGACGCCAACGAGTACACGATCGTGCTAACCGTCTCCTACGACGGGGAGCTGAAGCGACTCGCCGACCTCGCAGAGTCGGTCCCCGGCGTCGAGGTCCTCTCCGCGGGGCACGCGCTCGAGATCGTCAAGGACCTCGGCGACGCGCGGACCGTCGCGGCCGAGTACGGCCTCAAGGGTTACTTCGGCAGCCACGGGATCGGTCACGTGCGGATGGCGACCGAGTCCGACGTCGACATCTCCAACGCGCACCCCTACTGGGCATATCCGTTCTCGGACGTGGCGGTGGTCCACAACGGGCAGCTGACCAACTACCACCAGTGGCGCCGGCGCCTCGAACGGCAGGGCCACCGGTTTGCGTCGGAATGCGACTCGGAGATCGTCGCCGTGTACCTGGCGCAGCGGATGCAGGAGGGGGACTCGCTCGAGGAGGCGATGCACCGAAGCCTCGACGACCTCGATGGCGTGTTCACCTACATCTGCGTGACAGAGGAGGCGCTCGGCATGGCCAAGGATGAGCTGGCGGCCAAGCCGCTGGTCCTATACGAAGGCGACGACTTGGTCGCGCTTGCTTCCGAGGAGATCGCGATCCGCGCGGTGATCGACCGCGAGATCGAGACCTACGACCCCTACGAGAGCGCGGTGATGGTGTGGAAGCGCTAGCGCAGGAGCCGCGCTTCGACCCGCGCGGGCTGGTCGAGCTCGACGACGCCGTCCCGCGGATCTCCCGCATCGACGGCGAGCGCGCCACGTTCGACGCGCGCGAGCTGACCCCCCGCAAGATCAACCTCGAGCTGCGTTGGCTCTTGTATGAGCAGGGCATCCGCGACGTGACGGTCGAGAACCCCGGGGCGCGCCATTCCCTCGGAGCGGGGATCCTGCGTCGTTGCACGATCACCTTCGACGGCAGCCTGGGCTACTTCGCGTGCGGCCTGATCGACGGACCGGAGGTGAAGATCAACGGGCGCGTGGGGTGGTCGGCGGCGGAGAACATGATGTCCGGCGTCGTCGTCATCGAGGGCAACGCCGGCTCGCTCGCCGGGGCGGCGTTGCGGGGTGGCGACCTCGTCGTCAAGGGACAGGTGGGGGCGCGAACGGGGATCGACCAGAAGGGCGGCACGATCATCGTGCTCGGCACCGCCGGCTCGATGACGGGCTTCATGATGCAGCGGGGGCGTCAGATCATCTGCGGCGACGTCGGACCCGGCCTGGGTGACTCCATGTACGACGGGGATATCTACGTCGCCGGCAAGGTCCGCTCGCTGGGGATCGACTGCGTACCGGGCGAGTGGACCGATGCCGACTCGGAGCTGATCGAGCGCAAGTTCTCGATCTACGGACTCGGCTCCCCGCCGCACTTCGAGAAGTTCGTGTGCGGCAAGAAGCTCTACAACTACGACCTGCTCGAGCCCGCTGAGCGCAAGCTCGTGCTCTAGGAGGAGGACCGTGGCAGACGAAACCGAGCCGGTCCGCCGCAACGTTCTCGGCCATAGCCGGATCTTCACCCCCGAGGTGATCGACGACATCCACGTCAAGTCCGAGCTCGGCCGCTACCGCATGCGCGGCTTCTCGCTGTTCAAGCCGATCCCCCACTGGGACGAGCTCATGTTCCTTCCGGGAACGCTCACCCGCTTCGTGATCGAGGGCTACCGGGAGAAGTGCGTCACGAAGACCGTGCTCGGCGCGCGCTTCGCTTCAAAACCGATCGAGCTCGACATTCCCATCTACATCACGGGCATGAGCTTCGGCGCGCTGTCGCTGGAGGCGAAGATGGCGCTCGCCAAGGGCGCCTCGATGGCCGGGAGCGCGACCTGCTCGGGCGAGGGCGGGATGATCCCGCCCGAGCGCGATCTATCGACGAAGTGGTTCTACCAGGTGATCCAGAGCCGCTACGGCTTCAACCCCCACCACCTGATGCTCGCCGACGGGGTCGAGTTCTTTATCGGCCAGGGCTGCAAGGTCGGGCTTGGCGGCCACCTGATGGGCCAGAAGGTGACCGAGCAGGTCGCCGAGATGCGCTCGCTGCCTGCCGGGATCGACCAGCGCTCGCCCGCGCGCCACCCGGACTGGCTGGGTCCTGACGATCTTTCTCTGAAGGTCCAAGAGATCCGCGAGGCGACCGACTACCAGGTCCCGATCCAGCTCAAGCTCGGCGCCGCACGCGTGTACGACGACGTGCGCATGGCAGCCAAGTGCGGACCCGACACGATCTACCTTGACGGCGCCGAGGGCAGCACCGGCGCCGGTCCCCACATCGCGACCGAGGAGACGGGAATCCCGCTCATGGCCGCGATCCCCGAGGCGCGCCGCGCGCTCGAGGACGTCGGCCTGGCGGACGACATAGACCTGATCGTCGCCGGCGGCATTCGCAACGGAGCCGACGTCGCCAAGGCGCTGGCGCTGGGAGCCAACGCGGTCGCGATCGGCACGGCGGCGCTGATGGCTCTGAACTGCAACAAGGAGATCCCCGGCGTCACGGACTACGAGGGCACTGTCGGCGTGCCCGCCGGCCGCTGCTACCACTGCCACACCGGACGCTGCCCCGTCGGAATCACCACCCAGGACCCCGAACTGCGCAAACGGCTGGTGGTCGACGAGGCCGCCAACCGCGTCTACAACCTCCTGCACACGATGACGCTCGAGTGCCAGATGCTCGCGCGGGCCTGCGGCAAGACCGACGTCCACAACCTCGAGCCCGAGGACCTGTGCGCACTGACCACGGAGGCCGCTGCGATGGCCCGCGTTCCGCTCGCCGGCACCAACTACATCCCGGGGGTCTCCGAGGAGACCACGCTGCAAGAGATGAGGCACATGCTCGAGCGCCACCTCGAGAATCCGATCGACTACCTCCCCGACCGCGAGCGCGTGGGTGAGGCGCCGTGACCGACGCGCATCGCCTCCCCACCGAGCCGCAGAAGGTCGTCTCGATCGACGCCGAGTACCTCGCGGGGCGCCGCTTCCCCTATCAGGAGGACATCTCGCAACTCGAAGACATCGATCTGATGGCCTCGACCCCTGGCCGCGACCTGAACTGGCTGGAGGACGTCGAGCTGCTCGAGGAAGAGGGCTCGCCGGCGGTGTTCGACCGCTATTCGAACTCGTTCTTGAAGATCTACTTCCCGATCCCGGAGGGGCGCGAGAACGAGATCGCTCGCAAGGTCCTGATCAAGCACCTTCAGTCGGGCAACTCCTATGGAATCGCGCTGAAGGAGATCCACTGCAAGTTTCTCCAGCCCGAGCTGGGGCCGTGGGTTGACGAGTCAAGGCTGGTCGGAGCCCGCTGGAAGCCCACGGTGCTCGAGGGCTGGGAGCCGGCGGCGCACTAAGTCCGGGCGGGCCGCGCAGGCGCCTAGAGCCGCGCCAGCGCTTCGTCGAGGCTGAGGCGGCGGTAGGTCTCGAAGGCGACCCCTTCGTCGCGGAGGTCGCGCCGCGGGGCCGAAAGCCCGTCAGCGCCGGCGCGCGATTCCTCGAAGACGGCGTCCACGTAGGACTCGGTCACGCGGTTCCCGGCCACCGTTACGTCGGGATCGCTCACGCGGCCATAAGGCGAGTAGGCGAGCGCGGTGACGATGCGGTCGCGGGCGCTCGCGAGCGACTCGCGCTCGAAGTCCGGCTCGCGCGGGGGTCGGTCTTCGACGAGCAGCCGCGTGACCCCGCGGTCGTTGATCGCCCGCAGGAGCTCCTCAGGGTCGTCACCGACCAACACTTCCTTGTGCGAAGGCCAGACGTCCAGCATGCCGTGGTCACCGAAGCGACCGCCGACGTGGAACAGGAAATAGTCCGGGTAGATGAAGAAACCGTCGGGGCCGTGCCTGTCGCGCTGGACGTCGTAGAACGCAGTCACCGCGGCGAGGATCAAGGTGCTCGCGCCGGTCGCGCCGCACTGGCGGCGAACGACGACCCCGACGCGGTCGCGGTCGGTGAACCCCGGCAAGACGTCGTGGAGGCCTGCGGATTGGCCCCCAACCTCGACCGCGAACGCCGAGCTCGAGAGCTCTTTGGCGGTATGCATCAGGGCAGCTCCCCTTCGCCGCTGCCCTCGTGATGCGGCAGGCCGTCGTGCGGGAGCTCGTAGTAATCGGCCGCCTGGGACACATACCAGTGACTCGCGACACGCAGCCCCGTCGCCCCGTCCAGGGTCCCCGCAGCGATGCTGATCATCTCGCGCCCCGGGGCGTCCCAGAACAAGCTCGAGCCACACTCTTCACAGAAGCCCCGCCGAGCCCGCGCCTCGCTGCGCGGGCTCTGGACCCAGCGAAGGCCGCGCTGCTCGAGCAGCACGAGATCCCCTCTGCGTGCGGCCGTGGTCGCCGAGACGTGGCCGTGCCAGCGCCGGCACTCCTCGCAGTGGCAGATCAGCACGTCGCGGAGCGGCCCCGTGACCTCGTACGAGACGGCGCCGCATAGGCATCGACCGGTGGCCATCGCCGATAGCTTAGGCTGAGAGGATGGCGACGACGCCCGCGGCTCCGGACGAGCTGGAGCGGAAGAGCTGGTGGCTGCACGAGGCGGCGCCCGTGACGGACGTGACGCCGCTCCGAGGCTCAAGGCGCGCCGACGTGTGCGTCGTCGGCGGCGGCTTCACGGGGCTGTGGACTGCGCTGCGTCTCAAGCAGCTCGAGCCCGCGCTCGAGGTGGCGGTGGTCGAGGCGGAGCTCTGCGGCGCCGGCCCCAGCGGCCGCAACGGCGGCTTCGCAATGACCTTCTGGCACCACTTCCTCGCGCTCGAGCGCGCCTGCGGCACCCCCGCGGCGCTGTGGCTGGCCAGGGCGTCCGCCGACGCGGTCACGGAGATCGGAAGCTTCTGCGAGGAGCATGCGATCGACGCTCGCTACCGGGGTGACGGCTGGCTTTGGACGGCGACAAATCAAACTCAGGCCGGGGCGTGGGAGCAGACGATCGCGGCGATCGAACGGCAAGGCGAGAAGCCGTTCGTGCGGGTCGCCCCCGAAGAGCTTCAAGTCCGGACGGGATCACGGGCACACCTCGCGGGCGTCTTCGAACCGGTCTCCGCCACACTCCAGCCGGCACTGCTCGCGCGCGGGTTGCGCCGCGTCGCAGGCGAGCGGGGAGTGAGCGTGTTCGAACGCTCCCCGATGGTGGCGCTCGAGCGCTCCAAGGCACTCGCGGTGCGCACCCCGCAAGGACGCATCGACGCCGATCGCGTGGTGATCGCGATGAACGCCTGGTCGGCGCGCCTGAAGGAGCTGCGGCGTGCCCTCGTCGTGGTCTCGAGCGACATCGTGATCACCGACCCGGCCCCCGACGAGCTCGAGCGGATCGGCTGGCGCGACGGCGTGAGCATCTCGGACTCGCGCTTGATGGTCCACTACTACCGGACGACGACAGACGGCCGCGTCGCGTTCGGCAAGGGCGGCGGCCGCCTGGCGTACGACACGCGGATCGGGCCCTCGTTCACCGGACCCTCCCCCATGGCCGCCGAGCTGACGGCGCGGCTCCACGCCACGTATCCCTCATTCGCAGCCGTCCCGGTCACGGCTAGCTGGACGGGTCCGATCGACCGCACCTTGGACGGCCTGCCCTTCTTTTGCCCCCTCGGTCGACAAGACCTCATCTGCGGCGCGGGCTTCTCGGGAAACGGCGTGGGACCCTCGCTGCTCGCCGGGCGCATCCTTGCCTCGATGGCGCTGGGGCGCGACGACGAGTGGACTCGGTGCGGGCTGGTCCGGCCTCCCCCACGCGGGCTGCCGGGCGAGCCGTGGCGGTACGTCGGAGGGCGGGCCGTCAGGAGCGCGGTCGCGCGCAAGGAACGCGCCGAGGACGCTGGGCGCAGGCCTGCCGCGCTCGACCGGGCGCTGGCCAAGCTCGCCCCCGCCGGTCTGGTGCCACTGGACTGAGCCGGCGTCGGCAGCCCGCCGCGACTCCCCTCGTCAGCCCTCCGCGTCGATCTCCGCCAGCAGATCCTCGCCCGAGAGCACCGTGTCGGCGAAGTGGTCGTGCATCCAGTCGAGGTGCTCCCAGCGGTTATCGACGATGCGATTGAAGTCCCAATTCGGGATCGCCTGCTGGTGGACGTGCTCGGTCATCAGCGCGGGGTCGATCTCGAAGATGTGCTCGAAGCGAGTGACGACGACGTCGCTGACGCGGTGTGCCTCGGGCGGTTTCTCCGCCGAGAGCCTGAAGCCGAACATATCTACGAACCCTCCTCGTAGGCCTGGTCGAGCAGGTACTTGCCGCGATTCATGATGTTGTTCGGGTCGAGCGCCCGCTTGATCGTCTTCATCACCTCGAAGCCGCCGCCCAACTCGGTCGGCACGAGGTCGACCTCGCCCTCGCGGCAGGAGCCGTGGCAGGCGGAGATCGAGCCGCCGTGCTCGATCGAGACGCGCGCGAGCTCCCGCTTGGCGTCGACCCACGCGGCCCAGGTCTCGTCGTCCCACTTCATCTCCCAGATGCCGATGTCGATCTCGGCGAGGTAGTCGCCCCACGGCTTGAACGCACCGTTGGTGTAAGCGAACATCCCCCAGTCGTCGAACATGTCGAACCGCTCGCGCAGGGAGTGGGCGATCGCATGCCACTTCTCGCGCACGGCCGGCAGCTCGGGGTACGGGATCGACGCGTCCTCGCAGTGCCAGCTCATCAGAGCGACCTGCCCGTCGCGCGTGCGCCCGTGCTGGGGCGTGGCGTACCGGTCGTGGCGCGATGCCCAGTCGCCCTGCGAGATCTCGTCGCCCATGTAGTCGCCGCCGGACTCCTTACCGATCCTCAGCAGGCGCTTGGCCCCGACGCGCACCTCGTCGGCGTTCCCGTACGACGCACACGCGATCACCCCCTTGACGGAGTCCGGCTGCGGGATGTAGGCCTCGTCGTCCCGGCGCAGGTAGCGGACCTTGTCCTCGTCGAACAGCACGACGCCGGCGAGCGTCGCGACGCCCGAACGCGCGAGCTCCCCGGTCGCCCGCCAGGCGTCCATGTAGTCGGCGTACGAGAAGAACATCGAGAACTCGGCCTCGGGCCGCTTGACCAGCTCGAGCGTCGCCTCGGTGACGATCCCGAGCGTTCCCTGATGGCCCATGAACAGGTGCTTGAGCTGGTAGCCGCTCGAAGACTTGCGCACCTTCGAGCCACCCCCGTCGCCGACCCGGATGATCTCACCGCTGGGCAGCACGATCTCAAACGAGATCACGAGGTCGCGGGTGTGGCCGTAGCGAGCGCCGATCAGCGACCAGCCGCTCGTGCCGATTCGGCCGCCGACCAGGGAACACGGGTAGGACGCCGGGTTGTCCGGATAGATGTAGCCGTGCTTGCGGAGCTCCTCGTTGAGCTTGAGCATGTTGATCCCCGGACCCACAGTCACTGTCCGGTTGGAGTGGTCGAGCTCGAGGATCTGGTTCATGAGCTTGACATCGACCATGATGCCGTGGCGCAGCGGCACCGCGCCGTCGGTGAGCCCCGTGCCCCCGGCCCGTGGCACCACGGGGATGCCGTGCCGGTTGGCCAGTTTCACGACCTCGGAGACCTGCTCGGCGGAGGTCGGCAGGACCACCGCGCTGGGGATGTGGTCCTCCCAGTGCTGGACGGGGAACGGAGCGGGAACCCGGGCTCGGTTAAAGACCGCGGAGCGACCGGTGAAGACGTGATCGGGGCCGCAGATCGACGTGAGCTCGTCGACTACGCCGTCTATGAGCGCGACTGCCATCTCACACCTCGAATCCCGCCGCCTCGGCGGTCAGCTCGAAGATGTCGAAGACCTCGATTCCCTGGGCCTCGCCCTGCTCGGTCAGCGGCCGCTCGGACCAGGGACACGCCGAGACGAGCGTGTCCACGCCGTCGAGCTCGCGTGCCTTGGCCACGCGCCGGCGGCTGATCTCGGCGGTCAGCTCGGGCTTCTCGACCCCCAGGTTCGAGCCGGCGCCCGAGCAGTAGGACCACTGTGTGACGTGGTCGACGTCGACGAACTTCAACCCCGGGATCGCGCGCAGGATCTCGCGCGGCGCCTTCCACACCCCCATCCGCTTGTTCAGCCGGCACGGATCGTGATAGGTGACGGTGCGCTCGATCGGCGTGGTCAGCTTCAGCTTCCCCTCGCGAATCTGTGCGGCGATCAGGTCGACGGCGAGCACGATCTCGAAATCGTCGAAATTCTGATCCAGCGCGGGGTACTGCTCGATGATCGTGATGTAGTCGTGCGGGTCTAGACAGACGATGCGTTTGGTGTTCGTCTTGCGCCAGTCGGAGCATGTTGTGCTCGGCCATCGCGTGCGCGATGTCCACGTAGCCCGTCTCCCACATGGGTCCGCCGCAGCACCACTGCTGGTTCATCAGCCCGAACTCGATCCCTGCAGCGCTCAGCAGCTGCGCGACCGAGCGCGGAACCGAAGGCCGGTAGAAGGCCGCCTCGCAGTCCGCGAACAACACGGTCTCGCCGCCGGTCGGAATATCCAGTCCGACCGCCCACGCGCGGACCTTGCTGCCAGACGTCTCCTTGGTCCAGCCCAGAACGGGCTCGTTGCCCCACCGGTTGGTCAGCTCGGCCCACCGCTTCCAGTTCTTCTGATGGACGCCGCTCTGAACAGCCAGCGTCCGCATCGCCTTGACCACGTCGATCGTGCGCTGGCGGAAGCGGTAGAAGTCGCCGGTGAAGAGCGTGTTCGGGCACCGCAGTTCGCAGGCGCCGCACATCGTGCAGTGCACATAGTCCTCGGCCACGTCCTCGATCGAGAGGTGGCCCTTCTCCATCGCAACGACGTTGGCGTGGAACGCCGTTGGGGTGTGCCGCTCGTCGCGCGTGACCTGCATCACCGGGCACACCTCGCGACAGAACTTGTGCCCCGAACTGAAACAGTTGTAGGCGACGTCGCGCCACTCCTCGATGAGCGCCTCCACCGCCCCGTTCGTCTCAGGGGTGCCCGCCGTCCGGGCGCCGTTCGTCGTCTGATCAGACGCCGTCGTTTCCGCCATCGATCCTCTCCTCTTCTAGCGATCCCCGCGGAGCAGGATGATCATAAACAAATTTGTCCAGTTGGCAACCCCGGGGGCCTAGGAGCCGTCGCGCAGTTGGCACCCTGGGCGCCTAGGCGCCGTCGCGCAGATACATCCCGAGCGGGTAGGTCCGGTAGCGGAGCGGTGGCAGCTTTTCGATCGTGATGAAACCTGGGGGCGCGTTGATCACGTCCGGGATCCGGTTGACCAGCTGGGTGCACGTGGTCACGCCAGTCGGGACCGCCGGATTGAGGAGCCGTAGCTCCGGCTCGCCCGTGACGGTCCAGTCGTTTATGTCCGTCTCTCCCTCCCGGTAGAGCCGCCCCGTCATCTCAAAGGTCAGCGTGATCCCCTCGTTTGAGCGGACCGTGTCGATGTCCGTGAACCCGATCACCCGCCCGGTCTCCACCGTGATCCCCAGGCTCTTTGACGTGACGGGTTGCTCGGCGACCTCGGGACGAGTGGTGGTCTCCTGCGCGGCGACGCTCAACCCTAGGTCCTCCACGAGCGCGCCCAGCGTGTTGCGGCCGAAGCTGGGGGGGCGGTCCGCTTCGGCCAGCCAACGGTTGAAGTCGTCGACGCTCGTGTCCACGCGCTGGTCCTTGACCACCTCCGGACCGAAGTCGTCGACGTTCCAGCTCGCCCGCCCGGTGACGGTCTCGATCCGGTGCGAGGTGCCGAGCACCATGCTGACCAGATTGACCCAGTAGACATCCTGGTGGCCGGTGCCAGTCAGCGTGACTCCGTGGCGGCGGGCGAGGCTATCGAGCTCGGCTGTCGCCATTGGCGATGAGTTCCACGGGTACAGCGCCTCTTCGGCGATCGTGACGGCGTTCACCCCGTGCTCGGCGCAGCGACGCAGGTGCTCGTACATGTCAGACATGTAGCTCGCGATCGCGATCACCGCGATGTCGGCCTCGCGCGAGGACAGCACGCGATCGGGGTCGTCCTCGACGGTCACGCCCGTCTCGAAGCCGAGGCCGGCGACTTCGCCGAGGTCTCGGCCGACTTTTTCAGGGCTGCGCGCGAGCGCGCCGACGATGTCGACGCCCTTTTCGAGCATCATCCGAGTCGCGACCGAGTTCATCGAGCCGACCCCGTAGACCACAGCCTTGATACGCCTCATCGACCCTCCTTGTTAAAAGGGAACATGCGCCCCACGCGGGCGCAGCATAACCCGCGTGTCAAAGCGCGCCCGACAGCGATGCGCTCAGCGAATCGAGCGCCTGATCGAGAGCGTCGGCTATGAGCTCGAAGTGCTCGGGCGTGGCGGTCAGCGGCGGTGAGACCGCCACTGCCCGACCGAGCGGCCGCACGATGACGCCGGCCTCACGCGCCGCGACCGTCACCTTCGCGACCGCCCCGGGCTCGGCCCCGAGCACGTCTCCTCGCAGCTCCACCGCCGCGAGCATCCCGGTTCCGCCGCGAACCTCGGCCACCGCTTCGTGCTGGGCGAGGGGCGCCAGCGCGTCGAGCAGCACTCCCTCCAGATCGCGGCCGCGTTCTATGAGCCCATCCCGGCCCAGCAGCGCTAGGTTGGCCAACGCCGCGGCGCAGCAGGTTGGATGGCCGGCGTAGGTGGGGCCGTGACGGAGGACCGGGCCGCCTGGGGCCGTCCAGAACGGCTCGGCGACACGCTCAGAGACAATCACCCCTCCGAGCGGCAGGTAGCCACTTGTCACGCCCTTTGCGAACACGATCATCGCGGGGTCCGCCTGCCACCGCTCGATCCCGAACCACGTCCCCAGGCGGCCGAAGCCACAGATCACGGAATCCACCACGAGCAACACGCCCGTCTCCCGGCACAGTTCCGACAATCCTTCGAGATACCCCGGCATCGGGGGATAGACGCCGCCCGCGCCGATCACAGGCTCGACGAAGATCGCGGCAATCCGCTGCGGGCCGATTCTCTCGATCTCGACGTGCACGGCCTCGATGGAGTCGTGAGAAACCTGGATCGTCTCGACCTGCGGCCCGAACCCCTGACGGTTGGCTGGAATCCCGGCGAGCGCGGTGCCGAAACCGTGCGTGCCGTGATACCCGGCCGTGCGGCTTACCAGGAGGGTCCGTTCGGGTTCCCCCACCTGCGACCAGTATTGGCGCGCGAGCTTCGCCGCGGTGTCGATCGCGTCACCTCCTCCTGAGACGAGGAACACCCGTGAGGGCATCGGCGCGAGATCGGCGAGGGTCGCCGCGAGCTCGAGCGCCGGCCCGTTGGCGAAGTCTCCGAAGGTGGAATAAGCCTCCAGGCGTTCCATCTGCTCGGCGGCCGCCTCGGCGATCTCCCTGCGCCCGTGGCCGACGTTCGCGTACCAGAGACTCGCGGTGGCGTCGAGGTAGCGACGCCCGCCTCGATCCCACACCCAGACGTCCTCGCCTCGCTCGACGACGAACTCGGCGTGGCGCACCGCCGCCATGTCGGCGAACGGGTGCCACAGCCGGGTGTCTCCAAGGCCTTCGACAGGACGAGCGTAACCAAAACCCCACTGCCGCTCAAACGAGGCCGAGGTTGCACATATCTCTCGTCTGGTGGTATGAGAGGGGTCTGTGCGTGCGGTCGTCTACGGCGTTGGTGCGATGGGATCGATCATCACCCGGCTGTTGATCGAGAAAGGCGCGACCGTGGTCGGGGCCGTCGGCCGGAGCCCGGCGAAGGTCGGGCGTGACCTCGGCGAGGTCGCCGGGTTGAGCGTTGAGCTCGGCGTGAAGGTCGACGACGATCCTGACGCGGTGATGTCCCGCGCGGCAGCCGACGTCGCGGTCGTGGCGGTCTCCAGCTACCTGGAGACGATGTACGACCATTTCCGGACGTGTCTCGAGCACCGGGCGAACGTCGTGACGATTGAGGAGGAGAGCTTCTTCCCGTGGTCGACCGCGCCGTCGCTCGCCGAGCGTCTGGATCGGCTCGCCAAACGCCACGGCGTGACGATCATGGGCTCCGGGGCCCAGGACCTCTACTGGATGACGCTGCCAAGCGCGCTGATGGGTGCCGCGCACCGAGTCGACTCCGTCCACGGCCGCACGACGTGGAACGTGGACGATTACGGGCCCGAGGTGGCGCAGCACGTGCGCGTCGGCTCCACCCTCGAGCAGTTCCAGGCCGACGTGGCACGCGCAGGCTGGCCGTCCTTCGTCGTTCGCAACGCCGTGGACGCGCTCGTCGCCGACGCCGGCTTGACCGCCGCCGAAGTGCAGACGTCCGTCGTTCCGGTGCTCGCACCCGTCGAGACGCCCTCGCGGAGCCTTCGACGCGTCATCCCCGGCGGCCGCCTGCTGGGCGTCACCGACACCGCCACGATCACCACGCAGGAGGGGCCGTCCTTCACCTTCGAGCAGACCGGATCCGTTTACGGACCGGGTCAGTCGGACCTGAACGAGTGGCTGGTCAGAGGCGAGCCGGCCGAGTTGAGATTGCGAAACGACGACGTGCCCACGCGTCTGGCGACGTGTACGCAGGTCATCAATCGGATCCCGGACGTGATCAACGCCCCACCTGGATTCGCCACGGTCGCCGACCTGCCGCGGCTGCGGTACAGGCACCTCCCCCTCGACTCCTACCTGGCGAGCGCTTGACTTTCTCGTTTGAACCGCTGACGCCGACGGCGTTTCTACGGCGTTCGGCATCCGTTTATCCCGAGCGTCTCGCCGTCGTGGACGGCACGCTCAAGCTGACGTACGCCGATTTGTGGTCGCGCGCTCGCAGGCTCGCGGGCGCGTTGGGCGAGCTGGGGGTACAGCCTGGCGGGCGTGTGGCGGTGCTCTGCACCAACTCGCACGTGATGCTGGAAGCGCACTACGGCGTTCCCCTGGCGGGAGCGGTGCTCGTCGCCCTCAACATGCGCCTCTCGCCGGCCGAGCTCGGCTACATCCTCGACCACAGCGGGTGCAGCGTCCTGTTCTGCGATGCGGAGCTTCAGGCGCTCGGGCGGGAGGCGCGCGCCGCATCCGGAGGACGCGCGCGGTTGGTCGGTCCTGAGGAGTACGAGCAGCTCGTGGACGGATCGCCCGAAGCCTCCTGTGCGGTCAGCGACGAACTTGGGCTCCTCTCGATCAACTACACGAGCGGGACGACCGGACGCCCCAAGGGCGTCATGTACCACCACCGCGGCGCGTATCTGCAGGCGCTCGCAATGGCCTACCACTTCGGACTGGGGTCGGGCAGCGTGTACCTGTGGACGCTGCCGATGTTCCACTGCAACGGGTGGTGCTTCACGTGGGCCGTGACCGCAGCTGGAGCCCGTCACGTCTGCATCCCACGGCCGGACCCCGCGGCGGTGTGGCGTCTCATAGACGAAGAGCGGGTCACCCATCTCTGCGCCGCGCCGACGGTGATGATCGATCTGGCGAGCGATGCCGCGGCGCACCGGCCGCGCCGGCCGGTCCGGTTCGCCACCGGCGGAGCGCCCCCGTCGCCGGCATTGCTGACGCGCTTCGCCGAGCTCGGGATCGAAGTCGAGCACCTCTACGGGCTCACGGAGACCTTCGGGCCCGTGATGATCTGCGACTGGAAACCCGAGTGGGACACGCTCCCCCCGGAGCGGCGTGCGCGGCTCAAGGCGCGCCAGGGCGTGGCCAACGTGATCGCGGAGGCACCGCGCGTGGTCGCGCAAGACGGCAGCGACGTGCCGGCAGACGGCGAGACGCTCGGCGAGATCGCACTCCGCGGCAACGATCTGATGCTCGGTTACTACGAGGACCCGGAGGCGACCGCGGCCGCGGTGCCCGATGGCTGGTTTCGCACCGGGGACCTAGGGGTGATGCACCCCGACGGCTACGTGGAACTGCGTGATCGCCTCAAGGACGTGATCATCTCGGGCGGCGAGAACATCGCCTCGGTCGAGGTCGAGCAGGCCATCGCCAGCCACCCGGCGGTGCTCGAGGTCGCGGTCATCGCGCGCGCCGATGAGCGGTTCGGAGAACGCCCGGTCGCGTTCGTCAGACTCGTGGGGGGAGCGGAGGCGTCGGACGGGGAGATCGTCGAGCACGTCCGAGCGCGGCTGGCGTCCTTCAAGGCACCGGATGCGGTTTGGTTTGTTGAGGAGCTTCCGCGGACGTCCACCGGGAAGGTGCAGAAGTTCGTGTTGCGCCGGCAGATGCAGGAGGCCTCGGCGCAGGCAACTGATAAGGAGGCAGAGTGGATTACGAAGCGATAGTGGTCGGAGGCGGGTTCGGCGGGATGACCGCGGCCCGTGATCTCCACGACGCCGGGCATGCCGTGCTCGTGCTCGAGGGCCGCGACCGGCTCGGCGGTCGTACGTGGTACAAGCCGTTTCGTTCAACCAGCAAGAGGATTGAGTTCGGCGGGACCTGGGTCGCTCCCCGCTGGCAGCCACACGTCGGCGCCGAAATCAAGCGTTACTCCGCGGAGCTGATCGAGAGCCCGGTTCCATCCGAGTTCGCATGGTCCCTGGGCGGCGAGCTCAGCACGGCCGCGAGCCCGCTCCCCGTAGAGGAGTGGCTCGACTTCGAGCGCGCCATCCGCGCGATCGACAACGCCGCGGCGCGTATCCGCTTTGGCGAGGAGCCACTCGACCAGCGCGGCCTCGAGGACCTTGACGTCCCGTTTGACTCCTGGCTGAGCGGGCTAGAGCTACCGCCCAAGACGCGCGACTTCCTCATGGCGTGGGCCGGGTTCTTCTTCGGCGCGCCCTGCTCGGAGGTGTCCGGTCTGCACATCCTCTCCTGGGTGGCCGGCTTCGAGAACAGCGCAGTGGCCTGGTACGTGGCGGTGAGCCAGAAGCTCGCGGCGGGCACCGCCGGGCTGATTGAGGCGCTCGCCGAGGACTCCGCCGCGGACATCAAACTGAGTACATCCGTTGCGCGGATAGAGAACGAGGACGACAAAGTCACCGTCGAGGCCCGGGGCGGCGAGCGCTTCACCGCTCGCGCGGCGATCGTCGCGACGCCCATCAACACCTGGCACGCGCTCGCGACGAGCCCGTCGCTTCCGGCGGGCAAGGCGGCGATGGCGCAGGAGCGAATGGCGGGCCATGCGACCAAGATCTGGGCCCTGGTCCAGCGCCGCGGCGCGAACTTCTACGGCGTCGGCTGGGACACCAAGATCAAGTGGTTGGCTACCGAGTACTCGACCCCCGAAGGCGACCTGCTGGTGGGCTTCGGAACCTCGCCGGAGGCGCTCGACGTCACCGACGAGTTGGCCGTCTCCGCCGCTGTGCGCGAGCTTCTGCCGGACGCCACGGTGGTGGGGACCGACGCCCACGACTGGAACGCCGATGAGTTCTCGCAGGGAACATGGATGGCGTACCGCCCGGGTCAGGTGATGCGCAATGCCTCCGCGCTGCAGCGGCCGGAGGGACGGCTCGCGTTCGCGGGGTCGGACCTGGCGTCAGGGTGGTGCGGATGGATCGACGGCGCGATCGAGAGCGGGCATCGTGCCGCGAGAGCGGTCGGACGAGATGCTGGCGGCGCGGGCCGTGGCATGAGGGACCTCAGCGCCACTAAAGGACGCTTGTCGCCTGGATTCGCAGGTCTCGGCCCACGGATAGGATCGGAGGACGAGAGAGGGGCAACGACTTGCCTAAAAATTCGGGAGAGGGAGTTCCGTGATGTCCACTTCAGGCGATGGGGCGATGCGGTTCAGCTATTGCATGCTGCCCGACTATCCACTTGCGGAGTCGATCGACATGATCAAGGTGGCCGACGAGCTTGGGCTACTACGCGTGCTATTCGGTGGATGAGACGTGGCACAAGGACCTGTGGTGCCTGTTCTCCGCTGCCGCCGACAAGACGCAGAACATCCGCTTTGGCCCAAACGTCACCCATGTCTTTTTGCGTGAGCCGACGCTGATCTGCCAGCAGCTCGCGACACTCGACGAGCTTTCCGGCGGCCGTGCGGAAGCCGTCGTCTCGACGGGGAACTTCGTGATGATGCAGCAGTACCACCTCGACTGGGCGAAGCGCAGGCCGCTCTCGCGCCTGCGCGAGGCGATGCATGTCATGCGGACCTTCCTCGACGACGGCAAGATCGACTACGAGGGGGATTTCTTCAAGTACACGGGCCTGTTCACCGCCGCGCGGCCGGTGCAGAAGCGAATCCCGCTGAAGATGGGTGGCATGAAGGGTCCGCGCTCGTTCGAGGTCGCCGGCGAGATCGCCGACGGGCTGCATCACGCGCTCTCGTACTCGCGAGAGGCCTACGACTACGTGATCGATCACGTCAAGATCGGGCGCGGACCGCGCGGGGCGCGATTGGCGAGAGCTCGACCTCGGCGCGTGGATCGTGTCGGTCGTCTCCGAGGATTCGGCGGCGGCCAAGCGCGCGGCGCGCATCCTGGTCGCGTTCTACATCCCCTCGATGCCCGCCGAGCAGCTCGCGCGCCACGGCATCGACCAGGCCGAACTGCAGCCCATCTTCGACGCGTTCGCGGCCGGTGACGTGGCAAAGGCGATCGAGATGTTCAGCCCGGAGATGGCGGACAAGCTCTCGGTTGCCGGGACGCCCGAGGAGTGCGCCGAGCAGATCGCGCGCGACATCCTCCCTCCGGAATCAACCATCTCGTACTCGCGCTCGCCGACGCGCCGCTCGTGCAGTTCTTCTCCGGCCAGACGATCGAGGGGGTACCGCCAATCACCGACCAGCTGCGACTCGTCGCACAGCGGATGATGCCGGCACTCCGATGAGCGGCTGGCGGCTGCCGCGTTCGCGTCAGGGCGCCGGTTCACTCGTTGGCTTCCGAAGGGACGCGGCCCGGATGGGCCACCGGCCGGCGCACGGGTCCGGTGTCTGCCCTGAGCGCACCGGGGCCACGGAGCCGGAGGCGCGACTGGGTGGCGTCGGGAAGCGGGGCTCGTCCCGGCGAAGGGGTCGAGGGAGGCTGGGGCGTTTGGGGCGGTCCCCCACCGTCCGGCCCGGGCCGCCGGCGTCAGGCGCAGACCGCGGGAGGCGTAGGAGAATAGGGAGAAAGGCCACTCCGACGACGATCCCGAGGTAGGCGAGCGTCATCCAATCGAATCCGCCGGCGTGCTTTGGCATGCACAGAGACTACCCCCGGTGACGGGAATTTGACCCAGACGTATCTCGAAGAGCTGTTCGGCCTCCAGGGCGCAACCGCGGTCGTCACCGGGGGCACGAGCGGGCTCGGGGCGGCCAGTGCCGTCGCCCTGGGGCGCGCGGGCGCCCGCGTGATCGTCTCGGGCCGCGACCGCGGGCGCGCAGAGCACGTCCTCGAGGAGATTGGAGCCGCGGGTGGCGAGGCCGAGCTCGAACTGGCCGACCTCTCGGACACCGAAGCCGCCATTGCGTTCGCAGACGGAGTGCTTCAGCGTCACCGGGAAGTTGAGATCCTCGTCAATGCAGCCGGCGTGTTCTCACGCGGAGAGGCCGTCGAGGTCACGCTCGAGGAGTGGGACGCGCTCTGGCGGACCAACGTCACGAGCACCTTCGTGCTGTGCCAGCGCTTTGGGCGACGGATGATCGAGCGAGGCCGTGGGAAGATCTCACTCGACCCGGAATCACCGGGCCCGCTCGCGCGGCCGAACCGGCCGAGGAGCAACGGTAAGAAAGCGACCAACAGAATGAAAGCCGGATAGGCGAGCGCAAGAAAGTTGAACCCGCCGCGCACTTTCTCGGGCATCTGAAAAGGGTACCGCGAACCGTGGCGCCGGGCGCGGAATGCACTGCCCTAGCTATTCACCGTTGCAAAAGGAGGCTTGAGTTGACAAACACCGCACCACAGACCGACCCGACGATGTGGACCGGCCTGCTCCACACCGGCCTCGCCGGCTCCTTCATGGGGCTCCCGCACGTCGCCGCCGATGCAGACGCGCTCAGGCATCACGGCGCCCGGGCGGCGATCTACGGACTGCCATTCGACGCCACCAACATCAGCCGCACCGGCGCCAACTACGGACCTCGTGGGATCCGCGAGGTCTCGTGTCAGTTTTTGACCTACTACGCGACGTTCGACTTTGATCTCGTGGACGCGCTCAATCCGGTCGATTGCGGCGACTGCGCGGTGGCCCTCGCAAATCCGGAGCGGACGTTTGAGCGCGCGGAGACCGACATCGGCGCGATTCTCGAGGCAGGCGCGCTGCCGGTGACCTTCGGCGGGGACCACTCGATCACGATCCCCGCCGTCCGCGCGGTTGCGAAGCGGGTCGCCGACCCCGGCTTGGTCCTCATCGACACGCACCTTGACACCGCGGTCGACGTCGGCGGAGAGCTTCTGAATCATTGTTGCCCGATCACGCGCGCCGTCGACGCCGGCTTCGATCCTCACAAGATCGCGCTCGTCGGCATCTCCGGCTGGATGAATCCGAGAAGCGAGCTTGCCTACTGCAAAGAGCACGGAATTACGGTGATCTGGCTGGACGACCTATGGGAGAGGGGCTCGGCAAGGATCGTCCAAGAGGCGCTGGAGGTGGCCGGTGCAGGCGACGGCCTCTACCTGTCGTTCGACGTTGATTCGCTCGACGCGGCGCACGCACCCGGCACCTGCTGCCCGACGCCCGGCGGCCTCAACACACGCGAGGCGATCGAGTTGGTGCGTGGGGTAGCCGGCCACGGGCTGGCGGGCGTCGACGTGGTCGAGGCTGCGCCGAGCCTTGATGCCACGCCGGCGACGGCGCTGATGGCGCGGGCGGATCGCGCTGGAGGCCATGGCGTTCCACGCTGGAGCTGGAGCCGGCTGAGTGCGCGTCCTGATCGCCCAAGTGACACCCACGCCCGGCGATCTCGTGGGGAATGTCGAACTCGTCCAGACGGCGCTCGGGGAGCAACGGAGCGCTGAGCTCGCGGTCTTTCCCGAGCTGTTCTTGAGCGGTTACGAGCTGCCCGGCGCCGCCAGACTCGCGATCTCGACGCACGAGGAACCACTCGACCGGCTCCGAGCTGCCGCCGGGCAGCACGCAACCGCCGTGGTCGTGGGCTTCATGGAACGTACGGACGACGGTTCGGTCGCGAACTCCGCCGCATGTATCGACGCCGACGGTCGGCTGGCGGGCGTCTACCGCAAGTCCCACCTGTTCGGCGACGCGGAGCGGCGCGCGTTCATCCCCGGAGGCGAGCTGGTCGTGGTTGCGCTGGCGGGCCGGCGAGTCGCGCCGCTGATCTGTTTTGACGTCGAGTTTCCGGAACCCGCACGCGCCCTTGCGAAGGCCGGCGCCGACCTGCTCGTGACGATCTCGGCGAACATGGAGCCGTTTGGCCCCGACCACGAGCTCGCGGCGCGTGCGCGGGCTTTGGATAACCGGCGGTCCCATGTCTATGTCAACCAGGTGGGCCGACACCGCGGTCTCACGTTCACGGGCGGAAGCTGCGCCATAGGGCCAGATGGCCGCGTGCTCGGTGGTGCCGGCGCGGGCGAGAGGCTGATCGAGATCGATGTTCCGGTGGGCACCTCGTCGGCCGGGGACGTCGATTACCTCCGCCACCTGCGTGGCGACATGCCCGTACGGGTCTGTGAGCCAGCGGCGCAGCTTGAGCCCATTCACCCCCCGGTACACTGATCGCGATGGCGACCGAGCAGGCCAAGCTGCCTCGATCGGTCCGAAAGGGACCGCTGATCACCGTCACCTGCGAATGCGGCGAGCGGCGGGAGCTGCGTTACGGCGAGGTCTGGCGATGCGACGCGTGCGGCCGCCGCTTCGACACGAACAAGATCCCGCTCGAGGAGTACGCGGCGATCCGCCGCACGCAGATTCGCTATCGCATGTTCCCGCTGGCAGCCGGACTCCTTCTCTTGGCCGCGATGATCCTGTTCTTCACTGAAGGAAGGACGTTCAGCGCGTTGGTCGCGGGGGCTTTCTTCCTCGCCTCGTGGGCCACGTTCGGACGCCCCTTCTTTCGCTCGCGCTACCGGCGAAAGCTCCGCGAGAATCTCCCGACTTGGAAGATCAAGTCGGACTAGTCACCTGAGTCGTTAGTTCGCAGGCTGTTGGGTTTTGGGGGCGAATCCATCGTCGGTATGTACGACGATTGGAGGCGGTCATGGCGGAGCGTGCGGAGGTTGTTCTTGGTAGCGAGGATCGGGATGTGTTGGAGCGCTGGGCCAGGCGGCCCAGGAGCTCGCAGGCGTTGGCGTTGCGTTGCCGGATCGTGTTGGCGGCGGCCGATGGGGAGCCGACGATCGCGATTGCAGCGCGTTTGGGGTGCACTCGGGGGACGGTGAGCAAATGGCGTGGCCGGTTCGCGAGGCGGGGCTTTGATGGGTTGCATGACGAGCCGCGTCCCGGTAAGCCGCGGTCCATCGGCGACGATGACATCGAGCGGGTGATCGTCAAGACGCTCGAGGAGCAGCCGTCTTCAGCGACACATTGGTCGACGCGGTCGATGGCGCGGGCGACGGGGATGAGCCAGACGGCGATCAGCCGGATCTGGCGGGCGTTTGGGCTCAAGCCGCATCACACCGAGGCGTTCAAGCTCTCCCCTGATCCGCAGTTCATCGACAAGGTAAGGGACATCGTGGGGCTGTATTTGAACCCGCCGGAGGCGGCGGTGGTGCTGTGCGTGGATGAGAAGTCCCAGATCCAGGCGCTTGATCGCACCGCGCCGATCCTGCCGTTGATGCCCGGTGTGCCCGAGCGGCGTACCCACGACTACGTACGCAACGGCACCACCAACCTGTTTGCGGCGCTGGACCTAGCGTCGGGGCAGGTGATTGCCGAGATGACGCCTCGGCATCGCGCCGAGGAGTTCCGCCGGTTCTTGAACCTGATCGACCGCTCTGTGCCCGAGCACCTCGACGTGCACGTGGTGCTCGATAACTCCAACACCCACAAGACTCCTCAGATCCAGCGCTGGCTTCGCCGCCATCCGCGGTTCACGCTGCACTTCACGCCCACCTACAGCTCGTGGCTGAACCTCGTCGAGCGGTGGTTCGCCGAGCTGACCGAGAAGTGGATCAAACGCGGCGCTCACCGCTCCGTCCGCGACCTCGTCGCCTCGATCCGCACCTGGCTCACCAACTGGAACGAAAACCCCAAGCCCTATATCTGGCACAAGACCGCGGACGAGATCCTCGAACAGCCTCGCAGCATACTGCCAGCGAATTTCTAACTCAGGTGACTAGCCACGCGCCGCGTTCTGCGCCTCGCCGCGTGTGGCCGTCAGTGCACGATCAGGACGTCGCAGTGGACTTTGTGGGCCACCGAGTCGCTCACGCTCTGCCCGAGCAACCGCCCGATCGCGCTCTCGTGGGTGCCCAGGACGATGAGGTCCGCACCGCGCTCGTCGGCGAGCTGCGCGATCGTGTCGGCCGGGTGCCCGAGAGCAGGAACGTAGTCCGCCTCCAGCCCCTCGCCCTGGAGGTATGCCTGCGCCTGCTTGAGCTCCTCGACGTGCGCCGACGGGGGATCGGTCGGGTCGACCGGACCCGCGGAGCGGCCGATGCTCGTCATCGCCGGCGCGACGCTCGTGACGATCAGCTCCGAGTCGAAGGCTCTCGCGAGCTGGGCGGCGCGCTCGAGCGCCCGGTTGGCGGCGTCGGACTCGTCGTACCCGACAACTATCTTTTTCATCTCTCTCCCTCGGGCGGGGTGGCGAAACGGCTCGCCGAGCTAGGACCCAACCGGAACTCGCGCAGACTCGTCTTCGGGCGTCCAACCGACCTGCATCAGCGCACTGCGATCTGCTCCCTCGGGCATGGTTGGCGTCTGCTCCTTCCAATGCACGCGTTCCTTGTCCTGCACGATTCGCCGGTAGAAGAACAGCAGCACGGAGGCGACCAGGATGCCGACGCCGATGGCGAAGTCCGTCCAGTCGCCGTAGCCGTTGAGCTTCGGCGCGCCGGCGCCGACGACTAGGATCGTTGCGGCGTAGACCGTCAGGAAAACCGTAATTCCCACCCACGGAGCGCTGACTCTTAGCGGCCGCGGCCAGTTCGGCCGGTCGCGGCGCAGCAACAGGAAGGCGCTGAGCGCAAACACGTTGCACAGTACGTAGCCGATGTTGCTCATGTAAAGGATCGCCAGGTTGCTCGAGATGAACAGGATCAGGCATGAATTGACGACCAGATCCACGGTCATCGCGTTTCCGGGGACGTGGAAGCGGTTGAGCCTCCCCAACCACTTGATCGTCAGGCCGGCCTTCGAGATCCCGTACAGCGCCCGCCCGGCGTCGGCGGTCGAGCTCGCCATCGACAGCAGGAACGACAGGACGAGACAGACGATAAAGAAATCGGTCGCGCCGTGGCCGACGATCGCGTTCATCGTGGTCGCGTAGGTCGAGTCGGAAATAATCGCCGCGGTCGACGGTATGCCGGTATAGCCGCCGAGGCCGAGCGGCAGCAGGATGAAGACCAGCAGCGAGAAGGCCGCGCCGCTGCGCAGCGCAATCGTGCTGTCCTTGCGGGACTTGTATTCGGGCGTGAACGTCGCACCGACCTCAACTCCGTTGGACGACCAGAACATGATGAACAGCCACACGAGCGCGATCTTGACGCCGCCCCACTGGTTGCTGGCCAGCGCCCAGTGGACGTTGTGGGCATGCCAGTTGCCGCTCAGCAGCGGCCCGAAGATCAGGAATCCCACCGGGATCATCATCAGCACCCCGGTCACGTACGTGAACCACGCGAAGGGACGCACTCCGAAGATGTTGAACAGCCACACGATGATGATGCAGCCGATGCCGATGAAGTTAAAGAGCTGGAGATGCACCACGCCGTCGTAGAGCGTCCAGGTCGAGCTCGAGAACCACTGCGCCTGGATCAGCCCCCCGATGAGGTTGCCGAAGATCGCCAACACCACCGACCAGCCAATCCAATACCCAAACGTCGCGATCGGGCCGACCAGCGTCGTGTACTTGCGCCACCCCTCGTTCGCATACAACGAGATCCCACCCGACCGCCCCGGGAACATCATTGCGAGCTCCGAATAGACCCACACGTTCATCAGCGAGATGGTGGCCGAGATCCCCCAGAGCACCGTCGCGCCGGTCACGCCGAGGGCGCCGTACGCGCCCAGCAGGGAGCCGAGCAGGAAGCCGGGTTGACAGAGGCAGATTGTGAACCCGTCCCACCAACGCAGGGACTTCAGGAGTTGCCGTTCCTCAATAACTGCTGTGGCCATGGCCCGATCCTCTCCTCAGATTGAGTCCACTCGCGGTTTCTGCGCCCTCACGCGTATCCCGAACAGCCCGCTTATACCAGTTTGTTCAAGAACGGTCAATTAAAGACTTGCGCGGTGCGGCTCTGAGGGTCGCTCTCGGCGACAAATTCGCCCCTGGAGCTCACTTTCCGGCGAGCGTAGAATCATGTTTTGCGGCGATGTCCAAGACGCTCGATCGACCTCGCGACGGCGCGACACCTCGGACCACAGGACGTGGTCCGACCAGACCGGTTGTTCTGGGCACGCTTTCGGTTCGCGTCGACCCAAACGCCGAGCGGATGGCCTTTGATAGCGCGCTCGACGCAAACGCCCCTCTGATCGTCGCCAACATGCTCAAGCTCCCGCCTTCCCCGGGACCCTGATGCTCGCGCGCGAATACGTCATCCTGCCCCACGAGGAAGATCTCGAGGAGGTAAGGGCGACCGCGCGGCGCGCCGCCGCGCTGGGGATCAAGACCGAGCTTCTGCGGATCACAAGCGCGCGGCCGCTCACGGCCCTTATCGAGCTGATCCGGGAACGCCGCGCCGGGCTCGTAGTGCTAGGGCCCCGACGTTTGCCGGACGCCGCGGTGGCAGCTCTCGTGCGCCGCCAGGAGCGTCCGGCGCGAGGCCGAGTGCCTCGTCTGGATAGCGCCCGACGGGTAGCGCGGATCGCGACCGCCGGCCGCGGTGGACAGCCGAGTGGTAATCCGCTAGAAACTGCCCTGCACCTATTTGTTCAGGGGCATTTCCGAGGAAGGAGAGAGAAGCAGTGGCGCGCGACCCCAAGTACGACGTCCTCTTCGAGCAGGTCCAGATCGGGCCGAAGACGCTCAAGAACCGCTTCTACCAGGTCCCGCACTGCATCGGTGCGGGGTCCGAGAAGCCCGGCATGCAGGCCTACCACCGAGGGATGAAGGCCGAGGGCGGCTGGGCGGCCCTCTGCACCGAGTACTGCTCGATCCACCCCGAGTCCGACGACACCTCGCGCGTCTCTGCGCGGATCTGGGACGAGGGGGACGTGCGCAACCTCGCCGCGATGTGCGACCGCCTGCACGAGTACGGCGCGCTCGCCGGCATCGAGCTGTGGTACGGCGGCCCCCACGCGCCCGTGCATGGAGACGCGCCACAACCCGCGCGGCCCGTCGCAGATCGCCTCGGACTTCGAGCTGAACATCTTTCCGCGGCACATGGACAAGGACGACATCGAGACGCTCGAGCAGATGTACGTGGACGCCGCGATACGCGCGCGCGAGGCCGGCTTCGACATCGTCTACGTCTACGGCGCCCACGCCTACATGCCGTTCCAGTTCCTCTCCCCCTATCTACAACCACCGCACCGACGAGTACGGCGGCTCGTTCGAGAACCGCGCGCGCTTCTGGTACGAGTCGCTCTAGAAGGTCCGCGAGGCGGTCGGCGACGACTGCGCGATCGCCTCCCGGTTCGCGGTCGACCACCTGATGGGTCCCATCTCGATCGAGGCCAAGAAGGACGGCGCGCGTTTCGTGGAGTACGCGGACGACCTGGTGGACCTCTGGGACTTCACCGTCGGCGACATCGCCGAGTGGGGACAGAACGCCGGACCCTCGCGCTTCTTCGAGGAGAACCACGAGAAGCCCTACAGCGGCATCATCAAGCCCGGCAACCACACCAACAAGCCCGTCGTCGGCGTCGGGAGGGTCACCAACCCCGACACGATGGTGACGATCGTGCGCACGGGCCAGTTCGACATCATCGGCGCCGCGCGGCCTTCGATCTCCGATCCGTTCCTGCCGAAGAAGATCGAGGAGGGCCGGTTCGACGACATCCGCGAGTGCATCGGCTGCAACCAGTGCATCTCTCGCTGGGAGATTGGCGGCCCGCCGATGGTGTGCACGCAGAACGCGACCGCCGGCGAGGAGTACCGCCGCGGCTGGCACCCGGAGAAGTTCCACCCCGCGGCCAACCGCGAGAAGAGCGTGCTCGTGGTCGGCGCCGGACCCGCGGGCATGGAGTGCGCGATGGTGCTCGGCAAGCGCCAGATGGAGGCCGTCCACCTCGTCGAGGCCGAGCCGAGAGATCGGCGGGTGCGTGAACTGGATCTCGCTGCTGGGCCACTCCGACGGCAGGCCGCAACCTCCACCGCGGGACTGCCCGCGGTCTGGGCGAGTGGAAGCGGATCGTCAACTACCGCCAGATCCAGCTGGACAAGCTCCGCAACGTCGAGGCTCCACACGGGCTCGCGCCTGAGCGCCGAGGACGTCTTCGAGCTACGGCGCCGAGATCGTGATCGTCGCGACCGGCTGCCACTTCGCGACCGATGGCCTGAACGCCGCTACCCACGCGCCGATCCAGGGCGCCGATGCTTCGCTGCGACTGGCAGTTGACGCCCGACGAGGTCGCTCTGCGGGACCAAGCAGATCGGCAAGCGCGTCCTCGTGCTCGAGAACGAGGGCTACTTCATGGGGGCCTCGATCGCCCAGAAGCTGGCCGGCGAGGGCCACGAGGTCACGCTGGTGACGCAGGCCGAGCGAGATCGCCGGTTACATGGAATACACGCTCGAGGCGCCCGATGCTTCACCGCGACCTGCACCGCCTCGGCGTGCGATATGCACGCCTACACGATGCTCGAGCGGATCGAGCCGGGCGTCTGCCACGCGTACAACGTCTGGGACCCCGACCACAAGGAGACGTTCGAGGTCGATTCCGTCGTGCTTTGCACCGGCGCGGCTCTCAAACGATGAGCTGTACCGCGAGCTCAAGGCCGACAAGGCCCGCATGGAGCAGGAGGGGATCGAGGCGCTGTACGTGATCGGCGACGCGTCGGCGCCGCGCATGATCGTGGACTCGATCTTCGACGGCCACCGCCTCGCGCGCGAGATCGACTCGCCCCAATCCGGAGATGCCGCTGCCGTTCATCCGCGAGCGGCGGCTGTGGGGTGAGACCAGCAATGAGGACTACCTGCGCCAGCTGCACAACACGGCCGATGTCGCGCTTGTCTGACCTGGTGGCGCCGCGGAGCGCCGAGCTCGTTCGGGCTAAATGAAGATCGTCGTCGCGGTCAAGCAGGTAGCCGCACTCGACGAGGAGTTCGAGCTGCTCGACGACGGCGGCGGGGTCGATCCCGACTTCATCGAGTGGGACCTCAACGAGTGGGATACGTTCTCGCTGGAGGCGGCGCTGGCAGCTGCGCGAGGCCTCGGGCGGCGAGGGCGAGGTCGTCGCGGTGACGGTCGGTGACGAGGAGGCCGAGGAGGGGCTGCTCGCTTGCCTGGCAAAGGGTGCCGACCGAGCGGTCCGGGTGTGGGACGAAGACGCTGCAGGGCGCCGACCCACTCGCGGTGGCCCGAGTGCTGGCGGGGCGGTCGGCCGCGAGTCGCCCGATTTGGTTCTGTGTGGCGTGCAGTCCTCGGACGCGGTCACGGGGTCGACGGGGACCGCGCTCGCCGGGTTCCTCGACCTGCCGCGGGTGGCGGTGGTGACGTCGCTGTCCTATGACGCGGGCAGCTCGACGCTGACCGTCGACCGCGAGCTCGAAGGCGGGCTGGTGGAGGTCGTACGGATTGGATTGCCGGCGCTCTTGACGATCCAGACCGGGATCAACGAGCCTCGGTACGCGAACCTGCGCGCGATCAAGCAGGCACGCGAGAAACCGCTCGAGCGCGCTCGCTCTGGAGGAGGTCGGGCTCGATTCAGACGCGGTCGCCGCCGCGGCGGGCTCGCGCACGGTCACGCTTGCGGTGCCCGAGCGCGGCGAGGGCGCGCAGATGCTCGACGGGGGCGCCGGACGTGGTGGCGGCGCGGATCGTGGAGCTCGTTCAGGAGCGGATGAGCGGATGAGCGCCGGCGGCGGGGTTTTGATCCTGGCCGAGGCGCGCCGCGGCGAGCTGCGCGACGTCTCGCTGGAGCTCGTTACCGCCTCCCGGGAGGCGGTCGAGGGGGCCGGCGGCCGCGTCGCGGTCGCCGTGATCGACTCCGACCCGGAACGGTTCGTTTCGGCGCTCTCCGTGCGAGGGTGTCGAGAGGTGCTGACGGTTAGCGCGCCGACGGAGCATTTCGAGGCCCACGTGTGGCAGCGCGCGCTGGAGGAGCTGATCTAGTCGGAGCGGTCCGGCGCTGGTGCTCGCCGGCCACACGATCGACTCGCTGGGGTTCGCTCCCCGCCGTGGCCGCCCGCCAGGCGCTGGGGTTCGCCTCGCGACGTGACCGCGGTGTGGTGGGCGGACGGGCCCGGGCTCGCCGCGGCGCCTACGGCGACAAGCTGCACGCCGAGCTCGAGTTTCCGGGCAAGGAGTGCACGCGTGTTGACTGTGCGGCGCGGGATCTTCGAGCCCGCGCAGGCCGCGCTCGGGTCAGGCGCCGACCCGGGCGGTGCGAGCTCGACCTCGCGGATGCGCGCGCGCACCGAGCACGTCGGTTCAGGGACGTGGGCGCCGGCGACGTGGATATCACCAAGGCAGAGTTCCTGCTCTCGATCGGGCGCGGGATCGAGGACAAGGACAACATCGCCTCGCTTCGAGCGAGCTCGCGGAGCAATTCGGCGCGACGCTGAGCGTGCTCGCGGCCGCTGGTCGACGCCGGCTGGGTCTCGAACGCCCGGCAGGTCGGCCAGTCGGGCAAGACGGTCAAGCCGCGCGTCTACCTCGCGCTGGGTATCTCCGGCGCGGTTCAGCACCTGGCCGGGATGCGCACAGCGGACACGATCATCGCGGTCAACACCGATCCTGAGGCGCCGATCTTCGGCGTCGCCCACTACGGCGCGGTGGCCGACCTGTTCGAGCGTCGCGGACGAGCTCGAGCGAGCGCTCGGCTGAGCCAGCAGCGCTGCTCTTTTGGCGGCAGTGAAGACCCGGCCGGTCTTCTGGCACTTCGTCGCTGGGGCTGAAGGTCGCCTGGTATGCGCTGGCGGTCTTGTCGGTGCTGGTTTTCCTGTACGGGGTCGCGCGGCCGGTGCTAAGTGGCGCCAGGGGGCGCGGCGGGCCCTGGCCGCCCTATCCGTGGCCGAGCTGCCGGGGAGGCTGTGGCGGGGCCTGCGGATGACTGCTCTCGCACGCCACGATCGCGCGCCGCGATCGGCTGGCGGGCTGGGCGCACCGAGCGATCTTCTACGGCTGGATCGTGCTGTTCGCGGGCACGGTCGTGCTCGGCTTCGACACCGACTTCACGACGCCCGTGTTCGGCTGGAACTACTTCCACGGCAACTTCTACCTGGCCTACAAGGAGGTGCTCAACGTCCTCGGCACGGTGCTGCTGGTCGGGCGTGCTCGTGATGATGGTTCGCCGCGGCGTGCTGCGCCCGCGCAAGCTCGACTATGCGCGTCCCGACCGCGCGCCCGGCGAGCCGCAGTTCGACCGGCGCGTGTACCGGGTCGGCGACTGGGCGTTCGTCGGGACCCTGCTGGTGATCGCGCTGACCGGGTTCCTGCTCGAGGGCGTGCGGATCGCGATGAGCCATCCCGGCTACGGCGGCACCCAGTTCGGCGGCTGGGTCGTCGCGCAGGCGCTGTCCGGCTCTCGACCACGCCACGCTGGCCGGGTTGCGCCACGGGCTGTGGTGGTTCCACGGCCTGCTCGCGATCACGTTCGTGGCGAGCATCCCTACACCAAGGCGGCGCACATGTTCGCGAGCTACCTGTCGCTCTCGCTGCGCGACCCGCTCGCCGGCAAGCGGCTGCGCCCGATCCCGCCCGATCGCGCCGCCGAGCCCGCCGGCTACGGCTCGCTTCGCGGACTTCAGCCCGTTGCACCTGCTCCAGCTCGACGCCTGCACCAAGTGCGGTCGCTGCCACGAGGCGTGCCCCGCGAATGCCACCGGGCGCCCGCTGTCCCCGCGCGACGTGATGCTGGAGTTGCGCGAGCAGCCAACTCCAAGCGCCGCGGTCGGCGGAGTGCTGGGGGGGCTGCTCGAATGGCGAGGCGCGGCGACGGCTTCGCGGGTCGTGGTCGGCTCCGACGGCGTCCGCGCCGAGACGGTGTGGTCGTGCATGCAGTGCAACGCCTGCGTGGAGGTCTGCCCGGTCGGGATCGAGCAGGCGCCGATCATCAACCAGCTGCGCCGCCGGCTCGTCGAGGAGGGAGAGCTCGACCCCAACCTGCAGTCGGTGCTGCAGACCATCCACAAGTCGGGCAACTCGTTCGGCGAGCGCAACCGCCGCCGCGGGCGCTGGACCGAGGAGCTCGACTTCGAGGTCACCGACGCCCGCAAGGAGCCCGTCGACGTGCTGTGGTTCGTCGGCGATTACGCCTAGCTTCGACCCGCGCTCCCAGCGCGTCTCACGCACGCTGGCGCGGCTGCTCCACAGCGCCGAGGTCGACTTCGGGATCCTCTACGACGGCGAGCGCAACGCGGGCAACGACGTCCGCCGGGTCGGCGAGGAGGGGCTGTTCGAGACGCTCGCCGAGCACAACATCGAGACCCTCTCCGGATGCGAGTTCGACCGCATCGTGACCACCGATCCTCACTCGCTCAACACGCTGCGCAACGAGTACCCGGACCTCGGCGGCAGCTGGCAGGTGCTCCACCACACCGAGCTCCTGCTCGAGCTGATCGAGTCCGGGCGGCTCGGACGTTGCCGGGCGCCTGCTCGTACCGCGTCGACCTACCACGACCCCTGCTACCTGGGGCGCCACAACGGCGTCTACGAGGCGCCGCGGCGAGATCCTCGAGCGGCTCGGCTGCAGCTCGTGGAGATGCCGCGCAACCGCGACAATTCGTTCTGCTGCGGAGCGGGCGGGGGGCGCATCTGGATCCCCGACCAGCCCGGCAGCGAACGCCCCTCCGAGAACCGCATCCGCGAGGCGGTCGTCCCTGGACGACGTGCGAGCTCTTCGTCGTCTGCTGCCCCAAGGACGTGACGATGTACGAGGACGCGATCAAGACCTCGGGCAACGCAGAGCGAATCGAGCTGCGCGAGCTCACCGAGCTCCTCGAGGAGGCGCTGCTCGTGCAGGAGGTGGCGGCAGTCAGCTGAGCGCCGCTTCGCGCGCCGCTGCAGAACGTTTCACGAGCTCCCTGACCGCGTCCAGCCGCGGGTCGTGCTCGCTGCGCGCGAGGTTGATCTCGACCAGCTGCGCGGCGGCCCGGCTCGAGGCCTCGGCGAGCAACGCGGCGGCAATCGCGTCGCCGGCGAGCGCGGGCGTTGCGCGCGCCGTGATGCTGGCGGCTAGCTCGGCCGCCTCTGCGCTCGCGCGCGCGATCGCAAGCGGCGCCTCGGAGGCCGCTGAAAGCGCGACGTCGAGCCGCCGTTCGCGCGACGGGTCGCTCGCCGAGAGGCGCGACGCTTCGAGGACCGGCTCATACGCGTGGAGCTCGCGCTCGCCCGCGGCGAGCAGTTCGGCCCCGAGCGCTGCTGCGCGCGCAGCGGCCTCCGTGTCGTCGGCGAAGCGCGCGACCATCTCGGCCAGGCCCGCCGCAAGCGATCCCGTCCAAGCGCTCGCACAGCCGGCTCCGGGAGCCGGAGTGCGAGCCGCCACCTCGGCGAGAAGCTCAGCCAGCGGTCGCTCGGCGCTCGCGCTCACCGAGCGTCAGAAAAGGCCGACGGTACGGCCCCGCTCGTCGATGTCGACGCTGTAGACCGCCGCGGTCTTCGACAGGCCCGGCATCTGCTGGATGTCGCCGCACAGCGGCACCAGCCAGCCGGCGCCGGTGTAGGCGCGAATGTCGCGGATTGGGATCTCGAAGTCGCGGGGCACGCCCAGTAGCGTCGGATCGGCCGACAGCGAGGCCTGGGTCTTTGCCATGCACACCGGCAGCCTGCCCATCCCGTTGGCCTGGAAGGCCGCGATTTTCTCGTCGGCCGCCGGGTAGTACTGGACGCCGCTGGCGCCGTAGATGCGCTTGGCCACGGTCTCGATCTTGTCCCGGATCGTCGCCTCCGGGGAGTAAAGCGGTTTGTAGCTCGACGGCTGCTGCGTTGCGGCGCGGACGGCCTCGGCGAGGGCGACGGCACCCTCGCCGCCCTTCACGGGGCCCTCGTTGATCTCCGCCGCGAACGCCCCGCCCTCGAGCGCGAGCCGGCGAACCAGCTCGCATTCCTCGTCGGTGTCCGTCGGGAAGCGGTTGACCGCCACTACGCAGGGGACTCCGAACGCGGCGACGTTCTCCAGGTGGCGATGCAGGTTCGTGATTCCGCGCTCGATCGCCTGCAGCCCTTGGGCACGCGTCGCCCGGGGGTCGTCGGCCTGGCCGCCATGGTGCTTGAGGGCGCGCACGGTGGCGACCAGCACGCAGGCGTCGGGCTCTATGCCACCCGCGGGGCACACGATGTCCATGAACTTCTCCATGCCCAGGTCCGAACCGAAGCCCGACTCGGTGACCACGTAGTCGCAGACCTTGAGCGCGACGCGGTCGGCGACGACGGAGTTGTTGCCGTGGGCGATATTGGCAAACGGCCCGGCGTGCATGAACGCGGGCTGGCCCTCGAGCGTTTGCACCAGGTTGGGGTGGATCGCATCCTTCATCAGCACGGTCATCGAGCCGGCCGCCCGCAACTGCTCGGCGGTCACCGGCTCGCCGTCATAGGTCGACCCGACCGTAATCGCACCGAGGCGCCGGCGCAGGTCGAATAGGTCCGAGGCCATCCCGAGGATCCCCATCACCTCCGAGGCGGCGGTGATGTCGAAGCCGGCCTCGCGCGGGATCCCGTTCACTCGCCCGCCGAGCCCGATCACGATGTGGCGCAGCGCGCGGTCGTCGATGTCCACGCAGCGCTTCCAGGTCACCGACAGCGGATCCAGGCCGAGCGCGTTGCCCTGGAGGATATGGGCGTCGATCACGGCCGCGAGCATGTTGTTGGCCGCCGTGATCGCGTGCAGGTCGCCGGTGAGGTGGAGGTTTAGGTCCTCCATCGGTACGACCTGCGCGTAGCCGGCCCCGGCCGCGCCGCCCTTCATTCCGAACACCGGGCCGATCGACGGCTCACGCGTGCAGTAGCAGACGTTCTCGCCGAGCTTGCCCATCCCCTGGGTCAACGACACCGACGTCGTCGACTTGCCCTCGCCGGCCTTGGTCGGGGTCATGCCGGTGACGTCGATCAGCTTGCCATCGGGCTGGTCGGCCAGACGATCGAGCACCGAAATGTCGACCTTGGCTTTGTAGCGACCGTAGACGTGGACCTCCTCCTCCTCCAGCCCCAGCCGCTCGGCGATGTCCGCGATTGGGCGGAGGTCGGCCTCCTGGGCGATCTCCAGGCTGGACAGCGGTTGCTTGGTTACGGCGCACATAGAGGTCCTTCCACTAGACAAATTGCAAAGTCGTATTGCCGAATGCTCATCAGTGACTCACCGCCGCCGCGGCCAGCTCGGAGACGAGCCGGTCCTCGTAGAAGCGCTCGAGCGCAAATGGGGCGATCAGCTCGGGGGTATCGCCGCTGGCGACCAACTCGGCCAGCGTCTTGCCGACGATCGGGGCCGCCTTGAACCCGTAGGTTCCCCACCCAGCGCTGATGTGGAAGTTATCCACCTCCGTCTTGCCGAGGATGGGGCTGTAGTCCGGGGTCAGGTCGCAGAGGCCGGCCCAGCTGCGCAGGATCCTCACCCGCTCGAGCTGGGGGAACAGCTCGAGCGTGTGGCGGCAGACCTCCTGCAGGAAGTTGAGCGTCCCCTGCATGCGGTAGGTAGTCCACGGCTCGATCTCGGCGCCGAGGAGGAACTCGCCGCGGTCCGTCTGGCTTATGTAGCAGTGCATCTGCGAGGAGACCACGACCACGTCGAGCAGCGGCTTCAGCGCTTCGGTCACGCAGGCCTGCAGGATGTGGGTGGTGATCGGCAGGGGAACGCCGGCCATCGCGCAGGTGTCAGAGCTCCACCCGGCGGTGCAGCACAGCACCGTGCCCGCGCCGATCGTGCCGCGGTTGGTCCGCACCGCGGTGACGTGTCCATTGGTGCGCTGCAGCCCCGTCACCAGGGTGTTCTGGTGCAGCTCGACGCCGCCGCGGTCGGCGCCGCGCGCGAGCCCCCACACCACCGCGTCGTGGCGGATGATGCCTCCGGGCGGGTGGTACAGCGCGCCCATCACCGGGTAGGTGGCGTCCTCGTCGAGCCGCATGGCCGGCGCGAGGCGCTTTATCTCGTCGGGGTAGATCAGCCGCGAGTCGATCCCGCACTGGCGGTTTACCTCTGCGCGGTTGGCCATCACGAACATCGCCCGGTCGGAGTGCGCGAGCGTGAGGTGACCGCACTGAGAGAAGAGCAGGTTGAAGTCGAGCTCGCCCGAAAGGCCCTCGTAGAGCTTCACGCTCTGGTCGTAGAAGCGGGCCCCCTCGGGCGTCTTGTAGTTCGAACGCAGGATCGTGGTGTTTCGCCCCGCCGCGCCGGAGCCGATGTAGCGCTGCTCGAGCACCGCCACGTTGCGGATCCCGTGATCCCTCTGAAGGTAGTAGGCGGCGGCCAAGCCGTGCGAGCCGCCCCCGATGATCACCACGTCATAGGAGTCCTTGAGGTCCTGCTGGCGGCGCCACATGCGCCGGTGGCGGAAGAGGTCGCGCATCTATCCGGCCACCTCCTCGACGGGCGCGCGTTGGGGATTCAGCGCGTCGATCCCGACCGGGATTGCGCCGAGGTGCCGGCCGGCTTCCTGCACCTGGCGCCACATGTACTCCGCCACCGCCCACCCGAACAGCATCAGAAATCGATCTTGGCCCTCGTGCAGTACGACTCCGGGTTGGCGGGCGACGGAGCCGGGGCGAACCGAGCCGAGCTGGGCCTTGTCCGGGCGCAGGTCGAGCGCGCAGAAGCGGGCGAACACCTCGCGCGCAACCGGGCCGGCGATCGTCAGCGCCGCGAATGCCGTCGTGACGTCGACGAGGCTCGCGGTCGCCTCGGTCGCGCCCTCCAGCACGCCGCGCGTCTGGACCAGCGCGGAAGGCTGACAGATGACGAGCAAGCGGCTTGGGGCGAGCGGGCACCACCACGCCCCGGCGGCGCGCTGCGCCCAGCCGAGCTCGTAGGGCGCTCCGTCGGTCGCCTCGGCGACCAGGGAGCGCAAGGCCTGCGGCTCCGTCTGCAGCTCGAGCTTGCCCAGGTGCGAGGTGTCCGCCCACCCGGCGGCGCTTCGCAGTGCCTGAGCCTCCTGCTCCGCAGACGAGTAGGCGACAGCGACCTCCCAGCCGTCGCGCACCTCGAAGCGGGCGCCGGCCGCGCGGGCCTGGCGCTCCATGGGGCTGCGAGCGATGGGCGAGAAGCGGTCCGACCTCGCGGCCGCCTGCACGTCGAGGAACTCGAGGCTCACGAGCGCAGCACCTCGCCGTCGGGATCGTAGAACGGCTTGGTCGTTACCTCCGCGCGAAGGGTGCGGCCTTGGTCGGCGATCGTGACCGTGTCGCCGTCCGAGGCGCGGCCAGCGGGCACCCACGCCATCCCGATCACCCGCCGCAGCACGGGCGAGAACCGCGAGCTCGTCACCTGGCCGATCGGTGCCCGCGTGCCGTCGAGCACGACCGCGCCCTCGGTCGGCACGGTGCCGTCGGGCAGGGTGAACCCGACCAGGGAGGTCTCGGGTGGCTCGTTCGCGTACCGCTCGAGCGCCCAGCGGCCGATGAAGTCCTCCTCCTTGTCGAGCTTGACGATCCATGGCATGGCAGCGCCGAACGGCGTCGACTCGGAATCGGTGTCCTGGCCCACGAGGACGTGCATCTTCTGCAGGCGCAGCACACGCTGGGGCTCGAGGCCGAAGGGTCGAATTCCAGACGGCGCGCCTGCCTCAAGCAGCGCGTCCCACAGGTGCTCTCCGTGCGCCGACGGGCAGTGGATTTCGTAGCCAAGCTCGCCCACGAACCCGATCCGCAGGATCAAGCACGGTACCCCGGCGACGAGCGCGCGCTTGCCGTCCAGGTACTTGAACGCGTCGTTTGAGCAGTCCAGGTCGGTGACCTGCGCCATGATCTCCCGGGCGCGGGGGCCAGCGAGGTTGACAGCGGCGAGCCCCTGGGTGAGGTCGGTCAGGTAAACGTGCAATCCCCAGTCGGTCAGCCACCACGAGAACCATTCCTCCACCGCGCCCGCGCCACTCGAGGTCGTGGTCACGTAGAAGGTCTCGTCGTCGAGGCGGCAGATCGTGCCGTCGTCGACAATCCGCCCGGCGTCGGTGTTAATGACCCCGTAGCGAATCCGCCCAGGCTTTAGGTTCGACAGCCGGTTGGGATAGAGCCGGTCGAGGAACTCGCCCGCATCGGGGCCCCGGACCAGCAACTTGCCGAGCGTCGAGACGTCGATCAGCCCCGCGTCGCGGTGGACCGCCAGCACCTCGGCCTCGGGATCGCCGTAGTCATAGGCGCGCCGCCAGTCGCCCGCCCACATCACGTTTGCGTTTAGCTCCCGGTGCCGGCCGTGGATCGCGGAGCGCTTGGCCGGCTCGATCGGGGACCCGCCAGCACGCCCATCGGCACCGACGTGGTCGGCGGACGAGCGGTCGTGGTACCGACCTCGTCGAGGCTTGCGCCTATCTCTTGGGCCATCAACCTCACCGCCTGCAGCTCGCACATCCGCCCCTGACAAGGCCCCATCGTCACGGTCGTGTAGCGCTTGCATAACTCGATCGAGTCGTAGCCCTCGGCGATGCTCTGCCGGATGTCCTTGGCGGTCACGTCCTCGCAGTGGCACACGAAGCATTTGCCATCGCGCGTGCCACAGACCGGCGGCGCCAGCGCCGCCCCCGAGTGTGGCGTCGCGGCCGTCGTCCGGAGGCGGAGCGCTTCGATCGCGCGGTGCGAGGGCTGGTTCCCCAGACCGAGCGCATGAGCCGCCTCAAGCCCCGCGAGCTTCCCGGAGCACTCGTGATCTACGACACCGGCGACATCGCCCGCGGCATGAACGCTGCTCGGCAGTTCGCTGAGCGCAAAATGCCCGCGCTCGGGGTCGTAATGCGTCTTCGCGCCCGCCTGTGCGAACAGCGACGCGGCGGGAATGAAACCGCCCGAGGTCACGAGGAGATCGCAGTCAAACGTGCGCTCTGGCCCCCCGCCCACGGGCTCGATCGTTGCCTTCGCGACGGCCTTGCGTCCTTCTGCCTTCACCACGGTATGGCCCGCGAGCACCTCGATCCGCAACTTCTTCAGCGCGTCGGCTGGTACTCCTGGGGCCGGACGCAGGTCCGCGACCGCGGCGATCTCGACCCCGATCTGGTGCAGGGCGATCGCCGCCTCCAGTCCCCGGTCCGAGGTCGTCGCGACCACCGCCCGTTGACCGGGCTTGACCGCGTAGAGCGCCGCCAGGCGGCGCGCCCCGCCCGAGAGCATCACGCCCGGCAGATCGTTGCCCGCGAACACCAGAGGCTGCTCGACGGTGCCTGTCGCAAACACGTGCTCCTGCGCGCGCACCTGATGCAGCGTGCGCCCCTGCCACACGGGCACGATCCCATCGAAGTACCCAAGCGCGGTTGCCCCCGACAGGATCTCGAGCGCCGGCCGCTGCGGCCCTTGCTCGCAGCAGCCTGGCCGTCTGGTGTCGCCCATCCACGAGCGCCCGCCCACCTGGCTCGCGGCCCATCGTCGACGAGCACCACGTCGGCTCCGAGCTCGGCGGCCGACGCGGCGGCGCACAGCGCCGCCACCCCGCCGCCCACAACCAGCACGTCAGCGTGGCGGCGGCGGTACTCGGTCTCCCAGGCGCGATCGCGCTGACCCGTGGCGATGCGGCCGAGCCCTGCAGCGTGACGCAGGACCTTCTCGTAAACCGGCCACAGTCTCCTGGGGTGGATGAACGTCTTGTAGTAGAAGCCAGGAGGGGTCAAGGGTCCTCCAACCAGATCCACCGCCCGCATCGCGTCGAAGTCCAGCGCGGGGCGCGCGTTCAGATGCTGCACCCGCATGCCCTCCTTGACCGGCTCCGTGCAAGCGCGTGCCCCCGGCGCGCCATCGACGGAGACGATGCAATTGGGACACTGGCCCGCGCAACACAGCAGACCGCGCCGGCGGTGGTACTTGAAGCTTCGCGAGAAAGTTCTGCGCCCCGCAGCGAAGAGCGCCGAGCCGATCGTGTCCCCCTCGTATCCCTCGACTGGTTTGCCGTCGAACGTGAAGCGGACCACGCGATCGCGCGCGATCCGTTCACCGGGCTGGACGGGCAGGCGGGTCATGGCGTGGCCTCCCCCGCTTGCTGAGAGTCCTCGACCTCAGATACGGGTCGCCCCCTGCTCCGGCCGCCTTGACCTCATCAGGCCGAGCCGTGAACAACACCTCGTTGGTGTTCGTGTTCCGCTCGGCGATGAACCACGCCCGGCAGCCCGAACGGTGAAACCACCACTCCCGCTGTACCCCCGCGACGTTGCGCCGGAAGTAGTTGTAAGAGTTCAGCTCGCGGAAGGACGGCCGGGATCGCGGCCGCGGCACCACCTCGCCACCGAAGCCAAAGTCCGTCACCTCTCGAGGGCCGCAATTTGGACAGCGAAGTAGCGAACGACATGGCCGCGCCGAGCCACGGTACCCCGAGCTCTGATCTTGTCCAATATCGAACTAAGTGCTATTGATTCAGAAAACGAACCAATGGAGTCGATTGTGGAACTACGCCAACTGCGCTATTTCGTCGCCGTCGCCGAGGAGCTCCACTTTCGCCGCGCCGCGGCACGGCTGCACGTCTCGCAGCCTCCCTCAGCCTGCAGATCCGCCAGCTCGAGGAGGAACTGGGGTGCCAGCTGCTCAATCGCACCCGCCGTCGCGTGGAGCTCACGGCGGCCGGTCGCGCATTCCTGCGCGATGCGCGGGCATCCTGCACGAGCTCGATGCGGCGTCGAGACTGCCCGCCGCATCGACGCCGGGCAGAGCGACCGCCTGCGCATCAGCTTCGTCGGCTCGGCGCTGTTGTCGATCGTGCCGCGCGCGGTACAGCGGTTTCGCGCCGCGCGTCCGGACGTCGAGATCGTGCTCCGCGAGCGCTCGACCGTAGACCAGCTGCGCGCGGTCGCCGAGGGCACCGTCGACGTCGGCCTGATCCGCCCGCCGATAGAACAGAGCGATCAACTGCACGTCGAGCACGTGATGCGCGAACCGACGGTCGCCGCACTGCCGGTGGACCACCCCTCACCGAGTTTCGCCGCGTTCCCGATGGCCGGCTCGCGGCCGAGCCGCTCGTCCTATTCCCCCGCACCCAGGCGCCCGGGTTCCACGACCTGTTGATCTCAAGCCTCGCGGCACCGGCGCCTACCCGCGGGTCGTCCAGTACGCGCCCGAGATGCTCACAATCCTCGGCCTCGTGGCGGGCGGATCGGGGTGTCGCTCGCGCCCGCCTCGGTCCAACGCATGGCGCTCGACGGCATCACCTTCCGGCCCCTGACCGGTGCACCCCATCCGAGCTCGTAGCGATCACCCGCGCCTCCGAGGAGGCGCCACTCGCGCGCGTCTTCATCGAGCAAACCCGGACGCGAGGCAGGCGGTAGCGGGCCTCGCGGAGCCACTCGGGTTGACCTAGCCCGCACGACCCCAAGCTGAGGGTCGCTCGCCCAACCCCCTCCGCTGGGGGGTCCGCCCGCGTTTTCTCGTTAACGCCGCCTCCTGGTGGCTAGGTTCAGATCAATGAACGCAATCACTGCACCCACGAGACGTGCGCTGGGTTCCGAACGAGCCATCGCCGGCGCGGCCGTCGGCGCTGTTGGGGCGGCCGTGCCCGAGCTTGTGATCGGGAACGCACCGATCGCGCAACGGCTCGGCGTGGACGATGAGTGGATCGTCAGCCGCACCGGCATCAGGCAGCGCCATGCGCTGCGCGACGGGGAGCGCCTCTCACAGCTCGCGGCGGAGGCGGGCCGGGCAGCCCTCGAGCGCGCGCAGCTCGATCCGCAGGACATCGACCTGGTGCTGGTCGCGACCACCAGCAAGGACGAGATCACGCCGGACGCCGCTCCACTGGTCGCCGCCGAACTGGGCGCGCGCCGTGCAGGAGCGATCGACGTCGGCGCAGCGTGCACCGGTTTCATCGCGGGCCTCTCGCTCGCGCGAGGTCAGATTGAGGCCGGAAGCGCCGAGCGAGTTCTCGTCGTCGGTGCCGACGCGCTGGTGCGCTACCTGGATCCCGACGACAGGCGCACCGCCGCCCTGTTCGGCGACGGGGCCGGGGCCGTGGTGGTGGCGGCGACAGAGCCTCCAGGGCGCATGGGCCCGCCGGTCCTGCGAGCGGACGGCACGCAGGCCGCGCTGATCTACGCGACTCACGACGAGCGCATGATCAGGATGGAGGGGCAGGAGACGTTCCGAAATGCCGTGAAGCGCCTCAGCGAGGTGACCAAGGAGGCGGTGGCGCGAGCCGACACCGAGCTCGAGGACATCGACCTGTTCGTCTACCACCAGGCCAACAGACGCATCCTGTCTGCTGTTGGCGAGCGCCTCGGCCTTGACGGCGAGCGCGTCGTCGATTGCATCGAGCGCTACGGCAACACGTCGGCAGCTTCGATTCCTCTGGCGCTCGCCGAGGCGGAGGCGGACGGAAAGCTGATCGATGGCTCACGCCTGCTGTTGGCGGCGTTTGGCGCCGGCTTCACGTGGGGCGGCGTGGTCGTCGATTGGGGACTGGACTGAGCAAGGTGTTCGCCCGCGAGGGCGACGAACAACTCGTCAACAGGGAGGTAATCAATGAGCACCACAACGGTTTCACCAGACAAGGTTTTCGACACGATTGCGGACGCACTCGCCGAGATGGGACCTGAACGCAGCGAGATCAAGCGCGAAGCGACGTTTGAGTCGCTGGACGTGGACTCGCTTGACCTCGTTGAGGTCGGCCAGGTGATCCAGGACCAGTTCGGCGTTGAGATCAAGTCCGACGACATGAAGAACCTCAACACCGTCGGCGAAGTCGTAACCCTGGTGGTGGAGCGGGCCGTATGAGGCGGCGCGTTGTCGTCACGGGGGTCGGCGCGATCACGCCGCTCGGGAACGGTGCCCACACCGCTCTCGAGCGGTGGATCGCCGGCGAATCGGGGCTGGAGGGCGGAGTTGGTCGCTGCGATGACTTCGCTCCGACCGAGTTCATGTCGAAGAAGGAGGCTCGGCGGGCCGATCGCTTCAGCCAGCTCACGATCGGCGCGGCGGAGGAGGCGCTCGCGCAAGCCGGCTTTGACGATGGCCCACCGATCGACGCGGATCGGGTCGGTTGCGTCATCGCCACCGGGATTGGCGGGATCCGGACGATCGAGGCGGGTTACGACGCCTTACGCGAGAAGGGCCCTGAAGGCGTCTCTCCGCTGACGGTGCCGATGCTGATGCCGAACGCTGCTGCGGGCAATCTCGCCCTGCGCCACGGCCTTGCCGGGCCATCGCATAGCGTGGCATCCGCCTGTGCCGCCGGCGCGGACGCGATCGGCACCGCCGCCCGACTGATCCAGACGGGTGAGGCGGACGCGGTCGTCACGGGAGGAGGCGAGTCGGCTTTGAACTCTCTTGCGGAGGCGGCGTTCGCGAGCATGGGCGCGACCTCACCATCCGGGATCTCACGCCCCTTCGACGCCCGCCGCGACGGATTTGTCATGGGCGAGGGAGCCGGGGTGCTGGTGCTCGAAGCCGCCGAGACTGCGGCGGAGCGCGAGCAGCCGGTGCTGGGCGAGGTAATCGGCTACGGCGCGAGCTCCGACGCCCACCACATCACCGCGCCCGAACCACACGGCAAGGGCGCGGTAAGGGCGATCAAACGTGCACTGCAAGACGCGGGCGTGACGCCCGAGGAGGTCAGCTACGTCAACGCCCACGGAACTTCCACGCCGCTAAACGACCGTGCCGAAACCGAGGCGCTCAAGCAGGCGCTCGGAGAACACGCCGCCCAGATACCCGTTTCCTCGACGAAGTCCGTGATCGGGCACACCCTGGGAGCGGCGGGCGCGCTCGAAGCGATCGTCACGCTGTTGGCGCTGCGCGAGCGCGTGGCTCCTCCCACGGTGAACTGGAAGGAGCGCGAGGAGGGCCTTGACCTTGACTATGTCCCCGAATCGCGCCCACTCGCGTCGGCGGACGGCGAGCGTCTCGTGGCGATCTCCGACGCGTTCGGCTTCGGTGGCCATAACGCGGTGCTGTGTCTCGCGGTCCGATGACCGGCTTTGAGGAGACCCGCCTGAAGCTGGAGCCGTTGGAGCGGCTCGAGCTGCTCTTCGACGAGGGCGGCATGCAGGTCATCCGCTCCGAGGTAGGCTCGCGGCGCCTGGGCGAGAAGAGCCGTCCCGGGGACGGAGTCGTCGGCGCGGCGGGACGGGTCGGCGGTCGTCAGGTCTTCGCCTATGCGCAGGACCAGCGGTTCGTGGGCGGATCGCTCGGTGAGGCGCACGCCGACACGATCGTGCGCGTCATGCGGATGGCCGGCGAGGCGGGCGCCCCGGTCGTCGGGTTCATCGAATCCGGCGGCGCGCGCATGCAGGAGGGCGTAGCGGCGCTGGCCGGTTACGGGCGCATCTTCTTCGAAAATGTGGCTCTCTCCGGTCGCGTTCCGCAGATCTCGGTGATCACCGGAACTTCGGCGGGCGGCGGCTCGTACTCTCCGGCCCTCACGGACTTCGTCGTGATGACCGAGTCCTCCGCCATGTTCCTGACCGGGCCCAAGGTCGTGAAGGAGGCGCTCGGTGAAGACGCGACCGCGGACAGCCTGGGCGGCGCGGGCGTGCACGAGCGCAACGGCGTGTGTCATTTCGTCGCGAAGGACGACGCGGACGCGGTGTTCCGGGTCCGCGAGATCCTCGACTACCTGCCGTCCAACGCCTCGTCGAAAGCGCTGGAGCGAGTTGTCGTTGAGCCGCCCGGCGCGGATCCCAGCTCGACGGTTCCGAGTGAGCAGCGGCAGGTCTACGACGTCCGCGACGTGATCCGAGCGCTCGCCGACGGCGGGGAGCTGCTGGAGCCCTCGGCGCGCTGGTCGCGCAACATCGTCACCGCGTTCTGTCGCCTCAATGGCCGGACGGTGGGGTTCCTCGCCAATCAGCCGAAGTTCCGTGGCGGCACGCTCGACTCCGACTCGGCCTCCAAAGGAGCGCGCTTCGTCCGCTTCTGCAACGCGTTCGGCCTGCCGATGGTCGTGCTCGTCGACACGCCTGGGTTCATGCCCGGCACCCGCCAGGAGCGGGGCGGCGTGATCCGCCACGGGGCCAAGCTGCTGCACGCGTTCGCGGAGTCCCAGGCGCCGCGCGTCACCGTCGTGTTGCGTAAGGCCTTCGGCGGGGCGTACATCTCGATGAACGCGCGCGACCTCGGAGCCGATTTCACCTTCGCCTGGCCGAAGGCCGAGATCGGGGTGATGGCCGCGAGCCAGGCCGTCGGCATCATCCATGGCCGCAGGCTGGCCGAGCTCGAGCACGAGCACGAGGCCGAGTCCGAGCGCGCCGAGCTGGCAACGAGCTACGCCGAGCGGCACCTGCGCGCCGGCGTCGCCGCGCACGAGGGGTTCATCGACGAGGTGATCGAACCCGCGGAGACCCGCGCGCGCCTGATCTGGGCATTCGACATGCTCGCGAGCCGGCCCGCCGGCGGGGACGTAAAGAACATCCCCCTCTGAGCGCCCGGCCCGTCATGCATGGTAAGAAACGGGCGATGACTCATTCAGACGTCAAGCGCGTGGCCGTCCTCGGGCTGGGTCACGTGGGAGCGCTGATCGCGGACATGCTGCGCGAGCGTGGCTTTGACGTCCAGGGCGCCGATGCGGACCCCACGAAGGCGCGCACGGACGTCGCGGTCTTGGATGTCACCGACTCAGCTGCGCTCACCGAGCTGTGCCAGAGCGCCGACGCCGTCGTCTCGTGCCTGCCCTATCACCTGATGACACGCGTCGCGACCAGTGCACACGCAGTCGGTGCCCACTACTTCGATCTGACTGAGGACGTCACCACTTCCCGCCTTCTGCAGAAGCTGGCCGAGACCTCCACGAGCGTGTTGATGCCGCATTGCGGACTGGCACCCGGCTTCATCTGCGTGGTCGGCTCGAGCCTGGCAGCGAGGCTCGACACGGTGGACCGCGTCGCGTTACGCGTGGGCGCGCTGCCGCGAACCCCGAACACCGCGCTGGGCTACGCGTTCAATTGGTCCCCGGCGGGCGTCGTGAACGAATACCTCAATGACTGCGAACAGCTCCAGGAGGGCGCGAGCGTGACAGTTCCGCCGCTCGGCGGCCTCGAGACGATCATGATCGAGGGGAGGCAGTACGAGGCTTTTACGACCTCCGGCGGACTGGGGACGATGTGCGAGACCTTCGCCGGCCGCGTCGATCGGCTCGACTACAAGACGATCCGCTATCCCGGGCATTGCCAGCTAATGCGCTTCCTGCTGCACGAACTGCGGCTGGCAGGCAAACGCGGCATCTTGCAGGAGCTGCTCGCGGAGGCATACCCACCCGTGCGGGACGACATGGTGGTCCTGTACGCGGCGGCGGAGGGAACTCGGGAAGGCCGCGCCGCGCGCGAGGAACTCGTCCGCCTATACCGTCCGCGAACGATCGCCGGCCAAGCCCGCACGGCGATCGCCTGGACGACGGCGGCCGGCGCCGTCGCGATGCTCGAACTGCTCGCGCGAGGGGCCCTACCGGACGCAGGATTCGTCCGTCAAGAGGACGTCGCGCTCGACTTGCTCCTGACGACGTCGGCCGGCCGGCTGCTCGCCGACGGCTATACAGGGCGAGTCAGCGACGAGGCGTCGCTGCCGGTGGCTTGAGCCGCCGTTCAGCGCGAGTTCAGGCAAACGTCAAGAAAGGACCATGAGATGAGATACCGCAAACTGGGCTCCTCGGACCTGGAGGTCTCGGAGATCTCCCTCGGCTCCTGGCTGACGTTCTCGGGCGGCGTAGCGTTCGAGCAGACGCGCGAGTGCACCGACGCGGCCTTCCAGGTCGGCATCAACTTCTTCGACACCGCCAACGTCTACGGCCGGGGCGCGGCCGAGTCGGCGTGGGGAGCGATCCTCTCGGCGCGCCCGCGCGAGTCCTACATTCTCGCGACCAAGGTCTGGGGACAGATGTCAGACGACCCTGACGACCGAGGGCTGTCCGCCGCACAGATCGCAAAGCAAATCGACGCCTCCCTCGGGCGGCTCCAGACCGAGTACGTCGACCTGTACCAGGCGCACCGTTTCGACCCCGACGTTCCGATCGAGGAGACCATCGAAGCGCTCCAGGAGGTCGTCGCCTCCGGGAAGGCGCGGTACCTGGGATTCAGCGAATGGACGCCGGACCAAATCGAGGCCGCGCTCGACATCGCCGGGCCCGACTTGTTCGTGTCCTCCCAGCCCCAGTACTCGATGCTCTGGCGGGCACCCGAGCGCGAGCTGTTTCCGCTGTGCGCGGCCAACGGTATCTCTCAGATCGTCTGGTCACCGCTCGCTCAGGGGCTCCTGACCGGCAAGTATCGGCCCGGGCAGGCGCCGCCCACTGACTCACGCGCCGCTCACCGCGAGATGGGCGCCTTCATGGAGCAGATCATGAGCGACGCTAGGGTCGAGGCCGTCGGCCGCCTGCGGCCTGTCGCGGAAAGGGCCGGCCTGTCGATGACGGAAATGGCCCTCGCGTGGGTGCTGCGACGGCCCGAACTCGCCTCCGCCATCGTTGGCGCCAGTCGACCCGAGCAGGTCCATGCGAACGCCAAGGCTTCAGGGATCGAGCTGACAGCCGACACGCTCGCGGCAATCGACGAAGCGCTCGGCGACGTGTCGGTCAAGGAGCCCACGCTCGCGCCACTCGCGCGGGCCGGCGTCATCCACCGCTAGGGGAGGATCGCCCATGAAGATCGGAATCATCGGTGCTGGAAACATCGGGTCGGCGCTCGCACAACGGTTCACCGAGCTCGGTCACGAGGTGTCGATCGCAAACTCCCGGAGACCCGACACGCTGCGCGCCATGGAGGCGGAGACGGGTGCTACCGCGGTCGCGGCACGCGAGGCCGCTCGCGCCGGGGATGTGGTGGTGGTGAAATTCCCGAGTCCAAGGTGGTGCAGCTGCCTGAAGATCTGTTCGGCGGTATCGGCGACGAGGTGGTCGTCATCGATACGGGCAACTACTACCCGCGCCAACGCGACGGGCGTATCGACGAGATCGAAGATGGGATGCCCGAGAGCGAGTGGGTCGCGCAACGACTTGGCCGCCCAGTGATCAAGGCTTTCAACAACATCTACGCCCGGCATCTGCGCGACGAGGGCCGGCCCTCTGGATCGCCCGACCGCATCGCGCTGCCCGTCGCGGGCGACGACCCCGCGGCGAAGGCAACGGTGATGAAGCTCGTGGACGAACTCGGCTTCGACGCGATCGACGCCGGGAGCCTTGACGAATCGTGGCGCCAGCAGCCCGGTACGCCCGTCTATGTCGCCGACTTCGACGCCGACGGAGTGCGCCAGGCGCTCGCGCAGGCGAGCCCGGAGCGCCAACCCGATTACCGCGCCACCGCTAGCAGCCCGGGCAGCTTCACCGATCCGGCGTGATCTGAGGATGGCCTATGGTGGGGCGCGTGCACGGAGTGATTCCCGAGCCTGATTCAAGTCGGCTCGGGTTTGGGCAGGTCGCGCTTGAGCTGGACCAGTCCGTTTCCGCTCCGACCGATCAGCTGCGGCGACCTGGTCAGGCTCAGCGACCCGGCTCTGTCCGAGCTCGACTTCGATCGGCTGCTCGATGAGTTGTTGGTACGCGTTCGCGATCTGCTCGGTGTGGATACCGCGGCGATCCTTCTGCTCGACGACGAGCGCAAGCAGCTAGTGGCCCGGGCGGCAAAAGGGATCGAGGAAGAGGTGGAGCAGGGCGTCCGGATCCCGATCGGCGGGGGCTTTGCCGGGAGGATCGCCCAAGAGCGAGTGGGGATCTTCATTGCGGACGTCGATCACGCCGACATCCTGAATCCGATCCTGCGAGAGAAAGGGATTCGATCGCTGCTCGGGGTGCCCCTGATCGTCGAGGGCGAGCTCATCGGGGTGCTTCACGTCGGCTCACTGACTCCGCGGGAATTCGATCTACGCGACTTGGCGGTGCTTGACCTTGCCGCGGCGCGGGCCGCGCCGGCAATCGAGCGGGCGAGGCTGCTCGGCGACGGTCGAGCGTGAGCACCGCAACGCGGTGATGCTGCAGCGCAGCCTTCTTCCGAGGCGGTTGGCCGCGGCACCCGGAGTGACGGTCGCGGCGCGCTATCTACCGGCGCGCGACGAGGTCGGCGGGGACTGGTACGACATGATCCCGCTCGCCCACGGACAGGTGGGGGTCGTCATCGGCGATGTCGTCGGCCATGGCCTCGCCGCAGCAGCGCTGATGGGGCAGCTGCGCAGCGCGCTGCACGCTTATGCGCTGGCCGGCAATGGTCCGGGCACCGACCCTTCGCCTGGTCGATCAGTTTGCGGTCAGTCTCGAGGAGGAGGCGATGGCGTCGGCCGCGCTCGCCGTGGTGGACAACGACAAGGGAGTGGTCAGGTTCGCGAGCGCCGGCCATCTCCCGCCGATTCTGTTGTCGGCCGACGGCCAGGCGCGAGTGGTCGAGGTTCGCAGTAGCGCCTCCGCTCGGCGCGTTTGGTTTCAAGGATTGCCCGGAGCACGAGCTGCCTGTTGGGCCCCGGGGAAATGATGCTGCTCTACACCGACGGGCTGATCGAGCGTCGCGGAGTCTCGCTCTGGAGCAGCATCGAGACGTTGGTCGCCGCGGTCACGGGGGTCCACGACCCCGAAGAAGCGTGTCTGACCGTGCATGGATCGGCTCCTGCCCCAGCGCGGCCCCGCCGACGACGTCGCCGTGATCGCGATCAAGAACGATGCCGTCCCGGCGGTCCTCGAAGTCGACATGGCCACCTACCCGAAGATGCTCGCGCCGTTGAGGTACGAGTTGAGGCGGATGGCTCGAAGGCGCAGTCCGTGGACCGCGAACTGGCGATTGAGATCACGATTGCCGTCAACGAGGCCTGCGCCAACACGATCGAACACGCGTATGGGCCGAGCAGGGGAAGGTTTACCGTCAGTGCGGAGCGCCGCGATGGGTGCATCGAGGTCACGGTGCGTGATCGAGGACGGTGGCGGCTACCGCGCGGCGACCACAGGGGCCGAGGGCTGAAAATCATGCACGCCGCCATGGACGAGGTCGAGCTGCGCGCGGGCGAGGCCGGCACGGTCATCAGCATGCGACGGAAGCTCAAGCCCTGATGACCCTTGCCTCGCTTAAGCTCGAGATGCGGGGCCGCCGTGTTGCTACGCAGAGGTACGCGGCGACGTTGACATGTCAAATGCCGTCGATCTCAGGCAGGAGCTCAGCACGATGACCCCGAACGACGCCCTCGGGCTGGTCCTCGACCTTCGCGACGTCGGCTACATGGACAGCGCGGGGATTCACATGCTGCATCATCTCCGGGAAGACCTGCGCGCCGGTGGACAGAAGCTCCGGCTCGTGATCGCCGAGGACTCTCCCGTGAATCACACCCTAAGGCTCGCCGGCATGGACTGGGGCGAAGACATCTCGCAAACAGTCGACGCAGCGCGCGAGGCGGTGAGCGGCTGAGTCTCGCGGGGATGATGCGCCGCGAGTTCAGCGCGAGCGCAGGTAGACCGTCTTTGTCGTCGTAAAGAACTGGCGGGCCGCTTTTCCCTGCTCGCGGCTCATGCTGCTCGAGCCCTTCACTCCGCCGAACGGAACGTGTGGCTCGACGCCGGCCGTCTCGCGGTTGATGTGCACGAGGCCCGACTCGGTGCGGCGGATGAACGCGGTCGCCTTCCCGATGTCCCTGGTGAAGAGCGCCGATGCTAGACCGAACTCGGTGTCGTTTGCGGCCCGCAGCCCCGCGTCGAAGTCTTCGACCTCCTCGACCACCACGACCGGTCCGAAGATTTCCTCGCGCACCAGCGCGCTGGCCGGATCGACGCCGGTCAGGATCGTCGGGGCGACAAAGCAACCTCCCGCGGGCACCGGGCCGTAGGTGCTCATGTCGGCACCCTCCTGACGGGCCAGCTGAAGGTAGCGCTCGACGGTGTCGCGCTGCTCGGGGAAGCCGAGCGGTCCGATGTCGGTCGCGTCGTCGAAGGGATCGCCGACGACGAGGTCCCGCACGCGCTCGCTGAGCAGTTCCTCGAATCGTGAAAACACGGCGCGCTCGACGTACACCCTGCTCGTCGCCGTGCACCGCTGGCCGGTCGCGAGCATCGCGCCCCGCGCTACCTGAGTCGCGGCGTCTTCGAGATCGGCGTCGGCGAGCACGATCGCCGGGTTCTTGCCGCCGAGCTCGAGCTGGACCTTGACGTTGCGGTCGGCGACCGCCTCCCGGAGCCTCGTTCCGACCGCGCCGGATCCGGTGAACGTCAGCGCGTTCAGATGGGCGTTTCCGGTCAGCTCGGCCGACATCTCCCCACCCTTGCCCGTCACCAGGTTGACGACTCCGTCCGGGAGCCCGGCTTCGGCGAGCGTCTCGGTGAGGAACACGGCACTGCCGGAAGCTGCCTCGGCGGGCTTCCAGACGGCCGCGTTGCCGAAGCCCAACGCGGGTGCGAGCTTCCACGTGGGGATCGCGAACGGGAAGTTCCACGGGGTGATCGCGCAGACCACACCAAGAGGCTCCTCGACGGTGAGCAGCAGCGTGCTCGGGTCCGCGCTCGGGTAGGTCTCGCCAGCGGGCTGAAGCAGCTCGCCGGCGAAGTAGCGCAGTATCGCGGCGCTGCGCGCGACTTCGGCGCGGGCATCGCGAAGCGCCTTGCCCATGTCCGACGTCAGCCGCCGCGCGCCCTCGTCGACTCGGCTCTGCAGGAGGTCGGCCGCGCGGTTGAGCAGATCAGCTCTGACGGGCGCGGGGGTCGCCGCCCACTCCTTTTGCGCCTCGTGCGCGGTGTCGTAAGCGGTGCGGACGAGGTCGGGCGTGGCGGCCGCAAAGATCCCCGTGGAGCGACCGAGGTTCGCCGGATCGAAGCGCTCGTAGGTCTCCTCGGCGGAGCGCCACGATCCGCCGATGAAGATCGTCGTGCCATTCGTCGGTGCAGCTTGCGCTTGAGCGAGCGTCGTCATAGCTGGACTGTCCTAGGGGTCGAGCCTAGCTGAGTCGCGCGCGCTACCCCCAGACCTCCTGTGCGACCTCCACGATCAGCCTGAGCTTGTCTGCCTGCTGCTCGCGCGTGAGCTCATTCCCCTCCACGGTCGAAGAGAAGCCGCACTGGGGCGAGAGGCAGAGCTGGTCGAGGTCGACATAGCGCGAAGCCTCCTCGATGCGGCGGCGCAAGAGATCGCGCTGCTCGAGCTCGCCACGCTTGGTCGTGACGAGCCCGAGTACCACGACTCTTCCCTTCGGCAGAAAGCGCAGCGGCTCGAAGCCGCCCGAGCGGGCGTCGTCCCACTCCATGAAGAAGCCGTCGACCTCGAGCTGGTTGAAGAGCGCCTCAGCGACGAAGTCGTAGCCTCCCTGCGCGACCCACGAGGAGCGGAAGTTGCCGCGGCACATGTGCGTTGTAACGGACATGCCGGGCGGGCGCTGCGCAAGTGCCTCGTTGATGTGGCGGATGTACGCCTCGTGCTGGTGCTCGGCGTCGCCGCCGATCCCCCGCACGTACTCCCTTTGCTCGGGATCGTTGAGATACGCGAGGCTCGTGTCGTCGAACTGCAGGTAGGTGCAGCCGAGGTCACCCAGCCGGCGCACTTCTTCCCGGTAGGCCGTCGTCAAATCGGACCAGAACGCGTCCATGTCCGGATAGACCGCCTCGTCGATCGAGGCTCGCCCGCCGCGGTAATGCACCATGCTCGGCGAGGGGGTCGTCAGCTTCGGGGTCTGGTCGGCGGACGCGCACGACTTCAGGAACTCGAAGGCGTCCCCGAAGATGGTCTGCGAGACGCCGAGCCTGCCGTCGACGCGCAGTGCCGCCGGGGTGAACTCGATGTCGCCCTGGTCGTTGTGGAACCTGACCGCGAGGTTGCCCGGCGCCTTGTTGACTCCGTCGAGCGAGTAGATGAAGTCCATGTGCCACGAGGCGCGGCGGAATTCGCCGTCGGTCGCCGTCCGCAGCCCGATCTCGCGCTGGAGCTTGACCACGTCTCGGATCGCCTCGTCCTCGGCGGCGCGCAGCTGATCGTCGTCGATGCGGCCGGCGGCGCGCTCCACGCGGGCCTCCAGTAACTCGGGCGGGCGCAGGAGGCTGCCGACGTGGTCGGCGCGGAACGGCGGGTTGTCGCGCGGAGTCATGGTCAGTGCTCGGCAGAGGCCGGGTCTTCTTCTAGCACCTGGCGTGCAATCGAGAAGGCGGAGTTGGCCGCCGGCACACCGGCGTACACGGCTGTCTGAAGGAACACTTCGCGGATCTCCTCCGGCCTGAGCCCGTTGCGCACGGCGCCGGTGATGTGGATGGCCACCTCATGCTCGCGTCCCAGCGCGGCGAGCACGGCCAGGGTCACCGCGCTGCGCGTGCGCCTATCGAGCTCGGAGCGGGCCCATACTTCCCCCCACGCGTAGCGGGTGATGAATTCCTGAAACGGCTCGTCAAATGGGGTCGCTTGATCCAACTTCCGGTCGACGTAAGCGTCTCCGAGCACCGCGCGCCTGGTCCTCATGCCTCTGTCTTCAACGTTGTCGCTCACTTCGCATCCTCCAGTTTCTCCAGGTGACTGGCGATCAATGGCGTGACGGCGTCCGCGCGTTCGACGCTCACGAGGTGGGCCGCACGCCCGATCACCGCTAGTTGGGAGGCGGGAACAGCTTCGGCGATCAGGCGCCCGTGCTCGGGCGGGATCGCTTCATCCTCTCCGCCGGCGATCACGAGCGTCGGCGCGCCGATGCCCGCAAGCTCGCGCCGGTGGTCGAATCCAGCGACCGCTTCGGCGCAGCTCGAGTAGCCCTCTGCCGGCGTATCAGCGATCATCGCCCGGTAACAGGCAACGACCTCCGCGTGCTCGGCGCCCCACACGCGCGTGAACCAGCGGGCGACCACGTCGTCGGCCACGACCTTTGGGCTCCCCGCCTCGCGCACGGCCGCGGCGCGGGCACGATAGGCGGTTCCGTCGACGTGGGCCGAGGTGGATATGACAACCAGGCGCTCGATTCGCTCGGGCGCGCGTGTCGCCAGCCACAGGCCGATCATCCCGCCGATCGACAGACCGCAATACGCGACCCGCTCGAGCCCGAGCTCGTCGAGCGTCGCCACCACATCGCCGCCGAGATCCGCGATCGAGTACGGACCGCTCGGGACGGGCGAGCCGCCGTGGCCGCGGAGATCCAGGCGAATCACACGAGACCCCGTCTCCAGGACGTCGAGCTGGGCCCGCCACACGTCGAGCGTCGATCCGAGCGAACCGACCAGCACCAGCGGCGGCGCGTCGTATGCGCCGGCAAATTCGTGGTGAAGCACGTATCCGCTCACGCGCCTACCGCGGCGAGCGCCCGGTCGATCAGCTCCGAGGCCGCGTCCAGATGACGTTCCGGCGCCGTCGCCTCCGCCACCCCGGCCGCGGCCAGCGGGCGGAGATTGTCTCGCATCCGCTCGGCGTCCACCTGAAGGTGCTCGAGAAGATTGCGGCTCCAGCTCGCCGCGGAACCGCTCAGCGCGAGCAGCTCGGTGAGCGTCCCCCACTCCGCCTGCCACGCGCCGGCGGCGCGCTCGTGCTCCTGCTCCATGGAAGAGAGCATGGTGCCGGCGAGGGCCGGGGTTCTTCGCGTACAGGCGAGCAGCGAGATCGCGGCCAACGGGTTGTGCTTGTGGGGCATCGCCGAGGAGCTGCCACTTCCCGGCCTTCCACCCTCTCGCACCTCCCCCACCTCGTCCTGCGCGAGCAGCGTGACGTCCCGCCCGATCTTGCCGAGCACGCCGGCGAGGACCGCCAGCGCGCAGGACAGCGCGGCGACGCGCACGCGGACGGTGTGCCAGGGCATGACCGGCTCGGCCAATCCGAGCTGCTCCGCGACCAAGGCGGCCACCGCGGGCGTTCGGGTGCCAACCGGGCCTCCCATCTGCACCGCGAGCTCGCGCTCGCGCACGTCGTTGAGGCGCACGCAGGCCTCGTCGATTCCCGTCAGCCAGGCCGCCGCACGCAGCCCGAATGTGGTCGGCAGCGCCTGCTGGAGCAGGGTGCGGCCGCTCATCGCGGTCGTCCGGTGCTCGTCGGCCAGGCGCGCAGCAGCCCGTACGGCGGCGCGAGCGTCGCCGAGGATGGTCCGCAGCGCGCGGCTTGAAAGCAGCATCGCGGCGGTATCGAGGATGTCCTGGCTGGTCGCGCCAAGGTGCACGTACGCTGCGAGCTCGTCGCCGACCTGCTCCCTTAGTGCGCGGACCAGCGGCACCACGGGAGTGGCATGCCGAGCCGCCTCCCGGCCAATCGCCTCGAGGTCCAAGCGCTCGCCCGAGCACGCGGCGGCGATCGCCTCGGCCGCTTGGGCGGGCATCAACGCTTCACGCGCGCACGCGCGCGCGAGGGCGGCCTCGACGTCGAGCATGGCTGAAAGCCACGCCTCGCCGGATACCTCGAGCGCGACCGGCCCGCGCTCGTAGATGCCACCGAACAATCCCTCAGAGGTCAAAGAAGACCGTCTCGCCGGGGCCTTGAAGGCGGATATCGAACCGGTAACCATCGCCCGCGGGCTGGGCCAGCAGCGTCCCTCGGCGGGCGGACGGCAACGTGCAGAGCACGGGGTCATGGGCGTTGGACCCTTGCTCGTCGGCGAAGTAGATCCTCGTGACACAGCGGTGGAGCAAGCCGCGGGCGAACACGGTCAGATCGATGTGCGGCGCCTGCATGTCGTCGCCGGCAGTTGGCACGGGACCGGGCTTGACGGTCAGGATCTCGTAGCGGCCGCGGTCGTCGGTCGGCGAGCGCGCGAAACCGCGGAAGCCGTCGGTCTCGGACCCACCGCCACTGCCGTGCAGGTCGGCGAAGCGACCCTCGGAGTCGGGCTGCCAGGCCTCGATCAGCCCGTCCGGGATCGGTTCGCCGGCCCCGTCGAAGAGGACACCGCCGATCGTGACCGCGCCTGGCGAGCCCGGCGAAACGGCGTAGGGACCACCATCCCAGGGGAGACCGATCATGAAATACGGCCCGACCGTCTGCGACGGCGTGGTGGCGAAGATCACCTGGCCTCCTCAAACGGGGTGGCCGCCGGGCCCCGCAAATAGATGTCGAACTCGTAGGCCGCCGCCCAGTTCGGCTCGGTCTGGTGAATTTGAAACCGGCAGACCATCCGCTCGCGTGCGGCCTCGTCGCGCACGGAGTTGAAGATCGGGTCGTACGGGAAAAAAGGATCGCCGGCGAAGTACATCTGCGTCACCAGTCGCTGCGCGAACGCGCGACCGAGCAGCGAGAAGTGGATGTGCGCCGGCCGCCAGGCGTTGTAGTGGTTGCCCCACGGATAGGGGCCCGGCTTGATCGTGGTAAAGCGGTAGCGCCCCTCAGCGTCGGTCAGGCAGCGCCCGGCGCCAGAGAAGTTGGGATCAAGCGGCGCCGGCCAGCGGTCCCACCGGTGGTGATAGCGGCCGGCCGCGTTCGCCTGCCAGACCTCGACGAGCGTGCCGCGCAGCGGCTTGCCCTCGGTGTCCATGACGCGCCCCGAGACGATGATCCGCTCCCCGATCGGCTCGCCTTCGTGTTGGCGTGTGAGATCGGAGTCGTTCTCGCTCGCTATGCGCTCGGGCCCGAGCTGCGGACCGGTGACCTCGGTGATGGTGTGAGGCAGGTGGACGAGCGGCTCGGAGGGATGGCGGAGCGCCGTGGACTTGTACGGCGGGTAGTCGAGCGGGGGGTGGGCACCCTCGGGTTCGCGCACATAGCTCGTGGGCGTGTCGGTCACCGGCCCATAGATCGAACCTGTCTCGGTGATGCGCTTAGAGCTCATCCGGAAACTCAAAAGTCCTCGCTCGCGGGCAGCCCAGCATAGTTCTCGGCCAGGCTGGCGGCTGCGGCGCGCGAGCGCGACAGGTACTCGAGACGCGAAAGCTGGAGCTTGCGCTCGAATCGGCCGCCGCCGAGATCGTGCAGGAGCTGGGTCATGTAGTGGGAGAAGTCCTGCGCGCGCCAGACCCGCCGAAGCGCGGTGTCCGAATAGCGCGCAAGCCGCGCATCCGAGCCGTCCCGGTACCAATCCTCCAAAGCAGCGGCGAGCAGGCGGGCGTCGTTGACGGCCAGGTTGAGCCCCTTGGCGGCGGTTGGGGGGACGATATGTGCCGCGTCGCCGAGCAGGAATAGGCGTCCGTACTGCATCGGCTCGCATACGAGCGTGCGCATGGGCGTCATGCCCTTATCGACGACGAGGCCCTCGTTGACGTGCCAGCCCGGGCTCGCGAGGCGAGCCTGCAGCTCCTCCCAGACTCGCTGGTCGGGCCACCGCTCGATCTGCTCGTCGGCCGGCACCTGGATGTACAGGCGGCTGACCTGCGGCGAGCGCATCGAATGCAGCGCGAAGCCTCGTTCATGCCAAGCATAGATGAGCTCGTCGGTGGCGGGCTGGGCCTCCGCCAGGATCCCCAGCCAGGCGAAGCGGTAATCGAACTGGTGCTCGGTCAGGACGCCGGCCGGGACCGACGGCCGGCAGCAGCCGTGCGAACCGTCGCAGCCCGCGACGAACTCGCACTCGAGCTCCCGGTGCTCGCCGTCGTGCGTGTAGGTGATCGTGGGCCGCTCCGAGTCGAGGTCGTTGACACTGACGTCGGAGACCTCGAGCCGCACGGTTCCCCCGCGGTCGAGCAGCGCGGCAAGGAGATCCTTGACCACCTCTTGCTGGGCGTAAACCGTGACGTGGCGTCCGGTCAACTCCGTGATCGCGATGCGCAGCGTTTGCCCGTGGTGTCGGAGGTTTATCCCCTCATGCTCGAGCCCCTCGCGCGCGATCCGGTCCCCCACGCCAAGCTCACGCATCAAGTCGACGGTGTTTTGCTCGAGCAGGCCAGCCCTGATCCTGTGCTCGATGTATTCCCTGGTGCGGACCTCGAGGACGACCGCGTCGATTCCGGCACGGGCCAGCAACAGCGCGAGCGTAAGACCCGCCGGCCCCGCCCCGACGATGCCTACCTGCGTGCGCATCGGTCGGCGCTCGCGGGCCTCACTAAATCGGGTACTGCCGCGGATGCTCCTGGACCGTGATCCAGCGCAGCTCGGTGAACTCTTCGAGCGCTGCTCGGCCGCCAAAGCGGCCCCACCCGCTGGCCTTGACGCCGCCGAAGGGCATCTGCGGCTCGTCGTGGACGGTCGTGTCGTTGACGTGACACATGCCGCTCTCGATGCGCTGGGCGAGCTCGAGCGCGGCGGGCACGTTCTCGCTGAAGACGGCCGCGGAGAGGCCGTACTCCGTGTCGTTTGCCACCCGAACCGCCTCCTCGGTGCCTTGCCACGGGCACCACAGCCACGACCGGCCCGAATGACTCCTCGGCGTAGACGCGCATCTCCGGAGTGACGTCCTTGAGCACCGTGGGCGGGAAGCATGGCCCGCTCGCCTCGCCGCCCGACAGCACTTCGGCTCCCTTGGCGACGGCATCCTGCACGAGCCCGGTCACGCGCTCCATTGCGCCGGCGTTCACGAGCGGCCCGATCGCCGTGGCGGGCTCGCGAGGATCCCCCACCGGCAGGGCGCTGGCCCGCTCGGCGAGCTTGGTTGCGAGGGAATCGGCGACGGCCCGGTCGACCACGATGCGCTCAGTCGACATGCAGATCTGGCCCTGGTGAAAGAACGCCCCGAAGCTCGCGGCGGCCGCGGCGCGGTCGAGCTCGGCGTCGCGCAGCACGACCATGGGCGCCTTGCCGCCGAGCTCGAGCAGAACGCGCTTGAGGTGGCGACCCGCCTTTTCCGCGATGACGCGCCCGACTCGCGTCGAGCCGGTGAAGTTGATCCTGCGCGACGGCGGGATGTGCGATCAGCTCGTCCACGACGTCCTCGGCGTCGGCGGGGGCGTTGGTGAGGAGGTTGATCACGCCATCGGGCAGGCCGGCGTCTTTGAGTGCACGCACGACCGTGGCGTGCGTCCGCGGGACAGATCTCCGAGGCCTTCAGCACCACCGTGTTGGCGTACGCCAGCGGCGCGGCCACGGCGCGGGTGGCGAGAATCACCGGCGCGTTCCACGGCGCGATCGCCGACCACCACCCCGGCGGGCTGCCGGACGCCCATGGCCAGCTTGCCCGGGACATCAGAGGGGATCACCTCGCCGACGAGACCGTAGGCTTGCGCCGCCGCCTCGCGCAGCATCCCGGCGGCCAGCTCGACGTTGAACATGCCCCATCCGAACACGCCGCCGGTCTCCTCGGTCACGATGCCGGCGATCTCCTGCTGGCGCTCCATGAGCAGGTCGGCCGCCTTCGAGAGGATCGCCCGGCGCATCGCGGGCGCGCTTTTCGACCAGTCCTTGAAGGCCTCCCGCGCAGCCTCCACGGCGGCGGACGCGTCCTCGCGCGCTGCGGCCGCTGCGGTGCCTACAACCTCGCCCGTGTAGGGGAAGTGCTGTTCGTACTCGCGATTGGAGACCGCATCGCGCCATTCCCCCCCGATCAAGAGTTGCTGGCGTGGCGCTGCGGCTGATGGTGTTGTGCTCATCTCTCGCTCCGTGTCTTGACGTTCTTGGTCAAGGTTATGGCTCGTATCCGCGCCTTGACTCGAGACGTTCCTCAGACCCGCACCTTCTGTGGCGACCCGGCACCGAGCCCGACTACGAGCAGCGCGAACGCGCTCGCCAGGAGCATCACCAGGGAGGGGGTCCAACTGCCGCTCGCGGCATGAAGCGCGCCGAAGAGGAACGGCCCCGCAGCCGCGACCAGGTAACCACCGGACTGAGCCATCGCTGAGAGCGCCGCGACTTGGGCGGTGCCGGCCGCGCGCAGCGCCATGAACGATAGGGCGAGCACGAGTAGGGCGCCGGTGCCCGACCCCGCAATCAGGACCCACAGCAGCGAGAGTCCCGGCGCGAACAAGAGCCCTGCGTACCCACAGGCGCAGCAGGCGGCGGTCACCGCGGCCAGCGCGCGATGGTCGCGCTGCCGATCGGCGATCAGGGGCAGGCCGAGGCTGGCCACCAGCGACACGAACTGATAAGCGAACAGCTGCAGACCGGCCGCACTCTTCCCGACGTGATGCGACTCGAGCACACTCGGTAGCCAGCCGATCATCACGTAGAAACCGAGCGACTGCAGCCCCATGAATGCGGTCACCTGCCACGCCACCAGAGAGCGCCACGGCATTGGCGCGTGCGCGGGCAGCCGACCCTGGTGGCTGACGCTGCGGGCGCGCGGGAGCCACAGGACCACAGCCGCGACCGCCAGGATCGCCCACACCGCCAGCGCCGCCCGCCAGCCCGCCGGCAAGACGGTGGCGAGCGGATTGGCGACCCCCGAGGCGATCGCAGCAATCAGGCTCATCGCGGTCACATATAGCCCAGTGATCGTGCTCTGCCGCCGGAGGAAATGCTCTTTGACGAGCGCTGGCAAAAGCACGTTGGCGACCGCGATGCCGGACGCGAGCATCGCGGTGCCGACGAACAGTGCCGGCTCCCACGGAAGCGAGCGCACCGCCGACCCCGTGGCCAGTACCAGCATTGCCACGACCAAGGCACGCTCCATGCCGACGCGGCGTGCGAGCCGTGGCGCGTAGGGTGAGAACGCCGCGAAGCCAAGCACTGGCAACGCGGTGAGAAGTCCGGCCTCTGTACCCGATAGCCCATAGGCGCGGGCAATCGTCGATAGCAGCGGCCCAACCGCCGTGATCGACGCCCGCATGGATGCAGCGATGACAAGGATCCCGAGCAGCAGCATGCTGGGCGGCACCTTAGCCTCGCGCTGAGGTGACGCTCTGCGGGTAGCCTCGACTCAATGACTGTTGACCGCGATCTGGCGAGGGACGGCGTCGATCGCCGTGCGATGGCCGTCCTGTCAGCCGGCCACATGTTCACCGACGTCGGACAGGGCGCCGTCCCGGCGCTGCTGCCGTTCCTGATCACCGCGGACCACCTGAGCTACGCGGCGGCTTCCGCGCTCGTGCTGGCCGCGACGATCTCGAGCTCGGTGATCCAGCCGCTGTTCGGTCATCTCTCGGACCGCCTGTCGCTGCCCTGGCTGATGGTGCTGGGCCCCGGTCTCGGGGGCCTGGGGATCGCCCTCGTCGGCATCGCCCCGAGCTATACGCTGATTTTTGCTGCGGTGCTGTTGAGCGGACTCGGCGTGGCCGCCTTCCATCCCGAGGGCTCTCGGTTCGCCAACTACGTCTCGGGCGAGAAGCGCGCGAGCGGGATGAGCCTGTTCTCCGTCGGCGGGAACGTCGGCTTCGCGCTCGGGCCGGCCTTGTTGACCCCGACTCTGTTGGTGTTCGGTCTGCACGGCACGCTCCTCGTGCTCGTACCGACGTGGCTCATGGCCGCAGTCCTCGTACACGAGCTTCCACGCCTTTCTCGGTTCCGCAGCGACGTCGTGGCCGGGCGCGTGCGGCGAAGCCGGGAGCGCGACGCGTGGGGCCCCTTTGTCGTGCTGGCAGCGGTGATCGCGGTGCGGTCGTTCATTTACTTCGGGCTGGTCACCTTCACCGCGCTCTACTGGGAGCACGATCTCCACACCGGTAAGGCTTTTGGGAGCGCGGCCCTGGTGGCGCTTCTCCTTGGAGGTGCCGGTGGCACTCTGATCGGCGGTCCGCTCGCCGATCGCTTCGGCCGCCGGGCGGTGCTCATTGGATCGATGATCGCGATCCCACCAACGGTCGTTGGTCTCCTGCTCTCGGGCCCGGCGCTCGGGATCGTCTTCGCCGCCCTCGCCGGCGCTGCCACGATCGCGACCTTCTCGGTGACGATCGTGATGGGTCAGGAGTTCCTGCCGGGACGGCTCGGCGTCTCCGCGGGAGTCACGATCGGTCTCTCGATCGGGCTCGGGGGCGTCGGCGCCCCGCTGCTGGGGCTTCTCGCCGACGCGCAAGGGCTGCACGCCGTGTTCGAACTGATCGCGGTGCTGCCCGTGGCGGGGCTCGCCCTGACGCTGGCCCTACCGCGCAGTACGGCCAGGCTTCACCTTCGTCGCGGCACCGGGGCCGCCGCCGTTGCTACCCCTCGCGATCCCCTATGAGGGCGAACTGCTTCAAGGGCCGACTGAGACCATGGCTTAGGCCGTCTCGCCGGTTCTGCGTAGACGCCCCGCCATGGTGCTCATCACCAAGTGGGCGAAGTAAGGCGTTTCGTGGACGAGAATCCAGAATTGCCGGACGGGGACGCCGGCGAGCTCAACATCCGTATCCGCGACGGCCGTGAGCGACCGCGGCTGGCTGTCGATCAAAGCCATCTCGCCGACCAAGTTCGGAGCCGAGATGGTGGCGACGAGCTGGTCCCCGTCTTTGAGAGCTATTGAGCCCTCACGAAGGACGTACATACAGTCGGCGTCGTCGCCTTTCTCAAAGATGACCTCACCGGCAGCAAAGCCGCTCGGCGTGCCCCCGCTCGCGAGCAACTCGTAGTACTCATCGGGGTCATACATCGACACGTCGTTGCTCCTTTGCTTCCTGGGTAGCGCTGCGACGCATCATAAGTGGCGCCGGCGCCCCTCGCCCGCCCCGCCTTCTGGGCGGCGTAATGGTTCTCGTTCGGCTGCTCCCGCTGGTGAGGTAGAAGCCAGGTTGGCCGGGCGAGGTTGAGCGGATGCGATCGGCGACCACGTCGAGAGCCTCGTCCCAGCTGGGCGATGGAAGCCGCGGTCACCTAGCGCGTAAAGGACGCGCCGATGCTCCCCACGGCGTAAAGGACGCGCCGATGCTCCCCACGGCCATCCGAAGTGGTCGTGCTTTCGGCGAGCGGTGCGAGCAACTACCCCGCCCGTGGAAGCGCTACCCCACCAAACACCTCAACGTTGTGGTGGTGCCCGCGCCCGGATACCAGTTTGCTGGGAGTCTGTCGACACCGGCCGGGCGCCTGCTCCGGGCTCCCGTCACGCGAGCTGATCGCCCTAGCGCTTAGCGCTAGCGCCCCTTGGCCTCGTTCGCGTTTGTCGGTGATTTTGATCTAGCCTTGACCGATCCACCCTAGCTGACCGCTTCCTCGCTCTCGGTCCGAACGCGACCTCCTGCGAGGAATATGCAGACACTTCCCAGAACCCGTCTGTCGCACCCCTCCCGTGCTGCTCCTGTTTGATATTGACGGGACGTTGCTTACGGGCACGAGGCAGCCGGTGGGCGAGGCGATGCGCCTGGCGCTCAGAGAAGTCCACGGCGTTGATACGAGCTTCGTCCGGGCGCAGATCCCGACGGCGGGCCGGACCGACGGCGAAATCGCGCGTGCGATCCTGCGTTGACGCGGGCGTGCCCTCGGAGCGGATCGATGCCCTCGCCGGCAGAGTGCGAAAGATCTTCTGCCAGGCGTGCGTTCGGCTGCTCCCGGACGATCTCTCCCAGGCCGTTCTTCCCGGGGTGCGGCAGTTGCTCGACTGGCTCGCGGAGCAAGAGGACGTCAAGCTTGGATTGCTGACCGGCAACTACGAGCCCGTCGCGCGGCTGAAGCTGACGCGAGCGGGCATTGGCCGGGCGTTTCCCCTCGGGCAGGGGGCTTTCGGCTCCGACGCCGAGGACCGCACGGCCTTGCCGGCGATCGCGCGGCGGCGCGCGGGCACATTTCGCGCGCCGTACCCCCGTCGGCACACGATCGTGATCGGTGACACGCCGCGGGACATCTCGTGCGCCCGCGCGGATCGGCTGCGGTGTGTGGCCGTTGCGAGCGGGCCCTTCGGGAGCGAAGCCCTGACGGATGCCGACGCCGTGGCGCGCGATGCCGCCGAGCTGCCGCAGATCTTGCGGGCGCTGGGGGTCGGCGTCTCAGCGGGCACGGTCGTCAGAGGCGCCCGCCGCTAGCGTCCGGGATCAGTTGCCGCCCGGGAGGGTGACGCCCAATCCCAGCAGGACCGCCATCGTGACGAACGCGATCCCGGTCAACAGGTCGGTGCGGATGCGGGGTATGAAGTGGGCCGCCGTGCGGCCGATCTGATGCCCGGCGACCGACATCACAGAACGTGATCATCCCGAACAGGAGGGGCGCGAGCCAGGGAGAGAATCCGAGGAGGCCAAGGCTCGCGCCGGCGGCCACGTTGTCGACGCTCAACGGCAGGGGCAGCCCGCGCGTCGCGAACCGCAGGTCCGGATCCGCATGCTCGGGTGACAGCAACGCCTGGACGACGACGAACAGGCCGTAGGCACCGAGGCCGATCGCCGCGATGATGTCGGCGGTGGCGTCGATCTTGTTGCTCAGGTAGTGGCCGACGAGGATCCCGACCAGCGGCGCGATGCCATCCCACAGGCCGAAGATGAACGGATGTCTTGATCGACCGGAGCAGGGTCGGCTTGAGCCCCCCGAGCACGATCGACATACGGAAGTTGTCCAGGCTCAGCGTGAACCCGAGAGAGAGAAGCGCGAACATCGGCTCTTTCGAAGGTCGGTGTCGAGCCTGCGATCTGCCACGGCGCGGGCGCCGTGACAGATCGCATATGGCTTCGTCGCGTGTGCTCTACTCCGGCAGCGCGAACGCGAACAGCGCGGATCCACCCGCCTGCGCGAGCGCCCCGGGGTAGAACCCCTCGGTCCAAGCGCCGTATCCGACGGGCACGGCGATGTACTGCCGCCCGTCGACGCTGTAGCTGCACGGGCTCGAGTGGTGGCCGCTGCCGCACGTGAACTGCCACAGCAGCTCTCCGCTGCTGGCGTTGAACGCCCAGAATATCCCCGCCGGGTCGCCGGCGAACACGAGGTCGCCGGCCGTGGCCAGCACCGACGCGGTCATCGGGTGCTCATTGCGGAAGCGCCACTTCTCCTGGCCCGTGGCCGGATCGATGGCGGACAGGTAACCGGCCACGTCCTCGGTGTCCACGGCGACGCCCGCGCCCCAGTACGGGATGCTCTCCTTGAACTCCCGGCGCCGCCGCGTGGCCGTCGCGCCGACGTCCTGCACCGGGGCATAGAAGAGCCCCGTCTTCGGGCTGTAGGCCGCGTGCGTCCATTCCTTGGCGCCGGCCGGGCCGGGCCAGAAGTGGACCGGGTCGCCCTCCTTGTCGGGGAACACCCGCGGCGTCACCTTGCCGTCTGCGTCGATCTCGCCCCAGGTGATGCGATCGACGAACGGCACGACCCGGATCAGGCTGCAGTCCGTGCGGTCCAGGACGAAGAAGTACCCGTTCTTGTCGAAATGGCCGGAGCACTTGCGCCCGTCCATCTCGAACAGGATGTTCTCCATCGTCGAGTCGTAGTCCCACACGTCGTGCGGGGTGTACTGGTAGTGCGCCTTGATCTGGCCCGTGTCGGGGTCGACCGCCACGACGCAGTCGGTGAACAGGTTGTCGCCCTCGCGAACTCCCCCGTCGAAGTCGGGGCACGGGTTGCCCGTGTTGAAGTACAGGAGGTTGAGCTCCGGGTCGAACGTCGGCGTGGTCCAGCAATTTGCGCCGCCCCGCGCCCAGGCCTCGCCCTCGGACGGGCCACGTCTCGGAGCCCGGCTCCCCGGGCGCCGGAACCATGTAGCAGCGCCAGACGCGCTCTCCGGTCTCGAGCTTGAAGGCGTCGGCGTGACCGCGCACCCCGAACTCGCCGCCGGAGCTCCCGACGATCACCATGTCCTTGACGATCAGCGGAGCGACCGTTGCGCTCTCGCCGGCCCGCACGTCGCCGTACGGCTGGTCCCAGACCAGCTGGCCGGTCGTCGGCGTCGAGCGCGATCACGTGGGCGTTCAGGGTGGCCATGAAGACCTTCCCTCGGCCACGGCGCACCCGCGGTTGACGTTGCCGCAGCACAGATGCACGTCGTACGGGGACGCGCGGTGGTAGCGCCACAGCTCCGCTCCCGTCTTGGCGTCCAGCGCCCAGATCCAGCCATCCCAGCCCGTGACGTACATGATGCCGTCGACGACGAGCGGGGAGGCCTCGAACGAGTACGTCGACGCGCCCGAGTGCATGCCCATCGAGCCGCACTGGAACACCCACGCGGGAGTGAGGTGCTTGACGTTCGAGGTGTTGATCTGGTCGAGCGGGCTGTAGCGCTGCCCGTCGTAGGCGCCGTAGTAGGTGAGCCAGTTGTGTGGCTCCGCATCGCGGGCCTTGAGGATGCGGGCGTAGCTGACGCTCCTTGGCCACCGGCGGCGCCTTGCCGACCAAGCCGGGGCTCAGATTCCGGAAGTCGACCGCCTCCCCTGCGTCGACGTACTCAGTCTCAGTTGCCATCAACTGCTCCTTTCTATGGCCGTGGTTGGGGCGGGCGGTCGAGCCTGGCTTCTTCGGGGACGTCGCCGCCGACGACGATCGTGCCGGTCAGGCCGCGACCCTCGTCGTTCCCGGTCCGCGACCCATACCAGTAGTAGCCCGGGCCGTCCAGGTTGAGGCTCGCCCTTCCCTTGGCGAAGTTCACCAGCCAGATGAACTTGGCGTCGCCGTTGCACGGCAGGACCGCGCAGTGCGAGTTGTTGTCGTCGTTGATGATCTCGAGCTCGAGGTCGCCCCCGTGAGGGAGGACCAGAACACCGGGATCAAAGACGAGCTCGTCCAACGGGATCCGGACCGTGGCGTGCATCTTGCCGTCGGGTCCCTCCTCGGCCATCCCCACGTTTCCGCGGCCCAGGATCCGTCCCAGCGTCACCCCGTTCTGTTTTGCCAGCCCATCCATGACTGTCTTATCAACAGTGGCGGTCACGGCGACTCTCTCCTTCCATCGGGAAAACGGGCGAAAAAAGCCTAACACCGGCCCGACCGCGGAACAACCTCGCCATCACCCGATGTCGGAATACTGAAATTCGGGAGGTCCCCGATCGCGCCACTCACGGCCACCATGCGGTCGCACAAAATCGTCGCCCAACAGGAGCGGTCAGGCCAGCGAGATCGCGTCGGCGCCGGCCACCCGCAGGTGGTCGAGCGCGGTGCCGCTGGCCTCGCGCAGCCTCAGCACCTCGGCCAAGGGTGCGTACGCGCCGCCCGCGAGCCCGTCGGCCAGCAGCGCGCTCCCCCGCGCGGCCGTACTCGCCCGACCGGCAACGAGCGCGATCACCGGGGCGACGTCGCGCAGCGATGAGGCGAGCGCCGCGACGAGCTCGGGCAGGGAGGCCAGACGGCCCGAGACGACGAGCTCGTGCGGGGCCGGCACGCTGACCAGGAGGCTTCGCACCGCCTTGCTGGCCGCCTCCAGCAGTGCCGTCCAACCCTCGGCGTGCGCCGGCGAGGACCACAGTGTCTCAAGGTCGCCGATATTCACGCCACCGGTTGGATCCAGGGCCCCGCCGGTGTACAGCGTCTGCTTGTGCAGCGCCGACCCCAGCAGGTAGGCGAGCTCACCGTCCAGCGCGCCGGCGGCGCGCATGCCCAGTGGGCCGGACGAGCCGCCGAGGCCATCGACGATTTGGCCGCCGTCGATCGCGAGCGCGGCGCTGAACGCGCCCCCAAGCTCGAGCATCACCATCGATGTCTCGGGCAACGCGATCGCCCGGCGGGCGGACTGGTCGACGATGGCGTAAGCCGCCGCGCACACCTTGTCCGCGGTCCCCAGATCGATGCGGTTGTACTTGCGGTGCGGCGGAACCGACGGCAGGTGGATGACGCCGGGACCGAAGACGACCGGCAGGTCGCTGCGCGCCAACGCCCGCAGCAGCGAGCGCATCCCGCCGATTCCGGTGTCCGCCCGCGCCTCGTCGCGCCGCACAAGCACCATTTCGGCGAGTTCGCGCTCTCCCACCTCGGCGGCGGCCACCAATGGAAGGCCGTAGCCACTCGGTCCGTAGACCACGTCATACGGTCCGTGGCGAGCGAGCGCATGCAGCAGCGGCCCGCTGTCCCGGCCCAACGGCCCGGTCTCGAACACCTGCTCGACGACGGGCTCGCCGTCGTGCAGTACACAAAGGTCAAACGAGACGGTTCCCGGGTCGACACCGGCTACTCGGGGCATATCATTCGAGCATGAACACAACGAGCAAGCCGCGCACATACAGCGAGCAGGAAATCCCCGCGAAGCTCTCCGAGCATGGCCTCGACGAGTGGTACTTCGAAGACAAGTGGATCCGGCGTAAGTACAACACCGACGGCTGGCCGACGACTCTGATGGCGGTAAACGCCGTGGGATACCTTTGCGAGGCCGCCGGTCATCACGCCGACCTCAGCGTCACCTGGGGCAAGCTCTGGGTCAAGCTGGCCACGCATTCCGCGGGCGGAATTACCGACAAGGACTTCGCCATGGCACGGAAGATCGAGGACACGATTCTGTGGCGGCCCGAGGCCGACGGCCCGCTCGACGGGCCGATGGGGAAGTTCGTGTTCTCGAAGTCGCGCGGCTGACGGCGCACGCCACGGCACCACGGCCTGGCGGCTTTCCGCCGCGGCGCCCCCGCGCCTCACAGCGATTCGACCGCGACGTCATAGACGCCGTCGAGGTCCATGACCGTGCCCTTGGACTCGAACATCTGCTGCACACAGCGCTTCTGGAGCTTCATCTTTGGGGCGCCAACCGCTAGCGCCCCGAGCTTGAGGACACCATCGTCTTCCTTGAGGTCGTCGGTGCGGTCCACACCCTCCACTCCCACGGGATCAGCCGCCGAGTAGTCGACCACCACGGACACGCCCTTCCGCGTCCAGCCGCTGCGTCGCAGGACCTGCGTTCTCCCCGGACCGGCCGCGAACAGGGCCAGGTGGCCGGTCAGCGCGACGTCGAGCTCGTCGCTGGTCGCCGGCTCGACCACCTCGAACCCCGCCTCCTGGGCGACCGTGATACCCGAGGCGCGGCGATAGCCCCGCTCCATGACATCGGGCGGGAACGTGAGGACGGTAACCTCGGCGCCCTCGCGCCGCAGCAGCTCAGCTGTGCGCACACCGACCGGGCCCACTCCGATCACCCCCGCCCGGGCGCCCTTGAGCGTCACCGCGCCGCGGACGCGGGCGACGGACGCCGCCGCGGTGGTGTTGGATCCGTCCGAGTCGAGCATGATCGACGGCCGGAAGGGCTCGAAGAACAGCTTCTGCGCCGCCTCGAACACCGCCTCGCCGTCGCGCACCTTGGACCCGCCGACCCAGAAGGCCGTGCTGGCGAGCCCGTCGGGCCCCCGCGGGAAAATCGCCCCCTGGACGACGTCGGCCAAGTTCTCGGCCGTGATCTGGCCGAATCCCAACACCACGTCCACGCCGGCGTCATAGGCGGCGATCGCGTCGAATGGGCTGGGGTGCTCGTCGGTGTCCAGCTGGACCAGGATCTTCTTCATCAGATGTCCTCTCGTCGAGGTTCGGGAAAGCTCAGCAGGCCCCAGTCGAGGGGTCCCTCCTGGCGATAGCTCTTGCGCAAGCCGCGTGCGATCGTGGCCTTCATCAGCTCCTTGCCGAGATAGAAGGCATGAGACGCGTCGTCCACATCGAGCTCGTCGAACACCGTGTACATGCTGGTTGCGCGCACGAACCGCTCGCCGTTGAACGCGTACAGCCAGTCGGCGTCGGCGAACAGGCGATAGTTGAGGTCGGAGATCTGGGCCTGCATCGCGCGCAGCTCCTTCTCTGAAGGGGCGCGCATCGACTCATCCTTGCTCGTCACCAGCCCAGAGTCGATGTGCTTGGGCGGCCGGGCCTGACGCTGAGCGAGGTGCATGATCTGTGCGGCCAGGACGGTCTCGCGCACAACCCCGCGCGCCCACCCGATCACCTCGGTTGTCAACACCGCGCCGATGCCGACCTCCTGGCAGAAGCCGATCAGCAGCGCCGTCACCCCCGTCGAGTCGGCCTCGGTGAGCTCCGTGAGGTTGCCCATGCCCATCAACAACTCGGCCTCGGGGTGACGGCGGCGGACAGCGACGTAGCGCGACAGCGACGCGGCGAAGCCGGAGTTGATCGGAGCCAGAATCGAGTCGAGCAGGTAAGGGCGATGCAGCTGCTCCGCCCGCGCGGCCATCCGGTCCAGGCCGTCGAGGTCGTCGGGATCCTCGGTGATCAGCACCGGGGTCGCGCGCAGGTCCTGCGCCAGGTCGATCGTCTGCGGCGTCAGGCTGAGCACGTAATCCACCCCGGCAGCGTCGGCCATGCGAATGTGCTCGGGGTCGAGCGTGTCAATGCTGAGCGATAACCCGAGATCGCGCAGCGCTGTGATCGTCGGCGGCCCCTCGGTCAGCCACGAGCGATCCAGCGATAGGCCGAGGTCGATGACATCGGCCCCGGCCGCGCGGTAGGCCTCCGCGCGGTCGATCACCTGTTCCCGTGACAGCGACTGCACGTCGTTGATCTCGGCGAAAATACGTACGTCGCGCGGCCCGAGCTCCGCCCGGATTGCCTCTCTCCCGTACCACTCTGGCAGTGCGCGCACATCGGCGGGGCCCTTGCTGACCGGCAGGCCGGTGGCCTGCTGCAGCGCGTCGACTTCGCCCTCGCAGAGCCCAGGAATCACGATGTTGTCGACCCCGGGCGGGACCTTCAGTCGCTTGGCGATCCAGCGCGTGGTCATCAGTGCCGCGACGCTGATGTTCATCACCCTGATCTGGTGATCGATGCCCAGCTCGGACGCGACGGAGCGCAAGGCCGGCTCGGCCAGGCGGCCGGTGAGAAACAGCGTGTCAGCCAACGACGCCGCCGTTGAGGTTGATCGCCTGTCCGGTGACAAACGAGGCGGCCGGCGACGCCAGCCAGACCGCGCTGCCCGCGACGTCTTCCGGCCGCCCCCAGCGACCTAGCGGCGTGTTGGCTGCGACCTTGGCGTAGAAATCGCGATCGGCGCCAGCCCCGTACGCCGTCTCAATCCAACCGGGACACAGGACGTTGACGCGAAGGTCTGGCGCGACAGAGCGCGCGAATGACTTCGAGAAGCCGAGCACACCGGCCTTGACGGCGGCAAACAGCTCCGCGTCGCCGCCCGCCATGCCATTGGCGGTCGCGTGATCCCAGCCGAGGTTGAGGATGCATCCGCCGGGCCGCATCCGGGGCGCGACCAGCCGCGAACAGCGGATCGCGCCTTTGAGATCGAGTTCGAGCAGCGCCTCGAGCTTGCGCTCGGCCGGCCACCCGCGAGCGTCGCCAGTGAGCACATCCGCGCCGGCGTTGTTGACCCACACATCGATGTTCTCGAACGCGACGAACGCCTGGCGCACGATCGAGGTGCAGCCGCGAAGCGTGCTGAGGTCAGCCCGCAGCAGGGTATGGACGGGGCCAAGCTCGTCCGCCAGGGCTTGCGCAGCCTCCGACGAGCGCCAGAAGCCGATGCCCACTCGAGCACCAGCCCCCGCGAAAGCGACGGCGATCGCCCTCCCGATCCCGGAGCTGGCCCCGGTGACGACGGTGCGCAGACCGGCGAGCGGAGGCGGTCCCGTCTGCGCTTTCAGTGGCTCCTGGCCGGCCGCGTTTACCCCTCGGCGCCCGCAGCGAACGGGTGGCGCGCCGCGGGCGTCTCGGCCAGCACCTTGTCGATGCCCGGCTCGCCGTTCAGGGCGCGTGCGATCGACATCTTGACGGCTTCGTAGTTGTAGTCGTAGATCTTCTTGTCGTCCTCGGCTTCCCAGTGGATGAAGACGCCCACCACCAGGCACAGATCGTCGGTCTGATCCCTCGGGATCACACCCTCGGCGACAGAGTCGACCACCGCACGGGCGACCGCCGCCTGAGCTGGCCCAAACAGCTGGAGCGCCTGCTTCGCCCCCTTGATCGTCACCTTGTTGCTGATGACGGTGTCCGGCTTGGCCGGAAGGTTAGGGGTGACTACCGCCAACAGATTTGTGTGACCTTCCTTCTCGTTGACGAAGGCATTGGCGAAAGCTTCACCGACCGGTCCGTTCTTTGACCCGATCAGCAAGTCAATGTGCGCCACCTCGTTACCGTCCCCAGTCAAAGCCTCGCCGGTCGCCAGAGTGATCGCCATGCTGTTTACCTCCCTCTCGTATTGTGACGTGGGTGACCGCAACCCTAGCTCACTCGAAGCTGAGCGGGGACCTCCTTGAGCATCACGTTCAGCTTGCGTGCGTGCTGGAGGTGTCGGCGGCCAAACCCGGCAACATCACGCCGGCCCACGACTTCTCCGACACGACCTACGCGGACATGGTGCGCGCATCGCTCGTGCTGGGCCCGGTGTTCGCGCGCCGATGGGCACGGCAGAGAAGCGTCGGCGAGCTGATCGCGGAGGGGGTGGAGGCGACTGCTCGTGTCGCAAACGCCAACACCAACCTCGGGATCGTGCTCCTGTTCGCGCCGCTCGTCCATGCCGCGGCGACCAGGCGAGCCGACGAGGTGTTGCGCTCGGCCACAGAGAGGACGCTCGCGCAGCTCGATGTCGACGATGCCGCCGCGGCCTTTGCCGCGATCGCCCAGGCCGAGCCCGGCGGACTAGGCGAGGCGCCCGAGCACGACGTCAGAACTCCCCCACGGGTCACGCTCCGGGAGGCGATGTCAGCCGCCGCGCACCGCGACAGCATCGCCTCCGAGTACGCAACCGGGTACGCGATCGTGTTCGACACCGGCCTACCCCTGCTGAATGACGCGCTCCACGACGGCCTCTCCACGCCCGATGCGATCGTGTCGCTACAGATCGGCCTGCTCGCCTCCTATCCGGACACCCTGATCGCGCGAAAAGCGGGGGCCGAGGCGGCGCGGGCGGTAACCGCGGCGGCCAGAGAGGTGCGCGACGGAGCCCGCTCGCTTGAGGATTTAGACGCCTCGCTGCGCAGCGAGGATAATCGGCTGAACCCCGGGACGACCGCCGATCTGGTGGCGGCCACCGTGCTGGCCGCGCTGCTGTCGGGAATGAGACTTCCATGAGGGTCCTCGTGGTCGCGGTGAGCGCACGCATGCTCGCCCAGATGGCGGTCGCAGACGGCTACGCGGTTACCGCACTGGACCGCTTCGGCGACGTCGACCTGCGCACGGTCGCTCCCGGGGCGACGGCGCCGACCAGTGACGCCCTGACGGCGCTCGCGGCGGATATGGACGCCGACGCTCTCGTGTACGGAGCCGGTTTTGAGAATCGGCCCGATCTGGTGAAGCGGCTGGCCGACGGACGGGAGCTTCTGGGAACGCCACCCGAGCTCCTGACGGCCGTACGGGACCCGTGGGCGGTGGGCGCTGCGGCGCGAGCGGCGGGCGCCCGCGCCCCTCAGACCCCGCCGGTCGATGCACTTCCCAAGCTCGCCGGCGAGGGTGTTCGGGGGCGGGGCCGCGGTGCGTGGCTGCGCAAGCCGCGGCTTGGTGGGGGCGGGCGTGGCGTGCGCCGGTGGGCGGGCGGACCGCTGCGCCGCGGCGAGATCCTGCAGCGTCGCATCCACGGGCTGTCCTGCTCGGCGGTGGCGATCGGCGATGGCCGACAGGCCGTCGTGCTCGGCCTCACCGAACAGCTGCACCGCTCACCGGGCTTTCGCTGGATCGGCAACGTGAGGCCTCCGCGCCTGCCCGAGAGGCAGCGGCGAGAGCTCGACGGCCAGCTTCGGGCGGTATGCGCCGAGGTGGCAGCGCGCTTTGGCGTGCGCGGAGCATTCGGGGTGGACGCGATCTGGGATGGGCGACACGCGTGGGTGCTGGAGGTCAACCCGAGGCCGCCGGCCTGCCTCGAGCTCTTCGGGCCGGGGAGCTTCGAGGCGCACGTCCGCGGAGCGCGAGGACTGGGCCTACCCGCCGCCAGCGCAGCACCGGCGACGCGGAGTGCAAGCGTCAAGCTCGTGCTGTTCGCGCAGCGCGAGCTTTACGCCCCGGATCCCGACTGGTGGCCTGCGAACCTCGTGCGGGACATTCCCCATGCCGGCGAGAAGATCAGCCCCGGGGCGCCGGTGTGCACACTGGTGTCGGCCGACGCCACCACGCCAGAGCTCGCTGCACGTGGGGCCCGGCTCCTTTCCGCGCTCCCCGCGAGGGTCTTCGTTTGTGGCTGACCTCGGCCCGGTCACCTGCGCGGGCTGTGGCCTGCTCTGCGATGACGTGACCGTCGAGCGCCCGGACGGCGAAGTGCGCCTGCAGCCGCCCTGCCGCCTTGGCGCTCAGTGGTTCTCGGAGCGTCTTGAACGGCCGGCGCGCGCGCCAGCCACGATCAGCGGTCAGCCGGCCGACCTCGAGACCGCGCTGACCCGTGCTGCGGCGCTGCTGCGCCGGTCACGCCGTCCGCTGCTGTACGGCTTCGAGGGGGCCACCGTGGAGGACGCGCGTGCCGCCGTCGCCCTCGCCGACCGGCTGGGAGCGCTGATCGCGACCGAGAGCGTGTCCGCCGGCTGGCCGGGGGCCCCGGCGCTCCCACTGCGCGGCACCTCCACCGCCACTCTGGGTGAGATCCGCGATCGTTCTCGACTGGTGGTCATCTGGCGCGGAGATCCGGAGACGACCCATCCCCGGCTACTGGAGCGGATCGGCTTCGACGGCGGCGCGTCCTCCGGGCTCGGCGCCGAGCGCACGCTGCTCGTCGTCGACGACCGTGACACCGCCACTGCGCGGCGCGCAGATCTGCAACTACGGTGGGCGCGGGAGCGCGACCTCGACGCGCTCATCACCCTGCACGTAATGCAGCGCCGACTGGCGCCACAGAGCGACGTCGGAGCCGAGCTCGTCGCGCTGCTGGAGCACATCAACCGCGTGCCCCACGTCGCGTTCGTTTACGGAGGCGGCCTGACCACGGGCGCGGGCGGCCAGCGGCGAGCGCTCGCGCTGCACGAGCTGGTACGGGCGCTCTGTCACGAACGCCACGTAGTCACGCTGGCGCTCCCCAGAGGCACCGGGACCACGGGCGCCCAGGATGTAGTGGCGTGGCAGACCGGCTATGGCTCGAACGTCGATCTCGCCAGCGGTCATCCGGAGCTGGCCACCGCGACACAGCCGCTGGCCGCTGACGAGGGCGTCGACGTCGCGCTGCGCATCGAGGGCGCTCAGGCACGGCTGCCCCCCGGTGGGACGGAAATCGCCCTGTGTAGCGTTCAGGCGGGCCCGGATGTCGAGGTGTCGATCCACACCGCGGCCGCCGGCGTGGAGGCGGCCGGCACCGCGCACCGACTGGACGGCGTCCCGCTGACGTTGCAGGCGCCGCTGGCCGGCGACGCGCCCACAGCGGCCGCCGTGCTGACGCGGCTGCTCGCGGAGATCGAGCGGTGACGGCGATCCGGATCAGTGGCGGTCGGCTTTACGACCCCGCCAACGACGTTGACGGCGAGATCCGCGACCTATGCCTGCAGGACGGCAAGGTGGTCGCCGAGGTCGGTCCCGAGGCGCGGCGAATTGACGCCCGCGGGATGGTGGCGATGCCGGGCGGCGTGGACATCCACGCCCACATCGCGGGCCCGAAGGTCAACGCCGCGCGCAAGCTCTCGCCCCACGAGCGCCGCGGGGATCCGATGGATCGGACGGAGCTCCTGCGCTCGGGCACAGGCGGCCTCGTGCCCTCAACGTTCACCACCGGCTACCGCTACTCGCTGCTGGGCTACACAACGGTCGTGGAGGCGGCCGCACCGCCGCTGGCCGCGCGCCAAGTGCTGTCAGAGCTGCGCGACACCCCGATGATCGACAAGGCGTTCCTGATCCTGATGGGCAACAACCAGGTGCTGTTCGAGCTGATCCGCCAGTCTGGCGGCGCCGCCTCGCCCCAGCTGCGCGCCGCGATCGCTTGGTGGCTTCACGCGACCGGCGGCTACGGCGTCAAACTCGTCAACCCCGGCGGGGTGGAGCTCTTCAAGCAGAGCGGCGGCAATGTCCACTCGCTCGACGACGAGGTCGCGGGCTTTCGGGTAACCCCGCGCCAGGTGCTGGAGGCGATCGGCGGGGCGGTGCACGAGCTCGGGCTGCCGCATCCAGTCCACATTCACGCCAACAACCTCGGCGTACCCGGCAACGCCGACACCACGCTCGAGACGATGCGGACCATCTCGGGGCGCCAGGCGCACTTCGCCCACCTCCAGTTTCATTGCTACGGCGGACGCCCGGAGGGCCTACCACGCTCCCGTGCACCCGAGCTGCTGGACTACTTATCGTCGCATCCCGAGCTGACCGCCGACGTCGGCCAGGTGATGTTCGGCCCCGCCGTAACGATGACGGCCGACGCTCCCGTTTCTGCCCTGCTTCGCGACCTCGGGGGCGGCAAGTGGCTCAACCACGACACCGAGGTCGAAACAGGATGCGGGATCGTCCCCTACACGTATCGGGCCCGAAACTACGTCCATGCCCTGCAATGGGGCATCGGACTTGAGCTGTTCCTGCTGGGCCAGAACCCCTGGCAGGTGATGCTCTCAACCGACCATCCCAATGGAAGCTCGTTTCTCTCGTACCCGAAGCTGATCCGCCTGCTGATGGACCGCGCCTTCCGCGACGATCAGATGGGTCGCGCCAACCAACGAGCGATCCGCCGCACCGCGCTGCGAGACGGGCTCGACCGCGAGTACACCCTGAGCGAGATCGCGATCATCACCCGCGCCGCGCCCGCGCGCCGGCTCGGCCTGCGCGACAAGGGCCATCTGGGCATCGGCGCCGATGCCGACGTGACGATCTACCACGATCGCGCGGACCGTGAGGAGATGTTCGCCACCCCTCGCTACGTGATCAAGGGCGGCGAGGTGGTCGTCGAGGAAGGCGACCTGCGCCGCGTCGACGAGGGGATGCTGCTGTCGAGCCGCGCCGCCTTTGATCCCGAGGTGAGCGGCGTTCTGAAGCCGCTCTTCGGCGAGCGCTACACCGTGGCGTTCGAGCACTACCCGGTCCGCGATCCGGCGCTGCGCGAGCCGGCGCGCGTTGTCGAGGCAGCCACGTGACTCTGGCGCGCCGCATTGAGGTGACCCCGGTCCCCGGGCGTCGGAGTGCCGGAGCGTGAGCTCATACACCCTCGGCGCCACGGAGGTGGCCGATACCTTCGCCGAGGCGTTTCCGATGCGTTTTGCCCGCCTGGTGATCACGGCCGCCAGCGCGAGCTGGGCGCACCGGGCGGCCACCTCCGCGACCGGGTTTGCCACGTCGGTGATCGGCTGCAAGTGCGAGGCGGCGATCGAACGTCCGCTCGGCGCCGAGCAGACACCCGACGGCCGGCCGGGGGTGGCCGTGCTGCTATTCGCGATGGACCGCGAGGGCGTCGGCAAGCGCCTCATCGAACGGGTTGGCCAGTGCGTCATGACCTGCCCCACGGCGGCGTGTTTCGACGGGCTAAGGGGCGCGGAGCGGACGGTGCCGGTGGGGGCGAGCCTCCGCTATTTCGGCGACGGCTTTCAGGCCAGCAAGGTGATCGCGGGGCAGCGTTTCTGGAGAATCCCGGTGATGGAAGGCGAGTTCCTGGTGTGCGACTCTGCCGGCGTCGGCCGAGGCGTTGGAGGAGGGAACCTGATCATCGAGGCCGGCGACGGCGAGACGGCGCTGAGATCCGCCGAGGCGGCCGCCGGCGCGATGCGCGGCGAGGGCATCGCGCTGCCGTTCCCGGGCGGGATCGTGCGCAGCGGCAGCAAGGTCGGCGCGCTCACCTCGAAATCGATGCCCGCCTCAACCAACCACCAGCTGGCACCGACGTTGCGGGCCCAGGTCCCCGACACGCTCGTTCCCGAGGGAGTCGGCGCGGTGTTCGAGATCGTGATCGACGGCGTCTCAGAGGAGGCCGTGCGAGGAGCAATGCGCCGCGGGCTGCACGCGGCCGCCAGAACCGGTGCGACGCACGTCAGCGCCGCCAACTTCGGCGGCAAGCTGGGCGAGTTCCACTTCCCGCTCACGGAGCTGCGCGAGCCGCCGTGACCCTGACCCTCACCTTGCGAACCCAGCCGCCCGCTCGGGTACCGGTTCCCACGCTCATCCCGCAGCGGCTGCACGGGCTGGGCGCATCCAAGGTGTCCGCCCTGACGGTGCGCTGCGGTCGCCAGGAGTTGGCCGTCGGGGACCTGTTCGAGGTATCCGGCAGCGGCGACGGCCAGCTGGTGCTGGCCGGCGACCTGCGCCTGGTTGACGCGATCGGTGCACGAATGTCGGGCGGACGAGTGTTGGTCGACGGACCGTGCGGCGACCACCTTGGCGCGCGAATGCTCGGCGGCGAGCTCGTGGTGCGGGGCGCCGCGGGCGCCTGGGCGGGAGCGGAGATGGCCGGCGGCGTGCTGCGGGTCACGGGCGATGCCGGTCCCCGGCTCGGTGGTGCCTACCCCGGCGCCCGGGCGGGCATGACCGGCGGTGAGATCGTCGTTGCGGGCGACGCCGGCGAGGAAACTGGCGCCAGTATGCGGCGGGGACTCGTGGCGGTCGGAGGCCAGACGGGCAGCGGAGCGGGACTGCGGATGCTGGCCGGAACGGTGATCGCGCTGAGCGGCATCGGCGCGGAGGCCGGGATCGGTAACAGGCGGGGCAGCCTCGTCTCCGGCCGGACCGTGGAGCCCCTGCCCGCCTATGGCTTTGCCACCAGGTTCCAGCCCCCTGCGCTGCGCTTGCAGCTGCTCCGGGCGCGCGAGCTCGGCCTGTCGATCGACGACGCGCTCCTGTACGGGAAGTGGGCCAGATGGTCCGGCGACCGGACCGAGCTCGGCCGGGGCGAGATCCTGATCTACGACCCGGAGGAGGCAAAGTGACCCTGTCGATGAACGAACGTGCCGCCGCGCTGGTGGATGCGCTGGTCGCCGACGCCGCCGCGCTGGGGATCGAGGTCCGCACGCTCGACTCCGGCGCGCGCCTCGTGGACTGCGGCGCGCGGGCTCGGGGCGGACTCGCGGCCGGCCTGGGCTTTGCCGCCGCGTGCATGGGTGGACTCGGCCGGATCGACCCGGTGCCCGTGCAGGTAGGCGGGCGCACTTGGCCCGGTGTCGGTGTCGGCGTCGACGAACCTTCATCCGCGTGCCTGGCCGCGCAATACGCCGGCTGGAAGCTAGAGCACGGAGATTTCTTCGCGATGGCCAGTGGTCCGGCGCGCGCCTTGGCGCGGGTTGAGGATCTGTTCGGCGAGCTGGCCTGGCGCGAGCAGGCCAACCGGGCCGTGCTCTGCCTGGAGACCCGCCAGGCCCCACCGGGGGAGATCGTCGACAAGGTGGCCCAGCGCTGCGGGCTTCAGGCATCGGCGGTCACGTTCCTGATCGCGCCCACCGCTTCGGTCTGCGGCTCGGTGCAGATCTCCGCCCGCGTGGTCGAGACGGCGCTGCACAAGCTGCACGAGCTCGGGGTCGACCCGGCCCGGGTGCGCAGCGGCTGGGGATGTTGTCCCCTCGCCCCGGTGGCCGCCGACGACCCGGCCGCGATCGGGCGCACGAACGACGCGATGCTGTACGGCGGGACCGTCCACTTGTGGCTCGAAGCTGCCGACGAGAAAGCCGCCGAGCTCGCACAGCGCCTACCCTCGTCCGCCTCGGAAGCGTTCGGCACCCCGTTCGGGGAGCTGCTCGCCGCCGCCGACTGGAACTTCTACGACATCGATCCGATGCTGTTCAGCCCCGCGGCTGTCACGCTGACCAGCACCCAATCGGGGCGCGCCCACCACGGGGGCGGTCTCGCGCCCGAGGTGCTCGAGCGGTCGTTCACCCGGTGACCCCGCGACTGCACGTCGGGGTGCTCGGCGCGTCCGGCTCGTGGCACGCGCGCGGTCTCATGCACGCCCTCACCGCTCGCGGTCACGAGGTGCTCGCGATCCCCGCGACGCGACTTGAGTCCAAGGTCGACGAGCGCGGAGAGGTGCACGTGCTGGGGCCCGATGGCGCCGTCCTGGATGCGCTCGACCTGCTGGTCGTTCGCGGGCTCCCCCGCGGCTCGCTCGAGCAGGTGATCTTCCGCATGGACGCGCTGCACGTGCTCGCCGAGCACGGCGTCCGCTGTGTCAACAGCCCGCGCGCGATCGAGCGGACCGTCGACAAGTCGTGGGCGGGCGCGATCGCTCGCGCGCGCCGGGCTGCCCACTCCGCCCACGATCGTCTGCGAGCGGTACGACGACGCGATGGGGGCGTTCGAGCTGCTCGGCGGCGACGTCGTCGTCAAGCCGCTGTTCGGCGCGATGGGCAACGGGATCGTGCGCGTCGAGGATCGCGATGTGGCCCACCGGGTGTTCCGCGCCCTCGAGCTCGAGCGGACGGTCTACTACGTCCAGCGCACGATCGCCCCGGCCGGCCGGCGCGATCTGCGCGTGCTCGTCGTCGCCGGCGAGGTCGCCGGCGCGATGGAGCGGGTGGCCGACTCGTGGCGGGCCAACATCGCGCGCGGCGCGCGTCCGCGTGCCGTCGTGCTGGGCGACGGCCGAGCGCGACCTGGCGCTGGCGGCGGCCGCCGCGCTTGAGGCCGACGTCGCCGGCGTCGACCTGCTGGTCGCGCCCGACGGCGGACGTCGTGGTCCTGGAGGTCAACGGAATCCCTGGCTGGCAGGCGCTGCAGTCGGTCTGCGAGCGGGATCTGACCCAGCTGGTGGTGAGCGCCTGCGAGGCGCTGGTCACGGCGTGAGCGCGACCCTCGTGCAGGGCGGTGGCGACGAGTGCGCCGGTGGCCCCGGCTGACTCGAGCGCGCGCAGGTCCTCGTCGTCGCGCACGCCGCCGCCGGCGTAGATCGCTACTCCCGGCAGGGCGGCCGCGAGCTGGGCGACTGCCTCCAGCGGCGGTCCGGAGCCGCTGCCCACGCGCGCCAGGTCGATCACCAGCAGCTCGCGCACGCCCAGCATCTTCGCCAGCGGCACGGCGGCCGCGGCCGGTCGCGGCCGGCGAGCTCGGGTCGCGGGAGATCAGCTTTCCCTCGCGCACGTCGACGCTGAGCACCAGCGGCGGCGACGGCTCGGAGAGCAGCGCGCGGCCCGCGCGCCGGGCTCCAGCGACTCCGTGCCGACGACGTTGCGCGCCACGCCGGCGCGGGCCAGCGCTGCCGCGCGCTCCGGGGTGGTGGCGCCGGCGTCGACCCACGGCTGCGCGACCCGCCGCCAAGCGCCGCCAGCGTCGCCTCGTCCACCGGCTCCCCGGCGAGCGCGTCGAGATCGGCGACATACAGGTCGTCGGTCCGGCAGACCGCGCACAGCGCCCGCGCGACCGGGACGGGCTCGCAGCCCTCGACGAGCGGAGTGCGCAGCGGCGCGTACTCGGCGCGCTGCCCGCCGCGGGCGTGCACGACGATCCCGCCCTTGAGATCGAGCACCGGCACGATCCTCATCGTCGGCCCTGGACATTACGGAACTGCTGCAATGCGGCGGTGCCCGCGTCGCGACAGCCCCCGGTCCCGGTGATCGGACTCGATGTCGGCGGCGCCAACACCAAGGCGGCGATGGTGCACGACGACGGACGGGTCGGGATCGTCGTCCGAGCCATTCGAGGTGTGGCGCCGGCCGAGGCCATGGCCGACGTGATCGCTCGGTCGTGGGGCGACTGGGCGGTGGAGCACGCCGCCGGTGGCGATGACCACGACCGCGGAGCTCGTCGACGTGTTCGTCACCAAGCGGGAGGGCGTGCTGACACGTGCTCGAGGCCGCGCGGCAGGCGCTGCCAGGACGCCGGCTGCGGATCATGACCACCGCCGGCGAGCTGATCGGCCTGCAAGAAGCGGCCGGCGGCGCCGCTGCGGTGTGCGGCCGCCAACTGGATGGCGACGGCGCTGCTGATCGCGCGCTCTTTGCCCGACGCGATCCTGGTCGACTGCGGCGGCACGACCACCGATGTGATCCCGATCGTCGCCGGCGAGGTCGTCGCGTCGGGGACGCACCGACGTCGAGCGGCTGCTCGCACGGCGAGCTCGTGTACACCGGCGCGCTGCGGACCAACATCGCGGCGGTGCTCTCGCACGTGCCGATCGGCGGCCAGCCGTGCCCCGTGTCGTCCGAGCTGTTCGCGATCAGCGCCGATGCGCATCTGCTGCGTGGCAGTCTGACCCGTGACCAGTGCACCTGCTCGTTCCCCGATGGTCGCGGCCACATCGCTGCGCGAGGTGCGATCCCGGCTGGCGCGCGTCGTCTGCGCCGACCCCGAGCAGCTCGCCGATGGCGACCTGGAGGCGATCGCCGCCGCAGTCGAGGAGGCGCAGATCGCGTCGATCACCGCCGCGCTCGCGCGCGTCGCCGGGCGGATGCCCGCCGCCGCCCCGGTGCTCGCGGTGGGCGTCGGCGCGTTTTTGGCCCGTGCGGCGGCGGAACGGTGCGGACTGCCGGTCGATCTGGAGACAGGCCGCTTCCCTCGTTCGGCGGGTCGGGCGCAGAAGTCGCCGCTGCGGTCGCGCTGTCGGTGCTGGGCCGTGAGTGAGCTCAGCCCGCTGGTGGTCAAGGTCGGCGGCGGGCTGCTGCAAGCGCGAGGGCTCGAGGGACTGCGCCGGGCATGCGCGGAAGCGACCCAGATCGCCACGAGCCGGCCGGTACTGGTCGTGCCGGGGGGTGGTCCGTTCGCCGATGCCGTGCGCGGGCTGGACGTGCAGGTCGGCCTCGCCGACGACGTCGCGCATGCGCTGGCGCTCGGGGCGATGGACCAGCTGGGCGTGCTGCTGCGTCCGCTGCTGCCGGCCGCCGAGCTGCTCGCCCGTTTGGTCGCACCCAGCTCGCTTGGTGTGGTCCTGGCGGCGGCGGCGTTCCGAGACCGGCCGGAGGTGCCGGAGTCCTGGGAGGTGACGAGCGACTCGCTGGCGGTGCTCGCCGCCGCGGCCATCGGGGCGGAGGAGGCGATCCTGCTCAAGCCAGTCACCGGGGTGCTGGCGCAGTGGCCCTCGAACGGCCCACCGCTTCCCACGCTGACCGCCGGCGAGCTGCAGGCCCTGCAGGCGCGCGGCGGCGGGAAAGTTGTCGACGCCTACCTGCCCGCGGCCGTGCGCCGCACGGGCGTGGCCGTGGTGGTGCGGGCGCCGGAAGGGATCGGCACGCGGATCACGCCCGGTTGAGGAGCGCGCGGGCGCCGCACCTCGGCGACCGCGGCCGCCACCAGGTCGGCGTCGAGCTCGGCCCTTCGGTCGCCACCGCGACATACCGCCGAGCGCACGCCGACGACGTCGGCCGCCACGCGGCGCAGCTCCCCCAGCCTCAGCTGGCCGGCGACGGCGAAGCTCGCGCCCGCTCGGTGCGTGCGCACGATGAGTTCGGCGAGCTCGGACTCGGACAGCCAGTCGTGCAGGCCACGGCCATCCTTGACGAACGTGTCGACGAGGGCGCCGGCGATGCCCGTCCGCTCCACCAACCCGGGTAGCCACCTGGGGGCGAGAGCCGGGGGATCGAGCGCCTCGGCATCAGCATAGGCGCCGGCGATCACCGCGGTTCGTGGTCCCACCGCTTCCGCGACGGCACCCACCAGCCTCACGGCGCCATCGAACTCGCGCACTCCCCGCAGTCCGACCTTGACATAGTCGGCGCCGCTGAGCGCGGCGCCGCGCGCGGCCAGCGCCGCGGTGTGCGGGAGGTTGGGTAGATCACCGAGCGCCACGCTCACTGGGGCGGCCGTGCCAACCGCCCGCACCACTCCGGACAGGACGCCCGGCGAGGGGGCGCCGAGCGCCCCCTCGACCGGATCCTTGACGTCGATGATGTCCGCTCGACCGCCGAGGGCGCGGATCGCTTCCTCCGGGGAGACGATGCTGACCAGCAACCTCATGCCGCTGCCTTCCCTGACCCGCCGCGCGCAATCCACGCGCCTCGGCGATCGAAGTTGACCACGCTGATGTCCGTGCCCGTGCCCGCCGCGACTCGGAGCCGTTTGGCGACGTCGGCGGCGAGCTCGGGGCCGTCGACGATTCCATAGACCGACGGGCCCCACGAGCTCTGTCCCACCGCCCGGACGCCCAGCTCCAACAGCGCCTCGACCAGCGGTGCTGCGCGCGGATGAAACACTCCCCCTTGCTGAGCTGCGAACATCGCTCCGACCTCGCGCTGGATCTCGGTCAGCGCGGCGCCGAACTCGTCGATGTTGCCCGTCAACAGCCCGGGCAACAGCGCGGTCAGCAGCAGGCGCGACACGCGGGGCTCGACAGCCGCCCGCTCGTGCAGCAGGCCGAAGAAGCGCTCCTCTGCGTTCCCGGATAGCCCCTCGACGCTGCGAGGCAGCGCCAGCACGCACCGCCACCGCTCCGGCATGGGGTGGCGGGCCACTAGGGGGCTGATCCAGCCACTGTCGGCGACGCCAGCCTCGACTACCAGGCCGGGGGCCGCAAACGTCCAACAGCCGACGCTGGAGCGTGCGCCGCGCCCGCTTGCCTTGGCCAGCTCCTCGGGCCCCGCGGAGACTCCCGCAAGCTCGGCCAACCCGTAGGCGATCGCAAGTCCGAGCTTGGTGCCCGACCCGAGCCCTACGTGTGGAGAGATCGTCTCACGCACATCCACCTTCACACCTCCGCGGAGCCCGAACGCCGTTCGCGCACGGCTAGCGAAGGCCGTGGCGCGCTCTGGCTGTGGTCCGGTCACGATGACCTCCTCGCCAAAACGGGGCCGCACCCCCACGACCACCCGCGGAAGCTCGACGCCCACGCCGAAGCCCCCGAACCGGCGCGATCCAAGCCCCGTCGGATCGAGCATGCCGAAGTGCAGCCGCGCAGGCGCCGTGACCACGATCTCCGTCACGCTCGCTCCCCGACGTAACCTCGCACGTACGCCATCGCCGCGCGCTCGCAGGGTCCGCCGGTCTTGTCCACCAGCTCCTGGAGACGAGCGAGCTCACCCAAGACGCGCTCGCCCCCGAGCCACTTCAGCCGTGACGCGAAGATTGACGCTTCGACAGCGGCGTGCCGCGCGCGGCACAGGCCCAGCGGTTGCCGCGTGCCCGTGCCCGACGCCACCACCCGGGCGCGCACCCGGGAGCGTGCCGTCGCGCCGTCTGCGGGCGTGATCTCCAACACCACCACTTCCCGCCAGGAGTTCACCTCTTCGATCACCGAGCCGGCGATCGCGCTGGCGGCGCGCATGGGCGGACGCGGGTGGCCGAGCGCGGCCTGCACGAACAGGAGCACATCGTCGGTGAGATGCACGACCGCCTCGCCCCGAAAGCGCAGGTTCGCGAGCGTACGCGTCGAGTTATACGGCCAGAAGACGAGCTGCTCCTCCCCCCAGCGCACGCCCATCGCCGCGCAGTTGACCACACCGTCGCTCCCGGTCGTCGTCACCACGGTCTCGATCAACGCTGGCTCGTCGCCCCCATCAACCGACAAGGCTGAGGAACTCCTGGCGCGTACGTGCGTCATCGCGCAACGAGCCGCGCATCGCCGAGGTGACCGTCTGGGCCCCCGGCTTGCGAACGCCGCGGATCGTCATGCACATGTGCTCGGCGCTCAGTACCACGCCCACCCCCCGCGGCGCGAGCTCCTGCTCCAGCCAGTCGGCGATCGCCACCGTCAGGCGTTCCTGCAGCTGCAGATCCCGCGAGAATGCCTCAACGACGCGCGCGAGCTTCGATATCCCGACAATCGTTTCTCCCGGCAGATACCCGACGTGGGCATGGCCGTGGAACGGCAGCAGGTGGTGCATGCACAGCGCGTGGAAGGGGATCTCACGAACCACGACAAGTTCGTCATAGCCCCCCTCGGTGGGGAACAGCGTTGCGCCGAGCTCGGCGGGCGCAAGTAGCTCGGCGAAGGACGCCGCCACCCGGCGCGGCGTCTCACGCAGTTCAGGCAGGTTGACATCGGCGCCAATCGCGCGCAGCAGCTCCAACGCCGCCCGCTCTGTGGCGGCGAGGTCGAACTTGGAGGCGTCGACGACCCGTCCAGGCGAGGTGGCGACCACATTTCGCGAGCCTCCGAGATCCATCGGGCCAGCGTAACGCCTGGCCGGTTCTGTCACCCTGCCGTCGCGCCGCTCAGGCGCGTGGCCAGCTCGACGAGCATACGCACGCCGTAGCCACTCGCACCACGGCCGAACGCGTCGCCTCGATCCTCGTCGAGCAACGCGGGGCCGAGCATATCGACGTGCGCCCAGGGCCCCTGACCCGCGAACTGCGCCAAGAACGTGGCAGCGACGATCGGGAAGCCGAAGCTCTTTCCAGCGGTGTTGCGCAGGTCGGCCACGGTCGAGTCGATCAACGGTCGGTAGCGCGGGTGAAGCGGCCAGGGCCACGCAAGATCGCCACTTGCGTTGCCCGCATCGACGACGGCGTCACGCCACGATTCCTCGGACGCAAAGACTCCGGCGTAGAGGTCGCCCATGCCCGCCCGGAGAGCGCCTGTCAGGGTGGCGAGGTCGACGATGTGTGTCGCGCCGCTCCCGCGCGCATACCACAACCCATCCGCCAGGATCAGGCGTCCCTCGGCGTCGGGGTTCGTCACCTCGACGGTGAGACCGGCAGCTGTCGTGATGACGTCGGTCGGCCGGATCGCGCTGCCGCTCAACATGTTCTCGCAGGCGGGCACGACACCGGTGACCGACAGCGGGAGCCCGAGCTCCGCGATCGCGCCGAGCGCTGCGACGACCGCCGCACCGGCGGCCATGTCGGCCTTCTGACGGACGATGTCCGTCTGCGACTTCAGAAAGTAGCCGCCCGTGTCGAAGGTGACGGCCTTGCCAACCAACGCCAGCCGCGGGGCAGCCGGCGCGTCGCCTGACTCATGCCGGACGACGAGCAGCAGCGGTCGCGCCGCGCTGCTTGCCCCGACTGCAGCGAGCGCGCCGAGCCCCGCCTCGACGGGGTCGATGGTTTGCACTGCGACGCGCGGAAATGCCGCCGCCCGCTCCGCGAGCCCCGCCGGTGAGATCACGTTCGGTGGCGCGTCGACGAGCTCGCGGGCGGTGTTGGTCCAGCGCGCGACGAGGGCGGCGCGGTCGGCCACGGGCGCGAGATCCCCGTCGCAGCCGCAGATCAGGAAGCGCCGCACGCCTGGCGGCCGTTCGCCGCTTGTCCAGCGGCGGGCGTCGTAACTGCCGATGACGGCGCCTTCGGCCAGCGCGCGCACCTGCTCCTCGAGGGGGACGGTCAGGGACGGATCGAGCGCCCACGCGACCGTTTCGCCACCCCGGCATGCGCGCACCGCTCGCGCGGCGGCCGTCCGCAGTCCCTCGACGTCAGGCTCCAACGCGACGACGGCGAGGGGGGCGCCGGGATCCGAGGGGCGCCGATACACGATCGCCACCGGATCGGCATCCGCCATCGCCCGCTCGGGCGCGCCGAGCTGTGCGGCCCGCGCTCCCGACGCCGCGACGAGGTCGGCGCCGGTCGCGTCCGGGTCGCCCGCGGCTACCTCGACGCGCATCGGCTGGTGGCTATTCCCTCTGAGTGCACTGGTTCGATAGGATGCCCGTGGACCGTTGAACTCTAAAAGGAGGCAGCTATGCGCTGGATCAAGCCGGAGTTTGAGTTCGTCGAGATCTGCTCGGAGGTCACCTCCTACTTGTATCACCGGTAGTCGCTGAGGCTTCTGACGTTGCTATCGGCGCCTGACCGGCGCCGGTTGCTGCTTCCTCTGGCGGGTGCGCGTTCGGGTTCTCGGTTCGGCTGCGGGCGGAGGGTTTCCGCAGTGGAACTGTCACTGCCCGACGTGTGAGGCCGGTCGAGCGGGTCTGCGGGCACGCCGGCGTACCCAGTCGTCGCTGGCGATCCGCGGCGATGAGGGACCATGGTTTCTCGTAAACGCCTCGCCGGACGCGGGCCGGCAGCTTGAGACGCTGGCGCCCCCGCGGGCCGAAGGGCTCCGTGCGCCGCCCGTCGCGGGAGTGCTCCTCACCGACGCCGAGATCGATCACACGGCGGGCCTTCTGCTTCTCCGGGAGTCGACGACGCCGGTGCGCATATACGGAGACGCGGGCGTCGAGCGCGCCCTTCGCCACGGGTACCCCGTGCTGTCGATAATCGAGCGGTACAGCGGCGCCGAGTACACGACGCTGCAACCTGAGCGTCCGACGCCACTCGAAGGGTCGAGCCTGACGGTTGAGCCATTCGCGGTGGGCGGTGATGCGCCGCGTTACCTCGATGGGTCGGGCATCGAGCTCGAGGCGAGTGGGTTCGTGTTCCGCGATCGCACGAGCGGGGGGATTCTCAGCTACGTCCCCGGTCTGGCTCGATTGGACGATGGCGTGCTCACCCGGTTTGCCGCCAGCGACCTCGTGCTTGTCGATGGGACCTTCTGGCGCGACGACGAACTCGCCCGCCTCGGTATCTCGACCCGTAGCGCGCGCGACATGGGACACCTGCCGCTCTCGGGCCCCGGCGGAACGCTCGAGGCGTTGGCGCGGCTGGAGCGACCTCGCAAGGCGCTCGTCCACATCAACAACACGAACCCGATTCTGCTTGAGGACTCCGCCGAGCGGGAGGCGGTCGAACGCGCGGGGGTAGAGGTCGCCTACGATGGCCTCGAGGTAGAGCTGTGACCGAGACCGCCACTGCAATGACGGCTGCGCGGGGGCCAGTACCCCCGACGGAGTTCATCGCCGAGCTCCGCGCTCAGGGCACGCGCTACCACAACCTGCACCCCTTCCACAGAAGGATGGACGAGGGAGCGCTCACTCGCGAAGAGCTGCAGCGCTGGGTTGCGAACCGCTTTTACTACCAGAAGTGCATCCCGCTAAAGGACGCGGCGATCATGTCAAACTGCCCCGAGATCGAGGTCCGGCGCGAGTGGATCCACCGGATCATCGACCACGACGGCACGAGCGAGGGCACGAGCGGGATCGAGTCCTGGCTGCGGCTCGGGGAAGCGCTCGGCGTAGCCCGAGGGGAGCTTCAGTCAGAGCGCGGTGTCCTTCCCGGGGTTCGCTACGCGGTTGACGCATACGTGAATTTCGCTCGCCAGAAGCCATGGGTCGAGGCCGTCGCGTCGTCGCTCACCGAGCTGTTCGGACCGGCGGCGATCCGCGTGCGGCTCGAGGCGCTCGAGCGTCACTACCGGTGGATCGATCCAGCGGGGCTCGAGTACTTTCGTACACGGCTCGAGAAGGCGCCGCGGGACGCGCAGTATGCGCTCGATATCGTGGTAGATCGCTGCCGAACGCGTGCGCAACAGGAGGCCGCCGTCGCCGCACTTCGCTTCAAGACCGAGATGCTTTGGGCACAGCTCGACGCGATCGAGCGCGGCCACACGCAGCCGTCGGAGGCGGGGCCGTGACCCGTCCCCGCCTCGTCACCGGCGCGCGGCTGAGGTATGACGAGGTGCGCGAGGAGCACCTGGTACTGCTCCCGGAGGGGGCGGTGCGGCTCAATCGCACCGCGGCGGAGGTGCTCGAGCTGTGTGACGGAGAGCGCTCGCTCGACGACATCATCGGTGCTCTCGCTGCGCGATACGACGGCGCCAATCTGCGCGACGACGTTCGAGGGCTGGTTGGCGTCATGACTCAGCGAGGGCTCCTGGTTGATGGAGCCGCTTAGACCCTTCTCGCTGATCGCCGAGCTTTCCTACCAGTGCCCGCTGCATTGCCCGTACTGCTCCAACCCGGTGGACATCGGCGGCGAGAGGTACCGCCGCGAACTGGACACCGACGACTGGATCCGCACCTTCCGCGAGGCACGCGGGCTAGGCGTCCTTCAGCTCGCGCTCACGGGCGGCGAGCCGATGCTTCGCCGGGACCTCGTCGAGCTGTGCGCGGGCGCACGGGACGCCGGGCTCTACTCGTCGCTGATCACCGCCGGAACTCTGTTCACGCGCGAGCGCGCCGAGGCGCTCAAGGCAGCGGGGCTCGACCACGTGCAGATCTCGATCCAGAGCCCCGACGCGCAGGACAACGATCGCATCGCCGGGAACAGATCGTTTGAGAAGAAGATCGCGGCCGCGCGCATCGTGAAGGAGCTCGACTTCCCGCTGACCATCAACTGCGTCCTGCATCGGCAGAACCTCGACCGCATCGAGGAGCTGCTCGATCTGACCCGTGACCTAGGCGCGCAGCGGCTTGAGCTTGCCAACACCCAGTACTACGGCTGGGCGGTGATCAACCAGGAGGCGCTCATGCCGTCATGGGAGCAGCTCCAGCGCGCCGAGAAAGCGGTGAAGCGCTTCCGTGAGCGGGTCGGCGCTGCCGTCGACGTCCTCTGGGTGCTCCCCGACTTCTATGAGGAGCTGCCGAAGCCATGCATGGGCGGCTGGGGTCGATCGGCGATGGTGGTCGCCCCCAACGGCGAGGTGCTGCCCTGCCAGGCGGCGTCGACGATCCCGGGGCTCGCGTTCGCCAACGTCCGCGAGCATCCGCTTGACTGGATCTGGAACGAGTCAGACGCGTTCGCGCGCTTCCGGGGGACGGGCTGGATGCAGGAGCCGTGCCGCTCGTGCCCGCTCGGGCACCAGGAGGTGGATTGGGGCGGCTGCCGGTGCCAGGCGCTGCGGCTGACGGGCGACGCGGCCGCCACCGACCCTGTCTGCCGCTACTCACCCCATCACGATCGAGTCGTCTCGGCGCGCGAGTCAGCGCAGACGAACGAGCTCGTGTATCGCACGATGAAGCGGCCGGCGCACGTCTGAATGATGAGCGCAGCGCTTCGATCGGTCGGCGTCGCCTCATCGATCGCCGATGGGGCAAACTATCTCTGATGGTGCAGGCGATGCGATCCTCATAGCTCGTGGAGGCTTCTCAGAACATAGGAAAGGGTGGTCTCAGCGCTCCCAGCGCTGACCGCTCCGAGCTACACCTGTTCCCGAGGCTCGCGACCTACTCCCAGATCGTGGCCGGTCTGCAGTGGGACGAGGCGTCGATCGATCTCGCCGCCGACGCCCGCGCGTGGTCCCGGCTCCCGGTCGAGCGGCGCCGCCGCCTGACCACGCTGCTCGCCGGCTTCCGGGTGGCCGACGCCGCCGTCGCCGAGCATCTCGTGCCGTTCGCCGATGCCGCCGAGCACGTGGACACCATGATGATGTGGATGTTCTTCCTGCAGCGTCGCGACGAGGAGCGCCACGCGCTGCTCTTCGACCGGATCGCCGCCGAGGTGCTCCAGCTGCCCGGAGACACCCCGGCCGAGCGGCTGGCTGCCGCCGGGGCCTGCGTGCCGCCCGCGTTGGTCGAGCTCTTCCAGGTGCAGCTGCCCGCGCTGGCCGCGGAGCTTTCGGCGGGCCGCGCCGGGCTGCTCGACGGCGTCGCCCTCTACCACATGGTGCTAGAGGGGGCCGTCTTGGCCACCGGACAGCGCGCGCTGCTCGACTACCTGGCCGACGGCGCCCTGCCCGGAGTGCGCGAGGGGGTGAGGCGCGTCGAGCTCGACGAGCGCTGGCACATCGGCTTTGGCCTGCGCTGCCTGTACGTGGACAAGCCCGGACACATCCTCGACGACGCGCTGGACCGCGCCGCGCAGGCAGTGGCGGCGTGGGGGGACGCGGTGCCCGCCGCCACCCGGAAACGGGCTTTGGAGCTGTGCCGGCGGCGGCTTTCAATCGCCCGCCTGGCCGAGACTGAAGCAGCGGCCTAGCGACGCTCAAGCCGGCGCCGGCAATCGACGCGTGCCGGCGGCCTCGCGGAGGATCTCGGCGACCCATTGTGGAATCGCGGCGGCTGTCCGTTGCGTCAGTCGTCGCCCCCGTCGACGGCGCGCAGTCCTGGCCGGCTTCCGGGCGTGGACTCGTCGAGCTCCGCGGAGAGCGCTTCGCCCTCGAACCGGGCGAGTGCCTCCTCGCACGAGGCCACGGCCGCCGCGGCCTCCTGGCCCCCGGGGGCATCGAAGTAGTCGCGGGCACGGATCGCGGCGAACCACTTGTGATAGCGGGCGAGGTCGGCGTCGGACTCCTCGAGCTCGGTGTAGGTGGCCCGACCGCGGCGGCGCTCGAGCTGGAGCTCCTCGTGGAACTGCCGTGTGCTCTGGACCACCTCGTGATACTCGTCGGTCCGCTCACGCTGGATCGCGTCGACGACCGCGGCCTCCTGCTTGGAATCCGTCAGGTGAATGCGAAGCATCTCGCCGTGGCCACCCTCCGCGCGCAGCCGGGTCACGAGCCGCGCCGCGGCGCGCGTGGTCTTCGGCGTCGCCGGGAGCAGACACACCGACTGCTGCAGGTAATGAGCCCCCAGGCTGCGCAGCTTGCGCCACGCGTAGACGCGAAGTGTCGAAGTCCCGCCGGGCGGGGTCGAAACCGCGATCAACAACCACTCACAAGCCATGCGGCGACCATGATCCCAGACGTCTCACACGGTTGCGGTCGCCATGTATCATACGTTTCATGCGCAGCGCAACGCGCGCGTCCTCACGGGCCGACCTGGCGCCGGCGGCCCCAGTCCACGCAGAATCGTTGGCGGTTGTGTGGGAGCGCACCGGCAGCCGCCCGGGCGGGCTGAGGCCCGAGGAGGTCGCCCAGCGCCGCACGGCGCCGGTCCGGACCGAACGCGGCAAGAGCGCGGCCGTCTTGGGGGAGATCGTCGAGTCGGTGGCGGAGCCGCTTCAGCTGCTGCTGGTCGTGGTCGGCGTGCTTTCGGCGATCTTCGGCGAGCTTCGCGATGCGATTGCGATCTTCTCGGTCATCGTGCTCGTCAGCGCCGTCGAGGCGATCTCCGAGGTGCGTGCCAAGCACGCGCTGCAGGCGCTCCGCGACCTCAGCGCTCCCAACGCAATCGTCCGGCGCGCCGGCGTCGCCCTGGCGGTCCCGGTTGGCGCACTCGTCGTCGGCGACGTGCTGCTCGTCGAGGCCGGCAGCATCATCGCGGCCGACGCCCGCGTCGTGGAGGCCGACGGCCTGGCCACCGACGAGTCCAGACTGACGGGCGAGCCCGTGACGGCCGCGAAGGGACCCGAGCCGGTGGACGACGACGCGCCGCTCGCCGACCGGTCCTCGGTGCTCCACGCGGGCACCGCGGTGGTGGCCGGCGCCGGCGAGGGCGTCGTCGTCACGCTGGGCGACGAGACCGAGATCGGGCGCCTCGGCCGGCTCGTCGCACAGGCCAAGGAGCCCCCGACCCCGCTCCAGCGCGCGATGGCGGAGCTGGCGCGCGCAGCGCTGATCGTTGCGGTGATGGCATGCGTGCTCGTGCCGCTCGTCGGGGTCCTTCGGGGCCAGCCCCCGCGCCAGATGCTGCTCGACGGCCTGACGCTCGCGTTCGCCACTATTCCCGAGGAGCTGCCAATCCTCGTGACGGTGCTCGTCGCGCTCGGCGGTCTGCGCCTGGCGCAGCGCGGCGTCCTGCTGCGGCGGCTGCGCGCCGCCGAGGCGGTCGGCGGGATGACTGTGCTACTCGCCGACAAGACCGGGACGCTGACCGAAAACCGGCTGCTGATCGAACGTATCGACGGCGACCGTGAACGCGTGCTCGCTGCGGCGGCGGCCGCCCACGGGGCGGCGGCAGCGCAGGACCCGGTCGATCTCGCGCTGATCGAGGCCGCCGGTCAGCCCGCATCGAGCGAGCGCCGCGCCCGCTACCCGTTCGATCCGGTGCGCCGGCGCGAAAGCGCGGTGTGGCCCGACCCCGGCGGCACGTGGGTGGCCGTGAAGGGAGCACCGGAGGCCGTACTCGACGCGTGCGCGCTGCCCGAGACGGAGCGCGCCTCGGTGCTCGCGCGTGTTGCGCAGCTCGCGGACGACGGGCTGCGGATCGTTGCGGTCGCCGAGCGTCGTGTCGCCTCCGCTCCCCGCGACGCCGCCGACGCCGAGGCCGAGCTCGACTTCGTCGGGCTGGCCGCCTTCCGCGATCCGTTGCGCGCCGGTGTCGGCAATGCCGTGGCCGAGCTCGCCCACGCCGGCGTGCGGACGATCGTCATCAGCGGCGACCACCCCGAGACGGTCGCCGCGGCTGCGCGCGAGGCTGGCGTGCATGCTCCTGAGGTCCTGCACGGCGGCGCGCCGCTAGACGCCCTCGACGACGACGAGCTCGCCGGGCGGCTTCGCGGCGAGGCGGTCATCGCGCGCGCCACGCCCAAGGACAAGCTGCGCCTCGTCCGGGTCCTTCAGGATCGCGGCGAGGCCGTCGCCGTCACCGGCGATGGCATCAACGACGCGCCGGCCCTTGCCGCGGCGAACGTCGGGATCGCCATGGGCGCGCGCGGAACCGATCTCGCCCGCGAGGCGTCCGACCTTGTGCTCGTAGACGACGCGTACCCGACGATCGTCGGCGCGGTCGAGGGCGGTCGCGGGCTGGCCTCCCAGCTGCGACGCGCGGTCGCCTTCTACCTGGGCGCGAAGATCGCACTGGTGTTGGTCATCGCCGTGCCGCTGGCGCTGGGGCTGCCTGCACCGTTCCACCCGGTGCACATCGTCGTGCTGGAGCTGTTCATGGATGTCGGCGCGTCGGTCGCCTTCGTCTCTGAGCCCACGGCGCCGGCGACCATGGATCGCCCCCGCGCAATCCCGCCAGCCGGTTCCTCGACCGCGCGCAATTGTCCGCGATCGCGCTCACAACCGTGGCACTCACCGTTGCAGTGCTTCCCGCGTTTCTCATTGTCCGGGCCCAATCGGGCACCGCGCATGGCGATCGCAGCCGCCGTGGCCGGATGGCTGATCGCAAATGTGGCGATCGCGTGGGGCCTGCGCGCCCGACCGGGGCTGCGTCTGCGGCGCAACATCGCGTTCCCGGTGTGGGCGCTCGTCGCGCTCGTCGCCGCGTTCGTGCTGTCGCTCACCCAGGCCGGGGCGGCGTTCGGCGTCCAACCACTCACCGCGGGCGCTCTGCGCATCACGGCTGGCGTCGCAGCGGTCGGTGTGGCCATCGCGGCCGCCGGACGCGTCGCGCTGTCGCTGTCCCAGCGTCTCTGACGGCACCCGCAGTTGTCGGCGACCGACACTGCCTTGGCGATCTCGTCGCTTTAGATGATTCCGGTCTTGGCCTACATGACATCTAGTCGGCGACCCTGCAGCGCTCAGTCGTAGCCGGTGAACGGCTCGGTCTCAAACCGGGTGCCTTTGTCGTGATCCTCAAAAAGGTGGGTGATGCGGACTGCGGGCGGGACCTGCTCGACCCGAGTTTCCACCAGCGTGAGGTTGGGGTTGTCACCCAAGCCGAGGGCGTTCAGCCGCTCAGCCTCGGCCCTGCAGACGTCGCCGGGCGTGGGATTGCTCTCAGGGTAAACGTCCGTGTGGTGCCGGACGAGGGTCTCCCAGTGCTCGTCACCCGCCCGTTCGATCGAGTCTCGAATCTCTTGCCGGGTGAATGCCATGGTTTCAGCCTCCTATTCAGGCGGCTCGATCGGGCGACTGGCGCCAAGGTTACCCGCCGTCGAAACTCGGGTCCATGGCGTCCCGTGGGAGTTGAGCGTCCTTTTGCCCGTCGTAGCATGGGGCCGCGGACGTGCGGCGGTACCGGGCTAGTAAGCTCCTCATTAGCGGATCGCCAGGCTGGCGCCGACACTGTGCAGTGAGGGGCAAGCGTTGAACCAGATTGTGGATGAGGGCGAGCTGGACTGCTACGTCCCGCGGGTGCTGCTGCGGCGCCTGGCGACTGCCCCCGACGAGTCAGTTCTGACGGAGGCGGCCACCGTCGTCTTCGTCGATATATCGGGCTTCACACGGCTCTCCGAGCGCCTCTCCCGCAAAGGCAGGGAGGGCGCAGAGCACCTTGTCGAAGCGATCAATTCGTGCTTCGCCGCGGTCCTGGCCGAGGCGTATGCCAACGGCGGCTCGCTGCTGAAGTTCGGAGGCGACGCCCTCTTGCTGTGGTTCGAAGGCGACGAGCACGCCCTCCGGGGGTCAGCGTCGGCGTTTGCGATGAGACGAAGGCTGCGACGCTTTGGCCCGGTCAAAGCCGGCGGCAAAGACGTGGTGCTGCGCATGTCAGTGGGCGTGCACAGCGGCTCGTTCGACACGTTCCTCGTGGGCGGCTCGCACCGGGAGTACATGCTCGCGGGTCCAGCTGCGAGCACCGTCGTGGCCATTGAGGCCGCCGCATCAAGCGGAGAGATCCTGATCTCAAACCAGACCGCTGAATTGCTTCCAAAGGCCTCCCAGGGCTCGGCCAGAGGTCCCGGTGTCTTGCTCGCGCGACCTCCAGCGCACGCTCACTGGGGGGTGCGCGAGACTCGCTGGCGGCCGACCCGCGACGCCGTCGCCGGCTGCCTGTCGACCGCGTCTGCGCGCGCACCTGCTCGCCGCGTCGCCGGTTCCCGAGCACCGAACGGCGACAGTCGCCTTCGTGCAGTTCGGTGGTCTCGACGAGCTGATCGAGGAGCACGGCTCCGCCCGCGCCGCCGGGCACGTTGACGAGGTCGTGCGGATTGTGCAGGCCGCGGCGGACCGTTACGAGGTTTGTCTGCTCGGCTCGGACATCGCGGCCGACGGGGGAAGCTCCTGCTGACCGGCGGGGTACCGCGCGCGGTCGGTGAAGATGCCGAGCGCATGCTGCTGGCGGCCCGAGAGATCGTGGACGCGCATCCACGGCTACCCCTCCGCGTCGGCGTCACGCGCGGACACGTCTTCAGCGGCGAGGTGGGACCACCCTACAGGCGCACCTACACCGTGATGGGCGACGCGGTGAACCTCGCCGCCCGGCTGATGGCGAAGGCTCCGTGGCGAGCGATCTACGCCACTCCGCAGGTGCTCGAGCGCTCGCGTACCCGATTTGAGACGGGGGCCGTAGAGCCGTTCATGGTCAAGGGCAAGCTCCGCCCCGTGGAGGCCGTACAGGTGGGCATGGCGCGACGCGCGGCTCCCCCGCAGATGACCGAGCAGCGGCTGCCGCTGGTTCGGGCGCGATCAAGAGCTCGGGACCCTGCGACGGTCGATCGCCGACGCCTGCGAGGGAACGGGCGGGCTGGTCGAGATCGCCGGCGAGACCGGAAGCGGGAAATCGAGGCTTCTATCGGAGGCGCGCGAGCTGGGGAAGCGCATGCGATTCGTCCACGCGACCTGCGAGGCCTATACGGAGGCTCTTCCCTACAGCTGCGCTCGCGATGTGCTCCGCCAGCTCCTGGAGTTCGGACTGGACGAGGGCGACGAGGCCATCGTGGAACAGCTGCGCAAGCGGCTTGAACGGTCACAGCCGGAGTTGCTCGTCTGGCTCCCGTTGCTCGCAATCGCGCTCGGCGCCGAGGCGACGAAGACGGTTGAGGTGAACGAGCTCTCTGCTGACCTCCGAGCCCCGAAGCTGCACGAGGTCGTACTCCGCTTTCTTGATCCCGCGCTGGAAGCTCCGACGCTGGTACAGATCGAGCACGCCCATCTGATGGACGAGGCGTCGGCAGCGCTGCTTGAGGCACTCGCCGGCCGGCTTCACGACTCGTCCTGGGTCGTCGTCGTGACGCGCCGCGAGGTCGGAGGTGGATTTGACGGTGCCCCCGTCGGGCGCGGTGCGACTGGAGCTCGGGCCGCTGCCGCCCGACGCCGCGCTTGCCCTTGGCGGAGCAGACGCCCGAAGCGCACATGGTCCCGCCTCACCTCCTCGAGTTGGCCGTCGAGCGATCGGGAGGTAGCCCCGAGTTCCTGCTCGATTTGCTTTCCGCGGCGGCGGGAGGCTCAGAGGTGCTGCCGGACAACATCGAGGCGGCCGCTACCGCCCGGATCGATGCGCTTGACCCGGGTGACCGCATGCTCCTCCGGCGCGCGTCGGTGCTGGGGCTCAGGTTTTCCGAGGCGCGTCTGCACCACGTCCTCGATGCGGCGCGGCTCAACCGGATCGAACACATGGGAGCGGCTGCAGGGCATATTTGCCGTCGATCCCGATGGCTACCTCCGCTTCAAGCGCCCTGCCCTTTGCGAAGCGGCTTATCACACCCTGCCCTTCCGCCTGCGCCGCGAGTTGCATATTGCCCTCGCTAGATCGCTCGAGCATGAGCTCGACCACCACGTTGACGCGGAGCCCGCGGTCCTCTCGCTCCATTTCAGCCTCGCGCGCGATCACGGGCGCGCGTGGAAATACGCGCTCATCGGGGCCGAGCGGGCCACCTCCCGGTTCGCCCACGCGGATGCCTCGCAGGTTGTATCGACGCGCGATCGAGGCCGGCCGCGTCGAGCAACGTTCCGCGTGCCGAGCTTGGCGCGGCGCTGGGAGCAGCTCGGTGAAGCGTTGGCCAAGGTCGGCGAGCTGTCCGCCGCCGCGCACGCGTTTACCTCCGCCAGACGGCTGAGCGGCGGCGACCCTATCGTCGCGGCCCGCCTGTATCTCCGTCACGGACAACTCTGCCAGCGCACCGAAATGTCCTCCGCGGTGCGCTGGATTCGACGCGGCCTTCGTCGGGCTCGAGCACGTGCCCGGTCGGGAGGCTCGAGGTGTCGCGTGTCGCGGCTGGTCGCCGAGCTCGGGTGGATCCGTCAACGTCAGCGTCGATACAGGGAGGCGGAGCGACTGTGCCGCGAGGCCATGACCGAAGGCGAAGAAACCGGTGAGCTTCGTGCACAGGCTCGCGCGTGCTACACGCTCGACTGGGCGCTGTTCGAACTCGGGCAGGTTTGACGAGGTGACCCACTCGGGTCGCGCGCTGGAGATCTACCGAGCGCTCGCGCGACCTTGAGCAGGAAGCCAGCGTGCTCAACAACCTCGGTGGCTTCGCCTACTGGCGCGGGCGCTGGCAGGAGGCAATCGGTCTCTACCGGGAGGCCGGAGCGTGCCGCAAGCGAGCGGGCAACCTCGCGGAGGTCGCGGAAACCGACGCGAACGTCGGCGAGATCCTGTCCGACCAGGGACACCTCGAGGACGCCGAGGTTCACCTTCGGCGGGCACACCGCATGTGGAACTCGACGGGCCACCGGGAGGGGGCCGCCTTCGCGAACATGCTCCTTGGTCGGTCTGTGGGTTCGGCTTGGGCGCGCGCAGGAGGGCATTGCGTTGCTCAAAGCGACGGTTTTGGACATGCGCCGCGTTGGCGTCGGCTACTACGCCGACCTTGCCAGCGCGCTCACCGCGGAAGCAGAGGCGCTCGGCGGAGTCGCTGAAAGTGCGGTTTCGACGGCCAGAGGCCTACTCGCCTCCGGGAAAACAACGTGGCGATGCTGCGCCGGGCCTCGGCGATCGGGTTGGCGCAGATGGGTGATAGCGATGCGGCGAGGCGGGAGCTCGAGCTTGCGTGGCGGCTGCGCGAGCCCGCGGAGAGGACTACGAGCTTGCGCTCGCGCTCGATGTCCTGGCGGCGCTTGTCCCCTTGGATCCGGATCAGCGAGCGGAGCGCGACTGCAATCAGTCGCGCGGCTCGGGGTGGTGCGCTTCCGGCGATCCCAGGCCTGACCACGCGAACCGGTACAGGAGCCAACCTCCGCGCTGGCCAGCGTCTAGACACCCCGCGAGCTCCGGCTGTTCAGCTCATGTGTGGGTCGCCGGGGAGCCCACTCGGGATATTGACGACGAGCAGGACCGTCGATCCCGGATCATCTGAGTCGTCGTCGTGGTCGTTACACGGTCGGACCCATTCGTCCGATTCCCTTCCGCAGTCCGGCAGCAGCCCGATGAAGCCACCGTTCCCGTCCCGTCGCAAACGGGTGCCTGCTTCGGCTTGAAACTTGTACGGAGCGTCGAAGCAGATCTGCTGGCGGCCTAACGGACGCGAGACCACGGGGTTGAGTGATCGTGATTTTCACAAGCTTGCGCCCATTTGACGTGGCATACATGTCGTACGTGTTCGGATCCGCCGACGATAGACGGAGCCGTTCGCTTTCTTGCACGTGAGCGGCTGCCACCTCGCTGCTGTTCACCGACTCAAAGAGCTGCCCCTTGTTCGTCGACTTGCTCAGCGAGACCTGTGCGCTGCCGTTTGCATTGCCGGCGTTCGTGGTGCAGGTCGCGCCCTTCTTGCAGGGCACTCCGCACGCGGAGGTATTGAGGTTGCTGTGCGCCGTATCGAGCGTGAAGGTGACTCCGAACCCCCTGGAATTGTTGCGACTGCTTCGCCTCGACCGCCCATGTGCTCGACGCGCACGTTGTCGACGAAACGTCGATCGTGGCCGTCAGCGACGCTCCCGCCTGCAGGGCGAGGTTGCGGAGCTCGACCACGTTCCCGCTGACCGAGGCCGACCCCTGTGACACGGTCGCGCTCGACACGATATATCCCTCGGGGGCGGTCAGATCAGCCGAACCAAGCGATTGATGCGAGTCCTCGTTGACGAACTTGGCCGTCACAGTCGAACCGTTGCTGGTGACGCTGGCAGTGAGAACGACGGAGTAGGGCCTTGTAGGCATATGCGCTCGCGATGGCGGCGGCGGCGAACGCGAAGACCAACGCTCCCGCCGCAACTACCCAGATGCGCGCAGACTGATTAGGTGCATGCTGCCCCTTCTCGTTCTGGCCCGATGTCCCCCAGCCGCGAGACCCTCCACGCGCGGCCAGACGTAAGCGAACTGGCGATCCTTAATTACGGCCAACTGAATTCTAAAGCCTCGGCGTCACCCGGCGACGCGGTTGCGCGGGGCTTGCGCGGCGTCTGCGTGCTATTCGTCGTCTAAGGGCACGAAGAACACGTTGTCGCAGATCGCGTCGGTTGCCTCCTTGAGAATCGCCGCCGCGACCTTCCAGTCTCTAGGCGAATGCCGGGGCTTCACCTGGACAAGACCGTTGCAGAGGAGTTCGTGTGCAGCCTGGGGGATCGGAACGGCATCGGGGTTTACCCCGTGCTCGGCGTCGAACCGAACCATCTGGGAAACGATCTGGCTCAGAACGGCACCGGCGCCTAAGAGCTCGGCGACAAAGCGCTCGAGGACATCGTCTGGCGTGGAAGGGTCAGTTAGTTCGCTCATGGCGTTAAGAGTCGCCGGCCCGCCACTTTTCGCCCCCCCACCCGGTACGCGCGCTATGCGGAGGTGAAGTTGACGCGGTGGACCGCGTTGTTTGCGTAGCCCTGGACGTTCATGGGCGGGCGATCGGGCTGGGTGCGGCCCGCCCCGTCGATCGCGCGGCACGCGAGCTCGTGCGGTCCCGGCGTGACCGTACAGTCCGACTCCCAGCTCACGCGCGTGTAGCGGCTTCGGACGGGACCCAAGCGAGCCGGCGCCCATGGGCCGTCGTCGAGGCGCACGAGCACCTCCGCGATTCCGCCTGTCCCGCCCCATGCGATTCCCCGGGTCGACAGATTGCCCGTTGGCACCGTCGCGTCACAGTCCGCTGGTTTCGTGATCAGCGCATGGACCGGTAGCTCGGTCATGCGCTCACCGAGACCGCTCTCGCCCGGCGCGCGAAACCGGTAATCGCGAGCCTGGAAGTACCCATCGAACTCGTCGTTCGTGAACCAGATGCGCTCGAGCCATTTGACCGAATCGGTCGCGTACCACCCGGGGACGACCGCACGGACCGGGCCGCCGCGCTCCCGGGGGATCGGTTCGCCGTTCATCTCGTGGGCGAGCAATACGTCGGGCTCGAGTGCCTTGGCGAGCGGAAGGCTTCGTGCGAAGTGATGGACTCCGTCGACCCCGTCGACCGGACCTGAGTCCGCGCCCTGGAGGACGACCTCGAGCGCAGATGCTGGAACGCCGACGAGTTCGAGCACGGTCGAGAGGCTCGGGCCGGTCCAGCGCGCCTCGGCGACCGCTCCGGCCGCCCACGGCAGGCCACGTGGCATCGGCTCGAATTCGGCGCGCCGGTGGCCGGCGCATTCGAGCACCACGGTCACGGTCCGCTGCGGCAGGTTCTGCAACCGCCTGAGATCGAGCTCAACGGACCGGGACTCGATGGAGCGCCAGCTTGCCGTCAGCTCGAGCGACCACGGTCGGCGACCGCGCGCGGGCGCGGGAAAGTGGTCGCGCACGAAATGCCGCGCATTGGGGATCTCCTCGAGCTCGAGCGTCTGGAGGGGAGTGGGACGCCAGAGCTGTTGCTCGGGACTGATCGCGGGATCGCTTGGCACCGAGAGGGTCACGAGTCCCTGCTCACTGCGCGCGCGCCGCTCGCGCACACGACCGCAATCGGTGAATGGAGCCCCGAATCCATGTCGCCGCTCCCGAGTTTAGACAACGAGAGGCTGCGGGAACTGCGGAGGTCTGCGGGACGGGTTCGGCGGAGATACATCGCTGCCGGAAACAATTTTCGATAAAGATAATGAATTTAGTAGAGTAGACCTCGGCGGTGGGGATCCGGCTGCGTGACTCTGCGTGGCTGAGACGAGACGTTAGATCCGACGACTCAGGAGAACTGATGACTTCAACAGACGAGCTGTTGGCGAACAACGAGGCGTACGCCGCCTCGTTCGACAAGGCCGAGCTGCCGCTCCCCCCGGCACGCAAGGTCGCCGTCGTCGCGTGCATGGACGCGCGGCTGAACGTCTACGGGGCGCTCGGCCTCACCGAGGGTGACGCACACGTGATCCGCAACGCGGGCGGGGTGGTCACCGACGACGAGATCCGCTCGCTGGCGATCTCGCAGCGGTTGCTGGGCACCGAGGAAATCATCCTGATCCACCACACCGACTGTGGGATGCTGACGTTCACTGACGACGAGTTCAGGAATTCCATCGAACAAGAGACCGGGATCAAGCCGGAGTGGGCGGCGGAGTCATTCTCGGATCTGGAGACAGACGTCCGCCAGTCCATCGCGCGAATCAAGGCGTCGCCCTTCGTGCCGCGCAAGGACAACATCCGAGGCTTCATCTACGAGGTAGAGACAGGGCGGCTGCGCGAGGTCGCCTGACCGCGTCAAATCATCGCCGACGGACCGCGATATCTACGAATACAAGGAGTACATCGAATGAGCTTGACGCTTGGTGATACCGCCCCGGATTTTGAGGCGGAGTCGACGGAGGGACGGATTCGTTTTCATGACTGGATCGGGGATTCGTGGGCGGTGCTGTTCTCGCATCCAAAGGACTTCACGCCGGTGTGCACGACCGAGCTTGGCTACATGGCCAAGATCAAGCCCGAGTTTGACCGCTGCGGGGTCAAGATCCTCGGGCTCTCGGTCGACTCAAGCGGCGATCACCAGCGCTGGGCCAAGGACATCGAAGAGACCCAGGGCAACGCTCCCAACTACCCGATCATCGGCGACGCCGACTTTGTCGTCTCAAAGCTCTACGGCATGCTCCCCGCCGACGTCTCCGGCGACGCCAAGACCCGCACCCCCGCCGATAACCAGACCATACGCAACGTGTTCGTGATCGGCCCCGACAAAAAGATCAAGCTGATCCTCGCCTACCCCATGACCACCGGGCGCAACTTCGACGAAGTCCTGCGCGTAATCGACTCGCTGCAGCTCACCGCCAAACACAAGGTCTCCACCCCCGTCAACTGGAACCAAGGCGAAGACGTCATCATCGCGGGCTCGGTCACAGACGACCAAGCCCGCGAAATCTTCGGCGAATGGCAAGCACCCCGCCCCTACATCCGCATCGTCCCCCAACCCGGAGCGGAGGTTGCGGAAGGAGCCACCAGGTAAGCGCTGAGATCCCGCGGTAGCGCATGAGCCTGCGCGCTCTCGCGTTCGACTGGAGCCTCGACGGTCCCGTCGGGGCCGCTTTTCTGGTGCTTTTGATTGCGGCCGGCGCGCTCTATCTCGGGTCGGCCGCCGAGGGACGTCGTCGCGACCGGCGTGGACGCCGCTGGCCGCGGCGCAGAAGCGCGTGCTTCCTCGCCGGGCTGGCGATATTGGTGCTCGACCTGTATTCCGGGATTGGCTCGCAGGCCGACACATGGCTCTCGGTGCACATGGTCGAGCACATGGTGATGTGGGTCGTCGTCGCGCCGCTGCTCGCGGCGGGTGCCCCGGTCCGCCTCGCGCTCTATTCCCTGCCTCGAGCCGGCCGCGAACCGGCTCGGGCGCGCGCTCCGGTCGCGGCCCGTCGCCGCGGTGACCGGCCCCGTTGGGTCAGTCACTCTGTTCTGCGCCGTCCTGCTCGTTACTCACGTGCCCGCGGTCTACGGCCTCGCCCTCAGCGACGACTACGTCCACGAAGCTGTGCACGCTCTCTACCTCCTGACGGCCCTAATCGTGTGGGCGCCGCTAATCGGTGCCGACCCCCTCCCTCACCGACCCGGGCCGCGCGGCCAGTTCGCTTGTATGGTCGCCTGCATGGTGCCCATGGGACTGATCGCTCTCTGGCTGGGAACCGCGTCCCATCCCGTCTACGAGCACTACGTCCAGGCCGTTGGACCAGCAGCGCTTCGCGACCAGAGGATCGCGGCGACGATCATGTGGGCCGGATGCCTGCCGGCTTTCGCGGTGCCCGCGCTGAGGCGCATCCGCCTCCCCCAACGCCCTCCGGCCGTGTTTCCCTCAAAGTTCGTCACACGGACATGAAGCAGCCCCGTTGAGTTTGGACCCGAGAAAAGGAGTTTCCCTTGCCTGACGTAACAGATCCGACGTTTTATCGTTCGCCGGCCGCGGCGATTGCGGCTCCTGCTGAGGGGCTTGCGTATGTCGCGGCGTTTGATCCCGAGGGCGTCAAGCGTGATGCGATCGCGGTGGTTGATTGCGACGCGACCTCGGCGAGCTACGGCCAGGTCGTTGGCTGGTCTGAGTTGCCGACGGCCGGTAACGAGCTGCATCACTTTGGGTGGAATGCGTGTTCGAGCGCGCTGTGTCACGAGGGGCACGGGGGCGTGTTGGAGCGCCGCTACCTGGTGGTCCCGGGGATCCGTTCCTCGCGCACGTACATCCTTGACACCCAGCCTGATCCGCGCGAGCCGCGGGTGGTGCGCACGATCGAGCCCGAGGAGCTCGCGGCCAAGGCGGGGTATTCGCGCCCGCACACGGTGCATTGCGGGCCGGGCGGGATCTTCATGTCCAACCTGGGGGGCACCAACGACGGCGATGGGCCCGGGGGCGTGGCGCTGATCGATCATGAGACGTTTGAGGTGATCGGCCCTTGGGAGCGAGACCGCGGCGATCAGTTTTTGGCCTATGACGTGTGGTGGCACCTAAACGATGACGTCGCGATCACCTCGGAGTGGGCGACGCCGGCGATGATCGAGAACGGCCTGAATCCCGAGGACCTGTTGGGTAAGCGCTTTGGGCATCACCTCGATTTCTGGAGCCTGTCCGAGGGGCGTCTGCTGCAGCGGATCGATTTGGGCGACGAGCATCAGATGGTGCTCGAGCTGCGCCCGCGCATAACCCGCAGAAGCGCTGGGGGTTTGTGGGCGTCGTGATCAGCGTCGCGGACCTCTCGGCGTCGGTGTGGCTATGGCACCGCCAGGACGACGAGCGCTGGGTGGCGGAGAAGGTCATCACGATCCCCGCCGAACCCGCCGACGAAGCCGATTTGCCGCCGGCGCTAAAGCCGTTCGGGGCGGTCCCGCCGCTCGTTTCAGACATCGACCTCTCCGTTGATGACCGCTGGCTGTACGTCTCGTGCTGGGGCACCGGCGAACTCAAGCAATACGACGTCTCCGACCCCCACAACCCCAAAGAGACGGGGTCTGTGCGTCTCGGTGGGATCGCGGGCCGCGCCGCGCACCCCGCCGCCCCAGACGAGGCGCTCGCGGGTGGGCCGCAGATGGTCGAGATCAGCCGCGACGGCCGCCGCGTGTACTTCACCAACTCGCTCTACGCCGCCTGGGACGAGGTCTTCTATCCCGCCGGCGTAGGCGCGTGGATGGCTAAAGCAGACGCCGACCCCGACTCCGGCGGAATCCAAATCGACCCACGGTTCTTCCCCCGCGACCAGGACTTCCGAGGCCTGAGAGTCCACCAAACACGCCTCCAAGGCGGAGACGCCTCAAGCGACTCATACTGTTACATCGACTAAGGGCGCCCACCTCGTAGAGCTCGAGCCGCCCGGCGGGGCGCTCGAGCTCGAGTGGTTTCGTCGGCGTATCGCCGACACCCCGATCTCACGCTTGCCGGTCCCGATACGTTGAACAGTTATGAGGCAGCGTGCCCGAGAGCCGGTGGTGGCCGCGCTGGTCAGCGTGCTGCTCTGGTCCTCGGCGTTCGTCGCGATCAGGTTCGTGGGTCGCCAGCTGGGGCCGGGGCCGCTGGCACTCGCGCGGCTGAGCGTGGGCAGCCTGGCGCTCGGCGTGGCGATGCTGGCCCGGCGCGACCGCGTCCCTCGCGGTCGCGCGGCCGGATTCGCCGTGCTGTCCGGACTGCTCTGGTTCGGTATCTACAACCTGGCCCTGAACGCGGCCGAACGGCGTATCGACGCCGGAACATCAGCCTTGCTCGTCAACACCGGCCCCATCTTTCTCGCCTTCCTGGCCGGCGCGTTGCTGCGAGAGGGCTTCCCCCGCGCGCTGATCACCGGGTGCATGGTGTCGTTCGCCGGGGTGGCGCTGATCGCGGTGGGCGTCTCCCACCATGGGCTGCGGGCGACGTGGGGCGCCGCTCTGTGCCTGCTGGCCGCGGTGGTCTACGCGGGCGGCGTGGTCGCGCAAAAGCCCGCCCTGCGCGACGCCTCGGCACTGTCGGTGACCTGGCTGGCCTGCACGGTGGCGGCGCTGGCCTGCCTCCCCTTCGCCCCCGAGCTCGTCGGACAGCTGGGGCGAGCCCGCGCGTCCACGATCGGCTGGACGGTATACCTCGGCATCGGGCCGCTCGCGGTTGGCTTCGCCACCTGGGCGTTTGCCCTGGCCCGAACCCGCGCCGGCCGGCTTGGCGTCGCCACGTACTTGGTTCCGCCGCTGGTCGTGGCGATCAGCTGGGTGGCTCTCGGGGAGACGCCGCCGCTGCTCGCGCTCCCCGGCGGGATCCTGTGCCTCGCCGGCGTCGCCCTGAGCCGGCGCCGGTCCGGGGCAGGCGACATCGTGGAGCCGGAGGACACGGAGGACCGCCCGGCAGCTAGCGCAGAGGCGCACGAATCGAATGTCGCCGCGTCCCGGGTGGCGTGAGGGGTCTCTGGCGCCAGCAACGAAGGTCGCTACCCTGAGCACTATGGGCGAACTTGAGAAACGCGGCAGTTATACCCCCCGCCGGGCGCGCGAACGGCGCGCCTATCAGCTCGTGGTCGCGTCGGGGGTCGCTGGAACGGTCGGAGTCGTTGGGATCGTGCTCGCAATCGCCGGCGTTATCGGCGCCGGGCTGCCGATCATCGCCTTGATCGTCGCCGCCCTCTGCGCACTGGGCTTCATGCGCATGGTCGGCACTCGGTAGCGGGCCGCGGTCAGGGATCAACCGGATCAGCTCCGGTTGTCCTCACGCGCTCTCGGGCAGGACCTGTCCTCCGTCGACGACCAGCGTCTGGCCGGTGATATAGCGCGCCTCCGGAGAGGCGAGGAACCTCACCGCCCAGCCGACGTCCGAGGGCTCGGCTAGCACTCCGAGCGGGATCGCGGCGAGCATGGCGCGCTGGTGCTCCTCGCCGAGGTCCCCGAACCCAGGCGTGCGGACGTTTCCGGGCAGCACCGCGTTGACCGTAACTCCGGCGTCGGCGAGTTCAACTGCTGCGGATCGCATGAAGCCGAGCATCGCCGCCTTCGAGGCGCCGTAGTGCGCGTACCCGTGCTGCCCGGTGATTGGCCCTGTGATCGAGGACGTGAGCACGATCCGTCCGTAGCGTCGGTCCCGCATCGGACCGCTGCAGGCTTGCGCCGCGAACACCGCGCCACGGACGTTAATCGCCATCAGCTCATCGAATTGCTCAGGGGCGAGTTCGAGGAATGGGATGTGCGGGATAGATGCCGGCGTTGGCCGCGAGAATGTCGATCCGCCCCCAGCGCTCGAGCGTGGCCGCGACAAGTGCGGTGAGGTCGGCACCTTGCGTGACATCGACAGCGAACGCAGCGGCATGCTCTCCACCTGGATCTAGCGAGGAAACACATTCCTCCGCCGCCCGGCCGTCCTTATCCGCGACCACGACGTTCGCGCCTTCCTCGCGGAGTACGCCGGTGATGCCGGCGCCGATCCCGCGCGCGCCCCCGGTCACGATCGCGACTTGGCCGTCCAGACGCTCCACGCGGTGCCTCGCTTTGCCTGGCTACAGATCAGCCGGCGCCGACGTTCAGCTGCGGCTCAGTGGTGGTCGCGGCCTCCGCCTTGATCTTGAAGATCGGCGACTTGTAGACCTTCACGGCGACGATAGTCATGGTCACTCCGAGCACGGCGAGCCCGATCAGGATCCACCTCTCGGTCGAGGTAAGTGCGATTGCGGCCTTGTAGGCCACCCACAGCAGCAGGCCGGCACCGGCGAGCGGCATCGCCCCTAGGATCAGAACGTCTTTGACCGACCTGAAGATGAACCGGCGGTAGTACCACGAGGCTGCCATCCCGGTGATCGCGTAAAACAGTCCATAGAGCAGGCCGCTAATCGTGACCAGGTCGAGGATCGCGGTGGCGACAGAGCTCACGTAGATGTCGACGATGCCGAAGACGATCGTCAATGCGCCGAGCAGCGCCGTGGTGAAGGCCGGGGTGCGGAAGCGCGGGCTGATCTCTCCGAGCTTGGCGGGCAGCACGCGGTCGCGGGACATCGAGAAGGTCAGCCGTGCGGTGCCGATAATCGCGACCTGGGTCGTCGCGATCACCGAGAGGAAGACAGCGAGCGATATCACGCGATCACCGGCGGTACCACCGAGTCGCTGGCCCACGAACGCGGCGGCGTTGGCGGCATGGGCGTTGAGCGCCGACAGCGGCGCGATGCCTTGGAACGTGGCGAACATTAGGAGGAACATCGCGACGACGATCACCACCCCGAGGACGGCGCCTAGGCCGGGGTTCTTCTCCGGCCGCGAGGTCTCCTCGTTGACGTAGATGCCGCCGTCCCAACCGGCGATCGAGGCGACGGCGATGACCATTGCCGCGCTGAAGACCCCGGACCCCGTGCCGCTGAAGCTCAGCCAATGAGTGGTCGGGCGCACGGTCCCCGCCTTGTGCACGAGGTAGACCTCGATGAATGCCCAGACGATGAACACCAGCAGGATCGAGAACTCGATCGCCGCGACGGTGACCTGCAACCGCGCACTCGGCCGCAGGCCGATGACTGCCGTCGCGGTAAGAAATGATCCGATCACGACGATCGCGATCGCCCCGGCAAGCTGATTGCTGGGAGACAGGCCCAACAGCGCCAACGAGCTCGTTCCAAGCGTGATCACATCGATCAGCACGAAGCCGGCAAACGCGACCAGCATCAGCCATCCCACCAGGTTGCCCGCGTACGGGCTCAGGGAACGACACACCCACTCGTACGTCGCCCCGGCGTTCTGGCGCCACATATTCAGCCGATTGAACGCAATCGCGATGAACAGCAGCGCGACACCCGAGAACGCGAGCGGCAGAATCGTCCCATAGGCGGAAGCCGCGACGAGCGACGCGAGCACGATCGATACGGTCTGCCCCGGCGCCGCGCCCGCAAACGCAAACACCGTGGACCCCAGCAGCCCCATCTCGTTCTTGGCGAGCGTCGGCTCGCGAGTCGATGCACCTTCCGGTGTACCCGTTGAGACCTCAGTGTCGATGCCACCGCCGGTCCTCCAGTCTCCTTGGCCGCTGTAGCCAAATGAATCCGGTTGTGACATGTAGCATGGCACATGTCATATCGTCAATCAAGCTCGGCCGCCCCGGTGTGCCGAGCCTGTCGGCCGGGTAGGAGCCACTCGATTCCGTCAGCTACCAGCCCCCAGACTGACACAAGTCATATCGGGCAGATCCAGAGCCGGAGCTTCCGCGACCAAGTGAGGCGCGGGCTCGAGGCGGCGCTGGTGGCCGGCGAACTGAGACCCGGAGAGCTGTACTCGGCCCCAACCTTGGGAGAGCGCTTCGGCGTGTCGGCCACCCCCGTTCGAGAGGCCATGCTCGCGCTGGCGAAGGACGGATTCGTGGTCGCCGAGCGCAACCGTGGCTTTCGCGTCGTCGAGATGTCCGACACCGACCTCGACGAGATTTCGCAGATCCGCTTGTTGCTCGAGGTGCCGAGCACCGTCGAGGTCGCGAAGACCATCTCGCCAAGAGTCTTGGAGCGTCTCTCCGAGATCGCTGACGAGAACGTCGCTGCCGCTGCGCGAGGGGATTTGATCGACTATCTCGATTCCGACCGGCGCTTCCACGTCGCGCTGATCTCGCAGCTGGGGAACGCCAGGCTCACCGAGCTCATCGACCGCCTCCGCCTGCACACCCGGTTATATGGCCTCGGCAAGCTCGTCGAGACGGGTCGGTTGGTCGCCTCGGCAGAGGAGCACCACGAGCTCGTCGAGACGATGCGGGCAGGGGATGGCGCAGCAACCAAACGAGTAATCAGCTCGCATATCAAGCACGTCCGCGGTTTGTGGGTCGGACGCGAAGAGACCTGATCAGGCTTCGTGGGGTGCGAGCGTGCTGTAAGACGCTCGCTCGATCCCGGACGCGACCGCGCGCTCGGTGAGCTCGCGGATCTCGGCCTCTCTGGTCGGCGGTCAAGCGGCACGCGGGGCGGGCGGCAACCGCCTCCGTAACGGCCGACGATGTCCATCGAAAGCTTGATCGCCTGGATGAACTCGGTCCTCGAGTCCCATCGCAACAGGGGATGCAGCACGCGGTAGAGCGGCAGCGCCGTTTCGAGATCCCCGGCAATCGCTGCGTCGTAGAGCTGCACGCATGCGCGCGGGAAGGCGCTCGTAAAACCCGACACCCACCCCTTCGCACCGGCCAGCGCGATCTCGACCACGGTGTCGTCGGATCCGACCAGAACGTCAAGCTCCGGTGCCAGCTCACGCATCCGGTACGCGCGCCGCGGATCCCCCGCAAACTCTTTGACCGCCACGATCAGGCCGTCTTCGTGCAGCCGCGCAAGCATTTCCGGAACCAGGTCGACCTTGGTGTCGAACGGGTTGTTGTAGGCGATGACGGGAAGGCCAACGGCCGCCACCGCCCGGTAATGCTCGAAAACGCTTCGCTCGTCGGCCCGGTATGAGTTTGGCGGCAGCGCCATGACGGCCGGAGCGCCCGCCTCCGCCGCTCGCTCGGCCCAGCGCACGGCCTCACGCGACCCGTACGCGCCAACCGCGGGGATGACCGCGAACCCGTCCGGCGCGGCTTCAAGCGCGGTGGCGACGGTTCGTGCGCGCTCCACCTCGCTCAGCGTCTGGTACTCGCCGAGCGATCCGTTCGGGGTGACGCCGTCGCAGCCGGAATCCGCGAGCCAGGCGACGTGCTCGCCGTATCGGTCGTAGTCGACCTCGAGTCGGCTGTCCAGCGCGACCGGGTTGGCGACGAGCACCCCATGCCAGGGAGCACTAGGCATAGGTACCACTCCCGCCTCCGGTATCCGGCAGTAGAGAGCGATCGATTGAGCACTTGCCGGTGTGCAGCTGATTGCTTATCTGGCCAATACGGCAGTGAGCGCCGATTCCCATGATCACCGCGGCTTGATCCGAAGTCAGCTGCCACTCGTCCTCGAGCCAGAGCTTCAGTTCCTTGAACGCCGTGCGGCAGGCATCCGCGAGCGAGATGTCCGGAGGAGATCGTCGTCAACGTCTGCGGCGTAATCACCCGCGGCCTACCCATTGATCGGGGACGAGCTCGGGGGCGAGCCGATGCGACGATACGCGCACCGATCTCGGGCGCCGCCACGACCTCGCCGTCACCCATCGCCGCCTTGCAGTCACCGAAGTACAGACCGGCGCCGGGAACCGCTACCGGGAGGATTACGGTCGCTCCAGTGGTGATCTCGCCGCAGTCGACGTTCCCGCAGTAATCGCCCTCCCGACGGCTTAGAACCGTCTCGCGCGAGGGCTGCGTGGCGAGGCATCCGATCAGCGGTCGGGCGGGCACCGACCAGTTGTCCCCAAGGGTGATCAGGCCCTCCGCGATGTCGAGGTTGACGACATGGTCCTCTTCATGCCACCAATCGGCGGGCGAATATGCCTCGCAGCGACTGACGACGACTGCTCCCGGCGTGATGGCCTCGAGCTCCTCGATCGCGACAGCGACGACCTGCCCCGCCTCGGCACCGCGCACGGCGATCGGTCCCGTTACGCCATCGAGGTTCTCCTCGACCCACGCCGCCGACTCGGTCGTGAAACCGTCCGGAGTCTCGTAACGGCGCGTGAAGCAGTCCTCGGTGAGGACCGCGAATGTCTCTCCGGGCGCAACCATCCCGATCGGCTCGTGTGCGGGGCTGTATGTGTACTTCAGGTCGTCCGGAGTGAACATCTGCATCAGCGTCTGGGAACGTGCAGCTCGGCCGGCAACGGCGATTGTGGGGTGACGGGCCCATAACCCTCGAACTCACCGTACTGCTCGAAGATCCCCTTGTAGAACTCGAGCGCCTCGCGGTCGAGCTCGATGCACAGGCCCGGCCCGCTCGGAACGGGAACCGCTCCGTCCACGAATTCGATCTTCTCCTCGAGCAGATCGTGCACCAGGAACGTCAAAAACTGCTGGTGTCCGAGCTGGGGTGAAGGCAGCGTGGCGAGCACGTGCGAGGCGGCGATCGTCGTTATGCCGAGATCCGCGAACGCGTGCTTGCAGATTGGAATGCCGGCCGCCTGGCAGGCCGCCGCCGCGTTATGGAAGGGGACGAGTCCTCCGAGCTGGTGCGGGTCGGTCACGATCACGTCGGCCGCGTGCTGCCTGATCACCTCAGGCACCTGCCAGGGCAGCCACGCGGACTGGTTAGCGCCGATCCGGACCCTCGACTTAGAGCGCAGATCGGCCAGACCCGCGATGTCGTGCATGTCGATCGGCTGCTCGACGAACTCGACGCCGACCTCCTCGAAGCGCTGCAGGGCGTCGACCGCCTCGAACACCGACCATGCCTCGTTCGCGTCTACCCGCACAGCGACCGCGTCGCCAACCTCCTCACGAATCGCACGCGCAAGCGCCAGGTCGTTCTCGAGCTCGAAGCCGATCTTGATGTAAACGGTCTTGAACCCGCGCGAGGCCCCCTCCGCCGCCTGCGCCCGCGCGGTCGCGGCCGTCCGATCGTCCACCCCGACGAACCAGTAGAACGGAACCCGCTCAGTGTCGAGTCCGCCGAAGAACTGATGCACCGGGCACCCGTGGGCCTTGCCGCAGATGTCCCACAGCGCCATCTCGATTGCTGCCGTGGCGCCATTGCCTAGATACGGATAGTGGTGCCAGCCCCGGTCCTGCGCTCGTTGAAGGAACTGATTGATCCGGAGCGGGTCCTCACCGACGATCCACGGGATCGTCGCCTCGAGTGCCCCACGAACCAGCGCGATCAGCGGGCTCCCGGGCACCTCTCCGATGCCCGTAATCCCCTCGTCGGTGTGGACCTCGACGATCGCGTTGGTCAACCCCCACATCCGCCCGAACCGCCACGTCTCCGGGTGAGTGAACGGAACAGAGACGGTGTGCACGTCGACTCCGGTGACCTTCATGGACCCGCCTCCTCCAAGATCCCCTTTGTGCTCAGCTGACGAGGCTCCACTCGCGGTACAATTGTACATGACACTCCGCTCGTGGGCGTGTCCGCTGTCCCTAGCGGGCCTCCGTCAGGCATCAACCGGATCAGAGCTGTTTCCTATGCCTCTGCCCCGTCAGCGGCGTTCCCGCGGGCGCGGATGGGGCGCCTTCGACGCGCACTTCAGGCACAAGGCACCGTCGGGCAGAGCCCGCATGCGGCCGGGCGAAATCGCCTCGCCGCAACTGTCACAGACGCCGTAGGTCCCCTCGTCGAGCTTGGTCAGGGCTCGCTCCGTCCGAGCGAGCGTCTGCTCTAACGATTGGCCGACGCCGATGTCCGTAAGCCTCGTGATCGCCTCGGTTGTTCCGTCGCCGATCCGCTTGCCGAACCCCAACCCGCTACCTCGCTCGGGGCGCTCGGAGAGCATGGCGATGCGCGCGCGGATCGAGTCGCGGCGGGCTTCGAGCTCTGCCCGGATCGCCTGCAGATCACGCTCATCGACGGCCATGACCTAAGACCGCCCACGCCTGGGACGCGTAGTCATCAGCGGCCGCTGAGCACGAAGAACTCTCGCAACGGCTCGATGATCTCCCAGGTCGCGCGCTCCCCTTTGGGGAAGGACGCGATAGCGCCTGGCTCCAGTTCGGCTACCTCGCCGGAATCGAACTCGATCCTCACTCGCCCGGCGATCACGTGAATCGTCTCGTCCGTCTCGAATTCATAGCGGAACCGAGACGGCTGCGCCGTGAACACCCCCGCCATCAGTGTTGCGCCGTCGCTTCCTTCCTCCCTGAGCCAATGAACCCGCGTGTCCGGTTCGCCCTCGATGACCTCGGGTATCGGGAACAGCTCAAATTCGCTGGGGTTATCGATCGACTGGTGGATCAACGATGGCTCCCAAGTCCCGGACTCTCAGCCGACCTGACCGCGGGAGTGGACTCGATGCGCCTGACGGCCGCCAAAGAGTCCAGATCTCCAGCCCACACCTCGTAGATCATTGGCCTGGTGTCCATGTAATAAAAGTAAACGTCGTCGATCCACGCGCTTAGCAGGACCTTAGTGCCAGCTTGCCGGAAACGTCGCTGGATCCTCACTGCGACCTCGAGATCAGGCGCCCAGTACCCAACGTGGTGCACGCCCTCTCCGTGTGCGGTCAGCCATTCGTACAAGATGCCAGTCTCCGAGGTGGGCTGAAGCAACTCCACGTACAGATCGGGGCCAATTTGTGCCTCCGCACCGATCCACGTGAACTCGGCCGGCTCACCTCGCACGGTGAGCTCACGCAGCCGACCCGGGACGTATTCATAGACCTCCCACGGGCCCCAGCCCATCATCGCCTGCATCTGACCGACGCGGTCGTCGGGCTCCCGCTCCTGATCCATGGCGGGACGGGTTCGCCGTGGAATCCGGTGGCGGTGTTCTGAACGCGGCCTTCAGCACCCGGGTAGTTCGTTGGGGGCGCGTCCCAGCGCGATCATCAACCGGCTCGCAGTGGAGACATTGACTCGGCTCTTCGCCCGCGCCGTCTTGCTCTTGCCGATGAACGCGCGCTCGAAGTCGGCCTGGGCCATATCAAGCCAGCGCGCGATGTCGGCGATCGTAAGGTCGGGGTCCCGCGCCAGCGCCTGCTCGACGACGGCCTTGGTGAGCGCAACCGGGATCGAGTCGCACCTGAGGCTGCCGAGTTCACGACGGCGGCCTTCCTCCTCGACCAGCGCGTGTACCCGCTCGGAGGTGAGTCCGACGATGCGCGAGGCGCTCTCGATCGTCTCTCCCTGCTCGGTCACGAGTGACCAGGCATACCGCCGGCGCTGAACGCACGATGGGCAAGTGCGCCTGGTCTCCGCGCACCGAGCGCACTCGGACGCGGCCGTGCCCGCCGCGAGCTCCAGTTGCACGGAAGCTCTCGCCATCATCGGGCGGAGCATAGGACGTAGTTAGCTTCACTTAGACTCACATAGTCTAAGAGAGAACTTTGCACTGATTATTTACAGTTCTGTTCCGATCTCGACCAATTGAGCCGTTCGCGGCACCAGGGACCTCCAAAGAAATCCCTATCGGCGCTCTCACCATTCCCGTCAATGGCACGAGCTCGCGGCTCCGCGGTCAGGGACCACTCGACCAGTCGGCGCCTTGTCGAGGCTGCGCAGCGAGGCGACCGGCGAGCGGAGGACGAGCTCGTTCGCCGGTACGAGCCGCTCGTGCAGCACGCAGTGTGGAGGCTCAGATTGCCGCCGTGGTGCGAGCGCGAGGACGTTGCCCAGGAGGCGAGGCTTGGCCTCGTCACAGCGATCCGCGCCTGGAGGCCTGAGAGAGGCGCCTTCCCGGCCCTCGCGCAGCGGTGCGTCAGAAACCATGCGCTGCTCGCGCTTAACTCGGCGTCGAGGCACAAGCACCGGGCTCTCAACCTAGCCGCGTCGCTCGAGGAGATCCTCGTCGAAGGCGCCCCAGATCAGGGTCGACCGCTCAAATTGGCCGATTCGCTCCCGACGTTCGATAACGCCGAGACCGATCCCGAGTCACGGCTCTTGGTCCGCGAACAGATGGAGAGCGTGCTCCGCGCACTACCCACACTCACGACCCCGGAACGGGCGGCGGTGTCCGGCGGCCTCACCGGTCACACCAACCGACACCTGGCAAAGGTCCTCAACGTGACACCGAAGGCGGCATCGCAGGCGGCGTACCGCGCTCGGCGCAAACTCGCGGCCGCCCTGCCCAAAGCCGCCTGACTTGCCCAAACAGCCGCTTCCAACCAAGCCCGAGGCGCGTCCGTCAGGAGTCTGGGATCTAGCCTCTCGTATGTGCGCAAAGTGCTGGTAACCGGGATGTCCGGGACTGGGAAATCGACCGCGCTGGATGAGCTGAGCAGGCGCGGTTTCCGCGTCGTCGACACTGACGAGGGTGGATGGGCCACGTGGAAACAGCAGGAGCACGGATACGTGTGGAGAGAGGACCGCGTTGCAGACCTTCTGTCGATTGACGAGGGGCCGACGCTGTATGTCTCCGGCACGGTCCCGAACCAGGGCCGGTTTTATCCGCACTTCGACGCGGTTGTGCTGCTGAGCGCTCCGGCAGAGGTTCTCTTGAGTCGCATCTCCAGCAGAACGACGAACCGCTACGGCAAGTCGTCCCACGAACGGGAACTCATACTCCGCCACGTCGCAGAGGTCGAGCCGCTGCTGCGGGCGACGTGCACGCATGAGATCGACGCCTCGCGACCGATTGGCGAGGTTGTGGCGCGACTGGTCGAGATCGGGGAGCAGGACATCGCCTGAGGCTCGCTCGCTGTTGCGTTGTCGCGGCGGCTCGCCGCGCTCCCGGGTCAGAAGTGCCTGAAGTAGGTTCTGAACGCCTTGCCGCCGGGGAAGAACGGGCCTGTCTTGATTTGGAGCTTCCCGTGTGAGGTTCGGTTCCTGGGCGCAAACGACAAAGCCCCATCCCTGGAGTCGAGGGGGTGTCCGTTGAATTTGGTGTCTAAATAGGTCAGTGTCCCGAAGTCCGGCACTCGCTCGAGGCGGCCGCGCGAGTCAGCCCAGCCCTCGTCTCCGATCCAGGCGTAAAGGATGCCGCCGCCGATTCCGTCGCCCGTCCGCGACACCTTGAATTTGTGCGTCTCATCGACAACTGAAACGGAGCCGCTCGTATGGTCGTAGGCGAGACGCAGCACAATCGTGTCGCCTGCGTGGGCAGCCTTGGTCGGGTAGTTCTTGATGCTGCCTTTCAGCGCAAGTTCCGGCCAGTAGTGGGCCTTGCCGGCATGGCAACCGACGAACAGTGCCGCCGTCGAGGGGCGGCCGGCATCGCCGACGTACGCGCCGAAGTTCGGAGCGATCGCCTGGTCGGCGCTGCCGCATCTGAGCTTTGGCACCACGAGGTTGGTCGTCTCGATGACGCTAGGCGCTGGTCCGTAGTCTCCCGTTTGGAAGTGGTAGCCCGCAAAACCGCCGCACCCTCCTGGTTCGATACAGGCGGAGTCGACGTCTTTCGTCGCAGCGTTGGCGGCACTAGAGGCGAGGGCGGGAGCAGCCAATCCAAGACCCGCCACGGAGAGGGCGAATACCCCGGCCCCACGCACAAGAGAACGAACAACCATGACCGACGCTCCTCCTCCGTTGACCCCGTAATTCGAGCGCAGCCGACAATAGCCAACGTCGCTCCCTAGTCGCCGGGCACCGACACAACCAACCACCGCGATCCCCGCCGGCCGATCAAGAAGTTGCCGACCGCGCTCGTGGCGACGTATCGGTCTGCGCCGGAGGCAGCGATGCGCACCGAGCCCGTGAGATCTGGGATCGCGCCCAGGCATGCCGTCCAGCGTGTTCGAGCAGCTCGATCACGTGCTCGGTGGCGTCGTGCGAGGGAAGCCTGTCGAGCCTGCCTGCTTCCCACGCCGCGTAGTCGCGGACGAACCTGACGGCGGCGGCCCACGGCGCGCGCGGAGCGGTCGGGCTCTCGAGGAGCTGCGGTTCTCCTCCGTATGGCGGCGGGAAGCTGAATGCTGGCGGCCTTCCGAGGATGCGATGCGTGATGCGTGTCGGCCCCGCAGCGCCGAGCGTCGCGAACACCTCGGCGGCGACCACGAGTCCCGCCGCAAGGCCTGTCAGCGCCACTCGGCGGACCCGAAACGCGACTCCTCCGGCGGCGATGGACCGCGTCGTAGGAATCTCTGCGCGTCAGCACGACCCGCCCGCGTACATCGGCCCGGGCCCGGGGTTCTGCAATGTCTTTGCGCCGAGGCTGCGCAGGAAGCGAGCGAAAGCTCGACCTCCCGGGTCCACGTTGTCCTCCTCGGTGCAGCCGCACTGCGACCAGGGGACCGAGGGGGTGTCGAGTGCCTTGGCCCATCCCCATTCGGTCCAGTAGGGGCCGGGGTAGGCGGTGGCGATCGTGTCGCCGGCGTTGAAGCTGGTGCCGGGTTTGAGGATGCTGCCGATGTGCTCGGCGACGTAGATGCACTTGCCGGCGAACCGCCCTCCGGCGAGGCGGTAGTCGAACCACGGGCCGTACATCCCCCACGAGCCGATCGAGACGATCGTGCCCGCGCCGATCGCGCGGACCGGCTCGACCTTAAGCGGGTCGTAGTCGACGCCCTGGTCGTTGCGCGAGAGCCCCCACGCCTCGCCCTTGAACGGGTTGATGTAGCCGCCGGAGCGCGCCGACGCAGCCGGCGACCGAGACCGAGGTGGTGCCCTGACCCTGGTAGGCGTGCGCGTCCGCCAGCACCCGGTCGGCATAGGCTGCCGCGGCCGGGCCCGAGCCGTTGTAGGCCTCGGCGTAGCGCCAGTAGGCGTCGATCGGCTTGGCGGTCGGGAGCGCCCTTGTCCTTGATCAACACCAGCGCGGCGAGCTCCACCGCGGTGGTCGGGTCGTGGGGCCCGAGCGCGGGGTTTGGCAGGTAGTGGCGTAGCGCGTCGTAGGCGTCGCCGGCGGCGCCGCAGGGCCCGAGCCGACGCCGATCTGCATCGGTCCCGACGCGCCCGCGCAGTTCGCGACTCCCGGGCCCCGCGCCCCCGGGATCGGGGTGCACGACGGATCGGGGTCCTGGCCGTTGTCGCACTCCTCCGTGCCGATCCCGGCGAGGATCTCCCAAGGGATCTTGTATTGCGCGCCGACCTGCTCGTAGATCCGCAGGAAGTTCGCCGGGATGTCGCGCCGCGCGAGCTGCGAGGGCGCGCTCGCCGGTGCCGGCGCCCCCCGAGCAGCTCTGTCCCACGAGGACCGAGATCAGCGCCGAGCCGACCGCCAGCAGGAGCGTGACCGCCACGCGCGCCGCGACACGATCCAGGCGGTGCGCCTGCGGGTGACGACCGGCACGGCGCCGATCACCCGCCATCGACGCCGCTCACGAGCCACCCGCCGCTCGTTCGCCGGACCGTGAGCCGCATCGCGTAGTTCGCGATCCCGCCGTCGTCGATGAGCGCCGTGGCAACCACGATCCCCGGCGCCTGGCCGAGCGCGGTCAGCGATACCACCCGCGGACGGCGGCGTCGCTCAACCGGCGTGACCTGCACGCGTTCGCGCCTCAGCTGGCGGCGCAGCGCGGGCGTGACCGCCGGCACCGAAGACGCGGACGCCTGGCCATAGGCGAATGGGAGATAGCCGGCGAGGAACATCCTGCGCCACCCGGCGAGCGCGCGCGCAACTGCGCCGCCGAGACCGGAGGTCCGGCCCGCGCCGCGCGTCGTGCGGTTCTTGTTGCCCGGGTTGAGGCCCGGTGTGCGCGCTCGCCGACGCCGTGTGTCGGCGCCAGGGCAAGAACCGCCGCGCCGAGGAGCAGCACCGCCAGGGCGATCGCCCGAGCTCGCGGCGAAAGGCGCCCCAGCGCAGAGCGCAACCAGCCGATCACCGGCACCCCAGACCGAGTGGCGCGATCTCAGATGGGACGGGCACTACCGATTAGGTATGGCCCGCGCCCCCTACCTCCCCTAGCGCTCCGCGCTCCGCGCCGGGCACTGAAACGGCCGCGCCGCCCGTCATGCTCCCCACCAAGCCGATGAACGACCTGGATCGAGACCTACAAGCGGCTGGCGCGCAACTGGCCGCAAGAGGAACTCGCCGCCCGCTACGCGAGCGCCAGGGATCGCGGCGCACGCGTCATAAAGAACCCACGCGCCGACCTCGCTCGCGCGCTGCCGATGGTGGCGACCGCGGTGCCGCCCGCCGCGACCCTGGACGTCGCCGTCTACGTGCTTCACCTGCTGCGCGACGGCGCTCAAGGCGACCTGGCAGCGGCCGGCTCGTCGAGACCGCTGAGCAGAACGCAGCGGCCGCGCTTGCACCGCTGCCACCGCGCGCTCGAACTCGACGCCGCCGCTCACGGCTACACCGCAGAGGAGTGGCTGCCGGTCGTCTGCGAAGCTCGCCGCCGAGCTCCTCAAGTCCGCCCGCCTGAACGAAGAGCCACCAACCATGGTGCGGAAGCCCAGGATGCGATCAGCTGGCTCTCCCGCGCCCTAATCGAGCTCGACCAGGACAGCGCCGAGACGGCCAACGCCCTCAGCGAAGCCCTAGCGCGTCTGCTCGCCATATAGGTGTTCGCCGAGACCGCTGCGCGATCTCGACCGCTCGGCTTAGTGACGCACGACCGGCACGCTGAGGAGCGCGAGAACCTGGTCGGCTGCGAGATGCCCGCTCTCGATCGCACCTTCCATCCAAAATGACCGGAACACGGAGGGCGCCATGTCTGACCCGGCGAAAAGTACGCGTCCCTCCGGGACATTCATGATGCGCGGGAAGGCGTGAGCGCGTCCAGGGGCCTCCATTCTGTAGGTGCCGTCGAACCACGGATCCCGGTTCCAGTCGTGAGCGTCGCTCGCAATCACACGCCCTTCGGGAAAGTAGAACTCAAGCGCCGCTTGGGCCGTTTCGAGCCTCGTGGGGTCAGGTTCGGACAGATCTTGACACCCCTCTCCGCTTAGCAGCCAGGCACCGTCAGCTAGCTCACGAATCGTGACAATCATCTGCAGCGGTCCGGGGCCCACGCAAAACGGTCTCGGCGGAATGCCTTCGACGACCATGCTGATCTTGTAACCGCGCCCGACATGATTTTCTGCCGTAGCGTCCCGCTTCTCTTGTGAGAGCGCTGGATGGAACTCGATTCGCCGGATCACGTTGCTGGGGACAGCCACGACGCACGCCGAGGCCGAGATCGCGCGACCGGACGCAGTCGTCACGGTTACGTCGCGCGCCCCCTGGACGACTTGCGTAACAGGGCTCGAGAGGCGGAGCTCTAGTGCAGACGTCTCGATCATGGTCGTGATGAGGTCAGCTGTACCGTTGGCGAACTTTTCGGTGAGACCGCCGAACATCGCGTATGGACTGCTCCCAAAGGCCGCAAGCTGCTCAAGAGGCCGAAGCATCGACACCGCTACTGGGGGCGCACAACAGTGCGCGGCGATCTCGGAATACAGCAGCTCGGTTGTCGCTCGCGGTAGCTCAAGCGGGGCAAAGAACTGGTCAACTGAGACATCCAGATCGGCTACCGCCTGGTCATAAACGGGGATCGCAGCAGAGATGCGCCGCGAGGCGTCATAGAGTCGAAACCATGCGCTCTCGAGCTTTCCAAGCTCAGCGGCCGGAACGGGTAATGTCGTCCGCCTCTCTCCCCCAGTACAGAACGTGACACTCCCCGGCGGAACCTCAGCCACAGTCTCGATGCCATACCGCTGAATCTCGCGCCGCATGTTATGGCTGACGCTCTGATTGATCCACGCCGCGCCATGCTCAACCAGCTCATCGCGGCCCTTAAACAAGGAAGAATAGGCCCGCCCTCCAACCCGTTCGCTCGCCTCCAGCACAGCGACGGACAGTCCTCGGTCGCACATATCTCGGGCGGCCGTTATCCCTGCGTAGCCAGCACCAACCACCACCACGTCAAAGTCCGTCTCGGACATGGAACGCCCCCCTCGGGGTCATCGTTGGCCGGTGGACAGTAGTGCGTGACATTGTACTAGTCCCGTTCGGCCGCGCGCCGCGCCGCCGCGGCTGATCTCGTCCGAGGACGAGGTCGAACGGCTGCTTGGCGCTCTCGACGGTGGGCTGGAGCTCACCGCCCGCGAGTGCGCGGGAGGCTAATCAACCTCGCGCTCGGCCCCGGCCATCTCACCCCCAACCGCATCGGTGTAGCGTCTATAAATCGTGCGAAACGAGTCGGTCAATTCTGTTTTACGCTCGGTAGCGAACACGTGCACGGCGATCGAGCAAGGAGGTCTCGCGGCGTGAAATATTTCGAGCCCTTGACCGGAAGGGGCTCCCGCCAAGATGACCGCGTCACCTAAGGGACGCGCCACCGGCTGGGCTGGGCGGCATTACCCGATCACCCAGGTTTCCGTAGCCGTTCACGATCTCGAGCAGACGATGGAGCTGTACTGGCGAGCATTTGGGTGGAGCGGCTGGAATGTGTTCTCTCACGTAGCACCGTCGCACCACAACACGGAGTTGCGCGGAATGGAGAATCACTTCACCCTGAAAGCGCCGAGGTGACGGTGGGTGCGTTGAATTTCCGGCTCATCGAGCCTCTCGAGGGTCCCAGCGTGTGGAAACAGTTCATCGCTGATCGCGGCGAGGGCTTAGCGTCGATCGCAGTGATGTTCAAGACACTTGAGGACAGCGACGCGGTCAAACGCGAGTGGTACTACCTCGATACGCAGCCCGGATTCAAGTGCAACATCGAGTCCGGAAGCGGGCACGCGGTCGACTTCATGAAGCCGGTATCGGTTTACCCCTCGCCTACGGGAGACTAGCGACCACCTATGTCTCGTTTTCGCGAGTTCCTCTCCGTCCCAGGGACGGTGCGGCTGCTCGCCAGCTCGCTGGCCGGGCGCCTTCCACTCGGAATGTCCTCGCTGGCCCTCCTGTTGCTCGTACGCCTGCAGACAGGATCATTCGCCACCGCCGGTATCACGGTTGGTGCGTTTACGCTGAGCAGCGCAGCCGCCTCGCCGCTCCAGGGAATCCTTGTCGACCGCGTCGGAGCGCGTTGGGTACTGCTGATGTTGGCCGGCGGTCAAGCCGGCGCCCTGACGGCGCTGGTGATCGCCGCGCAATCAGGCGCAGCGTCGGCGGTTCTGGTCGTCCTGGCGGCCCTTGCTGGCGCGCTTAGACCTCCGATCAGCTCCTGCGTGAGGACTCTTTGGCCGCGCGTTGCACCCACGCCGGAAGTGCTCGAGGCGGCCTATCAGATCGACGCGACCAGTCAGGAGGTGATTTGGACACTCGGTCCGTTGCTCGTGGCGGCGGTCGTCTCCGTCGGATCACCGGCCGGCGCGGTTGTTTTGACGATTGGGATCACACTCGCGGGAACGATCTGGTTCGCCACGGCCCCAGCGGTCATTCGCTGGCGAGTTCCGCCGCGAGCCGACTCGTGGAGCAGCGCGATCACGACCCCTGGCCTCCCGATTGTCCTGGGCGCGACCGTACTGATGGGTTTCGGTACGGGCGCCGTTGAACTAGGGCTTCCCGCGCTGGCGGTTCGCGCCGGGTCGCACGCGGCTGCCGGGCTCTTGCTCGCATTGCTGAGCATCGGCAGCATGATCGGCGGCGTGGCCTACGGTACTCGGACGTGGCGGAACGCGACGACGTCGCGCTATCCGGCGCTCTTGTTTCTGGTTGCGATCAGCATCGCGCCGCTGATCCTCGCCAACTCACTGGCCGCCGGCATTCCGTTGAGCCTGCTCGCCGGCGTGGGCCTAGCCCCGGTGTGGTCGTGCGAGTACGCGCTGACCGGCGCGCTCGCCTCACAGCAAACGACGACCGAGGCATTCACGTGGCTCAACGGAGGCCTAATCGCTGGACTTGCCGCCGGCAACGCGGTCGCTGGCTTACTCGTCCAAGCGGGAGGCACTGGACGAGTGTTTGCGATCGGATCCGTGGCCATCGCGCTGGCCGGGGCGCTCGCGTTCAGCTGCCGTCGGCGCCTCGCGGTCGCCATCGCGGAGCAGGCGTTCCGCAGCGCGCCGCTGTCAGTGGGCTCTTGAGGAGGGCCAGAGCAGGATGTCCTAGGTCGTGAGTACGACCTTCGTGGCTTCGCGCGCGTCGAATGCCCGGTAGGCGGCCGCCGCCTCGTCGAGCGGCATGGTGTCGCTGATCACCACCGAGGGCCGGAGCACGCCTTCCTCGATCATGGCTAGTAGCCGTTCGCGCTCGCGCCTGGGGTTCCCGATGGCGAACGTGAGCGTGATCTCCTTCTCGAACATGACCGCGTTGTCCAGGGGAAAGTCCGGTTCGAAGTGCGCACCGACCACCGAAATCACGCCTTGGGGTCGCACGAGGCCGAGTGCCGAGGCCATCGCCGCCGGTGCGCCCGAGGCCTCTATCACGGCGTCGGCGCCTAGACTGCCCGTCGCCGCCATGACGGCCTCTTGCGTCTCAGCCGGATCGACCGCCGAGGCTCCCAACGATTCCGCAAGCGCGCGGCGGGCTTGGATTCCGTCTACGGCGATCACGCGTGCGCCGCAGCCGGCGGCGCACATCACCGCCATCAACCCAACTGGTCCGCACCCCAGTACCGCGACGACGTCACCGAGGCCGACGGATGCCCTCTCCACCGCCAAAAACCCGGTGGGCAGGATGTCGGCGACGAACACCGCGTCCTCGTCGCAGACGTCGTCGGGAACCGGCCACAGACAGCGGTCGGCGCGGGGCACCAGCACGAGATCGGCCTGTCCCCCGTCCAGCCTCGGGTAGACGCCCGAGTAGCCGAACAGCGCCCGCGAGGTGCACTGCGTCGGGCGGCCGGCGCGGCAGTGGACACACGTGCCATCCGAGGTCATGCTCGTGTTGACGACGCGCTGGCCCGGTGCGAGCGAGCCTGCGTCGTCGCCGGCGGCCTCGATTACTCCCACGAACTCGTGCCCGAGCGTCGTGCCCAGCTCGAACCCGGGGGTATAGCCGTGATACGGGAGCAGGTCCGCGCCGCAAATGGCGGTGTGCGTGACGCGCACGACGGCATCGGTGTCGCTCTTGAGTTGCGGCGCCGGCGCGTCCTGGACCTCGACGACCTCGGTTCCGACGAGCTTGACCGCCCTCACGCCTGTTGCTCCAGCTCGATCAGATTGCCGTCGGGGTCGATCGCGAAGCAGCGGTGGCCTCCCCACGGAGGCGAGTAGGGCTCGGCCAGGAACGGTACCCCTGTGTCACTCAGCTCGTTGTAGGCCCCGAGACAGTCCTCCACCTCCAGCACCAAGATCGCCGCGAGCCGGGAGGGATCCGCCGGCGCCAGCATATTCACGCCCGGTCGGTCCTCGGCGGGATGTCCCTGCTCCGCCAACGACAGCCGAGTGCCGGCACGGGACAGGGTCGCGTACGGAGGATCTTCGTAAAGCGCCTCGACGTCGAACCCGAGTCGATCGCGGTAGAAGTCAAGCGAGCGCGCAAAGTCGGACACCGCCACGATGGCCCCCGCCCTTGTCACCGCCATCGCCATCAGTAGCGGACGTGCCCGGCGTCAGCCACCACGACCTGCCCCGTGATCCACCCGGATTCCTCCGAGGCAAGGAACGCCACCACCGGGGCGATGTCCTCTGGAAGCGCATGCCGGGGGATCGCCTGCAGCGACTGCACAAAATCGAACGCGGCCTCATGCGGCGTAGCGAGGACGCCCTCGGTGCGGGTGATCCCGGGAGCGACCGCGTTGGCGGTGATCCCGTACTTGCCTAGTTCCGTGGCCAGCGCCCGGGTGAGTCCGACCACCCCGCCCTTCGCCGCCAGATACGGGCCCATGTTCGGTGTACCGGCCAGGAATGCGTTCGAGGCGATCTGCACGATCCGTCCGTAGCCGGCCTCTCGCATCGTGCGCTCCACCGCCCGCGAGACGAGGTAGGCGCCATCCAGGTCGACCGAGATGATCTTCCGCCAATAGGCAAAGTCCACCTCGTCCCAGGAGACGAACGGCACGATCGCGGCCGCGTTGACGAGTACGTCGATCTTGCCGTAGCGGTCGAGGGTCTCGCGAGCCATGCGGTTGGCGTCGCCCTCGCTCGAGATGTCCGCGTGTATGGCGAGCCCGTCCAGCTCCGAGGCCACCTTGCCCACACCGTCGGCATTCAGATCGACGGCCGCGATGCTGGCACCCTCGCCGCGGAGTTTGTTGGCGATCGCCCTGCCGATTCCCTGAGCGGCGCCGGTGACGATCGCGACCCGCCCCTCGAGCCTCACTGGACACCTCCGGCCGCCGAGAGCACCCTGCTCCCCGTGAACGGCTCGGGGGCGAGCGAGTAGCTCTGGAAGGCCTCGGCATCGTGGGTGAAGACGACCTCCGCGCCCCACTCCTTGGCCAAGCGCTTGATGCGGCGGATGGAGCGGACTCCTGCGACCGGGTCGTTATGGAAGCCTGCCTGCAGGTCGCTCGCATATGCCGCCGTCGTGTAGGAGACATCCGCCATAAACAGCAGCGGGCGGCTCCCCTCCAACTCCAGGAGCATCGAGTAGTGCCCGATCGTATGACCGGGTGTATGAAACAGGTGGACCCCGTCGGCGAACTCGAGGTCGCCCTCGAGCAGCTCGAATTTGGCGTTCGGATGGTCGAAGCTCTTGTCTCCGTAGCCGAGGCGCTCGAACGGCTCGGGCGTGCGCGCCTCGCGCAGCTCGTCGTGGTGTAGGAAGGTGGTGGCGTTGACGAGGTGCTTGTTGCCGCCGCAGTGATCGAAATGCAGGTGCGAGTTGATCACCGCGTCGACGTCCTCGGGCTTGAAGCCACACGTAGCGAGCTGAGCGGGGACGGTCTGCTCCTGCGTCTGCTCGGGCAGCTCAAAGGGCAGCACCGCATTGACCAGCTCGAGGTCGTAACCGGTGTCGAACATGAACACTCCGTCGGGGTGCTCGATCAACACGCTGTAGACCGGGAAGCGGACGGGCGTCCCGCAGCCGATGTTCCATGTGATGTGCGACTGATCGATGACCAGCGAGCCGCTGTCGAGCAGTCGCACTCGAGTTGCCTTTGCCATTTCAGTCAAGCGCCTTTCTCACCGCCACCAGCGCGGCGGCGCGTTGTTGCTGCAGCTCCTTGATCCGCTCGGGCGTGTAATCGAAAAACCCGCCGCCCGTTTTGATCCCCAGCCGTCCCTCCTCCTTGAGGTCTGTGGCCGTCTTCGAGACGCCCTTCTCGTCGGAGAGATCCTGGTTCAGGTAGCCGGCAACACTCGTGTAGATGTCGAGGCCAGCCATGTCGAGCAACTGGATCGGGGGAACGACCGCGAGCTTGTAGCCGATGCCCCACTTCACGTTCAGATCAAGCCCCTCGAGGTCGATGACGCCCTCGTCGACGAGCGCCAGGCACTCGCGCATGATCGCGTAGAGCACGCGGTTCTCGACAAACCCCGGGACCTCCTTCTTCAGCGTCACCGGGTGGTAGCCGATCCGGCGCGTCAGCTCCTGAATCGTGCTCGTGACCTCGGGCGAGGTCTGCTCGCCGGGAATGATCTCGTTCATCGGGATCAGGTGCGGCGGGTTGGACCAGTGCCAACCGATTACGCGACCCGGCTGCGCAAGGCCCTCGGCCAGCTTGGTCACCGGGATGCCCGAGGTGTTGGAGGCGATGATGGTCTCGGGCGAGATCTCGTCCTCCATTTCGAGGAAGATCTGCCGCTTGAGCTCGAGCTGCTCCGGAATCGCTTCGACCACCACGTCGGTGCCGTCGAGCGCGGCCGCGCGTTGGCTCTCGTAGCTCACACCACCGCCGTCGTGTTTGGGCACCTCCAGGCGTTCAAGGACGCCCTCGACCATCCCCACCATCCCCTGCGCCCGCTCGAGCGCTTCGGGGTTGACATCGAACAGCGTCACCTGCAGGCCGGCGCGGGCGAGAACGGCGCCCATGCCGGGACCCATGGTTCCGGTACCCAGAACGGTCGCGCGGCTCAGTTCAGTCATAGCTCTCTTCCTCTCAGGGGGTTGACTTCAACAACTCCTGGATCCGCCGCCAGACGCGCTCCGGAGTTAGCGGCAGCTCGTGCATGGGGACTCCGGCGTCTGCCAGTGCGCAGACGATCGCCGCGGGGACCGCGGCGAACGCGCCTTCGCCACAGCCCTTGGCGCCGTATGGGCCCGGACCGTCTTCGTTCTCGACGATGATCGACTGCATGCTCTTCGGGAGGTCGGCAACACGCGGGACGCGGTACTCGAGCAGGTTGTCATTGGTCACCAGCCCGTCCACTAACCGCATCTCCTCGAACAGCGCGTTGCCCACGCCCTGTAGCGTCGCGCCCTCGTCCTGCCGCTCGACCAGCTGCGGATTGATGGCCTTGCCCACGTCGGCGACCGTGGCGGTCCGCAGCACGTCGATGATGCCAGTGTCGGGATCGACTTCGATCTCGGCGGCCCCGACGCAGACCTCCCAGAAGTGCGGCCCCTCGGCATACGAACCCGTGTCGCCGCCGGTCGGCCTGACCTCGCCGCCTTCGATGATCTCCCCTCCGCGGAAGCCAAAGCGCTTGGCGATCAGGTCGGGAAACGTGATCTCCTCCCCAGCGAAGACCGCGTGGCCGTCCACCAGGTCCACGAGTGTCGGGTCGACATCCCACACTTCCCTGGCTGTTTCCCTCAGCCGCTCCGCCACTGCGTCCGCGGCCCGCTTGACCGCCAGGCCGGCGACCGTGGTGGAGCGGCTCGCCCCGGTAGAGCGGTCGTACGGCGTGAAACGGGTGTCGGCGCCGTGTACGCGGACGACTTCGCTCGAGACACCGAGCTGCTCGGCGGCGATCTGGGCCATCACGGTGCGCGGCCCCTGACCCAGCTCGGTGGTACCGACGTAGACGTCCACCGAGCCGTCCGAGGAGAGCCGCACGGAGGCTCGCGAGACGGGGTGGGCGCCGGCCGCGAGCAGCCCGACGCTCACGCCACGGCCCACCCAGGGCCGCCGCGGCTCGTCCCATCCCACGGCGGCTGCGGCCTGCTCGACATCGCCCACGAGGTCCGCGTCGAGCGGCTTGCCGGTGCCGTCGGGGCGCACGGGCTCGCCTGGCACGGCGAGGCAGCGGCGCCGCAGCTCGAGCGGGTCGAGGCCCGCGCGCCGGGCGATCTCGTCGACCTGCGACTCGCCAATCCACTGCAGATGGGTGGCGCCGAACGCACGGTAGGACCCCGACGGCGGCGTGTTGCAGTACACGCAGTAGCCCTGGATGTCGGCCGCCTCGAAGCGGTACGGGCCAGGCGCCGCGTCGGCCGCGGTCGCGGTGACGCGCGGGCCGTTGTCGGCGTAGGCGCCGGTGTCGAGCCAGAAGTGGACCTCGCGCGTCAGCAGCGTGCCGTCCGCGTCCGGCCGTCGTGCGCATCCAGCAGCGCATGCCGTGGCGGCGCGTCGTGACCATCGACTCATCGACGCGGTTGACGATCCGTACCGGGCGACCCGCCTTGCGTGCCAGCGCAACCGTCAGCGGCTCCATCTTCGTGTAGGACTTCGACCCGAAGCCGCCGCCCAGGTAGGGGACCATGATCCGGACCGAGCCGATCTCGAGCTCGAACAGGTCGGCGATCTCCGCCTGGACCAGGAAGGGGTGCTGGCAGTTGGCCCACACCGTCACCCCGTCGCCGTGGTAGTGGGCGATCGCCGCGTGCGTCTCCATCGCGTACTGGTAGACCGCGGGAAAGGTGTAGGTGCCCTCGACGGTGATCGCCGCGTCCTGTCGCACGCGATCGACGTCGCCGGCGGAGATGGTGTGCTGGTAGCACACGTTCCCCTGCTGCTCACCGAGCTCGCCAAGACCGTGGAAGAGCCCGATCTTGGGACGGCGATCGTGCAGACGTGGCGCATCCGCGGCGAGGGCTTGTTCGAGCGTCCCGAGCACGGGCAGCTCCTCGTACTCGACTTCGATCGCCGCCATCGCCGCCTCGGCGGTCGCTTCGTCCACGGCGGCGACCGCGGCCACGGGCTCGCCGGCGAACCTGACGCGATCGAGGGCGATGATCGGACGGTCCTTGATCGCGTGTCCGTAGTAGGGCTCGATGTCTTGGAGGTCGGAACCGGTCAGCACGGCCGCCACGCCGCTCATTTCGAGCGCGCGGCTGGCGTCGATTGACGTGATCCGCGCGTGGGCAACGGGGACTGCGCACGACTTTGCCGTGCAGCATGCCCGCGACCTCCATGTCGCCGACGTACTGCGCCTGTCCCGCGAGCTTCTCGTGACCGTCCTTGCGCGGCCTGGAGACGCCAACTTCAGTCAGGTGAGGGCGCTCGACGACGGTCAAGCGCCGGACTCCCGCGCAGTCAAGCCGCCAACTCCCGCGCTGCCTCGAGGATCGAGCGGTAGCCGGTGCAGCGGCAGAGGTTGCCGTCGAGCCCGTGCCGGATATCCGCTTCGCTGCCAGAGCTCTCCGTTGTCGCGCAGGCTCTTGATCGTGAGCAGCAGGCCGGGCGTGCAGTAGCCGCACTGAAGCGCGGCGTGCCGCAAGAACGCGTCCTCGAAGCGCTCGAACTCGGGCTTCTGCGCGAAGCCCTCGATCGTCAGGACCTCCTTCTCGTGCGCGTCGGCGGCGAGGTAGTTACAGGCGCTCACGGGCGCGCCGTCGACCAGCACGGTGCACGTCCCGCACACCTGCACGTCGCAGGACCGCTTCGCTCCGGTCAGCCCGAGGCGGTCGCGCAGGAAATCGAGCAGCAGCTCCTGGGGCTCGACCTCGGCCTGTACCTCACGGCCGTTGACGATCAGTGCCAGGTCCAGCTAGCGGCTCCTCGGGCATGCCGAACGCCTGGCCGCCGCGGCGCAGCGCGCGTATCCACGCGTCCCAGTACTCGCGGCGAAGTCGGACTGGTACTTGACGGCGTGGATGCCGTGCAGCAGCCGGTCAGGGATGGGGTGCAAGGGCCCGATCGAGGTGGCGATCGCCTGCAGTTGGGTCGCGCGCTCCAGCAGCGCGCTTGCCAGCACCGCCCACTGCACGTCGCGCTCGGCGACCAGCACGCCATGGTTGCGCAAGAGCAGCGCTGTGCCCGACCCGAGTGCTTCCGCGACCGCCGCGCCCTGCTGCTCGTCGACGATCAGGTCCGGCACCCCGTCGTAGGTCGAGATGCGGTCGATGAACATCACGCTGTCGTGGGTCAGAGTACGCGAACTCGGCGTCGGTGGCCCCGAACGCGGTCGCGTACGGGGGATGCCCGTGCACGACGCTGCGGACGTCCGGCCGGCGCTTGTAGACCTCTGTGTGGAGCACGGTCTCCAGGTGCATCCCTTGGCCGCCGTTGCTGGCGTCGCTGCCGAGGTCGACGGCAAGGACGTCCTCCGGGGTGACCTCGCCCAGCGCCACCCCTTGCGCTTGATGTAGATGGTCGAGTCGTCGGAGCCTCGGGCGCTGACGTGGCCGAGCGTCAGGTCCTCGTATCCGACCATGGCGAGGATGCGGCAGGCCCACGCGACCTCCTCGATCAGGCGGCGGTCGTGGTCCGAGATCAGCGCCTCGGAGTAGGCGGGGATCCATACAGTCATGGATCACTCGAAATTCGTTGTCCGGGCGGGCGCATGCGCCCGCCCGCCGGCCGGAACATCCGGCTCGCCCGTGCCGCGCCGCGCGGCCGGTTGGCCGCACATGTGCGCCGGCCAAAAGATCACGATTCCCTCCGCTCCGTCGGCGGGTAGTCGGGGTGCGGGAAGCCGAAGACCATCACCACGTCCTCGTCGCCGGTGTTGGCGACCGCGTGCCATACGCCCGCGGGCACAAAGAGTCCCTGGCCGGCGGCGAATGGAACGTTCTCCGAGTCGAGGCGCAGCTCGCCCGTGCCCGCGAGCACGAATGCCACCTCTTCGGTCTCGTGCGCCACCATCGCGGTCACGCACCCGGGCGTGAAGACCGAGTAGCCGAGCGAGGAGGAGTTCGCGCCCAGCGACTTCTGGTTGAGGACCATCCTGCTCCAGCTGCCGCCCGGCAGCGGGATCTGCTCGACGTCCTCCAGGTCGACGGTCTTGACGGCCTCCCGTTCTACAGCACCCACTGGCCGTCCTTGAGGATGAAGCGACCGTTGTCGACGATCTCAAGCGACGCCTCCAAGACCACACCATCGAGGTGGAGCGAGGACACGTTCTGCCCGCCGGGATAGGCGAGGTGGTTGTCGCCGAGTGCGCAGTGCACGGTGCCGACGCGCCCCTTCTCCGAGGGCGTTCCGAAGGGGGCCACCTCGCTCACGCCGAAGGCGAACTCGCCGATCACGTCCGCGTTCTCGACCCCCTCGATCACCTCGCGCAGCCGGCGCGCGTCCTCGCCGCCTTCGATCCGGACCGCCCTCCCATTCTCGATCGTCCACGTGATCGGCTCGGTTACCTGGCCTGGGAGGCCGATGCCGAGCATGACGCCGTCCACGACCAGCGTGCCCTCGGTCTTGTCCTCGACCGCGGCGAAGGCCACCTCGGCCCACAGCGGCAGCGGCCCCATCATCTGGCCGCGCTTCTTGATCGAGGTGACCTCGAGCGCGGGACGGTCCTTGATAGTGACCGTGAAGTCGGAGCCCTTGGGCGAGGTGACCCTGACCTTCTCCACGCCCTCGAGCGCGGCCATCGCGTCCCAGGCGCGCTGCTGGGCGCGGTGGAGCGCCTCGACGGTGAGCCCCCAGCTGCCCATGCCCGGCTCGACCGAGGCGATCTTGGCGTTGTTCTCGCACGACGCCTTGACCGCCGGCACGTGCGCGAACCGGTTTGCCCACTCGAGGTTGGTGATGATGATGATCTCGTCCGAGTGCACCATCGCCTCGTGCAGGTTGCGCGGCGGGACCATCGGGAAATGGGTGTCCGCGCGCCCCCGGCGGACCTGCGTCTCGTTGTTCATGATCACCGGCCAGGCGCCGCGGTCGACGCACACCTCGGCGACCACATGGGCCTGCTCGTCGTGCTCATCGTCGGTGATGATCGTCACCACGTCGTCGTCCTCGACCGACATGCAGACGTCGACCACGAGCTCGGCGTCCTTGCGCACGGCCTCCTTGTCGGGGCTCCGAACTGCCTCGCTCACGCTCATCTCGTCACCTCACTTCCTGTGTCTGGAAGGCAGGCAGCACCTCCTCCGCGAAGCGCTGGACCTGCCCGAATTGATCGATCGCCCCGAAGCGGCAGATGAAGTGGTTGACGCCCCGGCTGTGGAACTCCCGCAGCCACGCGGCGATGTCCTGCGGGCGTTCCCACCGGACCCCAGTTCGAGAGGTCCATCGCGCGCGAGAGCTCCGGGTAGTACTTGCGAGATGTAGTCGCCGAAGGCGGTCCGGGCCTCGTCCGCCGAGTCGCCGATGTTCATCGTCACCTGGTAGGCGACCGTGTAGTCGTCGAAGTCGCGCCCGCGGCGCGCGGCCGCCTCAGTCAGATAGCCGATCTGCTCGGTCAGCTCCTCCGGGTGCTGCGCCCTGCAGCAGGTCATCCAGCCGTCACCGAGCCGGACGATGCGGTCGCAGGCGCGCTCCATGATCGCCCGCATCTTCTCGGTCGGCTTGTCGCCCACGAGCCGCGGGTTCGACACGACCCAGATCGGGGGCGAGATCTGCTGTGGCTGTAGCGGCGCCATCTCGGTGCCCGAGTGGAAGGCGACCTCGTCGAAGTTGAAGTAGGTGCCCTTGAAGCTGGTCGACCCGGTCCTGAAAACCTCGTTGATGACCTCAAGCCCCTCCTCGAACACCGTCGCCCGGTCCGAGAACGGCAGCCCCAGCGCCGCGAACTCGCGCTTGACGCCCTCCTCGGGGTTGCCCATGCAGGGACCGAGAATCATGCGCCCGCCCGAGATCGCGTCGAGCGTCGCCCATTCGAGCGCGGTATATAGGGGGTTGCGCATCGAGGTCACGAGGCAGGCGGTGCCGAGGCGGACTCTCTGCGTTCGCTGCGAGATCGCGGCGAGCAGCGTCATCGGCTCATAGCGCGGCTTCGAGAAAAGGCTGTCCCCCACCCACACCGAGTCGAAGCCGAGCTCCTCGACTCGCCCGGAGAGCTGCGAGCAGAGCCTGGAGGTCGTAGTCCGGCGCGATCAGCGGCTCGCGATTGTTGAGGTTGACGCCGAACTCGAGTGGCTTAGGCATCAGTCGAGGCCACTTCCTCCTGTTCGAAGATCTCCTGTGCGGCGAGCGAGCGCAGCACGCGCTGGGGCACCTCGATGTGATCCTCCAGCAACTGGGCGGCGCGCTCCGGATCGCCGGCATCGACCGCCTCGAGAATCGCCCGGTGCTCCGCCGCGGACTGCTCGATGCCCCCGCGCAGCTGCACCGACTGCTTCATCAGCCGCCCCATCTGCGCCACCAGCTGGCTGTGCACCTCCTCCAGCTTGCTGTTGCCCGAGGCGTGCACCAGGCGGGCGTGGAACTGACGGTTGAGCTCGAAGAAGCGATCCGCGTCGCCCTTCGCCGCGGCCCGCTCCATCTGCTCCGCCATACCATGGAGCTCCCCCTTCTCGCGCTCAGTCAGCCGCGGCACCGCGAGCTTGATCGCCAGCGACTCGAGCGCCTCACGCACCTGGTAGGCGTCGATGAACTCCTGGCGCGTGAGGCGCTTGACCACCGCGCCGCGGCGCGGAACGATCGTGACCAGTCCCTCCGCAGCCAACTGCCCCAACGCCTCGCGCAGCGGGCCGCGGCTTATCCCCAGCGAACGCGCCAGCGCGACCTCGCTCAGCTCGACCCCGGGCGCGAGCCGGCTGGAGAGGATCTCCTCTCGCAGATGGTCTGCCACCTGCTCGCGCAGCGTGCGGTTCTCAAGCCGCGTGGCGGCAACATATCTGGTTGCGCTCATCTAGTCCCCCAGAGGTACGTCGTTGAATGCGCAGCAATACAGGAGCAGAGACGGACCCGACGCAGGACGGTCGGATCGTGCACCTCTAGCCCCCGATAATTGGCTGATCTGCGGATCACACCGTTTATGTGGGCTGTCAACACTCAGCAACAGACGATAGTGTGTTAGGCGCAGATTTTCAATGCATCGCACCCAGATCGTCACCTTCGCCGCGGCAACGGAGATCGTGGCGGGCATTGGTTCCTCTTGCGCGCTGGGCCCTACGCTCGGACGGCTGGCTGCCGCGCGGCCCGTGCTCGTTGCCGACGAAGGACTCAAGCGATCCGGGCTCGTCGAGCGGATTCTCGACGCCGCGGCGCCGCACCGCCCCTTCGTGCTTGACCCGGTGAAGGCGGACCCAGCGCCCGACCAGCTGCGGCGGCTGAGCGACGACGCCGCCGCGCAGCATCCCGACGTGATCGTGGCGCTCGGCGGGGGCAGCGCGCTCGTCGCCGGCAAAGCGGTGGCGCTCACGATCGCCAACGGCGGCGACGTGACCCGGTACGAAGGACGCGATCGTGCGCCAAGGCCGCCGCTTCCGGTGATCGCGATCCCGACCACCGCCGGCTCGGGAAGCGAGGTCTCGAACGCGCTCGTGGTGCGCGATCCGAGCAAGCCCGCCGTCACCGTCGTCCGCGGCCGCGGCTACGAGCCCGCCGTGGCCATCATGGACGGCACGCTGGTGCGCTCGCTGCCGGAGCGGCCGATGCTCTATGCCGCGCTCGACGCTCTGACCCACGCGCTGGAGGCGCTATGGGCGCTCGGGGCGAGCCGCTTCACCGACGCGCTCGCCTCAGCGGCCTTGGCGCTGATCCACGACTCACTGCCCAGCGCGCTGCAGTCGCGGGATGTCGCGAGCCTTCAGTCCTTGCTCGAGGCGAGCGCGATGGCGAATCTCGCTTGCGGGTGCAGCGGACTCGCACTCGTGCACGCGCTGTCGCTATGCACGCGGGTGACGCTTGCCCACGGCTACCAGAACGGGGTGCTACTCCCGTGGGTGGCGGACTTCAACCGCCCGGCGGTCCGATCCTGGGTGCGGGATGAGATCGATCGCGTCCGCCCGCTATATGGCCGGATCGGATTCGAGCCGCGGTTCGCCGCGCAGGAAATAGACGGCTCGGCGGCGGAGGAGATGGTCCGCGTGGCGCTCGCCTCGCCGCTGTCTGACAACAACGCCCGCGCTCCCGGGCCTGCCGATCTGCGGACAGTGCTCGAGGACGCGGGGGTGGCAGTCGGAGCGCCGGAGGCGTAGATTGTCGGCTGCCGACAAAATGGCCAGCAGCATCACCACTGACGCCGTAGCTCGATACCTCCGCGCGCGGGACCTCAAGATGCTCGTCGGCGGCGAGTTCGTGGACGCCATCGACGGAACCACGTCCGAGGTGGTCGACCCTTCCACCGGCGAGGTCGTCGGCGCGGTCCCCGCCGCGGCCGGCGCCGACGTCGAGCGTGCGGTCGACGCTGCCCGCGAGGCGCAGGGGGCGTGGGAGGCGCTCGGCGTCGACGGGCGCGGCGCCTGCTTCCAGCGTTTCGCCGAGCTGCTGCAGAGCCACCGCGAGCAGCTCGCGGTCGTCGACGCGATCGTGTCTGGCAACCCGGTCAGGGCGATGCGGGTCGACATCGACCTAGCGCTTCCGTACCTGAAAGGCTGGCCGCAGCTCGCGCGCTGGCTGACTGGAGAGGTGATCCCCGGATCGTCCGGGAACCTTCATTACACCTCGTTCCGCCCGTACGGCGTCGTGGGCCGGATCACCGCCTTCAACCATCCGGTCATGTTCGCGGCGACGCGCCCGCTGCCCGCGCTGATAACCGGTAACACGATCGTGATGAAGCCCGCCCCAGCTGCAGCGGGGGCAGCGCTTGTGCTGGCGGAGTCGTTTGCGGAGGCCTTCCCGCCGGGGGTCGTGAACATCGTCACCGGGGGAGCCGAGGCGGGTGACGCGCTCGTGACCCACGACAGCGTCAAGCGAATCGCCTTCACGGGCTCCGTTCCGACCGCGCTGACCATCCAGCGGCGGGCAGCGGAATCGGGGCACGTCAAACACATATCGCTCGAGCTGGGCGGAAAGAACGCGATGGTCGTGTTCCCCGACGTCGACATCGACGAGGTCGTCGAGGGCGCGATCTTCGGCATGAACTTCAACGTCTGCCAGGGTCAGTCGTGCGGCTCGAACTCGCGCTTGCTCGTCCACGACTCCATCTACGACGCGTTCGTTTCGCGAGCGGCCGAGCGCGTGCGGGAATACACCGTGGGGGTCGCGTACGAGGATGAAACGGACATGGGTCCGCTGGTGAGCGCCGAGCAGCGCGATCGCGTTGCGGGCTATGTAGAAGCGGGCACGCGCGAGGGCGCGACGCTGGTTACCGGCGGCGAGCACCCCGAACGCGCGCCCGCGGGTGGCTACTTCCTGACGCCGGCGGTCTTCGCGGACGTCAAGCCGAACATGCGCATTGCCCAGGAGGAGATCTTCGGGCCGGTCTTGTCGGTCCTCCCCTGGGGCGACTACGAGGAGATGCTCACGCTGGCAAACGGCGTGAAGCTCGGTCTCACCGCGAGCGTGTGGACACACGATGTCGACCTCGCGCACGAGGTTGCGCAGAGGTTGGACGCCGGCTACGTCTGGGTCAATGACAGCACGAGGCACTACTTCGGCACGCCGTTTGGCGGCACGAAAGACAGCGGCATCGGCCGCGAGGAATCTCGGGAGGAGCTGCTGAGCTACCTCGAGACGAAGGCAATCAACATTCGCATGCGCGACGCGCATAGCGCATTGGCGCGGCTATCCCGTTGAGTGCGCAACGCCGGCGGCCGTGTGTCCTCGCGACTGGGCTAGGAGGTGGGCCCGAGGTTGACGACCACGGTCTTCAGCTCGATGTACTCGTCCAACGTCTCCCGACAGGTCTCTCGGCCCCAACCCGACTCCTTGTACCCGCCGAAAGGGAGGGCTGAGTCGCACGCTTGGTAGCAGTTGATCCACACTTGGCCGGACTCGAGCGCTGCGGCCAGGCGGTGCGCTCTGGTCACGTCCTGGGTCCAGACGCCGGCTCCCAAGCCGAAGCGGGTGTCGTTGGCCGCCTTCAGCACCTCGTCCTCGTCCTTGAACGGAATCACGGTCACTACAGGGCCGAATATTTCCTCCCGGGCGACGCGCATGTCGCTTGAGGCATTGACCATGACCGTCGGGTCGACGAAGTAACCGACGTCGCCCCGCCGGTCGCCTCCCGTCACAATTTCGACGCCCTCTTCGCGTCCGATCTGGATGTAGCCTGACACTCGATCGAGTTGCTCCTGCGACACCAACGGGCCCATCTCCGTCTCGCTGTCGAGCCCGGGACCCAGTCGGATCGACCTTGCGCGATCCACGATCCCGCCCACCATCGCGTCAAGTTGCGGCTCCTGCACATAGAGTCGCGCGCCGGCGATGCAGCTCTCGCCTTGGCAAGCGAAAACGGCCATGCAGGCCCCATCAATCGCGGCTGCCGTGTCGGCATCAGCGAACACGATGTTGGGCGACTTCCCCCCCAATTCCAGGGACACCCGCTTGAGCGTGCCCGTGGCACCCTGAACGATCAGCTTGCCCGTTTGGACCGATCCCGTGAAGCTGATCTTGTCAACGTCTGGATGGCGCACCAATGCATCGCCAGCCTCTTCGCCAAAGCCGGTGACGTAATTGACGACGCCCTCGGGGACACCCGCCTCGAGCGCGAGCTCCGCCAGCAGAGCCATTGACAGAGGCGTTTGCTCGGCCGGCTTGACCACGATCGTGCAACCCGTGGCAAGCGCGGGCGCGAGCTTCTTGACGACGGCCAGCAGCGGCAGATTCCAGGGAGTGATGGCCCCCACCACGCCGACCGGTTCGCGCAACGTATAGGCGTGGAAAGAGTTGCCGAACGAGGCGGGGTACGAAATCGGGATCGTGTCGCCGGTGATCTTGGTGGTCCAGCCGGCGAAGTAACGCAGCATGTCGACCGTAAACGGGACGTCGAAGAAGCGCGCCTCGTTGATTGGCTTGCCATTGTCCAGCGAGTCGATCTGGGCGAAGTCTTCGAGGTGTGTCTCGATCAGATCGGCCAACCGCCAGATCACCTTGCCCCGCTCCTGAGGGGTGATCCCCTTCCACGGCCCTGTGAGCGCTCGCCGCGCTTGCACGACCGCCCGATTCACATCCTCGGCACCCGCCCCGGGGCGCACGAGCGATCTCGGTGCCCGACGCCGGATCGTAGACGGGAAACGTCTCTCCTGAGGCTGCCTGCACCCATTCATCCCCGATGAGCATCGAGGTGGTGCCGTGCGTGTACTTCTGGATGCTCTCCGACAGCGCTACTAGAGCCATCACATCTCCTTCCGTCGACGGGTGGTTCTCCGGACGGCTAGGAAACTCCCGCGGTCGGCTCCGGATCCGGCATCACCGGCGGACAGGTGCAGAGGCTTCTTCGTCGCCGAAGAAGAGCAAGCGCGCGTTCTTCGCCAGTACGCGGTCCATCATCTCCGCGTCAAGACCAGAGACCTGCACCTTGCGGATCTCGACTCCGACCTCGTGGAACGGGGCATCAGAGCCATACATCACCTTGTTCGGTCCGACGCGCGATCGACCGCCTCGAGCGATTTTGGTGTGCATCGGCATCCCCGAGGTCTCGAGGTAGACGTTCTCGTTTCGCTCGGCGACGTCAATCGCGCCTCTGATGTACACGACGTTGCCGTGCCCCATGTGGCCGAGGATGATCTTGGCGGCGGGGAACTCGATTGCGAGCTCCTCGATGCTCCAGGGCAGACGTGAAGATCGGGTGGCCGCAATGGATCAGCACCGGCATGTCCCTCGAGATGAGCTCGCGTACCAACGGATGGAGCGCAGGGTCGTTCGGGTGATAGGCGTCCAACAGGGGGTGCAGCTTGACGCCGAGGAAGCGGGGGTGCTCCAACAGCGCGAGCGCTTCCTCGAGAAAGCCCTCTCTATGCGGATTTGCCCACACGAGCCCGTACGCTCCTTCGACTGACTCGACCACCTCGCGGACGTACTGGTTGTCGGGGTAAAACACCATCCCAGCCGAGATGCCGTAATGGGAAAAGGTCGCACGCAGTTGCTCGGCGTCCATGCGTACGTTGAACAGTGGGAAGTCACCCACGTGCATGTGGGCGTCGACGACGTCGGCGGGCGCGAACCCGGTCACCGATGGCAACTCGATCGCATTCATGTCACGGCCCTCCTGCCGCCAACGCTCCTCCGGTCCGGGAGCTCAGTAAGTCTGCGAACCCCAAGCGAGCACCCCGGAATTGCGAGCTGCGCCTCGGACGGCGTCCAATCCGCCTGCTCGCTCGGCCTACCACCGGACCGAATCGACGCCATGTGAAGATCAGTCTAATCATTCGGTCTGTTGTTGACAACCGGCACACGACAGCTTACGCTGCGGCGAACATGTCGCGGCTTCGAGACGCGCTGGGTTCTGGCCGTAGGACCGGCGCCGGTAAACGAGATCTTGCGAGCGCGGCGGGCGTGGACGCTGACCTGCACCGCGATGGTGACGGCGGTGGTTCTGGTGCTCCCGCGGCGGCGGCGATGGCGTCTGGCAACTCGGCGGCGCGGTCGCGCGACTTCACTGGTGGCGGATCGAATGGGACGCTCGACGTCGCTGACCGGGATCGACGAGGACGACCTCGCCTGGGAGAGCGCGACGGGGGCCGTGGTTCTTCGCGATGTCACAAAGCGTTACGGCGATCTGAGGGCGGTCGACCATCTGTCGCTCGCGGTGCGACCGGCGGAGTTTCTGTCGATTCTGGGGCCGAGCGGCAGCGGCAAGACCACGACGATGCGGCTGATCGGCGGCTTCATCGATCCCGACGAGGGCAGCATCAGATCTCCGGCAGGGACGTCCGGAACGTACCCGCGTATGGGCGCGACGTCCACACGGTATTTCAGAACTATGCGTTGTTTCCGCACATGACGGTCGAGGGCAACGTCGGATACGGATTGCGGATGAAGCGCGTTCCCAAGGCTGAGCGTCGCCGGCGGGTGCGAGAGATGGTTGAGATCGTACGTCTGTCCGATTTCATCGGACATCGCCCGGGCGAGCTCTCTGGTGGCATGCAGCAACGCGTAGCGCTCGCGCGGGCGTTGGTCAACCGCCCCAGCGTGTTGTTGTTAGACGAGCCGCTTGGCTCACTCGATCGCAAGCTCCGGGAAGACATGCAGATCGAACTGCGACAGCTGCACACGGCATTGGGTACAACCTTCATCTACGTAACCCACGATCAGGATGAGGCGTTGAGCATGTCGGACCGGGTGGTCATCATGCGCGAGGGGCGGATCGAGCAGCAGGGGACCCCCGCGGAGGTGTACGACGATCCCGCGACGCTGTGGGCGGCGACTTTCGTCGGGTCAAGTAATCTGATTTCAGGCACCGTCCGCAGCGTCGGGGCTCAGGTCGTTCTGGAAACCGACGTGGCCGTTGTTGTCAGCGACCATCCCGCCGTTCTGTCGGCGGGCGAGCGCGCGGTCGCGGTCGTTCGTCCCGATGACGTGCAATGCACTTCGGTCGCTTCCGCTGGTGATGCCACGAACTGTGTCAAGGGACGGCTGGCCGAGATGCTTACGGTTGGCAAGCAGGTTAAGCTCGTCGCGGAGACCGCGGGTGGTCTTGAGATAGTTGCGCGCGTTTCGCGCTCTGAGAGACGAGCTCGACACTCTGGAGGTCGGCAGCGAGGTGGCGCTGTCATGGCGCCCGGATGCCGTGCGGGTATATCGCCCCGATGCGGCGGCGGATCAGGAGGCGCGCCTGTTGACGACCGAGGCGCCAGGGCGCGACGCTGGTTGATCGTGATCCCGTGTCCTTACCACAATCCGAAGGGAAACTGTTGAAGAGGAGAGACCATGATGTCTACGGACGTACCCATATCGCCTGATCCTGTTAATGACGGCCGCATGACGCGCGCGAAGTTCCTCGCAGCCGGCGGTGGCGCTTTGGCCGCGGGCTTGCTGGCAGCGTGTGGAAGCAGCTCGAGCGGCTCGACGACGACGCACAAGCCGCTGCGTCCACGGTCGCCAAGGGCGGCACGCTCAATCTCTACACCTGGCCGGACTACTTCTCGACAAAGAACCTGGCCGCGTACAAAAGAGAGACCGGCACCACGATGAATATCTCGACATATGAATCGAACGATATTCTCTTCGCGAAGCTCAATTCGGCGGCCGGGAGTGGCTTTGACATCGTGGTCCCCACGAGTGGCTGGATCCAGACCATGGCGCACCATGGTCTGTTGCAGAAACTCGACCATTGCCGCATACCTCTCCAATACGTGAGCCCCGCGTTGCTCAACAAGGTCTTCGACCCAGGCAACGTGTACTCCATCCCCAAGGACTACGGCGTTCTGGGAGTCGTTTACGATCCCATGGCAGTTGGTGGCACGATCAAGACGTGGCAGGACTTCCTCGACGCCGGCGACAAGAAAAGCGTCAGCGGTAAGGTACAACTCTCGGATGCCTCGTGGGAGGTCGTCGCCATCCCGCTGTGGGCAGCCGACGGCGACTACAACACGCAAGACACAGCGAAGATCAAACCACTACGGCGACATCATGAAAGCCTGGGCGAAGAATGTGAAGGAGTTCAGCGGCTTCGACATTACCGGCCCTGCCCATGGCACAATTGCTATGAGTCAAACCGACCAGTCGGTTGGTCGTCAATGCCTTATCCAGAATAAGAACCTAAAGTGGGTCGTGCCGGAGCCGACATCGGAATTGTGGGTCGACAATTACGCTATCACCGCCCACGCGCCGGATGTCAATCAGGCTTACTCATTCATCAACTTCCAGCTTCAGCCTGCCCACCAGGTCATCGACACGGTGTTCATTGGCTACCCGACGAGCCTGCCGAACCTTCGCTCGAAGCTGCCCAAAAACCTCCCGTGACACGGACATAATCTTCGGCGGCGCGGGCGTCGATTTCCACAAGCTGCAAGAGTTTGTCGTCCATCCGGCAACTCTGCAGCTTTACGAGAACATTTACACGGAGATCAAAGCCGCGGCCGGCGGGTAAGCGGAGGGGCCGTGGCCCTGCCACGGACCTTAGTCACGGATACGAGAAAGGGTCTGAGTTGTCGCCAGCCGTCGAGCGCGCGTGGTTGCGAACGACTTGAGCGCCTCGCTGACCTAGTAGGCGCCAACGCACTCCTGACGAGTAGGCGAGGGCGTGTCGACGCTGCGGCCTCGAGGGACGATCGACACCGAGCCTGCGGCCGCCGGCTGACCGACGCGCCCTCCGCAGCGGCCCACGGCCCTCGCGCACGGGCCACGGCGGATCCAAAGTGCGCGCGCACACGCTACGAAGTGCGCGCGCACACGCGACTTCACTGAGCTTTGCTGAGCTCGGCCTCGTCTGTTGTTGACAACCGGCACACGACAGCTTACGCTGCGGCGAACATGTCGCGGCTTCGAGACGCGCTGGGCCCTGGCCGCAGGACCGGCGCCGGTAAACGAGATCTTGCGAGCGCGGCGGGCGTGGACGCTGACCTGCACCGCAGTAATGAAGGCAGCGGTTTCGTTGCTCCCGCTGCGGCCACGATGACGGCTCGCAACTCAGCGGCCGGTCGCGCGACCGCTACCCCCGCGGACCGAACGGGACGCTCGACGTCGCCGACCTACCCGATTTCGAAGGAAACTCCTGAAGGAGATCATGTGATGCCCACGGACGTACCCATATCGCCTGATCCTGTTAATGACGGCCGCATGACGCGCGCGAAGTTCCTCGCAGCCGGCGGTGGCGCCTTGGCCGCGGGCTTGCTCGCGGCCTGTGGAGGTAGCTCGAGCGGGTCGACGACCACGCACGAGGCCGCGTCCAAGGTCGCCAAGGGCGGCACGCTCAATATCTACACCTGGCCGAACTACTTCTCGCCGAAGAACCTGGCCGCGTACAAGCGCGAGACCGGTACCACGATGAATATTTCGACGTATGACTCCGACGATGTCCTCTTCGCCAAGCTCAACTCGGCGGCCGGGGCTGGCTTCGACCTCGTCGTCCCCTCGAGCGGCTTTGTCTTGATGGATGGCCCACCATGGTCTGTTGGCGAAGCTCGACCATACCCGCATACCACTCCATTACATTAATCCTGCGTTGCTCAACAAGTCCTACGACCCGGGCAACGTGTACTCCGTTCCCAAGGACTACGGCACTGTAGGAGTCGTCTACGATCCCGTGGCCGTGGGTGGCACGATCAAGACGTGGCAGGACTTCCTCGACGCCGGCGAGAAGCCAGGCGTCAGCGGTAAGGTACAAATGTCCCCGTCGGCGTGGGAGGTCGTTGGGACCCCCATGTGGGCAGCCGACGAGGACTGGAACACGCAAGACACAACGAAAATCAAGCGCGCCGGTGCGATCATGAAGGACTGGGCCAAAAATGTGAAGGAGTTCAACGGCTTCGACGTTACCGGCCCTGTGCATGGCACAGTTGTCATGAGCCAGGTCGACCAGTCGGTCGGCCGTCAGTGCCTTCTCCAGAACAAGAAGCTCAAGTGGGTCCTGCCAGGGCCGACGGCGGAATTGTGGATCGACAATTACGCCATCACCGCCCACGCGCCGGATGTTAATCAGGCTTACTCGTTCATCAACTTCCAGCTTCAGCCTGCCCACCAGGTCACCGACACGCAGTTCATCGGCTACCCGACGACGCTGCCGAACCTTCGCTCGAAGCTGCCCAAGAACCTCCCCCTGACCGACATAATCTTCGGCGGGCCAAACGTCGACCTTTACAAGCTCCAGGTGTTTGCCGCCCATCCGGCAACTCTGCCGCTCTACGAGAACCTCTACACGGAGATCAAGGCCGCGGCGGCGCGTAAGCGAAGAGAAATGGCCCGCGCGCCTCGACTGTACCGGAGACAATGTTCCCCGGACGACCGGTGGGCGGACAACTGTTCCGCGGACGACTGCTCTGAGGACGGTCGAGCGAATCATTCCCTTCGTCCCGCTCGCGTGGCTCGCCATCTTCTTTGTCGGGCCCCTGGTCATAACAGTCATCTACTCCTTCGCCCACTCGACATTTGGTGGGGTGACGCTGGCGTTCTCGTTCGAGAACTTCAAGATGGCTCTGTCGGGTTTCTACCTTCGATCTTTCTAAAGACGATTGAATTTGCCGCGCTGGGAACTCTGCTCGCGATGGTTGTCGCACTGCCCGCCGCGTACGCGATTGCGCGGAAGGCTGGACGCTTCAAGACTGTTCTGCTCGTGGCCGTCTTGGTCCCGTTCTGGACAAGCTTCTTGATCCGTACCCTCTCCTGGCAGATTTTGCTCGCGCCGGGCGGGACACATTCAAGCGATACTGAATTTCCTTCACCTACACAGCGGTGTGCTGAATATGCTCGATACGAGGACAGCTGTCTTCATCGGCATCGTCTACGGTTACCTGCCTCTGATGCTCGTCCCCCTCTTTGTCTCCTTCGAGCGCGTTCCCTGGGACGTGATCGACGCGAGCAAGGATCTCGGCGCAGGCCGCTTCCGAACCTTTAAGAACATCACGCTTCCTTTGGTGAGGCCCGGAATAGCGACGGGGATACTGCTCACTTTCGTCCCGATGACCGGGGAGTTTGTGATCCCCCAGACTCCTCGGCGGCGACAGGGGAGTGCTGATGGGCGGGCTTATAGCTACACAGTATCTGTACGCTGAAAACTTGGCGCTGGGGTCGGCGATGGCAGTTCTGCTCCTGTGCGTCCTGGGCATCGCAGTGGTGGCTCTGGTGCGGTTGACACGTGGCTTCGCCGAGGTGCCGGCGTGAGAGTGCCGTGGCGACTGGGTCGCTGGTGGGACTGGCTTCTCCTGGGATGGGTTGGCGCCGTCCTGCTGTTTCTCCTCGCGCCCATCGTCACCGCGGTCGTCTATTCGTTCAACGAAGGACAGCTCGGAAGGCAAACTTCCACATTTACCCATTTCACGACACGGTGGTACTCGGTTGCGTGGACGGACAGTACGCTTCGGCACTCGGTCAGCATCAGCTTTAGGGCCGCGGTCGTCGTCGCGGTCCTCTCTGTCGTGCTCGGCACGATAACGGGGACTCACGCTCGCTCGGCATCCGAGCCGCCTCTTGCGCGGTACCCTGCAGGTGCTCGTGTATTTGCTGCTAATCGTTCCAGAGGTAGTCCTAGCCGTCTCCCTCTTGCTCTGGTATACGAAGACGCACGTCGCTCTGGGGTTGGCCACGCTGATTGCCGCTCACTCGCCCTATGCTCTCTCGATCGTCGCTCTCATCGTTCGGTCGCGAGTCGTCGCGTTCGATCGCCGGACTCGAGGAGTCCGCGGGGGATCTTGGAGCGCGGTCTTGGCAGGTGACGCGCGACGTCCTGTTGCCGCAGCTGCGGCCTGCGCTGATCGCGGGTGTCATGCTCGCCTTCACGCTTTCCTTCGACGACCTTGTCATATCCGATTTCCTCGCGACGCCGACCGTCACAACGCTGCCGGTCTACCTCTTCGGGACCGTGCACACCGGCACGACGCCTGAGGTCTATGCCGCCGCCTCGATGATGCTGGGCTTCACCCTGACGGTGCTCGGGCTGACTGGTCTGATCTACCGGTGGCAAACTCGGCGGGTCGGCGGCCGCTTCTCGTTGGTACCAACCGCCTGAACCAGAACATCAACCCCGTCACTAGATATTCACAAGCAAATGCGTGAGGTGAGAGCACATTGACTACAACGAGTCCGCAGACGATCGAGCAGGCCAGATTCGACAGCGCGGTGGGCCGGTCAGCCCCGCCGCCGTTCATCTTGACGGCGGGACCCGTCGCCGCGACCCCAGGTGTTCTCGCTGCCTTGGGGTCGCCGATCGTGTTCGACTACGACCCGATCTTCCTTGACCGGTTTCGCGAGACACAGACAAAGGTGGCGCAGGTCTACGGGACGACGAACGACATCGTTCTGATGCAAGGTGAAGCAGTGCTCGGGTTGGAGGCGGCAGCCGCAGGGCTTGTTGCTCCTGGCACAACATGCCTCAATCTTGTCTCGGGAGTGTACGCAAAGTGGTACGGCGATAAATTGCGATCGCTCGGGGCAACGGTGATCGAGCACACCGTTCCATTCGACGACAGCATCGATCCCAGCGACGTCGAGCACTGCTCGACAGTAATCCTGAGATAAGCGTGGTCGCGGTCGTACACTGCGATACTCCATCCGGCACACTGAATCCGATTCGCGAGATCGGTGTGCTCGCCAAACAGCACGACGCTCTCACGATCTGTGATGTCGTGTCGTCACTTGGAAGCGTGGAGATAAGGCCGGACGAGTGGTCGTTGGACATATGTGTTTCCGCGCCGCAGAAGAGCCTCGGCGGCTCGCCCGGGACTGGCTATGTTGAGCGTGAGCGAAGATGCCTGGACGGCGCTGCGCGGTAATCCGTCTGCGCCCCGGGGCTCGTACCTATCGATCCTTGATTGGAAGGACCGTTGGGATGAGCTCGGACAGTACCCTTACACGCCGTCGGTTTCGGAGGTCACCATGCCTCGCGGCCGCATGCGACGAGATACTGGAGGAAGGCGTCGAACGGTCGATCGCACGCCACGAGCGCGCCGCGCGCGCCTGCCGTGCCGGGATCCGAGCGGCCGGTTTGGCCACTTGGCCCCGGTCGGACGAGATCGCCGCGCCTTGCGTAACGGCAGTGAAGGTGCCCGAGGGAATCGACGAGGCCGAACTGCGCATGCACATCCGCGACCGTTACGGCGTTGTCGTATCGGGCGCGCAGGGCGAACTCGTCGGCAAGGTCCTACGGCTCGGCCACATGGGCCTCGCGTCTCGGTCGCTTTACCCGCTGATTGCGGCGACCGCCCTAGCTCAGGGACTGATCGATCTGGGCGTGAAGCTGGACGTCGGCGCCGCCGCTGAGGCGACACTGACGGAGCTCTCAATGACATGACCCGGTTTTCTACGCGCGGATGCTGCAGCCGTTGAGTCGGATCCGTGTCTCTAGCAAGGTGTGAGGTCAGCCACAGTGACGACTTCTCGGTAGGGCGGCGCTTTGGCTGTTTGTGGACCGGCCGAGCGGCGGCCGAGAGTGTTCACTCTGGGACATGAGAATCCTGCCAACCAATGAGGAGACCAACTTGCGTCAGCACGTGAGGATCGAGGGAGGCGCCCGCGATCGCGGTCGGCAGTACGGAGACTCCGCGCGTGCCCTGGTTGTGCACTCGATCGAGGTATACCGTGAGTTCTTCCAACATTTCGCTGGATGGGATTGGGACAAGGTACGAGCCGTGGCGTCGCGCTTCCGGCCGGCGATCGCAGAGCTCGATCAGCGCTACTTGGACGAGATAGCTGGGATCGCGGAGGGCGCCGAGGTCCACGAGGATGACGTCTTGGCCATCAACGTGCGCACGGAGGTCCTTTCGACAGCGCGAGCCCGAGCCGCAATGAACGCGGTGAACGCAGCGCACGAGTGTTCCGCGTTCGGCATTCTGCCCAGCCGCACGTCGAATGGCCACACTCTGATGGCGCAGAACTGGGATTTTTTCACCCACGCTGCGGAGTCGACCATCGTCCTGGAGGTCCACCAGGACGATGGCCCCGACTTCGTGACAGTGGTCGAAGCAGGGCTGCTCGCAAAGGTGGGGATGAACTCGTCCGGCGTGGCCGTGCTTACAAATGCACTAGTCACAGAGGCCGACCGCGGAGACATCGGTGTGCCGTATCACATCTTGCTCCGGGCTATCCTCGATTCCGAGACCGTCAGCGACGCTCTGGGCGTTCTCCTTTCTCGGCGGCGGACCTCATCGGCCAATTTCATCCTTGGCCACGCTGACGGCAGCATCATCAACTTCGAGGCCGCGTCCGGGGACTATACGCAGGTGTTCGTCGCTGTATCCCGACCATGGACTGGTCCTGCATACCAATCACTTCGCTAGTCCTGCATTTGATGGCCGCGACGTGTCGTTGTGGTCGCTACCCCACAGCCCATTTCGCTTAGAACGCCTCCGGGAGGTGCTGTCCGTAGAAACATTTCTCTCGGTTCAGAGCGCGAAGGACGCACTTTGCGATCACGTGAACTATCCGATGAGCATTTGCTGCCATCCGGATGTGCGCGTCACCGAGATCGAGCAGGGCGGAACCCTGGCATCGATCATCATGGATCTCAACGATCGGCGAATGTGGGTGGCAGACGGAAACCCCTGCGGATCGGAGTACGTCGAACTGGACTATGGCGAGTTCCTCGCGAAACCGTCGCCTTCTGCGAGAAGCGGCGGGGGGTCCGGCAAACCGGCCGCCCGCGCTTCGCGGGGAACATGGCGGCTAGACCGAGGTGCGCAGATAGCGTTCCGTCCGCGACGAGCGAGTATCGAGTCCGTTGACGTGGCGCTCCCGGCCTCGAGACGAAGCCGTTGGCCCGCTGACATCACATCGACGATCCGGACAGGTTCCGCGGTCCTCCGTCAGCGACGATCATCTGTCCGGTCACCCACCGCGACTCCTCCGAGGCCAGGAAGGAGACAACTGGAGCGATGTCGTCGCCGACCCCGGGTCGAGGGATTGCTTGCGTCGGCACCATGTGAGCGAATGCCCGGGCGTGCTCGCCAGCTAGGGTCGCTTCGCTCTCGGTCAGTCCGGGAGCAACAGCATTGACCGTGATTCCGTATTTGCCGAGCTCGCCCGCAAGCGTGCGGGTGAATCCCCAGACGCCCCCTTTCGCTGCAACGTAGTGAGCCAGATTCGGCGTGCCGGCGTCGTTGACATTGATGGCAATGTTGACGATCCTCCCGTACCCCGCTTCGCGCATCTGATCTGAGACAAAGCGTGACATGAGAAACACGCCATCCAGATTGACCGCCATTATGCGCCGCCACTCAACGAGGTCGATCTCGTCCCAAGGCGTGAAGGGCACAATTGCCGCATTGTTAACCAAGATGTCGATCCGGGCGTATTGTCCAACCGTGGTGTCGACGAGGGTCGATACCTGCTCGGGGTTCGAGATGTCAGTCGTCACGGCGGATGCGGAGGGGAGCTCGGCCGCGGCCGCCCGTCCGCCCGCAGCATCGATGTCGGCGATCACGACCGTCGCTCCTTCCTCACACAGCTTGCGCGCGATGGCGCGCCCAATTCCTCGCGCGGCACCGGTGACGATTGCAACTCGGTTAGTGAGCTTGCCGTTCAACTGATCATGCCCTTTCTCGGATGCCACTGTGTCATTGTAGAATCGAACGAGGGATCGCTTCGAGTAAGCGGACGATTCCCTCACGACGGCGATACGGCACGACCTCGCTGACCGTGTCACGCCAGAGCTCGTTGCTCTCGAGCGCCGTCCAGCGCCTCTGGCGCTCGGCGTCATCAAGCCATGCGATCAGCCACACGACGTCGGGGCCGTCTTCATCGACAGCGGTGCCGTCGGTTGAGATGACCTCGGCCGTGCGCCAGAAGCCAACCACGCGGAAGCCGAACTGTCCCTGCAACAGGGGGAGCGCCGTGGCGTTGGCCCACGCCAAGTAGCTGGTGACGCAGTCGGGCAACAAGTAATACGAGCGAAGCTCATAGATCATCTTGAGTGCCTCAAGCCTTCTCGGGCTGTCGGCCGTGCTCGCCTGGGCGATTGCTCCCGTTCGCGGCGCTTAGCACCTCAGCAACCTCACCGACTCGGACGCTCGCTGCTTGCCGACGGCTGCCCGGCGTGCGCGACATTGGGCCCGGGTGTTCCGCGCGCCATAGGTCGACGAGTTCGTCAGCGCGGTGAAAAGACGCGACTCCGAGCTTTCATCGCTGAAATCAGCTCCTCAAGCAACCGCATACGCGCTCCGCGAGCGATCACGTCGGGATGTAACACGAGGGTGAAGACGCCATGTCGGCACGCGCTCACACATGAAGTCGAAATCCGCCAGCCAGTTGGCCTTAACCTCGTCGTACGGCGCCATCACGGCCAGCACGCCGGGATGCAGCAAGAGCTCGAATCGCGGAAAGTCAGCTGTGGCTCCACGACACCGGAATCTCCACGAGATCCACTTCCGGGCCGAACTCGTAGGGACCATCGGTGCGCGGGACGTCTCCGGTCCGACAACGATAGAAGCTGAAATCGTCTGCCATCAGGCTCGAGTCGTATGAGAATCCATGCTCGACCAGCAGCTCAACGGAGTTTTCCGACATCGCCCACGTGGGGGCTCGATAGCCCTTGGGATGCTCTCCGACATGCCGCTCGCAGGCGACAATCCCCCTCGCCAACGCGGCACTCTCATCTTCTCTGGAGAGTCCAAGCGGCATCTCGTGGAGGTAGCCATGATGCGCGATTTCATGTCCTCGCGAGTGGATTTCGCGACATAGCTCGGGATAGGTATCGATCGTTTGGCCCGGGATGAACCACGTCGTCACGACGCCGTGTTCCTTGAGCAGCGCAAGCGTGCGCGGAACTCCCACGCGCGCGGCGAACTCGCCCCGACTGAGGTCGGTGTAGTTGATCCCTCCTGGCGCCGCTCCGCGGATCCACGTTGACATGGCGTCAAAGTCGAACGTCAGACAAACTCGAGGCCCGGAAGACGGATGTTGCGAGCTCACCGTGGCTTATCCCTTCATGCCCCAACGGGCGTTGATCGTTGACATTGCGCGGTCTGTCAATATCTACCTTGCTCGGTTGTTAGAGTTGCGATGGCGTGATGTTCTGATTCAGTCGGAACACGTTCGCCGGATCGTAGCGGTCCTTAATTTCGACTAACCGCCGGTACTTGTCGCCGTACGCGGCTTGAGCCTGAGTCACTCCTTCGTCTGCAAGGAAGTTGACGTACACCCCACCCGTCAGGAACGGGGACAGACGCTCGTATGCGGTGCGCGCCCAATCGATGTGCTCGTCCGTCTCATCAGGATCAAGCCAGCGGTTGCAAAGATTCAGCACATACGAGGAGCGCTCGCCGAATGCGGTTTCGTCCGGGGGGACGCGAGCGGCCGCACCACCAAAGTGGTGAAAGTGGATCTCAGCCTTTGGCGAGCTCATGTCCACGTGAGCGCGCAAAAGTTGGTCGATTGCGTCGTCGCTCACAATGTCGAAGTACCCCGACTTGAAGTAGTTACGCGCGCCCGGGCCCCAGGCGTGATCGATCAACGACTGCAGCTCGACGTACGGGATCGGCCCTATCTCGTCGGCTCCGGGAGCCGCAAAGGAGCGCAGCTCACGGAACGCCTCCTCGCCCTGATCGGGGGGTCCGATGAAGCAGGCGATGAGCATCGCCACAGGCCTTCCCTGCATCTCCTCAGGTAGGAACGGCATCCGAGGCGCAGTAGCGAGATTGACCGTCGCGAACAGGTCGTCAGGCAGCTGCTCGCCCCACTCCCGGTAGAAGCGCAGAAGGTCACCAGCCTCTTCGCCGGGGTAGTACATGGCGCCTCCGTAGACGAGCGGCCCGACCGGATGTAGCTCATATTCGAACGTCGTCACAACCCCGAAGTTCCCGCCACCCCCGCGAAGGGCCCAATAGAGCTCACGGTTCTCGGTCGGGCTCGCGTGTAGAACTTCAGCGTCAGCCGTGACAACGTCGAACGAGGTCACGTTGTCGCAGGCGAGCCCGTGCTTGCGCATCATGTAACCGATGCCGCCGCCGAGGGTGAAGCCGGCGATCCCCGTTGTAGAAACGAGGCCGCCTGTGACCGCGAGGCCAAATCTCTGCGTCTTGTGATCAAGCTCGCCCCACGTAAGTCCGGCCTGGACGGCGGCCACTCGGCGGTCGGGATCGATCCTGACCCCCTTCATCGGGGAGACGTCTATCACGATCCCGTCGTCGCAGGTCGAGAATCCGGCGATGCTGTGCCCGCCCCCGCGCACCGCGACGATGTAGTCGTGGTCGCGCGCGAAGCGCACCGCGGCGACGACGTCCGCGACGCATGTGCACTGCACGATCAGCGCTGGCCTCCGGTCGATCATGGCATTCCAGACGGTGCGAGCCACGTCATAGCCGTCGTCGCCAGGCTCAATCACGCGTCCACGGAGCAGATGCTTCAGCTGCTCGGCGGTCTTGGTACGGACGGGACGAATGTGGCGCCGCAACTATGACCTCGTGTCCGCGGGCGCCGCCGAGCCGAGCCTCGACCGAAGTCTCGGGATCACGTCCTCGGCAAAGATCTCCATCGCCTCTCGCTGCACGCCAGGGTCCATACCCGGCCAGTACAGCCGAGCGATGTAGTGCAGCTCGCCGGGCGTCATCTGCCTGGAGTGCGTGCAGCTGCTCCACGATCTCGGTTGGCCTACCAACCAGACCCCGCCCACCGAGAATCGACGCTTCGCGCTCGATGGTCAATGGCGGTGGCATCTTGGCGCCGTTGCACGAGCGCCGCGGGCGCGCCATGTCCTCGTACTTCCAACTGACGTAGTAGGCGTACTCGCGGACGTTTTCCCACGCGTCAGGTCCGTGCCACGCGAACGTGGGGCGATGGAGGCTGAACGCAAACCGGTCCAGGTCGCGTCCCACCCGAGCGGCCTCATCCCGGATCATGGCCACCTGCTGGGCAAGAATCTCCGGCGTGAACGCCGAGGCACTGATGAAACCGTCACCGATTCTCGCAGCTCGACGGATCGCCGGCTCACGCTGCGCTCCGATCCAGATCGGTGGTCCACCACGTTGCGCCGGAGCCGGCGTGACCAGCACCGTGTCGCGCTCATCGCTCCCCTCTCCGACGAACTCACCCGACCACGCCGCGCGGAGCTTCGCAACAGTCTCCTCGAAGCGGATGTGACGGCCAGCCAGCGGAACCCGCAGGGCTTCGAACTCGTGTGGCATCCACCCCTGTCCGAGGCCAAGAATGAACCGCCCCGAAGAGAGAAGATCGACCGTCGCCGCGTCTTCGGCGAGCCGCAATGGGTCATACAACGGCGCCAACGCAACCGCGGTGCCAATCGTGATCCTCTGCGTCAGCGCACCTGCGGCAGCGCAAAAGACGAGCAGCGACGGCATGTACGAGTCGTCCCAGAAGTGGTGCTCGGTGACCCAAGCCGAATCAAACCCGAGCAGCTCGGCCTTGCGGACGAGATCGAGCGCCTCGCGGTAGAGCTCAAGATTCGTACGGGAATCGCCCGGATACCGCTGGCACGTGATGAGACCGAAGCCGAATTTCATCGTATGAGAGGGATCGCTCCCAGTACCTACGACCAACCCGAGCCTGCGGCGGAATCAAATGAATCGGCAGTGTGGTCGGGACATGCCGGTCGAGCATATGGACACGCTAGACTCGCGACAAGCACCCGACTTATCCTGGTATGGCGAGTACCACATATGCAGCTGGAAGTTCTGGTGTTGCATCCCCTCGACGTGTGGACTTGGCCGACTTCTTGCGCTCAAGACGGGAGCGACTGAAGCCCGCAGACGTTGGTCTGACAGCCGGCCGCCGTCGACGGACGCTGGGGTTGCGTCGCGAAGAAGTTGCCCAACTCGCCGGGGTCGGGATCACGTGGTACACGCGTCTCGAGCAAGGGCGAAACATCGTGCCCTCGGAGCATGTTCTCGGTGCGGTAGCACGCGCCCTGCGCCTAAGCGATGCTGAGACCCGCTACCTGTTCGCACTAGCGCGAAACGAGGGAGTGCGACCCGTCGCGCGCACGCCTCACACAAGTCCCGCTCGGCTACGCCGGATCGTGAGCAACATGGAACCGCTCCCCACCTACATCACCGGTCGACTGTGGGATGTCCTGGCCTGGAACGTGAGCGCGGCGGCGCTATTTGGTGGGTTCCGGGAGCGGCCCTCCGGTCCGAAGAACCTTCTGTGGACGCTGTTTGTGGATCCCGGGATGCGCTTGTCGCTTGCAGCTTGGGATGTGACGGCGCAGGGCCTGTTGGCAGCGTTTCGCGAGTCTCGAGCCAGGCACACGGGCGATCCAGAATCCGACGACCTAGTCGTCGCCCTCTGTGCAGCGAGTCCCGAGTTCCGGACCTGGTGGCCCCGGCACGACGTTGGCTGCAACGATGCCGAGCCCAAGGTCTTCCACCACCCCAGTCTGGGACGGCTCGTGCTCGACCTGAACACGTTTGAGTTCGGTGATCAGGAAGACACAAGGCTTACGTTCTACACCCCCAACTCCCAAACGGAATCCGCGCCTTAAGTTGAAGGGACTCAGAGATTTATCGACATCTGGGTGAGCCCGGCCGGGTTTTGCAGACGTTCCGACTGGAGGGCGATCGGTGCTCCCGAGAGGACGATCTCCGCGGATGTCACAACCGACGAATTATCCAAATGGGTTGATTGAGCGCGGGATTCGTCTGGTGCTCGAGTCTCGGTGTCCGGTCACACACATGAGCTGGTGCGTAGGATCATTTCCCGACGAGCCCGGCATCACCTCAAGGAGTCGAGAAGCCGATGCAGCCCGCGGTTGCGCGTCGCTCAGAGTTCGGCTAGCGTAGGCGGCCAGGGGACAACCAGTCCGCAGTGGCGGGCACGCGGGTGACATCGAACGGAGAGGATGCATATATGGGCCGTCAGGCGCAGCTGGCTACGGCGGGTCCGGTGGTCGATCCAATCACCTTTAGTGTGATTCTGAATCGGCTTAATTCGATTGCCAGGGAGATGACCATCGCATTGGAGAATGCTGCGATGACCTCCATCATCGGGCTCTGCCGGGACTACTCGTGCGTGATTTATGACGCAGACGCGCGACAAGTTGCCATGGTCGACGCGATCCCAATCCATACGAACTCGATGCACCTCATGCTCGGCCACATTGTCTCTGACTTTGCTGACGATATCGCGGACGGAGATGTGTTTCTGTGTAACTACCCCTATGCGGGTGGTACTCACATCGGTGATCTCGTTACGGCGTGCCCTGTCTATTTTGAGGGCAACCACGTTTTCTGGGCTGCGGCCAAGGGACACCAACTCGACGTGGGCGCACCGGTACCTACCAGCGCTAATCCGTTTGCGCAGAATGTTTGGCAGGAGGGCATACAAATCCCGCCGGTGAAGATATACGAGGCGGGACGGGAACGCAGAGACGTACTTAACCTCTATCTCACCAACCTTCGGTGGCGGCAAGCATTCCATGGCGACCTGATGGCGCAACTCGGTTCGATCTGGACGGCAGAGCGCCGACTCCACGAGTTGTGTACTGAGTTCGGTGTAGAAACGGTGAAGACCTACGTGAACGAGTCCATAGCTTACGCTGCTCGACGAACCAAGGATGCTATCCAGGAGATACCTAACGGGGTCTACCGGGGCGAAGGATGGCTAGATTCGGACCTTGACCGTCTGGATCTTCCCATACGCTGTAGCGTAACTGTTAGCGACGAGTCAGTTGACGTCGACTTCGCTGGGAGTGCCCCGCAAAGCGTAGGGGTTCATCGAACGCGAGCTATGCTGTCATGCAGGCAGCTGGCGGAATTCCCGTTATTATGACCCTGGACCCGGACATTCCTCATAATGAGGGATGTCTCCGGTGTGTAACGGTGTCCGCGCCGCTCGGCTCGATCTGCAACGCCGAGTACCCAGCGGCGACAGCCGCAGCGACAACGCTCCCTGGCGACGTGATGCAGGACGCCGTCTGTCGTGCGCTCGCTCATGCGATCCCCGACAAGATTCGCGCGGGAAGCGCCCATTGGTCAAATATCCCCGTTTGCTCTGGGACGGATCCCAGGAACGAGGAAGTCATGGGGTCATGCAGTGCTCAACGGGGGCAGTGGAGGCGGCGCCGCGCGCGGTGCCGACGGATGGCCGCTGATTACGACGAACGCGGCTCACGGAGGACTGAAGACGGCCTCAGTCGAGCATACGGAGCTCTTGTACCCGCTGCATATCGAGGACTGGGAGATCGAGCCGGACTCGATGGGCCTTGGCGAATACATCGGTGGCCCCGGCGTTCACGTCACTGTTCGCCCCACGGGTGCGGAGGTCGAAATGGTGTTCGTATGCGACGGCCTCACGAACCCACCTTTCGGTCTTTGTGGTGGCAGCCCGGGACGTGGCGGCGGAAGTTTCGTAGTTGGCTCCGACGGCCGCCGGTATTTCTTGCCCAGCACGCCGCACTTCACGCTGAGCCCCGGCGAAGCATGGGTTGGGGTATCCACCGGCGGCGGAGGATATGGTGAGCCGCTCGACCGATCCGGTCGACCGGGTTCGCGAGGACGTCCGCGACGGCTTGTACTCGCGCGATCTCGCCGCGGAGATCTATGGTGTGGTCCTATCGGACGAGGCCGACCCGGTTGTCGACGAGGAGGCGACAGCTACGCGCCGACGCCTACTTCAGCGAGATCGCGATCGGCGAAGCGTCGCCTGTCGTTGTTCCTAATCGGCCTCGGGCAAGTAGTTGGACTGCAGGACACGATGCGTGACGGCGACGTTCTCATCGACCAAATCGCCAATGCCGCGCGAGTAGACGAGCTAACGTCGACCTGGTTGGTGCGACAACCGTTGCCCCCGAGAGCGAGGTGGGATAGGAATGGCGTGGAAGATCGGAGTGGATATCGGGGGAACCTTTACCGATATTTGCGCTGCCGGCGACGACCAAGCGTTTCTATGGAAGGTTGACTCGACTCCGAAGCGTTTGTCGGAGGGCGTCGAGACAGGACTTGTGGCAGTAGCAAGCGAACTTGGGATGGAACTGGGCGAGCTGCTCGGCGAACACCGAGTTGTTCGTGCACGGGTCCACGGTGGCGACAAACGCACTGATAGAGCGTACCGGAGCGGTGACCGGATTGATCTGCACAAAAGGGTTCCGAGATGTCCTGTACTTTCGCGATGGATTCAAATGGGACCGCTATAATTTTGCATCTGCCACGGCCTGCGGATTTAGTACCGCGCTATTTGCGAGTTGGGTGTCCCCGGGCGCATCGCGTTCGACGGCTCAGTGGAGCAACAACTGGACGAAGGAGCTGTCAGGGAGACCGCGGCCTTCTTCCAGGAGGCCGGCGTCCAGGTGGTGGCCGTGGCGTTGATTTGGTCTCACGTGAACCCGGCTCATGAGAGGCGCGTTCGGGAGATCTTTACTGAGGAGCTGCCAGCCGTCCCGGTCGTACTGTCATGCGAGATTCTGCCCGAGATCGGGGAATGGGTGCGAACGTCGGCGACTGTCCTCTCCGCCTATGTATACCCGCAAACGGCGGCGTATCTGGATGAGCTTGCAGAAGTGGCTTCGAGCTAACGGTCTTCCGCACGATCTCCTCGTGATGCAACTCAATGGAGGATGTGCGCGAGCGAGGCAGGCGCTTCGCATTCCGGTAAACCTCATCCGCTCGGGACCAGCCGCTACCCCAGCTGCGGCGCGGCAGATCGCTCGGCGGATTGATGCCTCTGACGTAATAGCGGTTGACATGGGCGGCACCTCCTTTGACGTTTGCTTGATGCGGGGAGGTGAGCTGCCACTATCCCGCAGAGCGTTTACCGCGCATCAGCCACTTGGGGTGCCGGCCGTGGAAGTCGAATCGATCGGAGCGGGCGGTGGCTCGATTGCATGGGTGGACTCGGGGGGGGTTCTCCGGGTAGGTCCACAGTCGGCAGGTGCCGCTCCGGGGCCCGCTGGCTATGGCGCTGGGGGCAGTCGGCCGACTGTCACTGATGCCAACATCGTGCTCGGCTATCTGCCCACCCACGGGTTTCTCGGCGGTCGCCGGACTTTGCGTCATGACTTGGCGGAGCAAGCGATCCAGAAGCATGTCGCGGATCCGCTCGGTTTGGCGAGCGTGCAACAAGCGGCGGCCGGAATCATTCGCATCGTCGACGACAATATGGCGAGTGCTATCAGAGCGGTGACCATCGAGCGCGGGATTGACCCGCGGCCATGCGTGATCATCTCGGGCGGCGGCGCGGGATCACTTCATGCGGGTCGTCTCGCCGCGATAATGGGGATAAGGCGAGTGGTGGTGCCAAGCCAGGCGGGAACGCTGTCGGCATTTGGTATGACGGTAACCAATGTCCGTCATGAATACTCTGCAACGCTGCATACGACAACACGGCAGTCAAATTGGGATGGCGTGGATCGCCTTTTGCGCGAGTTGGAGGACCGAGCCGTGGCGGAGGTCGAGAAGAGCGGGTTTCGCGCGAGGATATTCGCATCGAGCGGGCCGTGGACGCACGTTACATCGGCCAGTTTCATGAACTCACTTGTCCCATCCCGGATGGTGAAATAACGGACTCGGCGGACATAGGTGCGACGCATATTTGACGATCTCCACCGCGAGCGGTACACATACGCGCTGCCTGACAGCCCAGTGGAGTTTCTGCATTGGCGGGTCGTTGGCGTCGGCGCTCTGAGGCGCCCATCAGTCGAGCAGTTCGCAGATATCCGCGAGGACGGAGCGTCGGCCTCACCGAATGGATCCCGGAATACATACCTTCCCGAATACGGCGCCTTCATCGAAATGCCAATCTTCGATAGTGCCAATATCCGACGAGGTACACGGTTTGAGGGCCCAGCGATCGTCGAAAGTGCGACTACAACGATTCTGGTTTTGCCCGGCCAGACAGTCTTGGCGGACGGAGAGCAGAACTATCTCATCGAGACAGCTGCCTAGACGTCTGCGGAATGAAAGATATGCAGGCTCTGATCTCCATCGTCTCGCGATCTCCTTGGTGAGCGCACCTGCGGCAGCGCAAAAGACGAGCAGCGACGGCATGTATGCGTCGTCCTAGAAGGTGCTCGGTGACCCGGGCCGAATCAACCCCAAGCAGCTCTGCCCCGCGGACGAGATCGAGCGCCTCGCGATAGAGCTGCCCGCAAGGTGCGGGGCGGTTCCATTTGCTTCGGCGAGGCCTCTTGTTTGCGCCGGCGAGCCCTCTCGCCTCCGCGTTCCGCCCGGGTCCTAGTATTCTTCGTATGTCGACAGTCGCCAGTCGACGGCGCGCCCTCCAGGCTAATCTGCACGACGCCGTCAATCCCAAGAGCGGAGTGGCCCCTGGAAAGCATTCACGGAAGACCGGCCGGCGCCGAGTCGTTTCTGCGGACGCATCGAGCAAAGCTCCATGACCTCGGCTAGGCGCCCCCAATGTCATCGTCATTGGGGCCGGGATCTTGGGCGCGACCTTGGCACACCGACTATCTGTCGATGGATGGGACGTCACAATCATTGACCAGCATCCGGTCGGGAGCTCATTTGCGGCGTCGGCGAGCGAGTCACGACTGATTCGGTTCTCCCAAGGCGCTAACCGCGACGAGACCCTGGCTGCCTGGAAGAGCCGGTCTCTCTGGCGCCAAATCGAGGTCGAGACGGGTACCGACCTGTTCGCCGAAGTCGGGATGACCTGGTTTGCTGGGGAGAATGACGAGTGGGAGATGGTAAGCCGCGCTGTGCTCGAAGGGTGTGGCGTACCCGTCGACAGCATTCCTGTGGCGGACGCTCGCTCCTTCTTCCCAAATGTCTGCGTGGATGATCTCAAATATCTCCTGCATGAGCCTAAAGCGGGACTGCTCTACGCGAGGAGAGCGTTGCTCTCACTAATTGCCGACGCAGTCAGACGCGGAGCGCGTTTTTGCGGCCAGAAAGCCGCGCCAATCGACTCAGGCGTCCAATTGGAAGGTGGCCGTCTCTTCGCTGACCACGTCGTGTGGGCCTGCGGAGGTTGGGCCGCGCAAACCTTTCCCGACCTATTACGAGCCTCCGTCGTCCAGCAAGACACCTACTTTTTTGGCGCGCCCGCCGATTGGGCTACCCCACCAGTTCCAGCGTGGGGGGACCGCAGCGTGCGAATAACCGGTGCCGGGCATCTGGGCGGACGTGGCGTAAAGGTAGGTCTCATTACTCCTGGCCCATCTGTGCATCTAGATGGGCCGCGCGCATCGGACCCCCGCCTCATGGCGGAGGCGCGCGCGTACGTTACAAGGCGCTTTCCCTCCCTACGCGCTGCACCAGTAGTCACGAGTCGAGGTGTCATATACGGCATTCGTCGAGACCAAGGGCCAACTTGAGCCGGTAACAATTATGGGTGGGGTGCCCATCATCAGACATCCTCACCATAGTTCCGTATGGATCCTTGGAGACGGTTCCGGCTCTGTGTTCAAGACCGCTCCTTTTGCTGCCCTAGCGATGGCCGACCTGCTGCGCAATGCCTAGCGCTGCACCGGTTCGGATCGGCGTCGACGTCGGCGGCACTTTCACAGACATATGCCTTCTAGATTCCGCCGGACACGTCGAGGTCACGAAGCTGCGGTCGACCTACCCTGACCCCAGTGAGGCGGTCGCTGAGGGAGTCGTCGACCTCCTCACGGCGACAGGCCACGATCCTCGACGGGTTGCCTATTTTGGCCACGGTACAACCGTTGCGACAAATGCGCTTCTCGAGCGTCGGGGCGCTATGACCGGTGTGATCACTACCGTAGGGTTTCGCGACCTGCTCGAACTAGCTCGGCAGCGTCGACCGGACCTGTACGACCTCCAGGTCCAGAAGCCAATTCCGTTGGTGCCGCGCCGAGACCGGCTAGAAGTCTCGGAGCGGATGCGCGTCGACGGGACAATCGAGCAGCCTCTCGATGAGGAGGATGTGCGTCTCGCGTTGATCGAGCTCCGAGATCGGGGAGCTGGGTGCGATTGCCGTGTGCTTTCTTCACAGCTACCTTTACCCCGAGCACGAGCAGCGCGTCGCCCGCATAGCGCGCGAGGTCGCGCCTAACTTGACCGTTAGCCTCTCTCATCGCGTTGTCGCAGAGTTTCGCGAATACGAACGCCTCTCTACGACCGTCGCGAACGCATACGTAGCTCCGACGATGACTCGCTATTTTGAAAGGTTGCGCACACGAGTGCGTGGGACGGGCGTCCCTGTCGACCCATACGTCACGCAGTCCAACGGTGGATTGATCTCGCTGGACGCGGCGAGCGAAGTTGCCATACGCACGATCCTGTCCGGTCCCGCAGCCGGCGCGACGGCAGCTTCCTTTATCACGCGACTCGCGGGGATCACGAACGTAATCTCCTTCGATATGGGTGGCACCAGCACTGACGTGTCACTGATTCACAATGGTCACTCTGAGCACTCGATCAGAGTGCGAGATTGGCGGTATCCCCATTCGCACACGAATGCTTGACATTAACACCGTCGGCGCCGGCGGCGGATCGATCGCATGGATTGATTCGGGCGATCACATGAAGGTAGGACCCCAGAGTGCCGGGGCTCACCCTGGTCCCGCGGCCTATGGACACGGGGGAAAGCACGCGACCGTCACTGACGCGAACATTGTTTTGGGCGTTCTCAACCGCGAGCAACTACTCGACGGACGCATGCGCATCGATTCCACGGCGGCGGACCGCGTTGTTGCAGATCTCGGCGCACCCCTGGGACTCGACCGAGATCGCGTGCGCCCACGGAATCATCTCGATTGTCACCGCTACGATGGCACGCGCGCTTCGCCTCATCTCCGTCGAGCGGGGTCACGATCCACGTGATTACACGCTGCTCGCCCTGGGCGGAGCAGGACCGCTCCACGCCGCCCGTCTCGCGCGGGAACTCAATATCCCGCAGTTCATCGTTCCCACGATCCCTGGGCTTCTCTGCGCACTCGGTTTACTCGTCGCGCCTCTTCGCGTCGACTTCTCGCGTACGTGCATCGGTCCCGGCCGAGGAGTCATTTCTGCCCGAGGTCGAGAAGGCGTTCGTAGATCTTGAACGCGAAGCAGACTCGTGGATGGATGCCGAAGATCTCCCGGACGAATCACGAGCGATCCGTCGGGTGGCCGACCTTCGGTATCCCCGCCAGAATTACGAGCTCAGCGTGAACCTTCCAGAGCGTCCGATGGACAGCTCCGCACTGGCGCAGTTGATCGGCGCCTTCCACGCGTTGCACGATCAGGCGTACGGTTTCGCATCGCCGGGGGAGCAGGTCCAGTTCGTCACCCTACGTCTAGAGGCAATCGGCCATGTCCCTACCGTCGAGCTTCCACGGATTCCCCCTGCCGTCGGCGACGTTTCGACGGCGAGGTTGCGCGACGCCCAGTCTATCTCGGTGACGCCTTGGGGCGAGGTTCAGTGCCCGGTCTACGAGCGAAAGCGGCTCAGCGTACGGCCACACCCTGCCCGGGCCCGCAGTTATCGAACAGATGGACACGACCACACTCGTACTTCCGGGTCAATCGACACACGAGTCGATTCGTTACGGCAATCTCCTCATCACCGAGCAAGACTAGGACGCGCGCTTGGCCCCCACGCTAGATCCAATCACGGTCGAAGTCATTGGTTTTGCGTTGTTGTCGATCGTCGACGAGATGGGCAGTGCTCTGATACGGAGTGCCTACTCGACAAACATCAAGGAACGCCGCGACTGCTCGACCGTACTCTTCGACGCCCACGGGCAAACTCTCGTCCAAGCTACCCACATCCCGATCCATCTCGGGTCTTTAATGGAGATGATCCCCGAGATCGTCAAGCGGTATCCAGCTCGAGACACTTGCTCCAGGCGACGTCTTCATCGCCAATGATCCCTTTACGGGTGGAAGCACGCACCTTAACGACCTCGTCCTGGTATCGCCGGTCTGCGTCGATGATCGCGTTGTGGCGTTTGTAGCAAACGTTGCACACCATGCGGACTTCATCGATCGTGGTCATGAGCACATCTTTCAGGAGGGCCTACGGATTCCGCCGATCAAGATCTTCGACGCGGGCCGACTGCGTGATGATGTTCTCGAGTTACTTCTTCTCAACTTTCAGGTTCCTGACGAACGGCGAGGTGACCTTCGTGCCCAGTTTGCGTGCAATCGCCTGGGCGTCCGCCGTTTCGAGGAGTTGTGTGGTCGATACGGCAGCGGGACCGTGGCCACCGCCGGCGATGCGCTCCTCGATTACGCCGAACGCCAGACCCGCGCCGGCATCAATGCAATTCCCGACGGTAGCTATAGCTTTGAAGACGTCTTAGATAATGAGTACCTCGGTGACAACAGCCTGACCCTCCGCGCCACCGTCACGGTCCGCGGAGACGAGGTTGAACTCGACTTTCGTGGCAATCCGCCCCAGGTGACGGCGGACCTAAATATGGTCCGCACTGCCCTCCTAGCCACCTGCTATTACGTCATTAAGTCAGTGGTCGATCCGACCATTTTGCCGAACGCCGGACTCTACAGGCCCATAACAGTGCTTGCCGACCTGGGAACAGTGGTGAGCTGCACAGAACCGGCGGCCGTCTTTAGCCGCACCCACACGGGGCAGCGTGTTGTGGATGTGATCCTGGGTGCGCTGGCCCAGGCCGTCCCTGAAAAAGTCATCGCTGCGTGCATGGGTTCCAATGCATGGATCGGGTTTTCCGGTGTCGACCCGCGAGAGGAGACGTTCTACACGTATCCCGAGACGATGGGCGGCGGCTTCGGTGCTCGCGCAGGAAAGGACGGAATGGACGGCGTTCAATGTCACTTGACGAACACGTCGAACCTGCCGATCGAGAGCCTCGAGCAGGAGTATCCATTGCTCGTTGAACGATACGAGCTTGTGCCCGACTCCGGTGGCCCGGGCCGGTGGCGCGGCGGGTTAGGAATTCGGCGCGATATTCGCCTTCTTCGCGGCACAGCCGTTCTCGAGGGATCGACGAGCCGCAGGACTACTGATCCTTGGGGACTGCAAGGTGGCTCAGCCGGCAGGCGCGCGACAGTAACGGTCAATGGCGATGCTGCACTTGTCGACCCACCCGGCAGAGCTATTGTCGCGGCAGGCGACGTCGCGAGTATCGTCACCGCCGGCGGCGGGGGTTACGGTAACCCGCACGAGCGCGACGCGCGCTCGTGGAAGCTGATCTTATCGATGGCAAGATCACGGAGCAGCAGGCTCGCCGAAGCCTACGCTCCAGACGAGGCGAAGCTCGCCTCGACGGCCAGATAGCAGACCTTGTCGACCGCAGAGATCTGATGGTCTGTCATCAGTATTCCAGCGCGGCGCGTCCCTCTCATGACGCGACGAGTCCCTCCACCTCGCGCGCGATACTCGGCGAGTGTTTGAACAGACTGCGCCGAACCGTCGCCGACGATCCATACTCGTTCCCAGCCAGGTACCTGCATAACTCGCGCGCCGCCCACAACTGCGACCGGTTCGCAGCGGACGGACTCAATCTCCGTGCTGTGGCAGGCAGCGCCAGTCATGAGCGGTGCATCCGCGAGTGCTGGAAACCGATGGCCGAGAATTCGGCGGACCGCCGCTTCCTGGTACTCGGACGCCACCCACGGTCCATCGTCCAAGTCCGCGGTCAGATCATCGAAGCGGCCACCCAATCTCACGCCCTGGCCGTCTAGATCGCCCACTCCGTCGTACTCGGGCCCGATCTCTGTCCACGCCGGAACAGGGGGCGTCGACCATGAGCGTGGCGCTCCGAAGAAGAACAGGTCATGTCTCACCGTCCGCCCGGTGAATAAGTCGGGAAACACGTCCTTTGTCCAACCCCCGCACGCGTAGATTACGAGGTCGGCGTGATGCGTCCCATGACCCTCTACAGTCACAGCCCCATCTCCCGCCGGTGTTGCACGGCCGCGCAAGAGGTTACCCCCTCTCCGACACACGCCAGCTACCAGGGCTTCGACCGCCCGTCTGGCGCGCAGCACACCAGAGTCTGGCTCGTGCACAACCCACGCGCAGTCGCGTAGGTCGACGGATGGAAACATGCGCTCGGCAACGTCCATCTGCAATCGCTCGAATCGGACGCCGACGTCTTCAAGGATCGCCAGCTTCTCCTCCTCCTGAGGAATGTGCGTGGCCGGAACAAATCTCACGTAACCGCTGTCTATAAAGAGCTCCGCTCCCAAATCAGCTTCGATTTCCTTCCACAGCCCACGCGCGCGCGCGATCGCCTCGACCGTCGGCGCGTCAGTCGCGTATCCGTGGCAGAGGATGCGCGATGGCGTCCCCGACGCCGCACGACCGTGGCCCGGGGGATGCTGGTCTACCATCGTCACCTCCCAGCCGCGACGGCTTAGGCGGTATGCGATGTTTGCACCGACCACACCCATCCCGACAACGGTCGTCCGCGGTGTGCGCTGCTGAGTTCCGCTAGCGCGACTCATCTCGCTCCCCCTTCCTTTCGCGTACGTGTGTGAGACAGGATGGGAACGCTCGACCGCGGCGATCGCGTCTATCAGCCGCGGATGGGGCACCACGGCTTCCCCCGCGCGGAACACGCCGGTGACGACGTCACGAGAAAGAAAACAAGAGAGATCGCCGGGATCCGTGTCGAGCAGCAGCGCATCGAAGGCATAGCCGGGCGCGATGCGCCCCTGACGGTCGTCGACTCCGCAGAGCTGGGCGCCACCTAGGGTCGCCGCCAGCAACGCCTCCTCGACCGACAGACCAGCGCGATGCAGGTAGGTGATCTCGGCGAGGTTAGTACCGTGGTCTTCCGCTTGGGCGAAGTCGCTTCCCAGGGCAATGGCGACTCCGGCGTCGCGTGCAAGCCGCACACAGGTCCCGAGCGCGGCAGCAATCTCGGCGACGCCTTCGCGAATCTCGGAGGAGAACAAGTCTGGGTGTGCTTTGACCCGTTCCACAACCCTGTGGTAGGTGACGAGGGTGGGGACAAGAAAGACGTTGTCGGCTGCCATGCGGGCAGCTTGGGCCTCGTTGAGATAGATGCCGTGCTCGATTGACCGTACTCCGGCGTCGAGCGCGACTTCGATCCCGGCAGTGCCCACCGCGTGGGCCATCACGCCGCGGCCGCGGCGCGCGGCCTCGCGCACGGCGACACCTACCTCTCCGACGCTGAGCTGTGCCTCGTTCGCGATCTCCGCGCCCGCGAATACGCCGCCGGTCGTGCACACCTTTATCCAGTCTGCTCCTGCGCGCAAGGTCTCACGGACCGCTCGGCACATCTCATCCTCGCCATCAACGAGGAAGGGTGGACGTCCGGGGTTGGCGGGCAGGAAGTCCTCCACGGATATGGAGATCCCGGGACCGACCAGAAAGCCGTCAGCGTGGCCGCCGGTCTGGCTGATCATCACGATCGAGACCTCGAGCTGCGGTCCGGCGATCAAACCCTGCTCGATGCCTGCTCGCAGGCCGGCATCCACACCGCCCGCATCGCGGACATGAGTAACTCCGGACGCCAGAGTGACGCTCAAGTTGGACGCCGTTTGGAGAGCGCGAAGCGAGAGAGGGGTCTGGAGGTTCGTCAGCGTGTCGACCGAGGACATTCCCACGTGGACGTGGCAGTCGAATACGCCGGGCATCAGCCACAGACCCATGCGCGTCGACCTGGAGTGCGCCTTGGGGAGCCTTGACGCGACCCGCCACGGCGTTGATGACACCGTCAAGGACCACAACGTCCACTGGATCGGTGAAGCTCCCGCTCGCGTCAAGGGCGCGTACGCCACGTATTACCAGCGGCTGATCCCTGTCGAGCCGCATGCTCCTGTGTAGCGCTGACTGTGTCACGGCGACCGCAGAAAGCGCTCAGCCGTACCTCCTAGGAACTGCTCGAGCTCGGTAGTGGAAAAGAAGTCGGCATGCTTGCGAAAGCAGTCAATGCTCTGCTTATAGGTCATCTCATGCTCGAACCAAGGCCAATCGGTAGCCCACATCAGCCGGTCCGCCCCGACGCGCTCGTTCAGGCGTTGAACGCGCGCAAGTAGGTTCGCAAAAGGGTATTCGCAGCCATCGTCCCATACCGCTCCAGGCATGGCATTGGACAAGACGATCCTGGGATGTCGCTCAACGAGTCTCACCACGTGATCCGCGTCGGGAGACAGCGGATCGATGCAGCCGGCGTGTAGCAGTGCGACCGGCAGATCGGGCACCTGCTCTAGTGCGCGATCGAGTTCGCCGAGATAGTCAGGGACCGACCGGGTCTCGGTAGGCAGAAGATACTCATATGAGAGCAAGAGTCGGGACCGCTGCCGTTCAAGCTCACGCAGCACCTCAAGCCAGTGCTCAGCGCTGAGGTCTGCAGCGAGGAACGGCGGAAACATCTTGAAGCCCATGGCGCCCTCGTCGAGCTCGCTGCGCACGCGTGCCAGCGAGTCGTAGTGTGGCGGCGCCTTGATCATGGAGATCCAGACGAGCCGATCCGGATGTTTGTGTATCTGGCGCAGCGCATGCTTCTTACCCCCAGCGAAGTCCTCCATCCCGAAGCCCACCGACTCCGCTGCAACTCTCGTGTCTTCAGCGTCATAGCTGATAAGGAAAGTTTTGTCGACTCCCGCGTGGTCCATCTCGGCCACAAGCAGGTCGCCATCGTGCTCGTGCCAGGTGTAATGCTTGCGGATGGTCTCCTTGTCAGGGTTGTCGCGCGAGCTGCGCGCGAAGTAGAACACATGTGTCTCTGTATCAATGACCAATCGGTTCTCCTTCCTTGTGCGACGCCGCACGACAAGTGCGCGGTCTGGGCTGCTGATCGGACGGATACACGGTCAGTTGGAATCGCAGCTTGGGTCGGGCATCTGAAAATGAAGCCGAAACGGAAACGTCGGCCACTTCCGATGATCGACCGTCGGTCGATACTCGTCGACGCCGGGATCGTAGGAGTAGTGAAACGCGGGGCCAGCATTCCGTGACGACCGAAAGCGCGTCCAAGAGGCGATCAACATCCTCAGTGCTGCTCGCCAGCCCGATACTTGCACGAACAGCGCCGGGCATTCGCTTCTCATCGCCAGCTAGCACATCGCGACGAATGGCGGCAGCTTCCTCCTCGCGCATGTTCAAGAGGCTCGTCACCAAAGGATGGGAACAAAAGCGTCCACTACGCACGCCAATCGCATACTCAGCCGCAAGGATCTGGGCAAGCAAACGGTCGGAGAAGCTCTCGGAGACGAACGTCGCGACGCCCACTCGATCGATGACCGTTTCAGGCCATAACTTCAGCAGCCGCAATCCCGGGATGTCGGCAATGCCCTTTCGAAGTCTTTTAGTCAAGCTCTTCTCCCAGGCAGCGATTGCGTCCATTCCAATTTCTGACAGAGCGTCACAAGCAACTCCCAGCGCGACGATACCCAGGGTGTTAGGCGAGCCCGCTTCGTGCCGTTCAGGTAATCCGGCCCATACCGTGTCGTCGACCGTCACGAACTTCACTGCTCCGCCGCCGACCACCCACGGCTCACCGCGCATCAAGCGCTCGAGCGCGAGCAACCAGTGCCCCTGCGCCAAAAGGCGCATAAAGCTTGTGCCCAGAGATCGCTAGGTGATCAACACCGAGACGCGTTCAGGTCGATCGCACGGTGCGGTGCCAGCTGAGCCGCGTCGACGAAGATCTCTGCGCCCCCCTCGTGCGCTAGCGCTGCTAAGTCGGCGATCGGCCACACTTCGCCCGTCACATTCGAGGCGCCGGTGACGGCAACGAGGTCGATCTCGGGATCGCGAGAGAGCGCGGAGCCCACAGCGGACAAGAGCTCGTCTGGCGACGACGTGAAGGGGAGCAGCTCGACGTGGTGCCGACGCCAGGGCAGCATGTTCGCGTGGTGCTCGATCGGAGAGCTGAGAACTCTTGAACCCTGAGGGAACATCCAACTGAGCAGGTTCGCGGCGTGCGTTGTGTTCTCGACAAAAACCACCACCTGATCGTCCGCCGCGGCCATGAAATCCCTGACCGAATCTCGCGCTCCCTCAAACGCGGCGGTGCTGATTTGCGACTTGGCTCCTGCCCCCCGATGTACGCTGCTGTACCAAGGAAGCAGCTCGTTCACCGCCTCGGCGACAACCCCAAGAGCCGGAGTGCTCGCGGCCGAATCGAGGTTCACGTACTGTCGCTCGGTACCGTCTAGGCAAGGGACTCTAACGTCGTCTCCCAAGAACGAGACGGCCTTGAGTCCCACCCTTGCGTCGGGCTGCTGGGCGCTTAGCATGGCACGGGCCTCTCCCCCAACGGACACAGCAGATTGCGTCTCCCAGTCTGCAATCGCCGGCCAGTTGCGAGGTCGCGGCTGGTGCTTCCGTAACGGGCATCGCGAGTCCTCGAGGGATCGGCTGTCCGATCAGGGTTCCACGTACTGAGGACTGTCAACACTCAGCAGCAGACCATAGTCTATCTAGGCCCGAGGTTCAATCTCGGCATCCCGGAGAAGGAGGCGCGCTGGATTGGGCCAGGCTCATTGCTCCTGAGGACCCGACCCTTGGCCACGGCGCTTTCACCGGCCGCTCAGCCCGGCCCCTAGTTGATTGTTTACAGTCAACGAAGGTGCTAATGTGGAGCGACCTTGGCTCGCTAGCGAGCCCTACGTGTGCGGCTATTCCTCCATGCACATTGGGTCATTCCCAAACGCTGTCTACATCGATGCCAGTATCGACATCGCGTGCCGTAACTACGCGTACCTGGAAAGATCGGGAATGCCCATGGACACGAAGGTCGCAGAGACGGTCCTCAGCAAGCGCCCAGAAGCCTTTCCTCGGCGGCTCTCAAACGTGAGGCTCCCCCCCTTTCGGCTTCACCGCCCGACGACGGTCGAAGAGGCCATCGAGTTGCTCAGCGAACTCGGACCCAGTGCCCTCCCCTATTGCGGCGGCACTGAGTTACTACTCGTGGCCAAGCTGGGGCTGACGGACTTCACCGACCTGGTCGACCTGAAGGGCATCGAAGAGCTCTCGGGCATCGAAGTCAACGGCGACCTTAAGATTGGCGCGGGGACCACTCATCGTGAGATCGAACGTTCGCCTCTGGTGCGTTCAGGCTGGTCATCGTTGGCTTCCATGGAGCGACAGGTCGCGAACATCCGGGTGCGAAACGTTGGCACGATTGGCGGCAACCTTTGCTTTGCCGATCCCCACTCCGACCCCGCCACGTACCTCATCGCCGCCGGCGGCTCACTTATCGCCCGTGCCGGGAGTGGCACAAGGCAGATCGCGATTGAGGAGTTCATACGAGGGCCGTACGCCACGGCGCTGGGCCCCGCTGAACTACTCGTCGCGGTCCACATACCGGCGCTATCCGCGGGCTCTACGCTCGTCCACCGCAAGATTGCGTTCCACGAGCGCCCTGCAATAACCGTCACCGTCAAACTCCGCGTCCGCGACGGCTCCGTCTCAGAGGCCAGAGTTGCGGTTGGCTCGGTCGGCGCGGCGCCGCGGCGCCTGATCGGGCCTGAGCAGTGTCTCATTGGGATGGACGCGCTGGTACCAAGTCGTGGGGCGCTCTCGACGTGCGCCGAGACGGCAGCACAGGAAGCGGAGCCAATCGAAGATGCGAATGGCTCGGTCGAATACAAGCGCCAGCTGGTGCGGGTACTCGTAGCTCGCTGTGTGCGGGATGGGCTGACACAAGCGATCCCGGCTTAGGAGGCGGCGAGTGCGCCCCGTGGCCGAGGAATTGGTGAGCGGTGCCCGCGAGCGCCGAGGCGAGCTGGTCGATCTGCTTCTCTCTCTGGCCTCGATTGACGCACCGAGCGGTGGTGGAACCGCGGCACTGGGTCCGGCGGCAGACGAGGTGGCCAGGGCGCTCGAGACTCTACGCGGCCGACTGACGCGCACACCTGGGCCGCAGGGCGAGCTACTGGAGCTCGAGCTGGGGCCCCAGGATGGACGGCCGGTGGTGGTGTTGGGGCATTACGACACGGTATGGCCTGTGGGGACTGTCGCTCGTCGCCCTCCGCGGCTGGACGGCGACACGGTTCGGGGTCCCGGCGTGTTCGACATGCGAGGCGGGATCACGGCTGCGATCGTCGCACTGCGGCTATTGGGCGCGAGCCGCTTGCCACTACCAGTGATCCTGCCCTTGACGCCCGACGAGGAGACCGGGAGCGCGACCTCTCAGCAGCGGATCATCAAACTCGCCCTAGCTGCACACTGGGTATTGGTACTCGAGCCGCCGCTGCCCGGTGGTTCGCTCAAAACTGCGCGCAGCGGATGGGCTGTGTACCGGCTAGAGGCGCTAGGACGGCCCGCCCATGCAGGCCTCGAGCCCGAGAAAGGGGTGAGCTCGATCGAAGAGCTGTGCGACGCGTTGCTAAGCATTCGAAATTTGCCGGATGCGGCCCGGGGCACGTCGCTCAACGTCGGAATGATCAAGGGTGGAACCGGGGCCAACACGGTCGCAAGCCAAGCTCATGCGCTGATCGATCTTCGAGCCTCCTCGACGGCCGAGCAGAAGCGAGTCGATCGAGCGCTACACGCCCTGCGCCCCGTCCGCACGGGCGCGTCGTTACAGCTGCTGCGCCTACACACCCGACCGGTCATGGAGCGAACGCCCGCAATCGTCGAGGCGTTCGAACACGCCCGCGCGGCCGCCGCGATGCTGGGGATCGAATTGCGAGAGGGAGCCGCACGCGGGACAAGCGACGCCAACTTGTTCGCGCATCGCGGCGTGAGAGTGCTTGACGGCCTCGGGCCGGATGGGGGTGGCGCGCATTCGGAGGACGAGCATGTGCTCGTCGATTCTTTGGTCAAGCGAGCTGCGCTGATCGGCTTCCTCTTGGCGCAACCGCCCGTGGCCCCAGGCCCCGGGCTAAGCGCGTCCTCACCGAATGTAGATCGGCCTCGAGCCTAGGGGTCGCAATGGTCGCATCGCACGCTCACCACCGCGCCGGCGCGAACTCGTCCTGGGCCGCCACACTCTTCGCACAGCCGCGCGGCCCGGCCTTCATAGCTGCGCACGAGCATCTTGCCTTCAGTCCGGACACGCCGATCGAGGCCCACCCGAAAGCGGGGCAAGCCGCTCGCATCTATCTCGGTACAACGCAAGACCCCCGGCGGGTCAAGAAGTCGCAGATCACGCTCGAGCTCCTGGGCCAACGCCCTCCACCCGGAGCCAAGCTCAATGCTCATGAGCAAATGATATGTGATCGGTGCCCGCACTCCGGGTGCTGCGAGACCGACAGGGGCTTGTAGTGCGGCGTTATCCTCAGGCCGCGTGATGCGTCGGTCTATCGAAACCTCTGACAAACCGTCAACGACATGACTGATGCTGTCCCCGCAGTCGAAGAGTGACAAGGATGAGCCATAGCATCGCGGCAGGCATGACCGAGCAGCAGATGTCCTCATTCTCGATGACCATCGGGGGCGACAGCATTCGCGCCGACGCCAGTTTTGACGTGGTCGATCCCGCTACGAACGAAGTGTTTGCCCAGGCGCCGGACTGCAGTGGCGACGAGCTCGACCGTGCGATGCATGCTTCCGAGGTCGCATCTCAGGATTGGAGCCGGGACGCAGAGCGCCGCGCGGATGCCCTGTTGTATGCGGCCGAACTTCTCGACAGCGCCGTCGATGAGTTGGCGCCGCTGCTCACGCGCGAGCAGGGAAAGCCACTCGCCGACGCGCGGCTCGAGCTCGCCGGCGCCGGGGCGCGACTGAGGTTCGCTGCTGGGCTTCGGCTCGAGCCCGAAGTTCTTCAGGACGATGCAAAGGCCTACGTGCGGTTGGTCCGGCGACCGGTCGGCACGGTGGCGGCGATTGCGCCCTGGAACGCTCCCCTGATCATCGGGATGGCAAAAGTCGCGCCGGCGCTGGCCGCGGGCAACACTGTGGTGCTCAAGCCTTCTCCGTTCACACCGCTCACGACGCTGAGGGTCGGGGAGTTGTTCAAGGAGGCCTTTCCGCCCGGCGTTCTGAACGTGGTCTCAGGCCGTGACGCGACGCTTGGTGTTCTGATGACCGAGCATCCGATCCCGGGGATGGTTGACTTCACCGGCTCCGTCGGGACCGGGAAGCGTGTGGCGGCCAACGCGGCCCCGGATCTCAAGCGGGTGAATCTCGAACTCGGCGGCAACGACGCAGCGATCGCGCTCGACGACATCGAGGTGGATGACATCGCCGAGCAGCTCTTCTGGAGCGCGTTTGCTAACTGCGGCCAAGTCTGCGTGGCGATTAAGCGGCTTTACGTCCACGAGAAGACCTATAACGAGTGCGTCGATGCGCTCGCCTCGATCGCGTCGTCCATCAAGGTCGGGCCCGGTCTGGAGGAGGAGGTCCAGATGGGCCCTCTGAACAACCGGCCGCAACTGACGCACGTCGAGGGCTTGGTCGAGGACGCGCGGCACCTCGGTGCTGTCATGGCGGCAGGGGGAGAACGTCTCGACCGCCCGGGCAATTTCTTTGCGCCAACAATCGTTGCGAACGCCCACGACGGCTTACGGATCGTGGACGAGGAACAGTTCGGACCGGCGCTGCCAGTCATTCCGTATCGCTCGCTGGACGAGGCTGTGACCGCGGCCAACGCGACCCATTTCGGACTAGGAGGCTCGGTGTGGAGCAGCGATCCCGAGCGCGCTGCCGAGGTAGCGCGCAAGCTCGAGTGCGGGACGGCGTGGATCAACACACACCGCGTGCTCGCCGCGCACATTCCGTTCGAGGGCCAGAAGTGCAGCGGCTACGGCGGCAACGCAGGGATCCTTGGCTTCCACGGGTTCACCGAGGGCCAGGTGATCTACACACAACGCTGACCATAGAACTCTGGTGCCGGAATACAAATACGCCGAAGATGGACCAATGAGACTGGACAACGAAGTCGCGCTCGTCACCGGAGGAGCGTCAGGAATCGGTCGGGAGACTGCCCTGCTGTTCGCCCAAGAGGGGGCAGCGATCGTGGTAGCGGACGTCGACGACGCCAACGGGCAGGAGACCGTGCAGGCGATCGAGCAGGCAGGCGGGAGGGCCATCTTCGTTCACGCGGATGTAACGCTGGAATCCGACGTCGTGGCGATGGTCCGGGCTGCGGAGGACGCCTACGAGCGCGTCAGCATCCTGTTCAACAACGCCGGGCGGATGTGCCGCGGCGCGGTTGCGGAGATCGATATGGACGAGTTTATTGGCGTGATGATGCTCAACGTCGTTGGCGTCGTGCTCGGCTGCAAGCACGGAGTTCCGGCACTGCGGAGAAACGGCGGCGGTGCGATCGTGAACACGGCCTCTGCAGCGGCGCTGGTCGGGGTTCCGAATGCTTCGGTGTACTGCGCTACCAAAGGCGCAGTTCTGCAGTTCACGCGCGCCGTTGCGGCCGAGGTAGTTAAGGACAACATCCGAGTAAACGCCGTATGTCCTGGACTCATCGATACGCCGTTCTACGCGCCGGACTACGCAGCAGGAGCCGATCCGGACGAGTTCCGCGCCGCCACCGGTGCTCGGGCGCCAATGGAGAGGATGGGTAGGCCGGAAGAGATCGCGGCGGCCGTCCTCTATCTCGCATCCGGCGAATCGTCGTACTGCACGGGCGCCGCTTTGTCCGTCGACGGCGGCATCACAGCGATCTGATGACCGCCGGCTCGAGTCGGCTCCGTGCCGTAACCGGCAGCCAGATCGCGCGTCCGGCGGCTTCACGCAAAGTGCGGAAAGTCCGCCAACTCAAACCACAGGATGACCTAGGAGGATCGCGGAAATGGCGCTGATAGCTACGTCTGGGGAATTGCCCGACGGTACTAATGCACTGCGTACGCTCGCCGGCGCGATGAGCACCAAAGTCGTTTATGGCAATGAGTCCTCAATCTCCGTCGCACGACGCGAGGCTGGCTACCACTCCCGGCCTCATTATCACGAGTCCGAGCAGTTGAATTACGTCGTCGACGGCCAGATGTGGGTATTCATCGAGGACGACGGCTTCGTCGCACGCGAAGGTGACTTCTTCCGCGTTCCGGCCAACGCGGTCCACTGGGCGTTTAACAACAGCGACCAGCCCGTCACCGCGTTCCAGGTGCACGCCCCCCCGTTGGAGCCAGAGCGCCCCGCGGCGCACGGACTCTACCGCGATGGTGAGAGTGAAAAACCGCGCGGGAACTCTCGTAACATCGTCGTCGAAGATGACCGCTACAGGCTCGTGGAGGAACGCGCGCTCGCGGCGGAAACAGACACGGGCGCCAGCGCGACGGAGCCGAGGACGGCATAGGGTGGCGTCAGCCGAGGCGCTCATCGGAGCATCCCAGCCGCGGCGAGACGGAGCCGCGCTCGTGACGGGCAATGCGCAGTTCACCGTCGACCTGATGCGGCCCGGGATGCTCCACGTCGGACTTGTGCGCGCTGCATTTCCACACGCGCGCATCGTGGGAATCGACGTGAGTAGGGCACGTAGCGCACCAGGGGTGGTGGACGTGATCACCGGTCAGGATTTTCCGGACACCCGCATCGGCTACTGCGTCCAAGACCGTCAGCTGATGGCAGTCAAGAAGGTTCGCTCGATGTCCGACGTGGTCGCAGCCGTTGCGGCCGAGACGCCGCAGGCAGCGGAGCACGCGGCCCGGCTGGTCGTGGTCGACTACGAGGAACTGCCAGGGGCTTACTCGCCTGCTCAAGCGATGGCCGCAGGTGCGCCCCTCGTGCATGAGGACAAGAGCCGCTACAGCTACCGCGACTTCCTGGCGCCGTTCTTTGTCGCGGAGCCCAGCAACGAGTCGGCGCACTTACGCCTCAGGCGGGGGGATGTCGCTCAGGCTCGCCGGCGAGCCAACACCGTCGCCGCTGGGCACTTCAGTACCTCGCGCCAAGAACACTGCTCGATGGAGCCCCATGCCGCCCTTGCCGAGCCTGGGGACGATGGGCGCGTCGTGATCTGGTGCTCGACGGGCAAGCCTTTCCGCACCCGCCTGCAAGTTGCACTCGCGCTCGATCTGGAGCCCGAGGATGTCCGCCTCATTCAGCCGCCGACGGGAGGCGACTTCGGCGGCAAGGGCGAAGCCACCGTCGAGCCTATCTGCGCCCTCCTGGCCCAGCGCACCGGGCGGCCGGTTCATGCCGCCTTCTCGCGCGAGGACGAGTTCGTCCTCTCAACCGCGCGCATACCGTTCGAGATCGATCTCGAGATGGGGGCAGACCGCGACGGGCGGCTGCGCTTTGTCGAGGCCGAAGTCTGGACGGACGCTGGGCCGTACAACGGCATCGCTGGCCAGGTCACGACGCTGGCGTGCGTGATGCTGTCCGGTCCCTACGACGTGGACGCCATCCGGATCGACGGTCACTGCGTCTACACGAACAACCCGTTGACGGGCTCCTTCAGAGGGTTTGGCAACCCGCAGGTCACGTTCGCTCGAGAACAGATTCTCGATGAGCTGGCCCGGCAGCTGGATCTCGATCCGCTCGAGATGCGGATGCGCAACGCGTGGCGCCGCAGCTCGGTCACCGCCACCGGCCAGTGGCTAGACCCCGACATCTTCGGCGTCGGCGTCCTTACGTGCCTAGAGCGTGTGGCGGAGGCGCGGCGAGCGCTCGAGCGCGCACCCGCGCCCCACCTGCGCCGTGGCTGGGGCGTAGCGGCGGCCCAGCATGGGATGGGCGGTGGGATCTTCGCCGGCGAGGATCATTCCACGACCACGATCGAGCTCGAGCGGGACGGAAACGTGACCGTGGCCTGCGGCGCCTCCGATGTCGGCCAGGGGTCGGATACCACGCTGGCGCAGGTAGTCGCACACGAGTTGGGCCTCCCGCTCGAGCGGGTGGTGTTCCGCCCGAAGGACACCGATCTCGTGCCCTGGGAAGGCGGCGCATCGGCAAGCCGAATCATGTACCTCAGTGGCAACTCGGCTGGTGGTGCTGCCGCAACCCTACGCGAGAAGCTGCTCGAGATCGCGGCCGGCGTCCTGGAGGCCAGTCCCGCCGACCTGCGATGTCGCGCCGGTGTGGTGGAGGTGGTGGGCTCGCCACAGGCGTGCGTGAGCTTCGAAGAACTCGCGACCGTCTCGCTGGAGCGCGATGGTGCCCTGCCGTCGGGTACCAGCACGTTCACGCGTCCGGTCGTACAGCTGGATCGCGACGGCCAGGGCAGCCCATTCCCAGCCTTCGACTTCGGCGCGCAGCTGGCCGAAGTGGAGGTAGACCTCCGAACCGGGATGATCAGGGTCTTACGCCTTGTCGCCGCCGACGACGTGGGCCGCGCGATCAACCCGTCGATCGTCGAAGGGCAAGTCAAGGGAGCCGTCGTTCAGGGCCTGGGGCTCGCGCTGGTCGAGGAGATAGAGCTGTCGCAGGGACGCGTACTCACGCCGTCCTTCGCCGAGTACCGGCTCCCGCGGGCACCTGACCTGCCGCCGATCGAATCGCGAATCGTCGAGGAACCTCAGCGCGACAACCGCTACGGAGCCAAGGGGGCCGGCGAGACAGGGGTGATTTGCGTCGCCGCGGCAATCGCCAACGCGGTCACTGACGCCGTCGGAGTGCGCCTGGATCATCTCCCCGCGACTCCAGAGCAGTTACTTGAAGCGCTTGAGGCGGTGGAGCGAGCTCGTGGCGACGGTTGACCGAGCTTCGGCCCAGTTGGTAGGGCTGGCCACACGCGAACTCGAGCTGTGCCGCGTGCAAGGCGATGAAAGCGTGCTGATCTACAGCGATCCCGACAGCCGCCCCGAGCTGGTCGGAGCCATGTTTGCCGCTGCGAACAACCTCAGCGACCTGGCGATGGAGGTAGTTCGCCCGCTCATCGGCACTCGCGCGGGCGTTCGTCGGCGCGCCAGCTTGCCGGGTCCGTTACGGCAGCTCGCCGAGTCGGTGGACGTGCTGATCGATGTCAGCAGCCGCGGGATGCTCCACGGTGGCGATATTCAGAACCTGCTCGCCGCGGGGACGCGGATCCTGCGTGTCCGCGAACCAGCACCCGTTCTGGCGCGCCTCTTTCCCGACGAGAAGGTGGCTCAACGCATCGCCGCGAGCGGACGGCTGCTTGAGCGCAGCCAGAAGCTGCACTTCGACTCCAGCGCCGGCACCGACTTCGTGGTGGACCGCCGCGACCGCCCGGTGCTGCGCCAGTACGGCTACTGCGCAGCGGCAGGTCAGTGGGACCACTGGGGAACCGCACTGGCCACCTTCTCCCCTGAGGAGGACGCCGCCGACGGTCGGCTGGTGCTTGGGCCCGGCGACGTGTTCTTCTTGACGGCGATAGTCGGGGTTTACGTCGCCGAGCCGGTGAAGCTGACGGTCGAGAACGGGGCGATTGTCGCCGTGGAAGGCGGTCGCGACGCGCGCCTGCTGGAGACCTCGCTGCAGGCCGGCGGCGACCCGGACGCGCGGCTGATCTCACACGTCGGCTGGGGAGGTGACCCACGCGCGGACTGGAATGCACTCAGCCTATACGCCGGACATGGCGGGGGCGGCGCGGATATACGCAGCTACCAGGGTGGGGTCGTTATCGCATTTGGCAGTAACACCGACATGGGCGGTACGAACGAGACTCACTTTCATATGGATCTCGCGTTCCGCAACATGAGCGTCTCGCTCGATGACCGCCGGGTGCTGAGCGGTGGTCAGTTCAGCGTCGACGAGCTCCGATGAGTGAATGCATGCTTGAACCGCTCTCCTACCAAGCGCCGAGCAGCCTAACTGAGGCGCTGGCGCTGCTGTCCAGCGAACCTCGGGCGGTCCCGTACGCCGGAGGTGTGACACTGATTCCGCGACTACGCTCCGGCGCGTCGTCAGGTGCGGTCCTGGTCGACGTCAAGCGCATCCCCGGTCTACGCGGGATACGCCGGGAGGGCGGCGGACTGTGGATTGGGCCGCTGACCACTCATCGTGATCTCGCTCGCTGGGGAGGCACCCGGGGGTCGGAGCGGATGCTCTCTCAGCTCGCTTCGCAGATCGGCTCGATTCAAGTGCGAAACCGAGGGACGGTCGGGGGCAATCTGGCCACGGCGGACGCCGCATACGACCTAGCGCCCTCAGTGCTGGCGACGGGCGGGCGGTTGATGGTGACGAGCCAGAGCGGCCAGCGCACGATTGAGTTGGACGGACTGATCCCCCTCTACGGCGAAACGACGTTGCGCAAGGGAGAGCTGATCACTGGGATCGAGCTGACTTCGTCCGGCAGTCACGCTGCGTTTGTCAAGTTCCGGCGCTCGGCGCTCGAGTCCACGATCGTAAGCGTGGCGGTGGTACTGGATGTCGACCGGGGGCTGTGCGTTTCAGCGCGCATCGCGCTCGGCAATTACTCAACCGCCCCGGTACGCGCCAAGGACGCAGAAGCCGAGCTTGAAGGCACGGCACTCGAGCCGTCTGACGTGGGCAAGGCGACGGCCGCGCTTGATGCGCTCGATCCTGTCGGGGACCGCCGGGCCAGCGCGAGCTATCGGCGCCGCCTAGCGAGCGTGCTGCTCGAGCAAGCCATTTCGCAGGCGCTGACGCACTCCCAGGTTGGCTGTAGAGGCTGCGGCGTGACACACCTTGAGGTAAGCATTCCGTGTGAACGGGTCTCCGTCCACCGTGTGCATCGAGCCACAGGCACGGCTGGTGGACGTGATCCGCGACGAGCTCCGTCTCACCGGGACAAAGAAGGGGTGCGAAACCGGGCACTGTGGCGCTTGCTCGGTCCTCCTCGACGGGGAGCTCGTCTGCTCCTGCCTGATACTCGGTGCGGAGTGCGAGGGTGCGAACCTGACAACTATCGAGGGGGTCGCGTCACACGAGGGTGGGCTTCATCCCGTACAGGAGGCGCTCCTCGAGGACAACCGCATTCAGTGCGGATTCTGCACGCCCGGGATGGTGCTGGCGTCGATCGCTCTGCTCGCAGAAAATCCGCATCCGGATGCGGCGACCTGCCGGGACGCCTTAGCCGGGAACATCTGCCGCTGCACCGGCGGAGCTCCCTATGTCGAGGCGATTCAAGACCTGGTGGAGCGAAGGAGATGAGCCGAGTCGCGGACCTACACCTACGAGCGCATCGCCGACGATCGGCCCACGAGAGTCTCGGAGCATGAGTTCGACTGCGGCCAGATCGCCGGCGCCCTTCGACTCTCCAAATAGCGTGTCGTGGCGCCTGCTCGACAGCGCTCCGGCTCGGGCCGTCGGGGTTCGGCCTGCAGGCTGATCTCGTTGACGGCGTCGGAGCGCGAAGCTATCTCCACGCCGGCCCAGCACTTGATCTAGCCGAGCTCGTCGGGCCCATGCGCGGTGCGCTGCTGGGAGCCCTCGTGTTCGAGGGTGAGGCCTCCGATTTGAAGCAAGCGGAGGAGATCGTGCAAGCGGGTCAAGTCGTCCTTTCGCCTTGTCACGACAGTGGCGGGGTCGGCGCGATGGCCGGAATCGTCACCCCTCATATGCCAGTGGTTGTGGTCGAGGGCGAGGATGAAGCGTTGGCGTTTGCGCCGCTGAACGAGGGGCTCGGCTCGGCGCTGCGCTTTGGCTCGACGTCGGGGGAAGTTGTTCGGCGACTCGAGTGGATGCGAGACGTACTACGGACCCGTCCTCGACCGCGCGCTGGGACGCCTGGGTGGTCTCGATGTGATCGCCCTTCAAGGAGAAGGGCTGCGGAGGGGCGATGAATGCCACAACCGCAACGTCGCCTCGACGTGCCGCCTTGATCGCCGCAGCTTGCGCCGTCGATCGTGCGTACCGCATCGACCCGCGACGCCGCGGATGTGATCGAGTTCCTGGCGGCGAACCCTCACTCGTTCCTGAGCTTCTCGATGGCGGCGGGCAAGGCCGTCGCCGATGCGGCACACCGCGGCTCGGCGCCGGGCCTGGTGACAGGCATCGCCGCCAACGGCGTGCGCGTGGGTGTCCGCGTGTCGGGACTTTCACGCTGGGTCGAGGCTCGGGCACCGCTGGGCACCCCACGGTACTTCGAGGGCTTTTCCGCCAGCGATGCCTGCCCCTTGATGGGAGACTCATTCATCACCGAGACGATCGGCCTTGGGGCGTTCGCGGGCACGGCCGCCCCGGCGATCGCCGCGTTCGTCGGCGGAACCCCCGCGCAAGCGCGCGAGATGGTTGCTGAGATGCGGCGGATCTGCCAGGCAGAGAGCACCCGGTTTCTCATCCCGGCCGAGGAGTTCCGCGGATCCCCCCTCGGTATAGACGTGGACCTTGTCCGTAATCTGGGTATCGCGCCGGTAGTCAACAACGGCGTCGCCCACCGTTTGCCTGGCAGAGGCCAGATCGGAGCCGGCATGACGCGGTTGCCGCTCGAGCCGTTCGTGGCCGCTGCCGATGCACTCGACGCGGTTCGGTTGTGACCGAAGGGGAACTCGGCACCCTGACAGCAGAAGTGCGCGGCTTTCGAGGTCGATCCGCGAGAGCTCTGCGATGCCGCCCTGTCTGCGGCAGCTTCCGGCGGAGCCTTCTGGGAGCTCGCAAGCGGAGCCGAAGCCGATGCGGAGGCAGCGCTGGACCTGCTGCGAGACGAAAGGAATGCCGCAACCCTTGTCGGCGTTCCGACCGCAGTGAAAGACAGCTTCGCCGTGCGCGGATTACGTCAGCATCTCGGGCTCAGCCGAGTCGTCCTCAGCGATCGTGACGCGGCGGCCGTGACCCGGCTGCGCCGTGCCGGCGCGATTGTGATCGGGACCACCGCCATGGACCAGCTCGCGTGGACGATGACCGGACAGGCGCCTGGATTCCCGCCGTGCGAGAACCCACTGACCCCTGGACGCAGTCCCGGGGGGTCCTCGGGCGGCGCAGCCGCGGCTGTGGCAGCGGGCATTGTGCCGCTCGCGCTGGGAATGGACTCCGCGGGATCAGTGCGAGTGCCAGCCGCGTGGTGCGGAGTCGTCGGATTCAAGCCCACGTTCGGCGCGATCGAACTCGCCGGCTCCGCCCCGTTGGCGCCGGCTTTTGACACCGTCGGCATCCTCGCGCGACACGTAGATGACTGCCGGCTCGCCTTCTCTGCGCTTTCGCCGGCGAGGCCACAAGCGGCCGGGGATGGGGCATCCCCTCGCCTCGGGATTCCCACTGGGTTCATCGCGGCCGCCGATTGCGATGGCGCTGTGCGAGCCGCGTGGGCGACTGCGCTCGACCGGCTAACCAGCTGGAGAGCGGAGCTCTGTGAAGTCGCTGCGCCTCCGCGGACTCCCGGAATCGGCGCGCTATTCGCCGCGAACCTTGCGTCCCGTTGGGGCGATGTCGTGGACGCCGAACCGACCGAACGCGTTCACCCCGATGTTCGGATGGGGGTCGACGATGGCCGCGAGCTGACCGCCTCGGATTACCTTCGTGCCGACGATGCGCTGGCTGCTGCACGACGCCAAGCGACGTCGATGTTCGCCGAGGTTGACTTGCTCGTGATGCCGACCGTCCCAATCCTGGCGCCGGCGCTGAACAAACCAGCTCCAGTCCGCGTTGCCAGTGCGCTGACGCGACCCTGGAGCGCGTTCGGCTGGCCGGCCATCTCGATTCCGTCCGTGAACGGGACAGCGCCTGGCTTCGGCATTCAGCTCGTCGCGCGACCTGGTGATGACCTGCGGTTGTTGAGTTGGGCGCGCGACCTCCACGAGGTGTTGGGCGACGGCGCTCGCACAGCACCCTGAACGAACCCGGTCTCGCCCGAGTTCGATCACCTCGGCTCGAAGACGTCGTCAACTGTTGACAGTTCAATGTCGCAGCGGCTAGTCTGGCGCCAAGGCGAGCATCAGTCGAAACGAGGTGACTATGGAAGGCCCTGCGTTCATGTTCAGTCCGGGTCTGGCTAGCGCGTCCTCACACACTCTGCGCGCGCTTTCGACCCCAGTCACCTACCAGAACGACCCGTACTTCGTGGAGCGCTTTCGCCGCGCGCAGGACCGCGTGGCGCAGATCCTCGAGACCCAGCAGGACGTGGTTCTGATGCAGGGCGAGTGCATGCTGGGCTTGGAGGCGGCGGTGCGGTCGCTGGTGCGGCCGGGGATGACTTGCCTCAATCTCGTATCGGGGACCTATGGCAAGGGCATCGGGGTCTGGCTTCGCTCGTTCGGCGCCGAGGTAATCGAGATCGAGGTGCCATTCCGAGACGTGGTTGATCCCGCAGACGTTCGGCGCGCCTTCGAAGAACATTCCGGGATCGAGCTGGTCACCGTGGTTCACTCGGAGACCCCGTGCGGAACGGTGACGGCGGTTCAGGACATCGGACCGATCGCCAAGGAGCACGGCGCGCTCACGCTGGTCGACGCCGCTTCGACCCTGGGGGGCCTGCCGCTGCGCCCCGACGAGTGGAAGCTCGACGTCTGCGTCGGCGCCTCCCAGAAATGCCTCGGCGCTCCAGCGGGCATCTCGCTCATGACCGTCAGCGAGGACGCCTGGGCGGCAATGAGATCCAACCCCGATGCCCCGAGGGCCTCGATCCTCTCACTTCTGGATTGGAAGGAGCTGTGGCTCGAGCAGGGCAAGTTCCCGCTCACGCCGTCGATTTCGGATATCTACGGCGTCGACGCGGCGTGTGGCGAGGTGCTGGAAATCGGGGTGCCGAGGTACTTCGCCCGGCATGAGCGAGCCGCCGCAGCGTGTCGCGCCGGGATCGCCGCGATGGGCCTCGAGCTGTTCCCGCGGACCGCGGACATCGCTTCACCGTGCCTTACCGCGATCGCGCTGCCCGACGGGATCGAGGACGTGCAGCTGTGCCGCCATGTGCGCGAGCGCTACGGCGTAGTACTCGGAGACGGCGAAGGAGCCGGAAACCTCGTCCGTATCGGCCACATGGGGACTGCCGCCCGATCGTTCGGGCCGGTGGTCGGGCTCTGCGCGTTGGGTCGGGGACTCAGCGACCTTGGGATCGAAGTCAGCCTCGGCGAGGGCCTGGAAGCAGCGACGCTTGCGGTCGGCGAAGTCGAGCTCCAAACCGTGTAAGCACCCGCCGGGTCATCACACCAGTGCGCCTGCAGTAGAGGCGTAGTTCGCTCTCATTGCGGCCGAGCGGCAGACAAGAGTTGACCGACCCGATCGAGCGACGGCAGTTCGTCCACACCGCGAAGAAGGTCCATTAGCTCGTCGACCTCCTCGGATCGCAGCGCGTGTTCAGCGTTGGAGCGAAACTTCGAGAGCACCCAGCCCTCGTCGAGTCGGTTCTCCGGACTGCCCGGCGTATGCGCGATGAATCGGTCGAGCTCGCGCGCGGATCGCGTCACGATCCGGGCGCCGCCAGCGAAACGCGATGGTACCGGTCCATCGAGCTTCTCCCTTCGAGTGCGGCCGGCGAGCTCAAGGAGCGTCGGGTCGCGGATCCGCTCCTCGGCGAATGACATTAGGTCGAGGTGGCCGCGCACAAGCCTGTGCGCGACGGTGTACGGGAGGCTGAACTTCGCGTCGTAGGAGGTAAGCGGTGCGATTTTGCGCTCGAGCGGCTCCAGCACGAGCGCCGCCCCTTCATCGGGAACGCGGACGACAATTTCCTCGATTTCGTCAGGGTGAATCCCGCTCTCGTCCAATAGCTCGCCCGCGGCCCAGGTGCTCGCATGGGCGAAGTGGCAGGCCGGATACGGCTTGATGGACAACGCCAGGAACTCCCACCGGTCGCCGAGATCGGCCGCGATGGAATCCACGTTGGCGCTCATGCCCGCGTGCGACGGGATGAGACCGAATCGACCCTCAAGGACCGTCGCGGGCCCAGTGGCGCCAGCAGCTGCAAGACGCGCGGCTTGGATCCCACCGTGCGCGGCCCAGCCCGCATGGAGCGGCTTTGTCGCTGAGCCGTCGCTTAGGTACTCAAGGAGCCCACCCGCGAAGCTTCCCGCGATGCCGAGCGCGTTGGTCGCCTGATCTACGGTGAGGCCGAGCAGGCGCGCGGCGGCGATCGCCGCTCCGAACACTCCGCAAACCGAGGTAGGGTGTAGCCCGCGCGCGTAAAGGCCGTCTGCGGCGGACACGGCGATCCGCAGCGCGACCTCGCTCCCGAGTAGATAGGCGTCGAGCACCTCGCGGCCCGCTTTGCCCGCGGCTTGACCTGCGGCGAATGCTGCCGACGCCACAACCGCGCTCGAGTGACAGATCCCTCGCTCATGAGTGTCGTCAAAGTCGAGCGCGTGACACCGGGTCCCGTTCGCGAACGCGGCGAGCGGGGCCGGAGCTAGTCCGGTCCCACCAATCACCGTCGCCTCGCCGCGGCCCCCCTGCGCGCCGGCCAAGACCGCCGGTGCGCCGCCCACGTCCATGCCCACCGCGGCGAGGCCGCAGCCAAGGACGTCGATGAGGTGGAGGCGCGCACGCTGGCGAGCGCGTTCCGGGATCTCCAGCCCGTCGGCGGTGATTGCGAATGACGCTAGACGTGGGGCGATTGGCTGCGGGTTCATTCGACTACCGGCATGGCTCGTCCAGCTGCGGCCGATTCGCTCAAGCTCCGCGTCGCACTCGCGCCGCCATACGCAGTGATCCAGGCACCGGCGGTGCCCAGCCCAAGTCGCCGAGCCACAGGCGGAATGCTAGTTGGGGATGTTGGTGGCCTTTTAGTTGATCGAGGCCGTCGCTGGCAGCTCACTGAGTCCACGACGTCTACGTTCGGCTGCGCATCCTCAGGTGCGGGCGAGGGCTGACGATCTCGCGGCGAAAGGGAACGCGGTCGCGGTTCCGAGCGCCTGGATCATCGAACTCTTCGGCGTAACGGTGTCCGTCCCAGACAGCATGGGCGATCGTCCCGGGCGCCAGCGCGTCCCCGATCGCTTGAACAACGGGGCCTTGATCCGCCTGACGCGACTTCGATCGCCAGACCGTCTTGGGGCACCCGCGCGGTAACCAGCACTAACGCATCTGCCGGGAGCATCGTCTCGCCTCGGGTGTACACGCAGGCAAACCTGAATCCCCTCCGAGCTCGCGGAGATGAGCGCGTGCGATAGAAGGATCGAAACGCCAGCCGCCGCGAGCCGAGCGTGGATTCGGGGCTGCTCCATGGTGTTCTCCGTCCACGCCGACACCAGCGCCTGCGGTGTAACGAGCGTCACCTCTTTGCCGGCGGTTACGAGAAGCTCCGCGAGTGCACCCCCCATGTAGTAGTGATCGTCGTCGAACAGCACCACGCGGTCTCCTTCCGGAAGCCTTCCGCGCAGGAGATCATCGGGCGTCAGCACCTCGAGACCTTCGGCTATTGGAATCGGCTCGAGCGTTGCGCGCCCTACGCCGTCGGCGCGCCAGCGTGCCCCTGTGGCGACGGCGACGTGATCGAAGTCGTAACGGAAAACCTCCTCGGCAGTCACCGTGCTTCTTCGTGCGAGCTCGACATTCTTCAGGCGCCGCAGCTGAGCGAGTCGATAGTCCACGACCCGGATCCAAGCTGCCAGCCCCGGTAGACGCGCCTCAAGTGCAACGCGGCCGCCGAGCGTCCGCGGCTCCGCCTCGGCGAGCACGACTTCGTAGCCCCGCTGGCCCAAGGACATCGCGGCCTCGAGGCCGGCCGGCCCGGCTCCCACTACCAGAATCTTGGCGGCGCTCTGCTTTCGCGCGGATGCGCTCTGGATGCCATCCTCGCCGCCACTCCTCCCCGACGGTCGGATTCTGAGTGCACGACATCGAGGTGTTTGTCCAGTCGCCGGCGACACAGATGTTGCAGCCGATGCACTCGCGAATGTCCTCCCAGCGCCCGTCCCGGATCTTGTTCGGCAGAAACGGATCCGCGATGGAGGGCCGAGCCGAGCCGATCATGTCAAGCACGCCGTCGCGGATCATCCGGACCATCGTGTCCGCCGAGGTGAAGCGGCCAACGCCAACAACCGGCTTAGAGGTCAGGGCCTTTAGCCCGCGCACGTGCGGCTCCTGCGACCCCTCCTCGCCGAAACGTGAGGAGAGCGAATCGAAATCCCAGTCGCCGACCATGAAGTCCCATAGGTCTGGCAGCTCGCCGAGCATCCCGAGTAGCTCCTCGATCTCCGGACGTTCCAAGCCTTCTGCTCCCACGAGCTCATCGACGCAAAGGCGGCAGGCGACGGCCACACGACCATCAGCCAGCTCGAGCGTGTCCTCGAGTGTCTCCCTGAGCAAGCGCGCCCGATTTTCCAGCGGACCTCCGTACGCATCGGTGCGCTTGTTGAACCGGCGCGAGAGGAATTGCTGAAGCGTGGTCATCCCATGCCCGGCGTAGACGTACACGAGGTCATAGCCGGCGCGCATCGCCCGCTGCACTCCCTGGCGGTGCCAGCGGCGCATGTCGGCGATATCCCGCGCAGTCATCGCGCGGGCCTGAACCGGATGGATTTCACTAACCGGTAGCGATGCGACTCCCAGGGGCGGCGTTCGGATCTCAAGGTTGGCCGTGTGATGCCCCGAGTGGACCAACTCGCAGCCCGCCAGCGCGCCGTGAGCGTGGACCTTCTGCACCATCAGCTCATGCATTGGGAGGTCGTCTTCGTCGATCAGACTCCCCTCGACAAACGGGGCGAGGTCGCTAGCCCAGTGACACTGAACCTCCTCGGTACAAACGACGGCCCACCCGCCCTCCGCCTTGACGCCGCGCATCTCAGCCATCGCGGCTGGACGTACATGCCCCATCCCGTTGCAATGCGGCACCTGGAAGAACCGGTTACGGGCCGTAACCGGTCCGAGCTGCACCGGTTCGAACAAAACGTCATATCGGGAAACACCGCTACTCACCAACGACTCCCGGTCTCACGATCGTGCCGAATCCGACCAGCACGGCATCCGATCTCGTATTGGCATTGCATCATCGGGCAGCTCGGCGACTCTTCGCCACTCTGGCGTCGCGCTAACTCGTCCACACGCTCGAGCATCAACCGCTCGCTTAGCTCATGATGCAGCGCTTGCTTCCCGTGCATCGAGCAGGCGAACCGCTACATCAGCAACCTCGGCGAGATTCGCGTCGAACGCCTCGCGCAGCCCACTTTCGTAAGACTAATACCCTGCAGTAACGGGAGACCTTCGAGTTTTAGTAAAGAGAAAGCCCCATTTTCGGGGCTTTCTCCATAGCGGGGGCGGGATTCGAACCCGCGACCTTCGGGTTAGAGCAGATTTGGGGTGTTCGGGTGGTACGGGGCGGCGTCGGGAATGCCCGTGAATACAGGGATCCGGGGGTTTGGCGGGTTTCGCCCGAGCGCCCGGGAGAACCAGCGGGCCACCCGGCGGACCGGATGGACACCTAAGGACAACCGCAGCAGCGCAACCCTCCCAATGCACAGGGGTAGACCGCCGCCTTCAACGCCGGCCATGCGTTCCTGGCTGCGTCACCGGTCACCTCTGCGTCTGCTGCACCGTTCAGGGCGTAAGCACGATCTTCCCGTGTAGTCCGCCGCGCTCCAGGCGGCTGTACGCGTCGCGGAAGTGCTCCAACGGCAGCGTTTCGGCGACGCGCAGGGTCAGCTCACCGGCGGAGGCGCGGGATCCCAGCTCGGCGGTGGCATTGGCGTCGGGTTGCACTTGAACGGTCCCAGGGGAGATTTCCCGCGCAGCGCCCGGCACCGCCTCGGGGACCGAAGTGACGAAGGCGCCGCCGTCGCGAACGCAAACCAACGCATCAGACGCGAGTCCGATCGTATCTATGCACGCGTCGACCCCGTCCTGCCACTCCCCGCGCACCTCGGCCTCGAGGTCCGGCCCCGTGTTCGCAACCGTCTCCGCCCCGAGCCGGCGCGCGTCATCGGCGTCGGATTCACGCACGGCCGCGACGACGCGGGCGCCGCGAGCCCTGGCGAGCTGCGACGCGAACCCGCCGACCATTCCGGCCGCGCCCGTCACGAGCACGAGGTCGCCCTCGCTCACAGCCGCGGCCTCGACGAGCAGCCGCGCGGTGACGCCGCAGACCGGCAGCGTGCTGCCCTCCGGAAAGCCGATGGCTTCCGGCAGCGGTGCGAGAACCGCGGATGGCACAGCTATTTGCTCGGCGAACGCCCCCACGCCCATCCACGGCTGCGCCACGAACCCCAGCACGCGAGCGCCGCCACGGGTCTCGCCAGCAAAATCCCAGCCCTGGACCTGCGGGAACTCACTCGAGCCGCCCATCGCCGCAAACCTTCCACGCGTACTCGAGAGGTCCCACGGACCCAGAGACGCCGCCCGGACGTCTACCAGCTCCTCGCCGTCGCTCGGCGCCGGGTCAGACACCTCCAAAAGCTCAAGACCGTCAAGCCCGGTGAATGAGTTCAGGACGATCGCGCGCACGCAGGCAGTCTCGCAGAGGCACAAGCCCGGGCGGTTGCTTTGACCGGAACCCGCGACGAGGATCCCAGTGGCTCGGCGATGGACGGACCTCGGTTGCGGGAATGCCCGCGCGCACCCCTGAGCGCCGTCGTAGACAGCATCTCTACTCGGACGCGATATCTAGCGACCGGGGCGAGGCAAAGCTTCCTTTCATAACGAGCTCCGGTGACGAGCTCACTCGCGCTTGGCGACGAACGCGGTCCGGGAGGAGCAGCATGCATTATGTGTCGCTGCGGACTCGGTCAGCTGACCCAAGAATCGTCGACTGGTTCGCCGTCGCCAGGATGGTGAGGTCCGATCGCTAGGAACTCGAGCCCGTCGGGCCCAGCCTCGAAGGCCCGCGCGACGTCCGGCGCTACACGGATCGCGTCGTGGGGGTGAACCTCAAGGATCTCGTCGCCGAGCTTGATCTTGCCGCTGCCCTGCAGGATCACGTAGACCTCTTCAGCCTCCCGGTGGCGATGAGAAAACGGGGAGCGCTTGCCGGCGTGAAGTCGGAAATGAGTGAGTCCCGTCTGCGTGGCTCCCAGTGCTGAACGAACTACCCGTGCTTCCCAGCGGTGTCCGAAGCCGTTCACCACAGCCGCATCCTCGACGTTGTCGATGTTGACCCTGGCGTAGGCGGAGTTCGTCTCGCGCCCTACAGTCACCTGGCGACTCCTCTCCGTCGTGATGATCTGGCTCGAAAGGTAGGGCAACCGTCGCGTCGAGACCTCTCCGGAGGACCACCCGCCGCACGCCTGCTTTCACTGAGCGAACCGGCGTCAGATCGACGCTCGCGATGCGACGCGAGCGGGCATCCCGCGAACGTCAGCGCTGGAAACTGGCGGCTCCAACTCGGAGTGGTGTGCGGGCGGGCTGTTCGGACCGCTCCTCCTCGTCCACTTCAGCGACTCAGCTCGACGTGGAACCAGGATCCTGCCCTTGGCCGTTGGCGTGTTGTGCGGAACGGCGCTCACAACGGCGGCTCGACCGATGGTTGGGGTTGAATGGGGCAGGCATGGACCAGTCGGCGCGTTCTCGTCTGGAGTCGGTTGCTCGTGGTGTGGCGCGCGAGTGGGGCATCGTCATTGGGGTGCCCTTCCAGCTGTCCAACTATTCCTACGTCGCGCCGGCGGGCCCCGATGCCGTCCTGAAGGTCAGGCCGTCGGACGACGAGGAGTCCGTCCATGAAGCAGACGCGCTTGAGCTTTGGGCTGGCAATGGTGCTGTCCGGCTGTTGCAAGTCGACCGCTCGCGGTGCGCGCTGCTGCTCGAGCGCGCCCGGCCCGGAAGCGATCTCGCGGCTCTCGACGACGCGGCTGCGACTACCATCGCAGTCGATGTGGCGGGCCGGTTATGGCGCCCCGCGGCAGCGCCGTATCGATGGATCGCGGATCACGTTCCGCGCTGGTTGGCCGAGGCGACACCCGGGTCGCCCGCCGGACAACGGCTGCTAGGACGCGCGCGCAGACTGTTCGACCGGCTTGACGTCAGAGGCGGCACGCTTGTCCACGGCGACTTTCACCACCACAACATCCTCGACGCCGGTAATCGCTACGTGGCGATCGATCCGAAGCCGATGGTGGGTGAGCCCGAGTTCGACGTGCCGCCGTTCCTGTGGAACCCGCTGGGGTCGCAGATGACCCAAGAGCAGACCGAGCGGCGGCTGGCCGCCTTTGCCGAGGCCGGTCTCGACCAGACACGCATGCGGGCTTGGGCGCTCATCCGCGGCGCGTACCTCGACGTCGGCGACTGGATCGGGGAGCACGCAGTCCACATCCTGGAGACGATCCAGCCGCAATGACCCCTACGCCGTGTGCCCGCTTGCCTTGGCCGGGCAGTAGCCGTCACGGTCGCTGACCTCGTCGCTGGATTGGACGAAGAGAACCGGCCTTGCGATCGGCTGTCGGAATCTCACAATGCCAGCAGTGCGGCGTAACGGCCAAGCGACCGAACGCCGACGCTCCCTTTGCACGCGCGCGTCTTGCCCTAGCTGACGCTCGCTTCGCGACGCCGGCGCAAATAGCGATCGCACCTGCCGTCCGCGATCCTTCCCAAGGTGATCCGAGTTCCGGCGAGCGATGATCCCATCCTGATGCTTACCGGGCCTCCTGGCTCGGGGAAGACCACGGTCGCCCGGGTGCTGGCTGACCGCGTGCCCCGCGCGGTCCATCTCGAGTCAGACCAGTTCTTCCACTTCATCCGCAGCGGCTATCTCGAGCCCTGGAAGCCGGAGGCGCACGAGCACAACACCGTCGTCATGGGAGCCGTCGCCGATGCCGCCGCCACCTACGCCAAGGCTGGCTACTTCACAATCATCGACGGGATCATCATCCCGGGCTGGTTCTTTGAACCGCTCCGACAGTCACTGATCGAGCGCGGCAAGTCGGTCGCTTACGTCGTGCTGCGAGCATCGCTGAGCGTCTGCAAATCCCGAAGCCGCAACCGGGCGGGTGACGCGTTTTGCAATGCAAGCGCAATTGAACAACTATGGAACGCGTTCGCCCAGCTCGGCGAGCTGGAGCGCCATGTGGTCGAGACCGACGAGATCGCTCCCACCGCAGTCGCAGACCAGATCGCTCGCAGGATTCCCGGCCTCGTCACCACACGCTGAAACCTCGACATCCACGCTCGCTTTCGGGTGATGGGACCCCAGATCGGCACGCCGGCCCGGACGCTCGCATTGGCGGCGCGTCGTTTCGTCCACACAGCATGCGGTGCGTGACGACTGTGGCCACTGACCCGACGCACTCCTCCGGCAGCGGCCACTAGATGGTCGGTTGTCGATTGGCGCATCGATTGTTCAAACTGGTTCTGCGAAACTGATTGTCGCGGGCATGAGGTCAGCCTTCGGGTTCTGAGCCCGTCGGTTTATGAGTGGCTTCAGGGGGATCAGCTATCTGCTGATTTGCAGGGATTTCGTGAAGTTGCGCTCAGTTGGGCGGGGTCAGATTTGCTTTTTTGGTACCCGTTTGGTACCCGATTTTTGGCCATGTTCGGATCAGCGCTCATGCCAGAAGCGGAACTGAACCTCGGATCTGCTGAGCGCGGCTGACCGCCGAGCCACATTCCGTGTGACTCGCTCATCCTTCCGTTGAGGGGTGTCGCATAACTCGGTGCTGTCCGATTTGGTGCTAAGCCGAACCCATGGGTCGAGCCCGCGATCCCGCACGGGATGAGCGTGGCCGATCCGGACAAGGGGCAGTGCGATAACGGCTAGGCAGTAATTGAGGAGAGCCAGATCGTGCTCGCGGCGGAGATCACAAACAGCGCCGTGGACTTCTCCCAGCTCGATCCGATGATCAGTGCGGCGATCGGCGAGCTAGAGGGTGCGAGCGCCGCCAGCAGACCGCAGGTGGGTCGCCAACGCGTAGCAGTGAAACGAGCAGCACATAGAGCGCGCGATCACCAAGAAGAACGTCCAGGTGCTGATCGATGGCAACCCACAACCTCACCAAGCTCCACCGCCACCACCTAGCCGCCGCAGGGGCTTAAACGAGACCCAAGGGACAATCAGAAAGCGCAGACCGGCGATCGCTACACAAAACGAGTTACTACCCGGCCCGTCAACGCCCAGCGTTGTGCGACACCCTCCGGCGAATGCGCGGGCCTCGACGCTCAGTTCGGTCTAGGCGCCGGGGGCAGGACGCCGGCTCGTACGACCGCGTTCATCAGCGTGAGGCGAGCGGATGACCCCGCGCAGGAACGGGAGCGGAGGTTGGCATGCGCGCGCGCAGCCTCGGGTAGATTGAAGGCATGGCTCTCGATAATCCTGGCGTCCGCGAGCTCCTTGACCAGCCCAACTACGCAGTCGTGTCAACCTTCAACGCCGATGGCTCGGTGCACAACACGATCACATGGATCAGTGCCGAAGACGGCGCGGTCGCGGTCAACAGCGCTATCGGCCGCAAGTGGCCGGCCAATCTGCAGCGCGATCGGCGCGTGACGGTGCTCGTGCAGGAGGCTGGCAATCCGTACAACTACGTCGAGATCCGCGGCAAGGCGACGGCGACAACAGAGGGCGCCGACGAGCACATCGACAGGCTGGCCAAGAAGTACATCGGCCAGGACGAGTACCCGTACCGTCAGCCGGGCGAGCAACGGATCAAGTTCGTGATCCAGCCACAGCACATCCGACACATGAAGCAGTAGGCGCGCGGCCAGAGGGCCGCTGCCTGCGGCCTGACTTGGTCGCGCCTGGCGAGAACAGCTCCGAGCTGGAGCCGACCGAGAGCTGGCACCGGACCAGCGGGGTTGGCCCGTTAGCTTACATTCTGCTAACGAGCGGACGAGAACGGGGCAGTCGCGCCGACCGCGGAGCTGACTGCCCCTCCTGAGCAGCTACTTCCGACGCCGTCTCCGTTCTCGCTCGCCTCCTTGACGAGGTGGTCCCGACGATCGACTAGTTCCCGCATGACCCCGTGCTAGTCGCAAGCACGGTCTTCGAGCTAGCGCCGGGCGTGTCGATCTCCTGCTTCGCCTCCGCCGTGTAACCCGGCCATCTGGTCGACGAACCGATTCAACCGATGCGACAACGCCTTCGCTTGCTGGCCATTACCCTGATGACGGCCAGACGCCGCAACGAAGATGGGCGCTTACGCAGGCGTGCTCTGAGGCGCGCTCGAGTCCTCCCTAGCTCGCGGCCCGCGATACTTGAACCGGACTGGCAGCCAGGTCTGCCGTTTCGGGGATCACGTGCTCCCCGATGAGCCGGATCGCCTCCATGTGATCGGCGTGTGCCATGCCGTCGATGCGGAGGATGAACTCGTCATAGCCGAGCTCGGCCAAGCGGTGCACCCTTTCCAAAAAGAAGTCCGGGGTACCGATGGTTAGATAGGGCGAGCGGGAAATCAGCGCCCCGAGATCCTGGCGCTGATCCACGATGTCCTTGAGTCCGGCCATCTCCCCGTAGTCACGCGACGCGCTCGAGAGCTGCTCGTACCATTGCG
>CAVWMM010000008.1:0-365733 GCA_963756105.1 uncultured Solirubrobacterales bacterium
ATCCTCACCGGCGACCGCGACATGTATCAGTGCGCCTCCGAGCGGGTGTCGGTCCTCTACCTCAAGCAGGGGACGACGGGCTTTGAGGAGCTGGGCCCCGCCGAGGTCGAACATCGCTACGGCATCGAGCCCGCGCTCGTGCCGGACTTCATCGCGCTTCGGGGCGACCCCTCCGATGGGCTGCCGGGGGCGCCGGGCATCGGCCCGAAGTCCGCCGCCAGCCTGCTCTCGAGCCACGGCTCGCTCGACGCTGCGATCGAGCACGCCAATGAGGAGCGACCCCGTGTCAGGGCGGCGCTCACCGACAACGCACAGGAGCTGCTGCACTTCCGTGAGATCGCGCGGCTGCGCACGATCCCGCTCGAGCGGCCCCGCGACCGCGAGACCGACCTCGAAGACGGGGCGGCGGCCGCGCGGCGCTACGGGATGAACCGGCTCGCCGAGCGACTCGAGAAGGCCCAGAGCGTTTCAGATTTGTGAGACCGGCGCACATGTGCGCCGGTCCCGGCCGAGCATGCTCGGCCGGCGGCCGGGCGCATGCGCCCGGCCGATCATTTATTTCCCCTTCCACGCGGGCGCGCGTTTCTCGGCGAACGCCCGCGCACCCTCCTGGGCGTCCTCGGATGCGAACACCGGCCCCGAGATCTCGGCCTGGCGCGAGAAGAACTCCCGTTGCGGCCAGTCGGCCGACTCGAGCAGGATCCGCTTGGTCGCCTCCAGGGCGAGCGGCCCGTTTGCCGCGATCGTTCCCGCGAGCTCGAGTGCGACGCGCACCGCCTCGCCCGGCTCCGTCAAGCGGTTGACCAGGCCGAGCTCGTGCGCGCGCTCAGCGGTGATCAGGTCGCCGGTCAGGGCCAGCTCGACGGCGACGTTGCGCGGGAGCACCCGCGGCAGGCGCAGGAGGCCCCCACCCGCCGCCACGAGCGAACGTTTGACCTCCGGGACGCCCAGCCTCGCCCCGCGCGCGGCCACGATCAGGTCGCACGCGAGCGCGACCTCGAGCCCGCCGGCGACCGCGAAGCCCTCGATCGCCGCCACCAGGGGCTTGCGCGACGCCCGTTGCGTGATGCCGGCGAAGCCACGGTCGCCCGCGTGGGGGACCTCGCCGGCCGCGAAGGCCTTCAGGTCCATACCCGCGGAAAAGCCCTTCCCCGCGCCACACAGGACCCCGACGGAGAGCCCGCTGTCCTCGTCGAGCTGATCGAGGGCTGCCGCGATCCCCGTCGCCACGGCGGCGTTGACCGCATTGCGCTGGTCCGGGCGGTTGATCGTGATCTGCAGGACGCGGACGCGGCGCTCGGCGAGCACCGCCTGATCGCTCACGCCGGCGTTCTCGTCGCCTGAGCCAGCTCGGCCGGCTCGGTCTCCCGCGGCGCCTCGGCGAGGGCGCGCCCGCTTCTCAGCGAGCGGCGCATCCTGCGCCTGAACGCCTTCGGAGACTCGGCGTAGACCCGCTTGCCGAGCGCGAACGCCTCGGTCTGAAGCTCACTTCGCCGGTGGTCGATCAGCTTCACGACCGCGTCGACATCGACGGGGACCGGCATCACGTCGCGCGTCAGCTCCTCGCGGAGCACCACGAGGTCGTGGTCGTCGCCCAAGAGATCCGCGAGCCGGTGGGCGTCCTTGGCGTGGCCCTGGACCGTCGGCCCGCCGAGGGCGGCGAGCAGGCGATCGTGGTACCAGAGATCCTTGACCCGCTTGCGCCAGGCGTGCAGATCTTCCGGCGTCCCGTGGCTCTGGGCCCGCGCGAACGCCTTGCGCCCACGGCTGTACGAGCGCGCCAATCCGCTGTCGATCGCCTTCAGGCCGGCGCGGGAAAGCTTCCAATCGTCGACCCGCAGCCACAGCGCTCCCAGCTCCTGGACGGCTCGGGAGTCGAGCGCCGAGCGAGAGCTCGCGCCGTTCCTGCCTCGCCCCGCCTTAACCTGCTCGCGGATCGCGTCGAACGTCTTCGCCGGCAACTGTCCCACGAAACGATCCGAGAGCGAGTCGAGCGTGGCGACCATCACGTCCGCATCGCGAATGCCCGAAAGCTCACGGCCCGCGTCGCGCAACGCGGCGTTCTCGCGCCGGCGCTGCTTGGCCGGAATCGTGCCCCGGGCCAAGCGCAGCAGCGAGCGCTCCTTCTTGATCGCCTTGCGCGCGCTGTGGACGGCTCGGACGGGGTCTTCGTTGATTCCCTCGCTCAACTCGCTCACGGCGCGGTCGAGCTGCTCCCGCGCGCAGCGGGCGATCGCCGCGCGCACAGGCTCATCTGCTCCGAACTTGTAAGGCATGGCTCACTCCTCGTTTCTATTCCCGAGCACTTTGCCTACCCGGCGGCCGTCGCCAGGTAACCACGGCTCAGGCTGCGAACAGTGTCAGGTCGGGCTCGCGCTCGCCGCGGAGCAGGGCCAGGTCGACCTCGACCCACTCGATCCCCCTGGCTTGCGCCAACACGCGCGCCTGGGGCTTGACCTGCCCCGCCGCGAGCACGCCGCGCACGCCGGCGAAGGCAGGGTCGAGACGGATCCGCTCGAGATAGCGGGTGAGCTGCTCCACGGCCTCGATCCCGGCCACGCGCTTGATCTCGACCGCGACCCAGTCCTCGTCGCCGTCGCGACACATCAGGTCCACGGGTCCGATGTCGGTGGGCCACTCGCGGCGGACCAGGCGCAAGCCATCGCGCAGGCGCTCGGGCCGCTCCGCCAGCAGTTCCTGGAGGTGTGCCTCCACGCCGTCCTTGCTGACCCCATCGCCGTCGAGCGGACACTCCATCTCGACCGAGATGTCCGAGAGGACTTCGGCGATCGCGATCTCGAGGCGATCCTCGGAGGCCGCTGCGCGCTTGCGCACCACGATCCGCTCCGAGCACTCCTCGATCACGGTCGGCGGCGTCATCCAGTTCAGCGGCTTGTATCCGCCGGCGTCGGCGTGGATCAGAACCGACCCGTCGGCCTTGACCATGATCAGCCTTACGGCCTCGCGCAGCCAAGCCTCGAGCCTGCCCGTGTAACGGACCTCGCAGCGGGCGACGATCAGGCGCATGCCGCCAGGCTATGGCGCCCGCCGGACGGGAGTTAGCCACCACTGCCCCTAATCTTTGGCACGTGCGCCACCAGCTCAGGCCCCTGTTTGATCGAATCGTGATCAAGGAGCTCGACCCCGATCGCGTGCGCCGCTCGGGACTGCTCGTGCCTCCCGGCACCGACGAGCCACCGCCCCAGCAGGGCATCGTCCTGGCCGTCGGGCCAGGGCTCGACTGGTGGGACCACGTCGGTGTTCAGATGCCGGTCAAGCCCGGGGACCACGTGGTCTTTCCCGCCGCGGCGGGGGCCTGGGTAGAGATCGAGGAGGAGCGACTGCTGGTCTGCCGGGTGGGCGAGCTACTGGGGGTGCTCGAGCTGGCCGAGGATTGCCCGGGATGCGGCGGGCGGCCGCTCCAGCCGCGGGAGACCTGCCCGGTGTGCGGGCGAGAGGGCTCGATCGCCTGAGCGATCGTATGCCGGCCGCTACGGCCGCGGGCAGGTGCCGGAGCGGTAGGCGCAGTCGTTGAAGGACTGGCCGTTGGCCGCCAGCGATGACGGCTTGGCCTCGCCGGTGAGGATGATCTTGATCGGGTGGCCCCGGGCGATGGGGTGTCCCGTCCCGACGGTGTACTTCGAGGTCGGGCCGAAGTGGACGGTGCCGACGGGCGCCAGCGCGGTCTGTGCCCCGCCGATGGTCGGGGCCTCCAGGATCCACTCCGCCGAGGATCGCGACGAGGCGTAGTGCACGCGCTTGCTCCAGTGCCAGTGGCCGGAGTTGGTCATCGAGATCGCCCAGGACGCGGCTCCCGACGTTGCGGATCGTGACCTTGATTCGATTGCCGGGGCTTACCTTGCACTTCGAGTCACCGCGGCACCCCCTGATGCGGTGCTCGGAATTGGGCAGGAGCTCGTACCAGGCGAAGTACTGCTTGCCGAACAGCCCGTCTGATTTGGCGTCCTCGCCGGTGCCCGCCTGGATCAGGTCGTGGGTCTTGTAGCCGCCGATCCCGGTCCAGGTCGCGGCAAACGCGCCTAGGGAACCGGCGCGCACCTTGGGGACCATGTACGAGCTCGAGACAGCGCCGATCTTGTGGCGCTTGGAGGTCACCGCGTAGCCCGACCAGTTGGAGCTATGGACGGTGCGGCTCTCGAGCGGCAGGATCTCCTTCGGGTTCGACGGAATGAGCACGCTCCGTGTGCGCTCCTCGGCCTGCGTGAGTGCGCGCCCCGCCCGCGCCGGCCAAGACGAGCGCCACCGCAACTGCGCACGCGGCAGCCGCCGCGAACGCACTAACTAGACGCGGTCTTCCCCTCATCTCCCACCATGTGTCTCGCCGCACAGACTACGGCGTCGCGCAGCTCGAGTCGTATGCACAGTCGTTGAATGACTGGCCGTTCGAGGCGATCGCCGACGGCGTGGCCTCGTCTAGGCCTCCACCGGGGGAGAGCACGATCTTGGTGGGGTTGCCCTGGGCGATGGTGTTCTTCGTCCCACCGACCGTGTAGGTGGAGGTGGGACCAAAGTGGACCGTGCCCACGGGAGCCAGGGTCGTCTGTGCGACCAGCGTCGGGGCCTCGAGGATCCATTCGGCCGAGGAACGCGAGGATTTGTAGCTGACGGTCTTGCTCCAGGTCCACTGACCCGCGTCGCTCATCGAGATCGCCCACTTGCCCGACGATGCCTGCTTGATCGAGACCGAGATCTTGTCTCCGGGCTTGACGGTGCAGCTCTTGTCGCCGCTGCAACCCGAGAGCTGCGTCTCCGAGTTCGGGAGCAGCTCATACCAGGCGTAGTACTGATCGCCGGCCACCGGATTCGACGGAAGCGACTGCTCTGCGGTGCCCGCCTGGATCAAATCGCTCGTGTTGTAGCCCCCGATCCCGGTCCAGGTGGCCGCGAACCCCGGAGGGACCATGCCGGCGGTGGGGACCGTAAACGTGCTCGAGACGCCCGTCACGCCCGCGCCCTTCGGCGTCACCGCATAGCCGGACCAGTTGAGGCTGTCCACCGTGCCCCCGTGAACAGGGAGGCTCTGCTGCGGGTTGGTCGGGATCAGGATCGCTCGAGGGCGGCGCGCCATCGCGCCGGGAGCTGCGAACAGCAAGAGCGCGGCCGCGCTGGCAAAAACCAAAGCGATGCGGGGGATCAAACGGGGCATCGGTCCTCCAAACTCGCGTTTTTCGGCTCGGCGGAGCCGTTTTTCGGCGGCCGGAAGCCACCACCTGGATGTCAAGAGTGTACGTACCCCGACCCAGGCGGCGCAACCGGCAACCGCAGCTGGCGCCGCGGCAACCGCGGCGCCACCGCCGCGGTCGCCGCGATCACACGCGTTTAGCTAGGGCGTCGCGCAGCTCGTTTTCCACGCGCACGAGTCGAACGACTGGCCGTCGCTCGCGATCTTCGACGGCGTCGCCTCGCGCTTGCCGGAATGCTTGATCATGAAGATCTCGGTCGGGCTGCCCGCGGCGATCGTGCGGGTCACGCCTCCCTTGACAAACGTAGAGGTGGGCCCGAAGGGAGCCGTGGTGAGGCCCGGAAGCGTGCTCTGGCTGCCGTTGATGGTCGGCGCCTCCAAGATCCACTCGGCCGAGGAGTTCGAGGCGTTGTAGGTGAACGTCTTGCTAAACGTCTCGCTACGGCTCGTGTCATTCACCGAGATCGTCCACCGGTTGGATGACACCTCGGTGATCGTGACCGTGACGTGATCCCCGGGCGTCACGGTCTCGCCCCTGATCGGGACCGCGGCGGCCGGCAGCATCTCGTACCAGGCGAAGTAGTGGGTCCCTCTGGTCTGCTCAGACACCCCGGCCTGGATCAGGTGCTTGGTCCCGAAACCCCCGATACCGCCCCACGTGGAGGCAAAGCCCGAAGGTGGCTTGCTCGCGGTCGGCACTACGAACGTGGTCGTCATGGCCGTGATGTTGCGCTTTGTGGAATTGTCGACGTACCCCGACCAGTTGGTGCTGCTGACCGTTCCCGCTGAGGCCGGCAGGCGCTCGTGCGGGCTGGTCGGGATCAACACCCCGCCGGCTCCGGACGCCGCGGCCCCCGAACCGCCCAGCAGAAGTGGCACGGCGCTCGCCGCAAGCACGACCACGCCGCAAAGAAACCTACGCATGGATTGCCCCCTTGGATTGACCCCGAAGTGTTGCAGCACGACCCTACCATGTCCGCGGGCGGCGTTGTGTGACGTTAGGCGGCCGTCCGTTGCGCGAGCTCCGGCATGTCGGCGCCGGGAAGGGTCCTTGGATCGAGGGTCCTGAGACGGTCGAGTAGCTGCCGCACCTCCACGTCGTCGGCCAGCGCCAGGGCGCGCTCACACGCCCGCATGCACTCGCCGATGCGATCGGTGCGCGCGAGGGCGTGGGCATAGCGCGACCAGGCGACGGCCGACTCCGGCTCCAGCCGGGTCGCGGCTTCGCTTGCCGAGACCTCGCCGCCGAGGTCGCCGGCAAGCTGATAGGCAAGCGCCAGGTCGAGGAGGCCTTCGACCGAGGGATCGAGCTCGCGGGCGCGCTCGAGCGCCGAGATGGCCCGTGAGCGGTCCATCAGCCTCAGCCTCAGCCGGCCCAGGCGCTCCCACGCCGAGCCGTCGTCCGGGGCCCTGTGGACCGCCCGCGTCGCCGCGTCGGCGGCGAGGTCCAGCGCACCCATGTCTTCATAGATCCTGGCGGCAAAGCGTTCCGGGGTCGGACGCTCGGACTCGACCCGCGCCCAGTCGCGCACCGCCCGCGCGGCCGCGGGGAGGTTGCCGGCCTGCCAGAACGCCGCGGTCAGGAGACGGAGCACCACCGGATTCCCAGGGTCGGCGTCTCTGGCATAGATGAGCCGCTGCGCCGCCAGGCCGGCGTTGCCCTCGGACAGCGCGTGCTGGGCGGCCGTCATGAACCGCTCCACTCGGTCCGCCGCGGCGTCAGGGGTCGAGAAGTCCACGAACTGCAGCGACCCCGCCGGGACTGTGCGCACCCCGAGGTTGAACGACATCCGCGCCCACTGCTGGACGTCGTCGCCGTCGCCCGAGAAATAGATGCCACTGACGGTCCCCACCCCCCACTCGGGATAGGAGAGGCACCTCGCGTAGCGGTGCACGACGGAGTGATCCGGCACGCGAGCACCGAAGGGGTCATGCCTAGCGCGCTCCTCCTGGGCGGCGCGGGCTCGCTGCTCCCGCTCGTAGGCCCTTCGGCCTTCCTCCGCCCGCGCCTTGCGGGCGGCTTGAGCCGAGACCTTGACCGCGTTGCGGCTGACGCGGCCGCCGCGGGATGTCTCCGCCAGGCGCTCGAGCTCGTCTGCGGCCTCGTTGATCGCCTGGAGGTGACGTTGGTGCTCGTGGCGCCTGGTGGGGGGCGCGATGTCGGGGTGCCAGCGCTTGGCCATGCGGCGCCGGGCTCGCTGGACGTCCCGCTGCTCAAAGGGGGCCTCCAACTCCAGCAGTAGCAGTGCCTGTTCGACGTCTAGGACCTGACCCATAGCCGCGCATTACGGTAGCAGCGAACCGGCATTTATTAGCTATTAGCCTCAATTAGACTCAGTAGCGGTTCGCAGCGGGAGCGAGTCTCAGTGCGCTCGATCGGCGACGTTGAGCACGACCGCCGCGATAAAGCACGCGAGAGCTAGCAGCCTCACCCACCACCCGGCGCGCGCGCTCTGCTTGCCGGTTGCCATGCCTGCGATCGCCACGATGATGCAAGCGACTGCGATCCCGGCAAAGACCAGTGCGAGCACGTGGAGCACACTGAGCAAATTACGCCCCCCCACAACCCGGGTTGAGGCCGCCCGCGCAGGGGTGATGCGAGCCCACCGAGGTCAGTCCGCCTACCATCGGGGCGATGTCCGCCCAGTACATCTTCACGACTCACAGGCTCTCGCGCCGCTTTCCCCCCGACCGCGAGGTGCTCAAAGACATCTCGCTCTCGTTCCTGCCCGGCGCGAAGATTGGCGTGCTGGGCTACAACGGGGCGGGCAAGTCGACGCTGCTGCGCATCATGGCCGAGCGCGACACCGAGTTCGGCGGACACGCGCAACTGGCCCCCGGGGCGAGCGTGGGGCTGCTCGAGCAGGAGCCACAGCTCGACCCAGACAAGGACGTGCGCGGCAACGTCGAACAGGGGATCGCCGAGACCAAGGCGCTGCTCGAGCGCTTCAACGAGCTCTCGATGAACTACTCAGAGGAGATCGCCGACGAGTTCGCGCGCCTGCAGGAGCGCATCGACGCCGTCGACGGCTGGAACCTCGAGACGACGCTCGAAATCGCGATGGATGCGCTCCGCTGCCCGCCGGCCGACGCGGACATCTCGACCCTCTCGGGTGGGGAGCAGCGGCGGGTCGCGCTCTGCCGTCTGCTCTTGAGCCAGCCGGACCTGCTGCTGTTGGATGAGCCCACCAACCACCTAGATGCAGAGTCGGTGGCCTGGCTCGAGCGCCACCTGCAGCAATATCAAGGGACCGTGGTGGCGGTCACCCACGACCGCTATTTCCTGGACAACGTGGCGGGATGGATACTCGAGCTCGACCGCGGTCGGGGTATCCCCTACGAGGGCAACTACTCGGGCTGGCTCGAGCAGAAAAGAGTGCGACTCGAGCACGAGGCCCGGCAGGAGACTGCGCGGCGCCGCACCATCGAGCGCGAGCTCGAGTGGGTTCGCCTGAACACCGGGGCCCGGCGCAAGGCCCCGCGAGCGCGGCTCAACGCCTACGAGGCGCTGTTGGCGCAAGACCGCAACGTGGCGCTCGACCAGGTCCAGATCCACATACCTGCCGGTCCCCGACTCGGCGACGTGGTGGTCGAGGCCGAGGGCTTGCAGAAGGCCTACGGCGAGCAGCTGCTGATTGACGGGCTTTCGTTTTCGCTGCCGCGCGGGGGAATCGTCGGCGTCATCGGCCCCAATGGCGCGGGCAAGACCACGCTGCTGCGGATGATCACCGGCGAAGAGCGGCCCGACGCCGGAACCCTGCGGATCGGCGAGTCGGTCAGCCTGGCGCACGTGGACCAGTCGCGCGCCGCGCTCGATCCGGACAAGACCGTGTGGGAGGAGGTCTCCGGCGGCCTCGACCAGCTTCAGCTCGGGGAGCGGACCGTGGCGAGCCGCGCGTACGTGGCCGCCTTCAACTTCCGCGGGCACGATCAGCAGAAACCCGTGGGCAAGCTCTCGGGCGGCGAGCGCAACCGGCTGCACCTCGCGAAGCTGCTGCGCTCGGGCGGCAACCTGCTGCTGCTCGACGAGCCCACCAACGACCTCGACGTCGACACGCTGCGCGCGCTCGAGGAGGCGCTGCTCGCGTTCGCCGGCTGCGCGGTCGTGGTGTCCCACGACCGCTGGTTCCTCGACCGCATCGCGACCCATGTACTGGCTTTCGAGGGAGACTCCGAGGTGCGGTGGTTCGAGGGCAACTTCGAGGCCTACGAGAGCTTCCGCCACGAAGAGCTCGGCGCCGACGCCGACCGCCCCAAGCGGATCACGTACAAGCGGCTCGCTCGGAGGTAGTGAAGGCAGCGCGCCGGTTGGCGGCGGCCGCCGGCCAGGTGGTACGGTTGCGCTCGTCAAACAACTGAAGGGACCGCCAGTGCGTTTGATACGGGGAGCCGCGCTCGCGGCGATGCTGGTGTTGTGGTCGTCGGGTGCCGCGGCCACCGCTGCCATCCCGAGTCCGAGTGCCAACAGTTTGTTGCGGGGCGTGTTCTGCGCGAAGGCCTCGAGCTGCTGGGCGGTCGGCTCGTATCAAGCGCCCGGAGGCGGGGGCTTCAACCAGGCGCTGCGCTTCAACGGGAAGCACTGGACTCAGGCGAAGGTCCCGCAAGCTGGCGGAATGCAGACCAGCGACAACAACTCTCTTTCCGCGATCTCGTGCCCCGCCACCTCCGACTGCTGGGCGGTCGGCTTTTACAACAAGGGCGGCGCGAACAACGAGGTGCTGCACTGGAATGGGAAGCGCTGGTCCAGCGTGGAGGTCCCCGAGCCGGGCAGCCACGGCAGCGGGGCGATCAACAATCTGGACGCCATTTCGTGCACCTCACGCTCAAGCTGCTGGGCCGTCGGAGTGTTTACGGGCAAGTCCAAAGGCTTCCTCAACCAAACGCTGCATTGGAACGGCAGGAACTGGTCCCACGTTTCCGCCCCCAACCCGGGCGGAACGGAGAGCAGCGCCTTCAACATCCTCGAGGGCGTGTCTTGCGTCTCCCCGTCTAACTGCTGGGCCGCCGGCGACATGGAGACGACCGCGTACTTCAACGTCGTCCTCCACTGGAACGGGAAGAAGTGGTCACGGACCAAGACTCCTCAGCCGGGGGGGAGCTCAGGAAGCAACCTTGAGTCGATCTCGTGCGGCTCCACGTCTATGTGCGTCGCCGTGGGCTACTCCAACACGAGCGGCGGAGCGTCACTCAACCAGGTCCTGCGCTTCAACGGGAAGAAGTGGACCCGCGCTACGACTCCGCAACCGGGCCACACGACACTTAACGACCAAAACCAGCTCACTGGCGTGAGCTGCACCTCGAAGGCGAGCTGCTGGGCGCTGGGCTACTTCGCCTCAGGACTCTCCGCACCGAACCTCAGTGAGGCCCTGCGCTTCAACGGGAAGAAGTGGACACGCATTAAGACCCCCCAGCCCGGCGGCACGGACGTGGGCAACGCCACCGAGCCAGAGGGCGTTTGGTGCGCCTCCGCGTCTGACTGCACGGCCGTCGGGGTAGTCAGCAGCGGCTCTGCGCTACTCAACCTCGCCTTGCGCTGGAACGGGAAGAGCTGGACCAACAACTAAGGCGGTTGATCACCGCCCTCGGACTCGATCCACGCGTCGAGCCGCTTCCACCATTCGTACAGCCACTTGACCTGGTCGTCGGGATCGCGGGGTCGCTGCGAGGCCGGCGAAAGCCACATGCGAGTCTTGAGCGTCGCGCCGATCGGCGGGTGTCGCCAGAGCTCGCGCGGAAAGGCTGCCAGTCCAAGGCCGGTGTGGGCGGCGAAGACCACGTCGGCCTGCGTGTTGCTGCGGAGCGCCGCGAGCGCGCCGCCGGGGTGCGGCGGCAGCACGTGCCTCATCTCCTCCCCGGCCCGCGCCTCACGGCGGCGGCCCTTGCGCCAGAGCTTCCGCAGCGCACCGCGGCGACGCTCGAACGTGAAGTTGGCGCCCTCTGGAAAGAGCAGGAGCGCGCCGCGGGGACCCAGCTCGGCCGTCACCTGCTCGATCCGCCGCTCGCATTCCTCTGCCTTGGTGAGGTCGAGCACCGCGTGTGGCAACCGGTTGGCTATCAGGTCCACGCTGGGATCGATCGCGAGACTCTCCTTGAAGACGACGCTCGGGACTCGGCCGTAGCGCGTCATCAGCTGGTCCAGTAGCAGCATCGTGTCGCCCGGACCCGCGTGGCGGCTGAAGAACAGCACCGCGCCGTCGCGCTGGAGTCCGCGCGCCGCATCCGGCGACGGCTCGGGGGCGATCTCGATGCGCAGCAGGGTCACGACTCGCTCGGTGAGGCCGTGGACGAACCAGTGCAGCAGCCGCTGGTGCGAGCGCTGGAGGGGGCGCGAGCGCATAGCCACGCCGAAGCCACTCATCAACCACAGCCCTCCGCAGGCGACGAGCACTCCAAGCTCCCGAGCGAAGTAGGAGATCACCAGGCGAGCGACGAGCAGCGGCTGAGGACGGTGCAGCAGCCGTGTGGCGACGGCGCCCACAACCAGCAGGAGCGGACTGAGAGCGAGAACGAGCAGCGACATCACGAGCCACGCGGTGACCGTCACGGGGCGCCGGAACTGAGGCGGCGGAATCATCGTCCGTCGAGGTAGCGCTGCGAGGCTTGATAGGAGGAGTCGATGAATCGCTCTACGCTGCGCGCCGCTCGCCGCAGGCCGATCTGGCCGGCGACGTCGTTGTACGCGGGCGCGGCGGAACCGCCCGTCGGAAGCACGTGCAGCTCGACTCCTTGAGGTATCGACTGAAGATCGTGGGCGAAGCGGTGGCGCCGCGCGACCTCGAACGCCACCAGCCCGACTTCCCACGGCCACCGGGGCGGCCGCAGCGGCCTCTCGAGGCGGCCCACCTGCAGGACGTAGATCGACGTCGCGCCGAGCGCCACGGCCCGGGCCACGGGGATCGAGTTGACGATCCCGCCGTCGATGTAGTGCTCGTCGCCGACCTTGACCGGAGGGAGAATCCCCGGAACGGCGCACGAAGCGAGCACCACGTCGGCCAGCGGGCCATGGTCGAACCAGTGTTCAGCCGCCCGTTCTACCGAGGCCGCGACGCACTGAAACCGAACCCGAAGCTCCTCGACCCGGTTCACCGGTAGGGCCTCGGCCAGCCGCGCTCGAGCCGGATCGAGCGACTCGAGGTGAGTCCCACTCCGGGCGAGCCTGGTCACGCGGCGCAGAATCACCCCCGCCGAGACGGACGGCGCGTTCGAGTCGCGCCATAGTTCGATCAGGCGCTCGACTCCACTCGGCGTGGGATCGGCGGCGAAGAAGGCGCCGTTGACCGCGCCGATCGAGGTGCCCAGGACCAGGTCGGGAACCAGTGAGCTCTCGGCGAGGGCTCGCAGCATGCCCACCTCATGGGCGCCCAGGATCCCGCCTCCGCCCAATACAAATGCGGTCTCGCCCCTTCCCTGGCTCGCTTCCATGCGCAAGCTCTACCCCCTCGCGCGCTCAGTTCCCCTACCTGGATGAGGCCAACCCTCGCATCAGGTGTATCTTTGACTTAGTCAAAGATGCGAGCGGCGGCCAAAACCGAAGAAGCGCTTGGTGCGGAGCCCGCCGATCCGGTCGCGCGGGTCCGCGCCTTCAACCGCTTCTACACAAGCCACCTGGGCGTCCTTCAGGAGGGGTTTCTCGACAGCCCCTACTCGTTGACCGAGAGCCGCGTCCTCTTCGAGCTCGCCCACCGCGACGCGACGCAGCTGACCGAGCTTCGGCGCGATCTCGACATCGACGCGGGCTACATGAGCCGCATCCTCAGTCGCTTGGAGGCGGACGGTCTCGTCGCCAGACACCGCACCCCCAAGGATGGGCGCAGACAGGTGGTACGCCTCAGCCAGCGCGGGCGGGGCGTCTTTGAGGCGCTCGACCGGCGCTCCGCGGCCGACGTCGGCGCGGTCCTATCCCAGCTCTCTGAGCAAGACCAGCGTCGCCTGCTGACCGCGATGGCCACCGTCCGAACCCTGCTCGGGGATTCTCGGACGTCCTCGGTGGTCTCCCTCCGACACCCCGCCTCGGGAGACTTCGGGTGGGTGGTCGAACGGCACGGCGCGCTGTACGCGCAGGAGTACGGCTGGGACGATCGCTTCGAGGCGCTGGTTGCCCGGCTCGTGGCCGACCACATCGAGCACCGCGATCCGGCGCGCGAACAGGCGTGGATCGCGGAGGTGGACGGTGAACGCGCCGGCTGCGTGGTCTGCACCAAGAAGGAACCCGAGGTCGCGCAACTCCGCCTGCTGCTCGTCGAGCCCTGGGCGCGCGGTTGCGGCGTAGGCACGCGGCTCGTCGAGGAATGCATCGCCTTCGCCACGCGAGCGCAGTACGACCGTGTCGTGCTGTGGACGAACGATGTCCTCAAGGATGCCTGCCGCATTTACGAGCGCGCCGGGTTCACGCTCGCCGACGAGCGCAAGCACCACAACTTCGGGCACGACCTCGTCGGCCAGACGTGGCGCAAGGCGCTTTAAGGCTCAGGCGAACAGCTCTGCGAGGTGGTCGTTGAGGAACACGCCGTCGGGGTCGAACTGCCGACGGACGGCGATGAACTCCCCGGCCTCGGGATAGAGCGCGCGCAGTCGGTCGGGCGTGAGGAAGTGCAGCTTCCCCCAGTGCCCCGTTCAGCGCCGAGAGATCGAGCAGAAGACCGTCGGTCTGGACGATGGGGGTGAACGAATGGCCCGCGGCGGCCACTCGTACGCCCAAGCCCCGCTGACGCGCCGCCCTGACCAACCCGGCGACCTCTTCCTCGTTCCTAGCCGACGCGGCGTATCGGGGCGTGAATGATTGATTGCCGACCCAGTTCGTCCACTGCGCGCCCGCGGGGAGCTCTCGGGGATCAACCTTGTCCATGTTGGATCGAGAAGCCGTGCGTCCACGCGCAACCTACCCGATGCCGGATTGACGCGACGCGCACCGTGGAGTAGCACTGCAATCCGTGCTGCGCCGCAGACGCACCAATGGTTGACGCGGTCGTCGTAGGTGCGGGGCCGAACGGCCTCGCCGCGGCGATCGAGCTCGCGCGCACGGGACGGTCGGTCCAGCTCATCGAGCGAGCGGACGAGGTCGGCGGCGGCACTCGCACGGCTGAGTTGACCCTTCCCGGCTTCCGCCACGACGTCTGCTCCGCCGTCCATCCGCTCCTGGCGGGGTCGCCTTTCCTGCGCGGGCTTGCGCTGGAGCGCTACGGACTCGAGCTCGTGGCCCCGGAGCTCGACGCGGCGCACCCCCTCGACGACGGGACCGCGGTGGCCTTCCATCGGTCGCTGACGGAAACCGTCGCGGGGCTTGGCGTGGACGGCGGCCGGTATGCGCGCGTACTGGGCCCCTTTGCGGACAACTGGCCGGAGCTCGCCGACGCGATCCTGGGGCCGCCCCGGGTCCCGCGAAATCCGCTGCTCACCGCTCGCTTCGGCCTGCTCGGAGTCCTTCCGGCCACCGAGTTGGCCCGTACGGTGTTCCGCGACGGTCGCACCAGAGCGCTCCTGGCCGGAATGGCCGCACACGCCATAAGGCCGCTGAGCGCGCCGGGGACCGCCGCGTTCGCGCTTGTCCTGATGGCGCTCGGGCACGCCGTGGGATGGCCGGTCGTGCGAGGAGGGTCGCAGCAGCTGGCCGGCGCGATGCGAGCACTGCTCGAATCGCTTGGCGGGGAGGTTGTGACCGGACGGGAGGTCCGGTCCCTGCGGGAGCTGCCTGATGCCTCAGTAGTGCTGTTCGATGTTGCACCCCGGCGGCTCGTGGAGATCTGCGGCGATCAGCTTCCGCCGCGCTACCGCCGGGCACTCGGGCGCTACCGATACGGCCCCGGCGTCTTCAAGCTTGACTACGCGCTCTCCGGACCGGTCCCGTGGCGGGCGCCGGAGTGTGCGCGTGCGGGAACGATCCATTTAGGCGGGACCTTCGAGGAGATCGCCGCGAGCGAGCTCCAGGTCTCGCGCGGCTCGCATCCCCAGCGGCCTTACGTTCTGATCGCCCAGCAGAGCGTCGTGGACGCGAGCCGCGCACCCGCGGGCAAGCACACCCTGTGGGCCTACTGTCACGTGCCAAACGGTTCGGCCGTGGACATGACGGTCGCCGTCGAAGGACAAATCGAGCGCTTCGCGCCCGGCTTCTCGGAGCTCATCCTGGCCCGTACGGCACGCGGCCCGGCGCAGCTCGAGGCCGAGAACCCCGACTACGTCGGCGGGGACATCAACTGCGGCCTCGCCAGCCTGCGCCAGACGCTCGCCCGCCCGGTCCTCCGGGCCTCGCCATATTCGACCCCCAACCCGAGGGTCTTCCTCTGCTCGGCGGCCACGCCGCCGGGAGGAGGCGTCCACGGCATGTGCGGATACCACGCGGCCCGCGCGGTCCTACGGCGCCGGCTGAGGTGAGCCTATGGGCCGTGGAGGACTCGAACCTCCAACCTTGGGATTAAGAGTGGGTCATTTACGCGGCAGTTGCCACAGTTTCGGGGCTTTCGTGAACTTAGTGCAGGTTGAGCGGGGTCATATTTGCCGTGTTCGGGACATGGTTGGGGACACGGTTATCGCTGGAAGCGGCGCAATCATGGTTCCCACGAGCGCGGTGAGGAGCAAGGCACGGACCGGGGCTCGCGTTCGCCTTCCGTTGATAGCGAGCATCAGCCGGTCGCTGGGCCGACGCTTCCCTTCACACGCGATAGCGAGTGGCAGCCGCCACGCCGATCCGGTTGGGCTCGGATCACCGCGGGTTGCGACGAGGTTGCCTCCGCTGATCATCGCGTGGTCGCCGACGGGCCCACATGAGCGTCAGCCTTCGCAGTCAACGTCCGCACCGTCTGGGCCTAATACTGGCCGGCCATGTGGCGCCGGGGTCGCGATCTCACGTTTTGGGATTCCGCATCGTTTCATTGGTTATGACCGCAACCGCGTTTTCAGCAGCCGGCGCCGTTGAGCGCATACACACCCTCGACTGGGACGGTCTCGGAGGTGAGCTCAACGACCGGGGATTCGCCGTCACGGATCAGATCCTGGGCGAGGTCGAGTGCCGCGAGCTCGCCGACCTGTTCGACGGGGACGGGTTTCGCTCGACGATCGACATGGCGCGGCATCGCTTCGGCGACGGCCGCTATCGCTACTTCGCCCACCCCCTGCCGCCGCTCGTGCAGTCCGTACGGACGGCGTTCTACCCGCACCTGGCGCCGATCGCCAACGCCTGGTCGCAGCGCCTTTCAGGCGATAGCCCCCTGTTTCCCGACACGCACGAGGAGCTTCTGGAGCGTTGCCGCGAAGCGGGACAGGACCGTCCGACGCCGTTGATCCTGCGCTACCGGGAGGGGGACTGGAACGCGCTTCATCAGGATCTGTACGGCGAGGTGTACTTCCCGTTTCAGGTGCTGACGGTGCTGTCTCATCCCGAGCGCGATTACGCCGGCGGTGAGTTCGTGTTACTCGAGCAGCGCCCCCGAGCGCAGAGCCGCGCGCATGTGCTGCGCCCCCCACGCGGGGCGTTTGTCATCTTCCCCACCCGCGAGCGCCCGAACGCGGGTAAACACGGCTACCACCGGGTGGCGCTACGCCATGGCGTGAGCACGGTGACCGCGGGCGAGCGCACCGCGCTCGGCATCATCTTCCACGACGCCCGCTGACGCCCGTACAAGGAGGTCGACCCACGATGCCGTTCACAATCTTTGAGAGTCCGTTCGGCCCCCTGACACTGATCGCCGGCGCGGACGGACTCCGCCGACTCCACTTCCCGCGCCGGGCGCCGGCGCTCGACGAGACCGAGCGCGATCCCCAGCGGCTCGCCGCTGCCGTCGAGCAGCTCGATCAGTACTTCCGCGGCGAGCGGAAAACGTTCGAGCTCACGCTGGAATTACACGGGACGGAATTCCAGCGACGCGTCTGGCGTGCGCTCCAAGCGACGCCGTACGGGACGACAACGACGTACGGGGCGCTCGCGAAACAGCTCGCGACAGGACCCGCAAACGGCGCGCACGAGGCACGCGCCGTCGGAGCGGCGGTCGCCACGACCCCGATTCCGATCGTGATCCCCTGCCACCGCGTGATCGGCGCGGACGGATCCCTCACTGGTTACGGCGGCGGTCTGCACCGCAAACGGGCGCTACTGGACTTCGAAGCCGGCGGCGGCGCCCGCCGCGCGCTCGATACCGCGTGGCGGCAGCAACAGCTCGCCTGATCTGAGCCGGCGGCCGGCACGCTCCCTGAGTTGCCGATTCGCCCAAAGAGCGGGCCAGTAGCAGCTCGCATGCGACGTTCCTGCGACGGCGCCGACCGGTCCGGACCTGACCCATCGTGTCCGGGAGCCGCGCACCTCCGCGCATTCGGTTATGGCCAGGCTGTTCGTTATGGCTGAGCGCTCCGCCGCCCGTCGCCGCGTTCCACGCGACGGGGCCTTAACCGGATTAGCCGTCGTCGGCTGAGCGACTAAGTTCCGTGACGTAGCGGTGCTCGTTGACCGCCGCTGACTTGCGGAGTGCTTGTGCCGCCGCTAGAAAGCGGCCACGATCATGTGCCGAACCCATCGGTAGCTCGTCAGCCATCCGTTCGAGCAGGTCGGCGAAAGAGTCTTCCGCCTTAGCCATCTCCCAGTGATCGCTTGCGGATCTAACGGCCGAGATGATTCGCTCTTGTTCTTCGCGGATCTCTGAACGTAGGTGTGCGTCACCCATCTCCGCATTCTCCTCCATGCGCCCGCGCGTTGACCCCTCGCGCTGGCCACGGCAGAGCGCTCGCCGCAGGCGAGAGTCGAGCTGCTGGTCCGGGCGCCACTTCTTGTCGTTTGCTTCCCGGGGCTCTCACCGAGTCCGACGAGCGCGACGTCCGGGCGCTCCCGCGCCGTCACGGATCCGACGTCCTCGACGTCGATCTCTCGTGCGATCACCTCGTGGCCTAGGGCGATGACGATCGGAGCGACCTGCGCGAGTCGGTCCTTGCGCTCGTTGGCGATCAAGACGGGAGGTGGTCGGTGCCGTCCCGTGAGCGACTCCACGAGACCTTTTTAAATCTCGCTCGACCTAATACGAACGGTCCTCGGTGGTCGGCCCCGGGGAGTAGCATGAGCGTTCGGTTCGCCTCAGCCCTCGGCGGCCACGATTTTCCGGCTCCAGCAAACGGCCGGCGCACGCGAGACCTAACGGTGCTTGCAACAGCCGACCCATCAGGAGCCCAAGTTCGTGCATCGCCGCACACCCGCATCCGCTCAGTTCGGCAGCTGCCGATCGAGCCTGCCTGCGGCCACGCTGGCCCTGATGCGCGACACAACTTAGGAGGAGCAAATGTCCGCCACTGAAGCTGCCATACAGACGGGCAGCGATACCGCTATCAGACCGTTTCAGGTCGGTTTTCCGGACGAGGAGCTCACCGAGCTCCGGAGGCGCATACATGCGACCAGGTGGCCCGAGCGAGAGACGGTCACCGACGACTCGCAGGGCGTGCCGCTCGCGATGATGCAGGAACTCGCGCGCTACTGGAGGTCAGACTACGACTGGCGCAAGTGCGAGGCGAAACTGAACGCCCTGCCGAACTTCATAACCGAGATCGATGGGCTGGACATTCATTTCATTCACGTCCGCTCACAGCACGAGGACGCGCTGCCGCTGATCGTCACCCATGGGTGGCCCGGCTCGATCATCGAGCAGCTGAAGATCATCGAGCCGCTCACCAACCCCACGGCGCACGGCGCGAGCGCGGAGGACGCGTTCCATCTGGTGATTCCCTCGCTGCCGGGCTACGGGTTCTCCGCCAAGGCGACGAGCACGGGGTGGGACCCCGTCCGTATCGCCCGTGCGTGGGTTGTGCTGATGAAGCGCCTCGGATATGCCCGGTTTGTGGCGCAGGGCGGCGATTGGGGTGCGGCGGTCGTCCAGACGATGGGGGCTCAGGCCGCCCCGGAATTGCTCGGTATTCATTCCAACATGCCCGGTACCGCGCCACCCGAGCTCGTGAAGGGATTCGAGCAGGGCGACCCGCCGCCATCCGATCTCTCGGGTGACGAGCTACGCGCGTACGAGCAGTTGAGCAACTTCTACGCCAAGCACGTCGCCTACGCACTCATCATGGCCACGCGCCCGCAAACGCTGTACGGACTGGCGGACTCGCCCGTCGACCTCGCAGCGTTCATGCTCGACCACGGCGACGGCACCGGGCAGCCCGGGCTCGTGGAAAAGGTCCTTCAGGGGACCTACCAGAGCGACCTCACGCGAGACGACCTCCTCGACAACATCACGGTCTACTGGCTGACGAACACCGGGGTTTCCTCGGCTCGCCTCTACTGGGAGAACAAGGCCGACTTCTTCGACGCCAAGAACATCACTATCCCGTTCGCCATCAGCGTCTTTCCCGAAGAGCTGTATCAGGCCCCGCGGAGCTGGGCAGAGTGCGCGTACCCCCAAAACCTCATCTATTACAACCAGCTCGACCGAGGCGGCCACTTCGCGGCCTGGGAACAACCGCAGCTCTTCTCCGAAGAGATGCGCGCATCATTCCGATCGCTCCGACAGAGGGACGCGTCGAAATGACGGGCACCGCTGACACGGTCACGAGCGTGAGGAGACCGGCGCGTTGTTCGGCCCGCTGAAGCAGATCGATGCCGGCCTGCTGAACGTCGGGTATGTCGACGGCTAGCCATGACGACGACGAAACCGGCCACCCAGTCGAACAGGTTCATGACGAAAGGAACAACCATGTCCGACGAGACAGCAGCAACGGCAGTCCCACTGTCGTTCTCATTCATGACGCGTTGAAGAAAGGAATACCCGTCATGGTCAAGTCAACGTCCTAAACCGTCACACATGAGCGTGCTGACGGCGACAGGCATACCGGGACAACCGGTGCACCCAGCGAGAAGGAGACGGAATCATGAGCATCATCGACGAGGCGCTGAGCGCCAATGCGGCCATCGCCAACGACTACGATCCCGACCGTGCGAAGCCGCCGGCGCCCAAGATCGCAATCGTCACTTGTGCGGATCCTCGGCTGAGCAACATCGAGCAGATGCTGGGTCTCGCCGAGGCCGATGTCGACATGATCAGGAACTTCGGCACCGTCATCGATGACGACGCGATCCGGTCGCTTGTTCTGTCGACCAGGCTGCTGGGCAGCCGAGAGATAATGATCATCAATCACACCGACTGCGGGATGCTCAGGTTCACCGACAGCGAGATGGAGGAGCGGCTCCGCAAGGAGACCGGGCAGGAGCCGATTGCGCCGGCCAGGTTCTACAGCTTCACCGACGCCGAGGAGAACACTAAGGAGCAGGTTCAGAAGGCCAGGTCACATCCATGGATCTCGCAGGACGTTCCAGTCAGGGGGTTCGTCTATGACGTCAAGACCGGGCGGCTTAGCGAAGTGTTCCCGGACGGGGAGACCGCCACTGTTTAGTAAAGGCGTCGCCGCCTCGGCGCGTGCGGCGCGAGGACGCCCGCAGGTGTCTGTGGATGGCGAGCCGCGCCACAGATCCGCGCATGACTGAGGCCCAACCGCAACTCGGCATTCAGCTCGTGGGAGGACCGACAGCGATCCTGGAGTACGGCGGTCTTCGCTGGCTGACCGATCCCACGCTCTCGCCTCCCGGTGAATACGCAGGTCTGACGAAGGTGACGGGCCCTGCACTCGACATCTCCCGACAGGACCGGATCGATGTCGTGCTGCTCTCCCACCATCAGCACAGCGACAACCTCGATCCGGCCGGGAGAGCGTTCCTTCCCTACGCGAACCACGTCCTATCCACCACCAAGGCGGCCGAAGACCTGGGCGGCAATGTCGTCGGCATGGAGCCCTGGTCAGAAGTCGAGCTCGAGACCCCTCGCGGAGCCACCGTCAAGGTGACCGCCGTGCACGCGCAACATGGCCCCGACGGCAGCGACGACATTCAAGGCCCGGTGCTCGGGTTCGTGCTATCGGCCCCAGGCGCACAAGAGATCTACGTCTCGGGCGACAACGCCTCCCGAGACGTCGTGCGCGCCCTCGTGCAGAAGACCGGTGAACTCAGAATCGCGATCCTCAACGCTGGCGCGGTACAGCTACCGAAATTCGACCGGGCGTACCTGACCCTGTCCGCCGATCATGCCGCCGACGTCGCCAAGATCCTCGGAGCTCGGACGGTGATCCCTCTGCATTTCGAAGGCTGGGCCCATGACACCCAGGGAGCCGCCGAGCTCAAAGCCGCGTTCTCGGGCAACGGGATCGCTGATCGCCTGCTCATACTCGAGCGCGGACAACGCGCCGAGGTCTGAAGAGTCCAAAAGCTACCGCTGCGAAAACCGCCGCGGACTGCCGTCAGCCCTCCTCATCGCCAAACCCGCGATCGCGTCGATCGCAAAAGCGAGCGCCAACTCGAGGGGTGTGTTCGGGCCGAGGCCCATGGCCAGATGAGCAGTTTCGTCTCTGCCCGCAGGTGCCTCTAACCCGCCGCGCGACTGACTCGCCCGGTTGCAGGCGCGCTGCCGGCGAGGACACAGACGCTCCCCAGCTCTTGGCCACTCCCACGAAGGTCGCGCGAGGGTCGTCTGACGCGGATCGGCCGCCCCGTTCACTTTGTCCGCGGCTATTTGGTTCCGAAGCACGTCCCCAGCAGACTCCGAGACTGCATCCGCCGCGGGTCGGCGTCCGACCGAGTCAGACAAGCGGCGCGCACGCCGCGTTTGCGTCACGCCCGGTTTATCTAACCCGGCCACGGTGGTAGTTTCAGCCAGCGCCAGCGCGGCGTAGTCTGTCAACGCACAACGACCGTGGGCGGAGAGAACCCCACAACCGGGTATGAACGACCCAGCCCACACAGCGATTGTCCTGCGAATTACGGACGTTCGACTACGGGTGCTGCTGGCTAGCAGGTATGAAAAAGAATCGGCGAGTCTGAAGGGTCGGTTTGCCCGCTTGCCAGTCTAGGTTGCGAAGAAGCTGGTGGAGACTCCTGCTGCTTCCGGCTTCGCTGTCGCTCGGGGTGGCACTGGCTGCGATGCCGGTGGCGGCGGCGAGCACCGGCTCCCACACGCTCCTCGCCTGGGGCTTCAACGACGCGGGCCAGCTCGGTAACGGCACCACTACGAACAGCGACGTCCCCGTCAAGGTTGAGCTGCCCAAGGGCGCCGAGGTGACGGCGATGGCGGCCGGCGGCGTCCATAGTCTCGGTCTCAAATCGACTGGAGCGGTGCTCGCGTGGGGCCAAAACTTCTCGGGCCAGCTCGGCAACGGCACCACCACGAGCAGCGACGTGCCCGTCAAGGTTGACCTGCCTACTGGCATGAAGGCGGTCGCGGTCGCGGCCGGGAACTTGCACAGCCTCGCGCTGACCTCAAAGGACTCAGTGCTCGCGTGGGGCTATAACGAGTACGGGCAGCTCGGTGATGGGACCATGACCGACAGCGACGTGCCGGTTAAGGTAAAGCTGCCCAAGGGGACTAAGGTCAGGGCCGTCGCCGCGGGCGACTTTGACAGCCTAGGCCTCACCTCGACCGGTGCGGTGCTGGCCTGGGGCTCGGGCGACTTCGGCGAGCTGGGCGACGGCAGCACAAAGGGCAGCGACGCCCCGGTCAAGGTGAAGCTGCCCAAGGGCGTCAAGGTGGTCGCGATTGCGGCTGGCGGGTACGACAACCTGGCGCTGACCTCCACCGGCCAGGTGTTGGCGTGGGGCAACAACGGGCAGGACGAGCTCGGCGACGGAAAGAGCGCCGACAGTGACGTCCCGGTCGAGGTGAAGCTGCCCAAGCGAATCAAGGTGACCGCGCTCGCGGGCGGCTACGGCCATAGCCTCGCGCTGACCTCCACCGGCTCAGTGTTGGCCTGGGGCGATAACTACTACGGCGAGCTCGGGGTCGGGAAAGCCGTTGGGTCCAGTGCCGTGCCGCTCAAGGTCAAGCTGCCCAAGGGAATCAAGGTGACGGAGATCGCGGCGGGCACGGACCACAGCCTCGCGCTTACATCGCGCGGCTCGCTGCTCGCCTGGGGCCAGGGCAAATACGGCCAGCTCGGCAACGGCAACACCACTAAGCGTTGGCTGCCCGTCAAGGTCGATCTGCCCACGGGCACGATCGCAACCGCGGTGAATGCCGGCCCGTTGGCCAGTCACAGCCTGGCCCTGGTGCACAACGCCTAGCGTGCCCAGGACGCGCCCTGGAGAGCGCTCCTCTGGGCTATACCACCAGACGTGAAGGGAGTCGCGGCGACGCGTACTCGCTCGGGATAGGAGCGCTCACCCGACCCCGGGCGACGTTCCGATCGTTCGTGGGCCTAGGCCAAGCGCGGACCGCGACGATCGCGTTCGTCGTATCGCCTCGGGGATCAGACAGCTCCTTTGCGACGCCAGCATGCGCGTGTCCGCCGCCTCCACACGATCCTCGGAGTTGGCGCGCGCCGAACTTTGCAAGCGCCGCACCGAAACCCCGGAATACCGGGGCTTTGATGTGGGCCGTGGAGGACTCGAACCTCCAACCTTGGGATTAAGAGTCCCCTGCTCTACCAGTTGAGCTAACGGCCCGAGGGGTCGCCGATGTTAGCCGCTGGGTCTCGCTCGCGGCATGAGCCTTGTGGCTGAGTCGGCCCCACACGAGGGGGTCCCCCGGTCGAGCCACTACCCGAGCTACCCGCCCGTCGCCGAACTTGAGGTGCTCGTCCCGTTCTTGTACTGCTGAAGCTGTTTGCTGAGTGCCTTCTGTTCTGACTTGGGTACGAGCGCCAGGGCCTTTTGCGCGGCGAGGTCGCCGATGCGGGTTTCCTTGGCCTCGTAAGCGTCGCGGGCCAGCAGCTCGAAGTTCGCCGCGGTGTTCGGCTGCGCCTGGGTCACGGCCAGCCACGCCGCTGCGGCATCCTTGAAGTTTCCGAGCGTCTCGTATGAGCTCGCCATCGTGCGGGCGACGACCGTGTCGGGGGTCTTCACGAGCGTCGTGTAGTGCTGCCACGCAGTCCCCGCCTCCTCCAGGTCCTTTCGCCCGGCTGCGGTACACGCAGTGCCGTTGCACTGCTGCTGGCCGGCGGCCACTCGAGCGTCGATGAGCTGGACCCAGGCCTGCGGACTCGAGGGGTGAAGTTGAGTCTGGTGCAGCGCCGCTTTCTCCGCCTGGGTCACGCCGGAACCGTTGGAGCTTGAGCTGCTGCCGTTGGTGAACGCGTTCAGCAGGCCACCGACGCCGCTGCCGGTGCCCACGCCGAAGAGCACGAGCCCGCCGCCGATGAGGAGCGCCAGCCCCAGATAGACGGCTTGAACCGTGCGCCGCCGGCCCCTAGCACGTAGGTCGAAGAGCATCGCCGCCTATCCCGTCGCGTCGAGCGGGCCGTCGATCGTCCCGAAGTCGGCCTGTGCACGCGCCGCGAGGCGGCGGTCGGCGAGCTTGAGCAAGACGATGCTGAGCAAGTAGAGGACGATCAGAGGGAGCGTCTCGAGTGCGGTGGTGACTGGATCGGGTCCGGGCAGTGCCGCCGCGATCACAGCAATCAGCACGACAGCGTAGCGCCACTGCCTGACCAGGGTGCGAGAGTTGAGGACCCCCAGGTAGTCGAGTCCCAGCAAGACCAGGGGCAGCTGGAAGGCGACGCCGAGCATCGCCATCACCATGATCTCGAAGTCGTAGAGCTGGCGGGCCTGGACGAGCGCATCGAAGCTCTGGCTGTTATAGCCCTGGAGGAAATGGATCGCCGGCGTGAGCACGATCGCGTAGGAGAAAACGACCCCGGCCACGAACAACAGCGGGGCGAGCGCCATCAGCGGCATGGCCACGCGGCGCTCGGTGCGCGTCAGCGCGGGCAGCAGGAACGCGTATAACTCGTACAGCAGCAGCGGCAGGGATATGAGCACGGCAAAGTAGAACGAGACCGTGAGCGTTGTCGTGAACGGCTCCGCCACACCGATGGTGATTGGCGTCTGCTTTGTCGATCCTCGCGGCATGACCGCGGCAGCGCGGTTGAGGTTGGTCGCGGCGGCGCCAAAGAGGGCTCGCTCACTGGGCGACTGAGAGGGCGAGAGAGAAAGGGCCCGGAAGTCTCTCGCCGTGGCGGACAGCGCTCGGGCCTGAGCGCTCGTGGCAGCCGGGAGCTTTGAGAGATAACTGTGCGCCGTCGGGAGCGGCTGATTGAGGAGATGCAAGAGCCGATGGTTCTGCCAGAAGCACACGCCGAAGGCGACCGCGAGCGCGAGCCCGCAGACGAACAGCCTCGACCGTAGCTCGTCGAGGTGATCGACGATGCTGAGGCGATCCTCGTGCCGGATGGGTCGGAGGACCCGCGACATCACGATGTTGGGCTAGCCAGATTCTGCGCCCGATGACGCCGAGCCGGCCGAACGCGAGACGGTGGTCTCAGTCTTTCCGGCCTCGAGCTCAGCTCGCTCTTCAGCGGTCGGTTCCGACTGGCCGGTGATCGCATCCTTGAACTCCCGCATACCGTGTCCGAGCGAGCGCCCAAACGCCGGCAGGCGCTTGGGACCGACGAACAGCAGGATTACGAGCAGCACGATTATGGCGTCGAGCCAGGGCTTGGTATAGAACATTGCTGATCCTCTTGTTACGGAGCCCCTGAGGAAGGGAGACCTTCCGCGGATTCGGCTACCAAGAGTAGCGGTCCGGCGAAGCCCGCGATAACACTCAAGCTTCCAGAGCCCTGCGCCGATAACAGGCTCATCCGGGAGGCATCGCCGCGCATCTACGTTTCGCCGGGCCAGCGAGCGCTGTCACGGCTGCATATGTGCGGGCGCTGCGAGTGCGAATTCGTGCAGGCGAGCGAATGGGAGGACGCCGGGGAGGAGCGCTGGCAGCTCCGACTCCGTTGCCCCAACTGCGGTTGGAACCGCCGGGGCACGTTCTCAAGCCTGGAGCTGACGGCACTCGAGGATCACTTGGACCGAGGGTTCGACGGCCTCCTGCGCGACCTCAAGCGCCTGACGGCGGCCAACATGACCGAGGAGATCGATCGGCTCGCCATCGCGCTTGACAGCGAACTGATCCTGCCCGAGGACTTCTGAAATAGGTTCGGCGCGGCGCATGCGCCGCGCCGGCCAATAGTCCAAATCAGCTGTAGCGCTCGACGACGCCGTCGGCGACAAGGTCCAGCGCGGCGCGCTGGCGCCGGGGCAAGGCGGGAAGCACGGACTTGGACCGCGCCACCAACTCGAGCGCCCGCGCTCGAGTCGTCTCGAGCGCGCCCGTGGCGGCGACCCGCTCGCACACGGCGCGGGCGTCGGCGGTCGTGCGCACCTCGCGGACGCGGAGCGCGGCCAGCTCGGGATCGCGGTCGCGTGCCTCGATCAGGGGCAGGGTGATCGTGCCGTCGAGTAGGTCGGCACCTTGGGGCTTGCCCGTGCGCTCGGGCGGCCCCGAGACGTCCAGCACGTCGTCGAGGATCTGGAAGGCCAGTCCGATCTGCTCCCCGAAGGTCCCCAGAGCGTCGATCGAGCCATCGCCCTCGATCGCGCCGAGCTCGCAGGCGGCGCGGAACAGCACCGCGGTCTTGAGCCTGCACCGCTCGAGATACCGGCCAACCGTCACATCCTCGCGCCACGCATCTGAGCGCTGCATCAGCTCCCCCAGCGCCAACTCCGAGCTCGCCCGCGAGAGCACGCGCACGGCGGGCACCGAGCGCGCCACTGACAGCTCCGCGAACGCCCGCGAGAACAAAAGGTCTCCGGTTGCGGTTGCCATGCGCCTTCCCCCAGAGGCGACGACCGTGGGGCGCCCCCGGCGCAGCAGCGACGCATCGAGCACGTCGTCGTGGACCAGCGTGGCGCCGTGGACAAGCTCCACCGCGACCGCCGCGTGCACGAGGCTCTCCGACTCGGGCGGCGGAACGCCGGCGGCGAGGCACACCAGCAGCGGCCTCAGGCGCTTGCCGCCGGCGGCGATGGTGTCGCCGGCGTGTCTCGCCAGCGCAGCGCCGTGGTCCACGCTGACCTCGGCCATGCGGCGCTCCACGCGCTCCATCACGCGCGGTACGGTGGCCCCGGCGGCGTCGATGACGGCCTCTACAGGCCTCACAGCTGGTCCCGCGCGGACGATCCTCATGAAGCATCTCCTCTCACCACCCCGACGTGCAGTGCGACGATCCCGCCGCCGGTCAAGTAGTAGCGAATTTCACCCAGACCAGTCCGCGCCATCACCGCTGCCAGCTCCTCGGGCCCCGGAAAGCGCCTCACCGAGCTCGGCAGATAGCTGTAGGCCTGCGCATCGCCGGCGAATCGCCCGAGCACCGGAATCACGCGGTCGAACCATAACTCGAAGAAGGTCGACAGCGGTGGGCGGCGGGGCGTGGTGATCTCGAGCACGACCACGCGTCCCCCAGGTCGCACCACGCGGACCATCTCGGCCAGGCCACGCTCGAGCTCGGCGAAGTTGCGAGCCCCGAAGCCGACCGTGGCCGCCGCGTAGTGGTCATCGGCGAAGGGCAACTCGAGCGCGTTGGCCGCCTCGAAGCGCACCGCCACGTCGGGCGGGCGAGCCACGCATGCCTTCTGCCTCGCAACCGCGAGCATCCGCTGCGAGAAGTCGATCCCGACCACCACGCCGCCGGGAGCGACCCGCCGTGCGAGCTCAAAGGCCAGGTCTCCGGTGCCCGTGGCGACGTCGAGGACCCGGTCGCCGGCGCCGACGCCCGCGAGCTCGGCCGCGCGGCGGCGCCAGGCGCGGTGAAGCCCCGCCGTCATGACCGTGTTCATGCGGTCATAGAGGCCCGCGATGCGGTCGAACATCGCGCGCACCTGAGCCTCTTCGAGGCGCCCAAGGGACACACCGGCGGATTCTCCGGTCCCCCTGGGCGGGGCGCCCGCTTCAGGCTGAGTAAGGGTCATCGCTCAAGCTGGCGTGGCTCGTGGCACGTCCGCTAGCGAAGCAGCGACAGGAAGGAGACGAGGGTGTTGAACTTCTGGGGGTACTGGGCCTTCAGGCCTTTGAACGACGGCATCGGAGGCGTCGGGTTCAGCAGCGTCGAGGCGATCTGCTGCTTGGGAACTTTGGTGGCGATGTGTGTCAAGACAGGCCCGGGGCCGTTGTTGCCGTTGTCGCCGATCTGGTGGCAGGCCTCACAGCCCGACTGTCCAACCACCAGCTCGCCGGCGGTGAAGGTCGCCTTTTCCTGGGCCGTGAAGCTGGACGGAGGCTTCAGGTCAACGGAGTTGGGCGAGCCGGTGTTGGCGCCCGAGAAGGTCAGGTAGGCCATCGACCCGATCACGAACAGCGCGGTCGCCAGCGCGATCGGCCGCCGCTCGATCCGCCGCTCGGGACTGCGATCGTAGAACGGCAGCAGGAAGAGCAGGATCATGCAGATCGTGGGCACCCCGATCGTCGCCATGGGCGTGAAGTCGGGCACCTTGCGCATCACGCGCAGGACCTCGAAGAGGAAGAAGAAGTACCAGTCGGGCCGTGGTACGTAGGTCGTCGTGACGGGGTTGGCCTTGGGCCCCAGCTCCGCCCCGAAGAGAAGGGCGAGGAAGATGATCACGAGCATCACGATCAGCGCCATGACCGAGTCCTTGGCCACGGCGTAGGGGAAGAACGGCTTGCCCTCGTTCTTCAGGGTCGAGTACTCGCGGAGGTAGGCCTCCTTTTGGGCTTGGTTCACGCCTCAGCTCCTCAGACGTCTGTCTCCGGCTGGAGCTGCTTCTCTGGCTCGCCCTTGAGCCACGGCGGCGCGGTGATTCCGAGCTTCGTCACGAGGTAGAGGTGCGCGCCGATCAGGGCGATGAGCACACCGGGGATGATCAGCATGTGGATCGCGTAGAAGCGCGAGAGCGTGGTCGCACCGAAGTCGGCCCCGCCGAGGAGGAAGTTCGAGAGGTAGGGACCGATAAAGGGACCGCCCGCGTTGATGTTGACGCCGACGATCGTGGCCCAGTAGGCCCGCTGATCGAGCGGCAGCAGATACCCCGTGAAGCCCATCGCCAGCGTGAGGATGAGCAGGACCACGCCGATGATCCAGGTCAGCTCGCGCGGGTACTTATAGGCGCCGAAGAAAAACACCCTCCCCATGTGCAGGAAGATCAGGATGATCATCACCGACGCTCCCCACTTGTGCATCCCGCGCACGAACTGCCCAAGGAAGGCGTCGGTCGTGATGTAGCGGACGGATTCGTACGCGCCTCCCGACGCGTCGGGCCGGTAGTACATCGCCAAAAAGACGCCAGTCACGGCCTGGTTGAGGAAGGCGAAGAGCGTCGCCGAACCCAGCGTGTAGTACCAGTTGATCCCGCGTGGAACCTTGCGGAACATCAACCAGCGGATGCCCGGAGACAGTGAGGTGCGCTCGTCGATCCAGTCGACTACGGTGACCCCGGCCTCGACGGGATCGAGCGAGTCGGCGAGGCCGGCGCCATCGTCTCCCGGAGGCCGCGGACGCGGCCGGAGCGCCTTGGGAAGCGGTGGTGCGGGGAGGCGCGGCACGACGGTTACGCGCCGGGCGGCGGCAAGGGCTGAGCGAACTGCCGCGGATAGAGGTACTGGCCGATGCCGTCGAGCGGCTCGCCCGGGTACCGCGGCGAGAATCGCCGTAGCTCGAAGTTGACCGAATAGCGGGGACCGATCTCAACCAGTCCGCTCGAATGGTTCATGCGGGTGTAGAAGCGGTCCAGTGGCCGCACCGGCGGACCGCCGGTGGGCATGCCGCGGATGTCGTACACGCCGCCGTGGCAGGGGCAGATGAACCGTGCCGCCGCGGGCGTCCAGCGGACCGGGCACCCCAAGTGCATGCAGCGCGAGGAGAGCGCGACCCAGTGGTTGTACTGGTCCTCGGGCTCGGTATCGATCGCCGGGTTGCGCGTGCGGACGTACGCCAGCGTGTTGTTGACCTCGCCCGCCTGTCCCAGCGGCCCCTGCTGGACCTGGATGACGCGCGTGACGAAGTTGTCGTTGGGGAAGTCCTTGGGGGTACCGACCGGCTGCCAGCTCCACTTTTCGTGGCTGAAGACCGGGCCCACGGCGAAGGCGAGCGCAGGCAGCGTGAAGGCCGCTGCGGCCAGGCCGCCCGCACCGTTGACGACGGCCGACATGAAGCGCCGGCGGGTGACAGTTTCGCCCTCGAACGCCCCCGGCATGTTGCGGTCGGCGGTGTACTTGGACTTCTGTTGGTGTCGATTCGGCAACGGAGGGTCTTCCAAAGGCCAGCGCGGCCTCAAATTGAACGCGCCGCCAAGGGTATCGTCAACAACGATCCATCCGTTACGAGGCCGCGGGCGCGCCGCGTTCCGTGAGCCATCTCACAGAGCACCCGGCTCGATCAGGACGCGTCTGGCCCGCAGGCGCTGCGCAGGGCGGCGAGCGCGCGGCGATCGCCGGCCCGGGCCAGCTGCTTTGCCTCTTCGAGCTCCTCGCCCCCGCCCCACCCCACGGCCCTGACCCCGGCGGCCCAAACCGCGTCGGCGAGCTCGCGGTCGCCCGAGGCGTGGGCCTGGGCCACGAGCGAGATCACGTCGGCGAGCTCGGCGACCGCGTCGAGGTCGCCCAGGGCGGCGAGGCGTTCCAGGCCGAGCGCGTAGAGCTGGTCTCCGACAAGCAGCGCCAGGTCGGGATCGTCGGTCTCAACGACCCGGTAGGGGCCGTAGTGCAACCGCGCGCCCTCCAGGATCATCTCCAGCAACAGCTCGTACTCGCGCGGTGCGCAGGCCGCTCGCGGGCCGGTCGCCGCGATCTGCGCCGGACCGGGTCCGCCGTCGCCGTCGCCCGCTCCATCCACCACCAGTTCCCCGACCGTGCCCCCGTTCGCCCGCAGTGCCAGCACCAACGCGTCGAGGCCCTCGCGCGCGCTCCTCATCCGTCCGCCATCTCCACAAACGCCTCCCGCGCGGCGTCGACCGTGAACGTCACGTCCGCTTCTCTGTGAGCGAGCGAGGGGAACCACGCTTCGAACTGTGAGGACGGGGGATACACGCCCCGATCCAGCAGCGCCCGCGCGAAGGTCGCGAAAGCGCCGAGATCGCTCGCGCGCGCCGAGGCATAGTCGGTGACCGGCTCGGGGCTAAAGAACACCGTCAGCAGGCCGTCCACCTCCTGAACCTGGATCGGGCGCCCGGCCTCCTTCGCGGCATCGCGCAACCCCGCGGCGAGCTCGGCCGTGGTGGCCGCCAGCCGCTTATAGGCGCGGTCGCTCAGGAGATGCAGCGTCGCCAGGCCCGCCGCGACTGCGAGCGGATTGCCCGACAGCGTGCCCGCCTGGTAGACATCACCCGCGGGGGCGACCCGCTCCATCAACACCTCAGGCCCCCCGAACGCGGCGGCGGGCAGACCCCCGCCCAAGACCTTGCCCATGATCGTGAGGTCGGGGAGCACCCCGTACGCCTCTTGGGCGCCGCCGCGCGTCACGCGAAAGCCCGTGATGACCTCGTCGAACACGAGCAGAGCTCCGTTCTGATCGGCGCGCGACCGAAGTTCCTCGAGAAAACCCGGCGCCGGCGGGACCACGCCCATGTTGGCGGCCACCGGCTCCACGAGGATCGCCGCGAGCTCGTGCTGCTGCACCGCAAGCTCGATCGCTCCGAAGTCGTTGAAGGGAACGACCACGGTGGCCGCGGCGGTCGCGGCCGGGACGCCGGGGCTGGCCGGGATCCCCTGCGTTGCGAGACCCGAGCCCGCCTCCGCGAGCAGGCCGTCGACGTGGCCGTGGTAGGCGCCCGCGAACTTCAACACCTTCTCCCGGCCCGTGACCGCGCGGGCGAGGCGGATCGCGCTCATCGTCGCCTCCGTGCCCGAGGAGGTCATACGCATCATCTCCACGGAAGGAACCCGCTGCGCCACCTCGGCTGCGAGCTTCACCTCTCCTTCGGTGGGGGCGCCGAAGCTCGTGCCATCGCTGACCGCGCTGGCGACCGCGTCGACGATCGCCGGGTGGGCGTGGCCCGCGATCAGCGGGCCCCAGGACATCACCCAGTCGACGTACTCGTTGCCGTCGACGTCCCACATACGCGAGCCCGAGCCCCTGGCGATGAACACGGGATCGCGCCCGATCGCGCGCATCGCCCGCACCGGCGAGTTCACTCCCCCGGGGAGCAGTTCCCGGGCGCGCCCGTACAGCTCCTCCGAGCGCGTCGTGGACCTGACGCCGCTCACACGCCCGCGTGCCGGCGTTCCCAGTCCCGGTACTCCTCGGTGAAGTACAGAAGGCGCACCTTCTTGAACTCGGTCGAGGAGTAGAGCGTGGCCCGCTCCGCGATGCCCGTGTCGGCGGCGATCGCGTCGAGGATCGCGTCGCACTCCTCCTTGGAGCGACCGTGGGCCATGGTGAAGATCGAGTAGGGCCAGTCCTGGTAGGTGGGCCGCTGGTAGCAGTGCGAGATCCCCCGATAAGCGGACATGCGCCGTCCGAGCTCCATGATGCGCTCGTCGGGGACCTTCCACACGCCCATCCCGTTTGCGCTGAACCCCGCTCGACGGTGGAAGAGGATGGCCGCAACACGGCGCAGCAGGCGACGTTCGCGCATTCCGTCCAGGTGCGCGAGGAAGCGCTCCTGCGGCATCCCCACCGCGGCCGCCGCGGCGGCGTAGGGCTCGGGCACCACGGGCATGTCTCCCTGCAGCGCCCGGATCACCGCGATGTCGACCTCGTCGTAGGGCTGCCGCTCGGTCTCCGCAGGCTCGACGGCCTCAGCTGCCCGCGCCAGCGTCTCGGTGCCGGCCTCCATCTCGAGGTCCATCCTGATCTTGAACAGCTTCAACGTGGGGAGCTGGCGGATCGAGTCGGCCCCCGCAAGGCGGGCGAGCACCTCGAGCGTGCCCTCGAGACCGAGGGGCGACTCCGGCTCGGTCGCGATCGTGAACCAGATGTTGAACTCGTGGTTGCGCAGGTAGTTGTGGGAGACGCCGGGGTGCTCGTTGATCACCGTGGCGGCTCGCCAGGGATTCTCCGGATCCACCTTCGCCGCGACGAGCATCGACGAGTAGCCCAGCGCGCGCGTGTCGAAGATCGGGGTGACCTGGCGGATGATGCGCTGCTCGAGCAGGTACGTGACGCGCGCCATCGCCTCCTCTTCGGAGATGTCCGCGTTTGCGGCCACCTCGCGGTAGGGCCGGGGGGCGATCGGAAAGTGGGCCTGCATGAGATTCAGGAGACGCTTGTCGAGCTCGTCGAGCGCGACCGCGGCACCGAGGTTGCGCGAACGGAGCTTTGGTCCGTGCGCGCCGGAGACTCGAGGTTGCTTCACCGAAGCCATCAGCCCCCTACCGAAGCCATCGCGCGGCGTCCTTCGCGTGGTAGGTGACGACGACGTCGGCTCCGGCGCGCCGGATACAGGTCAGCGCCTCGAGCACAGCCGTGCGCTCATCGAGGTAGCCCGCCGCCGCCGCGGCCTTGACCATCGCGTACTCCCCGCTGACGTTGTATGCGGCGACCGGCATACCCGTCTGCTCCTTGACCGCCCTGATCACGTCGAGGTAGGGCAAAGCCGGCTTGACCATCACGATGTCGGCGCCCTCCTCGACGTCAAGGCGTGTCTCGCGCAAGGCCTCGTGGCCGTTGGCCGGGTCCATCTGGTAACCCCGGCGGTCGCCAAAGGCAGGCGTAGAGCCGGCGGCCTCGCGGAAGGGACCGTAGAAAGCCGAGGCGAACTTGGCCGAGTAAGCGAGGATCGGCGCCTCCGCGTAGCCGGTCTCATCCAGCGCTTGGCGAATCACGCCGACGCGGCCGTCCATCATGTCGCTGGGGGCGACGACGTCCGCCCCCGCACGCGCCTGTGAGACCGCGGCCCGGGAGAGAAGCTCCAGGGTCGCATCATTGTCGACCGATCCCTCGCGCAGGACGCCGCAGTGGCCGTGGCTCGTGTACTCACACAGGCAAAGGTCCGTGATGACGATGAGATCCGGCAGCTCTTCCTTGATGGCGCGCGTCGCGAGCTGGACGACACCCTCCTCGTCCCACGCCCCCGACCCCTCCTCGTCCTTGCTCGCCGGGATCCCGAACAGCAGCACGGCCGGAATCCCCAACTCGGCGGCCTCCGCCGCCTCGGATACGGCGTGGCCGATGGAGAGCCTGTCGACGCCCGGCATGGCCTGGATCGGCTCGCGCCGGTCCGAGCCGTGGGCGACGAACAGCGGGTAGATGAAGTCGGCCGGCTCGAGCGAGGTCTCACGCACGAGGCCGCGAAGCGCGCGGGTCGCGCGCAGCCGGCGCAGCCGGGTCTGCGGAAAGGCCATCGCGACTGAGGATACCGCTGGCGCTGGGAAGCGCTCCGCCCTGACGGGCGCCGCGGGCCTACGACCGGCGGCTACGCGACCACAGAAGGCCCAACCTCCGCCCATCGGCGAAGGTCGGGCCATCCATGGGCGCTATACGACCACCGCGGGACACACCTCCGCCGGAGGGCAGAGGTTGGGCCACTTATGGTCGTTCGCGCAACCGCACCCAACAGTCACACCGTGCGGCGGAATCCCGCGACGACAACACCTCCTACGAACTCGCGAGACGCCGCGCGGCGAGCCGCGCGAGCAGAGCGAACACCAGGGCCAGTACGACGAGGTGCACGAGCGGCCACGCGAGACCCGGGGGCGCCCCGCTGAACGCGTTGCTCGCCGCCTGAAGCGCCGGCTTGAACGGGAAGAGGAATGCGATCGCCGAGAGGATCGACCCGACCGTCGACGAGACGGCGTTAGATGGGACGAGCGCGACGAACGCGACCGGCAACGAGACGAGAAAGGCAAAGAGCGAGGCGCCGCTGACTTCCCGCGCGAGCGCGCCGATCGCCACACCCAGGGCCCCGAAGGCGACCCCGCCGAATGCCAGCGCGACCACCCACAACTCGAACCGCGACCAGTCGAGGTGGACGAAGGCCGACGTGCAAGCCGCCATTGCGAGGGCCAGCACAGCCGCGCACCCCGCGGCGAGGGCGACCTTCTCGATCAACAGCCCGGTGGGCGTCACGAGGCCGCGCACCAGCCGCGGATAGGCGTGCTCAGAGCGTTCGACCGCGAGCATGCCGGCGGCCATCAGCAACGTGACGAACATCAAGGACACCACGACTGCGATGGCGACCGCGTAGGACTGGGTTGGCGTGGTCTTTCCCTGGAGCTGGGTCTGCTGCACCGTGAGGGGCTGGCCGATCGAGCTGAGCACGGGGCTGGCGAAGCCGAGGCCGCCGATCGCGAGGTCGGCGAACGACGCCACCTGGCGCAGCGCGACGCGCAGCGGCGAATGGGACGGCAGCGTGGCGATCGCTCCGAGCAGGAGCGTGCGCGAGTTCCGCAGACCCAAGAGCTGGTAGACGTGACCGAGGAAGCTGATCGTGCCCCCGTCGAGTACCCGTTGCAGGTCGGAGGTCGCGAAGCGCAGGACCTGCCTTGAGACGACCTGCTCCACCTCGGCCAGACGCGAGGCGATCGCCTGCTGCACGAGCTGACGCTCGATCGGGTCGTTCGAGTTGAGGATGAGCTGCACGGTCGGAGAGCCCACGCCCGTGGTGACCAGACTCTGGATCTGGCTCGTGATGTCGGCGGGGACAATCAGTGCGCCCAGCGCCTGGCCGTCGCGCACCTTGGCGATCGCAGCGGCCCGCGAATGCACCTTGATCGGCTGGATCGACTGGAAAAGCTCCTTGGCGTAGTGCGAGATGTTGACCTCCTGGCTGCCGAACCGGAGCTTCCCCTTGCCCGGCGGAACCTGCGTATAGAAGGCGACCTTGGGCTTGCCGGGAGGGCTCGAGAGCGCGAACCCGATCATCAGCGCGATCGCGATTGGATAGACCACCAGCAGGCCCACCAGCAGAGGCGAGCGCCGCAAGATCTGAAGGTCCTTGACCAGCAGCCAGCGCAAGGTCAGTGGCCCCGCTCGCGCAGAAAACGGACGAAAGCCGTCTCGAAATCGGGGGAGTCACCGGCGACGGCTCGGTCGAGCTCGGCCGGGGTCCCGTCGAACAGCAGCTCGCCGTCGGCCAAGACCAGCACGCGCTCGCCGTAACGCTCGGCCTCGGCCACGTCGTGGGTGGAAAACATCACGGTCGTGCCCCGCGCGGCGAGTCCGCCGATGAATTGCCACAGCCGCTCCCGCTGGCGGGGGTCCAAGGCGGCCGAAGGCTCGTCGAGCAGCAGCGCAGCGGGTTCGGACAAGAGCCCGATCCCTATGTTCACGCGCTGCTGGTTGCCCCCGGAGAGGCGGCTTACGGGATCCCCGGCTCTCTCCGTCAGTCCCGTCTGCTCGAGCATCCGCGCAACGGCCGCCTCGGGATCGCCGATCCGCTCGAGCCGAGCAAAGAGGCGGAAGTTCTCGGCCACCGAGAGCTTCGAATACAGCGCGGGCTGCTGTGGCACCCACCCCACGTCGCGCGGCGGGCGCGTGACCTCGCCGCGGCTCGGGGGCATGGTCCCGGCCAGGATCCCGAGCAAGGTCGTCTTGCCGGCGCCGTTGGGACCGATCACGGCGACAACCTCGCCCGCGCGGACCTCGAAGCTCACCTCGGAGAGCGCGACCCTGGCGCCGAACCGTTTGCTCAGCTGGCGAACCTCCAGCGCCACCGCGCCCGCGCCCGTCGCAGCCGTCGTGGACATTAAGTGGCCCTCTTCGCAAGTATGGTGGCGCCGAGAGGCGTCACCGGTGGATGGCTGGCGAGGACGCAGCGAGCGTGGCGTACCTGGAAGGTACGCGAGCGAGTGAGGACGAAGCCAGGCGCCGCCGGGGGCGGCTCGAATGTCGGCGTACTTGCGAAGAGGGCCACATGCCCGAGGCTACCTCGGCGCGGATTCGGGCGGCGCGGGTGGCCCGCCGACCCGGCATCGAGGCGAAGAGCCCCACTAGCCTTCAGCAGCGGAATGGCGGCCAGCCCGACACGGATCCTGTTCATCGGCGACATCGTCGGCGGTATCGGACGGCGAACGGTCGAAACCCTCCTACCCGCGTTGCGCGAGCGCCTCCAGCCGACGTTCGTGATCGCCAACGGGGAGAACGCCGCCGGCGGCGTCGGCATCACCCCCAAGGTGGCCGCCCGGCTGCTGGAGTCGGGTATCGACGCGCTCACGCTGGGCAACCACGCTTACCGTCACCGGGAGGTCTACGGGTACCTCGACGAGGAGCCGCGGATCGTGCGCCCTGCCAACTACCTGCGGAGCCAGCCGGGCCATGGTTGGTGCGTGATCGACCACGACGACACGCGCCTCGCGGTCATCTCGATCTCGGGCAACCTGTTCATGAACGCCGGCAAGGCCGCCTTCCCGGAGGCCGACGCCGCGTTGCACGCGGTCGCCGGACGGGTCGACCACATCCTCGTCGACATGCACGCCGAGGCCACGAGCGAGAAGGTCGGAATGGGGTGGCACCTCGACGGTCGCGTCACGGCCGTGGTGGGGACCCACACGCACGTACCGACGGCCGACGCCCGCGTGCTCCCCCACGGGACCGCCTACATCACAGACGTGGGCATGACCGGGGCGCGCGGGGGTGTGATCGGGGTCAAGCGCGAGCAGGCGCTCGAGTCGCTGGTCACGCGCATGCCAGTCAGGTTCGAGACCTCCTCTGAGGATCCGTGGTTGAACGGCGTCGTGGTCACGACCGACGGGCCGATGCGGGCGTCGGCTATCGAGCAGGTGCTGGAACCCGCGGCGGGACTGCGGTAGGGCCGACCACGGCTTGCTCGTCGTCGCGCGCGGCCTGCGTCCGGATCGGCTCGCGCTCGACAGGTCGCGCGCCGGCCACCGCCACCAGCACCGCAGGCAAGAACCAGACGATGTAGAGGTAGAACCAGTAGGTGACGCCAAGCTGGATGGCGATCAGGATCGCCCCAGCGAGCGCGGCGACCTCGAACACGGTGCGCCGCCTGGGCACGAACGCGGCCGCGACCGCGAGCGCCACGGCGAATCCCTGGACGATGTGCTGCTCGACGCTGAGCCCGCCCCACAGCCCCCAGATCGAGAATGGGGCCGGGCGGGTGGCCTGGTAGGCGACGGTCTCGTGCCAGAACTGTCGCGAATCGCCGGCGACGAACACGGGCACCAGCGTGGCGGCGACGGTGACCGCCGCGGCCGCCACGTAGGCGAACGTGCGCCGCGACGAGAAGCGCGGATCGGTTCCTCTGATGAAGAGCGGCCCTAGGCCAAAGGGCGCGAACTTGGTCATTCCGGCGAGTGCCACGGCGATCCCTCGGCCGACCGGCGACGTGGCCGCGAGCAGGGCCGTCACCACGAGGAGGGATACCAGCGCGTCGTTGCTGTTGGAGCTGAGGGTGAAGAGCGTGAACGGATACGCCGCCCAGAGGTAGGCGAGCACCACGCCCAGCCTGGGACGGCCCAAGCGGCGGCCGAAGAGGAACAGCCCGGCCACCGTGAGCACGTCGAAGGCGATCGCGGCCGCGTGCGCCGCCGGAAGCGAGTCCCACGTCCCGCTCCACCCGAAGATCGCCGTGAACGGAACATAGGCGAAGTAGTTCACGGGACCGTAGGTGTTGCCGTTCCCGTTGACGCTCGGCCATATCCCATAGAGCGAGTGACCGTGAAGGAGGCGGTGGGCTCCGATCACGCCCGCGAAGCCGACGTCGATCACGTTCGAGTTGATCACGTCCAGCGCGATGCGGAAACCCATCAGGACGAGGGTCGCGACCAGCAGCCAGCGGATCGGTACGGCCGGCGTGAGCGGACGGCGGGGACGGCCCCTCCCGAAAGCGAGCAGCAATAGCCGCACCAGCAGGTAGGCAAGAAACGGATACACGAGCGGCACAGACAGGCCGATCCGCGCGTGGTTGAAGAAGGCGATTGAGATCGAGAAGCCGAGCAGCATCACGAGGTCAAGGTGCAAAAGCGACCACGACCTTCGGTCCAGCAGCCGCCGCCACGGTATGAACGGAAGGAGGAAGAAGGCGCACAGCGGGAGCCAGATGTACAGGGCATTCGAGATCCGGCCGAAGGCGCCGGGGTACCCGCGCGCCATCGTCCAGGCCACCTGAAAGCCGGTCCACGCCTCGGTCACCGTGCCCGTCGCGTCGTCGACGTATGCCTGCGCGAGCTCCTTCTTGTTGTTGGGCGCCGAGAACCAGCTCACCTGCCACTGGCCAGGGCCGAGCGTGTACTCGTAGGGCCTGGCGTCGGGATGGCGGCGCACCTCGGAGCGTATGACGGGCGACCGCAGCGCGATGCGCTCGGCCTGAGCGGCGGTCAGCCTGAAGCCGTGCGGGGGCCGGTTCTGCTGGGTGACGAGGGTCGGGCCGGACGCCGAGGCGGCGGCGGGAAAGGCGAGGGCAAGCGCGCCCGCCAGCAGCGCGGCGCAGACCAGAAGGCGCCGCGCGACGCGACCCCTCAGGCCCTGTAGGTCCAGAGCTTCTGCCCGAGGAACGACAGCGGCGTCGTGGCCGCCACCGCGATCGCCTGGGCCGCGAGCTTCATCACTCCGACGTCGGAGACGAGCGTCACGAGGATGATGTAGGTAACGCCGTACGTGAGCAGCGAGACCAGGATGAAGCGGGGACCCTGGTGCATCGGGTGCTGCTGCTTGGCGTCGAAGGTCCAGTGCCGGTTCCACCAGAAGTTGTTCACCCCTGAGAGTACGTAAGCGATCACCGAGGAGAGCCGGTAATCGATCGCGACGAGGTGCAGGCACACCGCGAAGATTCCCAGGTTGAGGAGATAGCCGCTGACGCCGACGACCGAGAAGCGCAGCAGCTGAACCCAATTGCCACGCTTGACCATGCCCGCGCGTGCACGGACGTGGAACGGCAGGCGGACAGAGGGAAACTCGACAGTCTTCGGCAGCTCGACCGCTATCGACCTTTCTTCGGGCATTCGGGCAAATGTAGCGGTGGGAAGGTTTTGCGTTGCGCGTATGGATGTTCGGCTAACCGGTTCCTAATCCTTGCTGGGACCGGGTATTTCGTGTCTCTACCCCAAAATGACCGCGCACCATCGGGGCCACGTCGCGCAACGACCATTCCTCGGGCGCGTCGCTCGCCGCGGGGCCGGTGCCGCACCAAAGCAGCGCCCCGAGCGAGTCCGAGCGGTGCAGCGAACCGTGGCTGCCCCCGCCGACGTGGTCGGCGCCTCCCCAGTCCACGAACTCGTAGCCCGGGGCCGCGGACAGCAGCACGTCGCCGGCCGTCGGGCAGCGGAGCGCCGACCACACCCGCTCGAGCGCGTTTGGATAGGTGGAGGAGAGCAGGCGGCCATCCTGCACCTCGGCTTCCAGCGCCGACAGGTCGCCCTCCACGCTCCATCGGTTGCCGCGCAGGTCCTCGAGCTCTCCGCCGCGGACAAAACGAAGCTCGCCGCCGGCGCCGCGCACGACGGCCTCCTCGCCGTCGAGCCAGAGCACGAGGTCCACCCCGGGGATGGTGCGGGCGACTGCGATCGACCTGCGTATCAGGCGCTCGCGATGGTCCTCGTCCAGCGCGTAGATCATCGCGCTGCGTTGCGCGGGGCTGAGCGCCACCTCGGCCTCCAGGGACTTTGCGGGAGCTGGACGCGCCACCTCGAAGTCGGCGAACGCCCTGTCGAGTCGGATCCGTTCCTCGACGGCCGCCTGGGAATGGTCGGAGCAGACGATCACCGCGTGCTGCGCGAAGAACTCGTCGGGACCACCGGCGGCGTGCATGAGCCGCTCGAGCTGCCGGTCCGCGGCGGCGATCGAGGTGACCTGGGCGTGTGGGCCGTTGCGGTGCGAGAAGGCGTCGTTGTCGGGCAGCGAGAGCAGCAGGAAGTCGAACAGGTCGTGTTCGATCAGGTAGGCGCCGACGCAGCCCGAGTGTTGGTCGCGGATCCCGGGCATGCCCAACTGTCCGCGGCATCCGGTCCTCCGGCTTGCGTACAGGTCGGCGTAGAACAGCTCTTTGGGACCGTCGATCGTCCGCCTGAAGAGGGTCGAGGTGACGATCCGGGCGAGCGCCGTCTCGTTGGAGACCTGGTGGTGGTGACGGCCCCTGTAGATGAGGTAGGTGGTCTCGGCGGTGCGCACGTCGACATCGTCGAGGCTTTCGAAGATTGTCTCGATCTCCGGCGAGAGGTGCTCGGCGTTCATCCTGTAGACGGTGTCTGTCAGCGAGCGCAGGACGCCGAACTGGCGGCTGGCCGAGAAGCTCGACCCGTACTCGACGTAGCGGGCCTCGTCGCGGTGATACCAGTTCATGCTCGGGATCCAGTGTTCGTCAGGGCCGACTCCGGTGGCGATCGTGGCCGCGCACACGGGCGTCACGGACGGGAAGGCCGCGACGCAGTCCGACACGTAGGTTCCGCGCTCGCGGACCGCGGCGAGGGCGGGGGCGCGCCCGAGCGCGATCGCGCGCTCGAGCATGGCAGGCTTGAGCGCGTCGATCACGACCAGAATGAGCTTGGGGGCGCTCGCGGCGCTCACCTCAGGATGCGCAAGCCGGCGTACTTCTGATCCTTCCGGCGCCTACCCGCGAACAGCAGCCACAACAGCGCGAGGAGACCGATGAGGCCGACGGGCGGAGCGACCACCGAGAGGATCGCGAAGACCACCGCGGTCGCCTCGGCGTACAGCGTGACGGCTGAGGCCGCCTGGGCGTCCAGGCGGGCTCGAGCGCGGGCGAACAGGGGCCACATAGCGGCGAGCCCTATCAGCGCGCAGGCCACGCCGGCCGCGAAGCCCGGCCAGTCGCTCGTCCAGTGCGGATGATGCTGCTGGGCGAGCGCCCCGCCGAACAGGATCGCCCCCAGTGCGAGGGCCGCGGCGCTGACCACGACGACGACCGGCGGCCGCTCGGTGTTGGGGTCGCCCCCGCGCCGTTCGACCAGCGCGAGCGCGACCGCGCAGAGCAACATCGCGAGCAGCCAGGGAGTGCCCTCGAGAAACGAGAAATCGGTGCCCTTGAAGTCGATCTGAATGTCGCCCGAGGCCAGCGCGCCCACCGCCAGGACGGGGAGGAAGGGACGGATGCCGATCGCCGCGGCGATCCCGATTCCCTGGAAGATGTCGAATAAGAGGTGCATGGTGCGCTACGGTGAACCAGTGGTCGTGACGATACGTGCTCGATGCCGTCACGTGCGGGGTCAGGGCCCAGGGGAACGATGAAGCCTTTCTCAGAGGATGACTTAGCGCTCCCAGGCGCGGGATCTTCGGCGCCCGGCGGCCCCGGGCCGTCCTCGACGCTTCGGCCCGCTCCCGTGGCGCCCAGGCCCGGTCGTACGAGCACGCACGAGATCGAGCGCTACGCGAGGCTGTTCGCGGAGCGCACCAGGGTCATGCGGTCCTCGGCGATGCGCGATCTGATGGCGCTCACTGAGCGACCCGACGTCATCTCGCTCGCGGGCGGGATGCCCGACACCTCGACCTTTCCGCCCGACTCCTACGCCGCTCTGATGGGCACGGTCGCCGCCCGCTCGTGCGCTCAGGCGCTTCAGTACGGGCCCACCGAAGGGCTGCAGTCGATCAAGGAGTGCATCGCCGCGGTGATGGCCGCCGAGGGCATGGAGGTCAGCGGCGACGAGGTGCTCGTGACCACCGGCGGCCAGCAGGTGATCGACCTGGTCTGCAAGACCCTGCTCGATCCCGGCGACGTGGTGATCTGCGAGGCGCCCACCTATCCCGGGGCGGTGCCGACGTTCTGCGCCTACCAGGCCGAGGTCGTGCACGTCGCGATGGACGACGACGGCATGCGCACCGACGAGCTCGAGCAGACACTCGCAAAGCTGGAGCGCTCGGGGCGCCGGCCGAAGTTCATCTACACGGTCCCGAACTTCCACAACCCCGCCGGGGTGACGCTGTCGGAGAATCGCCGCCGCGAGCTCGTGCGGATCGCCTGCGAACGCGAGGTGCTCGTGCTCGAGGACAACCCCTACGGCATGCTCCGCTACGAGGGGCCGTCGCTTCCCACGCTGCGTTCGCTGAGCGATGAGTTCGTGATCTACGCGAGCACGTTCTCGAAGATCCTCTCGCCGGGGGTGCGACTGGGCTGGACGGCGGCGCCCGCGCCCGTGCTCGAGAAGATGAACGTCGGCAAGCAGGCCGCCGACCTTTGTTCGTCCTCGATCTCGCAGTACTTCGTCTGCACTTACTTCGAGGCCGGGCCGTGGCAGCAGTACGTGCACTCACTGGTCGAGATCTACCGCCGCCGCCGCGACGTGATGTTCGATGCGCTGGCCGAACATTTCCCCCGCGAGGCTTACTGGACCCACCCGCGGGGCGGCTTGTTCATCTGGGTCACGCTTCCCGACTACATAGACACGACCGACCTGCTGGCTCGCGCTCTGGAGGAGCGCGTCGCCTTCGTGCCCGGTCGGGCGGCGTACGTCGACGGCCGGGGCGGGTCCTCGATGCGGTTGAACTTCTCGGGAGTGGACGTGGAGGACATCCGCGAAGGCATTAGGCGGATCGGCGAGATAATCGCCGAGCAGGTCCGCCTGTACGGGACCCTCACAGGCGTCGAGCGCGGGCGCTCCAAGCCCACGCGCCCCGAGCCAGGGGGCGATGATCCCCTGGCGCCCCGGCCCGAGCTGGCCCGGGTGCTTCACCTGCCGCGCAAGCATCCGGGATGACCAGGGTCGCAGTGCTCAAAGGCGGCCGCTCGCTGGAGCGGCAGGTCTCGCTGCGCTCGGGGGCGCGCGTGCAGGATGCACTCGAACGGCTCGGCCACGACCCGATCCCGATCGACGTTGGCGCGGACCTCGTGGAGCGGCTCGAGCGAGACCGGCCCGAGGTCGCCTTTGTCGCGCTTCACGGCCGAGACGGGGAGGATGGCACGGTCCAGGAGCTGCTCGACAGCATGGCGATCCCGTACACGGGTTCGCGAGTCTCGGCCTGCATCCGCGCGGCCGACAAGGTGCTCGCCAAGCACGCCATGCGCGACCGCGAGCTCCCCACACCCGACTTCTTCGCCTTCTCGGAGACGGCCTTCAACGATCTCGGCGCCGCCCAGGCGCTGCCGGCGATGGAGCAGCGCCTTGGCTTTCCAATCGTCGTCAAGCCCGCCTCGCAGGGCTCGGCGCTGGGGATCAAGTTCGCCCGCACCGCCGCCGAGCTGCCCGCCGCGCTGGTGTCGGCATTCTCGTATGACCGCAAGGTCCTGCTCGAGCGCTACATCCCCGGCCGCGACCTGGCGGTCTCGATCATCGAGGACGCCGGCGGGCTGCGCACGCTGCCCATCGTCGAGGCCGTGCCGGTGCAGGAGGAGTTCTACGACTTCGAGGCCCGCTACGAGTTCGGGCGCACGAAGTTCTCGTGCCCGGCGCAACTGTCCGAGGCGGTTGCCGAGGAGGCGGTGGAGATCGCACTATCGGTGTTCGAGCTGCTCGGCCTGGCCGGCTTCGCGCGGGTCGACCTGATGCTCGAATCAGCAAGCGAGCAGCTGTACGTGCTCGAGGCCAACGTGATCCCGGGGCTCACCGACACGAGCCTCCTGCCCCAGGCGGCCGACGCGGCCGGAATCGGCTTCGAGGAGCTCGTGCAGCGCATCCTGGACGCCGCCCTGACCCGCGTGTAGACCGGGTGCGCGCATGCGCGCACCCGCCGACCGCGCATGCGCGGTCGGGGCCGCCGCACATGTGCGGCGGCCAAAGCATTTTTCTAGCTTTCGCCGGACGCGAAGTCCTCGGGCGACACGCTGTCGAGGAAGTCCTTGAACTTCTCCACCACCTCTTCTGTGTCCTCGACCTCGTGCTCGAACTCGATCGCGGACTCGGAGATGACGTCGTCTGCGGCGAAGATCGGCGCGCCGGCTCGCACCGCGAGGGCGAGCGCGTCGCTGGGGCGAGAGTCCACCTCGAACTCCCGGCCATTCGCGCGCAGGCTGATCGAGGCGTAGAACGTGTTCTCGCGCAGTTCGGTCACGGACACCCGCGTGCATTCGACCTCGAGCTCGCCGAGCATGTCGGAGAGCAGATCGTGGGTCATCGGACGTGGCGTGGAGGCTCCCTGAAGCTTCATTAGGATGGCCGCGGCCTCGGGATGACCGATCCAGATCGGCAGGAATTTGTTGTTCTCGACCGTCTTGAGCAACACGATCGGCTGCTTGCCGACCATGTCGAAGCTCACGCCGTAGATCACCATTTCCTGCACGCGCCGCTCCTCGGTAGCTTCTGCGGCAAGTATAGGGACGAGGCCTGAGCCATCCGACGGGCCGCGGTTCGCAAGCGGGGCTCGGACACCCCCTAGACTCCACGCCCGTGGCGGCTGCTCCCGAGCGCGTCGAGGGACGTCCGGGTCCCGCGGACGTCCAAGCTGGGAACGGATCCGGCCCCGGTGGGGCCGCGCTTGCGCCTCGTGGAGCGAGGTTGCGCGCGTGGCGGGGATCGCGCCTGCAGACCGCGTGGCTCGCGTACCGCTTCCCGATCCTCGTCTATGTGGGGACCCGGCTCCTCCTGATCGTGATGGCGCTCGTGGAGAGCGAGGTCCGCCACCACGCCTTCTTGGGCGAGCTCTCCAATTGGGACGGGATCTGGTATCGCAGGCTGGCCGCCGACGGCTATCCCCACTTCCCCTCTCACTCGCAGACCACGCTCGGCTTCCTTCCGGGCTACCCGCTGTTGATGTGGCCGCTGGGCCGGCTGATCGTGCTGCTGGGCGCGGTCCCATCGGGCTCGATGCTCACCGCCATGAGCATCGCGGGCGTCATCATCTCCGGCATCGGGGGTCTCGTGGCGACGATCCTGATCCAGAAGCTCGCCACGGGATGGTGGGGCGAGAACGCGGGTCGGCGCGCGGTGATCGTGTTCTGCCTGTTCCCCGGCTCGGTGGTGTTCTCGATGGTCTACAGCGAGGGCATCGCGATCCCCCTCGCAGCGGGCTGCATCCTCGCGCTCCAGCGGCGGCGGTGGCTGCTGGCCGGAATCCTCGCGGGCTTCGCGACCGCGGTCGAGCCCGACGCATACGTCCTCGTCGCGGTTTGCGCCGTCTCGGCGTTTGTCGAGCTGCGCCGTCGCGGCCTTGGCGACAGAGTCGCGTGGCGAAGCCTGATCGCCCCGGTGCTATCGGTCTCCGGGATCGTCGCGGTCGGCGTCTTCCTGTGGGCCTGGACCGGCACGCCGCTCGCCTCCTACCACGCGCAACGCTACGGCTGGAAGGAGAAGACCGATCCGCTTGCACTCGTACACCTGACCAACTCGCTCTTCGGGCAGATCTCCCTCTCGCACTTCGATCATCCGCCGATCAACATGAATCTCGTCGTTGGCTTCCTGGGGGCGCTCCTGCTCATCGTGCTGCTCCTACTGCTCGCGCGCAGCTGGCGGACGGTCTCGATCGAGGCGCTCGTCTGGACCGCGGGGATCAGTCTTTTGGCCGTCACCTCGGAGTACGTTCCGCCCAACCCGAGGCTGCTCATCACGGCCTTCCCGGCCCTCGTGGTGCTCGCCCGCTACGTCAAGGGCAAGGGCTTCTGGTTGCTCTGCACCGCCAATGGCGCGCTGTTGCTGGTTCTCAGCTGGTGGACGTTCGTCGGCGTGGGCTTGCGCCCCTGACGCGCGCTAGCGCCCGAGCAATTCAACCCGGACGGGGCTCGCCCAGCCGAACTGACGCACGCGATGGGTTGGATAGCGTGCCTGGAGCGCGGCGCCCAGCTGAACATAGCGACGGTAGTCGGCGCGTGCGGCCGGAGAGCCGTGGATCCTGCCCGGGTGGGTCGAGATGAACCAGAGCCGCGTACAGCTCGAGGAGATCCGGGCGAGCGCCGAGGACGTGGGCACCCTGTACTGCTCGACGTAGGTCCGGACCTCGTTCCACGGAGCCGTCGGCAGCACTGGTCGAGGCACGAGCCCCCGCGCGACGCCGGTTTGCGCGAGCCCGGTGGGCACGTAGTACTGGAAGGCCATGCGCCCGTCGGCCGGATAGAAGAGGACACAGTCTCCGGGGTGGGTCTGGCGCAGCACGGATGCCGTCGCTCCCTGCCAGCCCTCGGGGGAGGCGCCGTAGCTCGGCGCGACCTGGAGCGCGCGCAGCGCGAGCAGCACGACGAAGCCTGCCAGCGCCAGCCTCGGCGCGACGCCCCTGCGGGTTAGACCCCACGCCAGCAGCAACGCGACCGCCGGCGCTCCGTAGAGGAGGTTGCGCGGCAAAAACAGCGGCTGCGCCACGAGCGACTCCAGCCCGGCCAGGACGACGGGCACGACCAGCCACGACAGCAGCAGCCCGGGGCCGAACGTCGCCGGCCACCCCGCCCCGCGTCGCCACGAGACCACGAGCGCGGCCGCGGCCGCGACGAGCCCGGCGACGGTCAGCCAGAGCAGCACGAACGTGGTCGCGGTCGCGTGGATGCTCGGCTGAAGTCCCGCGCCCGTGAGCGCCTCCAAGACCTGCTCCACGTCGACGAACTTCGGGCGCGACACCCACGCCACCTGGCCCGACCCACGCCCCGCCGCGAGCAGCGCGAGCGGAATCACGAGCACTCCGATGGTCGCCACCGCGGAGAGGACGGCCCAGCGACGACGGCGCCACCACCAGGCGACGGTTGCGAGCTGTGCCACCACCACCAGGGCGGCCATCAGGCTCATGTACATCGCGAGCGCGCTGAGCAGCACGTACGCGACCCACGGTTTCCAGCTGCGGCGGACCGCGAACGCGCCCTCTTTGCGGTCGACGAGCGCGATGAAGGCCAAGAACGAAGCGCACGAGAAGGCGACCATAAGCGCGTAGCTGCGGGCGCTCTGGCCCCAGAAGACGAGCGAGACGCTGACGGCGGTAAGGAGCGCGGCGGCGAGCGCTGCCCTGCGATCGAACAGACGCAGCCCGAGCAGACCGGTGAGCGCCACCGCGGCGCCGATCGCGATCGCCGAGGGCAAGCGCAGCGCCAGCATCCCCCTGCCGAAGAGGCTGACCAGCGCGTGCATCAAGACGTAGTAGCCGGACATGTTGCCGCCGTCGTGGGCGATCGCCGCCCGCAGCGAAGCCCCGTGCGGGACCACGATCGCGGCCGTCGCGGACTCGTCGAATCCGAGGCTCCTGGCGGTGATGTCCAGCAGGCACAGCGCGAAGGCGAGCAGGCCGGGGAGGACGACAACCGCGGCGTCGCCGAGCCACGGATGTCGCGTCAGCGACCGCAGTGGCGACCGGCGGTCTCGAGATACCCGCGGGGACTGCTGCGCCGTCGCGGGCGCTGTGCCCGTGCCGGTCGCAATCGCGTTGCTCGTGCTGAGATCCACGCGACCCCGCCTCTACGCGAGCACCGCCCCGCCGTGGACGGCGGGCGGGCCGTTGGCGGGAGGGATCCGCGGGCGCCGGCGCACGTATACCACGGCGATCAACGCGATCAGCACGTAGACGATTAAGACGTAGGGGGCCGCCTGGATCGGCAGCGCGAGTATCCCGGTTGGCTTTACCACGAGCGCGCCCGCGAGCAACACCGCCGGAATCGCCACCCACAGCGGTCCCTTCGGGCAGGCGGCGAGCAACGCGAGGCCCCAGCACAGGTACCAGGGCCACGCCGCGGGTCCTCCAACCGCGACCACCACCAGCACGATCCCCAGGTACTTGACGAGCGTGTCGCGCCGCACGCGGTAAAGCAGCCAGAGCGCAAAGACACCCGTCAATGCGAACACGATCCGCGTGAAGAGGTGGGCGAGCGTGCCGTCTCCGATCGCGACGCCGGCGTCCCGGAGCAGGATCGCGGCCGTGTAGCCGGCGATGGTGGCCGGCGTGATCGCCAGATGAACCTTGTTGGGGGTGGAGAACACGCTGCCCGAGATCCAGCTGAGCCCCACGCCCGTGGCCGCGCTGACGGCCCCGATCACCACCGCGAACACGAGCGCGGCCAGCGCCAGTGCGCGGATTCGATTCCACGTGCCCTCCATCTCCCGCACCCAAACGACCGCGATAAAGACCGCGGCGGCAGCCGCGGGCACCTTGACCGTTGCGGCGAGGGCACAGATGGCGATGCCCAGCAACGGCCGGCGCTCGAGCGCGACTGTCACGCCAACGACCATCAGGCCAACCATGAGGATGTCGTTGTGGGCCGGCGACACGAGCTGGAGTAGCACGAGCGGCGAGACCACCATCAGCCACACCGCCCGCCGGGGGTCACCCCCCACCAGGCGCGCCAGCCGCGGCAGCGACAGCGCCAGCAGGGCGACGCCCAGGATCTGCAGCAGCCGCACCAAGATCGCGGTCACCACGAGCTTCCCGCCGGTCGCCCCGACGAAGAGCCCCACGATCGTCAGGAACAGCGGGCCATACGGTGCCGTCGTGTGCCTCCAGATACGCGAGACGGCATCGAGGGTGTGCTGCTGACCGAGATGGGCCAGAGCCGCCGGCGCCACGGTGTAGGGATTGTGCCCCAGGTGCAGCAGCGTCCCCTGCGCGATGTAGCTGTAGACGTCGCGGCTGAAGAGTGGCGGGCCGAGAGCCAGCGGCAGACACCACAGTGCGCCGATCGCCACCAGCGTACGCACGCTCGGCGGCGCCGGACGTCGCAGTTGGAGACCGAGACCCAGCCAGCCGACGGCGAGCGCCGCGACACCTGCGTAGAAGACGAGGTCGGTGGCGAGATGCCCCGATACCAGCTTGGGCGAGAACCACCACTTGACCGCTCCGGCACCCAGCAAGCGGGTGCCGGCGAGCGTCATAACGATCGAGCCCGCAAAGCCGAGCGCCCCCCACAAGAGCGCGGCGAGGTCTACGCGCGGCCGCGCGCCTAGAACCTCGGCCTCGCTCGGCGAGGGCAGTGGCGCCGCTCGCTGGACATTTGTGGCTGTGGCGTCCATCTAGATTTATTCGCGGCAGCACCCAGCGGGCTCACGCATAACCCTCGACCGCGCCGCCTCGAGAACGGTGGTGGTAGCCGTGATCGTAGCTGCGCCCTGCCCCGTCAGCGAGATGTGCGCTCCGTTGGCGGCCGTTGCCAAGCCGCTTAGGCGGAGGCGTCACCGCCGCCGGTCTCGGCGGGCGGCTGCTGCGCGGTGGCCGGATCGCGCGAGATCGGCCGTCGTGGGCCCACCCTCCGCGTCGGTTGCTCGGCCGCGGCCGTCCCAGCGGTCCCGACCGGCGCGGCGCGCGGAGCCGTGCGTCCGAAGCGGCGACCCGTACCCGCGCCCATCCCCACGTCTCTGGCCGCGACGAGCGATGCACGGCCGATGGCGATCGCCGCCAGGAACATGATCGCGGCGCCGAGCGCGTAGTAGAAGCCCAACTGCTCGAGCGTCTGCCTCGTGTAGCCCCCGAGCGGATGGCCCGCCTGGATGATCCCGTGGTTCCAGAACCGGCTGATCTGAGGTCCCACGACGAACCAGGCGCCGGCAAGTGCGGCGAGCCAGCCGGCGAACACTGCGGTCGCCCGGTTCCCGGAGCCGAGCAACATCAGCCCCGCCAGGGCCGTTGCCGCACCGGGAAGGATGTTGAGCCACAGTCGGCCGTAGGTGAAGTGCCACTTGTCCAGGTTGTTGAATGCGTAGTGGAAGTAGGGCCCGATGAACGGGACGATCCCGCCCCAGATGCCGAGCACGATCAGGCAGAAACCGATCAAAGCCCCGCGCCTGCGCGGCATCGCCAGCCCGGAGCGGGTGCGGGGCGCGTCATAGCTCATAACGGTTCGGTACCCCACGGAATCCAGGCCTAATCCTCGTCAGCCAACCGGCATGAGTACCTCAGCTTATCCCGGTGCGCGGACCTTGAACGCGGCCGGAAGCGCGGTCACCTCTGCGGGCGTTCTCGCGACTACGTCGCCGTCGGCGTAGACGGCAAACGGCCGGTCTGCGTTCAGCCGTACGCTGCTCGCTTTCATCATGCGCACATTGGGTTCGTCGCCGTGCGTTCCACTGAAGACCTTTGGCGTCGCGCGAATGAAGTGAAGCCGCGAGACGCTCGCGATCGTGACGACGTCGAGCAGCCCGTCGTCTAGTCGGGCCTCGGGCGCGAGCCGCATGCCGCCACCGAAGCGCCCGGAGTTCGCGGCGGCCGCGAGGTACCCGCGGAAGGCGTACTCGGCGCCGTCGACGACGAGCTCGAAGCGGGCCGGCCGCCACCGCGCCAACCCGTAAAGCGTGGCGGCGAGGTAGACGGCTCGCCCTCCCACCCGCGGAGCCGCGTTCGCTATCGGCGTGACCTCGGATTCCAGCCCGATCGAGGCGATGCCGACGAAGAGCTCGTCGCCCACCTGCCCGGCGTCGACCGCGCGTGCGCTGCCGGTCGCGATCAGTTCGCAGGCGACGAGTGGATCGCGGGGAATTCCGAGCGTGGCGGCAAAGTCGTTGCCCCGGCCTCCCGGCAGGATGCCGAGCACCGCATCCGTCCCCTGGATCGCCGCCGCCGCGATCCGCACCATGCCGTCGCCACCAAAGGCCACCACTTCCTCTCCGGCCTGCGCCGCGGCGCGCGCCAGCGACGACGCGTGGGCGGCCGACTCGGTGGGCGAGACCTCCACCTCCAACCCGCTCTCCTCAAGACGCCGACGGACGGCCTCGAGCTTCCGCCTGCGGCGCTTGGCGACAGCGATGTCGCCCGCGCGCGCTAGCTTGGCCCCGCCGGCGATCGGGTTGAAGAGCACCCTCACCCTCCGCCGCGGGGCGTGGGCGCGCGCCCGAGCGCTCACCCCGTGCTCTCGTCGGCGGGAGCGCCCCATCCGGACCACGACATCTGCAACCTACGAACCGAGCCCGCGCGCAGCCGTGCTAGACACGGGCGCGGGCGGCGGTGGCGTCGCCGCGCCGGGGGCGAGCGGAAGCCGCACCGTGAAGACCGCGCCCCCGTCCGGCGCGTTGGCCGCCCAGACGTCGCCGCCGTGCGCCTCCACGATCGCGCGGACGATCGACAGGCCGAGCCCAGCTCCGGCGCCTCGCCCGCGGCCGGGATCGGCGCGCCAGAAGCGCTCGAAAAGCAGCGCGGGATCCGCGGTAGGCAGTCCTTTGCCGTAATCGCGCACCTCGATCAGGGCATTGCCGCGCTCCGTGCTCACGCCGAGGTCGACCGGCGTTCCGCTCGGCGTGTGCACGAGCGCGTTACGCACGAGGTTCAGGATGACCTGGCGCAGCTGGCCGGAATCGCCCATGACAGTGACGGGGCCGTCCGACTCGAAGCTAATCACGCGCTCGGGTGCAGTCACCCGAGCATCTTCGGTCGCGTCGGCGACGAGCCTCGAGATGTCGAGCGGCTCGCGCGCAGTGTCGGGTATCTGATCCAGCCGCGCCAACATGAGCAGGTTTTCGACCAATTCGCCCATGCGCCTGGCCTCGTCCTCGATGCGACGCATCGAGGAGGCCGCGCGGTCGGGGTCGGTCGCCGCGCCGAGGCGGAACAACTCGGCGTAGCCCCGGATGGCCGCCAGCGGGGTCCGCAATTCGTGCGAGGCGTCGGCGAGGAACTGGCGCAGCCGGTTCTCGCTGGCCTCGCGCTCGTGGAAGGCACGCTCGATCTGGGCGAGCATGGCGTTCAGGGCGAGGCCCAGGCGCCCCACCTCGGTGCGCTCCGTCGCCGGCGTGACGCGCTTTGATAAGTCACCCGCCGCGATCGCGCCGGCCGTTTCCGCGATCCGGTCCAGCGGACGCAGCCCAAGCCGCACCACCCACCAGGCCAGCGCAGCCAGCGCAGCGAGGACGGCCAGGATCACCAAGGTTTCGACGACGAACAGCCGGTGGAGGGTCTGGTCGACGTCGGTCAGAGGGATGGCGATGATGGTGGTGCCGGGCTGGTCAGCCGTGGACCACCAGAGCACGCGGAAGCTTGTGCCGGAGCTTGACCCGACCGTGATGGGCTGATCGAGAGGGATGCTGGCCGGGAGAGCAGGACCGGGAGGGCGCCCGGTCGATCCGTACGTCTGGATGTACACGCAGCCGATGCTCGTTCCCGTTCCCGTCGCGGCGACAACCGTAGGTGCCCGCCGGCAAGCTCTCCGCCTGGACCGGCAGGCCACCGCCGCCGAAGCGTCCGCCGCAGCCCACCACGGGACTGAGCGCTGCTCGGGGACATTGAAGCCTTGGCAGCCCAGCGCTGCTCCATATAGCGCACCCCTGCCGCCGCGTCCTGGTCCACCCGCTGCAGCTGAAACGAGCGCTGCTCCAGATAGGTGATCGCCGCCAGCGTGATGAGCCCGGCGGCGGCGAGCGCGAGCAGCCCGAGGATCAGGCGGGCGCGTAGCGACACGAGCTAGCCCTTGGGCAGCCGGAGCGAATAGCCGACGCCGCGCACCGTGTGAATCAGAGGGGGTCCCTCCGCGTCGATCTTCTTGCGCAGGTAACTGATGTAGGTCTCGACCACGCGGCTATCACCCCCGAAATCGTAATTCCAGACATGATCCAGAATCTGCGCGCGCGTCAGAACACGCCGCGGGTTCAGCATCAGGAAGCGCAAAAGCCGGTACTCGGTGACGGTCAGATCGATCGGCTGACCGTTGCGGATCACCTCGTGTGTATCGTCGTCGAGCTCGAGGCTGTCGAAGGTGAGCCGGTTGGAGTCTCGCTGAGCCCGGCCCGTGCGCCGCAGAATCGCCCAGATCCGGGCGATGAGCTCCTCGAGGCTGAACGGCTTGGTCACGTAGTCGTCGCCGCCCATGGTCAACCCGCGAACCTTGTCCTCGGTGGTGTCGCGCGCGGTCAGAAAGATGATCGGAAGCTCCGTCCGCTGCGCCCCCAACCGGCGAGCGACCTCGAACCCCTCCATGTCCGGCAGCATGATGTCGAGCAGCATCAGGTCGGGGTGAAACGAGGACACCGCCGCGATCGCCTGCTGGCCATCCTCGGCGGTCTCGACCTCAAAGCCGTGGTAGCGCAGAGCCATCGAGATGACCTCGAGGATGTTGGGCTCGTCGTCGACCACAAGAACGCGCGCGCGAGTGGGTGTGCTAACGGTCATGTGAAGAGTTTCGCGCGGGAGTCTGAGAATTCCCTGAGACTACCGGGGGGCGATTGCGTCGCGCTCGTCGGCTCCGATGAGCTCCTGGATCGACTCCGCCCCGGCTCCGCGAACCCTTTGGGCGAGCTCGCGGTTGACCCGCCTGGGCCAGGCGGGTCCCTCGTAGACCAGCGCGGTGTAGGCCTGGACCAGGCTGGCGCCGGCGCGGATCCGTTCCCAAACATCCTCGGCGCTCTCCACTCCCCCGACCGAGACGAGGACGAGGCTGTCGCCGGTGATACCGCGGACGCGGCGCAGGACCTCCAACGCTCGCGCCCGCAGAGGTGCGCCGGATACTCCGCCGCCACCAAGCGCCGCGACCACGGCCTGAGCATCGGTGAGCGCGCTGTAGTCGACAGTCGTATTGACGGCCACGATTCCGTCGAGCTCCAGTTCCACGGCGAGCGTCGCCATCGCGTCGATGCGCTCCTCTTCGAGGTCGGGCGCGATCTTTATGAGCAGGGCGGGGTCGCAGTCGACCTCGGAGAGCTCGCCCCGGATCTCGGCGACCAGTGAGCGCAACAGCTCTGGAGCCTGCATGTCGCGCAGGCCAGGGGTGTTGGGCGAGCTGACATTGAGCACCAGGTAGTCGGCGACGGGTGCCAGCCGTCTGACGGCGCTGCGGTAATCGCCGGGCGCGTCTTCGGGCGAGACGGCCATCGACTTTCCGATGTTTACCCCGACGACCGGGCTCAGAGCGCGGCGCGCGAGCCTCCGCGCGGCGACCGTGGCCCCCGGATTGGGGAATCCCATCCGGTTCAAGAGCGCCCGCTCTTTTACGAACCTGGCGACGCGCGGCGGCGGGTTGCCGGACTGGGGCAGCGCCGTGATCGTGCCCACCTCGACGAATCCGAAGCCCAGCGCGCCGAGGTCCTCAAACCAGGTGGCGTCCTTGTCGAGGCCGGCGGCCACCCCGAGCGGGCTCGGAAACGTGAGACCGAGCGCCTGCGTCGCGAGGGAGCCAGGGGTCGGGCCGACCAGCCTGGCCAGCAGCGCCCGGCGGCGTGCCGTGCTCCTCGCTGCGCGCAGGGTCCGCTCCGCGAGCGCGTGCGCGCGCTCGGGAGGGATGTGGCGCAAGAGGAGCCTGAAGACGAGCTGGTACACCGGCCAGGCCAGCAGCTGGTGAGGGAGGGCGTCGGGTCTGGAACCCTACTGCCGCCTTCGGCGAGGGACCTCTACCCCTGCCGTGGGGAGCGCCCCTCTACCCCTACCGCGCCCCGAGCGCCGGGTTTACGCGCGCGGCGAGCGCCGGGACTCGTGGAGCGGGTGCTCCTTGGGACACAGCTGAAGCGACCGGCCGAAGGAGGTCAGCTTCCAGGTCCGTCGTTCCTTCGCCAGGGTCACGCTCCGCAGCGCCTTCGTCACCGCCGTTCCCGAGACCGCAACCTCCGACTTCCGGCGATGAGTCGTGACCAGGATCGTGGCGTACAGCAGCTGCGACTGGTCGCGGTTGAGATTGGTCGCCTGGCTCGGCAGGCACCGCACAAACAGCCCGGGGCAGCTGATCCGCGATCCCATCTTTTTGATCAACGCCTCGCGCACGCCGCTGTCCATCAGCGCGCACGCACCGGAGTAGTTGCCCTCGGCGATCTGGTTGAGGTAGTTGTTGACGACCTGGTATGGGCCGGGCGGGCCAGAGGAGCCCCCACACGCGGCGAGCACCGCCGTGGCCGCCACGATCGTGGCGCAACGCCCCAGCACGGTAGCTAGAAAATAGGCGGTCCCTGCCGCGTCGCGTCCCCACATGGCCGCGTCACCATCGTATACGATTTCGGTGGTGACACAAAGCGTAGCGTGGCGCGCTATGTACCGCCTCCTTCGTGGTCTTCGTCCCCACCGCGGTCGTTGCGTGCTCCTCGGCGTTTTCCTCTGCTGTGCGGCCGCAGCCGCTTGCGGCGGAGTCGGCGGCATCCTCCCGTCATGTCTCGGTCGCCACGCGCGTGTGCACCGATGCGCAGCAGGCCTCCCACGCGCTTCTTGGAAGCGCCGCCCGCCTGCACATCGCCAACTCGGATCCGACGGATATCGAGTGCATCCTCGACGGCCGCGGTGCCCACGTGGACGCGATCGCCCAGGCCTCCGCTGTGGCCTGGACCGAGTACGACACGGCCTCGGTGCATCAGGCTCAGGCCTTTGGCGAGGGCGCGGCCGTGCATCAGGCCTCACAGCAGCCCCACCCGGTGCCCGGGATGGGTGGAAACGCCACCTGGATACCTGCCAAGCAGGAGCTGATCGCGACCAACGGGACGGAGTCGCGAGGCGGCAGTTACCTCACGGTGACCGTGACCCGCCACTCGGCCCATGCTCCCGCGAGCCTCGCGGTCGCGGCCGCTGTGGGGCGCGCGGTACTGGCCGCGGCCCCCCGGGGGCCCAATCCGGGACCGCCACCCAGCTGAGCCTTGGTCCTGACCCCAGGACTCCGTCAAGCATCCCGCCGAGACCCAACCAGGAGACCGCACCCCGGCTCCCGGCGACCTGGGGCTCGTCCAGGCGTTCGCCAACACCTTCTGGGACCTGGCGTGGCACCGCCCAGAGCAACTCCGCACGCCCGGGGCGCTCGCCGCGTGGCTGCGCCGACGCGGCTTGGTCGCACCAGGCGTGCGGCTCGACCACCGCGACCTAAGGCGGGCCTTGGACGTCAGAGAGGGGATTCGGGCGCTCCTGTTTGCCAACAGCGGAGCCGAGCCCGATCGACAGGCGATCGAGCGGCTCAACCAGGGCTTGGCCCGGGCCTGGGTGTCCCCGCGCCTCGGCATTGGCGAGCACCCGGGGTTCGTCGCGCCCAACCGCGATCTCGACGGCGCCCTCGCCATGATCGCCTCGGTCGTTGCCGTCGCGCAGCTCGAGGGTCGGTTCGCGCGATTGAAGGCATGCCCTGGCCCCGAGTGTGGGTGGGCCTTCTACGACCACAGCCGCAACCTCGCGGGCACGTGGTGCTCGATGTCGATCTGCGGGTCGCGGGTGAAGGCGCGCCAGTACCGCCGACGGCGCCGTCAGGTGCATCGCGGCCAGCCCTGAGCGACCTCCTCGACGAGTTCGAAGTCGCCGAGGAGTGCTCCAATGCTCAAGGAAGAACTGCTCCGCGCGGCGGACGCTGCCTGCGGTTCGCTTCTAGCTGTACCGCTCCACGAGCGGACGAATCTCGATCGCGCCACCAAGACGGGCCGCGGGAATCCGGCCGGCGAGCTCGATCGCTTGATCGAGATTGTCGAGGTCGAACAGGTAGTAGCCGCCGAAGACCTCTTTGGTGTCCGCGAACGGGCCGTCGGTGGTGAGCGTCGTGCCATCCTGCACGCGCACCGTGGTAGCCGTCTCGACCGGCTGGAGCTGCCCACTCGCGAGGCAGCGCGAGTTGTTCACGAGGGTCATGTACTCGCCGAGGGCGCCCTTGTACTCGTCCTCCGAGAGCGCCTCGTGCGAGCCGGGCTTGCTGTAGATCAACAGTGCGTACTTCACGTGAAACCTCCTGCTGGAGTATGGAGCCGAGTCTTCTCCAGAGACGAAGGGGCGGCTCGTGAGGGGACAGCTTTTCTGAGGCTGGCCCGCCGACCGTTTGTTGTCGCGCGTCATTTGGCGGCGCAGGTTGACATGCAGCCATATGGCTGCCTATACTCACGCAGCCATATGGCTGCCTATCGCCCCGGGATGGACGACGTATTCAGGGCGCTGGCCGACCCGAGCCGGCGGAGGCTGTTGGACAGTCTCAACCGCCGCGGCGGCCAGACCTTGCGGGACCTGTGCGCCGGGATGGAGATGGCCAGGCAGTCAGTCAGCAAACACGTGGCGGTGCTCGAGGCCGCTGCGCTCGTGACCACTGCCAGGCGGGGACGGGAGAAGCTCCATTACCTCAATCCGGCCCCCATCGGCGAAATCTCCGACCGCTGGATCAACCAATACGACCGACACCGGGTCCGTGCCCTATCGGACCTGAAACGAACCCTGGAGGAAGACCCCATGCGCGAGCCCTCATTCGTATACGCGACGTACATCCGCACCACGCCCCCGCGCCTCTGGCAGGCACTGACCGACCCCGCCTTCACAGAGCGCTACTGGGGCATCGCTCTCGAGTCCGACTGGAATGCCGGCTCGACCGTGACACTCCACCAGGAAGGGCTGACGATCGCCGATCCCGAGCAGGTGGTAATCGAGTCCGCGCCCTACCGGCGGCTCTCCTACACGTGGCACACGTTCACGCCTGAGTGGGCGGACGTCGTCGGACGGCGGGTCGGCTTCAGCGACGAGTTCCTCGCGAAGATTGCCGCGGAGCCCCGGTCCAAGGTCACCTTCGAGATCGAGGACCTCGGCGATCTCGTCAAGCTGACCGTGATCCACGACGACTTCGAGCCGGGCAGTGGCGTGCTCGAGGCGATCAGCAAGGGCTGGCCCGCGATCCTCTCCAGCCTCAAGACGCTGCTCGAGACGGGCGAGTCGCTCCCGGCCCCGGCCGCGGCCAGCGAAGCGTGATCGCCGCTTCCGGTTCAGCCGGGGGTTTCTGCTCGCGCCGACTTTGCGCGGTGCTTCCCGATCGCCTTCGGTAGCTGGTAGTGCGCGATGAGCCCGGGCGTGGCCGCGAGCAGGAAGTTGAAGACGCGGTAGGCGACCACGGCCGCCAGCGCGGGCGCGAGTGGCTCTCGTACCCAGTAGAGCGCATAGGTCATCAGCGCCTCCGTGACCCCGGCTCCGCCGAGCGGCAGCGAGCGGCGGGTGGCCGCGTAGCCGGTGGCGTAAGCGATGATGACCTTGCCCACGCCGGGCTCGAGTCCGAACATGCGTAGGGCGCCGTAGAACGCGGAGATGTCGGCTGCCCAGTACAAGGCCGTGCCCACCCAGGCCCCGGCATAAGCGCGTGGATTGCGGGCCATGGTGCGCAGCACCGCCACACTCTCGAGCAGGCTAAGTAGCCACTCGCGGCGCACGCCGCGAATCTTTGACAGACGCTCCACCCGGTGGGGGGCGCTGGCAAGCAGGGCTAACCCGAACCCGGCCGGCACCCCGATCGCCCAGGGCCACAGCAGCGAGGGCATGATGTTTGCTCCCGTAGCGATGAGCACGACCGACACAACCCAGGCGGTCGGCGCCAGCACCGCCCATTCGAGCACCCCGAGTGCCAGTACCCGCACACGGGCGCTGTGCTCGTCTTCGTCCAGGGCTCCGAGCGCTCTGCGGTCGACGCCAAACCCGCCGCCGATGCTGAACGGACCGAATCCGGCGATGACGACGCGCGCTAGCACGGGCAGTGAGATCGCGGGATGACCGTGGACGCGCGCCACCGACCGGTAGGCGAGCATGTACGCCGGATAGGCGAGCAGCTCGGCGATGGCCGTCAGCGCGATCCATCCTGGCTGGACGTTGTCGAACGCCCGGCCTACCTGATCTGCGCCCGTCACCTTCGCTATCACCAAAACCGCGACGGCGGCGAGCGCGGTCGCCACCGCCGAGAGCAGGACGGGTCGGATCCCAAGCTGGCCTCGCACTGCGCCGACGATATAGGGACGCGTCCCGGCGCGGCGCCGTTCAGGCTGAGAGGTTGGTGAGAGTCCCGCCCAAGCTAGAGCTTTCTTGCGACCCAACCCCGCGCCGGCGACCCTTCCCGCATCGGAGTCGGTGACGTCGGGATCGCCGCGGTCCCTGCCTTCCTGGGCAGCTTCGGCCAGCCGCGAGGCATGTGCTGGTCCGGTGGGTTGGGCTGTAGGTATCCGGACGGGGCGCCTACGAATACCAGCAGCTGGTCGAAGTTCCGGCCCTCGATCGTTGACCAGCCGCCCGGGTCGGTGCACGTGCACTGGTCCCCGCGGGCGATTGCAAGCGTCTCGGGACCGACGCCGGACGCCCAGCCGGTCTCGATGAACGGCGATCCGTAGTGCAAGATGGCGATCCGCTGGCCCGCTTTGACTGTCTGCCCAACCTTCACCGTCACGGTGATGTTCTCCGCCGCGTAGACGTACTTGCCGAAGAAGGGGCCCGCCGTGAGCCGGTAGACGACGGCCCCGCCGCCCGGCCAGCAGGTCCTCCCCCAGCAACTCAGCGGCCCTGAGTCGTGGTTTGACGCATAAGTCACCCTGCCGTTGCCCAGTGCCAGGATTGGGCCGGAGCCCACGTAGTCGACGCCCATGTCGATGCGGCCGGGCTCGAGGCGACTGACCTCCCTCACTGGGTTGGTGTAGGCCCAAACCGTGTAGCGGACCTTTCTCCTCGTCCGGTTGCCGGTCTTGTCGACGGCCGTGACCGTGAAGGTCTTTCTGCCAACCGAGCCCGTGTCGATCGCGCGGCCGGCCGGAACGGTCCCTTTGCAGGTGGCGAGGGGACTGGTGATGCCTCCCTCGGTGCAGCGGAATCGCGCGATGATCCGCAGGCCACGCTCGTAGGAGCCGCGCCGGCGGGGCGTGAAGATCGCTATGTACGGGACTGCGAACTCGAAGGCGCCGATGTCGCACGCCCTACCCTGTGGACGACGGACACCGCGCTGATCGGTTGCCGGGCAGTGAGCGCCCTTCTTCGGCACGCGGTTGATGGCAGCGCTGCGGGGAGCGAGCGCCATCGTGGGCGTGGGGCCGCCGTTGTACTTGAGGCTGCCGAGCCTGGGATTGCCGTACGCGCCCGGGCATGTCTTGTCGCCGTAACTCAAGTCGTGGCCGCCGTTGGCGATCGCCGCCCCCGGGGTGCCGGCGCAATCCGAGCCCTTGCTCGAGGCGACGATCGAGTTCTCAAGCTTCATGTCGTCTGCCGCTCGTGGGGATTTGACCGAGAGCCCTCCGCCCGAGCCGCTGGCACCTCCTACCGAGGCGCCGATCCCGTTGTCGGCGACGGTCGTATTTCGCAACATGCTGGCCGCCGCCGTGACTCGAACCGCCCCGCCGTCCCCGCCGCGCCCGTCAACACCGTCAGGGTGACCGCCTGCGCCGCCGGCGGCGGCGGAGTTGTGGGCGAACGTGGTGTTGATGACCCTCAGCGTCCCGGCGGTACTGGAGAGGGCTCCACCCGAGCCCCCGAGGCCGCCGGCGCCGCCGGTGCGCGCCGCCAGCGCCGCCGGCCCACCGGCCCCACTGCCTCGCGGCCCCACCGGCGCGATCGTTGTAGATGGCCGAAAGCAGCACGGAGAGGTCGCCCCGGTTGTAGATCCCGCCCCCACTCCCGCCGGGGCCCCCGCTTCCGCCGGCACCGCCCGTGGCGGCGCCGCCGCCAGCACCGCCGGCGCCGGCTTTGTTGGCCCAAACGGAAGAGTCGACAACTGCCAGCCTGCCCTGGTTGTAGATCCCGCCGCCATCGCCGCCCGCGCCGCCGCTGCCTCCGGCGCACCCGGCCGTCGCTCCGGCGCCGCCGGCACCCCCGGCACCCGCGGTGTTCCCTCTCACGACGACCTCGTCCAGGGTCAGTTTGCCGCGGTTATAGATCCCGCCGCCCATACCCCGGCTGGTTGCGCCGCTGCCATTGCCGCCGGCTCCGCCCGCGCCACAGCTCGCATCGTGGGTCCCCGGTGAGCCGTTCTTCGCGGCGGAGGGATACCCACCTGTGATGGTCAGCTGCCTCAATGTCACGGTCGCAGCGGCTGCGATCGACAGCGCTCGGTCGCCTAGCCCGGCGGCGTCGATCACCGTGTCGGATTTGCCCCGGCCCGTGATCGTGAGTCGCCCCTTGCCGGTCACGTTCAAGTCGCCGGTGGGGTTGCCGTCCGCACCCTTCGGCGCGATCGTCAACCTGTAACTGCCCCCCGGAAGCTCAATCGCGTTCGACCCTCGCCCTGCGCTGCCGCACGCGGTCTTGGTCCCGGGAGAGTCGACGGCTCCAATCGCCTCCCGCAGGGAGCAGCTCCCGTGATGGTTGGCGAGCTCGTCCCGTGTGGTGTTGACCTTCAGCGTCGCCGCACCCGCCGCGGCCACGCCGGCAAGCGAGACGGCCGCCAGCAGGGCGACCGTGGCGATGATCGCGCGACTTAACCGCAAACCGAAGGCGACTCGTCGCATCTGGGAATCCGTGCCTGGCGAGCGCTCCGTTGCCCGCGCTACTTGTACGCGAAGCGCGCGCTCGTCTTGCCGCGCCCTGTCGCCGGTGAAGTAGCTCTCGACCGTCTCGACGCTGACCGCCACGCTCTTGCCGGCAGGGCCCGGCGGCGAGGTAGCGTCGACGGCCTTCGTCTCACCGCAGTGCAGGGCGGCGGGCACCCGCGAAAATGACTTGGCAGCGGTGTTGCCGAAGAACACGCCGATCGCGCAGCCGAGGTTGTCGCCGCCGACCGTGACCTTGGTGCCGCCCGCCCGCGGTCCGCTGCTGGGCGAGACGGACGTCACCCGTGGGTTACCAGGCGCGTAGGCGTACAGCTCGTCGCCCGGCGGATGGTGGCTACATCCGGAGACGGTGCACAGCTCGACCTCATCGAGCGCGGGAACCTGACCCACGCTCTGAGTGCTGACCTTCCCGTTGCCGTCGACCGTGAACTTGTACTGGGTGGAGAGCAGAGTGCCCGTCCGCTCTTCCGACGAACTCGACCGGCGCGATCAGCTGACCGGCGAAGCCCTGTCCCGACGATCTGGATCGGGGTCCTGCCGGTGTCGGCGACTCCGTATATCCCGTGGAGCCGGTTGCTGCTCGTCTCGTTGATGACGCCGGCTGACCGTCGGCACGCCGGCATAGGTGACCGGCAGCGACGCCGATTGACCCGCAAGCGTTTTGACGCTGAATGGCACGTTCACTCGCCCGACGGTCCGAGGATGCTTCGGCGCGACGATCTGCATCTCGGTCCCGGTCTCGTAAACGAAGTTCGTGTCCATCGACGACTCCAGCGCCGGGTTACCGAAGTCGGCCCACTCGACCGTCAAGGGGCCCAGACCCGCACCGTGCACGGTGATTACCGTCGGACTTGGATTCGCTGGCGAGGCGCCCCGGGCCACCCGACGAAGTCGACACGGAGGTGACCTTTGGCGCCGGGAGGTAGTCGATATTCGGTCGGCGCTGGTGCGATCTCGCAGCCGCACCCTCGCGGGGGGACGAGGTCCCCGAGCGGGTTCAGCGTGATCGCTCCCTCGAGCGGGGGGCGGATATGCCCGGTAGCGCTCGTGCCGGAGGCATTCGCAACCCTGACCTGCACCTGGCAGATGTCGTTGGTCGCGTTCTCACCGGCGTACACCCCGGTCTTCGGCAGCGGTGAGCAAGCGGTGCGTGTGCGAATACGGTGGTGGCGTCGCGGTGATCCGGTTCGGGCCGTCGACCTTGTATCGGTTCGCGGGCACGCCGCCGAACGTGACGTGGGTCGCGCCGGTGAAGCCGGACCCAAGGATTGTGACCTGTACCCGGCGCCGTCTCTGACCCGCCGACGGGGATCACGCCCGGTGATGCCCGGGACGGAGTGCCCGTGGCGCGTGTCCACATACTCGAACCTCGAGCGCTGACTCGGCACGCTCGTGGCGCCGTCGCGCAGCACCACGATCACCTGGGCCGGGCCGGCGCCGTTTTGGGGGGCGGGGGCATCGGGAGGCCGAGTGGCCTTCGCAGGCGGCACCGTCGCGGAGATCGAGGTCGAGAGCCCTCGACCTTGAAGCGGGCGGGACCGAGCTGCGCGTTGCCGATCTCGACGAAGGCCACGTCCGGCTTTCCGCTGGACTCGAACCCGCTCCCGGAGATCGCGATCTGTCTTCCCGCCTCGGATGCTGCCTGAGGCGGGGCTCAGCCGGGTCACGACAGGGCGGCTCGAGCTCGCCCCGAGCGTGCACAGGTAGTAGGCCAGCCCGGCGCTGTCGCCCGGCCCGCTGAGCCGTGGGGACCCGAGCCCGGACGCGAGGTCATAGCCGCTCGTGGTGGGGAACACCAATCCGTTGTCGAGCGCATAGATGTCGTTGTTGCCCTTGGTGACATCGTTGAAAGAAGCCGGATACTCGCTCGGGACGGAGGCGACGGCGTACAGCAGGGGGTCAGCGAACCCCACGCCCTTGCGCGTGGCCGGACTGGAGGCGCACGCCGGAGAGGCGTTGACATCCGCAAGCATTCCCGCCCAGATCGGGGTCGAAGACGAGGTGCCGCCGGTCGGCCCCCAGCCGCCGAACGCGGCCTGGTAGACCGTGATCGCGCCCGTGAACTCGTCGGCCTGCGAGGAGACGTCGGGCACTACGCGGCAGGGCGTCGAGGACGTCGCGCCCGCGACCGTCGATTGGCAGAAGCTCGTGGGGTAGTGGTACTTCCGCTCGACGTCGGCGGCGTTCTTGTAGTCGGAGCTTCCCGGCTTTGGGATCCCGGGCACGGTGGCCTGCCGCTGCCACGCCGGCATCGACCACGACTGCGAGATTCCACCGCCGCCGGCTCCGCCGAAGCCACCGTCGTTCCACACCTGCTCGACCGGTGGCTGACTCGAGGCGTCGTCGATCGAAGTCCCTCCCACCGAGACCACATACGGCTGGCTGCCCGGATCATCGACCGAGAGTGGATTCTGACCCGCGGCCAGAGTGACGGTCTCCGGGCCGCAGTCGTCCGAGCCGTTGTCGCCCGCGGCCGCGAAAATCGTTTGTCCCTGCGCGGCCGCCTGCTCGAACAGCAGGTTCTCGGCCGCCTGGAGCCCAGGCTGACCGTCCTGGATCGACTGCTCACAGAGCCCCCAACTGGTGCTGATCACCCGGTCGCGGTCGTTGTCGATCATCGCGACGTACTCGTCGACCGGGTCGTACTCGACGCCGTCGGCGCTGGGGCTCGGGCCTTCGTAGACATCGACGCTCGCGCCTGGCGCCATCGCTTCGAGGTCCTCCACGTCGAGCAGCGCCTCGCCGCTTCCGGTTCCCGGGGGCTGACCGCCGTCGACCGGGACCACGTGCAGCCGGGCGAGCTTCTTCGCGGCGTCGGACGCGCCGAAGTAGCAGGTGTCGAAGACCTTGATGTCGGAGCGCAGGAAGGGCTCCAGCTCGTAGAGCGCGATGTGCTGCCCGGCGCCCAGGTCGCCGGCGCCGTAGAGCCCGAACGCTCCGTACGTGTGGGCGATCTCGTCGTCGGTCAGCCCACCGAACGACTTCGCCGCCGCGCTCGCGGCGTGACACGCATTCGGCGCGCCGCGAGGATGCGGGAAGCTGGCGGCAACCGCCTTTCTTCTCGTTCCCCAGGTCGAGCGAGGGGGTCGCACCACGCCGAGCGGCTGCAGGTGGACCAGAGTGTCCAACCCGACGACCGCAGCCACCGAGTGCGCGATCGTCGTGGGGAGCATCGGCGCGGACGTCATGATGTGACCGGTCGCGCCGCTGGTTAGCCGGTAGCGCTGCAGCCCAGTGTGAAACGCGTGCTCGATTTTCGCGGCGCTGCCCCTGAATCGCACGAGCAGCCTGTCACTCGAGATTCCCGTCACGCTGAGACCGTCACTGCTCAACTGCTTTCTGACAGCGTCGATCGTCGCGGCGGTGGGCCCGAAGCGGCCTGCGAATGCCCCCGGCGGAAGGTAGTGGTGAAACAGTGGCGAACCGGGGTCACTGACTGCACCGATGAACCGTTGCAGGGCGCCGTTGTTGCGTGGTCGTAGCACGACCGCGCCCGCGAGCGCACTCGAGGTGCCCAGCGCGCCGAGACGCCGAGCTCCAACCGGAGCGCGCGGAGCGGCACTGACCTGGGCGAGACCGGCGGATCCCAGCGCACCTGCGGCGGATGCCCCGACGACTACCGAGCACGCCGCGACCACGGTCAGCAGGGTGACGAGTCGCCGCCACCCGCGCTTCGGATCAGAGAATCTCCTGCTCGCCATGCTCGCCCTCCATGCCACTCGTCGCGTGCCGCCGCCGTGCCCACCCCCCGCGGCGGCCGGCGCAAGCCCTCTAAACCCACCTGGGCGGCGGCAACTCTACTCTCCCGCTGACCGGTTCGCCAACGGGGAACCGTCCGGGGGGCCGTACCTACGAGGCCACAGAGACGCTCTATTTGGCGAGCTCGGCCCGCAGGCGCTCAGCGAGTCCAGTCGTCTCGAACTTCTCATGCACAGGGGCGGGGCCGGGCACGATTTGAAGCTCGGGACCGCCCTCTCGGCAGCGCTCGGCGAGCGAGAGCAGCTTGTGCAGACCGCTGGCATCGATGAACGTCAGTCCGCGCAGGTCGAGCACGAGGACGCGGGGCGCTCGCTCGCCGATCTCGCCCAGCGCATCGTGGATCAGGTCTCGGGTCGCCAGATCCAGCTCGCCTGAGAGCGCGAACACGAGCGTGTCGCCGACGACGCGGCGCTCGATGGCCAACGCGCCGGGCGGATGGTGGCCGAGTTGGACCCCCGCGCGTGACACCGCGCCGAACCCCGTCAGCCACCGCCAGCCACCGAGTCTGCTCCCGGGTCGCCGCGCCGCGGTCGCCTTCAGCCGTTTGCTCTCGACGTGCAAGCCGCTCCCCTTTAGCGCGACCCCGGCGCCCGGGACACAGCGGGAGTGGACGTGTTCACGGCCCGTTCCCCGTCCGGCGCGCCGGTCGGGGCTGTAGGTGCGCTCGGAGCCCGCTTGGACGCGAGCAGCTGCACCGTGCCGCGGTCGCCGTAGAGGCGCTGGCGGATGCGCTTCTCGGTCTCCTCGGCGCTCGCGCGCGGCGCGCGCTTTGGGCTGTCGCCCCAGCGCGGGAGACCCAGAACGCGGCCACTCACCGCTCAGCGTCCCCCGCCCGCTCGGCGCTTCGGCGCGCGCAACTCGGCGAGCGCAACCCGTACGTGTGCGGTATCGGTCCGTGGGGAGTGCTCGCGTAATTCATGTTGCTGAGGCGCTGGGAGCAGCCGACACCCGAACCGTAGGCGGCGAGCAGTAACACCCACGTAACACCGTTACACGCTCGTTATGGTGACGACGGGACCACGAGCTTCGCGAGCGGCCGGATCGCTGACGCCGGGACCGTGCACCCGTGGGCGGAGGGATCGGCGGCCGCCCCCAGTCGCCGACGTAGTGTCGGCGGACAGAAACACCGCGAGGCGTCGGACCTGCCCAGTTCGGATGATCTGGCGCGACGCACACTCTCCACGGCTGCGTAGTCGTCTCCTGAGCGGGAAGCTCTGGACGTGGTTCGCGAAACACACACTTCAGGGAGCGGCGGTCGATCGCAACATGGGGTTTCCCATCCTTACGGCGATCGCTCTCACCGAGACTCCGACCACCCGCCTCCTGTTAGCGGTCGGAAGGATCAGCCAAGTCGCCGGAGGAGGCTTGCATGTCGATTGTCGCCGACCGCGAGCCAAACCCTCCGACTCGCGGCCCGACGATCAAAGCTCCGCTAGTCAGCCCACCAGTCGCGCTGGCCAGTGACGTCTTCGCGCGGAGCCTCGCCGAGACTGGGCGCGCCGATGACGAGGATCTCGAGGCCCTCCGGCCCGGCCTCGTAGCCTCGCCACGTACCGGGCGGGACGCGCACCGCGTCCCACTCCTTGAGCTCGACGATCTCGTCGTCGAGCTTCATCCGCCCGCTCCCACGCACGACCACGTATACCTCCTCTTGCTTCTTGTGCGTGTGGCCGTACGGAAAGCGATAGCCGGGCGGGACGCACTGGTAGCTCAGGCCGGATTTCTCGAGCTCGAGCGCCTCGGTCGCCGAGCGGAACTCCAGATCCGGCCCGCCGTCGAACCTAGAGCCGAGGTCCTCCAGATCCTCCTTGATGTTCCCGAGCGTGTACGGCACGGCGAAATCCTATGGCACCGCGCAGGACGTGCCATCGCGTTACATAACTTCGCCACCACGGTGCTTTGCAGCGGTTCCCACAGTGGGCGACCCAGCGACATGGCTGCGCCGAGACGGTTAGCGGACGGCGACGACACTCACGGTCGCTGGCTTGGGCGCCTTCGCACTCTCGCTCTTGATCGGGCTCATCCTCGGTGCGTGGCCCGCGGTACTCCTCGCGGCCGCCGCCATAGGCCTGCTGTGCTGCCGGACCTCGGATCCGCGAGGCGCCTTGCTGTTCGCGGCCGGCAAGAGCGCTCTCTACCCACGCCCGCGCGTCGCGATCTCGGCAATTCAGCGGCCGAGCGGCGTCAGTGCGCCTCGGTGGCCGCGGACGGTTCGGCATCGGCTGTGGTGAGACGCTGCAGGGACCCCTGAGCGAGCAACCACGCTCCGTCGACCTGCCGTTGCAGGAGCCCTGCGGCCCGCAGCGCTCTGAGGCCCAGAGTGACGGTGGGTCGGCGGGCTCCGATGAGATGCCCGATCGTTTCGTGGGTGAGGGGGAGATCGATCCGAACGCCGGCTGAGAGCACGCGGCCCCAGCGATCCGCCAGGTGCCAGAAGAGCGCGAGAAGGCGATCCTCCACGCGAGCGAGCTGGGAGATCGCTTGATGCGCGCCGGCCTCGCCGATCTGTCCCATCGCCTGGGCAAGCAAGCGCCCGCCCAGTTGCGGCCAGAGGCGCGAAGCGGCCAGGACGCGGTCGTCGAGTAACGCGAGCACGGCCGTCCCGGGCACCGAGATCGTGGTCAACGCGGGCAAACAGCGCTGATCGCGGGCGCTGCGCAGTTCCAACAGGTCGCCCGGTCCGCACAGCTGCGCGGAAACGTATGGGCCGAGCATCATCTCGCGAACCAGGACACCGTCGATCACGAGCAGCCCGATCAGCGAGCCGGCCACCCGGTCGTCATTCGCGCATGCCTCGGAGTCCCACTGGCCTCCCTGGATCCTGATCGCGGGCACGACCAGCGCGCGCAGCGCTAGTTGCATCTGGTCCGAGGTCAGATCAGACGCGAGGTCCGGGTTGATCTCCAGCAACGCAACGTCCCCGGCCTGCTCGTGAAGCGCCGCAACGCTCGGAGACACCGCGCGCCGGCCGTTGCTAGGCGCCACGGCGGCCACAGGACCACCCAGGAACCGAGGTTCCTCGGGCGCTTGCGCGACCCGCCGGGTGGTATCAGGTGACGTTTTGGGGACGTTGGCGGCGGTCATTGAATCCCCCGACTTAACTCGTCTTCAGTCTCGTCGAGTGCCCGCGCACGCCTGTCGACGATCGCCGCCCTCTAACGTCACTGCGTCGGCCCGGCCGGGGCCAGCCCCGCTGGACCGCATAAGCAACATACCAGCCCCTCCAGCTTAAGTTGCTAGCTGTGCGAGACTCTGGTCAGCGTCTCGATCGGCCATTCGCAGTCGAGGTGTGTCTTGCGCCCCGGCGGCTCGCCGCCTTTCCCTCTTCCGGCGCCGGATTTTCTGACTCAGGGGAAGGCGAGATCGGACGGCTCATGGCCGACCACATCAAACAAGACCAGCCTACGGGCGTGACGCTGCACGCGGCCATCTCCCACGCGGTGGTGGGACTGTTGCGCGAATACACCGGACGGGGACCGACAAAGTCGCGGACAACGATCCGCGACAACGTCGTTCTGGTGATGCTCGAACAGACGCTGACCAAGGGCGAGGAATCGCTCGTGAATAAAGGCCGCGTTGGCAAGGTGATCGAGATCCGCCACGAGTTCCAAGAGGCGATGCGCGAGGAATGCATGGCCAAAGTCGGAGAGCTCACCGGCCGCCAGGTCATTGCGATGCTGAGCGCCAACCACGTCAACCCCGACCTCGGCGCCGAAATCTTTGTGCTCGATGGACAACCTGACCACCAGCGCCTCTCCTCCGCCGAGGGGAACGACGGGACCCGAGAGCTCGGGCACGACCCGCACCCGACCACCGCGGCGGTCGCATCGCACCAGGACTGAAAGTCCAGAGAGCGGGCATCGATCCGGGACCAGAGAGAGCCCGCCGATCCAGCGGCGACCGGCGCGCGCCTCAGTGCCTCGGAGGCTGGGCGCTCATGCGAGCGCCCAGCCGACGAAACAGCCCCCAGCCCCCAGCCCCGTAGGCGACCGCGCCCCTCGGCCCGTCCCCACGCACCGGCGCCCTTCCTCGTGACAGGGCGGCAATCGGCGCGATACCCCTCGGAGCGTCCGTTCGTGATCTGTGCGGTATGACGGCTCCCATTGCGGATAAGCGTCGCTTCCCTCTGCGACGCCCTCCCGAGCCGCCATCAGGCAGGCCGCCAGGGAACGCTACGCACATCGATCCGAGACCCAGCGCCGCCGCAAGCGTCGATGCCAAGACTCGCGCGCCGACAGCCTACACCTTGCCGCGAAATTGCGCGGCCTGACGAGTCCGACGGTGCTAGCTTTTGGCTCCAACGTGGTCAGACGCGTGGGCGGGCAAGCGTTCCCGGGGCCCGACAGGTAGATAGCTGACAGACCGCGAACCCCAGCACGAGTGGAAGCGACACAGCCAAAGGCCCATAAACCGAGCCAGCCTGGCTCCGAACAAAAGCTCGTCGGCGGGCGGTTGCTGTCGGCGATCTCTACCGGGTTTGTGCGGCTGCTCCGCGAGCATTATGGCCGCGGGCCGCTGAAAGCTAAGACGTACGCACTCGATGACATCGTCGTGTGCGTGATGCGGGGCTCGGGCTTCACCCCGCTCGAGCAGACGATGATGGACTCCGGCGACGCCAAGCACGTGGTTACGATGCGCGAGAACTTCCAGGCCATGATGGCCGGGCGCTACAAGGAAATGATCGAACGGCTCACGAACCGCAAGGTGCTCGCCTTCCTCTCCCAAGCCCACATTGAGCCCGACATCACAATCGAGATGTTCTTCATCGACCGCCCACTCGAAGGCTTCGGCGCCGTCGAAGTCATCGACGGCGGCAAGCAGAGCGACTGAGCCTTCCGTACGTATCGAGAGCGGATCTGGCGCTTGACCGCGGCCACGGAGGCGCTGACGCTCGCGTTGCGATAGCCGTCACTTCGTTGCTGCCCGCCGCGGGCTGGCCGCCACCGCTCGACTCAACCGTCGTCCCCGCCCGCGCCGTCGCCTGTGACCTCGAGGGCCAGTCTCCCGTCGCCGCGTCCGGTGGACCTCCATACCACCGGATCACAAAACCCCTGCAAGCGTTCAGTGGGCGATCCAGGACTCGAACCTGGGACCTCTTCCTTATCAGAGAAGCGCTCTAACCGACTGAGCTAATCGCCCTGAATGCACCGGCTCCGTGACGAGCCCGGAGCGCGCTTTCGCAAGCGGGGATGTTAACGCGGCGCCAGGGTCGGCGATGGCGCGGGGGCCGCCAGGCGGTGGGCTAGGTCAAGCGCCTCCTCGAGCGAAGAGAAGTGCAGGTGGGCGCGGTAGCCACCGGCCGCCGCCGTCACCTCAACGTTGGCCCCCAGCGCCGCGCCGAAGGCGTCCGCGATCTGGTCGACCGCAGCCTCCTGGTCGGGATGCAGCCTCGGGCGCGCCCTTCGAATTCGCACTTCCGGCTCTGCTGCCGAGCGAGCGCGCCGCTCGAGCTCGCGCACCGACCAACGCCGGGCCGCCGCTTCTCGGGCGAGGCGGCGGCGCTCGTCGTGGTCTCGACTGAGCAGGAGCGCACGCCCGTGTCCCTCCGTCAGCTCGCCCCGCTCTATCAATTCCAGCGCCTCGTCGGGAAGATCGAGCAGACGGATCAGGTTCGCCACCGCGACGCGGCTTCGCCCTACTCGCAGCCCGACGTCCTCGCGGGTGAGCCCGAGCTCTTCGACCAGCGCCGCGCAGCCGCGCGCCTGGTCGACCGGGTTGAGATCCTCGCGAGCCATGTTCTCGATCAGAGCTAGCTCGAGCGAGCCGGCGTCGCCGCGGTGGCGGACCATCGCTGGAATCGTCTCTCGACCGGCCAGGCGCGCGGCGCGCCAGCGTCGCTCCCCTGCGATCAGCTCATAGCGACCGGCGAGCGGACGCACAAGCACCGGCTGCAAGACGCCCCGGCTGCGGATCGACTCGGTCAGGGCAAGCAACCCTTCCTCGTCGAAGGCCCGCCGTGGCTGGCTGGGGTTGGGCTCCACCAGGTCGATTGGCAACTCGCGCAGTTCCTCAACCGCTTCCCGCGGGGTTACGGCGAGGATCGCGGCCAAACCGCGGCCCATTCCTCGTTCAGCCACGCGCGGCGACCTCCTTCGCGAACTCGAAGTAGGCGTCCGTGCCCGCGCAAGCCGGGTCGTGGTGAATGACGGGCTTGCCGAAGCTGGGCGCCTCGCCGACGCGGACATTGCGCGGAATCACGGTCTCGAAGACCAGCTCCGGGAAGTGCTTACGGACCTCACGCTCGACGTCCTGCGCGAGCCGCGTGCGGCCGTCGTGCATCGTCAGAAGCATGCCCCCGACCATGAGGCGTGGGTTGAGATCTCGCTGGATCAGCGAGACGGTCTGCAGCAATCCGGCAAGCCCCTCGAGCGCGAAGTACTCCGCCTGCACGGGCACGATCACGCGGTCAGCCGCCGCAAGCGCCCCCACCGTCAGGGGTCCCAGCGAGGGTGGGCAGTCGAGCAGGATGAACGCGTAGCGATCGCGGACGGATCTGAGCGCTTCGCGCAGTCGTGTCTCGCTGCCCGCGATTCGCGGCAGCTCGACGTTCGCTCCCGCCAGGTCGGGCCCCGAGGGCACGATCCAGAGGCGCTCGATCGCCGTGGGTAGGATCGCGTCTTGGAGTGGCAGCCCTCCCACCAGGGTGTCGTAGACGCTCGGCGAGAGATCCTTGCCCAGGCCCAGACCGAGCGTCGCGTTGGCCTGTGGGTCGGTGTCCACGAGCAGCGCGTCGTAATCGGCGGCCGCGACACACGCTGCGAGGTTCACGGCCGTCGTGGTCTTGCCGACGCCACCCTTCTGGTTGGCGATCGCATACACGGTGCCCATCGCGGCCGCAAGCTAGCGCCGCCCCCGGTCAGATCGACTGAGCGCCCTGCCCGAGGGGCCGTTTGCGCGCCACGCCAGGCCGGCGCGGGAAGCCGGGCGGCGTCGGTTTCTCCTTCGCGAAGACGTGCAGGTGGCGCCGCTTGGCGCCCGGATACGGTTGCACGGGCTCGATCCCGACTGCGGCCAGGCCTAATTGCTGCGCCGCGGCGGTCGCAGCCGCCTCCGCAGCCGGGTCACGCGCGCCGCGCCACACGATCACCCGGCCTCCTCGCACCAGCAGCGGAGCGGCATATTCGACCACCACCGCCAGCGGAGCGAGCGCCCTCGCCGTGACGAGCTCGAAGCGCTCGGTGCCGGCCGCCCACGCCTCCGCGCGCGCGTTAACGACCTCGACGTTGGCGACTCCGCAGGCGGCCGCGGCCCGCGAAATGAAGGAACACTTGCGGCCGTTGCTCTCGACGAGCGCGAACTCGGCCCGAGGCTTGGCGATTGCGAGAGGGAGGCCAGGTACCCCCGCGCCCGAACCGATATCGGCCACCGTCGCGGCCGTGCGGACCGGCTCGACCGCGAGCGCGACGAGCGCGTCAGCGAGGTGGTCTTCGAGCACTCCCTCCCGGTCGTGAACTGCGGTGGGTGCGGCTGGATCCTCCGCCAGCACCTCGAGCAGAGCTCGCAACTGATCGCCCGCAGAAGGAAGGAGCGACCAGCGCCGGACGAGCTCGTCGATCCGGCGCTCGAGCCGACTCATGACCTGAGTTCGGGCCGCGGCTCCTTTTCTTCCGCCGCGCCGCGTGTGCGCTCGCGCTCGATGTAGGACGCGTAGCGCTCGCACATCGCGCTCAGACGGGCAGCGGCGTGCCCGTCAAGTCCTCCGGCTAGCCGCTGCTCGAGGATCGGGAGCACGTCATGGACCAGCGCGGTGCCGCGCGCCATCCACTGGAAGTACGACCGACCCCCGTGGGTGTACGGACCGTAGAGCCGCGTCCGCGGAAAACGTTCCATTAGCCAGAGGAACAGCGCCTCGTGGCGGACGTGCATTCGAAGCGTGACGTGCGGCTGCTTTCCATCGCCGCCGAACGACCCCTCGCCGATCAGCACGCCGACGAGCACCCCATGATCGAAGTCGTTTAGCGGTCGCTGTGAGGTCGGGGGATTCATCGACGAATCGGTGCGCAGTCGGGGGTGGGCACAGAGCGCCCGAGCGGCTTTCTAGCGATCGGTTGTTTCACCGTCAAGAAAAACGTGAAACGCTGGTCCCGGATGCGGGGCGAAACGCTGGTCCGGGGCGCGGGAAGCGAAGCGGGCGCGGGAAGCCCTACAACGCTCGGGCGGGGGCCGGGAAGCCTATGCCGGCCGGCGATCCACCAAGGGGGCTACGACTAGGCGCCGCGCGGGCTCTTCGCCCTCGCTATATGTCTCCACCTCGCGCCGGTCGCGGAGATGCTCGTGGACGAGCTTGCGCTCGATCGCACTCATCGGCTCGAGCTCGACCGCGCGGTTCTCTCTCACGGCCGTCTCGACGGCTTGGTCGGCCGCGGCGCGCAGCGCCGCGGCGCGCCGGTCGCGGTATCCGGCCGCATCGACCACGACCGCCTTCCGTGGCGTCGCGGCGCCAAACGCGGTGCGATAGGCGAGGTGCTGAATGGCATCGATCGTGCGCCCGTGGTCTGCGATCAGGCTATCGGCGTCCTCGCCGACGAATTCCGCCAGCAAACGTTCGTCGTCCTCGTGGACAACCACGTTTGACCGAAGCGAGGCGGCTGCGGCGATGTGACGCAATAGGGCGTCCACCCGACCGGCAGGGCTATCGGAGCGCTCGAGTGATCCCTCTTCGCCCTTCCAGCTGCCCGGCTCGTCGATCCCTGCGCTCTCGGCCTCCACGCTACCTCCGTCGTCCAGAGCGCTTCTTCTTCTTCCTGGGGGGGCGCGGAGGTGGTCCGCTCCGCGCTTGCCCGCCGCCCCGTCCTTGCGCGGCTGGGCGGCCCTGTCCGGACGAGCGCCCCTGACCGGACGAGCGGCCGCCAGCGCCGGCGCCCACGGCTTGCTCCTCTTGATCCTTCGACCGTCCTCGCAAGAGGCCCGCAAGACCTCCACCTCCGCCGGAGCCGTTGCCGTCGGCAGCCGCCGTCTTGCCCTCTTGCCTGGCGGGCGACGGTCCCTTCTTGGCCGGCGGCGCGCCGTCTTTCGAAGTCGCAGCGGCGGCTCCGTCCACGGCGGGTAGCGGGGCCACAGGACCAATCGCCCGCTTGACGCCGTACTGCTGAATGACCATCAGCGCATTGGTGACGATCCAGTAGACGATCACGCCTGCCGGAAGCCCGATGATGATGAACACGAAGACCAGCGGGAGAAACAGCATCATCTGCCGCTGACGCTTGTCCATCGTGGGGGCGGACATCAGCAAGGTCGACCCCATCTGCGTGACCACGTAAAGCACAATCAGCACCACGAGCACGACGCCCGTGGCGTGGTTGGTGAGGTCCGGAATGAAGAGGAAGTTCGCCCCGTGGTTGGCGCCGCACGCCACTAGGGTCGCGTGCGGCGGAACGACCCAATGGCCGTTGACCAAGTGGGCGCCCGGCTGTCTCTGCGGGCATATGTCCGCCCGCAAGCTGCTGCGCAGCATGAAGTACAGCGCGTACAGCACGGGTATCTGGACGACGAAGGGCAGGCACGAGCTGAACGGGTTGACCCCGTGCTCCTGATAGAGCTTCATCAGCTCCTGCTGCTGGCGCTGCTTGTCCTGCTTGTACTTGGCCTGAACCCGCTTGATCTCCGGCGTCAGCCGCTGCAGCTTCTGCATCGAGTGGAACTGCTTGACGGTCAGCGGGAGCAGCACTAGCCGAATCGCGACCGTCAAGAGGATGATCGCTACGCCCCACGAGGCAATCACGTGGCTGTGGAAAAACGTGATCACGTCCTGGAAGACGGTGATCAGCGGCTGGAGGATGTTTGCGTCGATCAGCATGCGTCAGACGGTCGGAGCCGGCGCGCGAGTTCTAAATAGGCGCTGGTGCTCTACCGGGTCGAACCCACCATGGCTGAAGGGGTTGCAGCGCAGCAGCCGCCAAGTCGCCAGGACCAGCCCCCGGAGTATGCCGAATCGCATGATCGCCTGCACGGCGTACTCCGAGCACGACGGATAGAACTTGCAGCGGGGACCAAGCGCGGGGGAGACGACCGCTTGGTAGAGCTTCAGAGGGGCTACCGCCAAGCGGCGAAGCACGGTCATGCGGCCGGCTCCTGCGCGCTCGCGGCTCCCTCGACTCGCGAGATCAACTCCGCGAGCAGCCCCCGCACCCCACCCAGGCCCTCGCGCTCAGCCAGATCACGGATGTCCCTTCTTGCCACTAGAACCACATCGGTGCCAGCCGGAAGGCGCTCTCCTTCACACGTGAACGCCTCGCGCAGGAGTCGCTTCACGCGGTTGCGTTCGACCGCTCCTCCCACCTTGCGGGAGACCGACAGACCAAGTCGCGTCGGTCCGTCCGCCGCGCGGGGAAAGACGTGCAGGACGAGCTCCCGGGCTCCGTGCGAGCGCCCCTGGCGCAGGACTCGGTCGAAGTCGCCGCTGTGCGATAGCCGACCGCGCCGGGGCCGAGGCCGCGATCCGAGCGACCGGGCCATCAGACGGTCAGTCGCTTGCGACCCTTCGCGCGACGACGCTTGAGCGTGAGCCGGCCGCTGCGCGTGCGCATCCGCGCCCGGAATCCGTGCGTCCTGGACCGCTTGCGCTTCTTCGGCTGGTAAGTGCGTTTCATAGCTCACGTGGCACGGACCGGCAGCCCAGTATAGCCGTGGCCTGGTTACGTCCCCGGGCGCTGTTTTTCTCGCGCTTTGCGCTGACACTCTCCTCGGCGCGAAGACCACGCTGGTATATATCCGACGGCGCCGGCGTCCGCGGCCGGGGTCTCCTCAATTGTCTCGTGCTACCCCCCAGGGAGCCGCTTGGACCTGCCCGCACAACCAGACTTGCTGCCCGCTTGGGCGGAGATACGGGCGAGGCTCCGGTGTGCCGTCGGAGAGCCGACGTACAGCCTCTGGCTCTCCTCGCTAGCGATCGCGAGCTGGGACGGGCGACAACTCCGGCTGGCCGCCCCCGACGGTAAGCACCGCTGGGTGGCGAGGCGCTTTGGGCGCGTCGTGGAGCGGACTGCGGCCTCAGTGCTCGGGCAAGAGCTTCGCGTCGAGTTCACAGCGCCTTCTTCGCGAATGGATGTCCCGGTCGGAGTGCAGAACTCCGCGGGCACGCCACAACCCGGTCTCAACCCCCGCTACTGCTTCGACCAGTTCGTTATCGGCGAGAGCAATCGGCTCGCTCACGCCGCTGCCTTGGCCGTCGCGGAGGCGCCCGGACAGACGTACAACCCGCTCTTCCTGTACGCGCCGCCCGGCCTCGGAAAGACGCATCTCTTACACGCGATCGGCAACTACGTGGAGACCTTCAGTCCCGGCAGCACCGTGCGCTACACGACCGCGGAGACATTCACCAACCACTTCCTCAACGCCCTGAACAGCCGCTCTATCGAGCGGTTCAAGCACGTCTACCGGGGAGCCGACATTCTGCTGCTCGACGACGTCCAGTTTCTCGCCAGCAAGGCGAAGACCGAGGAGGAGTTCTTTCATACCTTCAACGCGCTCTACGAGCGCGGTCGGCAGCTCGTCGTCACCTGCGATCGCCTTCCGGAGCAGCTGACCGCGATCGAGCAACGCCTGCGCGAGCGATTCGAGGCCGGGCTCGTCACCGAGATCGGCCCACCCGACTTCCAAACCCGGAGGACGATCCTCAGCAAGCGAGCCGAGGTCGATGGCGTCGCTTTGGCCGATCCGGGCGTCCTGGACCTATTGGCAGCGAGAGTGACAACAAACGTCCGCGTCCTCGAGGGCGCCCTCATCCGGGTCGTGGCCTTCAACTCCCTCACCGCGAGGCCGATCGACCGCGAGCTGGCGGCCACCGTTTTGGACGTCATTCATCCCCGGGCGGCGAGCGGCCACAAGCCGTCGATATCGCAGGTACAGACGGCGGTGGCCGAGTACTTTGGACTGACCGTGAAGGATCTCGTCTCGCCGACCAGGGCTGCGAGGCTTGCAATCCCGCGCCAGATCGCCATGTTTCTCGCACGTGAGTCAACCGGACGCTCCCTCCACGAGATCGGCAGCGCTTTTGGCGGACGCAACCACACGACGGTGGTCCACGCGTGCGCGCAAGTAAGCAGGCGCGTGGCTTCTGAGGCAACCTTCGGCCACGAGCTCACCAACATCAGGACGGCCATTGCCTCCAGCCAAGCCGACCGCGGCTGTTGACAGACTGCTGGCGATGTGTGGCGGCGCCAAAACTCAATCGCTGTACACCAGACGAGGACTTATCGACTTCTTGACACCCCCTATGACTGCTAATCCTCTATTTAGATATTGAACATGAAGATCTCAGTCGAACGCGATGTGTTGCTCGCGCAGCTCCAGACGGCCGCTCGTGTGGCATCTGCTCGCACAGCGATCCAAGCGCTGTCTGGCGTGCAACTGGCGGTATCAGCCGGCGCCTGCGAATTGCGCACGACCGACATGGAGATCGGCCTTCAGATGCGGGTCGCGGCCGAGGCGGTCAGAGACGGTGACGTCGTGCTCCCAGCCCGTCTCCTTCTCGACGTGGTGCGCTCGCTGCCGGGCTCGGACTTGTCGATTGAGTTGCGGGCCAGCGAGCGCGACGTAGAAATCATCTCGGGCTCGGCCGTCTTTCACATCCGCACGCTGCGCAGCGAAGACTTCCCGCAGTTCCCGGAGCCCGATCGTGAGAACCTCATCTCCGTTCCCGGTCAGGCGTTCGTGACGACCGCCCTGAAGGTGGCGGGGTCGGCGTCCCGCGACGAGACTCGGCCTGTGCTCACGGGGATTCTCATCTCCGCGGCGAGCGGCCGTCTCGAGATGGTCGCCACCGATTCCTATCGTCTAAGCGTGAAACAGACAACGCTCGAGGAAGCTCTGTCGGAGGACTTCGAAGTGAACGTGCCGGCTCGAGCGCTCCAGGAGCTCGCCCGCATCGCGGCTCAGCAGCAGACCGAGCGGCTGGGCATCTCCGTCCAGCGCAACCAGATCATGTTTGTGCTCGACGGCGTGATCCTCTCCTCACGCCTGATCGAAGGACAGTTCCCCAACTACCGTCAGCTTCTGCCTGAAGAGGTTCGAGCACGAGCTGCAGAATCGACTCGCACTGAGCTCACGGACGTCGTGCGTCGCATCAGCTTGCTGGCGCAGAAGAACGCGCCGCTTCGCCTCGCGTTCCAGCAAGGTGAGCTGAGCGTCTCGGCGGAGACCCCGGATGTCGGCGAGGCACGCGAGTCGCTGCCCGTGGCGTTCCAAGGCGAGCCGCTCGAGATCGGGTTCAACCCAGAGTTCCTGCGCGACGGGACTCGAGGCGATCGAGGAGGGCGACGTGGTGTTGAAGCTGATCAGCCCGATGCGACCCGGGCTGATCGAGGCCGCTGACGGGAGCGGCTTCCAGTACCTGATCATGCCGATCAGGCTCAACGTGTAGGTGGATGAGGGCGCAGGCGCTCGAGCTTCCCGGGCAGAGGTGCGACCCTGGGTGCGCCCACCGTCCACAAGCTCGCGCTGCGGGACTTCCGCTCTTACGAGCGCGCCAGCCTGACGTTCGGCGACCGGCCTGACGGTCATCTTCGGCCCCAACGGAGCCGGAAAGACCAACCTGCTCGAGGCGATCTACTTCGGCTGTACGGGTCGCTCCTGTCGCGACCGCGAACGAGCGGGAGGTGGTCCGTTTCGGCGCATCCTCCACGCGCGTGGTCGTGCTCGTGCGGGCGTTTGGACGGCGAGCACGAGCTCGCGGTGGGCTTCGCGCCGGGAGAGCCGAAGCACATCTCGGTCGACGACGCGGCCGTAGAACCCTGCTCGAGGCGCCGGCGCGACCATTGTTGACCGTGTTCCTGCCGGATCGGCTGGAGCTGATCAAGGGGCCGCCGGCGCGTGCGTCGCGCGCATCTGGACCAGCTGGTGGCGGCGCTATGGCCGGCGCGGGTCGGACGCGGAGGGCCTACGCCCAGACCCTGGCCCAGCGAAACGCCCTGATCGCACGGATTCGCAGCCAGCGGTGGCTCCCGCGATGCGCTCGTCGCGTGGGACGTGCAGCTCGCCCGTCACGGCATGGCGCTGATGGCCGATCGCGCCGCGGCGGTGCAGGCGATCGCTCGAACTGTGCGGCCGAGGTTGCGGCCGAGCTCGGGCTCGAGGGCGCCCGCGACCGTCGCCTACCGACCCCGTTCACGCGCCACATCGACAGAGGAGTTGTCCGCCGAGCTGGCCGAGCGCACCGACAGCGACCTGGAGCGTGGGTTCACGGGTCACGGGCCCCACCGGGACGAGCTGTCGCTGCTGCGGGACGGCCGCGAGCTCCGGACATACGGTTCGCAGGGCCAGCAGCGACTCGGCGCTGCTGGCTCTGCTGCTCGCCGAGCGCGAGGCGATCGGCCGACATCGCGGGACGCCTGCCCATGCATGCTGCTCGACGACGTCATGAGCGAGCTCGACGCGCGAGCGTCGCTGCGCGCTCTCGAACGCTTGCGCGCGGGCGGCGGCCAGGCCATCGGTGATCACGGCGACCGAGCTGGACCACGTCCCGGGTGCCGAGGACCCGGAGGTGACGGCCGTCTCGGTCGTCTCCCGCCGGCACCCTTCGCCCCGCCGATCGGCACGACTCCTTATGACCCACTTCGATCGCAGCCCGCGCTTGCTTTCGGGGACGCTCGAGGTACTCGCGCAGCGGCTGGCTCCGGAGACGGTGCTCGCCGATGCCCAGCGTGCGTGGCCGAAGGCCGTCGGAGCGGCCATCGCTGAGCGAGGCGAGGCCCGATTTCGGAGCGGGCCGGAGTACTGACCGTCGTGTGCGAGTCGTCGGTGTGGGCGCAGGAGCTCGATTTGATGAGCGAGGCGATCCTGGAGCGGCTCAACGAGCGGCTGCGTGGGGCCGAGATCAAGCGCCTGCGGTGCGTCGCCGGGCCCCTGTGGGAGCAGGGCTAGGGAGGCTCGCGTTGAACAGTTTGAGAGCGCCTGCGAAGCGTTATCACGGGCGTCCCCGCGAACGTTCAGAAAGTCGAACGTAGACGTGTCCAGAGCGTTACAAAATTGGCCATTTGCAGGAAATTTCCTGCTCCACCAGGTGCCGGATACGGCGACCTCTGTGCTATTCTTCGGTACACCAGTTTTGACGCCCCGGCGCGCGTTGCGTAGCGCGGTTCCGGGGCGTCTCAACGTAATCGGAGGATCGTTGGCAGAACCGAACGACGAGACGCGCACAAGGGCGCCGCAGGCGAGCTACGACGCCCAGGACATCACCGTCCTCGAGGGCCTCGAGGCCGTGCGCAGGCGACCTGGGATGTACATCGGCTCGACCGGCCCCCGGGGCCTGCACCACCTCGTCTACGAGGTGGTCGACAACTCTGTCGACGAGGCGCTGGCCGGGCGCTGCGACGACGGTCGAGGTCACGATCCACCCCGACAACTCGGTCACGGTCGTCGACGACGGCGCGCGGCATCCCGGTCGGCGATGATGGAGAAGGAGGAGCGCCCGGCGCTCGAGGTCGTGCTGACCGTCCTGCACGCCGGCGGCAAGTTCGGCGAGGGCGGCGGCTACAAGGTCTCGGGGGGTCTGCACGGCGTCGGCGTTTCGGTCGTCAACGCGCTCTCGGAGCGCCTCGACGTCGAGGTCCGGCGCGACGGCTACGTCTGGACGCCAGTCCTACGAGCGCGGCAAGCCGCTGGGCCGACGTGAAGCGGGGCGAGCGCGACCAAGGAGCACCGGCACGACGATCACGTTCCTGCCCGACGCGGACATCTTCGAGACGCTCGAGCTCGACTTCACGACGCTCGAGGAGCGGATGCGCGAGACGGCCTTCCTCACCCGCGGCCTGCGCATCGTCGATCGTCGACGAGCGCGACGAGGGTCACCGCGCGGAGTTCCACTACGAGGGCGGCATCGTCGACTTCGTCGCGTACCTCAACGAGAACAAGGAGCCGATCCAGAGGAAGGTCATCTCGTTCGAGGGCGAGAGCGAGGAGGGCGCGCGTCGAGGTCGCGATGCAGTGGAACGCCTCCTACCAGGAGTCGGTGTTCTCGTTCGCCAACAACATCAACACTCACGAGGGCGGCTCGCACCTGAGCGGCTTCCGCTCGGCGCTGACCGGCGCGCTGAACAAGTACGCGCGCGACAAGGGCGAGCTCAAGGAGAAGGACGAGAACCTCACCGGCGAGGACGTTCGCGAGGGGCTCACCGCGGTCATCTCGGCCAAGCTCGCCGGATCCGCAGTTCGAGGGACAGACCAAGACCAAGCTCGGCAACCCGGGGATGGCAGGGCTTCGTCCAGTCGGTCGTCAACGCCCGGCTGGCCGAGTTTCTCGAGGAGAACCCGCAGGACGCCCGCGCGGTGATCCGCAAGGCGGTGTCAGGCCGCGCAGGCGCGCGCGGCGGCCCGCAAGGCCCGCGACCTGACTCGCCGCAAGTCCGCGCTCGGAGAACTCGACCCTGCCCGGCAAGCTCGCCGACTGCTCGGTCAAGGACCCGGCGCTGGCCGAGATGTTCGTCGTCGAGGGCGACTCCGCCGGCGGCTCGGCAGTCAGCGCCCGCGACCGCAACACGCAGGCGATCCTGCCGCTGCGGGGCAAGATCCTCAACGTCGAGAAGAGCCGCATCGACAAGGTGCTCGGCAAACACCGAGATCCAGGCGCTGATCACCGCGATCGGCACCGGCGTGCGCGACGAGTTCGACATCGAGCAAGGCCCGCTACCACAAGGTCGATGCTGCTGACCGACGCCGACGTCGACGGCGCGCACATCCGCACGCTCGCGCTGACGCTGCTGTTCCGCGAGATGCAGCCTCTGATCGAGGCCGGCTACGTCTACATCGCCAAGCCGCCGCTGTATCGGCTCACCCGCGGCCAGAAGCACCGCTACATCGAGCGGGAGTCGGAGCTCGAGGAGATCCTGCTCGGCGACAAGTTCGAGAAGATCGAGGTCTTCGACCGCTACAACAAGCCGTTCAAGCTGACCGAGGCCCGCTGGCAGCGGTTCGCCCGGCTGCTCAAGCAGTACGAGGGCTGGGCGTCGGCGCTGCGCGCCGCCCACGGTCACGGCGTGGTCGAGCTTCATGCAGCAGGCGCGGCTGCTCGAGGAGCAGATCACCGACGTCGACGCGCTGCGTCCGCACCTGCGGCCAAGGACGGCCACGCAACGGCCACGCCTACCGACCGAGCTGCTCGTCCGAGGACGCGACGCGAGATCGTGATCCGCGACGATCGAGAGCCAAGACGGGCCTGGCGACCACCCATCACGTCCGCCGCGCCGCCCTCGACGCGAACGAGTACCGCCGGCTGGCCGACGTGCACGAGGAGCTGGCGGAGCTCGCCGGCACGCCGCCGTTCCACGATCACGCTCGGCGACGACGCGTCCGACGCGGCGACGTTCGAGGAGCTGCGCGAGGAGCGTCCTCGAGGTCGCGCAGAAGGGGGTCGACGTACTACCGCTTCAAGGGCCTCGGCGAGATGGACGCCGAGGAGCTGCGCGAGACGACGATGGACCCGGCCACCCGCACGCTCGTGCAGGTGACGATGGAGGACGCCGCGTGCCGCCGACCGCGTGTTCTCGATGCTGATGGGCGACCAGGTCGAGCCGCGCCGCGCGTTCATCGAGGAGAACGCCCGGCTCGTCACCAACCTGGACGTGTAGGTGGGACGCAGATGTCGGCGATCGACACGATCGGCGGCGGCAACATCGAGCCGCGCGGGCTCGAGGAGGAGATGCGCTCCGCGTATCTCGACTACGCGATGTCGGTCATCGTCGGGCGCGCGCTGCCCGACGTGCGCGACGGCCTGAAGCCCGTCCATCGGCGCGTGCTGCACGTGATGAACGAGATCGGCCTGCAGCCGGCGCCGCAAGCACGTCAAGTGCGCGCAGATCGTCGGCGAGGTGATGGGCAAGTACCACCCCCACGGCGACAGCGCCGATCTACGACACGCTCGTGCGCCTCGCGCAGGACTTCTCGATGCGCTATCCGCTCGTCGACGGGCACGGGAACTTCGGCAACATCGACGGCTGACTCGGCGGCGGCGATGCGCTACACCGAGGCCCGCCTCGACCGGCTGGCGACCGAGATGCTGCGGGACATCGAGCGGACACGGTCGACTTCGTCCCGACCTACGACGGCTCCACGGCAGGAGCCGGTGGTGCTGCCGGCGCGCTTCCCGAACCTGCTGTCAACGGCGGCTCTGGGATCGCCGTCGGGATGGCGACGAACATCCCGCCGCACAACCTGCGCGAGGTGATCGCCGCGACGATCGCCTACATCGACGATCCCGCAGATCGACGTCGACGGGCTGATGCAGCACATCAAGGGCCCCGACTTTCCGACCGCCGGGACGATCCTCGGGCGCGACGGGATCCGCGATGCGTACGCGACCGGGCGCGGCCGGGTCCGGGTCCAGGCCAAGGCTCACATCGAGCCGATCGGGCAGGGCAAGGAGGCGATCATCGTCACCGAGCTGCCCTACCAGGTACGCAAGGGCGGCGACGGCGGCCTGATCGAGAAGATCCGCGACCTGGTGCTCGACAAGAGGATCCCGGAGATCACCGACCTGCGCGACGAGTCCGATCGCCACGGGATGCGGATCGTGATCGAGCTCAAGCGCGACGCGATCCCGAAGGTCGTGCTCAACAAGCTCTACAAGCACACGCCGATGCAGACGACGTTCGGCGTCAACATGGTCGCGCTCGTCGACAACGTGCCGCGCACGCTGTCGCTGCGCGAGGTGATCGGCCACTACGTCGACCACCAGCGCGAGGTGATCGTGCGGCGCACACAGTACGAGCTGCGCCGCGCGGAGGAGCGGGCCCACGTGCTCGAGGGTCTAGCTCGATCGCGCTCGCCAACCTCGACGAGGTGATCGCCCTGATCCGCGGCTCGCGCGACCCCGAGGCGGCGCGCAACGGACTGGTCGAGCGCTTCGAGCTGACCGTCATCCAGGCCCAGGCGATCCTGCAGCTGACGCTCAGCCGGCTGACCGCGCTCGAGGCCGACAAGATCAAGCAGGAGCACGCCGATCTGATCGAGCGGATCAAGGAGCTGCGGGAGATCCTCGGCGACGAGGAACGGGTCTACGGGCTGATCAAGGACGAGCTGACCGAGATCGCCGAGGCCTACGGCGACGAGCGCCGTACCGAGATCACCCACGCCGAGGGCGAGATCGACATCGAGGATCTGATCGCCGACCAGCAGATGGTGATCTCGATCACCCACTCCGGCTACATCAAGTCGCTGCCGCTGTCGACCTACCGCCAGCAGCGCCGCGGCGGGATCGGCGATCACCGGGATGGACATGAAGGACGACGACTACATCGAGCACCTGTTCGTGTCCTCGACCCACGACTACCTGCTGTTCTTCACCAACCGCGGCAAGGTCTACCGGCTGAAGGTCTACGAACTGCCGGAGGCAGTCGCGAACGGCACGGGGTCGCGCGCTCGTCAACCTGCTGCCGCTGCGCGAGGGAGAGCGGGTCCAGTCGGTGCTCTCAACGCGAGACTTCAGCGAGGGCAAGTACCTGGTCTTCGCGACGCGCAACGGAATCGTCAAGAAGACGGAGTTCGGCGCGTACAACACGCCGATCAAGGCCGACGGGATCATCGCGATCAACATCCGCGACGATGACGAGCTGATCGCGGTCCGCCGCACCAGCGGCCACGACGACATCATCATGGTCTCGCGCTCCGGCCAGGCTTCGCGTTTCTCCGAGACAGCAGGTCCGCTCCATGGGCCGCGACACCAGTGGCGTGCGCGGGATGAACGTCGCCCAGAAGGGCAACGCGGTGATCGCGATGGACGTCGCCCGCGACGATCAGGAGCTGCTTGTCGTGACCGAGAACGGCTACGGCAAGCGCACGCCGATCCCCGAGTATCCCGGTCAAGGGCCGCGGGCACGATGGGGGTGAAGACGATCACCCTGACCGAGAACAAGGGCCAGCTCGCCGGCGCGCTGGTCGTGCGCGAGCACCAGGAACTGGTCTTCATCTCGCAGAACGGCATGGTGCAGCGAACGTCGGTGCGCGGGATCAATCGGTACGGCAGGGCTTCGCAGGGCGTGAGGGTGATGAACTGCGCGACGACGATCAGGTCTGGGCCGTCGCGCTGGTCGCCGAGTCCGAGACCGAAACAGCGGCCAAGGTCATCGAGGACGGCGACTAGGCGTCGCTTACGCCAGCTGCGGCTAGGGCGTCCTGCGGGTCCGGGTAGTGCACCATCTCGACGACCTTGCCATCGCGGAAGGTCGTGACGTTGGCGCTCGTCGCCGGGGCACCGGTTTCATCGGGGACCGGCCGCATGATCACGACCACCTTGTCGCCGGCGTCGATCACGTCGAGCAGCTCGCCCGGCGAGCCCCCGCTTAGCCAGTTGCGGCGCATGAACTGCAGCGCCTCCTCTTTGTTGTGGCACGCGTACTTCGCATCGGGGTCGCCGGCGTGCCACCGCACCGCCGGATCGAGCAACTCGGCGAGCGCGTCGAGGTCGCGTTGCATGACCGCCTCGTACCCCCGCCGTACACGCTCGACGTTGCTCTCGCTCACGGACAGATTCTCGCACTGTCGCCGCGAGGTTGTAAGCTGGGAGTACCAGAGAAAGGAGGTGGTCCGCCTGTCTGAAAGTCACACCGGGACCCTGGAGGTGTCCGGCCGTTAGGACGGAGGCTGACCCCGCTTAGCGGAGTCCCCCCGAGACACCGCCGTGGTGGACACCGGGATTCGTCCCTCCGGTCTTCGAGTTCGCTGCGGCTTTGGTAGCCAAAGATGTGCGAAGGGCGCCGGGGTCGACGGCGCCCTTCGTGCGCTTAGCGCGAAGGCGTCAAAACATGGGCCTTGCCGCGTTCTTTGTCGATTTACTCCCGGGGGGCGGAAGCAAATCGACACGTTGCGCCATAGACCCCGAAAATCCCAACAGACCGCGGGACGGACGGAGGGACCCGCTACGCCGCCAGGTACGTCTGCCAGGCGGTGGGAATGGTCGGGCTTGCGACCTGGATGAAGACGTGGGGCGCCGGCGTGCGCGGTTGCCTGAGGAGCCGCATCCCCACTTGGCGGGGCAGCGAGTTGCCCTTTCGCCGGTTGCACGGTGCGCACGACGCGACGATGTTCTCCCAGCTCGAGGCGCCGCCCTTGGACCTTGGAACGACGTGGTCGACGGTCAGGTTGGCGCGGGCCCCGCAGTACTGGCAGGTCCAGTTGTCACGCGCGAAAACCGCGCGACGCGTGATCTTGCGGCGGTGTGTCTCCCGGGGGATCCTCACGTACGCCACGAGGCGGATCACGACCGGCCTCGCGAGCGTCTGCGTCGCCGAGTGAAGCTCCCACTCCGCGTGCTCGATCACCTCGGCCTTCTCCTTGAGCAGCAGCACGATTGCCCGCTTGACCGTGCAGACATTGATCGGCTCGTAGGTCGCGTTCAGGACGAGCACCCGGCCAGTCGCAGGTCCGCGTCGCGGGTGCTCCAAAGGCGACGCGGACCCCAGTGGCTCGCTTGGTGCTGACGTGACCACGGTGGCGCCAGTGTAGCGGGGGCAATGTCCGTAACCGGGGGGTCCCGGGGACCAGTTCCCCGCCTAATCGTCCGTGAATGCTGGGAATGAGCCCAGTACGCGCAGGTCGTCGACGTGGGCGGTGAGTGCCTCTAGCGCCTCCGCCACGCTCGGCTGGCGCTCGCCGCCCTCGAGGTCGGCGAAGAACATGTAGCGCCCCAGTCCCTGCTTGCGCGGCCGCGATTCGATGCGCGTGAGGTTCACGTCGCGCCGCGAGAACTCCGACAGACATCGGACCAGCCAGCCGGGCGCCTCGGAGCCGATGCCCCAGAAGACGATCGCGGTCTTCCACGGCCCCAGCGGGCGGTTCTCCTCTGGGGGCGCGACGGGCGGTCCGCCGCGTCGGGCCAACCAGACGAAGCGCGTCTCGTTGCCGGGGAGGTCTTCCACCCCGGAGCGCAGGATCTGGCAGCGGTAGCGCTCGGCCGCGAGCCGGTTACCGAGCGCCGCCCAGCGATCATCATGGTCCGCGACCATGCGGACGGCGTCTGCCGTGGAGCTCCCGGCGAGGACCCGCGCGCGGGGAAGACGGGCGCGCAGGAAACGCGCGCACTGGGCGGTCGCCTGGGGGTGCGAGACGACCGTGCGGATCTCGGAGAGCTCGAGCGGCGAGCGGGCAATCAGGCAGTGGCGGATGGGATGGACGACTTCGCCCACGATCTCGACGTCCTCGGTCTCCATCGCAAGGGCGTCGAGCGTTGCGTTGACCGACCCCTCGAGGGAGTTCTCGATCGGGACGAGCGCCCGCTCGACAGAGCCGTCGTGCACAGCCATCACCGTGTCGTAGATCGTCGGCAGCGCGACCAGCTCCAGTCCGCTGGCTGGCGTCGATGAGAGCAGGGCCTCCTGGGTGAAGGTGCCCTCGGGACCGAGGTAGCCGGTACGCATCCGCCCTCCTCGAGACAGAGCCTTACGCGCGAACCCTAGGCCGGCTGCGACTGCTGGGGCGCCTGCCCGAGGGCGCGTTGCACCGCCTGATGCTCCTCCGGCGAGAGCTCGTGCTCTGGCCTGCCGCCCTGGATCTGCTGCGCGTACACGCGGGCTTGGTCTCGGTGGTGAATCGAAGAAAGCACGAGGCCGGAGGCGTTCGTATCCAGCAGCGCGATGGAGGTCGACTGCTGCCCCGACATCTCTCCGTAGGCGTCATACCGGACGAGCGCCCTGTGGGAGATCGTCCCGTCGAGCCGCGCCTCGGCCGTCTCGACGCGCTGGTGCAGCGCGGCGGCGATGTCCTCAACATATCGGTGCAGGGCCTCGAACTGCGTCTGAAGCTCAGCGGCCTGCCCGATGAGGTCACGGCTGCGGTCGCCGAGGATGACGCGCTGTTCCATGCGGACTCGTCGCAGCCGCAGCGTGAGCCCGGCGCTCAGTAGGAGCGCGACGATCGCGACGACCCCAGCCGCGATCGCGATGATTCCCGTGGTCGAGGTGAGCTGGTGCATCGGCTAGAGGATATGGGGCGGGCCCGGCGTCTGCGCTGCGGCGCGGATCGCCCCGACAGAACCGGGCTCGACGCCCTCGGAGCCGGTCTCTCAGTGGAAAGTGACCGGGAAAGAGAGCGTGTTGTGAGTGATCACGGTCTCGCCCGGCACTCGCTCGACGGTCGCCGCCACGGTGTCGGTACCGGCCGGGGGCGAGGAGCTCAGGGTGACGTGCGGGCTATAGCTGTGGCCGGGCACGGTGCGGGGAACGACGGCCTGTCCGCTGATCGAGGTGCCGTTCACCATCACTCTGACGACCACGTCGGTCTCGACGTTCTGTCCGTCGTTGGCGAAGGTGCACACGAACGTGGGAGGTGGGTCTGCGGCAACCGAGTTGGACGCAGCCGTCTGCAATTGGACTCCGTTGACGCTCACGGACACCATGCGGTGCCCGTGAATGCCGGGCGCGGGCTTCCCTCCCTTATGCGAGCTCGCGGTGCCGAGCTTGAACGCGACGAAGCTGGAGGTCAGCCACTGGGAGCTGGGCACGAAGCGCCCGTGCGTGATGGGCTGCCCCTGGACGCCCCCCGCGGCGATCCCGACGCTGCGCAGGGCTGCGACAATCGCCGGTGCGACGTAGTCGTTGTAGATGACATCCGACGCGTACAGGCGGGACATCTGATCGGCGATCGTCGCGACCGCACCGCCGGCCATCGGGGTGTCCAGCGCCGGCTGGAGCTCCTGCGCGATGCGGGAGACGGCGTCGTTGCGCATCGTCAGCGCGAGCACCAACTGCGTCTGGGCGCCCTTCATCTGGTCGGGGACACTGAGCCCGCGCGCATCGTTTAGCTCAGTGACCGCCTGCTGCCTGGTCTCGTCGACTTGGGTCTGCAAGTCTGTCTGGTTGCTCGAGCCGCTCGCGCCCGAAAGCTCCGCGAACAGCGCGTGCCCCGTCTGGTCCGAGCGCTGGATCAACGAGGCGACGCTGTTGTCGTAGTCCCGCATCGCGCTGTTGCGCGCGGATACCTGGCAGCTGTGAACGCCGACAACGACCAGGACCACCGCCACGAGCACGGCCGCGGCGAGTACAGCGCGCCGGACGAGGAACCTCCGCTGGACCGTCGGCGGTCGCTGCGCTCTCCCTCTCCGGCGCGTACGCGGGGCGGCAGGTCGGCCGATCCCCGGTTCTTCTACCTCATCGAAGAACGACACGAATGGCTCAGTATGAACCCCCGAGCGGCGCAACGCGCTCGCTCCCCGCCCGCCGGACCCTTTCGTGCGAGCGGCCGCCTCCGCAGGGACAAGGGCAAGCGCGTGGAACAGTCAGGCATGCGGTCAACCGCACCAACGATGCTTCCCGAGGAGGCCGTCACGGTGCGGCCCCCCGCGACAGGGGAGAGCAGCCGGCCGCCCGCGACCGAGGAGGGCACCCGATCCCCAGCCACCCGGGACGGCCGGCGGGGGACAGCGACCCGGGAGAGCCGCGAGGCCCGGCGGACGCGCCGCACCCGGGGAGCCCCGACGCTGGGGACGCGTCGCGCCTCCGCGCCCGCAACCCACATCACCGCGGCGGAGGCGAGCGTCTCCCAAAAGGTCGTGCTGGATCGCTACAGGCTCATCTCCCCGCTCGGCACCGGCGCTTTTGCGACGGTGTGGCTGGCTGTCGACGAGCGGCTGGAACGCGAGGTCGCGCTCAAGGTCATACCCCAGCGCCGCGTGATCAGGGCTCGGTTTGAGCGCGAGGCCTGGGCGGCGGCGCGTCTGTCCCACCCTTGCATCGTCACCCTCTACGAGGCCGCCGCCGACCGCGACGCCGCCTATCTGGTCACGGAGCTCGTGCGGGGCTCGACGCTCGAGGACGCGCTCGCGGAGGGCCACGTCTCGGACCGGGCGATGCTCTTCATCGGAACCGCGATATGCGATGCGCTCGCCTACGCCCACGGCGAGCGAATCATTCACCGCGACGTGAAGCCGTCCAACATTCTGATCCCCGGGGGGTCACCGGATGCCGTGCCGCCGGCCAAGCTGACCGACTTCGGCGTGGCACATGCCATCGGGGGCGATTCTCTAACCGCGACTGGCGATGTCGTTGGCACTGCCGCGTACATGGCGCCCGAGCAGGCGGCGGGCCGGGAGACTCGCCCGGCGGCAGACGTCTACGCACTTGCGCTCGTGCTCTATGAGGGCCTGACCGGCGTCAACCCGCTCGCCTCGGTCATCGGAGGCCAGCGGGCAACGCGCCTGGGTATGTACCTCCCGGCGTTGCGCCGGCAGCGGCGTGATCTTCCGCGCGAGCTCGGGCTGGGTATAGATTTGGCCCTACGTCCCCGCGCCGACGAGCGCGGCACGATCCACGAGCTTCGCGCCGCTCTGGAGGCGTCGCTGCCCACGGTCTCCGAGAAGACGGGAGTGATCGCCGCCCCGTGGCGGCCGACCTTACGGCGACCGCGCCAGGGGCGGCCCACCTGGCGGGCTACGCATGACGGGCACCCGCCCCCGCTGCCCCAAGCCGACGACCCGCCCAGGTCAACCGCCCCGAGCCCCCCTCTGCCTCTCGCCGCCAGGGCGCTCGGCGCCGCCGCCGGCGCTGCGCTGGTGGGGTGGATCGCGGCCCAGGTGCTCACTTCCTCCCCGCTGGCGCCCGCCGCGACCGCACTGGCCGCAGCGGGCTTGATGCTGGCGCTCCCGCGGCTGGGATTCGTGGCGGCGGCGTTCTTTTTGTGCATCCTCGCCGTGGCCCAGGGCCATGCCGGAGACGCCCTGCTGCTTGCGGTCGGGGCGGTCGTGGCGATCGTCGCCGCTCCCCGTGGAAGGCCTCCCTGGATGCTGGCAGTGGGCGCCCCGTTCCTAGCCGTGGTGGGTCTGGCAGGAGCGTGGCCGGCGCTCGCCGCCAGGGCCTCGACCGTGCGCGGCCGCGCCGCGCTGGGTTTCACCGGTTGGATCTGGCTGGCGCTCGCGAGCTGCCTCGCGAGCGCGCCGCTTTACGTTGGGGTTCCGATCGCGGGGCCCTCCGGGGCTCTGTGGAGCAGCTCGCTCTACGAGGCGACTCACAACGTGCTCGGGGGCCTGATCAGCTCCGGGGCGCTGGCACCGGCGCCGGTGTGGGCGCTCGCGGCGGTCCTGTTGCCGCTGCTCGTCAGGCGCAGGTCGCTCACGTTCGACGCGGCGGCGGTTCTGGTCTGGGCGGTCCTGCTCGTGCTGTTCACCGAGGTCGCTATTTCCCTCGGGCACTCCGCTTCGCCGGTCGCCACGCTGCACAGCGCCGTGGTGGGCGCATTCGCCGCGGGGGCCGTCGCGATCGCGCCCTCGGCGCTTGAGGCTTGGCGCACAATGCAGGGTGGGTATCCCACAGAAGAAGTTCCGTAGCATCACCATCCCAGGCACCACGCGCGCCGCCCGCGGCCATGAGCTTCCTGCGTAACCTCGAAAGCAAGATCGCCAACCTCGTCGAAGGCACCTTCAGCCGAGCCTTCAGCTCCGAGGTGCGCCCGATCGAGATCGCGCGCAAGCTGGCGCGAGAGATGGAGGAACACAAGTCCTTCTCGGTCTCGCGGACCTACGTGCCCAACGAGTACCGGATCTTCCTGTCGCCCCGCGACCGCGAGCGACTGGCCGAGTACGAGGACGCGCTGGTCGCGGAGCTCTCGGGTTACCTGCTCGAGCACGCGCGTCGCGAACGCCTGGCGATGGTGTCTCGCCCGGTCATCGAGTTCGAGACCGACAGCCGTCTGCGGCTGGGAGAGTTTGGGATCCAGACCGGCGTCACCCACACGGAGGGCGAGCAGGAAGGCCTGGCCCGGGAGGCGCCTGGCCTCGCCGCCGAGCCCGTCCCGGGACGGACATCGCCTTCCGGAGCACCGCCCGCCGGGCCGGCCGGCCAGCCTCCCGGGGGCGGGCGGACCATGGTCTACAGCTCAGCCGAGCGCGTCGCCGAGCCGCTGGAGGAGAGCGCTCGCATCCATCCCCAGACCGCGGTCCTCGTGGTCGAGGGCAAGCGCCTGGTGGTCGGAGAGCGCGGCGCGATGGTCGGCCGCAGCCGCCAGTGCGAGATCGTCCTCGAAGACCCGAACGTCTCTCGCCAGCACGCCGAGCTACGCCCGCGCGGCGGGTCGTGGGTGCTCACGGATCTCGGCTCGACCAACGGCTCGAGAGTCAACGGCCGCCCCGTCGAGGGGCCGACCGTCGTCAAGCCGGGAGATGAGATCGAGCTGGGGACCGCGGCGGCGAGGTTCGAGCTTCAGTAATCGAGCGTCTCGTCGAGCACGATGCTCCAGCCCGTATCGGTCGGTTTGAAGTTCGGGTTCCTGGTGGTGCTCTACCTGTTCCTGGTGTGGGTGGCCTGGAGCGCGTTCCGGGACCTGCGTCGCGGCCGTGGCGGGGTGGCCGAGCCCGAGCGCAGCCCGCCGTCGGACGCGACGGGAATGTACGACGCCGCTGAGGGGCTCGTGGGTACGTCACTCGACGGCGGCGAGCCCCGCCTGCTGGTCAACCGCGCCTCCGGCCATCCGTCGGGAGCGGCCTACGACATCCCGGCCTACGGCGCTACCCTCGGCCGCGGAGAGGTCGAGATCCGGCTCGAGGACCCCTTCGCGTCATCGCAGCACGCGCGCATCTTCCGGGAGGGACCAGTGGTAGTGATCGAGGATCTGGGGTCGACCAACGGGACCTACCTCAACGGCGAGCTGCTGACGGGCCCGCAGCCGCTGCACGACGGCGACCGTATCCGGATCGGCGATTCCGAGTTCTCCTACCTACAGTGACCACGATGCTGCGCGCCGCCGACACGATCGCCAAGACCGACACGGGGCGTCAGCGGCGCGGCAACGAGGACTGCGTGCTCGCGCGGCCGCCCGTCTTCGTGGTCGCCGATGGGATGGGGGGCGCGCAAGCCGGCGAGGTGGCTGCGGGCATCGCCGTCGAGGCGTTTGCCCAGGGGCTCCCGGACTCGGGCAGCGTCGAGGAGCGGCTGGCGAGCCGCGCGCGTGAGGCCAACAGGCGAATCTTTGACCTCGCCAGCACGCAGCGGGAGCGGGCAGGGATGGGCACGACGCTCACCGCGGCGTATCTCGACGACTCGCAGCTCGCGATTGCCCACGTCGGCGACAGCCGGGCCTACCTCTTTCGCGACGGCGCGCTTACGCGGCTGACTCAGGATCATTCGCTCGTCGACGAGCTGGTCAGACGCGGGAAACTGACCGAGGAAGAGGCGGCCGAGCACCCGCAGCGCTCGATCATCACCCGGGCCCTGGGGCCCGAGCCGGACGTAGATGTCGATACCTGGACCTACCCGGTGCGCGGCGGCGATCTGCTGTTGCTGTGCAGCGACGGCCTGACCTCGATGATCTCCGAGGAGCGCGTGGCCGAGATCCTGGCCGGCTCCGAGCAACTCGACGCCGCGGCTCAGGCTCTGATCGACGAAGCCAACCGCGCCGGCGGCCGGGACAACATCACGGTGATTCTGGTCCGCCTCGAGGAGGTCGAGTCGGGGGCCGATGGCGCCGTCGATCAACCGACGGCCGTGGGGCTGGCGCCGCCCACTCAGGTCGCGAAAGTGGGGAGCGCGGAGTCGGGCGGCGGTAGTGGCCCAGCGAACGCGGGAGCGGCCACAACCACACTGCGCCGGCATGACCCCGAGACCGCGCAGGCGCGAGGGGCTGACGCGCCCCCAAAGCCGCCGGCTCGCGGCCTGAGGCGTCGGCGGCTCGGTCCTCGAGCGCGCGACCGGGGCCCGGCGCGGCTCGAGCCGCCGTCCGGTCAGGCGGGGATTCAGGCGTCCTTACTCCAAGCCGCTGGCAGTGCTCGTGACGGTCGTGATCGTGCTCTGTCTGATCGGGGCCGGCGGGTACCTGGCGACCCGCCAGCTCTACTTCATCGGCACCAACGCCCAGGGGGTGGTGACGATCTACCGGGGGCTGCCCTACGGCCTTCCCGCGGGAATTCACCTCTACGAGACGTTTTACGTCTCAGGGGTGCCGGCGTCGCTCGTGCCGCCCGAACGCCGCGCGGCGCTGCTGAACAACAGCCTGAGATCGGAGTCGAACGCCGACTCTCTGGTCAGGGCGCTCGAGTTGGGGAAGATCTCGAAGTGAGCGCGCATCGGGCCCCTCGACGGATGAGCGCGCGCAACCGCGAGCTGCTTGGCCTGCTCCCCGCGTCGCTGCTCGTCACGGCGGGTTTCGCGGCCGTCTTCATCCAGCGCTCGAACGTGATCTCGAACGTCTCTCTGATCTACGGCGCGGTCTTCCTCGGTCTATGCGTCGTTGCCCACCTCTTCATCCGCCGCAGGCTGCCCCACGCCGACCCTTACCTCTTCCCTTTGGTGGCCGTGCTGGCGAGCTTCGGGATCGTGATGGTCTACCGGATCGATCCGAGCGAGGCCCGCCTGCAGGCGCAGTGGTTCGTGCTCGGACTGATCCTGTTCGTGGCCACGATCATCTGGCTGCGCGACTACCGCAAGCTGGAGCGATACCGCTACCTGATCATGGCGGTGTCGCTCGTGCTGCTGGTGCTGCCGCGCGCTGCCGGTGATCGGCTACCAGGCCAACGGCGCCTACCTGGGCGTTCGCATCCCCGGCCTGTTCGTCTTCCAGCCGGAGGAGTTCGCCAAGATCGGGCTGGTCATCTTCCTGGCGAGCTACCTCCGCGACACCCGCCAGGTGATGGTGATGGGCGCGCGCCGCTTCCTGGGGCTGACGATCCCGCCGCTCAAGCACTTCGGCCCGGTGATCGTGATCTGGGGACTCGCGATGATGATCCTGATCCTGCTGCGCGACATCGGCTCCTCGCTGATGTTCTACGGCGGCCTGCTCACGGTCCTCTACGTCGCGACCAACCGGGTCTCGTTCGTGGTCGTCGGCGTGATCGCGTTCGCGCTCGGCGCCTGGTACCTGGGCACCCACATCGCCCACGTCCACGCGCGCGTCGAGGACTGGTTGCATCCCTTCGATCCCAGCCTCTACCACGCTCCGCTCGGGAGCTACCAGATCGCCAACGGCATCTTCGCCCAGGCCGCCGGCGGGATGTTCGGGCAGGGCTTCGGCCAGGCCGCGCTGACGATTCCGGGCAACCCACCCGTGCCCTTGCTGCCCGCGCCCCAGACCGACATGATCTACGCAGTAATCACGGATGAGCTGGGGCTGTTCGGGGCGGCGGCGTTGCTGCTGGTCTACCTGATGGTCGTCTGGCGCGGATTCAAGACGGCGATGCTGGCGCGCGATTCCTTCTCCACCCTGATGGTCACGGGTCTGACGGCGATGCTGGGGCTACAGGTGTTCGTGATCGTGGGCGGAGTGACGCGTGTCATCCCCCTCACCGGTGTGACGTTGCCGTTCGTCTCCTACGGCGGCAGCTCGATCATCGCCAACTTCGTACTGGTCGCGCTGGTGCTGCTGGTCTCCGATCGAGCCCGATCTCCGGCGGTCGCGTCCCGGAGATCCACGGCGTCTGGGGACGTCGGATCGAGGCGAAGCCCGTGAACAAGCCCATCCTCCGCATCTTCCTCTTCCTCGTGGTGCTGTTCGCGCTGCTTCTGGTGTGGACGACCCGGTGGACCGTGATCGACGCGCAGAAGCTCCAGAACAACCCGCTCAACGTGCGCACGCTGCTCGACGAGCTCAAGATCAAGCGTGGCCGGATCATCGCCGACGACGGCACCGTGCTTGCCAAGTCGGTCCGCAAGCCCGGCGGCCTCTGGGGCCGCTACTACCCCACCGGCCCGCTCTTCGCCCAGGCGGTCGGCTACTCGACCGCGGCGGCGGGCGATAGCGCCGGGCTCGAGCAGTCGCTCGGGACCTATCTGCGCGGCGACCAGACCGGGCTCTCTTCGATCTTCGGCCAGCTCGGAGGCTCAACCCGCGTGGGCGACGACGTGTACACGTCGCTCGACCCCAAGGCCCAGCGCGTTGCGGTGGCGGAGCTCGCGGGCCGCGCAGGGTCGGTGGTCGCGCTCAACCCGCGAAACGGCGCGATCAAGGTCATGTACTCCAACCCCACCTACAACAACAACAACCCCCACGCCACGGGTCCGAACATCTCGAACTTCAACCGGGCCACCCAAGCCGGGTATCCGCCGGGTTCGACCTTCAAGGTCGTCACCGCCACCGGTGCGCTGGGCACCGGCAAGTTCACCCCCAATTCCGTCCTCAACGGCAACTCGCCGAGGCTCGTCTCGGGCGTTCCGCTCGCAAACGACAATAATCAGAGTTGGGGCGATATCGACTTGACGACGGCGTTCACGTATTCGGTCAACACGGTCTGGGCCCAGGTCGCGGAGACGCTGGGGCGGGTGACCATGACCAACTACATGGGCCGCTTCGGCTTCTACTCAAAGCCGCCGATCGACTACCCCAGTGACGAGATCAACGTGAGCCGCCCCTTCAGCCCCACCGGCCGCCCTTATCCCCCGGCCAGTCCGAGCGAGGACATCGGCCGCATCAGGCATCGGCGAGGGCGGCCTCGAGGTCACACCGCTGCAGATGGCGATGGTCGCGGCCACGATCGCCAACCGCGGGACGTTGATGACGCCGCGCTTCGCCACGCGGGTCGTCGACCCCACGGGCGTAACCCTGCAGACGTTCAATCCATCCGTCTATCAGCACGTCACCACGCCTAGGATCGCCGCGGAGGTCGCGCAGATGATGCGCCGCGTGGTCGAGGAGGGCACCGGGACGCCGGCCCAGCTCGGCGGCATCCCCATCGCCGGTAAGACCGGGACCGCCTCGATGGGGCCCCCGGGTCAGGGCTGACGGAGCCCTGGTTCATCGGCTTCGCCCCGATCAACAATCCCAAGGTGGCCGTCGCGGTCACGATCGAGCGCACTCAGAATGGCTACGGCGGCACTGTCGCGGCCCCGATCGCGGCGCGCGTGATCCAGACCCTGCTCGCGGAGGGCCAATGAGGGTGCGGACGCAGGCATGACCGATCTGCCCCCGGGCACGATCGTCGACGGCCGATACAAGGTCATCGGTCGCCTCGGCACCGGCGGGATGGCGGATGTCTTCCTGGCCGAGGACCAGCAGCTCGGGCGCAAGCTCGCGCTCAAGCTCCTGCACCACCGCTTCGCGGAGGACCCCGGGTTCGTCGAGCGCTTCCGGCGCGAGGCGCAGGCGGCCGCGGGCCTCCAGCACCCCAACGTGGTCGGCGTCTACGACCGGGGTGCTTACGACGGCACCTACTACATCGCGATGGAGTACGTGCCGGGCCGGACGCTCAAACAGCTCATCGGCGAAGAGGCGCCGCTGGAGCCGGTGAGGGCGATCGACCTCGTAGGCGAGATCCTGAGAGCCGTGCGGTTCGCGCACCGCCACGGGGTCATCCACCGGGACCTCAAGCCGCACAACGTGATCGTGGACGACTCCGACCACGCCAAGGTGACCGACTTCGGCATCGCCCGCGCGGGCGCCTCGGACATGACCGAGACCGGCTCGATTCTCGGCACCGCCCAGTACCTCTCGCCCGAGCAGGCGCAGGGCCTCGCGGTCAGCCCGTCATCCGATCTGTACTCGGTCGGGGTGATCCTGTACGAGCTGTTGACCGGGAGGGTGCCGTTCGACGCCGAGGCAGCGGTCACGGTCGCGATCAAGCACGTCTCCGAGGCGCCGGTCGCGCCGCGGACGCTCAATCCGATGATCCCGCCGAGCTCGAGCAGATCACCTGTGGTCGCTGAACAAGAGCGCCGCGGACAGGCCGGCGGACGCGGAGGAGTTCCTGCGGGCGCTCGCCCACGCCAGGGCGGCGATCCTCTCGGGGGCTGACCGAACAGACGGCGACCGCGGCGTTGGGGCGGCCCAGTCAGCAGCCTCCAGCGGCGCCGCGGCAGGACCCGTACCCGAGTGCCTTGCCGTTGGGCCGCCGGAGGTCGTTGAAACGGCCAATGGTGACGGGCAGGGAGCGCCAATTGGGCCACTCCGCCGCCCGGCCACCCGCCGGCGGGATCTGTGGCTATGGCTGGGACTGATCGCGCTTGCTAGTGGCCGCGGCTGCGGCCGCGGCGGTCTACCTGCTCACTGCGCCAAGCCAGGTCGGAGTGCCCGCGGTCGTGGGCAAGCAGGCCTCGACGGCGACAGCGACGCTCAAGCGTGCGGGATTCAAGGTCAAGGTCAGCCACGCCCGCAGCACCAAAGCCGCCGGGTTCGTCATCCGCCAGAATCCCGCACGCCGCTCGCAGGCCAACCAAGGGTCGACGGTCAGCCTCACGGTCTCCGCAGGCCCGGGCAGCGTGACCGTGCCCAAGGTGCAGGGCAAGCCGTTGACGAGGCGGAGAGCCATCCTTCGCCACGCGGGCCTGAAGGTTGGAAAGGTAGCCAGGGGTCCGAAACTCCGGTGCACCGCGGGTGACGTGTAGCAGCACCTCGCCCTTCGCCGGAGAGACCGTACCGCTGGGCACGCCATCACCTGTATCGTCTCGAGCGGCCCGGCGACGAAGGCCGTTCCCCCCGTGATCGGCGAAACCGAGGCCACGGCGAGCGCAACCCTGGAAAACGCGGGTTCTCAGTCGGCGTCAGCACCAGGACGACGAATTCGGCTCCTGCGGGGACGGTCGTCGGCCAGAGTCCCGCGGCCAACTCGCAGGCCTCGCCTGGGTCGACCGTGACCATCGTGGTCGCCCTGAAGCCGCCGTCCCACGAAGGTGGCGATCCCGGGGTGACGGGTGACACCGCCGCCGCGGCCAGGAGTGCCCTGATCGGCGCGGGCTTCAGCGTCAGCGAGACTACGCGGACCGTGACGAACAAGTCCAGCAACGGGATCGTTCTCGCGCAGAGTCCCGGCCGCAGGCGCCAAGGCGAACAAGGGCACGACGGTCACGATCGTCGTCGGGAGCTACAAGCAGCCGACCACGACCACGACGACGACGACCTCCACAACGCCGACCACGCCCACCACGACCACGCCCAAGGGCGGCCCCGCGGCTCGTGTGCAGTGAGGCTGGATGAGCGCTAAAAGGCTGCGGGTGGCGGTGCTCGGGGGCGGGCGGTCCTCCGAGCACGAGGTCTCGCTGGCCTCGGCGGCTTCGGTCCGCGACGGGACTGAGGGCCGCCGGTCACGATCCCATCGCGATCGAGATCGGGCGCGACGGCGTGTGGCGCCGGGACGGCGAAGCCGTGTCGGTGGCGCCGGGGCGGGGCTTCCGGCGCCGATGTCGTCTTCCCGGTCTTGCACGGGCCCATTTGGCGAAGACGGGACCGTGCAGGGGTTACTGGAGTGCCTCGGGGTGCCCTACGTGGGCGCGGGCGTGCTGGCCTCCGCGCTGTGCATGGACAAGGTGCAGTTCAAGGCCGTGATGGCGCACGCGGGGATGCCGCAGGTCGACCACCGCGCCGTGGTGGAGGAGCGCTTCCGCGAGGAGCGCGCGGCGGTGCTGGAGGGGCTCGCTGCGCTGGGGCTCCCGGTGTTCGTAAAGCCCGCCCGGCTCGGCTCCTCGGTGGGGATCGCTCCGTGCGCAAGGCGGGCGAGCTGCCGGCTGCGCTCGAGACAGCTTTCGCGCACGACCCCGTCGCGCTGGTCGAAGCGGCCGCGGGCGGAATCGAGGTCGAGTGCTCGGTGGTCGGCAACGGCGCGCCGATCGCGTCGGTGCCCGGAGAGATCATGCTCGCCGAGGGCGAGGAGGGCTTGGTACGACTACGAGGCGAAGTACACCCCAGGAAAGATGCAGCTGATCGTCCCCGCGCGGATCCCCGAACGGGTGCGCGAACGCGTGCGCGAGCTCGCGCTTAGAACCTTCGTGCTCACCGGGTGCTGCGGGCTGGCCCGGGTGGACTTCTTCGTCGAGGGCGAGCGCGTGCTGGTCAACGAGCTCAACACGATCCCGGGATTCACCGAGACGAGCGTGTTCGGGTCGCTGTTCGGCGCCAGCGGATTGCCCTACCCGGAACTGCTCGACCGGTTGCTCGGGCTGGCGCTCGAGCGCTACGAGGCGGAGCAGGCTCACACGCACTAATTAGTCCGGCCCGGCACATGTGCCGGGCCGCCGCGCCGCACATGTGCGGCGCGGGGCCGGGGCGCATGCGCGCCGGCCAAACCCGAATAAATAAGCTCCACTCCATGACCACCTCCCAAATCGAATCCGTCGCGGTAGTCGGGGGCGGCTTCATGGGTACGGGATCGCGGAGTCGGCTGCCGTGTCGCGGAATGCGGGTGGTCGTCCGCGACGTTGACGAGGCCGCGCTGGAGCGCGCGCAGGGTTAGGATCGAGGCCTCGCTCGGACGCGCCGTCAAGGGCGGCAAGCTCGACTCCGAACGGGCGCGGGAGGTCTCGGGCCTGATAGAGCTGACGACGGAGCTGGAGGCGATCGCCGGCGCCGATCTCGTGCTCGAGGCGGTGCCCGAGGACCAGCAGCTCAAGCTGGACGTGATGGAGGCGATCAATCAGGCGTGGGCGAGATGAGACGCTCGTGGCCTCGAACACCTCCTCGATCCCGATCGCAGAGCTCGCCCAGGCACTGCGACGCCCCGAGCGCGTGTTGGGCCTCCATTTCTTCTCTCCCGTGCCGGTGATGAGGCTCGTCGAGGTGGTGGTCGCGCTCGACACCGCCTACGAGGCGGTCGCGGCCGCGCGAGCTTTCGTGGAGCGGCTCGGCAAGCGCCCGATCGAGACCAAGGACCGCTCGGGCTTCATCGTCAACATGTTGCTCGTCCCGTACCTGATGGCCGCGGTGAGGATGTACGAGGAAGGGTTTGCCTCGCGCGAGGACATCGATGCCGGGATGCGGCTTGGCTGCGGTCACCCCATGGGCCCGCTCGCGCTGTGCGACTTCATCGGCCTGGACGTGCTCTACGCGGTTTGCGACTCGCTCTATGACGAGTTCAAGCGCGACGAGTACGCCCCGCCTCCGCTGATGAAGCGGATGGTCGCCTCCGGCCGTCTCGGGACGCAAGTCCGGCCGAGGCTTCTACGACTACGACTAGCCATAGGCTTCTCGCGATAGAGCGTGATCTCGTTGACCGAGGCGCTGTCCTTGCCCGGGCGGCAGGCTCGTGATCCACACCAGCTAGTAGCGGTATGACTTTCCGGAGCGGTTGATCGAGATCGTCTGCTGCGTGGTGCACGTAGGATGCTGAGCCGACCATGGTCCAGCCGTTTGGCCCGACCGGGAAGTGGTCGGTTGGGCTCGGCGTGGTGTTGCGCGCCCAGATCTGGACGGTCCATCCCGGAGTGGCGTGAGGATCACCATCTTGCGCGCGACCACGTGTGGGGCGGCATCGACGTAGATGCCGACTCCCGGCTTGCCGAGCGTGCCGCTGAAGTAGGTCTCGGTCTGCCAGGCCGTATTGGGGTTGCCGTCGATGGCCAGGCCGACCTCTCCCGGGTTCTGGTCTTGGAGCCATCGAGCCCGAAGGGGTTGTAGTCGTGGGCGCAGTTCTGGCACAGGGAAACCGGGACGAGCGCCGCCGAGGGCGACTTCTCGGGGACGCTGGGCACGCCGTGGTGAGCGCGTGTCGCGAGCCACACCGCGATGCCCGGCGATGATCGCCAGCGCCAGCGCGCCCAGCGCAGCCGCGCGCACCCGGTGCCGGATCCGGAACGGAACGCTGCGTCGCTTGCGGGAAGGGAAGGGTCTGCAGGACGGTCGTGACTTCGCCGCGTGTATCCCCGGTGCGCGCGGTCTCGATGGCGAGCACGTCCTCGAGGTCTGCGATCAGCTCGGCGTCGTTTGCGTAGCGGTCCTGGAGCGGCTTGGCGGTGGCCCTATCGACCACCGCGGCGAGCGCGGCCGAGACCTCGGGCCGCTTAGCCTGGACGTCGGGGAGCGCGTCGCGCACGTGCTTCATCGCCACCGCGACCTGGCTCTCGCCCCGGAACGGGACCTGCCCGGTGAGCATCTCGTAAAGCAGCACGCCCAGCGAGTACAGGTCCGATTGGCCGGTCACGGGCTGCCCGAGGGCCTGCTCGGGGGAGACGTAGTCGGTCGTACCCAGCACGCGCCCGTCGGCGGTCAGCCCCTCCTCGTCGAGCGTGCGGGCGATGCCGAAGTCGGTGACCTTGCAGGAGCCTTCTTCGTCTATGAGCACGTTCTGTGGTTTGACGTCCCGGTGAACGATGTGGCGGGCGTGCGCGGCCCCGAGCGCGCGGGCGATCTCGATGGCGTAAGCGACGGCTTCAGTGATCGGCAACCGGCCGCCGCGGCGGATGCGCTCCTTGAGCGTCTCGCCCTCCACGTACTCGAAGACGATGTATGGCCGTCCCTCGTCCTCGCCGGCATCGATCACGCCCACCACGTGCGGATGGTTGAGCTGGGCGACGGCGCGCGCCTCGCGCCTGAAGCGCTCGAGCTGGTCCGAGTCCGAGACGACCTCGCGGTTCATCAGCTTGACCGCGACACGACGCTGGAGGGTCTCATCGAGCGCGCGGTAGACCGTGGACATCCCGCCCTGACCGATTCTGGCCTCCAGCCGGTAGCGGCCGCCCAACCTCGTACCCACCAGCGTGCTCATTTGTTACCTCTATTTTGCGCCAACGTGAGCGTAGTGCAGCTCACCAAGATCCTTGACCAGTTCGCCGGACAGGTGCGGATCACCTACGTGGTGTCGCGGAATGCTGCCGGAGCTCTGGCGAGGACCGTCGTTGCAAGCGCGATCCGGTAGGCCGCGAATGACGCCAGCGGCCGATCTCCACCGGCGAGTCGGAGCAGTGGCCTCGCCGCCAACGTGGATGCAAACGAGACGACTGCACCGACGACGAACGAAGCTCGACCGCTCGGCGGGAGGCCGCTCGCCCGCAGCCTCATCCTTTGAGCAGGGCCGCGCCGGCGATCACCGGGAGCGCCAGCTCGCGCGAGAGAGCCTGAGCTTCGGCGCGCTTGAAGCCGCGCACGCGCGCGGCCGCCAGTGTCGCGCCCCCTCGGGAGACGCCGGGGAAGAGCGCGGACGCCTGCGCGAGGCCGAGCCACAGCGCATCCCACGCGTTGGCCTCGTCGCGGTTGCGCGTCTCGGGCGCGCGGTCGCTGACGGCGAGCGCGACTCCTCCCGCGGCCAGGCCCACCGCCACGGTGCCCGGCGTTCCCAACCGCCTCTCGATCGGGCGCTCGAACAGATAGCCGAGCAGCGCCGCGGGAGCCACGGAGAGCGCTAGGAGGGCGCACCGCTGGGCCGTGCGCGGCACGAGCTCGTCGGGAAGGGCTATCACGAGCGCCACCGCGGTGCCCGCGTGCAGCATCACCTCGAAGGCCTTGCGCAGGTCCCCGTCGGCGTCCGCCCACCCCCAGCCCATCAACCGCGGCACGAGCGCGAGGTGCCCGGACGAAGAAACCGGCAACAGCTCGGTTGGCCCCTGGAGCGCGCCGAGCGCTGCCGCCTGCGCGATCGGGATGCGTCTGTACGTGCTCGCGGCTGTGCGCTCGCGGCATCGCGGTGGGCCTACTCGGCCACCACGTCGGCGGTGCTCGGCTCGGCCTCCTCGACCTGGGCTCGCCGACGCGTTGACCGCATGCGCCGGACGATCAGGTACACGATCGCGGCCACGACGAGTGCCGCGCCCACATAGTCCACGTACTCGAGGTGGTGGCGCCAGCTCTGCCACCCATGTCCGACCTCGCGTCCGAGCACCGCCAACCCGACGACCCACGGAATCGAGCCGAGCACGACCAGCGGCGCGAACCGCCTGAAGGGCATCTGAGCGGCGCCGGCGGCGTAGGGGAAACGCAGATCTGACGACGGGCACCATGCGCGAGAAGAAGATGACCGGAGCGCCGTAGCGCGCAAACCAGCGCTCGGCGCGATCGATCTTGTGGCGGTGCAGGCGGCCGGGTCCGCGTTGAAGCCATCCCTCCCTGCCGTAGTGGCCGATCGCGTAGGCGATGTAGGCGCCCAGGACGTCGCCGATGAGGCCCGCGACGATCACGCCCGTCAGCGACAGCGTGTGGTTGTAGGCGTTGAAGCCGGCGAAGAGCATCGTCGGTTCTGTGCCGGGCACGAACGACCACGCCCGTACAGAGCATCAGCAGGCCGACGCCGATGACGCCCAGCTTTCCGATCGCGTTGGTCGCGAACGTGACCAGCGATCCCGTGATGGAGGAGATCACGAGCACGGCGTCCAAATGTAGCGTCAGCGATAGCGTTGACCGGCGCGATGGCCGCCCCCGACGAAGTGAGAATCCGCTTATTCCAGCCGGATACGTGGCTCGCGCCGCTGTTCGCAGAGGCTCAGGCCCGCGTGTCGGAGACGATCGGGCGCGGCGCCTTCATCCTGGGCCCCGAGGTGGAGGCGTTCGAGCAGGAGTTCGCCGCCTATCTGGGCGTCGGGCACGTGGTCGGGGTGGCCAACGGAACCGACGCGATCACGATCGCGCTGCGGGCGCTTGGAGTGAGGCCCGGCGACGAGGTCGTGGTGCCGTCGTTCACGTTTTACGCGAGCGTCGAGGCGGTGATCGCGGCGGGAGCGCGGCCGGTCTTCTGCGACGTCGATCCGCAGACGCGCAACGTGAGCGTGGCCACCGTCGCGCGCGGCGCTCACCCCTCGGACCAGGGCAATCGTTTCGGTTGACCTGTTCGGCTCGCCGGCTCCCGACCTGCGTTCCCTTGGCGTACCCGTGCTCGAGGACGCCGCCCAGGCGGCGGGAGCGAGCCTGGATGGCCACCGCGCCGGGGCGCTCGGGGACGTGGCGACGTTCTCGTTCTACCCCTCCAAGAACCTCCCCTGCTTCGGCGACGGCGGCGCGATCGCGACGTCCGACGACGGCGTGGCCGAGCGCGCACGCACGCTGCGCTTCCACGGCTCGCGCGACAAGCAGCGGTTCACGGAGGTGGGCTACAACTCGCGACTTGGACGAGCTGCAGGCCGCGGTCTTGCGCGTGCTCCTGCCCCATCTCGACGGTTGGAGCGAGGGCCGGCGAACGCGTGGCCGACTGCTACGAGGCTGAAGGGCTGGGGCGCCACGTGGGTCTGCCCGTCGCCCTCGGCGGCGCCGCGCCGGCCTGGCACCTCTACGTGGTGACGCATCCGCGGGCCGATGCGCTCATCGCCGAGCTCCACGAAATCGGAATCGATGCCCGCAGCTACTACCGAACTCCGACCCACCGCCAGCCGGCGCTCGCCCCTTACGTTCAGGCGCCGCTCTCGTTACCCGTGACCGACGAGCTCGCCCGGACCAACCTCGCCTTGCCCATGGGCCCGGCGCTGGGGCGCTTCGAGATCGAAGCGGTCGTGGCGTCGGTGGAGCGAGCCGCCGGGGAGGTTGCCACGACTTAGCTGCAATTGACCTCCTTCAAACTAGAATCCGCGCAGCATGCGCCGGCGGATCAGACCCGCGACGGCCTTCCCTGTCCATCGCTATTCGGTACCGCAGCTTCTCGCGGACGGGGTGTTGGTCGCGCTCGCTTACTACCTCGCTTTCCGGCTGAGGTTCTCAGACGGCTTCTCGGGGAGCGCGCATCGCTACGGCGATCTGCTCTCCACGACGCTCCCGTGGGTGGTCCCGCTCACGCTCGTCGTGCTCGCTGCCTTCGGCCAGTACCAGCGGCTGTGGACCTTCGTGGGCCAGCGTGACTACGAGGCCGTCGTCAAGGGCATGATCGTGGCCACGCTGGTTGCGGTGGGCGCGATCGCGCTGCTGCACCCGGTCGTGCAGAACTCTCAGGTCACGCTCCATGGCAGGCTCACGCTTCAGTCCAGCACCGTGAACCCGCCGCCGAGCGTGATCGCGCTCTTCTTCCTCCTGGCCCTCGCGTTGCTGCTCGGCGTGCGCTTCATCGTGCACCTCGTGGCCGAGGGTCGCGTACGCAGCTTCAGGGTCGCCAAGGGCGCGCGCGATGTGCTGATCGTCGGCGGCGGCGAGGGCGGCCGTCTGGTCGTGCGCGAGCTCGCGCGCAATCCGGGCCTGCGTCTGCGTCCCGTCGGCTTCATCGACGACGACCCGCGCAAGCTCGGTCTCAAGGACGAGTACGGACTGCGCGTCGTCGGCACCACCGACGGCGACGACCTCGCGCGCGTGCTCGACGAGGTCGAGCCCGATGAGGTCGTGATTGCGATTCCCTCAGCGCCGGGCACCCTGCGGGCCAGGGTCGTCGCGGCGTGTCGTGGGCGCGGGATACCCGTCCGGACGATGCCCACCGTCTTCGAGCTGCTGCGTGACGGCTCGGGCCACCCCACGGTCACGCGGCAGCTGCGCGAGGTGCAGGTCGAGGACGTGCTCGGACGCGAGCCGGTGCGAATGGAGCTGGAGCGTGTCGGGACATACCTGGCGGGCCAGGTCGTGCTGGTCACCGGCGCCGGCGGGTCGATCGGCGCGGAGCTGTGCCGTCAGATCGCGCGCGTGGGGCCGCGGCGGCTCGTGCTCGTCGACCACGCCGAGGACAACCTGTTCGAGATCCTGCGCGAGCTCGAGGAGGACCGCCACGTGCGCACAGCGCTCCCCGTGTTGGCCGATTGCAAGGAAGAAGAGCGCATGCGCGAGGTGCTCGGGACCTACCGCCCCGCGATCGTCTTTCACGCCGCCGCCTACAAGCACGTGACGATGACGGAGACCAACCCGGTGGAGGCGGTGCGCAACAACGCGCTCGCCACGCGCGTGGTCGCCCGCGTCGCGGGCGAGCTCGACGTGGGGCGGTTCGTGCTGATCTCGACCGACAAGGCCGTCAACCCGGCGACGGTGATGGGAGCCTCGAAGGCGCTGGCGGAATGGGCTGTCGAGGCCGCGGCCGCCAAGTACACGCGGACGGTCTACGCGACTGTCCGCTTCGGCAATGTGCTCGGGTCGTCTGGCTCGGTCGTTCCGATCTTCCGCCGCCAGATCTCGGCCGGCGGACCCGTGACCGTCACCGACCCGCGCATGACCCGCTACTTCATGACGATTCCGGAAGCGGTGCAGCTCGTGATTCGCGCCGGGTCGCTCGGCGGCGAGAGCGGCGAGGTGTTCGTGCTCGAGATGGGCGAGCCCGTCCGGATCATCGAGCTGGCCGAGGCCATGATCAGGCTCTCGGGGCTGGAGCCCGAGCGCGACATCGCGATCGAGATCATCGGTGCCCGCCCCGGGGAGAAGTTCTACGAGGATTTGTTCAACCCATACGAGCGCCCCCAGCCGACGCCCGCTCAGAAGATCGTTCGCGCTCAGCGTGAGCGGTTCGACCCCGCGTGGGTGGAGCGCGCATTTGCCGAGGTCAATCTGCTCGTGCTGGAGGGCGACGCCGCGGCCCTCGCAGACAGAGTCGCGAAGCTCGCCCATGCCCGGAGCTCGGAGACGCTCTCGGTGGACGCCGTTTCAGCGCCTGATGTGCCCGGTGAGGACCTCGCCGGCGCCGTTTCAGAGGTGCCGCCACACGATCGTGGCCTCCGGAGGCCCACGTAGACTCACCCGAGCCGAAAGTGCCTCTTTCCTTCGCCCTTTCGATCACCCACTTCGTCTCCTCGGTAGGTGCCGACGCGGGGTTCGCCGCGCTGATCGGCTTGGCGATCCTGGTCCTGCTCTACTTCGCGCACGCGCGGGAGACGTCCAATCTCCGCAAGGCGCTGGAGGACGCGAACCAGAGGCTCGCGGACATGGAACGCCGTCTCGCTCCGGCCGTCGGCGCCAGGCAGCCGGTGGGCGCAGCGGAAGCCGCGAGGCCCGCCGTCGCCCCGGCCCCCGCGACTTCGGCGGTACCAGGGGTCCCCGCGGTCGCGCCGACCGTGGCACCCCGGCCTGTCCCCGCGGCGCCCGTTGCCGCGCCCGCCGGGGTGGGTGCCCCGCCGCTCAGCGACGCCACTCGAGTCGTGCCGGGAGTCCAGGAGGAGCAGCCCGAGGGGGCTCCGAGCGATGGCCACGGGGCCGGTCCGGCGATTCCCGCGGCGCCACCGACCGCCTCCCCTGCGGCGGAAACGAAGCCCTCTCCGCTGACCGCCGGCGCTCCGCTGACCGCCGCCGCCTCGCCCGCGGTGGGAAAGACCCCCTCCCCGGTGACGGCCGCGGCGGGTGGCAACGGCTCCTCGGCCGCGCGGTCGGCCGGGGCAGCGGGCGGTCCGCATTCGCTGCTCGAGCACGGGATCCCCGGCCAGAAGAAACGGACCAAACGCTGGCTGCTACCGGTGCTCGCCCTAGTCGCCGCCGCGATCATCGCGGCGGTGGTGGTGGTGCTCGTTCTGCGTTCGAGCAGTTCAAATCACGCGACGGCCGCCCACCGACATCACGCGCCGGCGATCGCCGCCGCGCCCCGTAGCGTCGCCCCGAGCACGGTGACGGTTGCGCTCGTCAACGGGACGAACGTCAACCAGCTGGCCCATCACATCGGCGCCCGTCTGACCAAGCAGGGCTTCAAGGAGGGGACGCTCGCGACCGCCACCAACCAGACCGGGACCAAGACCACGGTGGGGTACCTACCCGGCCAGCGCGACGAAGCCCTCGCGGTAGCGCATTACCTGAAGCTGCCGGCCAGTGCCGTCGCCCCCGCCTCCCACGGCAGCGAGGCATTGGTGTGCCCGACCGCGTCGAGCTGCACGGCCGACGTGGTCGTCGTAGTCGGCTCCAACCTCGCGCCGAAGAGTTAGCCCTACAGAGGTGGCCGGGTTCCTCGAGCTCCCCAAGCGGAGCGCCAAGCCCCGAGACCAGGGAATCACGCACGTGCTCGACCGCGGGCTTTCCGCCGTGGACATAGACAGCATGGTCGAGATTGCCGGCGATGCGATCGACATCGTCAAGCTCGGGTGGGGGACTGCCGTCGCGACCGGCAACCTGGAGGGCAAGCTCGAGCGCTACCGCCACCACGGCCTGCCCGTAGTCCTTGGCGGGACCTTGACCGAGGTCGCAATCTCCCAGAACAGGCTCGACGAGCTGGTCGCGTGGGTGCGCGACCTCGGCCTGCGCCACATAGAGATATCGGATGGGACGATCGCGCTCGAGCACCGTCGCAAGGTGGAGCTGATCGAGCGGCTGTCCGAGGAGTTCACGGTCCTTTCGGAGGTCGGGTCGAAGGACGACACGGGGGCGATCACGCCGCCCTACAGATGGGTCGAGATGATGCGTGCCGAACTTGCGGCCGGCGCATGGAAGGTGATCGCCGAGGGTCGTGAGGCCGGCACCGCCGGCATCTTCCGGCCCACCGGCGAGGTGCGTGAGGGGCTGATTGGTGAGGTCGTGCACGAGATCGACCCCGCCAAGATCATGTTTGACGCTCCCAACAAGCACCAGCAGGTGTGGTTTCTGCGCCGCTTCGGATCGGAGGTCAACCTCTCGAACATCGCGGCCAACGACGTGCTCGGGGTGGAGACGCTGCGTCTCGGACTGCGCTCGGACACGCTCGGCATCGGACAGTGACGGCACAGCGCGCGCTCTACCTCGCCCGCCACGGGGAAACCGACGACAACCGCGAGCCGATCCGTGTGCAGGGCTTCACCGATACCCCTCTCAACGACACCGGTCGCCGTCAGGCGGCGGACCTCGCGGCGCGCGTCGCTCCGTTGGGGCTACGGTCGCTGTGGTCCTCGGATCTCAAGCGCGCGCGAGAGACCGCCGAGACAGTCGGCGCCGCCCTCGGCCTGGGGGTCCAGCTCGACTCGCGACTGCGCGAAGCCAATCGCGGCAGGTGGGAGGGCCGGCGGTTCATCGACATCGAGCAGGAGTGCCCAGCGGGCTACGCCGCCTGGCGCCGCGCCGGCGCATCGTTTCGCTTTCCCGGCGGCGAGTCACTGCTCGACCAGTTAGACCGCGTGAGCGCGGCCGTGGAGGCCATTCGCCGCACGAGCGAGCCTCCGGCGCTAGTGGTCTGCCACGGGGGCTCGATCCGGGTCCTGCTCTGCCAGCGGGACCCCAGGGGGCTCGACGCTTTTCACGAGTTCGCGGTTCCAAATGTCGCGGTGATACCGCTGTGACCGTCAGTCGTCCCTCCGGTCGCGCTTCGGCCGGCCGCGCGCGCGGGGGAAGCTCGCTCGTTGGAAGAGCCGTGTTCGCGGCCCTCGTCGTGGCGACGATCGGCGCCTTCGTCATCAGCCAGCATCTGAAGGTGACAACGCCCTTTATCTCGGGAGTGATAGGTCCCGTCCCGCCGGTCATCAACCCCGTTGACGGACCCACCGCGTGCCGCGACCCCGCCACGGGCCGAGACGTGAGCGAGCGTTCGACGACCGTCTCCTTCTACGTCGTACATCACCCTGACGACGTCAACGTGTACGTCGTCGACCAGTCAGGTTCGACCGTGAGAACGATCGCCAGCGGCGTGTCGATGCGCAAGTCCAAGGCGCCGACCCCCCAAGCGTTCCGGGCCGTGACCAGGTACTTCACCTGGAACGGCAGGGACGGGTCGGGCGGCGTGGCCGCTCCCGGCACGTACTTCTACCGCGTCTACCTCGTCCACCAGCAGCGGACGATCGAGATCCAGCAGCCGGTGAGGGTTCAGACCGCCGTGCACTGCTCGTGGACTGGATAGGCGACCCTCGGGGCAGATCCCGCATCCGCGCGCCGTACCGTTTGCAGCCGTGATGGACACCGCGACCGGTCCGCGAGCGGCATGACCTCATATCTGAAGCGCCTGGTCAACTCGCTGGCCGCGTACCAGGTCGCGGACCTGGTCTCGAAGCTGATGGCCGTCCTGCTGCTGCCGGTCTACACGCGCTTCATCTCGACCGCGGGCTACGGAGAGGTGCAGTTGCTCGCCAACGGCGTGATCTTCATCAGCATCCTGGTGCGCTTCGGGATCATCGAGGCGTTTCTGCGGTACTACTTCACCGACACCGAACAGGAGCGTCGGGACGCGCTGGCGCGGCGGGCGATCGTCTTTCTGCTGGTGTCAACGACCCTCGCCGCCGGGGCACTCGCGGCGGCGTCGGTCCCACTCTCACAGCTGATCCTCGGCCATCGCGATCCCCTCACCTTTCTGGTCGCGGTTCTGGGCCTGTGGTCGTTTACGAACCTCGAGCTGGCCTACGCGCTGCTGCGCGTGGACGAGCGCCTCAAGGCCTACGCGACCGCCTCGCTGCTGAATGTCGGGCTCACCATCGCCGCCTCGGTGGTGCTCGTGGTGGGGCTCGGCGACGGCGCGCGCGGCCTGCTCCTGGGCAACTACGGGGCCTCGACCGTGGTCCTGCTGGGGCTGTGGTGGACGATGCGCGCGCGCTTGCGGCCGCGGAAGATCACGCGTCGAGCCGCTCGGAGTGCTGATGCGCTTCGGGCTGCCGACAGTTCCCGCCGAGGCCTCGGTGTACGCGCTCAGCATCGTCGATCGCGTCTACATCTACCACGACCGCAGTCCGTCGCTGGCGGGGCTGTACGCGCTCGCGGTCAACGTCGCGGGAGCGGTGGCGTTCATCGTGCGCGCCTTCCAGTACGCGTGGCCTCCGCTCGCATACTCGGTCCAGGACGACAACGAGGCCGCTCGGCTGTATGGGCTGGTGACGACGTATTACGCGCTCGTGGCGGGGCTCGTCGTCGCCGCCCTGGCGCTTGAGGGCAGGTGGGTGCTGCGCGTGCTCGCCGCGCCGAGTTACTTCGGTGCCTACCGCGCGCTCCCGTGGGTCGCGCTGGGCTGGGCGCTGTACGGTTTCTGGGTCGTGTTCCTGGTGATCGCCGGGCGGGCGAAAGTGACGAGGCTAAACTTCCCCGCGTCGCTCGTGGGGCTGGCCGTGAACGTCGTGCTGATCCTCACGCTGGTCCCGACGCTCGGTATCGCCGGGGCGGGCATCGCGCTGTGTGGGGCCTATGTGGTCATGCTCACGGTGATGCACCTGCTCACCAAGCGGGCGTTCACGGTCGACTTCGAGTGGCGGCGCCTGGCGCAGCTCTGCCTGGTGATGGGCGGGGTGTCGGTCGCCGGTGACCTGCTGCTACCGACGCACGGCCTGGTCGGATTCGTGACCCGGCTCGCCGCGCTATGCGCGATCCCGCTTTTGCTCGCGGTCACAGGCTTCGCTCACTCCGAGGAACGGCGACAGCTGCGCGCGCTGGTGGCGCGCGTGCGGGGGCTTTCGGCGACGCCCGCGGGGGGGAGCTGAGATGGATCGAGTGCGGCCGGGCGCGAGCACCGACAGCACGCAATCGCCGCGGGCGAAGCGCCCCGCGGTGACCGTGGTGATGCCGTTTGGGGGCAAGCAAACGGAGGTCTCCGAGGCGCAAGGCGCGCTTGCCAGCCTCGAGCTCGGCCCCGAAGATGAGCTCATCCTCGCCGACAACTCCGGCGCCGTCGCCGGCCTGGACGCGGTCAACGTTCTCCCCGCAACTCGCGAGCGCTCGCCGGCCCACGCACGCAACGCAGGCGCGGCGGCAGCCCGTGGCGAGTGGATCCTGTTCATCGACGCCGACTGCCGCCCGCGTCGAGAGTTGCTCGAGGCCTATTTCGCCGAGCCGATCGGGGATCAGGTCGGTGCGCTCGCCGGCGAGGTGCGCGGGGTCCCGCTGCCGCCCAACGCGGCGGCGGAGGGTACGGACGGGACTCCACCTCGCGCGCCACTGGCCGCGCGCTACGGCGCCGCCAAGAGCTTCCTTTCCCAGCGCCAGCACCTCGCGCATCCTTACCGGCCGCGCGCCGTCGCAGCCAATCTGCTCGTCCGGCGGGCCGCCTTCGAGCAGGTCGGCGGCTTCTACGAAGGTCTGCGCGCGGCCGAGGACACCGATTTCACCTGGCGGCTCCAGCAGGCCGGGTGGCGAATCGAGCTACGCCCGGAGGCGTGGGTGGAGCACCGGTACCGCAGCAATCTCGCGGAGCTGCGGCGCCAGTGGCGCGGCTATGCCGCCGGACGCGCCTGGCTTGCGCGGCGTTACGACGGGTTCACCCCCGAGCCCGCCGTGTCCCGCGCGCTGAGCCGAGTCCGCCGTACGCGTCTATTCGGCGCGGCCACTGAGCCCGTGACCCCGCGCGCCAAGCCGGCCGCAACCGACGCGGACCGCGTGGAGCGCGGCAAGTACCTGGCGATGGATGCGCTCCTCGCGCTCGAGGAGCTGGCCGGCTTTGTGCTCTCGAACCGTCCCTCGCAGGGCGAGCCGCAAACCGCGCGGCCCGTGGGTGCGCCCGTGGTCTTCGTCGCCGACCGCTTCCCGAGCCCCGGCGATCCGCTGATCGAGCTCCCCGAGCAGTCTGGGAGCGAGGGTCGAGGCCGCGGCACGGCCGCAGAGGATTCCTCCCGAGGCTTACGCGCTGCGCATCGACTATCGCGAGGACGACGGCCTGGCCGAGCACCTGGCGGCAGCTGCGCGTCTGTTCATCGCCCATCCGCTGCGCAGCCTGCGCGACGAGTTGGGGCGGCGCCCCGGCGAGGCGTCCCTCACGGCCCTGGCACCGGCCGCAAGGCGCCTGCAGCGAGAGCCCGCTGCGAGGGTTCAGCCGCTGGGTGGCGGCGAGGCCGCGAACGTGGCGCGACGGCTCCAGGCCCTGGCGGGTCGCCGAACCCCGTGAATCAGGCGTCCTGTCCCGGCGCGCGGCGCGTTCGCTGATGCGAGCCCAGGTCGTCGACCCCTCCGCGTACACGCCCCCGTACGACCACGCGCTCTGCGCCGCCCTGGGCCACCTCGGCGTGGACGTCGAGCTCATCACCAGCCGCTTCCTGCACGGCGACCTCCCGCCTCCCGACGGCTACCGCGTGCGCGAGCTGTTCTACCGGCGCAGCTTCGGCCCTCCAGGGTCCGCGATTCGATCGCTGAGCAAGCTCGCCGCTCACCCGGCGGGGATGGCGCGGCTGCTCCGGGCCGCGCGCCACGCAGACGTCGTCCATTTCCAGTGGCTCCCCGTGCAGTGGCTCGACGCACACATGCTCCCTCGGGCTCCACTCGTGCTGACCGCCCACGACCTGCTCCCGCGAGAGGCGCGGCTGGGGCAGGCGGGGGCCCAGCGCCGTCTCTATGACCGAGTCGGCGCCGTGATCGTCCACTCAGAGCACGGCCGCCGCACGTTGATAGGGCTCGGGGTGGACGCCGCCAAGATCCACGTGGTCCACCACGGCGCCTTCTCGCACCTCGCCGAGCCCACCTCCCGCCCGCCGCAATTGCCCTCAGAGCTCGGGGTCGTCGATGGCCCGGTGGTCCTGTTCTTCGGTCTGCTGCGGCCGTACAAGGGCGTTGAGGTCCTGCTCGAGGCCTGGCGCCGGCTCGGGTCCGCGGCCTGGGGCGCAGCTGTGGATCGTGGGGCGCTCCCGGATGCCACTGCAACCGCTGCGCCTCCAGGTCGGCCCGGACGTGCGCTTCGTGCCGCGCTTCGTGTCCGAGGACGAGCTGAGGGCGCTGTTTCTCCGTGCAGACCTGGTGGTCCTGCCCTACCTCCGCACCGAGCGACTTGACCAGTCGGGCGTTCTCGCCACCGCGCTTGCGTTCGGCAAGGCGACAGTCCTCACCAAGGTGGGCAGCTTTCCCGAAGTGGCCGCCGCGGGCGCCGCGCGACTCGTCGCACCCGGCGACGCGACCGCTCTCGCGGGCGCCCTGGACGAGTTGATGTCCGATCGCAAGGAGCGCGAACGGCTCGGTGCCGGCGCGCGGCGCGCTGCAGAGCACTCTTACTCGTGGCATCACGCAGCCCTGGCGACGCTGGGCGTGTACGAGCAGGTCACGGGGATCCGCAGGATCACTCCTGGCGATCCGCCACAATCCCGACCGCGATGAGCGCGCTTAAGGTCGCTTTCTGGGTCCCTGCCGGCATGCTGTTCTACAGCCACTTGGGCTACCCCGCGGCCCTCGCCGTGGTCGCACGGTCGCGACGCGGCACCGAGACGGCCCCGCCGGAGCACGCGGAGCTACCGACCGTGTCGGTGATCGTGCCCGCCTACGCCGAGGAGGCGGTCATCGCGGAGCGGGTGCGAAACCTCCAGGCGCTCTCGTACCCGCGGCAACTGCTCGAGATCATCGTCGCCTGCGACGGCTCACCCGACCGCACCGCGGCGCGGGCTCGCGAGGCGGGGGCAGACGTCGTCCTGGAGCTGCCGCGTGGGGGCAAGATCCACGCCCAGGACACGGCCGTGGAGAGGGCGCGGCGGGAGATCGTCGCGTTCTCGGACGCCAACGTGAGCTGGGAGCCCGATGCGCTGCGGGCGCTGGTCGCTCCCGTTCGCGGACCCTCGGGTGGGCTACGTGTGCGGCGAGGTGCGACTGGTCAACGAGCGCGGGACGAACCAGGAGGGGCTCTACTGGCGCTACGAGATGTCGGTGCGCGCGCTCGAGTCGCGCCTGCGCTCGGTCACCGGCGGCAACGGCGCGATCTACGCGACCCGGCGGGAGTCCTACCTGCTCGTGGAGCCGATCATGGGCCACGATCTCTCCTTCCCTTTCAACATGGTCAAGCGCGGCTGGCTCGCCGTCTACGCGCCGCGGGCACGGGCGATGGAGAAGATGGTGCCCACGATCGAGGGCGAGTTTGCGCGCAAGCGTCGCATGATGAGCCACACCTGGCCCATCGTGATCCGCGGCGGGCTGCTCTCGCCGCGCGGCTACGACCCCGGCTACGCGTTCATGATCTTCTCTCATCGCGTGCTGCGGTATGCCTCGCCCTTCCTTCACGTGGTCGCGCTCGGGGCGAGCCTCGCTCTCGTAATAACGGGGGAAGGCACGGTTTACGGGGTCGCGGTGGGCGTCCAGGCCGGGATCCTTCTCGCCGCGTTCACCGCCCGCGCGCTACCGCTGCGCCCGCTGCTGGTTTCCCGCTACTACGTGCTGACGACCGCGTCGCTGGTCAGCGGGCTCTGGGACTGGGTGAGACACGGCACTCCCGCGGGATGGGAACCGGCGGAGGGAACGCGCTAGTGGTCAAGCGGACGCTCGACCTCCTCATCGCGGTGCCGGGGACGCTGCTGACGGCGCCGATGATCGGGGCGATTGCGCTCGCGATCAGGCTGGAGAGCAAGGGATACCCGATCTATACGCAGACGCGCGTGGGTGCAAGGACGGGCGGGAGTTCGCGATCTACAAGCTGCGCACCATGGTCCATGGCGCTGAGTTCGTCGGTGCGGGCCTTGCGATCCAGGAGGGCGACGAACGCATCACGCGCATCGGCTCGATGCTGCGCCGCTACTCGCTCGATGAGCTGCCCAACCTTTGGAACGTGCTCCGCGGGGAGATGTCGATCGTCGGGCCGCGACCCGACCATTCCGGTCCAGGTCAACCAGTACACCGAAAGGCAGTTCGGGCGGCTCAGGGTGAAGCCCGGGATCACCGGCTGGGCGCAGGTCAACGGCCGCGCGGCGCTTCCGTGGACGGAGCGCATCGAGCTCGATCTGTGGTACGTCGAGCATCAATGCCTGGCGCTCGATCTGCGCATCCTCGCGCGGACCGTGCGGCTGGTGGGCTCGGGCCGGGGCCTCTACAAGGGAGAGACCGGCGGATGGCAGCAGGCCGCATCGGCCGACGGAGCGCAGCCGTCCGCGCAGACCTCGGTCCCGCCCGCCGGGGGCGCGCAGCGCACGTGAGCGAGCGCCGCGGACAGCAGGGGTAGACCGATAGATGGACGACGTCGCGATCCTGCTCACCGGCGTGGGCAAGCGCTACGACATCGTGTCGGCCTTCGCCCAGCATGCCACGGTCGTCGCGGTCGACCCCAACCCGCTCGCGCCGGCGCAGTATGCGGCCCACCACCGCAGCTCTGTCCCGCGCATCCACGACCCCGGCTACGTCCCCGCACTGCGCGAGCTCTGTGATCGGTTCGGCGTGGGCGCGGTCGTGCCTCTCACCGACCTCGACATCGAGGTGCTCGCCCACGCCCGCGTCGCGGGGGCTCTGCCGGCGCTCGTGCCGGATCCCGAGATCGCCGCGGCGATGTACGACAAGTACGACGCCCACCTGGCGCTAACGCGCGCGGGGCTCCCCTCGCCGCCGACGGCGCTTCCGGGGGAGCCCGTCGAGGCCTACCCCGTGATGGTGAAGCCCCGGCGCGGCTCGGGCGCCCGCTCGATCCATCGCGCCGACGACGCCCGGGCCGTCGAGTTCTTCGTCGATTACGTCCCCGAAGACACCATGGTCCAGCGCTTCATGGACGGTCCCGAGTTCTCGATCGACGCGCTTTCGGACGCGCACGGGCGCTGCTTGAACGCGATCCCCCGCACCATGATCGAGTCGCGCGGCGGCGAGTCGATCAAGGGGACGGTGATCGCCGACCGGGAGTTGGTGGCGCTGGGGCGCAGCGTCGTGGAGGCGCTGTCGCTGCGCGGACCGAGCACCATTCAGGTCTTCCGCGATCGCGAGATCGGACTGGGCATTACCGACGTGAATCCGCGCTTTGGCGGCGCCTTCCCCGCCCCGATGTATGCCGCCCTTCCGGGCCGCACCTATCCCGAGCTGATCGTGCGCATGGCGCGCGGCGAGGAGATCGAGCCGCGCGTGGGCGAGTTCCGCGCGGGCATGACTTTCACGCGCTACTTCTGGCAGCTCGAGCTCGACGAGGGGCTCGCGCCGACCGGGCGCGACATCGTGACGCCGCCCGGCCCCCCGCCACGCGCGGAGTCCTTCGCACGGGGGATATCCCAGCCTACTGGTTAGCGGCCGTCCGCGACGACCGGACCGCCGCCGGGCTCCAGCACTCCGCGACGAATTGCGCGATCTCCGCTGTCAGCCGGGCGGGCTTCGTGCGCAGCTCGATGATCGAGTTGGCGGCGATCAGCCGTGAGTTGGGAAGCTCGCCGGCGAGCATGTCGGCGTCCGAGAAGGGGTGAACGGGATCGCGGGGGTGTCCGATGATCAGCGCCGGCGCCTCGAAGTGGCGTCGCTCGTTGCGCTGGGGCGCGGTATGGCCGAAGACGATTCCCTGCAGCAACGCCGCGCTGGGACCCGGATCCTGCGCGACCGCATCAAGGGTGAGTTCCAGCAGCAGCGGCAAGCGCCTCCGGTGCAACCTCCCCGCGGCACGCGCCAGCGGCGCCATCACCGGCTCGCCGAACGTGAGCGCGAACAGCAGCGGCGTGAACACCGCCGCACACGCCGGGATGGCGTTGTCGAGCACGGGCATCTCGATGATCATGCCCCGCAGACGCTCCGGGGCCGACGCCGCAACCTCGAGCGTGACGTTGGCGCCCAATGAAGTGCCGCCGACAACCGCCTGGTCGAGATCGAGGTGGTCGAGCAGCGCCACGGTCTGCGCGGCGAAGGCCGTCATCGAGTAGCGCCACATGTCGCGCGGTCGGTCCGACGCGCCGTGGCCGAGCGGGTCGAAGGTCACGACCCTGTTGCCGCGCCGCTGCCAGCTCCCGGGCCAGCGGCGCCTGCATCTTCTGCGAGAGCAGCAGACCCGGCAGCAGCACCGTGGTGCGCGTACCCTCTCCGCGGACCGTGTAGGCGAGGCGCTGGCCGTCGTAGCGGAAGTACTCCATCGGTCAACACGGTACCGTCTGGCCCCCACAGCACTGGCAGGAGGAACCACATGGCTAAAGCTTCACGGCCGCTCGTCGGCGAGGTCGTCGCGATCACGGGTGGCGCGCGTGGAATCGGGCGGGCGACCGCCGCGGCCCTGATCGCCCAGGGGGCGAAGGTCGCGATCGGCGACCTCGACTCCGCACTGGCCGCACACACCGCCCAGGAACTCGGCCACGGGACAGTTGGGCTTCCGCTCGACGTCACCAACCAGTCGAGCTTCGAGAACTTCCTCGAGCAGGTGGAGCGGGAACTCGGCCCGCTTGACATCCTCGTCAACAACGCCGGCATCATGCCGATCGGCGCCTTCGTGGAGGAGGGCGACGAGGCGGCGCGCGCGCTCGTCGACATCAACATCCACGGCGTCATCTTCGGCTCCAAGCTCGCGCTCGCGCGCTTTCTGCGCAGAGGCCGGGGCCACCTGGTGAACATCGCTTCGGTGGCCGGAAAGGTCGGGATTCCGGGCGGCGCCACCTACAGCGCGACCAAGCACGCCGTAGTGGGTCTGAGCGAAGCCATTCGCGCCGAGGTCCGTGGCCGCGACATCAGCGTGAGCGTGGTGATGCCGGTCGTCGTCCACACCGATCTCGGGTCCGGCCTCCCCGAGACGCGCGGGTTCAAGGCCGTCGAGCCCGAGGACGTCGCAGCCGCGATCGTCGACGCGCTCCAGTGCAACCGCTACGAGGTCTACGTGCCCAAGTCGCTGCGCGGGATGATGAGGGCCAAAGCCGTCTTTCCTCCCTGGGTCACCGACGCGATCGCGCGGCTGCTCAAGAGCGATCAGGTCCTGATGGCGCCCGACCACCGACGGCGCGCCGCCTACGAGGCGCGCCTCGCCGCCGACGTGCAGCGAGTGCCGAGCGCGCTCGGCGCCGAGCCGCAGTCTGAGGCCACGCAAGAGCCCGCTCGGGCCGCGAGCGGAGCCCCCACGGGGACGGCCGGGGCGCGATGAACGAAACGTCCCAGGCGCCGTGTACACAGACGCGGCGCTGCAGTCAAAAGTCCTCTAATCGCGCACGAACCTTTCGCTAACAGCCGTCCACGCCGCCGCATAGAATTCACGGTCTTTCCCCCGTGAGTTCGAATCCGCATCGGCTATCCTCCGGCGCTTCGGAGGTCAGCGGGCGCTTTGGCGTTGGCCGACCAAGGCTGGCCGGCCGAGGTGCTGAGCCGAACGTCCTGAGCACTAACGACTTCAAGTAAACGGAGCGAAGCATGCGAATCTTGGTTCTGGGTGGTGACGGGTACCTGGGATGGCCGACGGCCGTTCATCTTTCCGCGGCCGGCCACGAGGTGGCGGTCGCCGACAACTTCGCGCGCCGAAGCTACGACGAGGAGCTTGGCGTCGAGAGCCTCGTCCCGATCGCGACGCTCGAGGAGCGCATCGCGGCCTGGGCGGAAGTGAGCGGCAAGACGATCAAGAGCTACATCGGCGATCTCTGCGACCCGGCGTTCGTCCACCAGATGGTCGGCGACTTCCGCCCCGAGAGCATCGTCCACTTCGCCGAGCAGCGCGCCGCGCCGTACTCGATGATCGACCAGGCGCACGCGGTCTACACCCAGACCAACAACGTCGTCGGCAACCTCAACGTGATGTACGCGATCGCCGACATCGACCGCGACATCCACCTCGTGAAGCTCGGGACGATGGGCGAGTACGGGACCCCCAACATCGACATCGAGGAAGGCTGGCTCGAGGTCGAGCACAACGGCCGCAACGATCGCATGCTCTACCCGAAGCGGCCTGGGTCCTTCTACCACTGCTCGAAGGTCCACGACAGCCACAACATCGAGTTCGGCTGCCGGATCTGGGGGATGCGCGCGACCGACCTCAACCAGGGCGTCGTCTACGGCGCCGACACCGAGCACACCAAGCTCGACCCCCGGCTGTCGACGCGCTTCGACTACGACGGCGTGTTCGGCACGGTGCTCAACCGCATGGTGATTCAGGCCGTGCTCGGCCACCCGCTCACGGTGTACGGCAACGGCTGTCAGACCCGCGGGCTGATCAACATCGTCGACACGGTCGAGTGCATCCGGATCGCCTGCGAGAACCCCGCCGACCGAGGCGAGTTCCGCGTCTTCAACCAGATGACCGAGTCGATGTCGATCAAGCAGATCGCCGAGACCGTCGCCGAGACATACCCCGGCGAGGCGACGATCGAGCACGTCTAGAACCCGCGCGTCGAGCTCGAGGACCACTACTACAACGTCAAGCACACCGCGCTGGAGGGGCTCGGCCTGAAGCCGACGCTGCTCTCGACGACGCTGATCGATCACCTGTTCGACGTGGTCGAGCGCCACAAGGACCGCGTCGACCTTGCGGCGATCATGCCGACGGTCAACTGGCAGTCGACCTCGAGCGAGCTGCCGGCGACCGCCCGCGCGCTGACCGAGAAGTGAGCGACGCGGGTCGCGCGGAGCCGCGGGGGGCGGATCTTCGCGGCCACCGCGTGCTGGTCACCGGCGGCTCGGGCTTCATCGGCCGCCAGGTCGTGGCCGAGCTCTCGCGGCCGGGCGCCCGGGTCCGCGTCGTCGACCTCAAGCCCCATCCCGACCCGTCGGTGGAGCTCGTTCAGGGCGACATCGCCGATCCCGCCGTGCTCGAGCGGGCGTTCGCGGAGGGCGTCGACGCGGTGGTGCACCTCGCGGCGGTCACCTCGGTGCTGCGCTCGCTCGAGCACCCGGACCTGACCTTACGCGACCAACGTCGCCGGGACCCACAACCTGCTCGAGGCGCCCGCGCGGCGGGCGTTCGCGCGCTCGCCTTCGCCTCGACCAACGCGGTCACCGGCCCGATGGAGGCCCGGCGATCATCGAGACGGCGGCGCTGCGTCCGCTCACTCCCTACGGCGCGACGAAGGCCGCCGCCGAGATGCTGATGTCCGCCTACACGAGCCTCCTACGGCCTGCGGTGTGCGTGCGCTGCGGCTGACGAACGTCTACGGCCCGGGCATGCAGGCGAAGGACAGCATCGTCGCCCGCCTGATGCGCGCGATCCGGCTGGGTCGGACGTTCGAGATCTACGGCGACGGGCGCCAGGTGCGCGACTACGTGCACGTCGCGGACGTGGTCGACGCGGTCAGGCTCGCGCTCGCGGGCGCGGATTGGGAGGGGCCGATGGTGATCGGCACGGGACGCTCCCTCTCGGTGCTCGAGGTCGTCGAGGAGGTGCGGCGGGTCACCGGGGCGGAGCTCGACGTGCGCCACGGGCCCGCCAAGCCCGGCGAGATGCCGGCCGTGATCGTGGACCCGAGCCGCGCGCGGGCCGCCGGGCTGGTCGCCGCGCGTACGACTTCGCGCGAGGGGCTGCGCGGCGTGTGGGAGGAATGGTCGGCGGCCGATGTCGAGGCCATGACCGGGCCGCTCTCGGTGCCAGGGATGGACGGCTCGGCCACCGCGAGCTCGCGGCCGTCCGGACGGGCACCTGAGCGCATGACCGTCGCGCGGGGCCCCTCCGAGCTCCAGGCCGAGCTCGAACGCCTTGAGCCGGTCGAGCGCGGAGCCGCCGCTGGGTTCCTCGCGGCCATCCCCCGCGCGGCGGGCGCGCCGCTCGCGGTCGTGATCCCCGCCTACAACGAGGAGCCGACGGTCGCGGACGGTGGTCCGGAGAGTCCCGGCGAGGCCGCCGGGCTGCGGACCGAGGTGATCGTCGTGGTCGACGGCGCGCGTGACGGGACCGCCGAGCGGGCGCCGAGGGCGGGCGCGCTGGTGTGCGACGTTCCGGTCAACCGCGGCCAGGGCGCGGCGCTGAGGCTCGGCTACTGGCTCGCGCGGGCGCGCGGCGCGCAGGTGATCGCGACCATCGACGCCGACGGGCAGTACGAGCCCGGCGAGCTCGACCGCGTGGTCGAGCCGATCCTCTCGGGCCGGGCTGACTTCGTGTCGGGTCACGGCGCCTGGGCAACGAGCTCACCACCGATCGCGTCCGCCATCTCGGCGTGATCGTTTTCGGCGCGCTGATCAGCGTGCTCGTCCGTGCGCGGGTCACCGACCCTGCGTGCGGCATCCGCGCGATGCGCGCCGAGGTGACCGCCGCCGTCACGCTCGAGCAGCCGCAGTACCAGGCCTCGGAGCTGATGATCTCAGCGCGGCGCTGCACGGCTTCAGGCTCGCCGAGGTGCCGACGACCATGCGCGACCGCGAGGTTCACGCGACCGCGACCAAGAAGGGCGGGAACTTCGGCTACGGAGTGCGGTTCGCGCGCGCCGCGTTGAAGCACCTGGATGCGCGACCGCAAGGCGGTGCGCACGCGGCTGCGCCCGGAGAAGATCCACAGCTCGTAGATCACGAAGCGCACCGCGAACAGGATCGCGAACACCGCGAGGTAGGACGCCGTCACGAGCGCCACGCGGAGCCCGTAGTGAGCGGGGAGGCTCATCACCTGGTGCTGCGTCCAGGCGGTCGCCTCCGAGGACGCCAGCAGCGTCAGCGCCGAGACCACCACGTAGGCGACGATCTCGCGCCCGAACGCCACGCGGCCCTTGACCTGCCAGGCCCAGCGGCGATTCAGCATCCAGTTGGGGATCGCGCCGGCGATGAACGCGATCACCGAGCAGGCTGTGGTGCCGACGCCCATGATGTACAGCACGGCGAACACGACCGCGCTGGTGGCCGCGGCGACGATCGAGCCGATCGTGTAGCGCGTGATGCGTACCCCGAGGGCAGAGCGTCGCATCCGCTTGAAGCGTTCTGCGAACACGGGTTTGCCAATCCTAGCGGCAAAACGGGTTATCGCCGGCCGATCGGACGTTATGGCCGCATGAAACGGTAGGTTCTCTGCCCGCATGCGGATCTGCACTGCGGCCGATGAGCTCGCGCTCGACGAGGATCTGCTGATCGAAGGCGACAACGCCCCTGCGCTCGCCAAGCTGCCCGAGGGGGCGTTCGATCTCGTCTACATGGATCCGCCGTTCAACACCGGTCGGGCGCGCACACGCGACACCGTCGCGGTCCAGGCCGATCCACGGGCGGCGCGAATCGGGTTCGGCGGGCGCAGCTACAGCTCGCGCCTGCTGCGGACGCTCAGCTTCGAGGACAGCTTCGCGAACTACCTCGAGTTTCTGGGTTCTCGCCTGCAGCGGATCCGCGCGCTGCTAGCTCCTCACGGAACGCTCTATGTCCACATCGACTATCGCGAGGCCCACTACTGCAAGTTGCTTTTGGACGAGGTCTTCGGACGCGAGGCGTTCCTCAACGAGATAATCTGGAGCTACGACTACGGCGGGAAGCCACGCCGCCGTTGGCCTGCCAAGCACGACACGATCCTCGTCTACGTGCGCACACCGGGGGGCCACCACTTCGATGCCGAGGCGGTCGAGCGCGAGCCGTACATGGCTCCCGGGCTGGTCGGCGCCGAGAAGGCACGCCGTGGCAAACGCCCCACCGATGTCTGGTTCCACACGATCGTCCCCACCAACGGCCGCGAGAAGACCGGTTACCCGACGCAGAAACCCGAGAGGGTCATCAAGCGCTGCGTGGCGGCCTCGTCCCGCCCGGGCGGGTGGTGCCTGGACCCGTTCGCCGGCTCGGGGACGCTCGGCGCGGTCTGCAGTGAGCTCGGACGGCGCTTCGTGTTGATCGACTCGAGTCCGGCCGCGCTCGCGGTCATGCGAGAGCGCCTGGGCGCGGGCGTATGACTGAGATCTACGTCACCCCCGTAGGATCGTCTCGCACCAGTTCGCTTGACGGCTCGGGCTCGCGCAACGGTTCACAACGCCGCCGGCGTCACACGCGTCGCAGGCGGCAGCTGCGCTTGCTGGTCCTGCTCGCGCTGATCCTCGCCGCCGCCGTCGGCGCGGCCTTCGCGCTCAAGGGCGCCCGCGCCCGCGTCAGCTCCCCCGTGGCTGTGTTTCCGATCCCCGGAAGCCGCGTCGTATCGCCCGACGCCCAGATCGCGTTCCGCGGCGTCTCGCCCCAAAAGCTCTCCCACATCGTCGTGCGCGGCTCCAAGAGCGGCCTTCATCGCGGCCGCATCGAGGGCGACTCGGACGGCGACGGCGGGAGCTTCCTGCCGGCCAAGCCGTTTACGCCCGGAGAGCGGGTCACGGTGCAGACGCGCCTGAAGATCGCCGGGATCTCTGGGGGCAAGTTCCACTTCACCGTGGCCTATCCCGCGACCGGGTCGCCGCCGGGGGGCCTCGCCCAAGCGGCGCGCGTTCCGGGCGATGTTCTTCACTTCAACTCGCAACCTGACCTCTCGCCCGCCGCCGTCGAGCTCGCGCACGATGGCCCCCAGGGTCCCGGCGGTGACCTCTTCCTCACTCCCCAGCAGGGACCGGTCCAGGACGGCCCTATGATCGTCAACCCCAGCGGTCAGCTCGTCTGGTTCAAAGCGATGCCCAAGGGCGTGCTCGCCACGGACTTCCGCGTGCAGAGCTATCAGCACAAGCCCGTCCTGACGTGGTGGCAGGGCCAGGTTCGCGGCGGCGTCGGCTACGGCGAGGACGTCGTCATGAGTCGCTCGTACCGCCAGCTCGCGACCATCAGAGGCGCCAACGGGCTGCGTCCCGACCTCCACAACTTCGACCTGACGCCGCAGGGGACCGCGCTGATCACGGCTTACTTTCCCGTCTGGTGGAACGCGACCTCGGTGCACGGAGCGAAGCGACAGGTGGTGATCGACTCCGTGGTCCAGGAGGTCGAGGTTCGCACCGGCCTGGTGCTCTTTCAATGGGACAGCCTCGACCACATTCCGCTGCGCGACTCGTACGGCCCCGTTCCGAAGTCGGGGAACATCCCCTGGGACTACTTCCACGTCAATTCGGTCGCCCGAGCCCCGGGCGGCCGCCTGCTCATCTCGGCGCGCACGACGTGGGCGGTCTACGAGCTCGACCAGCACACCGGACGGGTGCTGTGGACGCTCGGCGGCAAGGCCTCGAGCTTCCACATGGGACGCGGTGTCGGGTTCGCCTTCCAGCACGACGCGACCTTCCTGCCTCACCAATCGAAGCTGCTGAGCGTTTTTGACGACGGGGCCGGACCGCCCGACGTCCACAAGCAGTCGCGCGCGATCACGATTGCGCTCAACTACCGACGCATGACCGCGTCGCTCGTGCGGGCCGACGAGCACACGCCGAGCGTCCTCGCCAACTTCGAGGGCAATGTGCAGAACCTGCCCGACGGCAGCCAGGTCGTCGGCTGGGGCGAGTCGCCCTACATCAGCGAGTTCAACGCGCAGGGCAAGCTGACCTTCGACGCTCGCTTCGTCGGCGACAACTCCACCTATCGGGCCTATGTGTTCCCCTGGCAGGGGGACCCGCAGACGCTCCCCGCGCTCGCGACCTCGACAGACGGTGAGAGCGAGACCGTCTACGCGAGCTGGAACGGCGCCACCGATGTCGCCCAGTGGCGCGTGCTCGGGGGCCCCAGCCGCGGGTCGCTTCAGGCGATCGCGCTCACGCCCAAGCAAGGGTTCGAGACAGCCGTGCAGATCGTGCCGGCGACCTACGTCGCGGTACAGGCGCTCGGAGCGAATGGTCGGGTGCTTGCGACCTCCAAGCCCATTCGCTCGCAGTAGGCTCGGCGCGGCCCGTCACTCGCCCCGGACGAGCGGGACGAAGCGCACGCCCTCGAGCGTGGCCTGGGTGATTCCGGACTCGGTGCGACGGACCAGCGTGAGGTGCTGGGAAGCGCGGCCCACCGGCGCCACCAGGCGCGCACCCGGTGCAAGCTGGTCCACGAGCGCCGGCGGAGGGTGGGGCCCGGTCGCGGCGGCCACGTTGATGGCGTCGAACGGTGCTCGCTCGGGGAGGCCCCGCCAGCCATCGCCGACGGTGAAATGGACGCTATCGATGCCCAGCTCGCGGACCGTCCTGGAGGCGGTCTGTGCGAGGTCGGGATGGCGCTCGATCGTGTACACCTCGCCCGCCAGCAGCGCGAGCAGCGCGGCGTGGTAGCCCGATCCCGTTCCGACGTCGAGCACGCGATCGCTGGGCGCGAGCTCCAGCAGCTCGAGCATCCGCGCCACCACCAGGGGTTGAGAGATCGTCTGGTCGCACGCGATCGGAAGCGCGACGTTGGCGTATGCGCGGTCGCGCAACGACGGCTCGACGAACCGCTCGCGCGGGATCGAGGCGATCGCCGCGAGCACCCGCAGATCGCCGATCGCGGGTGCCAGTCGTAGCGCGAGCTTGGTCGCCTCGCTCACGCCGTCGGCCGGTCTCTCAGAGGGCTCCATGCTCGAGCAGCTCCTTGATGCGCGCCAGGAAACGCCCAGCCGCCGGCCCGTACAAGATGCGGTGATCGCACGCAAGGATGAGCGTCATCGTCCGGCCGGCCACGACCTCGCCTCCGCGGACCACCGGCGTTTCGCGGACCTCGCCCGCCGCTATCGCCGCGGCCTGGCCGCTCCAGACGAGGGGCACCTCCCACGCCACGCCGGCGACCTCGTGGTGCACGAGCGTGAAGGTCGCGCCCCCGCGCTCGGGCTGCGTCAGCGAAGCGGCGCGGGCGCGCAGGTCGGCGATCGCCTCGGTGAGCTCCGCGAGCGACATTAAGTCGGCGTCGACCACCGTCGCCGTCACGAGGTCGTCCGCGCTGGGGATCAGCAGGCCGACGTTGATCCGCGGGTACAGCTCGAAGTGGCCGTCACGGTAGCCCGCGTTCGCTCGGGGGTGGTCGCGCAGCGCGAGCGCACAGGCGCGCGTGAGCAGCGCGGTCAGCGAGTGCGCCCCCCCGTCGCAGACCGCGAGCGCGCGCTCCAGGTCGGCCTCGGCCCCCAACTCGAGGTCGGGGACGGTCGCCCGTGACTCGGCGGCCCTACGCGCGACGGTTCTCTGGGCGCGCGTGGGCATCTCGACCTCTGCCCGGCCGCGCGCGGTCACCGCGCGCCTCCGCCCGCGGGATCCACGCGCGACCAAGCGGCCAGGAAGTCGCTCGCGTCAAGCGCGGCCAGATCCGCCCGCAGCTGGCGCTCGAGCTTGGCGGCCGCCCTCGCCGGGAGCTCCCAGTAGAAGATCACCTCGCCGGTGTCGACAGACACGACCTCCAACCGGTCAAGCCGACGGCGATCGGCCAAGAACGCGGGCTCGCGGCCGTCGCGGGAGACGAGCAGCTCGAACGCGCGGTTGGCTCTCACCGCCCACTCCGGTCGTTGGTCGCAGTCCGGCTCACGTCGCCGCCAATAGCGCGTCGGCGGCCTCGTCGAGTCCGCCGTCGCCCTCGTACACGGCATCGCCGACGGTGAGCGCCGGGAGGCGGCGGACTCCGGCAGCCACGGCCCGTTCGGTGGCCTCCTCGAGCGCGCGCTGGACCGAGGCCAGGCGCAGCGCCCCGAGCACGGCGGTGGGGTGCATCTCACACGCCGCCGCGGCGATCACGACGGTGTCGGGATCGTCCAGGTCCCTTCCGGCCGCGAACGCCTGTCGAAACGCGGCCAGCGAGAACGCGGTAACACGGCCGATCGACTTGGCGTAGCCGGCGGCCCGCATCGCGAGCCCGGAATCGGGCGGCCAACGCGTGGGCCAGCGGATCGGCTGAAGCCCTCGGTTCGCGGCGACGCGCTCGAACGCGGGCCGATTGGGCTCGGGGCCGAGTCCTGGGAATCCTCCCGCCGCAGGCCGAGCGGCTAGTCGGCTGCCGAGCACGGGCTCCCACTGGGGCGCCAGGGGAAGGACCGCCGAGACTCGTTCGGCCGCGAGGTAGCACTCGGGGCTGCCGAGGTCGTAGTAGAAGGTCGCCGTGGGCCCGTCCACGTCCCGGCTAGTCGGGAGCCCCACAGGACCACCCTACCCGTGGATCAGCCAGCCGTCGGCCGCGCGGGCCGCCTCCATGATCGCCTCGGAGAGGGTGGGATGACCATGGATGGTGCGCGCGAGCTCCGGATAGCCGCCTTCCAGGACGCGCACGTTCAACAGCTCTTGAATCAACTCGGTCGCGCGCGACCCGACGATATGCCCGCCGAGCAACTCGCCATAGCGCTTTTCGCCGACGATCTTCACCAGCCCATTCCGGTCGCCGTACACAGTTCCCGCGCCGACGGCGCCGTACTGGACCTTCCCGATCACCACGTCGTGCCCCTGCGCCCGAGCCTCCTCCTCGGTCAGTCCGAAGCTGGCCACGTTGGGCGTGCAAAAGGTCGCCCTGGGGATGTCCTGATACTCGATCGGGTGGATCTTCATCCCCGCGGCGGCTTCGACCGCGATCACGCCTTCATCCGAGGCCTTGTGGGCCAGCGCGGGGCCGTCCACGAGGTCCCCGATGGCGTAGACACCGTCCGCGCTGGTGCGCTGCGCTCCGTCTACCTCGATCAGTCCACTCTCGCCGCGGCGGACTCCTACGGCTTCGAGCCCCAGCCCCTCGACGTCGGGTGCTCGGCCCGTCGCGATCACGAGCCACTCCACCTCGGACTCCTGGTCGCCGTGCCTGAACTTGACCGAGCTTTCTCTCGGCTCTACCTGCTGGACGAGCGTCGAGGTGTGGATCGCGATCCCCTGGCGCTTGAGACCGCGCTCGGCGACCTTCGAGATGTCGGCGTCCTCGGTCGGAAGGACGCGGTCCAGCGCCTCGAACAGCATCACCTCGGTGCCGAGCCGGGCATAGCCCGAGGCGATCTCCGCCCCGGAGGCCCCGCGCCCACGACCGCCATCGACCTCGGCAGCTCAGCCAGCGCCCACGCCTCCTCGGTCCCGATCACGCGCCCCCCGAAGTCGGTACCCGGGATCGGCTTCTTCACCGAGCCCGTGGCGAGCACGATCGTCGGCGCCTCGAGCCGGCGCTCGTCGACCGTGACCGCGCCTGCAGAGGCCAGCGCGCCCTGGCCGGGGATCGTCTCCACGCCGTTCTTTTTCAGCAGCATCGCCACGCCGCCCGTAAGGGTCGAGACCACCTTCTCGCGTCGGCCCGAGAGCGCCGGGTAGTCGACCTCGGGCTCGCCCACCTTGACCCCAAATTCGCCGGCTTCCCGCACCTCCGAGAGGACGTCGGCCGAGCGCAGAACGGCCTTGGCGGGGATGCACGCATAGTTGAGGCAGCGGCCGCCGACTTTGTCCTTCTCGACCACGGCCGTCTTCATTCCGAGTTGCGCAGCGCGGATCGCGGCCACGTATCCACCCGGGCCAGAGCCGATCACGACACAGTCATACGAGGAATCCGGCATCTCCTACGGAGCCTATAGAACGTCTTGCCGGCGTTACTGCCGGGCCCTGGTCGGCATCTGGATGCGGCTGAGCACGCGTACCAGCTTGTAGAAGAGAAAGCCGCCGCCGCAGACGACTACGATGGCGATCACGACCCCCGCGACGTTGCTGGCCCTGATCAGCGCGAGCGAGAAGAAGAGGACGACGAAGGCGAGAATCGCCTGAAATCCCAGGACCGCCCAGTAGCGCATCCGCCACATCCCGGCGGCGGCGACGAGCATCAGCACGGAGAAAAAATCACGCCGCCCTTGCGGGATGGGTCCCCCCAAAGCCAATGTTCCCTCCAGCAGCACGTCGACCAGGTCCCCCGCGCCGATCAGGACGGCGACCAACACCGCCACCCGGATCGACCAGGGTCGTTCGCCCGCCCGTAGGGCTCAAGCGTCGCGCGCACGGCCGCATTCTTGCGCTCGGAGCGGCTGACCTCGCAGCGGCCGCTTCGGCGCTCCGGTTGGCTGAGCGGCCACGTCCGTGTCTGCTCCGGGCTGGCGACAGGCGGCACGGCGACACTCGTCGCCGCCGGCGAACCCGTGGTGGCCCTGAAGCGCCTCCCCCGCTTGCGGCTACGCTGCCCCAACCGGCTCTCGCTTGGTTTGAGCGCGACGCCTCAGCCGCCGCGCCGCCGCCTCGGGGTCCTGGGCTTCGACGAGCGCTCGCACGACGGCGATTCGTCGCGCGCCGGCCGCCACGCGCCACCCACCGTGCGCTCGTCGATCCCTCCGATCGCAAAGAATGGCACCACCGCGTGTTCGCGGCGCGTAGCGGATCAGGTCGAGACCCACCGCCTGGCGGCCGGGCTTGGTCGGAGTCTCGTACACAGGTCCGACGCCGATGTAGTCGGGAGCTCGTCGGCGGTGTCGACTTGGGTCGGGGTGTGGGTGGAGCGCCCTACCAGCCGCTCCGCGCCGACCAGGGCGCGAGCCCGGCCCACGGACATGTCGTCCTGGCCGACGTGGACTCCGTCGGCACCCGCCTCTGCGACCAGGTCGGGCCGGTCGTTGAGGATGAACAGCGCGCCGTGCGCCGCGCACAGCCGCGCGAAGCGGCGCGCGGTGGAGACGATCTCCTCGTCGGGCGCGTCCTTGAGCCGCAGTTGTACGACGTCGACGCCGCCGCGCAGCGCCGCGTCGAGAAAGGCGTCGTCCTGCGCGCCGCAGACGAGGTAGAGGCGGGCCGATTGCAGGCGCTTGCGCGGTCGGCTCCTCCCTGCCGTTAGGTTCGCGGGCTCGCTCCACGCCCGTCTCCCGAGAGCCGGCCGCCCGCTCGAAGTCCCGGCGGCGGACTGCGCGGGGCATCGTCCTCGGTCGGGGCATACCTTCCAGGTATTGCACCTCCCTGCGTCCTCCCCCCAACTTGATCCGGCGCTCGCCGGCCGCACACGCGGAGTTTCCGGATGAATTCTGGCGCTAGCATCGAAGCCTGAAGTCGCCGAGTGGACAGTCATTTGAGGTGATCGTCATCGGCGGCGGCGTGATCGGACTGGCGGTCGCGTGGCGGCTCGCCCAGCTGGGGGCCAGGGTAGCTGGTGCTCGAGCGAGGCGAGCCCGGCCGTGGGACTTCTCACGTCGCCGCCGGAATGCTCGCCCCCGTCTCGGAGGCCGATCCCCGCGAGGAGCCGCTGCTGCGGCTGGGGATCGCCAGCGCGCAGGCCTATCCCGCATTCGTGGCCGCGCTGCGGGAGGCGTCGGGGCTGGATCCGGGCTATCTGCGCTGCGGGACGCTGATCGCCGCGCGCGATCGCGATGAGGCCGAGGCGCTCGAGCGCGAGCTCGCAGATCCGCACGAAGTTCGGCCTCGCCGTCCGGCGACTGGGGCCGACCGAAGCGCGGCGCCTCGAGCCCGCGCTCACCCCCACGCTCCGGGGCGCGCTGGAGGTCGCCGACGACCACGCGATCGACCCACGCGCGCTGACCACGGCGCTCGCTCGCCGCGGTCCGCCACGCGGGCGGCGAAGTCCGCACGGGTGTCGAGGTCTCCGAGCTCGAGCTGGGCGCCGAGGATGCCGTGCGGGCGGTCCGCTGCGGCGACGGCGAGCGGGTGGCGCGGCGAGGCCGTGGTGGTCGCGGCCGGCATCTGGTCCGCGGGCTTGGAGGCTTGCCTCCCGACGCGCAGGTCCCGCTGAGGCCGGTGAAGGGCCAGATCATGCGCCTGCACGACCCTGCGGGGCCGGGTCTGATGACGAGGGCGCTGCGCCTGCCCGCGGCCTACCTCGTGCCACGCGGCGATGGCCGCTACGTGCTCGGCGCGACGGTCGAAGAGCGCGGCTTCGACACGACCGTCACCGCCGGGGCCCTGTTCGAGCTGCTGCGCGACGCAGTCGAGCTGGTGCCGGGCGTCGGCGAGCTCGTGATCGACGAGCTCTCGGCCGGGCTCCGGCCGGGAACTCCTGACAACGCGCCGGTCATCGGCGCGGGCGCCGTTCCCGGCCTCTTCTGGGCCACGGGCCACTACCGCCACGGGATCCTGCTCGCCCCGGTCACCGCCGAGCTGGTCGCGGCCGCCGTCCTCGGGGAGGCGTCCCGCCGCTGGGCGAGCCGTTCTCGCCGCCGCGGTTCGATCGCGGCGGGGGCCGCGATCGGGGGCGGAGCACGATGAGACAAACGCCTCCGCAAACGGGAAGCATCGCGGCATGTTCGTGATCGTGAACGGGGAGCGGCACGAGCTGCCGCCGGAGGCGACGGTTTCAAGCGTGGTCGAGCTGCTGACCGGGATGGCGGGCGCCTGCGCGAAACGGGCGGCCGTGGCGTCGCGGTGGCGGTCGAGGGCGAGGTCGTGCCGCGCGACGACTGGTCCTCGACGCCGCTGGCCGAGGGCGCCCGCGATCGAGGTGCTGGTCGCGATCCAGGGAGGGTCGGCGTGACCGGCGTTCTGCCCAACGGCAGAGAGGCGCTCGAGGTCCCCGGGACCGACACGCTGGAGATCGCCGGCCGCTCATTTCAGCTCGCGGCTGCTGCTCGGTACGGGTGGCTTCACGAGCCACGAATCGCTGCGCGACGCGCTATTTGCTTCGGGCGCCGAGGTCTGCACCGTGGCGCTGCGGCGCCTGGACCCGAGCGCGCGCGGCTCGATCCTCGACGTGCTCGACGCCGCCTCCGTCGCAGATCCTGCCCAACACCGCCGGCTGCTACACGGCTCGCGACGCTGTCGTCACTGCCAAGCTGGCCCGGGAGGCATTCGCGACCGACTGGGTCAAGCTGGAGGTGATCGGCGACGACCGCACGCTGCTGCCCGACGCCCCCGAGCTGCTGGCGGCGGCCGAGGAGCTCGTGCAAGAAGGCTTCGTGGTACTGCCGTACACGACCGACGATCCCATCCTCGCCCGGCGCCTGGAGGACGTCGGCTGCGCAGCGGTGATGCCGCTCGGCGCGCCGATCGGCAGCGGCATGGGCATGCTCAACCGCTACAACCTCGCCATCATGCTCGAGCGCGCCGGGCGTTCCGGTGATCCTCGACGCGGGCGTGGGCACGGCGTCGGATGCGGCCGCGGCGATGGAGCTCGGGTTCGACGCGGTGCTGTGCGCGAGCGCGATCTCGCGCGCGGAGGACCCCGCCGCCATGGCCCGGGCGATCCGCCTGGGCGTCGAGGCGGGGCGGCTCGCGCGCCAGTGCGGGCCGGATTCCCCGCCGCCGCTACGCGCAGGCCTCGACACCCCAGGAGGGCCTCCCGAGCTCTCGCAGGCCAGCGGCGAGGAATGACGGTCGATGGACTGATCGACGGCTGGGAGGAGGCGTGGTCTTCAAAGGATCCCGGCGCCTTCGCGCCGCTGTGCGCGCCGGAGCTCCACTACGAGGATCCGCTCACGGCGGAGCCGCTGGAGGGAGCGGAGGAGCTCGCGCACCACGCCGAGCAGCTCTGGGCCGCTTTTCCCGACGCGCGGCTGCAGAAGACCGGAGAGCGGCTCTCCAACGGGCGCTACGTGGCCGCCCCGTGCAAGCTCCTGGGTACCCACCGCGCACCGCTGGGCGGACTCCCTGCGACCAACCGCTTCGTCGTGATGCACTGCGTCTTCTACTGCGAGCTTCAGCGCGAGCTGCTCCTGCGCGTGCGGGGCTTTTTCGATCTCTATGAGGCCGCCACGCAGCTCGGCGTGCTGCCGGGCCACGGGACGCTCGGCGAGAAGGCGCTGCTGATGTTGCGCGGCTTCGGCCTCCGCGCCGGACGTAGCTAACCGGTCATCTCAAGCGTCACGGCGACCGGCGCGTGGTCGGAGAGGGTGCCCCGGTCGAGCACCTGCGCCTCGCCGACGCGCTCCAGCCCCGCGACGAAGATGTAGTCGACGTCGTGGCTCGCCGCGCGCACCAGCCCTGCGAGCGCCAGCTCGCGCACGTTGAAGTCGCCCCCCAACAGCAGCGGTGTCCCCGCCGCCCACTTCAGCGCGGCCACGCGCGCCCGCTCTGACTCGGTGCGGGCGGCGGGGTCGTCGTGGACGGTCGCGTGGAGGTTCCCAGCCCACAGCTCGGCGTCGTCCGCTCGCAGACGCGCGGCTTGCAGCCTGCGCCGCTCGGGCCACAGGCGCAGCTGTAGCGTGCGGTGCTCGACGATGCGCAGGCGCGGCCCTCGCACCAGAATCGCGTTCGCGCCGCCACCGGCTGACTTGATCACGTCGGGCCAGCGGACGGCGAGCGCCCGGCGCAGCGCCAGCAGCTCGTTGCGCGAGGTCAGGACGCGGCGGTAATCCGCGCCCGGCGCCGAGCGCGGCCGCCAGCAACTCAGGCCACCACGGCGGCACCTCCTGAAGCAGCGCGAGATCCCACTCCCACCCAGCCAGGGCCGCGGCGAAGCTCATCGAGCAAGTCGCGGCCCGCAGGCGGCTGCGAGCGACCGTGCATGAGGTTCCACGTCAGCGTCCTGAACACCACCGAGAGTTCAACGTACACTGGCCGGCTTGCCGCGCCATTTCCTCACAGGGTGCAGAGCTCGACCCGCCGGAGGCTATTCGCGCTGCTTGATCGCGCCACCGAGCTCAAGCGAGCGCCGCTCACCTCAGACCTGCTACGCAAGCGCACGGTCGCCCTGATCTTCGACCAGCCCTCGACCCGAACGCGCGTCTCGTTCGAGGTGGGGATCGCGGAGCTCGCCGGGCACCCCATGGTGCTTCGCAGCGAGGATCTCCAGCTGAGCCGCGGCGAGTCGTCCGCGACACGGCATACGTGCTCTCTCGTCACGTCGCGGCCATCTGCATCCGCACCGGCGCGGACGAGCTCGTGACCGAGCTCGCCCGCCACGCGACCGTCCCGGTGGTCAACATGCTCACCTCGGGTCACCACCCCTGTCAGGCGCTCGCGGACCTGCTGACGCTCAAGGAGGAGTTCGGCGAGCTCGCCGGTCTGAAGCTCGCCTACGTCGGCGACGGCAACAACGTGGCGCGATCGCTGGCGATCCTCGGCGCCCTGGCCGGGATCGAGGTCCGCATCGCCTCTCCTTCGCCCTACGCGCTCGCCGAACCCCCGGGGACCGCCGTGTTGGTCGAAGATCCAGGCGCCGCGGTAAGCGAGGCCGACGCCGTTTACACCGACGTCTGGCTGAGCATGAACGACGACCCCGCCTTTGCACAGCAACGCCGCCGCGAGCTGGAGCCGTACCGCCTGAGCGACGAGCTGCTGGGGCGCGCGGACCCAGCACGCGGTCGCGCTGCACTGCCTTCCCGCCCATCCCGGCGAGGAGATCACGCCCGAGGTGCTGTACGGGCCGCGCCAGCGCATATGGGTGCAGGCCGAAAATCGCAGGCACGTCCAAAAGGCGCTGCTCGAGCTGTTGCTCGCCTAGTCGGTCGCTCCACTGGCTCAATCGCCCCCCTCGAGCCAACCTGGGATCAATCATCTAGGCTCGCTGGGGTACGAACCAGGAGGAGGCAGACAATGTCCGCATCGAAGTCGTCTTCTTCGTCAGGCCGAGGCCGCTCGCGGCCGCGCAAACCCTCGGCACGGCGAACTTCTGCTGCAAGAAGCCCGTCGGGGGCATGGCCGACGGCCTCGCCAATCTCGTCGAGCAGCTGTCAACAGGATTCTCAGGCCCTTGGACATGGTGATGATCAGTCGCGACCGGATCCAGCAGACGCTCGACGAGGCGGCGGAGCGTGGACGCATGACTCGTAGCGACGCCAACGAGCTCGCGTGCGAGCTGCTGCGGCGCGGCCGCCAGCAGACAGACGAGCTGCTCTCCGACCTCGAGCGCCGGTGGGCCGCGGCAGGCCGGGCCTCGACTCGGCCCGCCGCCGCGCCCGCACAGTCCGAGCCCGTCGACCAGATCGTTCGCGCTGCCGACCGGGCCCGCCATTCGGTGGGCGCGGGATTATCGTTTCCGATCTCGGGCTACGACGAGATGACCGCGAGCCAGGTGACCAAGCGGCTCGGCGATCTCAGCCGCCCCGACCTGCGCACGGTGCACGAATACGAATCTCGTCACGCCAATCGCAAGTCGGTGCTCGAGGCGATCGACAAGGCGCTGCGGTAGGGGGCAGGCGACCGCCACCAGAGCCAACACGCGGCTCCGAGCTGGAGCTGTCCGTCGACTCGCTCGCCTACGGCGGGGCGGGCGTCGCTCGCATGAACTCCTACGTCGTCTTCGTCGAGGGTGCCGTGCCGGGCGACCGGGTGCGCGCGGTCTGTGAACAAGGCCAAGCGCTCCTACGCGAACGCGCGCGTCGTCGAGGTCCTCGAGCCGGGGCCCGACCGGGTCGAACCGCTCGCTGACCATCCGGGAGCGGCTTGGCAGGTGCTGGCGTACGAGCGCCAGCTCGAGGTCAAGCGAGTGCAGGTGGAGGAGGCGCTGCGCAGGATCGGAGGGCTGGAAGCACTTCACCTTGGAGCCGACCGCCCGGCCGTCGAGCAGTGGCGCTACCGGAACAAGCTCGAGTACTCCTTCGGGGGCGGCCCGGGTGACGGGCTCGTTGCGGTTTTCACGTCCCCGGCCGCTGGGACGAGATCGTCGACGTCAGCGACTGTCTGCTGGCATCGAGGCGATCGAACGAGGTCCGCGAGCGGATCGTCTCGTGGTGCCGTCGGACAGGGCCTCGAACCCTACGACCGCCGCGCGAGACGGGCCTGCTGCGGAACCTGGTCGTGCGCGAGGGGCGGCGCACGGGCGAGTTCCAGGTGCGGCTGGTCACCAGCCAGGGGGAGCTCGACCGGCGAGGGACTCGCGGCCGCCGCCGGCGACGTCGCCGGGGTGCTGTGGACGCGGACCTAGGCCGTCGCCGAGGTCAGCCAGGGCGGAGAGACGGAGTTGCTCGCGGGCTCCGAGTTGCTCGAGGAGGAACTGCTGGGGATGCGGTTTCGCCTCTCGCTCGGAGGCCTTCTTCCAGACCAACACCGAGATGGCGGAGCGGCTGTATCCAGACCGTCATCGAGTACGCGCAGCCGAGCGGCTTCGAGCGCGTATACGACCTCTACTGCGGCATCGGCACGATCGGTCTGCTGATGGCGCCCCGCGTGGGCCAGGTCCACGGGCTCGAGCTCTTCTCCGAGGCGGTCGCTGACGCCATCGTCAACGCCCGCGAAAACGAGATCGACAACGCCCGCTTCTATGCGGGCGACGTCCGTCTGTCCTTGCGCGAGCTCGTCGCACGAGCGGGCAGGCCGGACATTGCAGTCGTCGACCCACCCCGCGCCGGGCTGTCCAAGAAGGTGGTGCGCCGCGATCATCGAGGCGAATCCCCGCCGAATCGTCTATGTCTCCTGCAACCCGACCACGCTCGCGCCCAACGCCGCCCAGCTCGAGGAGGCGGGCTACAAGCTCATCCGCGTCCGACCCGTCGACATGTTCCCGCAGACGCCACACATCGAGTGCGTGGCGCTGCTGGAGCGACGGCGCGGGTAGTTAAGGGCGCGCCGGTCGGCGCGCCCTGCCCTACTTCTAGCGGGCAGGGGTTGCCCTCTTCAGGTACAGCTTGAAGTCGTTGAAGAGGAAGGAGTGGCCGCCACCCTTCGCCGTATAGGTCTGCCCGAACAGGCGGCCGTACTGGGCGTTCTTGCCGAAGTCGTTGATATTTGGCATGTCGCCGCCGAACTGCCACACGCAGCCGATCGACGAGTTGCGTGATCGAGTACCACGGATAGAGGGCGGCCGGCTTGCCCTCGTCCGTCAGCGGGATGTTCCTGCAGTTTGCGCCGGTGCTCGTGTTGCACGGCTTTGGCCCGATCTCGATCATTCGGTAGGTCAGTCTCGAACGCCACGTTGTACTGCTTGTTGTAGTTGGGGCCCGTCGGTCGGGCTCGTGAACTGGAACGGGGTCGGGCGCAGCTTGGTGTTGCCGTTGGGCCATAGGTTCTGATACGAGGCGCCGTCGAAGCCGGGGTCGTTCGTGTACGAGCAGCCCGTGACCTTGTAGCGAAGCGCCTCCGAGCCCGGGAAGCAGAACAGGTCATCGCTGTCGCTCGCGACTCGGTTGCCAGGGTTGCCCTCCTTGTCGCCCTTGGGACAGGTCGTGGGCGTTGCCGTTCGGAAGCAGGCCGAACTCCGTGGCCGGGATCTTCTTGGGTCCGCTGCAGAACTGGAAGTGGCCGATCTCGGTGTCGAATGCGATGTTGTACGAACCGGCGGCCCAGGTCACCCGCGTCTGCGGGGTCGAGGTGCTTGTACATCGGATGGAAGTTGTACGGGATCACCTTGCAGGAGCTGCCCGTGGGCGCGAACTTGATCTGGCCGAAGCCGTTGGCCTTGCTCGCGGTCATCGAGCCGGTCTGACCGGTCGTCAGGTCGTGGATCGAGACGTTCAAGCCGTCTGGCGTGTCCTTGAACTGAACGCGCAGGTGGTCCCCCGGGTTCATGAACAGGTCCTTCTTGGCGCTGGGCGTGAAGGTCCCGGCGGTAGTCGCGTCCAGCGGGTTCGCCGGTCCCGTCGATTTGCCGTTCTTGGTGATGAAGGCGAAGTTCAGGTACTCCTCGCCGACCTTGTCCTGGCAGGTCTTGTTGAGAGTCTGCCCGGTGACCGCGTTCAACGCCAGGCTGTCGATGTTGAGCGCCGCGCACCATTGCGTTGCACTGCACGAGCTAGCTCCAACCGCCACCTGCCACGTCGGCCAGGGGATCCAGCCGGGCGGGTAGAACTGCATCTCCATGTACGCCTGGCCGACGTGCTTCGGCGAGACGGCCGGGTCGAGGATGTTGCGGTTTGAGTCGGGCGGGCAGCGGTGCACCTGCTCGGGGTAGGACTGCGTGTCGCACATGGCCATGCCGAGCCATTCCGCCCCACTGAGCTCGAATGCGTACGACTTGCCCGGCTTGAGGGGGTCACTCGCCGAGGGATCCTTCGGCAGGATCATGTTGTAGGCCATGTGGTTTCCCGCCCCCTTGGCTTTCGACTGGAACAGCACAGAGGGCTCATCGTGTCCGACGTAATGCCCGAAGATCTGCCGGGACAGCTTGCTCGAAACCTCGGTGCACATGGCGGCGGCCCACGCACAGTCGATGTGAGCGTGCTTGCCCCACGTTTTTTGCGTACCTGTGGGTTCGAGCAGACTGAACTCGGCGAGGCCATGCTCGTGCCGGCGACCGCTGCGCCGGCTGCCGCACAGAGCAGAACACCTACGATCAGCGAGAGCCTGACGAGCTTCACGGCTACGTACCTCCTTGATGGGGCTATTGCGTCGCAAAGTGGGTCCCAGCTTCACCGGTCCCGATCTGAGGCGCGGTGAACCTATCACCGGCTCGCCCGGTGGGGATTTTTTTTGTGTTGGCGCCGGCGCGTCCGCAGGCTGGCCCCCTATGGACGGATCGCGGCCGGTCGACCCATACAATCGCCGATCCGTGCGTGCCGTCACCATCCGCGATCAGCAGATCGTCATAGAGGAGCATCCGGATCCGCAGCCCGGCGCCGGCGAGGTGGTGGTGAGGGTGCGCGCCGCCGGACATCAACGGCGCCGACATGCACCAGCGCCTGGGACGCTACCCGCGCCGCCCGGGTCGCCGCAGGACATACCGGGACTGGAGCTCGCCGGTGAGGTGGAGGCGCTCGGGCCCGCGGCGCGACGCTTCAGCGAGGGCGACCGCGTCATGGGCATCGTCGGCGGCGGCGGGCAGGCGGAGCTGGCGACCGTGCACGAGCGGCAGCTGATGCCGGTCCCGCGCGCGCTGCGCTGGCTCGAGGCCGGGAGGCGTGCCCGAGGTCTTCACGACCGCGCACGACGCCTGTTCACCCAGGCCGGCCTGAAGAGCGGCGAGCGGCTGCTCGTTCACGGCGGGGCCGGTGGTGTGGGACGGCGGCGATCCAGCTCGCCCGTGCCACCGGGGCGCGGGTCACGGCGACGGTTCGCAGCGACGATCTTTCTCGGCGGTCGGAGGAGTTGGGCGCCCGCGCGATCGCCCCCGGAGGGATTCGCCGAGCACGGCCCGTTCGACGTGATTCTCGAGCTGGTGGGCGCGCCGAACCTCAAGGACAACCTCCAGGCCGTCGCGCAGCCAGGGCAGGATCATGGTTATCGGCATCGGCGCTGGGCGCCAGGGAGAGCTCAACCTTGGGCTGCTGATGTCCAAGCGCGTGCGCATCCTCGGCTCGACGCTGCGCCCGCGACCGCTCGAGGAAAAGGCGCTCGCGGCGCGCGCGGTGGAGCGCTCGGTGTTGCCGTTGTTCGACTCGGGAGCGCTCGAGGTGCCGGTCGCTGCCGCCTTCCCGCTCGAGCGAGCCGCCGCCGCCTACGAGCGCTTCACGCCGGCAGCAAGCTCGGGAAGGTCGTGCTCGAGATCAGCGGCTAGTGACCTCTAGGGCGTCTCGTCATCGTCGCCCACGGGCACTTCCTCGACGGCGTGCACGGAGCACAGAGCGGGCCCGCCGGACTCGAGCGCCGCCTGGATCTCGGCGGCGGTGAGCTTCGTGCCGCATACCTCGCAGCGATCGCCCGGCTTCTCGATCGTCTTTTCCTCGAGGTCCATCGCCAATCAGTGTAAATGTGTTGGCCGGGCCACATGTGGCCCGGCCCCGGCCGGAACATGTTCCGGCCGGCCGCCCGGCGCATGCGCCGGGCGGGTTAATATGGAGGCAGTTCGGCCCACCACTGCCCGAGCACGCGGAAGGCGGCCCAGAAGCTGCGCTTGGCAGGCTCCTCGTCGAGCGCCTCGTCGATGTTGGGCACGTACAGAGCCTCGATCGACGGCGTGAAGGTCTGGATCTCGCCGGGCTCGGGGTCGAGGCGACGAGCGAGCGGGACCTCGAGCTCGTTGAGGACCGAAAGCGCCTCCTCGCCCATCACCACGACGATCTTGGGCGCGACGATCGCGAGCTCCTCGAGCAGGCGCGCCACGCACTCGGGATCGGCGAGGGTCGGGTCGGGCACCGGGCACTTCACGCACAGGGTCCCGTACACCGCCAGCGGGTCGATCGCGAGGCGCTTGAGCGACTTCATCAGCGCGTTGCCCGTGCGGCCGTAGAAGGCCACGCCCTCCTCGACCTCGGCTGGGCGGGGGGCGTACTTGAGCAGGAAGATGTCTGCCTGGGGATGACCCGAGCCGAGCACGGGCATGAGCTGGCCGCGCGGGCACTGCGAGCACGTCTGGAGCTCGCGCGCAAACGCATTGAGCTCCCGGATCGCCCGCTCCAGGTATTTCTCGCGAATCTCGTCGTCGGTCGCCGGCATCCCTCTCGGATTGGACGGCTCCGAGGCTTGTCCTTGCGCGTGCATCAGGAGTTGCGCTCGGCGACACGGCGCAAACGGCGGTCTCGCGCCGCCTTCCGGGCCGCCGCGGGCATCGCCTTGGTCTGCCAGAACTTGAGCGCCTGCACGTAAAGGAGGTTCGCGGGGTTGCGGATGATGTCGGCGTCGCGAAGCGAATCGAGGAACTCGTCGGGCCCGTCGAAGTCCCGCATGCGGATGCGCACCGAGCCGAGCCCCTGGGGCACGTGCGCATCGGATCCGGCGCCCGCCGGGATGCGGTACTTGGCCGCAAAGCGGACGGCCTCCTCGTTGAACTCGCTGATCGCGACGCGGGGGTTGAACACCTCGATCGCGTCGACCTGGTCGAGCACCGGCAGCAGGTGCTCGTAGTCGGGAACCGCGTGGAGGCGGTCGAAAGGGTGGGGGACATAGACCAGGCCCCCCTGGCGCTTGATCTCGGCGATCGTCTCCTCGAGCGTGCCCCCGCGCGGGATCCGCTGCTCGATGAAGAGCCCGATCACCTCGCCCTGGTCGGCGGTCTTGACCTCCTCGCCGACGATCACCTTGACTCCGTGCGCCTTCGAGCGCGGGCCTCGAGCGCGCCCGAAATCTCGTTGTGGTCGGTGACCGCGATCGCGCCGAAGCCCCCGCTCCTTGGCCTCGGCTAACAGGACCTCGACCGGGCGTGGCGCAGTCGGGGGAGTGGTCGGTGTGCATGTGCAGGTCGACGTCGATCAGCGGCCGGGAGCGCAGGCTCGGCGCGGCCCGGGCGTCGCGGCCGTCATGGCGGCGCGAAACGAGCTCCCCATAGATCTCCTCGAGCTCTTCGGCCACGCGCCCCCAGGAGAGCTTCTCGCGCAGGGGTTGCGCGCTGCGCGGCGAGCCCGCGACGCAGCTCCGGCTCGCTGACCAGGCGGGCGAGCTGGTACCCGAGCGTGACCGCGTCTCCGGGCTCGAACTCGAGGCCGTAGCTGTCGTGCCCGAGCAGCTCCTCGTAGGCCTCCAGCCGCGAGACGACGGGCACCGCGCCGGCGCCGATCGCTCGCACCAGCGTGCCCGGCGCCACGCGTATGCCCTCGGAGGCCAGGACCACCACGTCGGCTCGTGCGAGCGCGTCCGCCTCGGAGAGCTCGCTGGGGTCCCGGAAGCTCACGCGCTCGCGCAGGGGAGCGCTGAGCGTCGCAGGGGCCGTCAGCGGGGCTGGCGAGAGCACGGTCGCGCGCCAGCCCGCGAGTCCCACGAGCGCGCGCAGCGCGCGCAGGAAGATGCGCGTGGCCGCGCGCTCCTCGGATCCCGATCAGCAGCAGGTGGACGCCGTCTGTGCGCGCGCGCTCGGCGTCGCAGCGGCACGGCGCCCGGGGTGATGACGCGGTAGTGCGGCCGGGAAGAACCGTTGCATCAGCTCGGCGGTGGCGCGATAGCTCGCGATGCGCACGTCCAGTCGCGAAAAGAGAAGCCGCGTGAGCGGCCGCGTCAGCTGAGTGGAGAGGATGCGCTCGGTGGGCAGGTGAAAGCTCCCCACATTGAGCGCGCGGGAGTGGCGCAGTGCGGTGCTCGCGGCGCTCGGCGCGAAGGGCTCGTGAACATGGACGAGGTCGAGCGTGACCGCGGAGAGCACGCTCTCGAGCGTCCGCGCGACGTCGACGGGCAGCGACGCCGCGCGGCGGCGCGCGAACGAGAACGGCAGAACCTCGCCGACGCCGAGCACGAGCGGCTCTCCGCGGGCGCGTTCGAGCAGCTGCTCGGGTTCGGCGCGGATCTCCCTGCGGCTCGCGCGGATCAGGTCGGGCGAGTGGGAGGGTGCCAGCACGAGCACGCGGTGGCCGCGCGCGGCAAGCTCGCGCGGACAGGTTCGCGCGACGTACTCGTTGACCTCGTTGGACGCCTCCCACGCGAACGGGGTCACCTGCGCGATCGCGAGGGCCTCTGCCGCCACCGCCGGGAGTCTAGAGGCGGCCTATTGCGTCCGGGCGGGGCGCTTGGCGCGCTTGGCCGTGGTCTTGCGCGCGTAGTCGCGGATGAACTTCTCGGTCAGCTCCCGGGCCTCGGCGTCGGGCCGCTGGTTCATCGGCGACTTCATCAGGTAGGAGCTCGGGCCGTCGAGCTGGCCGGCGACGCCGTTGTTCAGCGCAAGCTTGCAGCAGCGGACCGCGTCGATCACGATCCCCGCGGAGTTGGGGGAATCCCAAACCTCGAGCTTGAGCTCCATGTTCAAGGGGACGTCGCCGAACGCCTGGCCCTCCACGCGGATGTGGGCCCACTTGCGGTCGGTCAGCCACGGGACGTAGTCAGAGGGGCCGATGTAGACGTCCTCGACCGGGAGGGTCGTGTCCCATGATCGAGGTCACGGCGTTGGTCTTCGAGATCTTCTTTGACTCGAGCCGCTCGCGCTCGAGCATGTTGTAGAAGTCCATGTTGCCGCCGACGTTCAGCTGCGAGGTGCGGAGCATCTTGACCCCGCGCTCGTGCAGCAGCCGTGCGAGCGCGCGGTGGACGATCGTCGCGCCCACCTGGGACTTGATGTCGTCGCCGACGATCGGCAGCCCGGCCTTGCGGAAGCGACCGTCCCAGTAGGGCTCGCGCGCGATGAACACGGGGATGCAGTTGACGAACGCGCAGCCCGCGTCGAGCACCTGCTCGACGTACCACTTGGTGGCCTGCTCGGAGCCGACCGGCAGGTAGGAGACGACGACGTCGGTCTTGGTCTCCTTGAGGATCTCGACGATGTCGGCGGTCGGCCCGGGGGCCTTGGTGATCTTCTCCTTGAGGTACTTGCCGAGTCCATCGTGGGTCATGCCGCGGCCGACCTCGATCCCCAGTCGGGCAGCTCGTCGACGAGCGCGATGCGTGTTGTTCTGGCCCGCGAAGATCGCCTTTGACAAGTCCTTGCCGACCTTGTCGGCGTCGATGTCGAAGGCGGCCGAGAACTCGATGTCGCGCACGTGGTAACCGCCCAGGTCGACGTGCATCAGCCCCGGGACGCTCTGCGCCGGGATCGGCGTCGCGGTAGTACTGGACGCCCTGCACGAACGAGCTCGCGCAATTGCCGACGCCGATGATCGCCACGCGGACGTCGTCGTCCTGGTGGCGGCCGGAGCCGTTTGTAGATGCCTCGATGGTCGTGCTCACGCCTGGAGATCTACTCCCCGCGCAAAGCTTTGGTTACACGCCGGGTGAGGTGGCCGTTGCGCGCCGCAACTGCCGGCGCACGTACCAGATGCGCTGAAGACCGTGAACACCGCAAGCCCGGCCAGCACGTAGACGGCGGGGGCCAGCAGCTCGAAGTGGCCGAGCGAGGCGCCCTTGGCGAACACCAGGCCGGCCGAGAGGATCACGACGCGGACGGGTCGCGTGGCAAGGCCCACCTTGCACGGGACGCCCAGCGCCTCCGCCCGCGCCCGCGTGTAGGAGACCATCAGCGAGCCGAGTACGGCCGCCACCACCGCGGCGGCGACGGCGACCTCGTCGTGGCGCGTCGCGAAGTAGGCCGCGACCGCGATCAGGACGACCCCCTCCTCGATGCGGTCGAGCGTCGAGTCGAGAAACGCGCCGAAGGGCGTGCCCTTGCCGGACATGCGCGAGTAGCGCCCGTCGAGCGTGTCCATGATCGAGCCGATGATGAACGCGACACCGGCGAGGAAGAAGAAGCGCTCGAAGATCAGGACGGCGGCGGCCACGTTCAGCGCGAAGCCCGTGAGCGAGATCGCGTTGGGGGTAAGGCGCGACTCGATCAGCCGCTCGCGCATCAGCTCCTGGGTGGTGGGGCCGGTTCGCCGGCTGCCGCCTGCGGCGCAGGCGCGGTGTCCGGCGGGGCGCCGGCTGCAAGCGCGTTTCGGCCATGTCGGCGACTTACGCCGGCGCCTCGTCGAGGGTCCACCTGGCGAGCCCGAAGCGCGGCAGCACGCGCTGGGCGAGCAGCGCCGAGATCCCGGCTGTCAGCGCGCCGAGGAAGACGTCCATGAGGTAGTGGTTGCCGGTGACGATCACGACGAAGGTGATGAGCAGAGGGTAGAGCGCCCACAGGACCTTGACGATGCGCCTGCGCGACAAACTTGACCATCGGCCAGCCCAGCATGATCGCGAAGCAGACGTGCATCGAGGGCACCGCGGCGTAGAGATTGAGCACCTCGCTCGAGGGCCCCCGCTCGACGGTGATCCCGGTGAACTGCTTGATCGCGTCGGTGAATCCCCACTCGGGCATCAGCCGCGGCGGCGCGGTCGGGTACAGCCAGTAGCCGACCAGCGCGATCACCATCGCGATGATGAAGGTGTTGCGCAGGAAGTAGAAGGAGCGGTTGTGGCGCACGTAGATGAACGCCAGGACGCCGATCGTCACGAATAGATGGGCGTTCAGGTAGATCCAGTCGGCGCCGACCATCAGCCAGTGCTTGCTGAGCGCCCACTCCTGGATAGTCGGCTCGACGAACACGTGCAGCACGCGCTCGACGTCGATGATGCGCATGGCGTCGCCGAAGGGCCTGTAGCCGGGGTCGTAGGCGCCGCCATGGACCACCAGCCGCACGATGCTGTAGAGGAAGTAGGCACCGAGGAAAAGCGCCAGCTGGCGGATCAGGTCCATCCATCCGCGCGGCAGTACTCGCGCGTCGATCCACCGCAGTGCTCGCCGCATCGCTGACGCATCGTACCTGTGCGACTTGCGCCGGGGGCCTAGGGCGGCTTTCGAAGGGGTGCTCATGTGCATCGCGGCGAGGTCGCGCCGATGCGCCAGAGCGAAAAATCGATGCCCACGCGCAACCGCCCGGGCCGGTGGACCACGACGCGCGTGAACTGCCCGGCCGGTTCGACGCACCCGGATCCTCTGGTCAGCGCCCAGTAGGGGGTGAAGTGAATGTGCAGGTAGACGTCGCCCACGCGGCGCGCGCGCAGCGTCATCCAGTCGGGACCGAGTGCCGTCAGCGTCGCCGCGCCCTGGGCGATCGGGGTCGGGTCCTGCACCGCGTACACGCGCCAGTGAGCGCTGCGCATGACGGGCCGCAGATAGCTGAGCCCGCCGTCGATCAGGCGCGCCTCGGCGCGTCCGGCGTAGTCGAGCGGAGCGCTCGCGACCGCCACGAAGCGGACCGAGTTGGTGTGCAGCCAGCGCTCGTACCGTGCCGCCGTCAGCCGCCCCGAGTAGAAGAGCGGGTTGTCCTTGACGTCGAGCTGGCGCTCCCAGCCGCGGGCAATCGGAAAGTGGGTGGCGACGGCGTATGCCTCCCGGTGGAAGCTCGTGAAGGGGATCTCCACGCGAAACGGCGGGCCGCCCTGCCTCTCCAGGAAGCTCAGCAGGGGCTTGTAGTAGCCGGGGGAGTTGGAGGGGTCGGAGCTCGCGGTCGTGAGGTCCCTGACCGGGTCGTGCCACTGCAGATAAAGCAGTGGCAGCGCGGCGACCGCCAGCAGAGCAACCCGGCGCCGCCACCACAAGAGCGCCGCCAGCGGCGCCGCCAGCCACGTCCCCAGGCGACCGGCGTTGCTCCCTACCGCCGTGGGCACCAAGTAGCACGCGATGGTCCCCAGCGTGTACAGGGCCACCCCGGCGCTCAGGACGGGGCGCTTCCGTCCGATCGCGAGCAGGGCGCCGACCCCCAGGATCGGAATTGGGATAAACGCGCTAAAGACGAAAGGCTCTGTGCCGCCCTCGGGGAACGCGATCGCGAGGGCGGCGACGGGCCCGAGCGCGGCGATCGCGACGGCGAGCCCCGGGAGCGCCGCGCGGATCTCGCGCCGGGGCCACCAACTTCCGAGCGCGTAGGCGCCGCCGGCGAGGGCGACGAACAGCGCCGCCACGGGGCTGGACAGGGCGCTGATGACCGCCAGCAGGCACGCCAGCCACGTACGGCGCCGGTCGAGCGCCACGACCGCCGCCATGCCGGGCAGCGCGCCGAAGGCGAACGCGAGCCTGCCGGTGAAGAGGTTGACGGCGGTGGCGGCGGCGAACACGGTCGCCCCAACCCAGGCGTCCTCGCCGAAATGCCGCCGCGCCAGCGGCTCGAAGAGAGCCGCGGTCCCGGTCGCCGCCAGCGCGGCCGCGAGCTGCGGCGTCAGCGCTGCCGAGGCCGCCGGGTACAGCAGGCTGTAGCTGACGATGTGGTGGCCGTCGTACCAGTAGTTGTTCCAGATCCCGAACGGCTCACGCGTGAAGAGCCAGGCGCGGAAGAGGTGGGCGGCGAGGTCGAGACTCGGGGGCGAGACGATGACGTAGATCGCGGAGAGCACCGCGGCAGTCGTGACCGGGAGCAGGCGTAGGGCGGTCTCCCGGCTCGGGCCGGTGACCAGCGGGCCGCGGCGCGACCCGCCGGGCCCCGGACCGGGAAAAACTCTTTCCCCAGAGTGCCGGCGCAGGCGCGGGGTGTGGGGACTCTGCGTCGCCTCGGACGGCGGTCGCTCTCCCGTTCGTGGCCCGCTCATCGCTCGCTCACGAACTCCGCGATCCTGTCGGTGAGCTCGGGCCGCTCGAGCCAGGGCCAGTGGCCGGCGTTCTCGATCGGCCACACCTCGGCGTGCGCGAGCCGCTCGCGATAGCGCTCAGCGAACTCGGACTCAAACCACGGGTCGCGGTCACCCCAGATGACCAGGACGGGCATCGTGAGCGTCTCGAGCCGGGCTCCCGCCTGGGCCAGCTGCGCCTCGGAGGCCGAGCGGTGCAGGCGCAGCAGGGCGCGCTGAGTCCCCTGGTCGAACTGGACCCAGATCGAGTTGGCGCGCGCGTCCGAGAGCAGTTGTGGGTCGGCATAGCCGCGGCGAAGGATTCGTTTGAAAACAGAGCGCGTCGTTGCCCCTATGGCCATTTCGCCCAGACCGGGCCTGCGCAATGTGCGCGCGAGCTTGTGCCACCTGAATCCGTCGAGCAACGGCAGCGCGTCTATCACCACGAGCTTTTGCACCCGCTCGGGCTCCCGCTGGGCGAAGACGAGTGCTCCTGCGGCCCCCCAATCGTGGGCGACCAGGGTGACCGTTGGAATCTCGAGGCGATCGAGAAACAGCTCGATGAAGTTGGCCATCCCGGAGAGCGAGTAGTCGAGGTTGGCGGCTTTTCCGGAGCGTCCGAAGCCGACCAGGTCCGGGGCGATCCCGCCCGTGACCTGGAGCAACGGGATCCAGTCGTCCGAGCTCGTCGGACAGCCGTGTACGTAGAGGAGTGGCGCAAGCGGGGCCTCGACACTGCGGTAGAAGACGGGCGCACCGGCGAGTTCGATGGTGTGCTCGGCGACCTGCACCCGCCAGCGAGGATAACGTGCGGTCGGTGAGCGCTACTGCGACTAGGCGCGCCGACTGGCGCAGACCCACGGCCCGCCGGGTGCGCGCGATCAGGGACCGGCTGCGGCTCGTCTACGGGATACCGGCGGCCAAGCCGCACCGGCAGCCGCTGGCCGAGCTGATCCTGACGGTGCTCTCGCAGTCGACCAACGACCGCAACCGCGACGTCGCCTACCTGGCGCTGCGAGATCGATTCGATAGCTGGGAGGCCGTCCGTGACGCCCCGGTGGACGAGATCGAGGAGGCCATCCGCCCCGGCGGCATCTCGAGGATCAAGTCGGCCCGCATCAAGGCGATCCTGCGGGCGATCACCGACCGCAGCGAAGACGGCCGGATGACCCTCGATTGGCTCGCCGAGGTGCCGGTGCCCGAGGCCCAGCACTACCTAATCGAGCTGCCGGGCGTAGGACGCAAGACCGCCGCCTGCGTGCTGCTCTTCGCGCTCGGCATGCGCGACGTTCCGGTTGACACGCACGTCGCGCGCGTCGGAACGCGGCTGGAACTGTTCCGCGCGGGCGCCGGGTTCGACGAGCTTCACGACACGATGCTCGAGATCACGCCCCCGGGCGAGGAACTCGAGCTGCATCTGAATCTGCTGCGCCACGGTCGCCGTACCTGCTACGCCCGGCGGCCGGACTGCGCTCATTGCGCGCTTCAACGAACCTGCCCCAGCGCGTACATTTTTCGATAACTTCCGATCAATGCCGACGGGTGGGGATCACCCTGCTACGCGCGTCGGGCGCCTCTGTGCGGGCCTGGTCGCTCTCGCATTGCTCGTTTCCGGTGGCGCCGCGCTCGCCCAAACCAGCCGGCCTCGCGCCACAGACGGGACGCGGGATCCCGTATCGACGCGCAGGCAACCGAAGCCTTCGATCTTCGGGATCGACACCACCACGCACGACACCAAGAAGGGCGACTTCTTCAACGACCTTCCGGCCGCCCACAGGTTGGGAGCGCGGTGGATCAGGTGGACGCTGGGTCCAGCCAGCGCCACCGGCAACTACCAAGCCGCGGGGTACCTGGTAGGCCAGGCGCGCGAGCGGGGCATGGGGATAGTCCTCAGCTTGGCTGGGATCGCCAGCGCATGCTCGGAGAGACCGGCGCCCGGCAATGTGGAGGACTGTCCGCCGACGACGTCGAGGGACCGGCGACGGTACGAGGCGTACGTGCGCAGGGTGGTCCTGCACTTCCGCAGGCAGGTCACCTACTACGAGAGCTGGAGACAGCCCAACCTCAAGGGCGAATGGGCTCCGCGTCCCAACGCGGCCGCGTATGCGGCCCTCCTCCGAGCGGATTACGCGACCTTCCGGTCGGTCAATCGCAGCCACCATCTGCACCTCAAGCTGCTGTTCGGCTCGCCGATGGCGTTCGGGCTCCTGCCGCAGAAGCACGGCTCGATCGCCGTGCTCCCGTACACCCACCGGGTGCTCGACGACCTCCACGGCGCAAAGCCGTTCTACGGGGCGGCGCTCCACGCCTACCGCTTCCCGCCGGGGCGGGATGGACCGTCGTACCGCGGCGACCGACCAGGTGGGCGGCATTCCCGTTCCGCGGGGGGCTCACGGGCCGTTTCCGCACCAGGGCTGCAACTCGACTCCGTCGTGCCACATGACCTGGCCGCAGGAGCTATCCGCGTACGAGCAGGAGTTCCGCAACCATGGCTATGGGGAGGTGCCGCTGTGGCTGACGGAGTTCGGCTGGCCGGGCAACCGGGTCGGCCACGGCCCCTACTTCCCGAGCGCGCAGACCCAGGCGAATTACCTGAGGCAGGCGTACGCAGACCTGCTGCGGCTGCCGTTCGTCCAGGGCGCTCTTTGGTTCAACTTGCGCGACTACCAGCCGGGCTCAAGGACGTCCGACGCCAGTTACTTCTACCACTACGGGCTGCTTTATTACGACTACAAGCATAAGCCCGCAGCGGGGGCCTTCGCCGCGCTGGCCAAGGCGCACCCGGGGCGTTAGCCCCGGCCCATCCCGGGGGGTAGCGAGCCTCGGGGCGCGGCTTGTCGCCGGGGCCAAATCTGCTACGCTCTGGCTTAGATTTTCACACGACTGTGAACGTATAGGAGCGAAAACTTATGGCAAAAACGATCGGTATCGACCTCGGAACGACCAACAGCTGCATGGCCGTGCTCGAGGGCGGCGAGCCGACTGTGATCGAGAACGCCGAGGGCGGTCGCACCACCCCCTCGGTTGTCGCGTTCACGCAGTCGGGCGAGCGCCTCGTCGGCACGGTGGCCAAGCGGCAGGCGGTCACCAACCCGCAGAACACGGTCTTCTCGATCAAGCGCTTCATGGGGCGTAAGGAAGCCGAGGTCCGCGAAGAGGAAGCGATAGTCCCCTACAAGGTCGTCTCCGGGCCCAACGGCGACGCGCGCGTGGAGGCGGGAGGCAAGGAGTACTCGCCGCCCGAGATCTCCGCGATGATCCTCGGCAAGCTCAAGAGCGACGCCGAGGCCTATCTGGGCACCACCGTCGAGAGCGCCGTGATCACGGTGCCGGCGTACTTCAATGACGACCAGCGCCAGGCGACCAAGGACGCCGGCCGGATCGCCGGACTCGACGTCAAGCGCATCATCAACGAGCCGACTGCGGCCTCGCTGGCCTACGGGCTCGACAAGGAGTCCGATCAGACGATTCTCGTCTTCGACCTCGGCGGCGGCACGTTCGACGTGTCCGTGCTCGAGATCGGGGAGGGCGTGTTCGAGGTCAAGGCGACCTCCGGTGATAACCACCTCGGCGGCGACAACTTCGACAAGGCCGTCGTGGACTGGCTGGTCGCCGAGTTCAAGCGCTCGCAGGGCATCGACCTGAGCAAGGATCCGATGGCGCTCCAGCGCCTGTACGAGGCGGCGGAGAAGGCCAAGATCGAGCTCTCCACCACCCAGGAGACTCAGATCAACCTGCCCTTCATCACGGCCGACGCGAGCGGCCCGAAGCACCTCGACACCCGCCTCACCCGCGCGAAGCTCAACGAGCTCACCGCCGACCTGCTCGACCGCACGGTCGCGCCGGTGCGCCAGGCGCTCGATGACGCCAAGGAAAAGGGCGTGGCGAAGGTCGACCACGTCGTGCTCGTCGGCGGCATGACCCGCATGCCGGCCGTCCAGGAGAAGGTCAAGGAGCTGACCGGCAAGGATCCTCACCGGGGAGTCAACCCCGACGAGGTCGTCGCCGTCGGCGCCGCGATTCAGGCGGGCGTGCTGGCCGGGGACGTCAAGGACGTCCTGCTGCTCGACGTCACGCCTCTGACCCTGGGCATCGAGACCAAGGGCGGCGTGATGACCAAGCTGATCGAGCGCAACACGACCATCCCGACGCGCAAGTCGGAGATCTTCTCGACCGCCGAGGACAACCAGCCTTCGGTCGAGATCCACGTCCTTCAGGGCGAGCGCGAGATGGCGACCTACAACAAGTCGCTGGGCAAGTTCCAGCTGACCGGCATCCCGCCGGCGCCGCGAGGCATCCCGCAGATCGAGGTCGGCTTCGACATCGACGCCAACGGCATCCTCAACGTGTCGGCCAAGGACCTCGGCACCGGCAAGGAGCAGAAGATCGAGATCAAGTCCGGGTCTGGCCTCTCCGACGAGGAGATCAAGCGCATGGTCACGGACGCCGAATCCCACGCGGAGGACGACCGGCGCCAGCGCGAGCTCGCAGAGGCACGCAACAACGGCGAGAACGCCGCCTACCAGGCCGAGCGCCAGCTCAAGGATCTCGGAGACTCGGTCGACGCCTCGTCCAAGTCCGAGATCGAGGACGCGATCAAGGCCGTGCGTGACGTGCTGACGTCGGACAACACGGACGAGATCAAGGCCAAGACCGACGCGCTGCAGGCGTCCTTCCACAAGGTCTCCGAGGCGATGTATCAGCGCGCCCAGGAGCAGGCGGCGGCCGCAGGCGCCGGGTCCTCCGGCGACGGGGCCGGCGCGGCCGAAAACGGCGCCGGGGCCGAGGAGGACGTCGTCGACGCCGAGGTAGTGGACGAGGGCAAGTAAGCGATGACCGGCAATCGCGACAGTCGCCGCCGGGTGCCCTGGGGCCCCGAGGCGGACAGGGCGGCCGAAGACAAGACTCGAGTGTCTTCGGCCGCGCGGCCGGCCTCCGAGCTGCCTTCCGAGGAGGCGTTGGCGGAAGATGCCGCCACCGCCAACTTGCCCGAGGAAGGGCAGCAGGGGCCCGACGAGCAGTCTCGGTCCAATGACCACGAGGCCCAGCTCGAGCGCGATCTCGAGGAGCTCGCGGCAAGGGCCGGGAAGGCGGACGAGTACCTCGAGCTGGCAAAGCGGACCAAGGCCGATTTCGAGAACTACCGCAAGCGCGCGGCGCGCGAAGCGGCGGCAGCGCAGCAGCGCGGCGTCGTCAAGCTCGCCCAGGAGCTGCTCCCGGCCGTAGACGACCTAGATCGCGCCGTGGTCGCCGCACAGGCGGCTTCAGGGGCGGACGAGGACGGCGTGGGCACGTTGGTCTCGGGAATCAAGCTCGTGCACGCGGACGTGATCGCCGCTTTGGCGCGGGTGGGCATCGAGCCCTATTCGCCGGTGGGTGAGCGCTTCGATCCTCAGCACCACGAGGCGATCGCTCAGCAGCCGGTACGAAGGCGCCGAGCCGGGGACCGTCGTCGAGGTCTACCAGCGCGGCTACAGACTCCACGACGGCTCGGTTCTGCGCCCTGCCCGTGTGGTCGTAGCGGCGTGAGCTAAACGAAGCGATGGCAGCGCGGCCCGACCATTACAAGGTCCTCGGGGTAGGCAAAAACGCCTCCGAGGAGGAGATCAAGAAGGCGTACCGGCGGCTGGCTCGCCAGTATCACCCCGATCGCAACCCGGGCGACAAGAAGGCCGAGGAGCGATTCAAGGAGATCTCGCAGGCGCACGACGTCCTCTCGGACCCCGAGAAGCGCAAGGCGTACGACCGTGGTTCCGGGCCGTTCGGGTTCAACGTTCCCGGCGGCGGGTTTGACCCCGGCTCCTTCGGGGGTGGCGCGTTCGGCGGCGTGGGCGACATCCTCTCCAACCTCTTCGGGTCCGGCGCGGGCGCCGGAGGCGCCGCGGGCCGGGGCGGGGTCAGGGGCGGTCGCGCGCCGACGCGCGGGCGAGACCTCGAGACAGAGGTCTCGCTGAGCTTCGATCAGGCCGTTGAGGGCGCTCAGGTCTCGCTGACCGTGCCCACCTCGCAGGCGTGCCCGACCTGCCATGGCAGCGGCGCGAAGCCTGGCACCTCGCCCAAGGTCTGCCCGGTTTGCGAGGGACGCGGCATCGAATCCCAGAGCCAGGGGATCTTCTCGATCTCGCAGCCGTGCTCGAACTGCCACGGCACCGGGACGGTGATCGAAGATCCGTGCCCGACGTGTGGAGGAACAGGCGCCAAGCGAGGCACGCGCAAACTGCGGGTCAATGTCCCCGCGGGCGTGCGTGACGGAAGCCGCATTCGCCTCGCCGGCAAGGGGGAGCCGGGCCCGCGGGGCGCAGAGACCGGCGACCTATACGTGATCACGCGCGTTTCACCCTCGCCGGTGTTCAAGCGGACGGGCGACAACCTCGAGGTTGAGGTGCCGCTGACGATTGCCGAAGCCATCCAGGGCGGGGTGATCGAGGTCCCCACATTGCGTGGATCAAAGCGCCTTCGCGTCGCCCACGGGACCAAGCACGGCACCGTGCAACGGCTGCGCGGCGAGGGGCCGCCCCGACTCGGCGGCAAGGGCCGCGGGGACATTCACTATCGGTTCGTGATCGACGTGCCCGACTCGCTCTCGGCCGAGCAGGCCGAAGCCGTGGACCGCCTCTCACGGGTGATGAACGGCAACCCTCGGGCGAAGCTGTTCGACGCGGCCGGACAAGCGGGGGCCAGCTGATGGCGCAGCGCCGCGCGAAGGCCCGCGCCGTGCGGGTGACCAAGACCGTGACGGCGTCAACCGTGAGCACTTCGCGCGTCGAGGTCACCTCCGACCGCGGCGTGTTCATGATCTCGGTCGCCGCCGAGCTCGCCGACATGCACCCGCAGACCCTGCGCATGTACGAGGCCAGGGGGTTGATCGAGCCGAAGCGCTCCCCGAAGGGAACGCGGCTGTACTCCTACAAGGACGTCGACCGGCTGCGCCGGATCCAGAACATGACGGTCGAGCTGGGCATGAACCTCGCCGGAGTCGAGCGTGTCTTCGAGCTCGAGGACAAGCTCGACACGGTGACGCGCAAGGTGGCGGCACTCGAGCGCCGGGCCGGAGAGCTCAAAGACGAGGTCGAGCGGCTCGAGGCGATCCGGCGCGAGCTGCGCGCCGAAATAGTGCCCTACGAAGGCGGCGGCGAGCTGGTCAGGAGCGTCGACGCCAAGCGCTTCGGGATCGTGTTTGGTCCCGACGGGAAACAGTAGACCCCACTCGGCGATTCGACCCGCGGGGCGTCGGGCGTTCAGGACGCCCAGTCGCGGGTAAACCGATGAGTGGCGCCCTCGTGCGCCACCGATAACGACGCGCGCTCCTGGGCCCGGGAACGGCCATCGCCGCCCATCGGAAGCGAGCCACCCGCCCCGCGAATGCTTGGGCGAGCAAACCATTTGTGAGCTGACTATTACACTCTCTTACGACGAGTTAGTGGACACCTTCCACCCGCGAGGAGGTCTGTGATGGAGCGCAAGTGGTGGACGCTGACCGCCGTCTCGGCGGCCATGTTCATGCTGCTGCTGGACCTCAGCATCGTGATCGTCGCGCTGCCGTCGATCCAACACGAGCTCGGCGGCACGCTGTCCGATCTGCAGTGGGTCATCGACGCCTACGCGCTCAGTCTGGCGGCGCTGCTTTTGACCGCGGGCGCCCTCGCCGACCTGCGGGGCCGACGGAAGATCTTTGCGGTCGGCATCGGGATCTTCACCACCGGGTCGCTGCTGTGCGGCGTCGCATCGAGCACGCTGTTCCTCACGCTCGCCCGCGCGGGCCAGGGCATCGGCGGCGCGATCATGTTCTCGACTTCGCTGGCGCTGCTCGCCAACGCGTTCAGGGGCCGCGACCGCGGCATCGCGTTCGGCGTGTGGGGCGCAATCGCGGGCATTGCGGTAGCCATCGGCCCGGTGCTCGGGGGCGCTATCACCTCGGGGCTCTCGTGGCGCTGGATCTTTCTCGTAAACGTGCCGCTGGGCGCCGCGACCCTCGCCGCGACGCTGCTGCGCGTGGACGAGTCGCGGGATCCCGGTGCGCGGCGGCCCGACCTGATCGGCTTCGCCACCTTCTCGAGCGCGCTGTTCTTGATCGTGTACGGCTTGATCGAGTCGAGCAACAGGGGCTGGGGTTCGGCGGTGGTGGTCGGCTGCCTCGCCGGCGGCGGCGCGATGATGGTGGTGTTCTTCGTCTGCGAGGCGCTCCAGCGAGCGTCCGATGCTCGACCTGAGCCTCCTACGCGTGCCCACGTTCGTCGGCGGGCTCACGACGGCATTCGCGATCTCAGCCGGGATGTTCGCCGTCCTCGCGTACATCGTCATCTACCTCCAGGACCTGTTGCACTTCTCCGCGGTCGGAAGCGGCGTCCGGCTGCTGGCGCTTACGGTCGCCATGTTCGTGATGTCGGCCATCGCCGGGCGCCTCACCGGTCGCGTGCCGGCCAAGCTGTTGATCGGCCCCGGACTCGTTCTGATCGGGGTCGGCCTGCTGTTGATGCGCGGCATCACTCCCGCCTCTAGTTGGACGCATCTGCTCGTCGGCCTGATCGTCGCCGGCATCGGCTCCGGTCTCGTCAACGTGACGCTCGCATCGACCGCAGTGGGGGTCGTCCATCCAAGTCGCGCCGGGATGGCCTCGGGCGTCAACTCGACCTCCCGCCAGGTGGGTTATGCCGCCGGAATCGCGGCGCTCGGCACACTGCTGGCGACCGAGGTCCGCCACACCGTCGTGAGCGATCTGCGCCACTCGCCGCTCGCTTCCGCCTCGCACCATCTCGCCGCTGCGATCAGTGCGGGCAACGCCGAAAAGGCGATCTCACACGTCCCAGCTGCTATGCGCGGCCGCGTCGGCGGCGTGGCGCTCCAGGCCTTCACGAGCAGCCTCGACGAGCTGCTGCTGATCGCTGCGATTGTCTCGTTCGCCGGTGCGCTGCTTGCGTTCGTCCTGATTCGCCAGCGCGATTTCGTCCAGGCGGGCGCCGAGGCGGAGCCGGCCAGGCCGGCAGCGGACGGCAAAGCAGCGACGCCGGACGGCGACCGGCCCGAACGCGGGACCGTGCCCGATCAGGAGCCCGCCCCCAGGCCGGCACGTTAGACAAAGCCACCTGGTTCTGCCATAATCTAAGTCACACAGACTTAGATTTGTCCTGCCCTAAACGAGCCCAGAGAACAGAGACCACATGCATCTAGACCGCTTCACGATCAAGGCCCAGGAGGCGCTCCAGGCGGCCCAGCGGCTCGCCGATGAGCGCCATCAACCCGCAGACCACACCGGAGCACCTGCTCGCGGTTTTGCTCGAGCAGGAGGGCGGCGTGGTCGCCCCGGTGCTGCGCAAGTTGGGCGTCGATCCGGCTGCGGTGCGCCAGGCACTCTCGCCGGGCCTTGAGGCCCTGCCGACGACGACGAGCCCAGGCCGCCAGGAACCGGCGGCAGGATCGAGCGAGCTCGTTGGAATCCTGCGCGACGCCGAGACCGAGATGCGGGAGCTAAAGGACGAGTACATCTCCACCGAGCACCTGCTTCTGGCCCTGGCAGAGCACCAGGGCGGCGCGGGCACGGCGCTGCGCGAGACTGGCGCGACCCACGACGAGCTGCTCAAGGCGCTCAGCGAGGTTCGCGGGAGTCATCGCGTCACCGACCAGAACCCCGAGGACAAGTTTCAGGCGCTCGAGCGCTTCGGCCGAGACTTAACCGAAGCTGCCTCCCAGGGCAAGCTCGACCCGGTGATCGGGCGCGACGACGAGATTCGCCGCGTAGTCCAGGTGCTCTCCCGGCGGACCAAGAACAACCCTGTGCTGATCGGCGAGCCGGGAGTAGGGAAGACCGCGATCGTCGAGGGACTCGCGCAACGGATCGTCTCGGGCGACGTGCCCGAGGGTCTGCGCGACCGCCGTCTAGTGGCGCTCGACATCGGCGCGATGGTCGCGGGCTCGAAGTACCGGGGAGAGTTTGAGGACCGGCTCAAGGCGGTCCTGAAGGAGATCGCCGACGCGGAGGGTCAGATCATCGTCTTCATCGACGAGCTGCACACGATCGTCGGCGCGGGCGCCGCGGAGGGAGCGGTCGACGCGGGCAACATGCTCAAGCCGATGCTTGCTCGCGGCGAGTTGCGCTGCGTGGGAGCCACCACGCTGGACGAGTACCGCAAGCACATCGAGAAGGACCCGGCGCTCGAGCGGCGCTTTCAGCCGGTCTACGTGGGCGAGCCATCGGTAGAGGACACGATCGCGATCCTGCGCGGCCTCAAGGATCGCTACCAGGTCCACCACAAGGTTCGCATCCAGGACTCGGCACTGGTCGCCGCGGCGACGCTCAGCCAGCGCTACATCACCGATCGCTTCCTGCCCGACAAGGCCATCGACCTCGTGGACGAATCGGCCTCACGGATCCGGATGGAGATCGACTCCAAGCCCACCGAGATAGACGAGGTCGACAGGCACATCATGCAGCTCGAAATCGAGCTTCAATCGCTCGGATCGGACGGTGACGAGGATGCCGGTACCGCGGCGCGACGCGAGCAGCTTGAACGGGCCCTCGCCTCAGAGCGGGAGCGTTCGGAGGCGATGCACGCGGAATGGCAGCGCGAGAAGGACACGATCGGCGCGGTCGCCGAGCTGCACGAGCGGCTTGAGCAGTCGCGGATCGAGCTGGAGCGCGCTCAGCGCGAGGCCGACCTGGGGCGTGCGGCAGAGCTTCAGTACGGGACGATCCCCGAGCTCGAAAAGCACATCGAGGAGGCGGAGGCGGCGCAGTCCGCGGCCGCCGACGGCAGCGGGCCCAAGTTCCTCAAGGAAGAGGTGGACTCCGAGGACGTCGCGGAGGTGGTCGCGAAGTGGACCGGAATTCCCGTCTCCCGGCTGATGGAAGGCGAGATCGACAAGCTCGTGCACATGGAGGATCGGCTGCACCGCCGGGTCGTGGGCCAGGACGAGGCGGTGGCAGCAGTGTCGGCCGCGCTGCGGCGCTCGCGGGCGGGGCTTCAGGACCCGGACCGGCCGATCGGCACCTTTCTGTTCCTCGGTCCGACCGGCGTCGGCAAGACCGAGCTCGCACGGGCCCTGGCGGAGTTCATGTTCGATAGCCAGGACGCCATGGTCCGGCTCGACATGTCCGAGTACATGGAGAAGCACACCGTCTCGCGCCTGGTCGGCGCCCCGCCGGGATATGTCGGGTACGAGGAGGGCGGCCAGCTGACCGAGGCGGTCCGGCGTCGCCCCTACTCGGTGGTGCTGCTGGACGAGATTGAGAAGGCCCACTCCGATGTGTTCAACGCGCTCTTGCAGGTGATGGACGATGGAAGGCTGACCGACGGTCAGGGCCGCACGGTGTCGTTCAAGAACACGGTCTTGATCATGACGTCGAACCTCCCGGGCGGCCGCGCCAGCGTGGAGAACCACTTCCGCCCGGAGTTCATCAACCGGCTAGACGACATCGTCGAGTTCGAGCCCCTGACCCGCGAGCAGATCGGCGAGATCGTAGACCTGCAGGTCGCACGCGTGGTCGCTCGCGTTCGGGAGCGTGAGATCGAGGTCGAGCTGACCGACGGGGCGCGGACCCTTCTGGGCAACCTGGGATACGACCCGACCTACGGCGCCCGGCCGCTGAAGAGGGTGATCCAGAAACGGCTCGTCGACCCGCTCGCGCTGGCCGTCCTCGAGGGCCGCTTCGTCTCGGGCGACACCGTCGTGGTCGATGCCTCCGAGGGCGAGATCGTGCTCGAGCGAGCCGGTGCACCCGAGTCCGCCGTGACCGGGGTACAGGCGGCCTAGCCGTCGTGGTAGAAGTCGCCTGACGCGCCCGGTCTGGGCGCGTAGAGCAAACCACGAGCAGGAGGAACGCAGTGCCGACCTACGTCATGCTCTGCACCCTGACCCCAGACGGCGTGCAGACGATCAAGAACAACCCCGCCCGCATCAGGGAGGTCAACCGCGAAGTCGAGCAGTTGGGCGCGACGGTCAAGGCCCAGTGGGCCACGCTCGGCCATTTCGATTTCGTCAACGTCGTCGAGGCGCCCGACGAGAAGACGATTGCGCGCGTCTCGCTCGAGTTGGGGTCGCGTGGCACCGCAAAGTACGAGACCCTGAGCGCAATCCCGGTCGACGACTTCATCGGTGCAATCTGAGCGCAGCGGTGCCGGCTGACCCTTCGCGCGTGCTCGTGCTCGGCTCGGGCGGGCGTGAGCACGCGCTGGTGCAGGCACTTCGCCGCTCCCCGCGCCGTCCGGAGTTGCTCTGCGCGCCCGGCAACGCCGGGATCGCTGCCGATGCGAGGCTGCTCGACGTCGCGGTCGACGATCTCGACGGAGTGGTGGCGGCCGCGCGCCGGGAGGGGGTGGACCTTGTCGTGGTGGGCCCCGAGGTCCCGCTCGTCAAGGGAGTCGCGGACGCCCTGGAGCGAGCGCGCATTGCGTGCTTCGGCCCCGACGCCGCGGCCGCCAGGCTCGAGGGCTCCAAGGCCTTCTGCAAGGAGGTGATGGCGAGCGCCGGCATCGCCACCGCCGCTCACGCCGTCGTCACGGATGTGCAGGGGGGCCTCGAAGCGATCGAGCGCTACCCGGCGGTGATCAAGGCCGACGGGCTGGCGGCCGGCAAGGGGGTCATCATCGCGGCCGACGAGGGAGAGGCAAGGTTGGCGCTGGAGCAGCTTCTGGTGCAGCGGCGCTTTGACACCGAGCGGGTCGTCGTCGAAGAGCATCTGCAAGGAGAGGAATGCTCACTGCTCGCGCTGTGCGACGGCCGCACTGCAGTCCCGCTCGCATCGGCCCGTGACTACAAGCGCATCTTCGATTCAGACCGCGGCCCCAATACCGGCGGCATGGGCTCCTACTCGCCGATCGAGGAGGTCGATCAAGTCCGCGCCGCCGAGATATGCGCGATGGTTCACCAGCCCGTCCTCGAGGAACTCGCGCGACGCGGCATCGGCTTCCGCGGCGTCCTGTATGCGGGCCTGATGCTGACGGCCGAGGGGCCGAAGCTGCTCGAGTTCAACGTTCGCTTCGGCGACCCCGAGACCCAGGCGATCCTGCCGCGCCTGCGCTCCAATTTACTCGAATTGCTCGAGCGGTCCAACGAGCCCGATGGTCTCCAAGACGCTGGGCTCGAGTGGACCGAGGACACCGCGGTAACCATCGTGCTCGCCAGCCGCGGCTACCCGGAGTCGTCCTCCAAGGGCGACGTGATCACGGGCTTGGACCGGGTTCCGGATGAGGTCTACGTGACCCACGCCGGGACCGCCAGGTCTGCTTCGGGGGAGCTCGTAACCGCGGGTGGACGCGTCCTCAACGTGACCGCGCTGGGCCCGGACCCGGCGGCGGCCCGCGAAGCCGCATATGCTGCGGCCGACATGATTGAGTTCCCGGGCAAGCAGCTGCGACGCGACATCGCGTCGGACGCGATTGCCTGACTACCGGTGGGGGTGGGAGATGAGCGAGGAAGCACCGCAGCGCAGTGGGGAAGCCCCTCAAACCGAAGCCGAGGAGACGCTCCAGGCTGTGACCGAGGCGGAGGAGGAATTCGCGGAGATCGAGGTGGACACGCCCCTGGTGGGGATCGTGATGGGCTCTAAGAGCGACCTGGCGAGGATGGAGCCCGCCGAGCAGGAGCTGAACAACCGCGGCATCCGCTGTGAGGTGCGGGTGATGTCGGCGCACCGCGACCCTGACAAGGTCGCGGACTATGCGCGCAATGCGAAGCTGCGCGGTCTGCGCGTGATCATCGCCGGTGCCGGGCTCTCGGCGGCGCTTCCCGGCGTGGTGGCGGCGCACTGTGAGCTCCCGGTGATCGGGGTCCCGCTCACCAGCAGGACCTCCATCGCCGGTGGACTCGACGCCGTCTTGGCGATCACGCAGATGCCCCCGGGCGTCCCGGTGGCGTGTGTGGGAGTGGACAACCCCCGCAACGCCGCCGTGTTGGCCGCCCGGATTTTGGAGAGCTTAAGAGTCCTGCACGTATGCCCCCAGACGGCGGCGCCGACGGCGGCCGGCCGACTGTGCTAAATCTGGACTTGTGCGGGAGAACGTTGCCCCCGGAACCGACCCCTTCACCTCTGCGCTCGCCCGCGACCTCGCAGACGACTTGCTCGAGCGTTTCTGCCGGTACGTCCGCATCGACACCCAGTCTCGCCGCGATCGTTCCGGGTCGCCCAGCAGTCCGGGCCAGCTGGTGCTCGGCCGGCTGCTGGTGAATGAGCTCCGCGACGCCGGCCTCGAGGAGGTCGCCCTCGATGACAACGGCTATGTCACGGCAACCCTGCCCCGCAACGCCGCCGGCCCTGGTCCTGTCGTCGGGTTGCTGGCGCATCTCGACACGACGCCCGACACCCCGGCCGAGGGCGTCGAGCCGATCGTGCACCGCCGGTACGCCGGCGGTCCCATCGAGCTTCCCCGCGGCGGGACGCGACTGGACCCGCGGGACATGCCCGAACTGGGCGCAAAGCTGCGCCACGACATCGTCACCGCGAGCGGCGACACGCTGCTTGGCGCAGACGACAAGGCGGGCGTCGCAGAAGTGATGAGTGCCGTCGCCTACCTGGCCGCGCACCCGGAGCTTCCGCGCCCCACCCTGCGGGTTGGCTTCACGCCCGACGAGGAAATCGGCGAGGGGGCAACGCTCTTCGATCTGGACCGTTTCGGCGCCGACTGCGCCTACACGCTTGACGGGTCGGAGCGAGGTGAGCTGCAGGACGAGACCTTCTCCGCCCTGGAGGCGATCGTCACCGTCTGCGGCGTCGACGTCCATCCGGGACAGGCGACGGGCAAGCTCGTCAATGCGCTGCGGCTGGCGGCGCGCATCGTGTCCCTGCTGCCGACCGACACACTCACCCCCGAGGCGACCCAAGACCGCGAGGGCTTCATCCACGTCTATGAACTCGAGGGCACGGCGAGGAAGGCGACCTTCCGGGCGATTTTGCGCGACTTCGACGAGGAGGCCCTCCGCCGGCATCTGGAGCTGCTCGAGCGCCTCGCTCACGAGGTCACCGATCCCGAGCCGCGGGCCCGCCTGGTGCTGGAGGTTCGAGAGCAATACCGCAACATGCGCCGCTACTTGGAGCGCGTGCCAAGTGTCCTCGCCGCCGCGGAGGCCGCGATCCGGGCGGAGGGAATCGAGCCCGCCCGGATACCAATCCGGGGCGGCACTGACGGCTCGCGGTTGAGCGAGATGGGTCTGCCGACACCGAACCTCTTCACCGGTGGCCACGAGTATCACTCGGTCCGCGAGTGGGCTTCGGTTCAGGACATGGCCGCCGCCGCCGCGACGATCGTCCACCTCGCCAAGGCGTGGACGCGCCCCGAGTACGCGGGCGCCACGGACCTCCGGAGGCGGGCGGCTACGCAGTCGCGCCGCTCGGCGGCCTAGCACTCGGGCCGCTTACGCAGCTACGCTCCCGGCGTGACCTTCTCGGCTTCGCTGGCTTCCGTGGACGGAGCCATCACTCTCGCGGCCCACGCGACGATCCCCGCCAGCGATGAGGGCCTGCTGCGCGGCGATGGGGTGTTCGAGGTCATTCGCGTCTACGACGGCAAGCCCTTTGCGTTCGAGGCCCACCTCCAGCGTCTCGAGCGCTCCGCGCTCAACCTGCGGCTGCCGCTCGATCTCGAGTCCGTGCGGGCCGAGGCGGCTCGGCTCCTGGCTCATGCCGGCTCGGGCCCCGATCACGAGTGCCTTCGGATCGTGATCACGCGAGGCGGTCGGCGCGTGTTGCTGACGGAACCGCTGCCTCCCGCCCGTGAGGGGCTGCGGCTGGGGTCGGTCACCTACGCGCCGACGCGGATCCTCGACGGGGTCAAGTCACTCTCCTACGCGGGCAACATGCTCGCCAGCCGCGTAGCCCGTGAAAGGGGATTCGACGAGGCGCTGCTCGTCACGCCCCACGGGCGCGTGTTGGAGGCGCCCACGAGCTCGATCTTCTGGATCAAGGACGGAGAGCTCTTCACTCCGCCACTGGCCGACCACATCCTGGCCTCGATCACGCGCGCCCTCGTGATCGACGTAGCGGGCGCGGGCGAGCGTCCCTGCACGCTTGATGAGATTCAGGAAGCCGACGAAGCGTTTCTCGCCTCGACCACGCGTGAGGTGCAGCCGGTCGTCCAGGTCGACGATCGCCCGCTGGACGGAAGCGGTGTTGCAAGCACGCGCATCGCCGCCGCCGTCGCCGAGCGGATCCGTTTGGAGCTCGCGGCGGAAGAATGAGCCGAGAAGCTCGGGGCCGGAGGATGAGGCTCCTCACGGTCATCGGCAACCGGCCGCAGTTCATCAAGGCTGCCGCCGTCACCCCGGAGCTGCGCCGCGTCCACGACGAGGTGATGGTGCACACCGGCCAGCACTTCGACGACTCTCTCTCGCGGGTGTTCTTCGACGAGCTGGGGCTGCCCGCCCCAGAGCGGGACCTGGGGATCGCGCTCGGGTCAAACACCTCCCAGACGGGCCGCATGCTGGAAGCACTCGAGCCCGTCCTGGAGGAAGCGGCGCCCGACGCCGTACTGGTCTATGGCGACACGAACTCCACGCTCGCGGGCGCGCTGGCGGGGGCACAGGCCCAGATACCAGTCGCCCACGTCGAGGCCGGGATGCGCTCATTCGATCGCTCGATGCCCGAGGAGCTCAACCGCGTGGTCGCCGATCACGCCAGCGCCTTGCTGCTGTGCTCCTCCGAGCTGGCGGCTGCGAACCTGCGAAAAGAGGGTGTCAGCGGATCGATCGAGCTCGTCGGCGACGTGATGGTCGATGTGGCCTTGAAGGTGCAGCCGCGGGCCCGGGAGCGCACGGACCTGCTCGAGCGCCGCGGCCTGCACAGAGGCGAGTATCTGCTCGCCACCGCCCACCGCGCTGGGAACGTCGACGAGCCTGCTCGGCTGCAGCGGCTCGTCGAGCTGCTGACCTCGGTTCCGGGGCCGGTCATCTGGCCGCTCCACCCGCGTACCCGAGAACGGCTCCAGCGCAGCGGCCTGCTGGAACGACTGACTGGTGCGCCGGGCGTGATTCTCACCACACCGCTCGGCTACGTCGAGCTCGCCGCGCTGCTGTGCAACGCTCGCGCCGTCGTCACGGACTCGGGGGGTTTGCAGAAGGAGGCGTACCTGGCCGGGGTGCCGTGCGTCACGTTGCGAGCGAGCACCGAGTGGGAAGAGACGGTGGCGCTCGGCTGGAACACCCTTGTCGACCTTGACCGCGAAGCGGCGCTGCGGGCCCTTGACCGTGAGCCCCCGCGCGACCGTCCCGCGCTCTACGGAGACGGCCGGGCGGGCGAGCGCGTCGTAAGCGCGCTTACACTCCGCCTCCAATGACTGCGCAGCAAGTGCGGATCGGGGTCGCCGGCCTCGGTTATTGGGGCCCCAACCTCGCGCGCAATTTCGCCGTGCTGCCCGGATGCGAGCTGCGCTGGTGCTGCGACCCCTCGCCGGCGGCCCGCGACCGGATGGCCGCGACGATGCCGGGGACGCGGATCACAGGAGAGCTCGCCGACCTCCTCGTCGATCCAGAGCTCGACGCGATCGCCCTCGCCACACCGGTCGCCACCCACGCCGAGCTCGCAGCGGCGACGCTCGACGCGGGCAAGCACTGCTTCGTCGAAAAGCCGTTGGCGGAGTCTGTCGCCGACGCCGAGCGGGTCGTCGCGACCGCCGCGGCGCGTGGGCGGACGCTGATGGTCGGGCACCTGCTCGAGTACCACCCAGCGGTGCGCAAGCTGAAGGCTGTCGTCGACTCGGGCGAGCTCGGAGACCGTATCTACTACATCTACGGCAACAGGCTCAACCTGGGCAAGCTGCGCGCCGACGAGAACGCGCTGTGGAGCCTCGGCGCCCACGACGTCTCGGTCGTGTTGCACCTCGCCCGTGAGGAGCCGGTCGAGATGATCGCCCACGGGGAGTCGTACGTTCGCGGTGGCGTCGAGGACGTGGTCTTCTGTTTCTTGCGTTTTCCCTCCGGTCTGTCCGCCCACCTTCATCTCTCCTGGCTTGACCCGCACAAGGAACGGCGGTTGGTGGTCGTCGGCTCGCGGCGCATGGCCACCTTCGACGACATGGCGCTGGAGGGCAAGCTGACCATCTACGACAAAGGCTTCGACGAGGGCGCGCGCGGCTACGGCGAATACATCACCCGTGCCGGGGAGAGCTACTGCCCGCAAATCCCAAACGTGGAGCCGCTGCGTCTGGAGTGCGAGCACTTCCTCGCCTGCATCCGCGACGGCGCGCGGCCGCTGTCGGACGGCGAGAGCGGCTTGCGCGTGGTGCGGGTGCTCGAGGGCCTGCAGCGCTCGCTCGAGGAGTCACGAAGGGACGACCGTGTCCATGTCTGATCCCGGCTCGGGCAGTGCTTCCGGTCAAGCGCACGGAGTGGCCCCCGGCGCCTTTGTATCGGCCGAAGCGGTCATGGGAGAAGGCGCCAAGATCGCGCCCGGGGCGATCGTGTACGGCGATGCGCAGATCGGCGCGGCCACTTGGATCGGAACCGGCGCTGTCGTCCACGGCGGCACCGTCGTCGGCGAGCGCTGCGTCATAGAGGACGGCGCCGTGCTCGGGAAGCGGCCGCGCCTGCGCCCCGGGTCGAGCGCTGCCGGAGGTGGCGCGCTCGGGCAGCTCTCGATCGGGGACGAGGTGACGATCTGCTGCGGCGCGATCGTCTACGCGGGCGCGACGATCGGCGATGGGGTGATCGTTGGGGACCACGCCCAGATCCGGGAACGCGCCGCGATCGGCACGGGGACCGTCGTGGGATACGGGTCGGCGGTCGACTTCGACGCCATCGTCGGCGCGCGCGTGCTGATCCAGACCGGCGCATATATCACGGGAGGGGCCGAGGTCGAGGACGACGTGTTCATCGGTCCCGGTGTGATCACCACCAACGACCACACCATGGGCCGCCACGAGCAGGGAGATCTGGAGGGCCCAGTCCTACGGAGACGGTGCCGGGTTGGTGCGGGCGCAGTGCTGGTGCCCGGCGTCGAGATCGGGGAGGAGGCGTTCATCGCGGCCGGCGCCGTGGTGACCCGCGACGTGGCCGATCGCGCCGTCGTCATGGGCGTTCCCGGCCGTTACGTGCGCAGGGTGCCCGACGAGGACCTGATCGAGCGCTGGCGCTGAAGCCCCAGCGGGATTAACCTGGTCTCAAGCGGCGCCGAGGCGAGGAACCCGACGGGCGCCCGCGACGAGGACACAACGAGAGGCCGAGCAGCGAAATGGAGACCTGGGACATCCGCTCGATCGAAATCGAGCCCCACCGCCCGGTGGTGCTGCGCTCCGATGACGAGACGCGGGCCATCGCCATCCATCTGCCCGCTGGGGAGGAGCTGGGCGAACACCAAGTCCACGAGCGCGCCTACCTCGTGGTGGCCGACGGGGAGGTCGAGGTGACCAAAGACGGCCGCACCATCTCCGGCGGCGTGGGTTTCGTGGCGCACTTCGAACCGCGCGAGCGCCACTCCGTCCGCGCGGTGAGCGACGCCCGGCTCGTGCTGGTGCTCGCACCCTGGCCCGGCATGGGTCATCCGTCGCGGCCGCGACTCTGACCGGACTAGGAAGCCCCGACCTTTTCGGTGGCGACCGCGGTGTGCTCGCTGGCGCTCGTCCAGATCACTTGCTCGCGACCCGGGCCGACGCCCAGCAGCACGACCGGCACGCCTACGAACTCGGAGATGAACGACAGATAGTCGCGGGCGGCGGCGGGGAGGTCGCTCTCGCTCCGGCACTCTCCGATGTCTTCGCTGAAGCCCTTCGAGCTCGACGTACTCGCCCGCGGCGTGATGGAGCACGGATTGGTGATACGGGAAGTCGTCGAACTCGGCTCCCTCGGCTCCGCGGTAGTGCGTACAGACGTGTATCCGTTGCAGTCCAGAGAGGACATCCAGCTTGGTGATCGCGAGCGCGGTCATCGAGTTGATCCGCGCCGCGTAGCGCAGCGCGACGAGGTCGAGCCAGCCCACCCGGCGTGCCCGCCCGGTCGTCGTCCCGTACTCGCCGCCGCGAGCGCGGAGCACGTCTGCGAACTCGCCCTCGATCTCGGTCGGGAAGGGACCGGCGCCGACTCGGGTGGCGTAGGCCTTCGCCACGCCCCAGATCTCGGTGATGTCTCTGGGGCCCACGCCGGCTCCGACGCACGCGGCACCCGCGACTGGGTTCGACGAGGTCACGAAGGGATAGGTCCCGTGGTCGATGTCGAGCAGCGCACCCTGCGCGCCCTCGAAGATCACCACGTCGCCCGCGTCCAGTCGCTCGTGCACGAGCCTGATGGTGTCGGCGGTGTAGCGCTCCATGCGGTGGCCATAGGTCAGGTACTCCTCCGTCATCGTCTGGAGGTCGAGCGCGGGATCCTTCGCGTACGCGCGCAGCGAGAGGCGCTTGGGCTCGAGTGCGACGATGATCTTCTGCTTGAGGATCTTCTCGTCGAGCAGGTCCTGGACCCGGATCCCGAGTCTCGCTGCCTTGTCGGCGTAGCACGGACCGATCCCGCGCCGGGTCGTTCCGATCTGGAGCTTGCCTAGCCGAGCCTCGCCAGCGTGATCCAGCAGCAGGTGGTAGGGCATGATCAGGTGCGCGTTGGCCGAAATGCGCAGCGAGCCCGTGTCGACGCCGGTGCGCCGCAGTTCGTCCAGCTCGTCGTTGAGGACCTTGGGGTCGACCACCACCCCGTTGCCGATGACGCACAGCTTGCCGGGGTGCAGGATGCCGGAGGGAATCAGGTGCAGCTTCCAGGTGCGACCGTTGCGGACGATCGTGTGTCCCGCGTTGTTGCCGCCCTGAAAGCGCACGACCGCGTCTCCCCGTTCGGCGAGCAGATCGGTGACCTTTCCCTTGCCCTCGTCGCCCCACTGGGCGCCGACGATCACGAGCCCGGGCATGGTTCTCCTCGGCGCCGGCCGCCGCGTGCGGCGTGGTCGATCATGAACTCAGGCATGGCTGGGTCAGTGTAGGACGAGGGTCAGCCGGGGGCGGCCGAGACCGCCGGACTAAGCGAAGCGAGCCTCCAGGCGCTGGTCGTCTCCGGACAGCAGCATCTCCTGGCACATCTCGGTCAAGCGTGAGACGGTTCGGGCGCCGATCTGCTCGCAAAGCGCGTCGTGGTCATCGATGTTGGTCGTCACGACGATCGAGCGCTCCTCTTCGTAGCGACTGTTGACGATCGAATAGAGCTCTTCGAGGACCCATTCGTTCTTGCGCTCGGCGCCGACGTCGTCGACGTGAAGGAGATCTACCGCCGTCAAGCGGTCGAGCAGATCGATATGCGAGCGCTCAGCGCGGTGGGTGTCGCGAATTTCGTTCAGGAGCCGCGGCAGCGAGTAGATCGCCACGGAACGACCAGCCTCGAGCGCCGCCTTGGAGACAAGCATCGCGAGCGTGGTCTTTCCCGTTCCCACCGGTCCCATGAACCACAGGCCTCGCCCCGCGTCGAGTTGCTCGCCGATCGTGTCGGTGAAGTCGCGCGCCGCCCTTACGACATCGCGATCCATCTCGGTCACGGGAGGGCGCTCGAAGGCCACGTCGCGGAATCGCCGAGGGATCACCGCCGAGAGGCTCTTGGCCTTGGCTCGAGCGATCACCTGGACCCGGCAGCGGCAGTCGAACGCCGTGTTCGTGGCCTCGTCGATCACGAGCCCAGAGCCGTCGCAGATGCCGAAGGGGCACTTCATCCCCTTAGGCCCCGATTCCTCGCTCGGGCTCGCTCGTGAACCTTGACCCGGCGTAGTTCATGAATTTGGGGTACTGCTTCTGGAACGTGAGCACGACGTCGCCCACCGGACCGTTGCGGTGCTTGGCGATGATCAGGTCGGCCTCGCCGGGGCGCTCGGACTCCTCCTTGAGGTAGTACTCCTCGCGGTAGACGAAGATGACGAGGTCTGCGTCCTGTTCGACCTGGCCACTCTCGCGCAGGTCCGACAGGATCGGTCGCTTGTCGCCGCCGCGCTGCTCGACCGCGCGGCTCAGCTGCGAGATCGCGATCACGGGGACGTCGAGCTCTCGCGCCAGCCCCTTGAGGCCGCGGCTGATCTGACCTACCTGCTCGACCCTGCTCTCGATCCGGCCCTCATGGCGCATGAGCTGCAGGTAGTCGACGATCACGAGCCCGAGGCCGTCCTCGAGCTGATGGTGGAGCCGGCGTGACTTGGCGCGAATCTCGAGTACGCCGGTATCGCTGGAGTCATCGACGTAGAGCGGCGCTGCCGCGAGCCGACGGCACCCCTCGAGGATCTTCGGCCACTTGTGCTCGGCAACCCGGCCCCGCCGCAGCTCCTCGCCGGGGATCCGCGCCTGGGACGCCACGAACCGTTGCGCGAGCTCAGACTCGGACATCTCGAGCGAGAAGAGGACCACGGGATGCGGACGATGGTCCGGGTGCCCAATCCCGAGCACGGCGTTCTCGGCGATGTTCGCCACGAGCGCCGACTTGCCCATCGAGGGGCGGGCCGCGATCACGATCAGGTTTCCGCGCTGAAACCCGCCCGTCCGTTCGTCTAGATCCTTGAACCCGGATGGCGTACCGGTCAGCGGTGATTTTTGGATCGACAGGGTGTGGAGCCGGTCGGTCTCCTCGTGCAGGATGTCCTCGATCGATCGGAGCTTCTTCGTGCGGTCGTCCTCCGCAACCTGGAGCACGCGGCGCTCCGCGGTCTCGATGAGGTCTCTCGCCGGCGCCTCCCGGCTGAACACGCTGGTCTGGATCTCGTAGGAGGTCGTCAGCAGCGAGCGCAGAAGCGCGTTCTCGCGGACGATCCGCGCGTAGTCGCGCGCGTGGCCGGCGGCAGGGACCCAGCCGGTGAGCTCGTCGATCGCCTCTGGGCCGCCCACCTCTTCGAGCTTTCCGTGCTGGCGCAGGACCTCGGCGACGGTCAGGTGGTCGATCTTGCGCTCGCCGTTGTGCAGCTCGAGCATCGCCTCGAAGACCGCGCCGTGCTGGTCACGGAAGAAATGCCCGGGCCGCAGTTGTTCCTCCACCAAGAGCATGTACAGGTGGCGCTCATCCAGGAGCACGGCCCCGAGCACCGACTTCTCGGCTTCTAGGTTGTGCGGTGGAACCTGGGTTCGCTCTGCGGTGGCCATGGCTTCGTCTAGTCGGCGGCGCCGGAGTGTATGTGCGCGTCCGGCGGGTGGCTTGGGCCGAGTTCGCAACCAGCGAAGAGTTCGCGTCGACCGTCTCGATGACTCACATCACGCTAGGAAGACGATGGCTAGAGCAAGCGTTACGCTGCGACGACGATCGTCTTGACCGTCGCGGTCTGCTCGTCGGCGACCTCGACCACAACCATGTAGGTCCCGGTGTGGCGGATGGGCTCGTCGAGGTAGACCTTGCGCCGGTCGATGCGGATGCCGCGGGCATCTCGAATCGCCTCGGCGATGTCCTGAGTCGTCACCGAGCCGAAGAGACGGCCGTCCTCGCCGGCCTGCTGGCGGATCGTGAGCACAGTGCGTCCGAGCAGCGCCACGCTCTCCTTCGCCCGCTCCTCGCTCTCGCGCTCAGCCCGCTCGGCGCGTTCGCGCTGCCGTGCCGCGGCCGCGATCGACGCGGAGGTGGCGGGTTGGGCGAGCTTGCGCGGTTGGAGGTAGTTGCGCAGGTACCCGGCCGAGACATCGACGACCGCACCGCGCTCACCGAGAGTCTCGACGTCCTGAAGGAGAATTGCCTGGGGCAAGACCTACCTCGATCTCACCGGCTCGCGACCAGCCTCACCGGCCGCCGCGTTCGCCGGGCTCCGCGACGTAGGGCAGCAGGGCAAGCTCGCGCGCTCGCTTGATCGCCTGCGCGAGCTGACTCTGGTGGCGCCGGCAGGCACCCGTGATCCGCCGCGAGCGGATCTTCCCTCGCTCGGACGTGAACCGGCGCAACATCGATACATCCTTGTAGTCGACCTGGTCGATCTTGTCCCGGCAGTAGGGCATGGCTTACGCCGGGACGAGCCCATCATGCCCTTCCTGTCTCGCCGGCGTATCGGCCGCTTACGTTGCTTTGCCAATGGTTGGTCTACCTCTAGTCGCTGTCTCTATATCCAGGCGCCGTTCAGAACGGGATGTCCTCGTCGCTTCCGGCAGTTGCAGGGGCGGGCTCGAAATCGCTGGAATCGATCGGCACGTCACCCTCCGCGGCTTGGGCGTTGCTGGAGAACCCGTTTCCGTTCCCGCTGCCAGCCGCTTCGTCGCGCCCGCTCCCGAGGAACTGCACTGAATCAGCGATGATATCGACCGCCGAACGATTCTGTCCCTCTGGGGTCTGCCACGTGCGATGGCGCAGCCGGCCGTCGACGGCAACCTGCCTGCCCTTCTGGAGGAAGCGGTTGCAGTTCTCGCCCTGGTTGCCCCACACGCTGACGTCGAAGAAGTTGGCCTGGTCCTCCCACTGTCCTTCGCTGTTGCGGCGGCGTCCGTTGACGGCCAGGCGCAACGTGCATACCGAGTTGTTGCTGTCAGGAAATGACCTTAGGTCCGGGTCCTTGGTGAGCCTGCCGGTCACGATCACCCGATTGATGTCTCCTGCCATTTGCTGCCGCTCCTTGATAGAGGTCGATTGAAGCTCGAGTCCGAGTCTAGGTCGGGTTCAGGCGGCAATTTGCGGTGGAGCGCGGAAAGTGGCAGAAACGCTTCGCTTCGTTCACGAAGCCGTATCGCGCCGTGAGGTTGCCGCGCGAGATCTCGCTGGCCGCGCGCCGTGCGACCGTGACGACTAGCCGCTCTCTTCCTCGCTCGGCTCGGCGGCAACCGCGACGGGCGCCGGCTCGGGAGCGGGTTTCCCTCGGCCGCCCGGGATGGCCTTGACGATGCGGAAGCGAAGAACCCCGTCGGTGATGCGCAGCGTGCGCCCAAGCTCTGTGAGGAGGTTGGCGGGGCGTGTCAGCTCGAACAGGTGGAACTCGGCCTCGTCGTGGCGTCGATGCTGTAGGAGAGGCTCCGTCTACCCCACGAGCTCTTGTTCACCACCGAGCCGCCGCCGCTCTCGATCGCAGTCTCCAGGTCGGCGAGGATGCGGGCGCGTACGTCTTCCTCTGCATCTGTCGAAAGCAGCAGAGTCAGCTCGTAGACGGGGTGTGGTCAGCCATGATCGATCGTGGTGAGCTGTCGAGACGCTGTGAGGCGGCCAGCGGCGGCCGAATAGCGGTCGATCGGCGCCGAGCCGGCGCAGCCGACCGGGGTCAGCTCCGATAGCGACCGCCTCAGCTCCACGAGTGCCCCGCCCTCGACTATCGGCTCGCCATCGGCGGCTGATGCGTCCGCCGCCGCGGAGATCGCAGATCATGTCCCAATGCAGCGCCGAGGAGTTGCGCCCGCCGGTCTCTGGATAGGAGCGCCCGAGCGCCAGATGGACGGTGCCCGCCATCTTTTCGTCGAGAAGGATCAACCCCGTTGCACGGTTGATCCCCGCGTTGGTGCCGATCCCGAGCTCACCTAGGAAGCGCGCGCCGGCGTCGATGCGCAACGCCTGCTCGAGGTAGGAGTCACCGCGCGCCGGCGCTGGCTGCAATCACCTCCCCGTCGCGAAAGCGCAGCTCCACGTCGGCGACCTCGACGCCCCTCGGGCTCGAGGGAACACCGAACGTGATCGTGCCGTTCGCCGAGTCCTCGAGCGGCCCTGTGAACACCTCGCCGCTCGGCATGTTGCGCTTGCCGTCGGAGTTGATCCAGGTGCGGTCGTCCACCCGCAAGCGGAGGTCCGTCCCTGGCGCCTCGATGTGGATCTCGTGCGCGTCGGCCAGACGCTGCACCAGTCGCTCCTGGCGCTCGGAGAGGGCGCGCCACGCGGCGATGGGGTCGGGCGGTCCACAAACAACGCTCCGGCCACGAAGGTCGCGTATTCCTCGTCGCTCATTCCCGCCTGCTGAGCGAGCGCCGAGGTCGGCCATAGCGTCCGGCACCAGCGACGCTTCAGGCGTGCTTGGCGCACGGGCAGGCTCGCGCGGGTAGCCCGTGCGATCAGGCTCGGGTCGATGCCCTGGAGCGAGCGCGTATTGACGGGCGCGTCGATGCCAAGCATGCAGTCGGCGTCTTGCGCATCCGCCAGGTCCAGGGGCGCGAACGAGTCCAGCTGGAACGGCCGGGCGAAACGGAAGAAATCCGCGGCGAGCTCCGACGGTGCCAACCGAATGAGCGGCCAGGCTCCCCGCTCCAGGAGCGCTCGGTGCAGCGCGCGGACGAGCGGCAGCGCGAGCACGGGCATACCGACCACGACCTGTTCACGCTCCTTCGCTTGGAGGCACCAGTCGCACAGGAGCACGGCGAGCGCGTCGGGATCGGGACCCCGCGAGGAAGGGCCGCTCCGATTGGCGAGGCTCAAGGGGCTGCGGCGGCCGCCTCGAGCACGCTGCGCACTTCGCCGGTCACCGGATCGGCGTGGCCCGCCCACACGACGGCAGGTTCCAGCGCGGCCAGCTTACGGATGGAGTCGCGCGCCTGCTCGACGTCGAGGTCGAAGGCGGGATGGGGGACCCGCGGCGCCCCCTTGATCCCGGTTTGGGGGTCCAGGGTGTAGATGCAGTCTGAACACAGCGCAAGCCCGTCGGCCTCTCGGAATAGGCCGATCATCCCCGGCGCGTGGCCGGGTAGATGCACAACCCGAAAGCCTGCCACCTCCTCGCCCTCTTCGACCGTTCCCGAGATCTCGAGCGCGCCGCCGTCCCAGGCCGCCAGCAGGCGGGGGTAAGCGACGCGCGCGTGTGGAGCGAGTTTTGAGAGGTCCCAGTAGCTGCGGAACGGTCCGCGTGACTCGGCCGCTGGGCGGTCGGTTGGGTGACACACGATCGGGGTGTGCCGCAGGCCCGCCGCCGCACCGCGGTGGTCGGCGTCGGCATGGCCGAGGACCACGCGCCTGATGCCGCCCAGACGTGCCCCAGCCGCCGCCACCGCGGCCGTCATAGCCGATATTCCCGCATCGAACACCGTCACGCCGCCTTCGTCGGAAAGCATGAAGACGTTCATCGTGCGCATCGGGAAGCCGCCTCGCACGATCCATACGCCGTCCGCGATCGGTTCCGGATCGGACCCGTGGACGGCGGAGAGGACGCGAGTGCGAAAGTTGGCCAGTGCCGCCAGACGGGCCTCCGCGGGTGAGCCCGAGGCCGGGAGAAAGCCGAGTTGACGGGCGATCTCGCCGCTGTCGAGATACGCGTCGAGGCTGTGAATCTTGTCGTCGACGACGGTGATTACGTCGCATCCCTCGATCGCGATGCGCGCGCCGTTTGGAGCGAAGCCTTGAAAGCTTCCCGGACCCGCAAAAGTGGCCTCGGCGCGCCAGCGGACGGCGGTGCGATTGCGGTAGGTGGTCGTGTCGAGCACCTCGAAGCGGAAATCGGGGAAAGCCTCGAACAGGTCGCTGAAGTAGGCCCTCGTTCCGTCCGGAGCGATCAGCTCCTGTTGCCCAACCTGCCGATCGACTCCACCTGGCTCCCAGCAGTCGACGGCTGCGTCGAGATCGTGCGCCGACAGCGCGTCGAAGTACCGCTTGGCGACCTCGGTCGTCGTCATGGATGGGTCAGTCTACGTCCGCTCGACCAGCCGGTGTCAGGCGCCACTCGCGGATGAATATCGTCCTTGCCGATGACCGATCCCCGCGACCCGCCACGAACAGCGCGCCCCGGGGCTCGCCAAGCGGGCTCGGGGCAAGCGATGCGCAAGGACCGTGGTCGCCGCGAGCTCGGACGTGCAGAGCGCGTCCTTTCCGGGTTGTGGCGGCTACGGCTGCCCTTGCCTTGGCCCGGCGTCCCGCACTGCAACGCGTGGGCACTCGCCGCAGGCTCGGGAATCGTCCTCGTCGATACCGGGATCCACGAGCCTGGCTCGCTGAGCGCAGCTCGAGCGGGCGCTCGACCAGGCCGGCTACACGCTCGACGACGTGCGCCTTCTCGTCTGTACCCACGCTCACTCAGACCACTGGGGACAAGCGGCACCGATTTGTCGCCGCGCGGGGTGCGAGTTATGGCTGCACCCGAATCACGCCCACGCGATCGAGTCCGCCTCCAACCCCGAGAGCGCCCTCGCGCGCAGGATCGAGGTGGGACGCCAGTCGGGCGTCCCCGAAGCGGCGCTCCGTCGCTATGCCGAGCAAATGAAGGACATCCCGTCTGGAATCGCCGCGGCGATCGAACCCGACCGAGCGCTGGTCGACGGCGTGGAGGTCGAGTCAGACCTGGGCATCTGGACCGCTTACGAGACTCCTGGCCACGCGCCCTCGCACGTCTGCCTGTTCCAGCCGAATCGGCGGATGCTGATCTCGGGCGATCACCTCCTGGGCCGCATTTCGCTCTATTACGACTACGGCTGGACACCGGATCCCGTAGGCGAGTTCTTGCACTCGCTGGATGTGGTCGAGGAACTCGGCGCGCGGCTCTGCCTGGCCGGCCACGGGAAGCCGTTCACGGACGTCGGCGGCCACATCCAGGGCAACAGGCAGCTCGTCGACGAGCGCCTGCGGGCGGTCACCTCGGCGCTCCGCGACCGCGCCCGCACGGTGGTCGAGATCGTGCCCGAGATCTACGGCGAGACGCTCACCTCAGCCAACGCGGGATGGTTGCTGACGCAGACGCTTTCCTACCTGCGACACCTCGAGCAGACCGGCCAGGTGCGCCATCGCACGGAGGGGGACGTTCAGCGCTGGCTCCGGGCCACTGAAGCGACGTGAACCCGCGCTACGGCGCATCCTCGCCGCCGGCCAAACCTTGACACGATCATGTCAAGGTAGATACAGTTGCCACGTCGTGCGTGTCGACGAGATCATCGCCACCAAGGGGGAGCCGACCTTCTCGTTCGAGTTCTTCCCGCCGCGGACCGCCGACGGCGAGAGCAATCTGCGGGCGACGCTACAGGCGCTCTACCCGCTTAGGCCGGACTTCGTCTCGGTCACGTACGGGGCCGGCGGATCGTCGCGCGCCAAGACCGTCGAAATCACCAAGTGGATCAAGCGCGACCTTGGAATCGAGGCGATGGCTCATCTGAGCTGCGTCGGCGCAACCCGCGAGGAGCTGCTGGCGATACTCGACGGCATCGCCGCGTCAGGGATCGAGAACGTCCTCGCCCTGCGGGGCGATCCTCCGCGGGGCGAAACCGGCTGGAGGCCCCACCCCGGGGGCCTGCGCTACTCGACCGAGCTCGCCGCGCTGATCTCGGGCTCGTACCCGTTCAGCGTCGGCGGTGCTTGCTTTCCCGAGGTCCACCCGGAGGCGCCGGACCTCTCACACGACCTGCGTTTCCTGCGGCAGAAGCTCGACAACGGCGTCTCGTTCCTGATCACGCAGCTGTTTTTTGACAACGAGACCTACTTCCGGTTCGTCGAGGAGGCCCGCGCCGCGGCTATCGACGTACCCATCATCCCCGGGATCATGCCCATAACCGACGTCGGCCAGATCAAGACGATCACCGGGATGTGTCGCGCGAGCATTCCCGATCCGCTGCTCGAGCAACTCGAGCTGCGCGCCACCGACCCCGACGCCGTCCTCCAGCTCGGCGTCTCGTACGCGACTCTCCAGTGCGCGGAGTTGCTTGCGCGCGGCGCGCCCGGGATTCACTTCTACACGCTGAACCGCTCGCCGGCCACTCGCGCGATCCTCTCGGCGCTCAAGCTACTGCGGCCTTGGGCGGGTCGGCTCGCCGAGGTCGCGGTCTCGTAGACGTCCCCCGCGCGGGACTCAAACGGCGCTCAGCCCAGCGTCCGGAGCGCGAGCTGACGGCTCGCGAGCTCCCGCCCAATTTCCGAAGCCCAGGCCGCGAGCTGGTCCTGCGCGGCATCGGCCCGGTCCTGGGCTGCGCGATAGACGACATAGCCCTCGCCGCCGGGCCGGACAATCCAGTCCTGGTAGGCGAGGCTCGCCTCTGCCTGGGCCTCGCGGCGGACGTAGCGAAGCTCCTCGAGCAGCGCGTAGTCCGCGACCGAAGGCCGTCCTGGGGGCGAGTGCACGTCGGCTTGATGCGTCTCGCTCGATGGGGCCCGATCCTCTGTTCTCATACTTCCCCCGGCTGTGGAAACCGCGGCAGGCCGTCGCCTGTCAGATTGCGAAGGCATCTTGCCCCCTGTCGCGGACGTCAAACTGTTGGCCCGGAGTTGCAGGACTTTCCCGGCGCGTCGCTCGGCGGGGGCTTTACGGGCGACTCACCTGGACGGGCTGTTCGCGGCTCCTCGCCCTGGGGCCGGCGGCTGCACCTCGAGGCCGTGCGCGAGCATGGGTTGGCCGCGGAGCTCGTAACGGACGTCCACGACGTCGTTGCGCTTGTAGGTCCCGATCCCCCAGAAGCCCAAAAACCAGGCCCACGCGCTGAGCTTCTGCTGGACGAGCTCGCGTTTGAAGGCGAGCTCGCCATTTGAGACGCGAAAGTCGCTCCCGAGCTCCTGCCGCACGCCGTTGACGTAGACCTCGAAGGGCTCGCGCACGCCGGGTGGAAGCTTCACCTTCCATTCGCGGACCATCAGTCTTTCGACCCCAGCCTTCCCTCGATCGACATCGCCGACTCTTCCGGTGTGAGATCGCTCGGCAGCAGCGAGAGCGATGCCAGGTCGCAGCGCCTGCCGCGCTCGTGTCCGTAGGAACGCAGGATGCCCTCGTAGACGAATCCGGCCGCCTTGGCGGCGCGCAGCATGGCCTCGTTATCGGGGTCCGTCAGCAACGCCAGCCGCTCAATGCCCCAGGCGTCGAACAGCCATCGCGCCGTCAGCCTCAACGCGCGACGCGCCACGCTCTTGCCACGAGCTTTCGAAGCCACCCAGATACCCACCGATGCCCGGCCCTGGTTCCAGTCGATCCCGTGAATGATGCTCTCCCCGAGGCAATCATCGGCCGGCGGTTCGACGATCGCGAGCTTGGCTCGGGCTCCCCGCGCCCGTTCGCTCGCCGTTCCCTCGAGCTCCTGCCCGAGCTCTGCTCCGCTCGGGGGGCGCATCATCCCAAGTCGGACGTGGAGCTGAGGATCGTCCTGGTAGGCGATGAGGATCTCGGGAATGTCGCGTTCTGCCGTGAAGCGGAGCCCAACGTGGTCGTCGCTCAAAGGCTGGGGCAGAGCAGGGATCGGTGGCATGTCGGCTCCTGACCGTACCCTGTCGCCGCGTGGATGCAAGGCTCAACGGATCGCGGGCGGCCCGCACGACAGTGCCCTATCTGGGGCGACCGCTTGCCCTCGTCGGGGAAGCCGGTCGCACGCGCGTTCACCGACGCGGCGAGCTCCTGCTGGTCCCCGTCGGCGCCAGGGGACTCCCGGCGCTCGAACGGTTCTATCGCCGCTGCGCCCGCCTTGAGATTGCCGCCAAGCTGGACAGAGCCTGCGAAGTGGCGGGCAGCTCGTACTCCAGCCTTGCGATCCGCAACCAGCGGACGCGCTGGGCGAGCTGCTCGTCCAATGGTGTGATGAGCTTCAACTGGCGGCTGCTACTGGCCCCCGAGCCGGTGCTCGACTATGTCGTCTGGCACGAGGTCTGTCACCTGGAGTTGATGAACCACTCGCCCCGCTTCTGGGCGCTCGTCGCGCGATTCTGTCCCGATCACCGCCAACATTCCGTGTGGCTGCGGCGCCATGGCTCGACGCTCGTGCTCTAGCCCGTGAGAACGGTCAATTGCCGGTTTGGGGAATGTCAGAAGTCCGACCAACCGGCGATTGGACAGTCCGAACGCTCCGCCCAGATGCTTTCTTTTCCTCGGGGCCGTCCAAGGCCAATCCGGAGAGCGTGATCGAGTCCACGGTCACCCCGGGGAAGGAGTGTCGTAATGCGGAGGTACCTCGTCTTTCCGGTGCTCGGCGTGTGCGCGTTGTTGCTCACGTCGGGACCGACCGCCCTTGCTGGTGGCAGCATCGCCGGTGGCAGCAAGTACTACGCCGGGAAGAACTCCCAGGGCCAAAAGCTCCTGTTCACCGTGGATCACACCGCGAGCGGCCCGAAGTTCGACCCGCTCTTTCTCGACCAGGTCGACCGTTGCTCGGTAACCGGCCAGAGAATCACGGCCGACTTCACCTTCCAGGGGTTCCGCGCTCCCATTAGGAACGGGAAATTCAGCTTCGTGCTGAACGAGTTCAGCCAGCTGGTTCGCTGGAGCGGCACGATCACACCGACGAAAGCGTCCGGGAAGGAGTCCGTCGACCTGGCCGCGTTCGACAACAACAAGGGTGGCCTGCAGGACTGCGGCGCGGGTTCGCTGTCATGGAAGGCGAGGGGTCTGGTTCCGGCATCCTCGGCGACCGTCGCTCCAGGCGCGTCGTTCGTCGTTCGGTTCACTAAGCGATCGAACGGGAGGGTGCGCTTCTCGATCACAAGCCATCGGGGGTAGTCGGCTCGGCCTTACGGCGGGCCCTGAATAGGCTGCTGGGAGCCAAGCGCGAGGAAGGGGGTTGGACGTCTCGTGCCCATCGACAAGCGACTGCTTCGCCGTCGGCACTGGCCGGGGGGCGCTGATCGAACGCTGGCAGGCGGGCCGATAAGGCCGATTGTCAGTCTCGGGCACGCATGGGGCTGGCGTTAGCGCCACCACATAACCACGTCAACTGGCCAGCGTCCGCCGCAGGGCGTCGACTGCGGACTCTCCCGGGCGCTGATCGATCTCCCGGCGCCGGAGGCGTCCCAGGTACGGTTCGGCCGAGCCGTCTCCGTGGATGTCGATCCCGACGTGGACGCTCGCCAGTAGGCGTTCCGGTCCCGCGAGCTCGAGCCTGGCGAAAACCTGCTGGACCGGCTCGATCTTTTTGAAGCGCAGGTCGACGGGCCGTTTCGGTGCGGATCCCGCGAGCCCTAGTACGCGCGCGTCGAGCGCGTCCAGGGCGCTTTCGAGCTGCTCGAACTGCTCGCGCTCAACGTCCCCCGAGCTGCGCACCGTCAGGGTCCAGGACACGGGTTCGGGCGCGCAACCCGGCGGGGTCGCCGACGCTAGGAGCGCTTCTCCATAGGAACGTATGCGAGGTCGCGCTCGCCCGTGTAGACCTGGCGCGGCCTGGCAATCTTCTGCTCGGGATCGTCGATCATCTCGAGCCACTGCGAGATCCATCCTGCGGTTCGCCCGATCGCGAACAGCACCGGGAACATCTCAACTGGCATCCCCAGCGCCTCGTAGATGATGCCCGAGTAGAAGTCGACGTTCGGGTAGAGCTTGCGCTCAACGAAGTACTCGTCCTCGAGCGCGATCTTCTCGAGCTCCAGTGCGATGTCGAGCAGCGGGTTCGTGCCCGTGACTTCGAACACCTCGTAGCAGGCCTTCTGGATGATCTTCGCGCGCGGGTCGTAGTTCTTGTATACGCGGTGGCCGAACCCCATCAGCCGCTCCTTGCCCTCCTTCACGCCCGCGATGAAGTCCGGGATGTTCTCCTTGCGCTCGATCCGGCGCAGCATCCGCAGCACCTGCTCGTTGGCACCGCCGTGCAGCGGGCCATACAGAGCTGCGATCCCGGCAGCTACGGCCGAATAGGGGTCCACCTGCGAGGAGCCGACGCCGCGCACGGCGCTGGTCGAGCAGTTCTGCTCGTGGTCAGCGTGGAGGATGAAGAGGACGTCGAGCGCGTGCTCGAGCCGGGGGTCGGGCTGGTACTTGAGCTCGGTCATCCTGTAGATCATCGAGAGGAAGTTGCCCGGGTAGGAGAGGTCGTTGTCGGGATACACGTAGGGCATGCCGCGGTTGTGCCGATAGGAGAAGGCCGCCAGCGTCGGCATCTTCGCGATCAGGCGGACCACCTGTATGTAACGCATGTCTCCGTCGTGGATCGCGGCAGCCTCGGGATAGAAGGTCGACAGTGCGCCAACGGACGCCAGCAGCATCCCCATCGGATGCGCGTCGTAGCGGAAGCCCTGCATGAACTCCTTGATGTTCTCGTGCACGAAGGTATGGACCGTGATCTCGTGCACCCACTGGTCGAGCTCCAGCTTGTTGGGCAGGTGTCCGTGCACCAGGAGGTAGGCGACCTCGAGGAAAGTCGACTGCTCGGCGAGTTGCTCGATCGGATACCCCGGTACTGGAGGATCCCCTTCTCGCCGTCGATGAATGTGATCGCCGAGCGGCAGGACGCCGTCGCCATGTAGGCGGGGTCGTAGCTCAAAAGTCCAAAGTCGTCGTCGTGCGTCTTGATCTTCCGTAGCTCGGTCGCACGGATCGTGCCGTCTTCGATGGGGACCTCGTACTGCTTGCCCGTGCGGTTGTCGGTGATCGCAAGCGTGTCGTCGGACGTCGCTGCACGGGCCCCGTCCGTCTGCTTCGTTTCAGTGGTCATGGCAATCCTCTCGCATGAATTCAGGTGATCTCCGGCTCCATACGAGCGGGCGACCTACATTCAATTTAGTACGGCGACGGAGCGGGCTTGGCGGAGTATTCAACCGACCTGCGCGGCTATGCCAATGACGGTCGCTACGAGCACCACGGTCACCGCGATCAACGCGCGCTGCCCGGCCGGGCCGCCCGGGAACTGAGGACGCGACAAACCAAGCCCGGCGACAACCGCGGCCCATAGAACGAGCGCGCCACCGGCGATGCCCAGTGGCACGTGAAACACGTCGGCAGCAAACCCGACCACCGGCCCAGCCTATCCCATCCCAGGTGCCCGTGGGACCGACCGCGCAGCCCTCGTAGCGGCTCTCTGTCGCGGCCCGCTGACCCTGGTAGTGGCTACCGAGATCGGGGCTTCCATAAGGCCGTTGCGCGGGCCGATCGAGCTCCATGAAGGACAGCTGCGCGATCTGCAGGCCCGGGTAGAGCTTGATGGGGACCCGAGTGAGGTTGTTGAGCTCGAGCGTCAGCGTTCCTTTCCAACCGGGATCGCAGAAACCGGCGGTCGCGTGGACGATCAGGCCGAGGCGCCCCAAAGAACTTTTTCCCTCGATCCTCGCAACGATGTCGTCGGGCAGCTCCACCCATTCGAGCGTCCGCCCGAGGCAGAACTCGCCGGGGTGGATCACGAACGATTCATGGGGCGGGACGGCGACCTCCTCGGTCAGATTGCCAGGAGGCTGACGGAGGTCGATCGCGGGCGCCCGGTGGTTGTGAAAGACCCGGAAGGAGTCGCCAAGCCTGAGGTCGACGCTCGCCGGCTGGACCAGGTTCCGATCCCACGGATCGATGCGGATCCGTCCGTCGCGGACGAGGTCGAGAATCGCACCGTCAGAAAGGACGCTCATGTCCCGAGTGTGGCAGCGCTCCCGGCCGCGAAGGAGCCGCCGCCGCCCGGCCGGGCCCCGACACATCGGCACGGAGCGCCCACCACGGGCCCCACCCCCTAACGCGTCCGGGAGGTCGGGCCCGTAATGGGCCCGTATAGCGCCCATCTCGGACCCGACCTCTGCGACTCGCGGGGGTTGGGTCCGTGGTGGGCGCTCGTAGCGCTCGCCAGCGCGGTGCAGCCAACCGCCCGTCGCGGCCAGCGCTCAGTGCTCGAGGGTGCGCGCCCGCGCGCGAACGGTGCGCACGCGCGAAGGTGGAGGGGGCGGCGCGCCGCCGTGGGGGCCGCGTCGCGGAAGTCGGGGCGAGGGCTTCGGTGCGTGGGGGTGGCGTAGCTTGCTGCCGCCTCCGCCCCCACCCTCAGAGGTGGGTGGTTCCTCGGGGCGTTGCCTGACCGCCCACCAGACGACCACGATCAGCGCGATCAGCGGAATCTTCAGCGCGAGCAGCAACCATAGGAATCCCCAGGTCACGCTCTGGATCGTACCCCTCGGCGGCGAAAAATTCACGCCGACCTGGCAACCACACCAGACCGGGCTGACCACCCGACCTGGCCCGGCTACCGCGCGAGCGGTCCCTCCGCGGCGCCACTCGGGCGGAGCCAGGCGGAGCCGGTGAGGGATGGCGGCCGCATTGCCACGAAACGCGTCATCGCGCTCAGTTCCCCGACCCGCTCGAAGATCTCGTCGCTGGTCAGCCGCGCGACGCGCTCGACCCCGAACTCCTCGACGTTGAACGAGGCCAGCGCGGTGCCGTAGGCCATCGCGCGCGAAAGGAGCTCCTGGGTCATCTCCTCGTCGCCGTGGGCCGCGAGATACCCCATGAAGCCGCCGGCGAAGCAGTCGCCCGCTCCCGTCGGGTCGAGCACGGTCTCGAGCGGAAACGCCGGCAGGGCGAAGAATCCCTCGCGCGTGATCATCGCCGCGCCGAACTCTCCCCGCTTGACGACCACCACCGCCGGCCCCCACGCGTGGATCAGGCGCGCGGCGCGGATCAGGTTGGGCTCCCGGGTGAGCTGGCGCAGCTCGGAGTCGTTGAGCATCAGGCAGTCCACCTCGGCCAACGTCTCGATCAGCGAACGTCCCTCGGTCTCGATCCAGAGGTTCATCGAGTCGAGTGCGACGAAGCGCGCACCCGGGCACTGGGCTCGCACCTCGTGCTGAAGCTGCGGCTGGATGTTGGCCAGGAAAAGCAGCTCGGCCGCGCGGGACTCCTCCGAGAGTCGGGGCTTGAAGCCGGCAAAGACGCCGAGCTGGGTGTCGAGCGTGTTCCGCTCGCTCAGGTCCCAGCTGTACTCCCCCCGCCAGAAGAAGGTGTGCCCGCCGGGTACGCGCTCGATGTCGCGAGTGTCGATCCCGCGCGAGCGCAGGAGCTCGTAATGCTCCTCGCCGAAGTCATCGCCGACGGGCCCGACGACGTGCACCGTGTCGAAGAACGAGGCGGCCAGCGCGAAGTGGACGGCCGACCCGCCGAGCATGCGGTCACGCGAACCCCACGGCGTGACAACCGCGTCGAAGGCGATGGAACCCACAACCGTTAGCGCCACCTCGACCCCTTTCGCCCCGAGCCGCCTAAAGCGCTCCGAGCTGGCGCTCGTATACGCGGCAGCGCTTGACGATGCGCCCTCCCATCGCTTCGAGTCCCCGGTTCATGGAGCGGTTTGACTCGAGGATCCAACCCGCCTCGCCGTGGGTGAGCCCGGTCCGGGCGGCCGTCTCGAAGTGCTCGATGTAGAGGGCCGCGGCCGCCGCTGTGTGCTCGTACTCGGGCAGCACCCCGAGAAAGCCGATCCGCATCCGGTCGACGAAGCGCCGTCGGCTCACCAGATGCCACCAGCCGAGGGGCAGCACGCGTCCTCGCATGCGCTTGAGCGCCTGATTGACGTCGGGGATCGTGATCGCCATGCCCACCGTCTTGCCGTCCTGCTCAGCAATCATGAACCAGTCGCGGCTGTAGACGATCTGCAGCGTGAGCGCGAGTTCGTCGAGGTCCTCCTTGGAGTAAGGGACGAAGCCCCAGTTCCGCGACCAGGCGGCGTTGTAGACCTTCGCGAATTCGTCGAGCTCTCGCCGCAGCCGCCGGCGCGACATCCTGCGGATCGTGACCCGGTGCTTCTCGCGGGCGCGTTGCGCGAGCCGCGGTAGCACCTCCTTCATGCGTTCGTCGCGATCGGATAGATGGAGCTCCCAGTGGTAGAGATCCATCGCCTTGGTCAGGCCCGCCGCTTCGCACTGCTCCTGGTAATACGGCGGGTGCCAGGGCTGCTTGATCATCGGCTCGAGCTCGAACCCCTCGATCAGCACACCGCACTCCTCATTCATCGAGAAGTCCATCGGTCCCACCATCCGCTCACAGCCACGGTCCGCGAGCCATTGGGCCGCCGCGTCGAGCAGGGCACGAGCGACCTGTTCGTCGTTTTCGAACTCGAGGAAGCCAAACATCCCCCAGTTCGTTCCGTGGTAGTCGTTGAAGGCGTTGTCGATCTGTGCGGTGATGCGCCCCACGACCCGGCCCTGGTGGCGCGCGAGGAAATACTCAGCCTCGCCGTGCTTGAAGTACGGATTCAGCTTGCGGCTCAAGAACGCGTAGCGCTCGAGCTTGACGGGCGGAATCCACGGGGTGCCGCGGTGGAGGCGAAACGGGAGCGCGACGAAGGCCCGAAGGTCCCCAGGTCCGCGGACCGGCTCTACTTCGAGCGTCGCTTTTTGCGATGCCGTCTCCACCGTCATCCGGGGGCACCGTACCGCAGCCGAGAGCGCCGCGCGCCCGCTTAGTCAGGCTTTAGGCGGGGGCGTGCCTCGAGGCGCGCCCGATCGCCTCATTTCGACGTGATTTGTCGTGCAGAAAGTTTGCGCCAGAAACTATTGCTACGCGCAAGCGTCGTCCGCTACACTCCTTTCCAGTCCCGTGAGCGTCCCCGATTTGAAGTCCTATACCCCGCCTCCCGGTCCCCCGGGTGTCCACCGTGCGCTCACCAAGAACACGGGCTTCCTGCTCGCCCGCATGGGCCACGTCGCCGCGAAGCAGTTCTCCGAGCGCATCGCTTCGCTCGGGTTGACCACCCGCATGTGGGGTGCGCTCAACGTCCTCGACGCCGAGGGCCCGACCACGCAGCAGTTCCTCGGCAAGTGCACGGGCATCGACCCGAGCTCGATGGTCGCCACAATCGACGACCTCGAGGCGCGGGGGTTGGTGGAGCGGCGTCCCCACCCTTCCGACCGGCGCGCCCATGCTCTGCACCTCACCGACGCGGGGCGCGAGGTGCTCACCCAGGGCCGCGGGCTCGCCCGCGCGGCGCAGGAGGACCTGCTCGCGCCGCTCAACGCCGACGAGCGCAAGACGCTGCAGGAACTCCTGCTGCGGCTGGCCCTGGCATCTGCTCCCGACCGCCCCGGTCGCGAGCACGTCACTTAGAGCCCCGCTAACCGCTCACCGCCGGCAGCGCCCGCGCGGGGATAGCCTCCGGCGCCTCCTGCGGCCGCGGCGCGCGCGCCAGTGCCACTCCCACGGCGAGCAGGGCCCAGGTCGCGGGATCCTCGAGGAAGTCGGCGTAGAGCATCGTGTGCACGAGCAGCGCCGCGAAAGCCGCCGCCACCGCCGCGCGCGCCGGATCTAGGCGCGTTCCCCGCACGAGCACGATGAGGGCGACCACCACCAGCGCGATGTAAGGGATCTCGCCGATGAGTCCCTGCTCGGCGGCGATCGTCACCGGGGTCGTGTGCGAGGCGGTGAGGGGTCCGGACTGGGGGTTGTGCCGGTGGTACTCGATCTCGAAGGACCCAGAGCCAAAGCCTTGTATGGGGCGGTCGGCGAACAGCCTCGCGCCGCCCGAGAGCACGCTGCCCCGGCCCGCCGAGACGCCGTTGAAGCTCTGGTTAAAGCCGAAGGTCGTCGGGCTGATGGCCACCGCGGCGCCCCCGATCACGATCACCGCACCCGCGAGCAACAGCGTTCGCGAGAGCCTCCAGCGAACGGCCGCGACGAGTGCCAGCGCGACCAGCAGTCCCGCCATGCTCGAGCGCGAGAGGCTCAGCACGAGGGCGACCCAGAGCACCGCGAGCACGCCGGCGATCGCGACCTGCTCGCGGGGCGACCGGTCGTAGAGCAGCAGCACCGCCAGCAACACCATCACGAGCGCGAGAAAGCGTCCGAAGATGTTCGGATCCGAGAAGACCGAGTTGACGACGAAGTAGGTGTAGAGCTGGTTGGTGGCGACCAGCTTGGAGTTGAACAGCACAGTCTTGGTGGCGTATTCGAAGAAGGCGATGCCCGAGAACACGATCCCCATCGCCACGAGCAGCAGGAGGCAGTTGCGCAACAGCTGTGGAGTCCACTCGACGCGCTCGAGCAGACAGAACAGCACCGCGAAAGGCACGTAGAAGAAGACCATGTTCTGGAGCGCCTTCTCGAAGCCGCTGGGAGAGCCAACCGTGGGGGAGTACAGCGACTGCACCGCGTAGATCACGATCACGAGCGCCAGCAACCGCTTGAGCCAGACAATCATGGAGTGACGGGGGTCGGGGTCTGCGCTCAGGGGAGACGCGCGGCCGAGCGCCGCCGGGAGGGCGAACGCGATCGCTCCCGCCGCGATCACGAAATAGAGCGGGACCAGGAGGTCGGCGCTGCCGCCCCCGGCCGAGATCGAGATCCGGAACGGAAGCGTGAGCACCGCGAGCAGGCCGAGCAGCCAGGGCCGGCCCGAGATCAGCTTGGCGAGCAGCGCTATGAACAAGACCGCGACAACCGCGACGACGACCCCCTCCAGCGGGTGGTGGCGGATGATCGAGACGCGATGCGAGTGCCAGATCTCAGCCAGCAGCAGCACCGGTGAGAGGACCACGCAGCTCAAGATGGCCGCGGCGCGCGCGCGGGTCCCGCGCAGCAGCAGCGCGCACGCCGCGAGTACCGCGATTACCACCACCCCCGTCTTAGGCAAGGGCCCCGTCAGCGCCGCAAGCGCAGTCACATGCGGGGAGAGTACGCCACCGATCTTCTACTCTGGCGGGGTGTCGTCAAGCGGGTGGTTGTCGGCTCACACAAAGGGGCCCGCCAAGATCATGGCGGCCGCATGCGCGGCTGCGGTTGCGGTGTCCGGGTGCTCATCGCTGGGCAAGCCCGTGGCCGGGCGCGGTCGCGCCGTGGACGCGCGTACGGGCCCTCCCAATTATCTGGCCTGCCTGCGTTCTAACCACCTCGCGGTCAGCGAGTTGGGTCAGGACAAGCTCCAGGTCGGCCGACTGCCCTCCGGCCCGACGATCGTCTTCGAGCCCACCGCGGGGATCGCCGAGGGGCAGCAGATCGAAGGCAAGGCGCAGGGCGCGGAGGTGATCGGCGCGGCGCTGTTGTACGTAAACCACGCGCCCGGCGCGGAACTCACCGTGATCGAGAACTGCCTCGGGCAGGGCGTCCTTGAGCCGAAGGAGCCGGGCACTTGACCACCGTTGCGCCCCCAGCCCCACGGCCTGCCGGGGAGCGTCCCTCAGGACGCCTGCGGCGCTCGATTTCCGAGCTGCCCAACTGGGTGATCGCCGCGGGCGTGGTCGTGGTCCTGGTCGCGGTCTCGGCCTATGTGCGCAGCCGCGCCCTCTCGGGCCAGTTCTGGATCGATGAGGCCATCACCGCCGGCATCTCGAGCCACCCGCTGAGCGCGATCCCGGGAATTCTGCGCCACGACGGCAACCCGCCGCTGTACTACCTGCTGCTGCATTTCTGGATGCGCGCGTTCGGCACGAGCGAGGCCGCCACGCACTCGCTCTCGCTCGTGTTCGGGCTGCTGACGATTCCGGTCGCGATGTGGTCCGGGTGGAGCCTGTTCGGCCGTCGGGTCGGCCTGGCCGCGGCGGTCCTCTTTGCCTTCAACGCGTGGCTCACCCAGTACGCGGAAGAGACCCGCATGTACGAGCTGATGGCGCTGCTCGGGTTGATCGCGACCACGGCCTACCTGCACGGGTTCTTATACCGCCGACGGCGCTACCTCTTCCTGTTCGCCGTCACGCTCGCGCTGATGCTGTACACACACTCCTGGGGTGTCTTCTTCTTCATCGGCTCGCTGCTCGCGCTGATTCCCGTCTTCGCCGTGACCGAGGATCGTCGGGGGTTGGCGCGGGACGCCGTGCTGACCTTCGTGGGCGCCGGCATCCTCTTCATTCCCTGGATCCCGAACTTCGTCTACCAGGCCACGCACACCGGCGCTCCGTGGTCGCACGCTCCGGGGCTGGGCACCCCCGTCTTGATCTCGCGTGATCTGCTCGGGGGCAACCAGGTGACGGTCGCGCTGATCATCGGCTGCGTCGCGGGCCTTTCGGCGCTCTTCACGCGGCGCCTGCGCCGCAGCCACGACGCGGTCGCGCTGTGGACCATGATCGCGATCGCGCTGGCCACGTTGGCGGTCGCGTGGTTGAGCTCGCAGATCACCCCGGCCTACATCTCGCGCTACTTCGCCCCGGTGCTGCCGGCGATCCTGCTGATCGCGGCGCTTGGGTGCGCGCGGGCAGGGATCGTCGGCATCGCGGTCCTGATCGCGACGGTCGTGTTCTTGGTGCCGCACCCCGGCCAGTTCGCGTATCCGATCAAGAGCGACATGCGCAACGTCGCGGGCCAGGTCGGGCCGCTGATGCACAGCGGCGACCTCGTCGTCGTCGCCCAGCCCGAGCAGACGCCGCTGGCGTGGTACTACCTCCCCGCGGGACTGCGCTACGCGAACTCGATCGGGCCGGTGTCGCAGCCCAGCTACATGAACTGGGTGAACGCTTTGAGCCGGCTCCAGCGAGCCAACCCGGCAGCCACCCTGGGGCCGCTGGTGGCGGGGCTGAGGCGCGGCCAGCAGCTGCTGTACGTGCGCCCGCTGACCGAGGGCGTGGAGAACTGGGAGGCGCCCTGGACGCGGCTGGTGCGGCGGCGCGCCGCCGAGTGGGGAGCGATCTTGCAGTCCGACGTGAACCACGGGGTGCTCAAGCCGGTCGCCTGGGCGCCACACGACTACCAGGAGGCGCTGCTCGAACCCGACAGCGCGGTCCTCTACAGGAAGGTGTCGTGAGCTCCTTCTCGGAGATCAGCGCAGAGCATCCGGTCGTGGTTTTGGGCGCAGGCCCCGCGGGCCTCACGGCCGGCTACCTGCTCGCCAAGCAGGGCAAGCCCGTGGTCGTCCTGGAATCGACCGACCAGGTCGGGGGATTGGCGCGGACCGAGGTGCGAGACGGCTACCGGTTCGACCTCGGCGGTCACCGCTTCTTCACCAAGGTCAAGGAAGTCGACGCTCTCTGGCACGAGATTCTGTCCGACGAGTTCCTGCGCCGTCCCCGGCAGTCGCGGATCTACTGGAACGGCAAGTTCCTGGAGTACCCGCTGCAGGGCATGGACGTGATCCGCAAGCTGGGGCCGGTGGAGCTGATCCGCTGCGGACTTTCGTATCTGTTTGCCGCGGCCAAGCCGAAGGGACGCGAGGACAGCTTCGAGCAATGGGTCTCCAACCGCTTCGGCAAGCGCCTTTACCGGCACTTCTTCAAGACCTACACCGAGAAGCTCTGGGGCGTCTCCACGGCCGAGATCCGCTCCGAGTGGGCGGCGCAGCGGATCAAGGGCCTGTCTTTCTTCAGCGCCGCCAAGTCGGCGTTCTTCGGCAACAAGGGCAACGAGATCAAGTCGCTGATCTCGGAGTTCAACTATCCCCGGTTTGGCCCCGGGCAGATGTGGGAGCAGATGACATCCGAGATCCGCTCGCACGGCGGCGAGGTGCGGTGCAACGCGCCGGTCACGCGACTCCGGCTGGACCCCGCGTCAAGCCGTGTGGTCGAGGTCGTGGCCGGTGGCGAGACGCTCGCCCCGTCTCACGTGATCTCCTCCCTGCCGCTGCGCACGACGGTCACGATCGCCGACCCCGAGCCGCCCGCGGACGTCCGCGACGCGGCGCGCGGACTTCGCTACCGCGACTTCTTGACGGTGGCGTTGGTGATCGAGGGCGAGGACCTCTTCCCCGACAACTGGATCTACATCCACCAGCCGGGAGTGCAGGTGCTGCGCATTCAGAACTTCCGCTCGTGGAGTCCGTGGATGGTTCCGAACGACCGCGACGCCTCGATCGGGATGGAGTATTTCTGCTTCGAGGGCGACGAGCTGTGGACCATGCCCGACTCCGCGCTGGTCGAGATGGCCAAGGGCGAGATCCAGAAGCTCGGGCTGGCCCGGGCCGACCGGGTCAAGATGGGCTTCGTCGTGCGGGTCAGCAAGGCCTACCCCATGTACGACGTGGAATACGGCGAGCGCGTCCAGATCATCCGCAACTGGCTCGAGGGCATCCCCAACCTGATCCAGGTGGGGCGGAACGGTCTGCACCGCTACAACAACTCGGACCACTCGATGCTGACCGCGATGCGGGCCGTCGAGAACATCCTGGAGGGGACGCGCCACGACATCTGGGCGGTCAACGCCGAGAGCGTCTATCACGAGGAGGACGTCGCCCCCGAGCACCCCTACCGGGCGGCTCCTGAGACCCCGGCGATGGAGAAACCGCTGAGATGATGCTCCCGCGTTCACGTGTTTGCCCTCTGTTGGCCGCTGCGATCGTGCTCTTCGTCGCCGCGTCTCCCGGTGTCGCCTGGGCCCAGAGCCCCACCAACCCCCTCTCACCGGGTTTGCCGCAGTCGCCGACCACGACGCCCACCACCACGACCCCCGCCGCGCCCTCCACCACGACGCCCTCGATTACTAATTCGGGCTCGACCTCCTCCGGCGGCAGCTTCACGGGGACAGACGCGATCGTAATCGCGGCGGGCGCGATCCTCGTGCTCGGCGGCATCTCGTTCTTCATCTGGCGCGACGCCCGCCGCCGCGCGCCTGTGCGGCATCGCGCCGCGGCCGCGACGGCGGGTGCCGGTGGGCGCTCGCGGAGCGGCTCGAAGGCTCCCGGGAAGGCGCGCAAGCTCAGCCCCGCGGAACGGCGCCGGCGCAAACGGGGTCGGGCGCGGTAGGCCTCTGCGATCTGAGCGCGCCGACTAATCCACCGCGACGCTGCGCAGCTTGCGTTTGCCACGCAGCAGCTGGCGCTCGACGGTGCGCGTCGAAGAGCCGGTGCGGTCGGCGATCTCCGCGTAGCTGAACCCAAATCCGTGTAGCCACAGCAGCCGCTGCTGGCGTTGCGGGAGCAAACGCATGCAGTCATCGAGGCGGGCGCGCAGCTCGCATACGTCGGCCGCCGGTGGCACGTGCGCCGGCAGCGCCCTGTCCCCTGACTCGTCCAGCGCCTCCTCGAGCGAAACGAGACCGGCCTGACCGCGAACGAGCCTGAGCGCCTCGCGGACGGCCGTGGTGACCAACCAAGGCAGGGCGCAATCGCGACAAACCTGGTCGCGCTGGCGCCAGAGGCTCCACCACGCGGATTGGCAGGCATCTTCGATCAGCGGTCGGGGAGCGCGGACATCGGTGCCGACGATCCGTTCCAGGCGCGTGGACAGCGTCGCGTAGAGCTCGCCCACGTAGTCGAAATCGCTGACGGCTCCGTTCGGCATGCCTACGAGCGGTCTATCTGTCTGACAACGAATAAGACAAATTTGATACGAACGAATCTACCATGCTTGGATAGCCACTGCTAGATTCGCTGAGCCTTATTAGGACTTATTTGGTAATCGGGAGGTCCACATGTCCGCAACCCAGCTCTTGGCCGACGTGGTGTTGCGTCCGGCCGTCAGCGCGAGCCCCAACCCGCACGGTCTGCCGGGGAGCAACGTCCTCCAGCAGCTCGTGAACGGCGCCGAGGCCTGGGCGCTCGCGCTCGCCCTGCTCGGCGCGTTCGTCGGAGCCGCCATCTGGGCGGTCGCCTCGCACACCCACAACCACCAGTACGCCGGGCGCGGGCGCATGGCCGCGCTCGTCTCGGCGGCCGCGGCGCTTGTGATCGGCGCGGCGCCGGGGCTCGTCAACTTCTTCCAGCACCTGGGGACCACCGCGAAGTGAGCCTTTCCCGCTTGGCGCTGGCCGCTGCGGCCGCAGCCGCAGCCGTGACCCTCTTCTCTTACGCGGCGCCGGCACCGGCGTCGGCGGGGATCATCCCGGGCGGTCTCTGCACCGCGATCGGCGAGGTGAGCGGCGCCGGGGGCAAGGCCTGCGAGGCGATCAGCAACCCCAAGAAGTTGCTCGACGTCGGCAAGAACCTCGTCACGGGCCACCTGGGCAGCGCGTTCAAGGATTTCTTCAGCAACGGCGGCGGGTCGTCCGCGTCGACCGCGCTCAGCCTCGCCGCGATCGTCGTCTGGGTATACAGGGCGCCAAAGACGCCCTTGCAGAGATGGGGAAGGTGGTCAACGAAACGGCCGCTCCGCAGCTCGGGAGCGTCTGGTTTTCTTCGGCCTACTGGCGGATGGCCGCCATCTCGGCGTTGCTCACGCTTCCCTTCCTGTTCGCGGCGGCCGTGCAGGCTCTGGTGCGCTCGGACATCGCGCTGCTTGGGCGCGCCGCGTTCGGCCACCTCCCCCTCGCGCTTGTGGGCGTGGGGATCGCAGCTCCGCTCACGATGCTGCTGCTGAGCGGCACCGACGAGCTCTGCGCGCTCGTTTGGTCGCCGAGCGCGACCAACGGCCTGACCTCTCTGCTCACCGCCGGGGGAGTCACGCGCGTGGTCGGGTTCGTCGACTCGCCCTTCCTCGCCTTCCTGCTGTGCCTATTCACAGCCGGCGCGGGTGTCGTGGTCTGGCTCGAGCTCGCGATGCGCGAGGCCGCGGTCTACATCGTGGTGCTGCTGCTCCCGCTCGCGTTTGCCGCGATGGTCTGGCCGGCGCGGCGAGTCTGGGCGACCCGTGCCCTCGAGATGCTCTTCGCCCTGATCCTGTCCAAGTTCGCGATCGTCGCCGTGCTCGGTCTCGGAGGGACGGCTCTCGATCACGTCGCCGGTCACGGGCTGGATGCGCTGCTGGCCGGCATGGTGCTCGTGCTGCTCGCGGCCTTCGCGCCCTGGGCGGTGCTGCGGCTCGTACCACTGGCCGAGGTCGCGAGCAGCGCCGTGGGGGCGCTCAGCTCGGAGCTCGGCGGCGCGGGAAAGACGGTGTGGGCGAGCAAGGAGATGAAGGAGGCGGATAACGCGCTGGCTGGAATCGCCGGCCACGTCGCCCACCTGGCCCGACTCGCCATCGACGGCGACGGATCAGCCGACACCGACCTGTCCTCCCCGGACGCCCTCACCCGCAATGGTCGGCCGGCGGCGGACAGCTTGGCGGGCGCCGTCGAGCCTGAGGGCGCCCACGAGGACGAGGAGGCCAACCTTGACGACCAGGCGGCCACCGGCGTCGATGTCGCGCAGCACCACGATCGCGCGGACGTCTCAGGCCAGGTCGCCGGCGCGGACATGACCGACCACATGGGCGCCGCAAACCCGGCAGGAGCCCACGTGCAGCCAGCGGAGGAGCGCGTCCCCGGTGCGGAGCCTCTGTGGCAGGCGCCAGACATGTCCTGGCCGCCCATGACGCTTGGGCTGGACGACGGATGGCCACCAGAGTCGACGTGGCCGGCCCAAGCCGCCCGGCGGGATGACCCAGCCGCGACGCAGGGCACGGACTGGGATGGGGAGGCCGACTCCGACCAAACAGGAAAAACGCCCCCCGCCGCTGGGGGCGCCGAGCAAACCGATCCGCTGCCGCCGGCCCAGGACCGCGGAGGTCCGTTGTGAGCGACACCCGTCTCACCTACACGTTCGGCCCGATCGAGCGCCGCGGCCTGCTGGGACCCGTCCGCGCCGGCCAGGCGGCGTTGATCGCGGTGGGGGCGGTGCTCGCGATCGCGGCACTCGACGCGGCGCCGACCGGCACGGGCGCCGTGGTTGCGGTGCTGCTCTTCGGCGGCGCGGTGACGGCCGCGGTGCTTCCGCTGGGAAGCCGGACCGCCGACGAGTGGGTCCCCTTGGCCTGCGCGTTCGCGCTCCGGCTGGCGAAGGGCCGCACGCGTTTTCGCTCGCCTCTGCCGGCGGCCGGGATGCGCGCGTTCGTCGCGCGGGCCCCCACAGCGATCCGCGTCAAGGACCGCGAGCCGGTTCCGCCTCCGGCGCTGCGCGAGGTGCGCATCGTCGAAGCCGCCTACCGCAACCGTCCGATCGGGATCTTCTCCGAGCAGGCCGGACGGCGCCTCACCGCGGTGCTCGCGTGCAGGTCGCTCGCCTTCGCCCTCCTCGATCCCGAGGCGCAGGAGCGGCGCCTGGCGCGCTGGGGCCTCGTGCTCTCGGGCGCGGCCAACACGCCCATCCGTCGCCTGCAGTGGATAGAGCGAACCGTTCCCGCTCAGGGAGACGAGCTCGCCCGCTGGCTCCACGATGAGCGGGACCCTGCCGTCCCGCTGCGGGGGACCCCGATGATCGAGTCCTACCTCGAGCTGATTGGCGCGACGGCCCGAGTGGCCCAGGAGCACGAGCTACTGCTGGCGGTGCAGGTCGACGCCAGGAGGATCCGCGGGCGCGACGCGGACGTGTTCAGCGAGGTCCTGGTGGAGCAGGCCGAGCGCGTGGCGGTGGGGCTCGAAGCGGCGGAGGTGAGCGTCGTCGGCGCCCTCGGTCCAAACCAGCTGGCGCGCGCGTTGCGCACCGCCTTCGATCCCTTTGCCCGGACCGAGCTGGCGGCTCTGGAAGCCGCCGATCCCGAACGCGACGGCCTCTCCGAGGCGGGCGCCTGGCCGCTGGGGGCGCGCGAATCTTGGGATCACTACCAGAGTGACGGCGCCGCCCACGCCACCTACTGGATCGGCGGCTGGCCCCGGGTCGAGGTCTCGCCTCTGTTCATGGACGCGCTGCTGGCCCGCTCGAGCGCGGTGCGCTCGGTGGCGGTCACCTTCGAGCCCCTCGCTCCCGAGCGCTCCACGCGCGAGGTCGAAGCGGCCATCACCCGCGACCGTGCCGACCGCGAGCTTCGCCACCGCTTCGGCCAGCTCGAGACCGCTCGCCAGCGCCAGAGCCACGAGGCCACGCTGCGGCGGGAGGCCGAGCTCGCGGCCGGCCACAGCGAGGTCCGCCTGAGCGGGTTCATCACCGTCTCGGGCCGCGACCAGGACGAGCTCCGCAGGGCGAGCGCCGAGGTGCTCGAGCACGCGGCGCGGGCCCGGCTCGAGCTTCACCGGATGTACGGCCAGCAGGCCGACGCGTTCACGTTCACGCTCCCGCTATGCAGGGGGCTGCGGTGAGGGGATGCCGCTGTGCAAGGGGCTCCGGTGAGCCGACGTGGCGCTGAGCGCCCGCCCCACCGGTGCACCACCCGCCACGCCCAGGCGATCTACCCCTTCGTGGCCGCGGGCGGCCTTGGCGGGAGCGGCGTCTTCATCGGCAGGGACTCGAGCGGCGCGGCCTTCTGTTACGACCCGTGGGTCCTGTACGGCCAGGGCCTGCTCGACGACCCGAACGTGATCGTGCTGGGCAAGCTCGGCCAGGGCAAGAGCGCGCTCGTCAAGACGCTTCTGTGGCGGATGCTGCTGTTCGGACGTCGCGCGTTTGTGCTCGACGTCAAGCGGGAGTACGGCCCGCTGTGCGCGGCCGCCGGGGTGCGGGCGATCTCGCTGCGGCCGGGCGGGGATGTGAGGCTGAACCCGCTCGCCTCGCGCCCCGAGGAGCACGCGCAGCTCGAGCTCCTGCGCGCCGTCGCCACCACCGCGGTCGGCGACCGGGTGAGCCAGGTCGAGGCCGCGGCGCTGCGCGAGGCCCTGCACGTCGTGAGGCTCCGAGGCGCTGGGGAACCGACGCTGCCCGAGATCGTGGGGCTCCTGTTCGCGCCCGTGGCGGAGATGGCCCAGCGACTGCGAACCACGCCCGAACGCCTCGCGAGCGACGTCCGCCGCGCGGCGCTGGCCCTCCAGGATCTCTGCGAGGGGCCGCTCAGAGGGCTCTTCGACGGGCCAACCACATCGGGCTTGAACCTCGAGGCAAGGCTCGTGGTGATCGACCTGCACGCGGTCAGGGACTCCCCCGCCGTGGGCATCCTGATGGCCTGCGCGACCGCATGGATGAGCGCGCTGCTCGCGCGCATGGCCGAGCGCCCGGGGCGCGAGCGCCTGATCAACGTCGCCGACGAGTCTTGGAAGATCATCCAGCACACCGGGCTCGGGGAGTGGTTTCAGTCCAACTTCAAGCTCGCCCGCCAGTTCGGGGTGATGAACATGGTCGTGCTGCACAAGCTCGCGGATCTGCAGGCCGCGGGCGACGCCGGATCGCGCGCCTCGCGGATCGCCGAGGGGCTCATCGCCGACGCCTCGACCAGGGTCGTCTACCACCAGGACCAAAGCCAGGTACCGCTGACCCGGTCGCTGCTCGGTCTCTCCGAAAGCGAGGCCCAGCTGCTCTCGATTCTCACCACGGGCCAGGCGCTCTGGCGCGTCGGGAGCCGCTCCTTCGTCGTCCAGCACTACCGCTCCCGCCTGGAGGCGAAGATGACCAACACCGACACCGGCATGGCGATCCCGGGGACCGTGGGGATGAGGGAGTGACGCGCGCGGTCGATGCGCGGGGCGGCGGCGGGTGAGCCAGTCGCGGCGAGGCGTGTCCGACGGAGCGCTCGCCGCCGCGGTGGGATTCGTGCTCGGCCTCGCGCTGCTGATCTGGCTCTGGGGCGGGCTCGCGGGGGCGGCGTTCGGCGACGGCTGGCCTCCTGTTGGCGGCGGCGAGCTGCCCGGGATACTGGTGCGCCTGCCCGCGGAGCTCGCTCACCCCGCGGGTGCGTGGCCGGCGTCTGTGCGCTCGCGTCTGCCCGGACCTATCGGCTTCTACGCCGCGCTCGTACTGCTCCTGACCGCCGTGGCGGCCGCGGTCTGGATCGCAGTCACCGTCGCGGGCGCGCGCCTCGCCGCGCGCGGAGACCGCGGCGCGAGGTGGGCGCGGTCGCGCGATCTCAGGCCGCTTCGAAAGGGGATCCCGCCTCGCGCCACGGACGGCCAGCGGCTGACTCTCGGTCGCAAGCACAGGCGTCTGCTCCATGCCGAGCAGCGGCACGCGCTCGTCGCCTTCGGCCCGCCGCAATCGGGCAAGTCCGCAGGCCTGGCGGTGCCCGCGTTGCTCGAGTGGCGCGGTCCCGCGATCGCGTCGTCGATCAAGACCGACCTTCTCGCCGCGACCGTCGCCCGGCGCCGCGCGCTGGGCGACGTCTTCGTCTTCGATCCCTCCGAGCTCTCGGGAAGCCCCGGTCAAACGTGGTCGCCGCTGCATGGAGCGCACACTTGGGACGGCGCGATCGAGGTGGCCTGGCGCCTCGCCGGCGCCGCCGAGCTCGACCAGCGTGGGGCCGAGGGCGGAGACTTCTGGTCGGTCGCCGCCGAGCAGCGCCTCGCCCCGTTGCTCTATATCGCCGCCGCGACGGGCGCCGGGATGGACTCGGTCGTGCGTTGGGTCTATGGGCAGGGATCGCGGGAGCTCGACCAAGCGCTCAACCGGCTGTCCGAGTTCGCCGTAGACGGCGACCAGCTCGCCGCTGCCCACGCGGCGTTTGACGCGGTCCACGCGTTCGAGGCCCAGGCCGACAGGACTCGCTCCTCGATCGAGGCCACCGCCCAGGCGCTGCTCCGGGCCTACAGGTCTGCGCGGGTGCTGCGCTCGGCGCGCTCCACCGAGATCGTCCCGGACCGCGTGCTCGACCAGGCCGCGACGGTGTACCTGATCGGGGACGCCAAGGCCTCGAAGCTCCTGCGGCCGATCTTCCTCGCGCTGCTCGCGGAGATCGTGGAGCGTGCCTACGAGCGGGCCACCCGCAACGGGGGCCGGCTCGAGCGGCCCCTGCTCCTTTGCCTCGACGAGGCCGGCAACGTCGCGCCGCTCCCCAACCTCGCGGAGATCGCCTCGACCGCTCCCAGCCACAACATCCAACTCGTCTCGATCTTTCACGACCTCGCCCAGGCGCGCTCCCGCTACGGGGCTCAGGCCGAGACTGTCGTCAACAGCCACCGAGCCCGCATGCTGCTTCCCGGCGTGGCCGACCTCGAGACCCTCCGCTACTTCGCCTCGCTCGTCGGCGAGGAGGAGGCGCTCGATCAGACCCGGACCACCGGAGCCGGAGGTCAAAGCCGCTCCACCGCGCCGCGCAGGCGGCCCCTGATCGCCGCCGAGTCGCTACGCCAGCTGCCCGATGGCCACGCGCTCCTGCTCTATGGCAGGTTGGCTCCGACTCGGTTGAAGCTGCGGATGTGGTTCGCCGACAGGCGACTGCGACGGTTGGCGGCGCCGTGAACGAGTCCGGGCCGCTTTCGTGGCGTCAGCTCGAGCCACACGAGCGGGGCCCGTGGTTCGAGCAGCTGTGGTTCGACGTCTGCATGTTGCGTGCGCGCTACCGCTTGATGCTTCGCTGCGGCTGGTGGGAGGACGAGATCCAGGTCGAGGCGCTGGCGGCCTTGGCCGATTGGGTCGCGCGCTACGACTCGGGCGAGTGGGACGATCCGCCCGGCAAGCTCGCCCTGCTCTACGACCTCCAGCGCGTCTCGGAGCTGCTTCGACCGGGCCTTGCGCCGTTCGCTCCTGAGCGCGACAGGTCGGAGTTCGAGTGCCACGTCCGAAAGCTCGGTGATGGCATGCTCGAACCGTGAGCGATTTCCCCCTCGGAGCGGCGGTCACGCTCGAGCAGCTCGACGCCGATCCGCACCCGGTGCTGGCGGCGCTTCGCGCCTCTGAGCCCGTCTCCTGGCTCCCCGCGCTCGAGGGGTGGCTCGTCACGCGCCACGACGACGCCGTGGCCGTGATGCGCGATCCGGAGCGCTTCACGGTCGCCGACCCGCGGTTCTCCACGGGCCAGGTGCTCGGCCCGAGCATGCTGAGCCTTGACGGCGCCGAGCACGCCCGCCACAGGGCCCCGTTCGTCGCTCCCTTCAGGGCCCGCGCGGTGCGCGAGACATTCGCGCCGGAGGCCGCCGGCGAGGCGACGCGCCTGCTGGACGAGCTCGAGCCGGCGGGCGCGGGCGAGCTGCGGCGCGGTTTCGCGGGGCCGCTCGCGGCGGCGATCGTGGGGTGCGCGCTTTGGCTCGATCGAGCGCAGGAGAGCGCCGTGCTGCACTGGTACGACGCGATCGTCGGCGCGGTCACGGCCATCACCGCGGGCCGGCAGATCACAGCGACCGGGCAACGCGCGTTCTCCGAGCTGCGCGCGCACCTGCTCGCCGCGATCGATCGAGGACCCGCGGAGTCGCTCCTGCGCGGCATCGCCGCGAACCCGCGGCTCAGTCCCGACGAGATCGTCTCCAACGCCGCGGTGCTCCTGTTCGGGGGCGTCGAGACGACCGAGGGAATGATCTCCAACGCCCTGCTCCATCTGCTCGAGCGCCCCGAGCTGCTGCCCTCGGTGCTCGGCGATCAGCGGGTCCTCGCGGCCGCCGTCGAGGAGTCGCTCCGGCTCGAGCCCGCCGCCTCCGTCGTCGACCGCTACGCCACCGCCGACGTCTCGCTACGGGGCGCCTCGATCGCGAGCGGCGACTTGGTGCGCGTCTCGATCGCCGGCGCGAACCGCGACCCCGCCGTGTTCGGCGACCCCGACACATTCGACCTCGACCGAGCGGGCCCCCGCCGCCATCTCGCGTTCGCCCGGGGCCCCCACGTCTGCCTCGGGATCCACCTCGCCCGCCTCGAGGCGCGGACGGGGCTGGGTCTGCTGCTGAGGCGATTGCAGCGGCTGAAGCTCGACCCCGAGCGCCCGGCGGAGGTCCGCGGAATCGTCTTTCGCAAGCCCCTCGCGCTGCACGCGCTCTGGGCCCCATGATCAGGTGTGCGCCGCGGTCCCGCTCAGTTCGCTTCGGGCGATGAGCACGGAGGCCCCGCTCGCGAACTGGAACACCGGGAACGCGAGCAGCGTGGCGTCGGTTCCAAGCGCCGCGTGGATTGGCCCGGCGAGCGCCGAGCCGACCGCCATCCCGGCGAGCGTGATGCTGCCGACGGTCGAGAACACCTGGCCGCGCAGGTGCGGCGGCGTGAAGCGTTGCCTGACGGTGAAGAAGGCGGCCAGGGCGGGGCCCTCGAGGACGCCGGTGAGCGTCACGAGCACGAGTGCCAGCGGCAGGCCCGAGGCGAGCGGCCACAGCAGCGCCGAGCAGGCCATAGCCAGCGACGACCCCGCCATCAGCACGGCGGTCGAGAGGCGGGCGGCGAAGCGAGCAAACGCGAAGGCACTGATCACCGACCCGACAGACACGGCCGCCCACAGGTAGCCCGAGGCGTGCGCCCCGGCGCTGACCGCGATCGCGTACGCCGGGAAGCCCACGTTGAGCGTTCCCCACCCCATCACGGAGAACATCGAGGAAGCGGACAGCGCTCGCAGCGGGACGATGCTCCACAGCGCCCGCAGGCCGTCGCGGGCCGACCCGAGCAGCCCTCCGGTCGGTCGTACCGAGGGACGCAGTTCGAAGACCTGCGCCGTCGCGGTGAGCGCGATCACCGCGGCGAACAGGGCGATCTGCAGCTCGACCGCCGCCGCTGCTCCCAACGTCCCCGCGATCGCTCCGGCCACAGCCGGCCCGATGATGTAGGCGAGGTTGATGCTCGTCGCCTCCATCGTGTTGGCCTTGGTCAGCAGCTCGGGCCCGACCAGCTCGGGCAGCACGCTGCGGAACGCGCCCATCGACAGCGGACTCGTGAGTCCGTACGCCACGCCCAACAGGGGCAGCGTCCAGTTGGCCCCGTGGCCGGCGAGCAGCAGGATGCCCACGAGCGCGGCGATAGCGCTCAGCTGGTCTAGCGCGATCAGCACTCTGCGGCTGCGCGTGAGGTCCAGCCACGCTCCGAGCAGGGGACCGGTGAGCGCCGCGGGAAACGAGCCAGCGGCAACCGTGACGCCGGCCAGCGACAGGCTGCCTGTGCGTGCCAGGACGAGCAGGGCGACGGCGACGGCCCACATCGTCGTCGGCACCCGCGCGAGCGCGACGGCCACGAAGTAGCGCGCATAACCCGGATGGCGGAGCAGGCCGATCCAAGAGGCGGGCGCCTTGTCGGCGCGTTTGGTGGCGGCGGTGCTCATGAATCCTTTGTACCGAGGCCGCCCATCGTGTATTTCTATGGCAGCCACATGGCCGTCATCCATCAACGCTCGCGGCGACCGGCACGGCCGCTCTCCATCGCTGTTGCCGAGCGGCTCGACCCCTCGATCGTCGTTCCCTATCACAGGCTCCCCGAGCACGGCATCGGGGAGGAGATCTCGTACGAAGTGATCACCAACGAGCTGCTGCTCGACGGCCAGGCCCGCCTCAACCTCGCCACGTTCGTGACCACGTGGATGCCCTCGACCGCCGATCGCCTCATGGCGCAGACCGCCGACAAGAACATCATCGACAAGGACGAGTACCCGCAGACGGCCGAGATCGAGTCTCGCTGCGTGAACATGCTCGCCAGCCTCTGGAACGCGCCGCCGTGCGACCAGGCCACGGGTTGCTCGACCACCGGTTCGAGCGAGGCGGCGATGCTGGCCGGGATGGCGCTCAAGTGGCGCTGGCGCGAGCGCATGCGCGCCGCCGGCAAGCCGACCGACCGCCCGAATCTGGTCATGGGCGTCAATGTCCAGGTCTGCTGGGACAAGTTCTGCCGCTACTGGGACGTCGAGCCGCGACTCGTCCCCATGGAGGGTGAGCGCTACCACCTCGACGCCGAGCACGCGGTGGCCCAGTGCGACGAGAACACGATCGGGGTGGTCGCGATCATGGGCTCGACCTTCGACGGGAGCTACGAGCCGGTCGCGGACATTGCGGCGGCGCTCGACAAGCTCGAGCACGATCGCGGCCTCCCGGTGCCGGTGCACGTGGACGCCGCATCGGGAGGGTTTGTGGCCCCATTTCTCGCGCCCGAGCTCGAGTGGGACTTTCGCCTTGGTCGCGTCCAGTCGATCAACGCCTCGGGCCACAAGTACGGGCTGATATACCCGGGCGTGGGCTGGGCGATCTGGCGCGACCCGGAGGCGCTGCCCGAAGACCTCATCTTCAAGGTCAACTATCTGGGCGGGCAGATGCCCACATTCGCGCTGAACTTCTCGCGACCGGGCAGCGAGGTGATCACCCAGTACTTCATGTTCATGTCCCTGGGCCGCGCGGGGTACCAGCGCGTGATGGAGAACACTCGCGACGTCGCGCTCCATCTATCGGCGGAGATCGCGAAGCTCGGGCCCTACCACTTGCTCACCAACGGCACCGACCTACCGGTGTTCGCGTTCGCGCTGCACCCCGATGTCCACAACTTCACGGTCTTCGACGTCTCCGACCGGCTGCGCGAGCACGGGTGGCTCGTCCCCGCCTACACCTTCCCCGCCAACCGCGAGGATCTGAGCGTGCTGCGGATCGTGGTGCGGGCTGGCATGAACCACGATATGGCCGACAAGCTGCTCGACGACCTCCGCGAGGAGACGGAGTTCTTGACCTCGTTGACGGCTCCGCTGCCTGCGCGCGATCCCAAGATGCGGACGGCCTTCGCGCATTAATTTGATTCGGGTCGGCGCATGCGCCGACCCGCCGGCCGAGCATGCTCGGCCGGGCCGCCGGCACATGTGCCGGCGGCAACTACAGAAGATTTGCCAGCCGCCTACCCGCCGCCTCGAACTCCTCGAGTGTGGTGGCCTCGAGGACCACCTGGAGGTCGAGGATCCGCCGCTCGAAGGCATCGAGGTCGTCCGAGCCGACGATCGCGTGGCACGGGACGCCCATCTGACGCGCCCGAGTCGCGACCTCCGAGAGCGCCTTGCCCGCGAGGCTCTGGCGGTCGAGCTTCCCCTCGCCGGCGACGACCGCCCTGGCGGCGTGTAGCCGCTCGTCGAAGGCGAGTGCCTCCAGCACCGCCGTGGCGCCGGGTCGCAGGTGCGCGCCGAAGGCTCCCCACAGCCCCCCGGCCAGGCCACCGGCGGCACCGGTCATTGGCTTGCCGCGGGGGTCGCGCTCGAGCCGCCGCGCGATCGCTCCGAGCCGCTTGGTCAACCGTCTCACCTGGTCGGGAGCGGCGCCCTTCTGCGGTGCGAACACGCGCGCGGCGTCCTCGAAGCGGGTCTGGACGTCGCACAGCACAATCACCCCGGCTCCTCCCAGGCCACCGGCCGCCCTGATCGCGTCGATCGCGCCCGAGCCGCCGTCGGTGGTCGCCGACCCGCCGACGCCCACGAGCACCGTCCCCGCACCCGCGGCGAGGGCGGCGACGATCAGCTCTCCCGTCCCCCTGGTGCTCGCGGCAAGAGGATCCCGCTCGCCGGGAGCGACCAAGCCCAGCCCGCTTGCGCGCGCGGCCTCGACGATCGCCGTCGCCTTGCGTCGCCCTTTTTCGATCAGCCCGAACTGCGCCTCGATCCGTCGGCCCAATGGATCGTGGACGCTCGCGCTATACAACTCCGCCCCGAGCGCGGCCGCGAGCACCTCGAGCGTGCCCTCGCCGCCGTCCGCGATCGGACACAGGTCCACTGACCTGCCGGCGGCTTGCAGCCCGCGGCCGATCGCGGCGGCCACGTCGCGCGCCGCGAAGGTGCCCTTGAAGGCGTCGGGCGCGACCAGCACGGTCGTGGGAACACCCGAGACTGTCAGCGGCTCATCTGCTCGAGCACGCACTCGCGCGGGGCCTTGTCCTCGCGCCAGCGCAGGATGCGCGTCCCGTGACGGATGCGCCCGCCGCTTACGTGGTCGAAGGTGACCTCCACGACGAGCTCGGGACGCAGCTCTATCCACTCGAGCTCCTTCTCGCTCTTCCAGCGGCTGGCGTCGCCGCGGCCGCGCTTGCCCGTCGTGTATGGCGCGAGCTTGTCGACCAGCGCTCGCTTCTCGGAGGCGCGCAGGCCCGACGAGTGGCCGACCACGTGCAGCGTCCCGTCGGCGTCGTAGAGACCCAGGATCAGCGAGCCGACCGTGCCGGGTTCCTTGCCCGGGCGGTAGCCCGCGACGACGGCGTCGATCGTACGCGCGCGCTTGACCTTGACCATGCCGGTGCGCTGCCCGGGGTGGTAGGCGGCGCGCACGTCCTTGGCGACCACCCCCTCCCCGCTGCGCAGCCACGGTTCGGCCTCGTCGCGGGCGCGCGTCGCCGGGGTCACGGCGAGGTCCTTTCCATCGAGCAGCGCCTCGAGGTCGCCGCGCCGCTGCGCGAAGGGCGCCTCGAGCAGCGAGCGGTCGTCCTTCGCGAGCAGGTCGAAGGCGATGTAGCGCGCCGGGGTCTCGCGCGCGAGTCGCTCGATCCGCGACCGCGCGGGGTGGATCCGCTGCGAGAGCGCGTCGAAGTCCTCGCCACCGTCGTGCGCATCGATCACGATCTCGCCGTCGAGGACGTAGCGGCCCGCCGGAAACGCCAGCTCGGGGAAATAGCGATCGAGGGGCTTGCCCCCGCGCGACTGGAGCGTGACCTCCTCGCCGTCGACGAAGGCGATCGCTCGGAAGCCGTCGTACTTGGGCTCGTAGCACCACTGCTCGCCGTCCGGCAGCTCCTTCGCGGGGCGCGCGAGCTGCGGTTGCAGGGGAGGTGTGAGCGGCAGAGTCATTTGGCTTAAGTCGTATGGCCGGGGGCGATCGTAGCTGTACGATCTCGGCGGTGGCAGACGATCGCGCGACGATGGCGGAGGAGGAGTACATCGAGATGCTCTTCTGGCTGTTCGAGGCGGGTCTGCCCATGACCGGGGCGAACCTCGCTCGCGCCATGCAGCTGTCGGCTCCGACCGTCCACGAGATGCTCGGCCGGCTCGAGCGCGACGGCTACATCTCTCGCAACTCCGAGCGCCTGATCAGCTTCACCGACGCCGGGCGCCACCACGCGGAGCACCTCGTGAGCCGCCACCGCATGATCGAGCGCTTCCTGACCGACGTCGTCGGCGTCCCCTGGGACGACGTGCACGAGGAGGCCGAGCAGCTCGAGCACGCCATGACGCCTAGATTCGAGGCGTACGTGCGCGCGACCGTGGGCGACGCCAAGACCTGCCCTCACGGCCACCCCATCCGCGTCGGCGAGCGCATCGACGGCGTCCCGCTCGCCGATTGCGAGCCGGGGACGAGGGTCACGATCCTGCGGTTCGAGAACGAGGCGGAGGACCTCCTGCACTACCTCAAGGGGGAGGGAGTCGAGCCCGGCCTAGAAGGCGAGATCAGCGCCAACGACGGCGAGCACGTAACCGTGACCAGCGACGGCCAGACCTCAAAGGTGACGGCGTCGGTCGCGGAGACAGTCTCCGTTCTCGCCGACCCCTCACCACCCCCCCGGATCGCGCTACCCGAGCAACTCGTGCTGGGCCACGACCGGTACGGCCGGTGAAGGCGGTCCGGAGAGCCACTTAGACAGCTGCTCGTATACCGCCGGATGGTTCAGGAGGTGTAGGTGCGTGGTGGGGCCGATGTGCCAGTAGTGGTCGATTGGGAAGGTCAGTCGTTCGTCGCGAGCTCGTCCCCAGGCGCTCGCGTGCAGCACGAGTAGATCGCCCACGAGCCGCCCGGCGGGCGCGTTGGGGTCGCGCGACACCGTGGCGGCCACGAAGTAGTGGTTGGCGCCGCGCAGGAACGGGATCTGGCGCGCGGTCTCGCGCAGGAACGATTTGGTGTCGCAGCCGATCCAGTCCTCGTCGCACAAAAAGCCGTGACAGAGGTCCTTGATCCCGGCGCTGCGCAGGTTGAGCGTGCTCTGCATGGCGCGCGTTTCGGGGATCTCGCCGAGCCGGGCGCTCGCCGCGCACGCGAGCTGCTCGAGGGGCGCGCCCCTATGTGGTGACCCCAGCGTGAAGACGTGGCGCACGCGCGCCGGCCAGGTGCTGCCCACGCCGTAATGGCAGGCGCTGCGCGCAACGAGCCCGCCCATGGAGTGCCCGATCAGAACGATCTCCTCGACGGGGCACGGCCAGTTTGCCGCTAGGCACTCGAGCAGTCCCGCGAGCTCGTGCCCGTTTTCGGAGATGTGGCGCCCGCTGTTGTAGCGGACGTACAGGGGGGTGTAGCCGAGGTCGGCCTGGAGGCGGGGCCCGTACGGAATGTGGCGCGAGGATCCCAGCCACCATCCGTCCTCGGTCCCGCACAGTCCGTGCACGAAAACTGCCAGCTTAGGCGTGGCCGTCGGGAACGCGGTCACGAGCTCGGCCGGCGAGGTTCCCACGGGACGGCCGTCGCGGCGAAGCGTCATGCCGAACGCGAGCGCGTTGCGCCGGCGCTCGAGGAGGTCGCCAAACGCGCCGTTGAGCGCGCCGAGGGCCACTCGGCCGGCGAGCGCCTCCTCGATCGGGACGGCTCCGGGTGGAGCGGCCCGGCTGAGGGCCCGCGCTCCGCCGCGAACGCCCGCGCCGAGGGCGTACCGCACGCCCTTGTAGACGCCGCGGGCGACGGAGTCGTGGATCGCTTTGACCGGCACGGCCGCCAACCCGACCGCGTCGAAGGCACGCCCGGCGACGCCCGTGTGCATCTCCTCGATCCGCGCCGCGGTGCCGCTCACAGCCTCGCCGGCGAGATCACCGAGCGCTTGTACCTCGAGCGCACGCACGTTCGCTTTAAACCATGTCTCGCGGACGTAGGCAACATTCCCGGCATGCTCTTGCGCAGCGAAGGCGCCTCGGTACTGGCGATCTCCCAGCAGTCACACGCCTGGATCTCCGGCCAGCTGGCGCGGGTGTGGGGAAACGACAGGTTCCCCGCGCCGGAGCCCTGGGAGGAGGTGTGCCTCGCCGCCGAGCAGCACGACATCGGCATGGCAGCCTGGGATCTCGAGCCTACGCTCAACCCCGAGACGGGCCTACCCCACTCGTTCATGGAGATGCCGCTCGAGGTGCATCTGAGCCTCTGGGAGGCCGGCCCGCGACGGCTGCTGGCCCAGAGTCGCTACGCGGCTCTGCTGGTCTCGATGCACGGCTCGCGCCTATACAGGCGCCGTAACCTGGACGAGCTCTCCCCCGAGCGAGCAGACGCGGTGGGCTCGTATCTGGACCACGAGCGGGCCTTTCAACGGGAGCTGATCCGGTCCCTCGGTCGCGACCGCGTAAGCGCCGCGTGGGTGCAGGCTGATGTGCTCCAGCGCAACAGCCAGTTGGTCTGGATCTGGGACTTCCTCTCGCTGGCCGTCTGCCTGGACTGGGCGCAGCGGACCGCGCGAGATGCTCCAACGGTCGAGGGGCCCGTCGATATCGAGATCGAACACGGGCTGCGTCCGCGGACGCTGTCGCTCGATCCCTGGCCGTTTGAGGTCAGCGTGGTGTCGGTTCACTGCGATGCCCGCCGCCTTGGCCGCCGGCTTGAAAGCGAGCAGGAACTCCGGGCCGCGCTCGCGCAGGCGCCGGGGGAGGTCGCGGAGTTTGAGTTCTTGCCGCCGAGCCCCTAGCGGAGCTAGCCGGCGGGTGCTCCGGCCGGCGCCTCCACGGCTGCGACCTCGGCATAGGCGTCGGCCAGCCGTCGCACCCCCTCCTCGATCTCGCCGGGGGTCACGCCCGAATAGGCCAACCGCAGGCTCGACTCGGCACCCTCCAGCACGAAGTCCGCGCCCTTGACGAACTGGACGCCTCGCCGCGCGGCGGCGTCAAACAGCCTCGCCACGTCGGTGCCGCGCGGGAGATCAACCCACAGGAAGTAGCCCCCTTGAGGCTCCACGAAACGAGCCTCCGGGAGGAACTCTCGCAGCGCGTCGCAGAGGGTGCGAGCCCGTTCTCGCAGCGCGTTGCGGACCGTCTCGATCGAGCGTTCGAGCGCCCCCGCGCGGCAGAACTCGAACACGATCGCCTCAGCAACCATGTTGGGGGAGATGTACGTGCTGGTCGCGAGCTTCACGATCCGCGCGATCAGGTCCTCGGCCTCGGGGCCGATCAGATAGCCCACCCGGATCCCCGGGCACACGGTCTTGGAGAAGGAGGAGGCGTGGACGACCACTTCGCCGTCGAGCGAGAGCATGGTCGGCAGCGGCTCGCCCTCGAACCGCAGCGCGTTGTAGGGGTCGTCCTCGAACACGGTGAAGCCGAAGGCATGAGCAAGCGCCAGCAGCTGCCTGCGCTTCTCGCCGGACAGCGTGTAGCCGGCCGGGTTCTGGAAGTTCGGAATGATGTGGGCGAGCTTGGGTGACGTGCCGGCGATCAGCACGCGCTCGAGCGCTGCGACGTCGATCCCGTCCTGCTCGAGCTCGACCATGCGCACGTCGGCCCCGCGCTGGCGTAGGGAGAGCAGCGTGCGGTCGTACGTGGGCCGCTCCACGACGACCGTATCCCCGGGCCTCACGAGCGCGTCGAAGAGGAACGCGTCGGCCTGCAGCGAGCCGTTGGTCACGAGCACCCGCTCCGGCGCGACCCCATGGTGGTCGGCGATCCAGCCGCGCAGCGGCGGATAGCCGATCGCGGTCCCGTACCCGGCCATCCCGGCCGGATCGGAGCGGAAGGCGCGGTCGGCGGCGGCTCGCAGCCCCTCCATGTCGACGATGTCGAGCGACGGAGCGCCGCGAGCGAATGAGATCTGACTCGCCATCGTCAGGGAAGACTACCCGTGGTCTCGGCACCCAAAAGGGACGCCGCGAGCTCGGCGACACCGGTCGGGGTGCGGCCAACGCGGACCCCCTTGTCCTCGAGCGCCTCGGCCTTGGCCGCGGCGGTGCCCCTGGTGCCGGAGACGATTGCACCGGCGTGGCCCATCGTCTTGCCGGGCGGGGCGGTGAAGCCCGCGATGTACGCCACCACCGGCTTGCTCACCCGCTCGGAGACGAACTCGGCGGCGCGCTCTTCGGCGTCGCCACCGATCTCTCCGCACATGACGACCAATTCGGTCTCCGGATCGGCCTCGAACAGCTCGAGGACGTCGATGAAGTCGGTGCCGGGCACGGGGTCCCCGCCGATGCCCACGATCGTGGAGTTCCCGAATCCCCGCTGGGCGAGGACATTGCCGATCTGGTACGTGAGCGTGCCCGAGCGCGACACCACGCCCACGTTTCCCTCACTGAAGAACGCGGCCGGGATGATGCCGACGTTCGCCTTGCCGGGGGAGAGGATGCCGGGGCAGTTGGGCCCGATCAGCCTGGAGCGACGGTTCTTCTTGAGCGCGTTGTAGACCCGCAGTTCGTCGTGCGCGGGGATCCCCTCGGTGATCGCGACTATGAGCTCGATGCCCGCGTCCTCGGCCTCCAGGATCGAGTCGGCCGCGAACCGCGGCGGCACGAAGATCATCGCGGTGTTGACCGCGGTCTCGGCGACGGCCTCGTGGAAGGTGTTGAAGACCGGGATCCCGTCGACGTCCTGGCCGCCCTTGCCGGGGGTGACGCCGGAGACCACCTGGGTGCCGTAGTCGCGGTTGCGAAGCGAGTGAAAGGTGCCCTCCCGCCCGGTGATCCCGGATACGCACAGCCGGGTGCGGGTGTCAACGAGGATGCTCACGCCCGAGCCAGCTCCACTACTCGTTGCGCCGCTGCATCCATGGTGGTCTCCGTGACCACGTTGGGGAGGTCGGCTTCGGACAGCAGACGGCGTCCTTCTTCGTCGTTGGTGCCGTCGAGCCGTACCACGAAGGGGACCTGCGGCTTGATCTGGGCGAAGGCCTCGATCAGCCCCTTGGCTACCTCGTCGCCGCGGGTGATCCCCCCGAAGATGTTGAACAGCACGGCCTTGACCTTGGGGTTGGAGAGGATGACCTCGACGGCGCTGGTGATCGCATCCGCCTTGGAGCCGCCGCCGGCATCGAGGAAGTTGGCGGGTAAACCGCCCGCCTGGGCCACGACGTCGAGCGTCGACATCACGAGCCCGGCCCCGTTGCCCAGAATGCCGATGTCTCCGTCGAGCTTGACGTAGGTCAGCCCCCGGTCGTGCGCCATCCGCTCCTGGGGATCCTCGGCCGAGACGTCGCGTAGCCCAGCGTTCAGGGGGTGGCGGAAGAGCGCGTTGTCGTCGAGTGTCACCTTGGCGTCGAGCGCGACCACACCGCGCTTACCGTCTGCGCCGCTCGCGGGGGTGACGATCAGCGGGTTGACCTCGACCAGCGTCGCTTCCTCGGCGACGAAGACGCCGTAGAGCTGGGCGAGCATCGCCCCGACGGCGCGGACCACGTCGCCGGCGACCCCCGCCTCGAAGCACAGCCGGCGGCCGTGGAAGTCCTGAAACCCGATCAGCGGGTCCACGTGGAGGCGCGCGATCGCCCCGGGGTCCTCGTCGGCCACCTGCTCGATGTCCATCCCGCCCTTGGTCGAGAGCATGACGAGCGGGGCCTTCTCGGAACGGTCGAAGACCACCGATGCGTAGTACTCGGCGTCGATCTCGGAGGCGCGCTCGATCCACAGCTCGCGCACCGTCAACCCGCGGATGTCCATTCCTAGGATCGCCCCCGCGTACTCCCGCGCCTCCGCGTTGTCGTGCGCGAGCTTGATTCCTCCCGCCTTGCCCCGGCCGCCGATCTGCACCTGCGCCTTGATCGCGCACGGGTAGCCGATCTCCTCTGCCGCGGCGACCGCCTCGTCCACGGTGCGCGCAGCCTTGCCGCTTGGGACGGCGACGCCGTGGCGAGCGAACAGCTCCTTGCCCTGGTATTCGAGCAAATCCATCTGAACGATCACTGTATTCGAAGCCGTCTCATGCCATGATGCCCGCGCCATGGCACTGCCTAAGAACGTCACATTCGTCACCTTCGACGTCTACGGGACTCTGATCGACTGGGAGACCGGGGTCTACGACGCGTTTCGCTCCGAGGCGGAGCGCGACGGCTTCACGATCGAGCGCGATGAGCTGATCCCGCTCTTCTACGAGACCCAGCAGCAGATCGAGGCGGGCTCATACGAGCTCTACGCCGAGGTGCTGCGCCGGACCGCGATACAGATAGCCAAGCGGCTCGGTTGGCCGCTGGAGCCCTCACGGTCGGGCTTCCTCCCCGACTCGATCCAGCGCTGGCCGCCTTTCAAGGAGACCAACCCCGTCCTGCAGAAGATCGCCAAGAAATACAAGGTCGGCCTCATCTCGAATATCGACGACAAGCTGCTCGGCCAGACCCGTCGCCACATCCCGCTCGACTTCGACTTGGTCGTGACGGCCCAGCAGGTCCGCTCCTACAAACCGGACCTGGCCCACTTCAACGAGTGCGAGCGGCGGATCGGCGGCAAGCGGGGGTGGGTTCACGTCGCGGCCAGCTATTACTACGACATCGCGCCGTGCCTGAAGAAGAAGGTGCCTGTGATCTGGGTCAACCGCGCCGGCGCACAACTCGAGAGCGGGCAGAAGAAGCCCGACGCGGAGGTCTCAAGCCTCCGCGAGGCGGCGAAGCAGGTCGGGGTTTCGTAGATGGTTGATTCCAAATGGCTCGTCGCGGATGCGTCCGGGATAACTTCGCGGCTGCGCCACGGCCGGTCGGCTCGCGTAGCGCTGCTACGCGTCGCCTCCCGTCCGCGTCGTCCCGCTCGTTCCCCGAACGCCCCGCTTCCAATCCATCTGGACCCAACCATCTAGCGCGGGGATCGGTCAGCTGATCACGGCCAGCGTGTCGCCGGTTGCGACGGCGCTGCCAACCGAGATCGGAAGCTGCGCCACCGTGCCCGACTTGTGCGCGGTGATCTCGTTCTCCATCTTCATCGCTTCGATCACCGCGATCAGGGCGCCCTCCTCGACGGTCGCGCCCTCCTCGACGGCGACCTTGAGCACGGTTCCCTGAAGCGGCGACGAGAGCTCGTTTGCCCCCGAGCCGCCTCCCCCTCCCTGGGCTCGTTCGGAACGGCGGGGGGCTCGACGCGCACCCTGGGCGCCCGCCGCGACGGCGGCTCCCGGGCTCACGCCGTTGCTCCGGGCGGCGTCGCCGAAGGGCGGCCCGATTACCTTGACATCGAATCGCTTGCCCGACACCTCGACCGTGTAGGCCTGCTGGATCGTCGCGATCTCCTCGTCTCCCGCCGCCTGATCTGCGGGCTTGGGGAAGGCGAGCGACTTGAGCCAGTCGCGGTCCTCGATGAGGTCGCGGCATGTCTCGGCGTCGGCCCACTGACGCGTCAGGAGGATCGCCTCGTGGAAGGGCACCAGCGTCTTGATCCCGCCGATCTCGTATTCGCGCAGCGCCCTAACCATGCGCTTGGTGGCCTGCTCGCGATCGACGTCCCAGACGATCAGCTTGGCGATGATCGGGTCGTACATGGGGGAGATCTCGGAGCCGGGCTCGACGCCCGAGTCGACGCGCACCCCTGGCCCGGCGGGCTCGCGGTACTCCGAGATGCGGCCCGGGGCGGGCGCGAAGTTCTTGCTCGCGTCCTCCGCGTTGATGCGGCACTCGATCGCGTGGCCCCGCAACTCGACGTCTTCTTGCGCGACCGACAGCGGCTCGCCGGCGGCCACCCGAATTCCCTCCTTGACGATGTCGATGCCGGTGACGAGCTCGGTCACCGGGTGCTCGACCTGCACGCGCGTGTTCATCTCGAGGAAGAAGTACTCGGCGTCCTGGTCTGCGTCGTGGGTCACGAGCAGGCCCTCCACCGTTCCGGCGCCCGCGTAGTCGACGGCAGCCGCGGCTTCGGTCGCGATCTTGCCGATGCGGGCGCGCAGCTCCTCGCCCACCGCTGGCGCGGGAGCCTCCTCGATCAACTTCTGGTGGCGGCGCTGTAGCGAGCAGTCGCGTTCTCCCAGATGGATCACGTTGCCGTGGGTGTCGGCGAGTACCTGGACCTCGACGTGGCGCGGATCGTGCAGGTAGCGCTCGAGATAGACGGTGGGGTCCGAGAAGAACTTCTCTCCCTCGCGCGCGGCGCCCTCGAAGGCGTCCTCGAGCTCGTCCGCGGAGAGCGCGACGCGGAAGCCCTTGCCGCCGCCGCCGCCCGCGGCCTTCACCGCGACCGGGTAGCCGATCGTCTCTTCGATGAGCTTTCGTGCCTCGTCGATACCAGCCACGGGCTCCGTCGTTCCTGGAACGATCGGCACCTCCGCCTGCGCCATCAGCTCTCTGGCCCGAGTCTTTGAGCCCATCGCCTCGATCGCCTTCGAGGGCGGTCCGATGAACGTGATGCCGCGCTCCTCGAGCGCCGTGGCAAACGCCGCGTTCTCGGCGAGGAAGCCGTAGCCGGGGTGGACCGCCTCGGCGCCCGAACGCTCGATCGCTTCGAGCAGCTTGTCGATCGCCAAGTAGCTCTCGGATGCGGGACCCGGTCCGAGCAGGTAGGCCTCGTCGGCACGCTTGACGTGCACGGCGTCGCGGTCGAGCTCGGAGTAAACGGCGACCGTGGCGATCCCGAGCTCCTCGCACGCGCGGATCACTCTGACCGCGATCTCGCCGCGGTTTGCGATCAGAACCTTCGAGAACATCGGCGCCGCGAGACTTTAGCGAGCGGCGGGCCGAGCCCCCTCTAGGTCGCGATACGTGCGCGGCAGGTGGGAATTCCTAGTGGGTCGACCGAAAACGTTTGACCGGTTTGACGAGCGAAAACGGACGATGGCAAGGACGCAGAAGTCGACGCGTAGCAGCGCTACGCGAGACTTCGAGGACGCGGTCAGCCGAAGGTTTGCAGCCGTCAAACAGGGTGACCGTTTTCGGGAGCCCCGCTAGAGGTGGATTCCGCACTCGGTCTTGTCCTGCCCCGCCCAGCGGCCGTCGCGTCCCTCGCCGGGCTTGGTGCAGGGAGCGCACCCGATCGACCCGTAGCCGCGGTCGTGGAGGGGGTGGTATGGCAGGTCGTGGCGGTTGATGTAGCGCCAGATGTCGTGTTCGGACCAGTCCGCCAGTGGGTTGACCTTCCAGATGCCGCGGCGATTGTCGAGCTCGAACTTGGCCGCATCGGCGCGTGTGTTCGCCTGCTCGCGGCGGACCCCGGTGATCCACGCGTCGACCTCCTTGAGCGCGCGCTCCAGCGCTTGAACCTTGACGGCGCCGCAGCAGTTGTCGGGGCTCCAGGGACCATTTCTGCTCAGCGCGTCGAAGACCTCGACGCGCACGCCGAAGCGGTCCTCGAACTCGCGCCAGGTGGCATAGGTCTCGGGGAAGAGCACGCCCGTGTCGATCACGAAGATCCGCGGCGAGCGCTCGATCTGCGTGAGCATGTGCATGAGCACCGACTCCTCCTTCTGGAACGAGCACGCCAGCGTCAACCGCGGATGGAAGCGGTCGACGGCGTATGCGAGGACTTCCTCGGCGCTGGCCTGTTCGAGGTCGGGGATCGTGATGCTCATGTTCTATCCAGCACTGTATGCGCGGTGGGCAGCCGGGTTACGGGGATCGCACAAGGTTAGACGGCGCATTCACCCTCCCCGCGGATCACCTCGAACGGAGCGGACCGCTCCCAGTCTATGAAGTGGTTGAAGTTTTCGAGGTTGAACTCCACGGGCATCGCCAGATCCCTGATCCGCTCCTCGAAGCTCTTCGTGCCGACCCGCTCGGCGAACGCATTGAACGCTTCGCCGGGATCTCGTTCTTCCTGGTAGAAGCGGATCCAGCGCTCGATCGCGTCGGGCACACGTTTTGCGGGGAGCCGAGCCTTCAGCCGCTGGCCGTAGCGGACCTCGCCGCCCTCGTACGCGCCGCCGACGTGCGGGATGTAGGCGGGCAGCGCGTGCTCGCCCACCTTGATCGAGGCGCCGTAGAAGCCGATGTTCGCGATGTGGTGCTGACCGCAGCCGTTGGGGCAACCGCTCATCTTGATGTGGATGCGGCGGGTCAGCTCGTCATCGATCCGCATCTGAACGAGCCGGTCATGGATCGCCTGGTTGAGGCCCATAGAGCTCGTGATGCCGAGCTTGCACGAGTCGGTCCCCGGGCAGCTCACGACGTCGGTGACCTCATCGGCCCCGGCGTCGCCAAGCGAGAGCTCGCAGAGCGCCCGCCACACCTCGTAGACGGCCTCGTCCGCAACCCACCGCAGGATCAGGTTCTGATGGACGCTGGTGCGCGCATAGCCACCGCTGTGGGCCCGCATCACGCTGGCCAGACCGCGGAGCTGCTCCGGGTCGAGGTCGCCGCGCCGCACCTTGACCTCAACCGTGGAGAAGCCCTTCTGGCGCTGGCGCTGCACGTTGGTCTCCAGGAAACGGTCGAATTCACGGTGGTCGCCGTTGGGACTGGCATGTTCCTTTCGCGACGCGGGGGCGTTCGCCTGCTCGTCGTGGTCGAACACGATGCCATCGGGCGAGAAATCTCTTTGTGCGACCCACTCGCCTTCGAGCTCGTGCTCGACCAGCGCGCGGAACTCGTCGATCCCGATCTTGTCGATCAACACCTTGATCCGGGCACGCGCACGATTTGCGCGGAGCCACTCCTGACGGTCAAAGATGCGCATGCACGCCTCGGTCACCTTCAGGTAGTCGCCGTTGTCGAGCTCCACGAACTCGTACAGCGTCGGCGCGAGCCGCGGCATGATCGAGGTGCCGCCGCCGACGCGCATCTCGACACCGCGGACGCCGTTTCGCAGGCGCGGGACGAAGGCTACGTCGTGAATCCGCGTGATCGCGTTGTCGGCGTCGGTCGCGGCGAACGCAGTTTTGACCTTGCGCGGCATCGCCTGCGTGGTGGGGTGGCGGACGAAGTAGCGGACGTAAGCGCCGGCGTAGGGAGTGATGTCGAACAGCTCCCCCTTCAGGGTCCCGGCGCGCGGGTCGCCGGTGACGTTGCGCATCGTGTTGCCGCACCCCTCGCGGCTCGAGAGCCCCGCGTCTCCGAGCTCCCGGATCAGCTTGGCCGCGTCCGCGAGCGGGACATGGTGCATCTGGATGTTCTGCCGCGTGGTGATGTGTCCCTTGCGCAGCGGGACGTACCTCTCGATGCCAGCGGCGAACGCTTCGAGCTGGTCGGGGGTCACGCCGCCGAGCGGCAGCTTGACTCGCACCATCTGGCGGTCCGCCTGACGCTGTCCGTAGACGCCCTGCTTGAGACGGAACTTGATGAACTCCTCGCCGTCGAGCTCTCCCTGCAGGAAGCGCGTGGACTCGGTGTCGAAGTCGTCGAACTCCCGCTCGAGGATGGGAATGATGTGTCCAGGGACGTCTCTGATCTCCTCGGGGTTTTCGAGGGAGCCGAGTCGCGCGGCCTTCTCACTCTGAAGCGATGCGGGTTCCAAGGTCGTCCTTCCGTCGCTTAGGCAGAGCCGGTAAATCTATCAAAGCCGGTCGGCTTATATGTATTTAGCCCCGGGCGGTCTTTACGCCCAAGGGGGAGGCAGCTCGGGCTGCCGGGCGACGCCCTCCCGGAGGGCGGCCTGCTGCCACGGATTGGGGCGCGGAGCCGGTGGGATGGGCGGCGGAGCCGTCTCGCGCATGAACCGCTCGAGCGCGGTAACGACGGCCGCCGCCTCCTCGGCCGACGCATCGGGGGTAACGATCGTCAGCTTGGGGCGGCGGTTCGCCATCTCGCGCGAGGGTATCGTGGCCGGCCGTGCCCGAACTGCCGGTCCTAGACCACGACGCCGTCCTCTCAGCGGTTTCGCCGGCACTCGCGATCGAACGGGTGCGAGAGGCCCTGGTCCGGTTTCATCGCCGCGAGTGGGCCATGCCGGCGAAGGTCTACCTGGAGAGCCCGCCCTTCGGCGACTTCCGCGCGATGCCAGCGCGGGGTGACGGGTTAGCCCTGCTCAAGTGGGTGACCTCGTTTCCCGGGAACCCCGCCCGCGGCCTCCCCACCGTCACGGGCCTGATCTGTCTCTCGGACGCCACCAACGGCGAGCCGCTCATGATCATGGACGGGCGCTCGGTGACCGCGCTGCGCACCGGCGCCGTGGCCGCCGTGGCGAGCGCGGCGCTCGCGCCCGCCGGCGCGCGCTCGATTGGGATCGTCGGCTGCGGCCTCCACGGCGCCTGGAGCGCTCGCTGCCTGGTCGCCGCCGGGCTGGGACCGGGCGTGTGTCACGACGTCGATCCCGGCACGGCGGCTCGCCTGGCGGGCGAGCTCGGGGCGGGCTGGAAGGCGGGAGGACGCGCCGGGGCGCTGCGCTGCGACGTCGTCTGCTGCGTCACGCCCGGCACCTCGCCGGTGGTCGATCTCGGGGACCTGCGGCCAGGGCTTCACCTCAACATGCTCGGCGCCGACGGGCCCGGTAAGGCGGAGGCGACGGTCGAGGCCGTGGCGTCGTGCGCGCTGTTTTGCGACGAGTGGGAGCAGGCCTCGCACGGCGGGGAGCTGACCGGGGCGGTGCGCGCGGGTCTCGTCAAGCGAGGGCGCGTGACCGAGCTCGGGGCCGTGCTGGCCGGCGAGACGCCGGGCAGGCCCGATCCCGATGCGGTGACGCTGTTCGACTCCACCGGCCTCGCGATCCAGGACCTCGCGGTCGCCGGGTCCGCGTTCGAGGCGTGGAGAGAGGGAAGCGTGGAGGCGCAGAGCGTGAGGCTGTGAGCGCCGCTCGCCGGGTTTGAGCTTGACGAGAGGCGTGCAAAAGTCGCCAATCAACGCGGCCCGGGCGGACCTTGGCGAGAAGATCGCGCCACGCGGCACATTTGCGCCAAGATCGGCGGCGCCCGCCGACGTTGTCACCTTGTGCGCGCCGCGCCCCGGGTTCTAAAGCGGAATGTTCCCGTGCTTGCGGCTGCGGCCCCGACTTCGCGCTTGGTCTGGAGCGTCTCGAGCGCGGTGATGATCTTGGGGCGCGTCTCGTGAGGGACGATCACGTCGTCGATGTAGCCGCGCTCGGCGGCCGCGTAGGGATTGGCGAAGTGCGCCTTGTAGTCGTTGATCAGCTTCTGGCGGCGCGTGTCGGGGGTGGGCGAGGAGTTGATGTCGCGGCGGTAGATGATGTTGACCGCGCCCTCGGGCCCCATCACCGCGACCTCGGCGGTCGGCCAGGCGAAGTTGAAGTCGGCGAGCATGTGCTTCGAGGCCATGACGTCGTAGGCGCCGCCGTACGCCTTGCGGGTGATGATCGTGATCTTGGGGACGGTCGCCTCGGTGTAGGCGTACAGCAGCTTGGCGCCGTGGCGGATGATCCCGCCCCACTCCTGGTTGGTGCCGGGCAGGAAGCCCGGCACGTCGCAGAAGGTGATCAGCGGGACGTTGAACGCGTCGCAGGTGCGCACGAACCGGCCCGCCTTGCACGAGGAGTCGATGTCGAGCACGCCCGCGAGCTGCGCGGGCTGGTTGCCGACCACCCCGACCGCGTAGCCGTTCAGCGCGCGCAAAGCCGCACACGATGTTGCGCGCGTAGTGCTCGTGGACCTCGAAGAACTCGCCGTCGTCCACGATCAGGCGGATCACGTCGCGCATGTCGTAGGGCTTGTTGGGGTTGTCGGGGACGACGCGGTCCAGCTCGGGCTCCTGCCGCAGCGGGTCGTCGGTGGGCTGCACCCGCGGCGCGGTCTCGAGGTTGTTCTGGGGCAGGAACGAGAGCAGGTAGCGCGTGTCCTCCAGGCACTGGTCCTCGTCGTCGCAGGCGAAGTGCGCGACGCCCGACTTGGTGTTGTGCGACATCGCCCCGCCCAGCTCCTCGAAGCCGACCTCCTCGCCGGTGACCGCCTTGATCACGTCGGGGCCGGTGATGAACATGTGGGAGGTCTCCTTGACCATGAAGACGAAGTCGGTCATCGCCGGCGAGTAGACCGCGCCGCCGGCGCACGGGCCCATGATCAGGCTGATCTGCGGGATCACGCCCGAGCAGCGGACGTTGCGCACGAACACGTCGCCATAGGCGCCGAGCGACACCACGCCCTCCTGGATCCGCGCGCCGCCCGAGTCGTTGATCCCGATCACGGGGCAGCCGATCCGGGCCGCCAGGTCCATGATCTTGCACATCTTCTCGCCCATGACTTCGCCCAGCGAGCCGCCGAAGACGGTGAAGTCCTGGCTGAAAACGCACACCCGGCGACCGTCGATCGTGCCGTGGCCGGTGACGACCGCGTCGCCGTAGGGCCGGTTCTTCTGCATGTCGAACTCGTAGGTGCGGTGGCGCACGAACGTGTCGAGCTCCTGGAAGGAGCCAGGGTCAAGCAGCTTCTCGACCCGCTCCCGCGCGGTGTACTTGCCGCGCTCGTGCTGCTTGGCGACGGCCGCCTCGCTGCCCGCGTGGATCGCCTCCTGGCGGATCTCCTCGAGCTGGGCGAGCTTCTCCTCGTAGGTCTCGGGCGCCTTCACGCGCATGGCGGCGCGAGTTTATCGGCGCGTCGGTGCCGGCCTCGCGGGCGGGATGCTGCCTAGGCGCGCGAGTACGGCCTGTGGTGCGCCTGGCCGAGGCTGTCGAGTACCGCGTCGAGGCCCGGTTTCGCGGGCCCTTGCGGCTCGATTTGGGGTGGAGCGGGTTCCGGTGCGACCTCCGAAGCGGGTGCTTCGGGCTCCAAATCCACGGATGCTTCGGGCTCCAAATCCACGGGTGCGGGGTCCTGAGCCGCGGACGGCCCACCGCTGTCGTCCGGCTCGGGCGCAAACCACCGCCTCATCTTCCGCGCAAAGCGCCTGGGCCAGCGACGCTTCTGAAGCTCGGCCTCGCGCCTGTTGCGCTGGAGGAACACCGTCAGCTCGCGCATCTCGGTCTCGACCGTCTCGAAGGGCAGGGCGAGGCCCGCCGGGAGCCCGGCCTCGCTCCGCCCCCGCAGACGGTCATCGGGCGCCGGGTCGCGCTGTCGCGGCTCGTTTTCCGCTTCCGTGCCGACTGAGGGCGTCGCGCTTAGCGAGACCTTCGTCCCCCATCCGGATGGCTCGAGCCTGATCGTGCCGCGAGCGTGCTCGCCCTCCCAGGCAACAGCGGTCTCGGGCTCGAGCTTGGTGATGCGGATCTCGCCGAATTGGTCCATGTGGCGCTGCAGGGAGGCCGCGCTTGAGACCTCCGACCACAGTTCCGGCGGGGACTTGACAAGGGTCCTTGAGGCGTTGGACTCGGTCATGCTCTCTGGTTTCGCGCGGCCGCAACGGAGTCCTTCCGCTGACCGCGGGTCTGCGGCCTCGCCTATTCAGACTCCGCGAGTACGACCACGCCGCTCGGGGCGTCGAGCAGTTCGACCGTCCTGCGCGCGGCATCGTCGACGTGAATGCGCGGACGTGGTACGCGCCGCGCGTTGCCGGAGTAGGTCCCCGGCCCGTAGAGCCACCCGTAACGCAGGACCACGCCGCCGAAGTCGAGCACCATCCGCTCGTGCTCCTTCACCGCGCGGCCTACGCCCGGAGGGGTGAAGGCGATGCTCTGGGCCAGCATGCGCGTCACCCCGGCCTTCCGCGCGGCCCCGATCAGGTTGCGCGTGCCCTCGGTGCGGATCCGGTTGTTGCGGCGCATGTAGACCGGCATCCGCTTGATGTCGTCGGGTAGGTCGGTGAGCTGGTGCATGACGAGCTCGGGCGCAAAGGCCACGACGGCCCCGTCCAGCGAATCGGCGTCGTACACGTCGCAGACCACCGGCTCGGTCCCGAGCTCTGAGAGCATCTCCGACTTCTCCTCAGAGCGCGTCATCCCGGCCACGACATCGCCCCGCTGCACGAGCAGAGGAGCCACGCGCGATCCGATCACGCCCGTCGCCCCGGCGATGAAGACGCGCATCAGAAGGCTGGCTTGTACTCGCCGAATACCTCGCGCATGGCGCCGCACACCTCACCCAGGGAGCAGCGGTCCTTCAAAGCCTGACGCAGCACTGGAAGGAGGTTGTCGCGTCCCGCGGCGACCTCCCGGATCTCCTTCAGGCGCCCATCCACCAGCGACTGGTCGCGGTCCTCCTTGAACGCCTTCAGCCGCTCGCACCTGCGCACGCTCGGACTCCGGATCGACCCGCAGGATGTCCGGCACCTCGACGGACTCTTCGACGAACTTGTTGACGCCCACGACGATGTCCTGGCCTGTCCGGTAGCGCTCGTGGTAGCCAAACGCGGACTCCTCGATCTCGCTCTTGATGAACTCGATCGCGTTGATCGACCCTCCGAGCTCGTCGACCTTGGAGATCAGCTCCCAGGCGCGGCTTTCGATCTCGTCGGTCAGCGCCTCGACGAAGAACGAGCCGGCGAACGGGTCGACCGTGTCGGCGGCTCCCGACTCGTACCCCAAGATCTGCTGGGTCCGCAACGCGATCTTGGCCGCGCGCTCGGTAGGCAGCGCCAGCGCCTCGTCGAAGCCGTTGGTATGTAGCGATTGCGTACCGCCGCATACGGCGGCGAACCCCTGCAGGGCGACCCGCACGATGTTGTTCTCAGGCTGCTGCGCGGTCAGCGTGACGCCGCCGGTCTGCGTGTGGAAGCGCAGCCGCCAAGAACGCTCGTCGGCCGCGCCGAAGCGCTCGCGCATGATCTGCGCCCACATGCGCCGCGCCGCCCGGAACTTCGCCACCTCCTGGAAGACGTTGTTGTGGCCGTTGAAGAAGAACGCCAAGCGAGGGCCGAATCGGTCGATGTCGAGCCCCGCCGCGAGCGCCGCGTGCACGTACGCGATCCCGTTGGCGAGCGTGAACGCGACCTCCTGGACGGCCGAGCAGCCCTTCTCGCGGAAGTGGTAGCCGGAGATCGAGATCGTGTTCCAGCTCGGGACCCGTTCGTTGCAGTAGGCGAAAAGGTCCGTGGTCAGGCGGATCGCGCCCTCCGGCGGATAGATGAAGTTGCCGCGCGCGATGTACTCCTTGAGGATGTCGTTCTGGGTGGTTCCGCGGAGCTGTTCAGGCGGAACGCCCTGCTCCTCGCCCACGAGCTCGTAGAGGAGCAGCAACACCGAGGCGGGGGCATTGATCGTCATCGAGGTCGAGACCTGGTCCAGCGGAATGCCCTCGAAGGCGATTCGCATGTCCTCGATCGTGTCGATGGCGACCCCCGTGCGCCCTACTTCACCCAGACACCGAGGGTCGTCGGAGTCGAGCCCCAGCTGGGTCGGGAGGTCAAACGCCATGCTCAGTCCAGTCGAGCCGTGCTCGAGCAGATAGCGGTAGCGCTCGTTTGACTCCTTGGCGCTCGCGTACCCCGCGTACTGACGCATCGTCCAGAGGCGCCCGCGGTACATGTCGTGATGTATGCCGCGCGTGAAGGGGTACTCGCCGGGGTCGCCGAGTCGCTTGTCGAGCTCGGGGGTGACGTCGGACTCGTTGTAGAGGGGCTTGACCTCGATCCCTGAGTCCGTGAAGCGCCGTTCGTCGTCGGGGCCCGTGATGGGCGCGATAGTGCGATGCTCGGGGGTGGTGGCCATGAGCGGAGGTTACCCTCGCCTCGCCCCAGGCAGATAACACGCGCAGATCTCAGCCCACGGCGACTAGCCTTCTGTCGATGGTCGTACACGTTCGACTGTTCGCGGCCCTGCGGGAGCGAGCCGGCAGCGACGAGATCGAGCTCGAGCTCCCCGATGGAGCGCTCGTGGCCGACGCGCTCCAGCGGATGGACGGGCTAACCGGGGAGCTGAAGGCCGTGATGGCCGTCAACCGCGAGTACGCGCACGCCGACATGGTATTGCACCCCGGCGATGAGCTCGCGCTCATCCCGCCGGTCTCCGGCGGCGAGCCCGTCACGGGCACCGTGCACGTCGCGCTGAGCGCTGAGCCGATCGCCCTCGATCCCCTCCTGGAGCGTGTCAGGGATCCGCGCGCAGGTGCCGTAGTCGCCTTCGAGGGCGTCACCCGGGAGGTCGCTGCGCTCGAGTACGAGGCCTACGGGGACATGGCGAGGACCAAGATCGAGGAAATCGTCTGCGACGCGATCGAGGCGCACGGCCTGTGTGCCGCCGCCGTGGAGCACCGTACGGGCACCGTGCCTCTGTCCGAACCCTCCGTGCTGGTCGCGGTCTCGGCCCCCCATCGCGAGGAGGCGTTCGCGGGCGCGCGCGAGATCATCGACAGGCTCAAGTCGCAAGCTCCCATCTGGAAGCAGGAGCAAGGCAAGTGGGTGGACGGGGCGACGCCGAGCTGAGGGCGCTCCCCTCGGTGCACGAGCTCGCCGGCCAGCTCGACGGTCCGCATGCCCTAACCGTGAGAGCGGCGCGCCGGGTCATTGACGAGCACCGAGCGGCGGTGCGTGCGGGCGCCGATCCCAAACTCGACCTCTTGCCGCAGGCCCGCGCCGTGCTCGCCGACCTGGAGTCCACCTCACTCCGGCGGGTGCTCAACGCCACCGGCGTGATCATCCACACCAATCTCGGCCGCGCGCCGCTGGCACCGCCGGCCCGGGCCGCGATCCCCGCCGCCGCGGACGGCTACTCGAACCTCGAGCTCGACCTCGACAGTGGCAGGCGCGGCAGCCGCCAAGATCACGTCGAGGAGCTGCTGCGCGAGTTGACTGGAGCCGAGGCGGCCATCGCGGTCAATAACGGCGCCGCAGCGGTGCTCCTCGCGGCGGCCACGTTGGCCGGACCGGGACGGGCCATCGCGGTCTCCCGGGGTCAGATGGTCGAGATCGGGGGCGGGTTTCGGATTCCCGAGGTGGTCGCCCAGTCCGGCTCGGTGCTGCTCGAAGTGGGAACGACCAACCGCACCCGGCTCGTGGACTACGAGCGGGCTGTGGCGACGACGGAAACCCAGGTCGGAGCGATCCTGCGCGTACACCAGTCGAACTTCCGGACGATCGGATTCGTGGAAGATGTGGCGGTGGAGGCGCTCTGCGAGCTAGGCGTGCCGGTGATCGACGACGTCGGCTCGGGCGTCCTCGCCGATCCGGCGGGGAGTGCGACAGCTTCACCACGGGGAGCGCTCGCGTTGGCCGAGGAACCCGCGCTCAGGCGGTCGGTAGCCGCGGGGGCGGCGCTCGTTTGTTGTTCTGGAGACAAACTGCTGGGAGGTCCCCAGGCGGGGATCGTGGCCGGCCAGCGCGAGGCGATCGTGGCCGCGCGCGCCCATCCGCTCGCGCGAGCGATGCGCATCGACAAGCTTTCGCTCGCCGCGCTCGAGGCGACGCTTTTGCTCTACCGCGATCCCGAGCGAGCATGGCGAGAGATCCCGGTGCTCGCGATGCTCGCCGCCGGGGAGGCGACGCTCTCGCGGCGCGCCCAGCGCCTCGCCGGCGGCATCGGCCCGCGTGCCGAGATCGTGCGTTCTTGCGCGACCGTCGGCGGAGGCGCCCTGCCGCTGGTCGAGTTGGAGGGCCCGGCCGTGGCCCTGTCCGGCGAGGACCCTGTCGGGCTGCTGGGCGCGCTGCGCGACTTCGACCCCCCGCTGATCGCGCGCATCCACGACGGTCGCGTACTGCTGGATCCGCGCACCCTCAGCGATGACGAGGTCGGGCTGGCGATCGAGGCGGTCCGTAGCGCGCTGGGCCTCTGAGGGAGTGTGCCCACCGGTGACCGACGCGCCGCTGACGCTCGGGACGGCCGGCCACATCGATCACGGCAAGACGGCCCTGATCCGCGCACTGACCGGCGTCGACACGGACCGTTTACCCGAGGAGCGCGCTCGCGGGATCTCCATCGAGCTCGGCTACACCCAGCTCGCCCTGCCCTCGGGACGCAGGCTTTCGGTGATCGACGTGCCCGGCCACGAACGCTTCGTGCGGACGATGGTCGCGGGGGCCACCGGGATCGACCTCTACCTGATGACGGTGGCCGCAGACGACGGCGTCATGCCGCAGACGCGCGAGCACGCGGCCGTGCTGCGGGCGCTCGCCGTCGAGGTGGGTGCCGTCGCGATCACCAAGAGCGATCTCACCGACCCCGGACCGGCGGCCGCCGAGGTGGCCCAGCTGCTGCCCTCCGTCCCGGTGGTTCCCGTTTCGGCCAGAACCGGCGCGGGACTCGAACAGCTGCTAGCCGTGCTCGAAGGCGCGGCCGCCTCCGTTCCCGGTCGCGCCGCGTCGGAGCCGACGCCACCTCGACTGAACGTGGATCGCGTCTTCAGCATCCGTGGAGCCGGCACGGTCGTCACCGGCACGCTGTGGTCGGGCGAGGCGGGACGGGGGGATGAGCTCGTGCTGCTCCCGGCCGGCAGGCGCGTGCGCGTGCGCGGCGTGCAGGTGCACGACCAAGCGGTCGCGCACGCGGTGGCGGGTCAGAGGGTCGCGATCAACCTGACCGGGATTGCGGTCGCAGACGTGGCCCGGGGGGACGTGCTCTCGGGCGCCGGAGCGGCAATCGCACCGACCTACCGCATCGACGCCGCGCTCGACTTCGAGCCCGAGGAGGAGCCCAGTTCGGGCGAGCGCGCGCAGGTACACCACGGCACGCGCGAGACGCCCGCGAGAATCGCCTGGCTCGGTGGCCGCTTCTGGCAGCTGCGGCTCGAACAGCCGCTTGTTCCTCTGATCGGCGACCGCCTCGTGCTCCGGCGCATCGCCCCTCCGGACACGGTGGGGGGTGGGGTGGTGCTCGATTCGGCGCCACGCCGCCACGGCCCTTCGCGCGACCTGCTCGTGCGCCTCGAGCGCCTGGAGCGCGGGGAGGAGACACCGCAGCAAGACGCCTCAAGCGCGGGTGAGCAGCCCCGCGGGGGGCACTCGGGCGACGCAGTGCCTCCCGCGGGGCTGTCATCCGCGGACCTCGCTGTGGAACGGCGCCTCCTCGACGCCGGCCTCGCCCCCCCGCCCGATCGCGAGCTCGACGAGGACGCGCTCGCCGCGCTGCGGGCCGCCGGGCGTGCCGTCCGCGTCTCGCGAACGCAGCACTTCCACCCTGAGGTGCTCGACCAGGTCCGCCGGCGCGTGGTGGAACTGGCGCAGCGAAACGACGGAGCCGTGACGCTCGCCCAGCTGCGCGACGAGCTGAAGACCTCACGCAAGTTCGCCCAAGCGCTGCTCGAGCACCTCGACTCGGAGAAGGTCACGGTGCGGCGCGGCGACGTCCATTACGTGCGCCGCGCTCACTCCCCCGATCGCCGCGCTCACTCCCCCAATCGCGATCAGAGCTAGGCTGCCCGCGATGCAGAGCGACCTCGCGGAACGATTCCTGACGCTACACCGGGAGCGACGACCACTTCTGCTCCCCAACGTCTGGGACGCCGGCTCGGCCAAGCTGATGCAGGCGCTGCGCTTCGAGGCGCTGGCGACGACCAGCAGCGGTCACGCCGCGACGCTCGGCCGACTCGACGGCGGCGTCACCCGCGAGGAGGCGCTCGCGCACGCGGCCACGATCGTCGCAGCGACCGAGCTGCCCGTCTCGGCCGACCTGGAGAACGGCTTCGCCCATGAACCCGACGGCGTTGCCGAGACCATCGCCCTCGCGCTCGAGGCGGGGCTCGCCGGCTGCTCGGTCGAGGACTTCACGGGCGACACGGACAATCCGATCTACGAGCTCGACGCCGCCCGCGCGCGGGTGTCGGCAGCGGCCGACGCCGCTCATCGCGGCCCCGCAACGCTCGTGCTGACCGCCCGGGCCGAGAACCACATCCGCGGCCGCCCCGATCTTTACGACACGATCGCCCGGCTCCGGGCCTACGAGGAGGCCGGCGCCGACGTGTTGTATGCCCCCGGGCTGACCAGCGCACGGGACATCGCGCGCGTGGTCGAGTCGGTGGGGAAGCCCGTCAACGTGCTCGCCCGATCCGGAGCCCCCTCGGCCGCCGGGCTGGGCGAGCTGGGCGTGAGGCGCGTGTCCGTCGGCGGGGCGTTCGCGTTTGCGGCGCTCGGTACGCTGATCGAGGCCGCCGTGGAGCTGCGCGACCGCGGCACCTATTCATTTCTCGAGCGCTCGGCGGCCGGGCTCGAGGCCGTTCGCGAGGCTTTCTAGAGCGCTCCCCCGGCCACGGGTGGAGCCGTAGGGTCCGGCGCACTCTCGCGCGTCTGCTCGCGCGCTAGGTAGTCCTCAATGAACATCGGCGTCTCGATTGAGCGCTCGACCACCGCCAGCAGCGAGGACATCGTCGCGACCTCCTCGATCTGCTCCTTCAAAAACCACTGCACGAACTGCTCGCTGAGATAGTCGTTCTCCTCTCGGGCGACCCCAGCCAGCGTTCCGATCTGCTCTGACACCCGCTTTTCCTGCTCCAGCGCCAGCGCGACCGGGGCGACGATGTCCGCGAACTGAGTCTCGGGCGCCCGCACGCCCGGAATTGCCACATCCACGCCGGAATCGAGGAGGTAGCGCACCATCATCATCGCGTGGTTGCGCTCTTCGACCGCCTGGGCGTAGAAGAAGCCGGCGAGTCGAGGCAGCGTGCGGCCGTCGAAGTAGACGGCGTTGGCGATGTACTGCTGCTGCGCCCCAAACTCCAGGGCGACCTGATCGCTCAGCCGCTCGATGAACCTGACTGCCGCCATGTGAGCGCACATCGTATTGAGCTAGTCCCCGCTCCGGGGCTAAAGCGTTCCTGGTTGAGTCCCCAGCTTCGGGCTAAAGCGCTGCCGTGCCGGGGCTAAAGCGCTGCCGCTGCCTGTAGATTCCTCGCCCATGGCCACCTGCCTGGTAACCGGCGGCGCCGGTTTTTTGGGCTCGCATCTGTGTGATGAGCTCCTGCGGCGCGGTCACCGGGTGATCTGCATCGACAACCTCGAGACCGGGACGCTTCAGAACATCGAGCACATCCGCGACGAGCGCTTCGTCCATCTGAACCTGGACATCATCGAGCCCTACTTCGTCGATGAGCAAATCGACTTCGTCTACCACCTCGCGTCGCCCGCGTCGCCGATCGACTACCTGCGCCTTCCCCTACACACGCTCAAGGTGGGCTCCTACGGCACGCACCACACACTCGGGTTGGCCAAAAAGCACCGCGCGCGCTTTCTGATCGCCTCCACGAGCGAGGTCTACGGTGACCCCGAGATCCATCCGCAACCCGAGTCCTACTGGGGCAACGTCAACCCGATCGGCCCGCGCGGCGTCTACGACGAGGCCAAGCGGTACGCCGAGGCCCTGACCATGGCCTACCACCGCCAGCAGGGAGTGGACACGGCGATCGCGAGGATCTTCAACACCTTCGGGAGCCGCATGCGCCCCTACGACGGCCGGGCGATCCCCACCTTCCTGCGCCAGGCGCTGCTCGATCGCCCCATAACCGTCTTCGGCGACGGGTCGCAGACGCGCTCCTTCTGCTACGTCGAGGACGAGATCCGGGGGCTGATCGCGCTCGCCGAGTCGGGCTGCCACGATCCCGTGAACATCGGCAACCCCGACGAGTACACGCTGCTCGAGCTCGCCGAGGTCGTGATCGAAGTCACCGAGTCGAAGTCCGAGATCGTCTTCGAGGCGCTGCCGACAGACGACCCCAAGGTCCGACAGCCCGACATCACCCTGGCTCGCGAGATCCTCGGTTGGGAGCCGACCTTCGACCTGCGCGAGGGCCTGCGCCGCACCATCTCGCGTGCGGGCCGGGAGATGCTGGTAGGCGTCCCGCGCTAACCCCGACCGCCTTCGGACGCCACGCCCCCCACCGACAGGACGCCATGCCCCCCACCGACAGGTTTGTGATCAGCTTCGCCGCCTCTCCCCCCCAGGAGAGCCTTCCATATGGCCGCTGGGCGGAGACGCTCGCGGACCACTTCCGGGCCGCCTGTGCGGAAATCGACACCGAGGGCGAGGAGCTCGGCGAACCGGGGGAGGTCGCGTGGTTCCCCGACCGCTCCTACGCGGGGCGCACGTTTATCCCCGCGATCGCCCGCACCACGGGCGGCTTCGAGCTGTTCGGTTATGTCTCCTTCCGCGAGGGCTCATCCGACGAGGAGGCCGCGGAGTCGCGCGCTCCTTCCGACTTCCAGGCCCACGCGGACTTCACGGCCGAGCTGGCGGAGGGCAACCCCGACTGGAAGCTCGACCTCAACGACGAGGTCATCGGCTCCTGGCGCGGCGAGCAGGGCAACGTCGCCGACATCACCCTGGTGTGGGGCGTGCCGCTGATTCCCGGCGGCGCGGTCGTCACCGCCGAGCTCGCGAATCTCGCGGTCGACCAATGCGAGCTGGTCGAGGATCGCTTCACGCTGATCGCGCCCGACAATTACCGCCAGGACTACTTGGAGATCAAGCTGTGGAGCAAGCGCGGCCAGGAGCTGGCGGCCGAGTCTCTGTACGTGGAGGAGTAGGCCGGGCAGGTTGCAAACGCCACCGGAGCTCGTGCCCATCACGACCCGTCTGACGGAAGCCCACGCGTCTAAGCGTCCTGATCGAGGCCTGATTGTTCTCGTCGCATCCAGCGACGATGGCTGTCACCGGCGCCTGGCGGCAAGCCCAGTCGACCAGTGCTCGCGCCGCCTCGGTCGCATAGCCGCGGCGGCGGTACGCCGGGACGACGCTGTAGCCGATCTCGACCACTCCATCTCGAGAAGGAGGGCCTTTGAAGCCCACGTCACCCATCACGGCGCCTTGCGCGCGGCCGATTATCAGCCAGATACCCCAGACCGACTGACTCGGAGGCAGCTCGGTCTGGCGGGGGAGGATGCCGAACAGGGCCTGCCCAGGCCAGTCGGGTGCGAGATCAAGCCCCATGTCGTGTGCGGCCTGCTCGCGCGAGTCCAGCAGCGCCGCCGCCGTAGCCGGCGCCAGCGGGGCGAGAAGCAGGCGATCCGTTGTCAGCTCGACTTTCATCGCCTTCACGCGCGACCTCGGTTGTGGCGCCGCCATTCGTCGGCGAGGACCGAGTACACGGCGTGGTCCACGAACCGCTCCCCGATTCGCTCGGCCTGCCGAAGGACTCCCTCGGGCGTGAATCCGAGCCGTTCGGGAATGGCCCGGCTGCGGTGATTGTCGACCCCGGCGCGAATCTCGACCCGGTTTAGCTTCCAGACGCCGAAGGCGTGGTCCGCGAGCGCGGCCGTCGCCATCGTGACCGTACCGTTGCCTTGCGATCGCTCGGAAATCCAATACCCGACACTCGTCGAAAGGTTGTCCCAGTCAACCCGGTGGTAGCCGAGCACGCCGACGATTGCGCCGTCTTCGATGATTGCGAGTTGGAGACCCTGGTTGCCGGCGAGCTGCCTCCGGCTCTCACGGATGAACGTCAGCGTGCCCTCGAGCGTCTGCTTCTGCGCCCATGGCATCCACCGCGCGAGGTACGCACGGTTGCTTTGGACCGTCCCAAACAGCTCCTCCGCGTCAACCTCTTCTAAAAGCCTGAGATAGCGGCTGTGATCGAGGAGGAACCTCAGCACTACGGCTGGTCGGCTGTTGCCGCCTGCGGCTCGCCCTCCGGCGCTGGGTCCTGCAGCGGGAAATGGCAGGCGGCGATGTGCTCCGAGCCAAATCGACGCAGCTCGGGGACCTCTTCGGAGCAGCGCACCTGTGCCCGCGGGCACCGCGTATGGAACCGGCACCCGGAAGGGGGATCGATCGGGCTAGGGAGCTCCCCCCGGACGGCGGGCTCGGTCTCTTGCCGCGCGATGGCCGGGTCGGGAATCGGTATCGCCTTGATCAGTCCCTCGGTGTAGGGATGGGCTGGGCGGTGGTAGATGTCCTCGCCCGGCCCCAGCTCGACCAGCTTCCCCAGGTACATGACTCCGATTCGGTCCGCGAGGTACTTGACCACGGCCAGATCGTGCGAGATCACGATCGACGCCATGTCGTGCTCGACCTGGAGGCGCTTCATCAGGTTCAGCACCTGCGAGCGGATCGATACGTCGAGCGCGCTCACGGGCTCATCGGCGACCATCACCTTGGGCTCGAGCATCAGCGCTCGGGCGAGGGCGATGCGCTGGCGCTGCCCGCCGGAGAACTCGTGCGGGTAGCGCTCCAGGGCGTTGTGCGGGAAGCCCTACCTCGTCCAGCAGCCGGAGAACGCGCTCTTGCTGCTCCTTGTGGTTACCGGCGTTCTGGATCACCAGCGGCTCGCGCAGGATCGAGTGGACGCGCATCCGAGGGTCCAGCGAGGCGTATGGATCCTGGAACATCATCTGCAGGTTGCGCCGGGCCCGGCGCAGCGCCCTGCCCGCGCAGCCGGAAGATCTCCTTGCCGTCGAAGCGGATGCGCCCCTTGTCCGGGGATCTCGATGCCGACGACCATCTTGCCGAGCGTCGTCTTGCCGCACCCCGACTCGCCGACCAGGCCGAGCGTCTCGCCCGCGTGGAGGTCCAGAGTCACGCCGGAGACGGCCTTGACGGAGGCGACCTTGCGCTTGAGGATCGCTCCCGCGGTGACGGGGTACTCGCGGACGACGTCACCGATCTCGAGCACGCGGCCGTTGAGCCTTCCGTCGCGTCGCTGCGCGCCGGGAACGCCGTCGGCGATCTTCGGGCGACGCTCGACGCGGCCCGTCGACCGGGTGCCAGCAGGCGAACAGATGGCCGGGGCTCGTCGCCCTTCAGCGGAGGCTCGTGCGGCGCGGCATTGGCTCGTCGCCCTGGGGCAGCGCGGAGCGAAGCGGCAGCCGGTGGGAGGGTTGGTGAGGTCGGGAGGAAGCCCGGGGATGCTCACCAGCGCCTCACGGGTGTCCTGGTCGAGGCGTGGGATCGAGCCGAGCAGCCCCTGCGTGTACGGATGCCGCATGCTGGTGAACAGCCGCTCGGTCGGCGCGGTCTCGACGATCCGACCTGCGTACATGACGTTGATGCGGCTTGTCCGCCCGGCGACGACCCCCATATCGTGCGTGACGAGCAGGGTGGCCATGCCGAGACGCTCTTTCAGATCGTCGAGCAGCGAGAGGATCTGCGACTGAATCGTCACGTCGAGCGCCGTCGTGGGCTCGTCGGCCAGCAGCACCCTGCGGCTCGCAGGCCAGCGCGATCGCGATCATCACCCGCTGGCGCAGCCCGCCCGAGAGCTGGTGCGGATAGTCGTCCAGGCGCTCGCGCGGCCGCGGCAATCCAACCAGCTCCAGCACCTCGAGCGCGCGGTCCAGACGCCTCCTTGCTGGATGCGTTCGCGGTGCAGCCGCACCGGCTCGGCGACCTGCTCGCCGATCGACTTGGTCGGGTTCAGCGAGGACTGCGAGTCCTGGAAGATCATCGCTACGTTGTTGCCGCGCATCTCGCCGCAGCTCGGCCTCGGGCAGCCCCACGAGCTCGCGTCCCTCGAGCTTGATCGAGCCGCCCGACGATGTGGCCGCCCGGCGGCAGCAGGCCGAGGATCGAAAGGCCGAGCATCGACTTGCCGCAGCCGGACTCGCCGACGAGCCCGAGCGTCTCGCCCGCGTCGATCTTGAGGTCGACGTTGCCGACCGCCTGGACGACGGACCGGCTGAGGTGGATATGGGTGGTGAGGTCTGTAGACCTCGAGCGCGGGTGACAAGCCTTCAGAGTCCTTTCATCGGCGGCGCAGCCGGACGTCGAGCGCGTCGCGCAGCGCGTCGCCGACCAGGTTGGCCGCGAGCACGACGCGCGACCAGGCACGCCCCGACGGGGTACACGAGCCACCAGTAGCCCGAGGACGACGTACGTTCTGGGCGTTGCCGAGCATGTCGCCCCAGGACGCCGTCGGGTACTGGAGGCCGAAGCCGAGGAAGCCGAGGTAGGCGAGGATCAGGATCGAGTCGGCGACCTGGAAGGTGATGTTGACGATCACCACCGACAGCGCGTTGGGGATCAGGTGCCGCAGCACGATCCGCGGACTGGCCGGCGCCCATCACCCGCGCGGCGTAGACGAAGTCGCGCGTCGCGCAGGGTCAGGACCTCGCCGCGCACGAGTCGCGCCGGGATCAGCCACGAGAAGAGGCCGATGAGCAGGCTCTGCTCGACGCACCGTCCCGCTGAACTTCGTCGCCAGCACGAGCACGATGAACAGCAGCGGGATCGACAGCAGGATGTCGACGAAGCGCATCATCGACGCCGTCGACGAAGCCCGCCGACGAGCCCGGCGATCGCCCCCCACAGGGTGCCGATCACGGTCGCGATGAAGGAGGCGAAGAAGCCGATCTCGAGCGCCGTCTGCCCCCCGGCCATGATCCGGCCGAGCTCGTCGAAGCCGTGCTCGTCGGTGCCGAGCGGATGCCCGCCGCCCGGCGGCAGGTCGGTGCTGAGCGGTTGGAAGACCGATCTGGTTGGTGTGGTAGACGAGCGGGCCGAGGAAGCAGAAGAGCAGGAAGAACACGATCACCGCCAGCGCCGACCACAGCCAGCCGGTTCGACGAAGAACTCGCGCAGCGCCAGGCGCCAGCCGCTGGCGATGACCTGAACGTCGCCGCCCTCGGGCGGGGTCCCCGGCGCTCCCGGGAGCACCTGGACGCGCACGCCCCCGCCGAGCTCCGGCGGCGGCCCGATCAGCGGCTTGGTCGAGTCAGGCAAGGCGCACCCGCGGGTCGGCGACGGTGATCGCGACGTCGGCGATGAGGTTCCCGAGCACGGTCAGGATGCCGCCGAGGATCGTGTAGGCGAGCAGCACGTTGTAGTCCTCGGTGCCGAGCGCGTTGTAGAAGAGCAGCCCGAGGCCCTGGTAGTTGAACAGGACCTCGATCAGCAGGTTGCCGGCCAGCAGCGTGGGGATCGAGAGCCCGACGAGCGTGATCATCGGCAGGCAGGCGTTGCGCAGCAGGTGCCGGAACAGCACCGCGCGCTCCGAGAGGCCCTTGGCGCGCGCGAGCCGGATGTAGTCCTGGGCGAGGTTGTCGAGCGCCGAGGAGCGCATGTAGCGGCTGAACGAGGCGACATTGATCGCGGCCAGCGTGACGATCGGCAGAGTCAGCTGACGCGGGTGGGTGATCGCTCCCCACGTCGTCGTGATCGAGTCCGACACCGTCGGCGGGAAGATGCTGCAGGTCGAGCGCGAAGAACTGGATCAGGATCAGCCCGAGGAAGAACGACGGCATCGAGTAGAGAATGAAGTTGACCGTCGTGGCCGTGTAGTCGCCGACGCTGTTGCGCTTGCACCGCCTGCGCGATCCCGAGCGGGATCGCGATCAGCGAGCGAGAGCACGAGCGCCGCGCCGGTCAGGTACGCGCTGCGGCCGGCGTTCTCCTTGAACAGCGCGCTGACGCTCTGGTCGAGCTTGTAGGAGTAGCCGAAGTTGAGGTGCAGCAGGTTGCCCAGAGTAGCTGAAGAACTGCACGAGCTCCGGGCGGTCGTAGCCGTGCGGCCTTGTTCCACGACGCGACCGCGAGCGGCTGCGCCTTGGCGCCGAGCACGTCGTACGCCGGGCTCGGCGACAGGTAGTGGAGCAACGCGAACGATGATCAACGCGATCCCCAAGGTGATCGATGACCGCCACGGCGAGCCGCCGGATGATGTAGCCGATCATCCGCGCGGCCCGCCGGTCATCGCTCATTGTCCGCATCCGTGCACGAGCCAGCTTACGCTCCCTCGATGGCGTCGTCATCGGCTCGTCGCTTGAGCTCCGGCCTACTTGATCTTGTACCAGTACTGCGGGAACCACTGCTGCTGGGTCATCGACGTCCAGCCGTCGGGCTGGCTCCCGACCTTCTTGGAGTTGACCGCCAGCAGGTAGTCCGGGTCGGCATGAACAACACCGGCGGGTGCGTCTCGATGTAGGTGGCCTCCTTCTTGACCGCGTCGACGTTGCCGCTGTGCACGGAGGCGTTCATCAGCGAGTTGCGGTCGGGTCGTTGTAGGCGCCGAGGTTGAACCCGGCGCCGGCGCATTCCAGACCCCCGCGCCGGTCGGGTAGTAGTCGGTGAACAGGCCGCCGTAGTTGTTGACGCCCCAGTCGTTCGTGTACTTGGCGGCGGCCGGGTTGGCGTTGTTGTAGTTGGCGGTCAGGAAGTTGAACGTCTTGGTCTGCAGGGTGATGTTGATCCCGGCGGCCGACTTGGCCTCCGAGGCGACGACCTCGGACTCGAGCGCTCCGGTGGTCTGACACCGACTTCGGGCTGGTTGGCCCACACGAACGAGATCGGCGTGCCCTCGGGGATGCCGGCGCCGCACTCGCCCGAGGCCGTGCCCGGGCTTGGCGCAGGTCGGTAGTCCCGTTCGGCACGACCTTCCAGCCGTGCGACTTCAGGAGCGAGACGGCCGTCGAGGGGTTGTAGGGGTACGTCGGCTGTGCTCGCGTTCGCCGGCGCGTACGGCGACAGCGGCGCCGAGGGCGTCTGGCCGTACGCCGGCACCGCCGCGCCCTTGTAGACGCCCTTGATGATCGCCGGCTGGTCGATCAGGTGGGCGATCGCCTGGCGGACGTACAGCTGCTTGATGACGTTGTCGAAGTCGTTCGTCTTGTCCTTGAAGTTGATGATGCCGCCGAACCAGCCCCAGCCCGGGCCGCCGAAGATGTCGATCGCCCTGCGTCTTCAGCGCCGGGTGCCTCCGCGAGCTGCGAGGGGTCGATCCCGACCGCGACGTCGAGGCTGCCGCCCTTGACGGCGTTGAGCTCGGAGGTGAAGCCGGTGTAGGTCTGGACCGAGATCTGCGACGCCTCGGACTTGGGCGATGCCGCCGTAGCCGGGGTTCGGGACGAGCACGTAGGAGCTGTTGGTGGCGCTGAAGGACTTCAGCTTGAACGGCCCCGAGACGTCCTTCCACAGCGGGTTGGTCGCGAACGTCGAGACTCGGCGCCCTGCTTGTTCAGGTAGTCGTAGATCTTCTTGGCGTTCGCCGGGTTGGTGTAGTTGAGGTGCGGGCCGCTGCGCCGAGTCGATGTTCCACGACGTGCTCGGCAGCGGGTAGACGTTGTTGGTGTCCGACAGATTGTTGTTGAGGAAGAAGCCTGGGTTGTACGGACTTGTTCAGGTGCATGACGACGTCGTACTTGCCCTTGCGTGCCGATGCTCGTGACGTTCTGCGGCATCAGGCCGGGAGCGAACTGGCCCCAGTTGGCGGGGCTCTCCTTGATCGCCGCCTTGAGCAGGTCGAACCAGAAGACGACGTCGTTGGCGTCGATCGGAGCGCCGTTTGACCAATGCAGCCCGGGCTTGATCGGGATCGTCACGGTCTTGTCGCCGTTCGAGAAGATCGGCTTGTTGGCGGCGCTGAGCGCGTAGTCGACCTGCGGCCGCGCGCCCGTCGGGCCCGCCGTAGAGCGGCATGAACAGCGAGCTCAGGAGCGAGATCGTGCCGGTCGACGGTCTGGGCGCCCGGGGCGATCGGGAAGATGTAGGTCGGCGTCTGGCCGGTGAGCTGGCCCTGCGTGATCGTGCCCCCGCTGACCGGGGTCCCGGCCGGCGGCAGCGTGCCGTAGAGCACAGTGCCGAGGCTCGACTCGGTCTTGTTGCTGCTGGTGCTACTGCTGCTGGTGCTGCTGCTGCCGCAGGCAGCGAGCCCCAAGATCGCCGCGGGGACGATCAGGGCTAGCGCGAGTCGCCGTAGCGTGCGCCCCCATCGCGTCTTCGACGCCACACCCACATGCCCGCCGAATTCGCCATCGTGAGATCTCATGCTTCCGTCTCTCCTCTCCTCTGAATCCTCAAGGAATTCGCCAATCTTTCACGCATCTCTGACGGGCTCTCCGCGCCCGCAAAGATGCCGTTTGCCGATGATTTCCTCGGCTGGAGCAATGCTCCTTCTGTATGCCAGCTCGGCACCAAAACAGATCTGCGCCCCACTGTGTAAACACGGATGCTCGCGCGGCCGGTCCCATCTAGAGCACTCCTCCTCCTCCACGGTGCGCGGATTATCACACCACGCCGAGGTTTGTCCACGCACGTTTAACCGGCCGACAATGTGTCGACAAGCCGAGGACCACGCCGAACCCACGTGGTGGTCCCCCGATGGGACGCTTAGAAGTCATGCGGAAAGAGTCGGACAGACTCCCAACCCGGCTAGCCTCTTTCGGCGCGCCGCCCTCGTAGCTCAATGGATAGAGCACGCGCCTCCTAAGCGCGGGATGCAGGTTCGATTCCTGCCGGGGGTATCACGTTCGGGCCAGTGGTCGCTGGCGGCGACAACTAAAGCGGCAAGATCAGGTCGAGCTCGTCGCGGACGGGGATGCCGTCGTGCCCGAGCCGTGCGATCGACGGCTTCAGTCGGCGGGCCTGCTCGACCGCACCCGGTCGGAGCTCGTGCAGGCAGAAACCGGCGCGCTGGTAGAGCTTGAGCGCGCGCAGGTTGTCATTCGTCGTCATGACGACCAGCACGGTGGCGCCCTGATCCCGGGCGGCCTGCGCGACGGCTTCGACGAGCGCCCTGCCGACGCCGGCGCCTTCGCGAAGCGCGTCGAGTGTGACGAGTTCGGCCGTCGAGCACACGGGTACCGTGAATCGGCGATGGGGATCGTCATCAGGCGTGCACGGCTCGAGGACGCATCTTCGATCGCCCGGATTCACGTGGAAACCTGGCGTGCGACGTACCGAGGGCTGGTCCCGGACGAAGTCCTCGACGCGCTGTCAGTGGAGGAGCGCGAGAAGCTTTGGCGCCACACGCTCGCGACCAACGACGCACGCCTGGTGTTCGTGGCCGAAGACCACCATGCCCTGACCGGCTTCTGTTCCGCGCACGCTCCGGCCAGGGGAACGGACGCAAGTGAGCGAATCGCCGAGATCAGGGCGATCTATGTGAGTCCGCGTTGGTGGCGAACCGGAGTCGGCCGCGCCCTGATCGAGGTCGCCGTTGTCGAGCTTGGTGCCGAGGGGTGGCGCTCTGTGCAACTTTGGGTGCTGGCAGGAAACGAGGGAGCTAAGCGGTTTTACGAGCGCCTCGGATTCAAGGCTGACGGGACGGAGAAGCTGGATACGAGGCTCGGCCGAACTGAGCTGCGAATGGGCGCTTCGCTGAAAGCGCCATAAGCGCAGCAGAAGAGGGGCGACGCCGCCGGTCAGGTCTCCCTGTCCGGTCGCTCGGGGTAGACCTCGTCGATGGTCGTCAGCGCCAGAAACGGCGCGCCCGCCGCCCGCTCGATCGCCGCGGCTCCGCCGGCGAGGCGATCGCAGATCGCGAGCACGCCGCAGACCATGTGGCCCTGTTCACGCACGGCCTCAACGGCCCTGATCGTGGAACCGCCCGTCGTGACGACGTCCTCGACCACCATCAAGCGGTCACCCGGTTCCAGGTCGGGTCCCTCGATCCGGCGCGCGAGGCCGTGGTCTTTTACCTCCTTGCGCACGAAGAACGCCTTGACCGAGGCGCCGCCGGCGAGGGCCGCGCACGCGATCGGGTCGGCTCCCATGGTCATCCCGCCGACGGCGGTCGCTCCCCACACGCGCGCTTGCTCCGCGACCAGAGTCGCGAGCGCGAAGAAGCCCGCGGGTTGCAGGATCGCGCGCTTGGCGTCGACTAGGTACTCGGCGGTGCGCCCGCTCGTCAGGACAACCCTGCCGATGATCAGCGCGTGATCGCGCAACTGATCGACCAGCAGGTCCCGCGCCGACTCCACCTCCGTCACGCCCGTCACCTCCTACGCTCCCGCGGGCGCCGTGCGCCGAATCGACAACGGACCCGTCAGCGCCGTGATTACGAGCAACGAGCCGACGATCAGGGCGATGATCTCGCCCCCCGTCCAGTGCAGCTCGTTGATCCCCAGCGCGAGCGAGTTGTTGACCGAATGCAGCGCGATGCACGGGTACAGCGAGCGCGTTCGCCAGCGCACCAAGCACAGCATGAACCCCAGAAATCCAAGCGGCACGAGGTACTGGGCCGGCGCCGAGCCCACGTGCGCGAGGCCGAACACGATTCCCGTCACGATGGCCGCGAGCAGCGTGCCGAAGTCGCGTCCGCCAATTCGAATCTGCCAGCGGCGCAGCGCGCCGAAGAAGAAGCCCCGGAAGAACGTCTCCTCCGCGATCGGGGCGATTACGCACACGAAGACGGCGGCACCGACGAGCGCCGCCGTGCTCTTGCCGACGCCGAGCTCGCTGGGCAGCTTCTCGGTGCCGTGCAGATGCGCCAGCGCCGCGTAGAGCGCGCTCACGAGGTAGTAGATCACCCCAGCCGCAAAGAACGCACCGACGCCGAGACGCAGCGGAGACTCGCCGGAAGCCGAAGTCCGAGGCGCGCAGCGGCCCCCTCAGCCGCGCGAAGTAGAGGCGGCGGTGAGCAGCGACAAGTCGAATACGACCGAGCCGATCAGCGCGACCGCCGGCGTGGGGTTCGACGCGCTCGTGCCGCTTTCGCCGGCGATCGCGGCCACGATGCTCGCCGCGAACAGCCCGAGCACGAACGCGGCGATGGCCGCAGCGGGGGCCATCCACGGCCGCCAGTTTGCGCCGTCTACGGATTCGTCGGACGTCTGATACATGGCTCCCGCAAGGTTAGGACCAGGCGCCCGTCCCGAGCAGTTCCCACGCGAGCCCGTCCAGATCCGAGATCGTCTTCACGTCGGGAGGCCCCGGCCGGCCGTCGCGGCGCAGCAGGATCGGCTCGATATCCGCGCGTCGCGCGCCGAGAACGTCCTCCTCCAAGCTATCCCCGACGTGCACCGCTCGGTCGGGCGGCACCCGCGCGAGCTCGAGCGCCCGCTCGAAGATCGCGCGCGAGGGCTTGCGCGCGCCCGCCCCCGCCGAAGTGACGACGCCGTCCAACAATGGGGCGAGGCCGAGCCGCGCCAACACGTCCTCGAGCGAACATCCCAGTTGGAGACGACGATCGCGCGGGCGCCCGTTCGCCTCACGCCTCGGATCGCTTCCCCGGCGTCGCCGAAGGCGGTGAACCGCAGCGCGCCGAGCAGGATTGTCTGGAGCGCGTCGAGCTCGATCGCTCGCGCGGTGCGTGGCAGCGCCGCGCGCAACTCCTCGGCGCAACGGCGACGCAGCCTGCCCAGGCTGGCGCGATCCCGGCCCTCGTCGAGATGGGCGCGGTAGTACGAGATCTCGGCGGCGAGGGCCATCTCTGCCTCCGTTGCGCTGACCTCGACCCCGGCCCGCTCCGCCAACCCTCTGCGCAGCAGCGGGGCAGGCGGCTCGAGCGCGACCAGCGTGCCGAGGGCGTCGAACAGCACCGCTTCGGGGCCCGCACCGACCACCTCAGCCGACGAACCGCCAGGTCGCGAACTCGGCCGTGAAGAGACCGAGCAGGACCGCGCTGGCTGCGACCGCCTGGAATGCGATGGCACGTCTTCGGACCCAGATCGCGGCCCACATGAAGAACGGGAACAGCACCACCTCGTACCGCGGCAACGACGCCAGCGGCTGGGGAGTGACCGGGTACGAGAGAGCCGCCGCCATGGCGATCACCACATAGGCGCCGTAGGCGAGCGGAAGCCTTCTGAACGACGCCAACGCACGCGATCACTCCGAGCACCAGGAACGCGAACAGCATCAGGTTCTGGCCCGCGACGGTCATCGGGTTGCCGCCGGCCTTCGCGAAGTAGACGGGCGGAGGCGGGCCATGGATGAGCTGACGCAGCCCGTCCCAGGCGGCGACGGTCCCCTGCCAGATTCCGCCCCAGGGCCAGGAGAAGTGCCGGTACCACAGGTGCTCGATGCCAAAGGGGGTGAGGCCATGGCCGGTCGTCAGCGCGAGGAATACGACGTAGGCGCCCAATCCCGCTGGCACGAGCGTGAGCCACAAGAACGACGGACGCGGTGCGAAAACCGCGGCCGCAGCCGCGCGAGGCCGGTGGCGTGCGGTCGGCAGCGGCGGGCAAGTCCTCGCGCGGTCCATAGAGGTAGAGCACCAGGAGCGGTACAACGAGCAGCACGCCGGTGTTGCGAGAGGTCGCCGCGAGCCCGCCGAGCAAGCAGGCGGTCGCCCACCGCCCCCGGCGAGCCTGGTAGATGCAAGCGGCAGACAGCAGCAGGAAGAGCGACTCGGTGTAGACGGCGGAGAAGAAGAACGCCATCGGCGAGAACGCCACCAGCAACACGCAGAGGTTCGCGTTCTCTTCGCCCAGCTCCAGGGAAACGAGCCGGTGAAGGACGACCAGCCCAGCCCCGAAGCACACGAGCGAGACGAACACGCCCGCGGCCAGATCGGATCGGAAAACGGTCCCGAAGATCCGGATCAGCAGCGGGTACAGCGGATAAAACGCTGTGCGCGCGGGCGCGTGCTCGTAGCCGTGGCTCGCGACCAGCAGGTACCAGACCGAGTCCCAGCGGGCAAACGGCGCCGCCAGCAGGTTGCCGAAGTACCCGAAGGGCGCGGTCAACCGGGCGGGGTCAAACCCCCTCCAGTCGCGTGCCAACCCGAACTGGAGCACCGCGAACATGCCCGAGCCAAGCACAACGAGTCGCGAGGTCCACAGCGCCCTCCAGCAGGTGCGCAACTCCGCGCGAGACTTCGACGGCCTGCGCAAGGCCGCCTCGGGAGGGCGGGGAGGGCTTTGGAGCGCGGTAGGACCCACGCGCACCAAGATCGTACGGACTGGCAGGATGCAAACCCCGCTGGCCGAACAACTGTGCGGGTAAACTACCTGCCGTCACTGCCCCCTCGGCCATGCAGCTGCGTGCAGCGACCACATTGCTTCCATGAGCAGACGCGAAAGACAGCGGCGCCACCAGCGGCGGCGCGGACATCCCGTTAGGCGAAAGATTCTTCTCGCCTTGCTCGTGCTGTTCGGCGGTCTCGGCATCGGCGTCCTGGCCGTAGTCGGCTGGGTCACCGCGGTGGCGGCGTCGGCGCCCAACCTCAACCAGCTCAAGCCCGAGACGCCGGGCCAGCTGTCCGAGATCTTCGCCGCCAACGGTGAGCCGCTCGGCTACATCCCCTCCACAGTGCTGCGTACCCCGGTGAGCGGCTCCCAGATCCCCCAGGTCCTCAAGCGGGCCACCGTCGCGATCGAGGACCGGCGCTTCTGGCATCACGGCGCCCTCGACTACACGGGGATCCTGCGCGCTGCGGTCAGAGACCTGTTCGGCGGCGGCGGCCTCCAGGGCGCCTCGACGCTGACGATGCAGCTGATCGACAACCTGTACCTCAAGCACGTCAACCACGACCTGACGTACAAGATCAAGCAGGCCAAGCTCGCCCAGCAGCTCTACAGCAAGCACTCGAAGAACTGGATCCTCGACAGCTACCTCAACGACGTCCCCTACGGCACCGTCGCGGGCCAGACCGCCTACGGCGTGGGCGCCGCCTCCGAGCTGTTCTTCGACAAGCCGGTGTCGAAGCTCGACCTTGCCCAGGCCGCGCTGCTCGCAGGCTTGCCGCAGGCGCCCTCCGCATACAACCCGTTCCTGGACCCCAACCTCGCCCGCCAGCGCCGGCAAAACGTGCTCCAGGCGATGGTCCAGTCGCACTACATCACCCAGTCGCAGGCCACGGCCGCGAACGCCGAGCCGCTTCAGGCCCGGCACAACTCGCTCTTCGGTCGCAAGGCCCTCCCCTACGTCTTCGACTACGTCGTTCAAGAGTTAAACCAGCACTTCTGTCCGGGCCAAGCCCCGACCGCGCGCTGCGCGGCCGTAGACGAGGGTGGGCTGAAGATCTACACGACGATCCAGCCCAAGTCAGAGGTCCAGGCGGAGCACGCGATCCTCGCCCACGAGGGCGGCCCCGGGCAGCCGGCGGCCGCGCTCGCGTCCGTCAACCCGGCCAACGGCGACATCGTGGCGATCGCCAACTCCTCGAGCTACGCCCAGTCGAGCTTCGACTACGCCACGCAGGGCCAACGCTCGCCCGGATCCTCGTTCAAGCTCTTCGCGCTGATGACGCTCATCCACGATTACAACGGCGACCCCAACAAGACCTACTACGACTCGAAGTTCCTGGCGCCCGGGTGGCTGCCGAGCGACCCGACCTGGTCGGTCCACACGGCCGAGGAGACCTATCAGGGCGTCATCAACATCACCAAGGCGACGATCGTCTCCGACAACACCGTCTTCGCCCAGCTCGCGGTCGATGAGGGCATGGGCAAGTTCGACCAGATGGCGCACGCCATGGGCATCACCTCAAAGCTCGAGGGCAACCCCGCCGAGGTGATCGGCGGCCTCACCTACGGGGTGACGCCGCTCGAGATGGCCGACGCCTACGCGACCGTTGCCGACGGCGGCCTGCACCGCGCCCCGCACGCGATCTCAAAGGTTGTCTTCCCGGGCGGCAGGACCGTCACCTTCCCCGAGCCAGGCCACCGCGTCTTCAGCGACGGCGAGGCGTACGCGGCTACCAAGGTCCTCGAGCAGGTGATCACCAACCCGGAGGGAACGGGCACGGCTGCCAACTACGGCTGCCCCGCCGCCGGCAAGACCGGGACGGCCGAGAACCTCTCAAACGCCTGGTTCGTCGGCTACTCGCCCAAGCTCTCGACGGCCGTCTGGGTCGGCTACCCGGACAACAACAACGTCGCGGTCGGCTTTGGAGGCACCCTGGCCGCGCCTATCTGGCACGACTTCATGGAGACGGCCTCCGACGGCTACTGCGGCGACTTCCCCACCCCGGCCGTCCCCTGGAGCGGCACAGAGTTCAACGGACCGCATTCGGTCTCCAAGAGTCAGGCGCAGACGTCGACTAACAGCTCGGGCCCCGCGCAGGTTCCGGGGTCGTACAGAAACCCGCAGTACTTCTCGTCTCCGCCCCAGGGTCCGCCGCCCACCGTCCCCGGCACGCCGCCGTCGTCCAAGAAGCCAAGCGGACCGCCCGGCAAGAACCCGGGACATGGCAACCCGGGCGGCGGGGGCGGCCACAACTCGCACTGACGCGCGGCGCGGGGGTGCTAGCTTCTGGGCGCACCCAAGGCGCACCAAAGTCCGCGAGAGCCCTAATCAATGCCAAAGGAAGAGAAGGTCGAGCTTGAAGGCGAGGTCGTCGAGGCCCTGCCCAACGCGATGTTCCGCGTGAAGCTCGACAACATGGATCGGACCGTCCTCGGTCACGTGGCCGGGAAGATGCGCCGCTTCCGCATCCGGATCCTCCCCGGGGACCGCGTCCGCGTCGAGCTCTCGCCTTACGACCTCGACCGTGCGCGGATCGTGTACAGGCATAAGTGACCCATTAGCGCCACCCCATGCGGGAGGCTGAGCTCATAGCTGGGATCGAGGCGGCGCTCGCCACCGACCCCAGCGATCACCCCAACGTCATCCGCGCCATCGGCGATGACGCCGCCGTTGTCCGTGCAAACGGCTATGAGGTCGTCTCGAGCGACATGATGGTCGAGGGGGTTCACTTTCGCCCCGAGCAGCTGAGCGCCGACGAGATCGGGCACCGCGCGCTGGCGGCGGCACTCTCGGACGTCGCCGCGATGGGCGCGAGCCCGGCGCAGGGCTACCTGGCGCTGGGCCTGAGACCCGGGTGCGAGCTCGAGTGGGCGCTCGAGCTCGCCGCGGGCGTCCGCCGGCTGGCGGACCGGCACGGGGTCGCGATCGCGGGCGGCGACGTCACGCGCGCCACCACCACCATGGTCTGCTTCACGGTCGTCGGCCGCGCCGAAGACCCCGCGTTGCTCGTGGGGCGGGACGGCGCTCGTCCCGACGACCTCGTTGGCGTGACCGGCATGCTCGGGGGTGCCGGAGCGGGTCTCGCCCTGCTCGACGAAAGAGCTCACCTCCCTAGCGAGCAGGTGGCGGCCGGGCTGCGCGACCGCTACCGCCGACCCCAGCCTCGTCTCGAGCAGGGGCGGGCCCTCGCCGCCGCGGGCGCCCGGGCGATGATCGACATTTCGGACGGCCTCGCCACGGACGCGACCCACCTCGCACGGTGCAGCGGCGCAAGGCTGGAGCTCTCGCTCGAGCAGCTTCCTCTCGAGCCTGGGGTGACCGAGGTGTCCCGGGAGCTGGGGATCGACCCGGGCGCATTCGCGGCCACAGCCGGCGAGGACTTCGAGCTGTGCGCGTGCGTACCGGCCGCGGCGTCTGAGCTTGTCGCGCAGGCAGGTGTGGCGATGACCTGGATCGGCCGCGTCGTGGAGGGCGCGCCCGAGGCCGTCTTCAGCGACGCCCGCGGTCCCCTAGTGGGCTACGAACACGTGCTGTAGCTCCCACCACAGCGTGTGAGGACCGTTGACCTGCGCCGGCCCCAGCGGCACGAAGCTGCGCAGCCGGGCGAAGACCACGATCCGCTGCGCGGCCGAGTAGATCGGGTTGCAGGCCGAGAGCACGAGCCGCTCGTAGCCCTTGTCCTTGATGATCCACCAGGATGTCGGGGTAACGATCTGAGTCCGTTGGACTGAGTAGGTGAAGCGCGCGTAGCGCATCGTCAGCTGGATCGTGTTGCCTGGCTTGAGGTCGTTGAGGCGGCGGAACGGCGCCAGGTATGTAGTGCGATGCCCCGCGATCGCGACGGTCCGCTGCACGCCGGGAAAAGCTGTCTGGGGGTAGTGACCAGGGCCCTTCTCGAGGCTTGCCTCGCTTGTCCCCTGCACCACGACGTACTCGGAGCTCAACTTCGGAAAGGCGATCGTTCCGATCGCTTGGCCGTTCTTGACCTGGCGCGCCTCCTGCCGGGCGAGGAACGCGACGCGCTGGCGCGCCTGCTTGATGCCGGCCAACGCCTCGAGGTCGACACGCGACAGCGGCGCGTGCTGATAGGAGAGGAAGCGCCTGTTGAGGTCGCTCTGCTTGATCAGCGCGATCACTGCGCTCAGCGGCTCCTGCCACAGGAGCGTCGCCGCCGCGTCGGCGAGCAGCAGCGACCCCGAGATCACCAGCACGAGCGAGAGGTCGCGCAGCGCCCGGCGCCGCAGCCCACGGCGCCTGCGGGCCGGCCCGGCCGGCTGCAGGCTCGTAACTACGCCCCGTTGCCGCTGCGGTGCCCCTGTCGCCACCCTGAAAGGCTCCCGCCCCGCGTCGGGGATGTCAACGTCGGAGCGCTGAGGACGCGCGCGACAGCGCCGACGCGGTCCCCCCGAGCGAGCCGGGGCCGGCGTACGTGACCGGTCCCCGCACCGTGACGGGGCTAGTCGTCGGCGAGTACTTCCCCTGCGCCCGCGCGGTCCCGAGCACGTTTACCGCCGCGCTGACTCCGCACCCCGCCAGCAGGCAGATCAGGATCGCGACCGGGATGCCGAGCCCGCCTCCGGCGACCATCAGCACGCCGCCCCAAGCCAGAGCGACGGGACCGAATCCCAGCGTGACGGCGTAGTAGGCGATCAGCAGCGCCGGCGGTATGAACCCGAGCGCGAGCAGCGCGACACGAATGGAGCGACGGATGCTCTGCTCCGGAGCCATGGCGACCATCCACAAGTGCAGTGCCGGCACGAGCAGCAGGGCGGCGAAGGGATCCACGATCGCGACCACCAGCGCGAGCGCGGAGCTCGAGATGAGGATGGCGGCCACCGCGCCGGGGTCCCCAAGCGTCTCCACCTGCCTGACGCGGGCCCTAGAGCTCTTGGCCGGTCGTTTTAAGCGTCGACCCGCCAGCGTGCCAATTCCCCCTCGCGCCCACACCAACGCGAAGGCCGTCACGATCACCGCCGCGAGCACGGCGAGTAGTGCGACGCCGCCCGTGTGCAGCGGCACGGCCCCCGGCCCCACCACCCCGGGCGGGGCGATGTTGAGGAGCCCAGCCGCCCTGCCCACGAGCACGATCCCAAGCGCCAGCAAAAACGGTCCCGCGCAAGCAGCGACCCATGCGAGCGGGCGCGCAACGGCGTAGCCCCGACGCCGTGTCCGCGCGAAGCCGTCGAGCGCCGTCGCCGCGACGGGAAGGATCAGGGCTAGAACCAGCAGCTGTACCGCCCACGCGGGGATCTCCTTGCCGTCCAGGGTCAGGTAGGGCGACGGCTGCGGAACCCGAGCGTTCGTGTCGAGCGCGTCGATTGTCAGCAGCGCGGTGCGGCCGAACTCCGCGATGTTCGTAGCGCTGACGGGCTCGCGGGCGTTCGGCGGCTTGTCGCCCGAGGCCGACAGCAGCACCGCGGGCATCCCGCGGGCGTTGAACGGCCCCTGCTCAGTGAGCGCCACGGGAAAGGCGAGATGAGAGAGCTGGGCGGGGAGACTGGGGCTCCCGGCCGTCAAGCCCGCCTGCGCGTGCAGCGTCGCCGCGACGGTGTTGCGAAGCAGCGCCGGCGCCACCTGCTCGCCCTCGGACCACGGCACGACGAGCGGCCTGCTCAGGTGAGTGCCCGCCATATCGCCTAACACCAGGACGGCGTCGACGGGCCGGCCCAGGCTGGCCGCCAGCTGCGCCGCGCCCGCCGCGCCGGTCGACCCGGTCGTGGAGGCCAGGACAATCGTGTGGTTCAGCGTCTCACCGGAGACGGCCCGGCCCAGAGCCAGCAAAACGCCCGTTCCCGACTGCTCCGCGAGCGCGCCCGAGCGCGTGGCGTCCCGGTGTGCCACGACCACGATCGCGGAGTTCTGGAGGCCCTGACGGACCGCGACGACGTTCTCGAGCCGCCTGCGCCCGGCCGGGGTGTCAGCGGTGAACGCCCTGCGGGAGACGGCGAAGCCGTCGGCGCGAAGCCGCCCGGAGATCACGGTCGCGAGAGCCTGGTCCTGACTCGAGCCCGCCGGCCGGTGCGCGTACTGACGCGCGAGGCCAACCGTGTTCGCGTAGGCGTTTTGGCCATTGAAGGCTCCCGGCATCAGGGACGTGGTCAGGGGAGCCGGCTGCCCCTGCAGCGCAAACGCGAACACGATGACGGCCAGCAAGACCGCGAGCAAGCTCGCGCGGTAGATCCGCGGGTCGAGCATCGGCGGCACAAGATTAGCCGGAGCGCGAGCGGCGAGGAGTCACGACTACCCCACTACTCTTCCCGGCAGAGGCGCGGTGGCGGTGCCAGATCATTCAGCCCGAATCCTGCTCGTCGACGATGAGCAGTCGATCCAGACACTCCTGTCCTATCCCCTGCGGAAGGAGGGGTATGACGTCGTGCAGGCGACGGACGGCCGCCAGGCGCTGGAGCGTTTCGAGGAGCAGCCGTTCGATCTCGTCGTGCTCGACCTGATGTTGCCCAAGGTCGACGGACTCGAGGTCTGCCGCCGCCTCCGTTCGAAGAGCACCGTGCCGATCATCATGCTGACCGCTAAGTCAGAGGAGATCGACAAGGTGGTGGGCCTCGAGCTCGGCGCAGACGACTACATCACCAAACCCTTCTCGATGCGCGAGTTCTCGAGCCGGGTCAAGGCGGCCCTGCGGCGCGTGGAGCTGTCCAGACCGGCGGAGACCGCGCCCGACGAAGCGCCCCTCGTGGTCTCAGACCTGCGCATCGATTTCTCCAAGCGCACGGTCCGGGTGCGGGGCGACGACGCCCAGCTCACATACGTCGAGTTCGAGATCCTCTCCGCCCTGGCGCGCAGCCCGGGACGGGTGTTCACCCGCGACATGTTGCTCGCCCGTATCTGGGGAGATTCGGCCTATCGCGATCCCCGCACGATCGACGTCCACATCCGCCACCTGCGCGAGAAGGTCGAGCGCGAGCCCAAGGACCCCGAGTACCTGTTCACGGTCAGGGGCGTCGGCTACCGCTTCCGCGACACCGAGGACTAGACGACGGGGCCGCTAGACATGCCCGGCCTGCGCTCGCTGCGCAACCGCCTCGCGCTGATGTTCTTCGCGATCACGCTGCTCGCGATCGCGGCGCTCTACGTGTACGTGGCGCCCGGCCTGGGGTCGCGACTTCTGGGCGAGAAGCTCGAGTCCATGGCCCAGATCGCCCGCCGGGACTCAGGCGCGATCGCGCGCACCGTCGGCAGCTCGGAGCCCCAGCGGGTCGTGCGCGGCGACGTCCTGAGCGCCGCGGTGCGCTCGGGAGACGGAGTGACGCTGTTGCTGGTCAACCACGTCGGCGGCAGGCCGGAGCTGTCGGCAGTCGCATCCTCGACACGCACCTCGCCGCCGTTCCTGCTCGCCTACCGCGCCGTCCACGCGGACAAGCTCGAGACGCACGCCGCGGTCGTCCTGGCCGAGGCCGCATATCCCGTGTCCCACGACCGCGCGGTGGTCGTCTACTCCACCTCCGTCTCCGACGTGATCAACAACGTCGCCGTGGTGCGCCACGAGATCCTCGTCGCCGGCGGAATCGCTCTCCTGCTCGCGCTCGTCGTCGGCTATCTCGTCGCCGGCCGCCTCGCGCAGCGGGTGAAGCGACTCGAGCAGGCGGCCGAGCGGGTGGCCGCGGGCGAGTTCGGAAGCCCCATTCCCGTCGACTCGCGCGACGAGCTCGGACAGCTCGCCAAGACGTTCAACGACATGCAGCGCCAGCTGGCTCAGCTCGAGTCCGCGCGCGAGAAGTTCATCGCTACGGCCTCGCACGAGTTGAGGACCCCGATCTTCTCGCTCGGCGGGTTCGTCGAGCTGCTCGAGGACGAGGACCTCGACGCCGAGACCAGGCGCCGCTTCCTCGACCAGGTCCACGAGCAGGTAGACCGGCTGCGCAAGCTCTCGGTCGATCTGCTTGACCTGTCAAGGCTCGAGGCGGGTTCGCTCGAGCTACGCGAGGAGCAGGTCGACCTCGGTGAGCTCACCCGCTCGGTCTCCGGCGAGTTCGAGCCGTCGCTGGTCCAGCACGATTCCCACATCGAGTTGCGGGTGGCGCGCACGCTCGACGCGCAGTGCGACCCCGTCCGCGTCGCCCAGATCATGCGCATCCTGATCGACAACGCGCTCACCCACACCGCATCTGGAACCCGCATAATGGTCACGGCCCGCCGCGCGAACGGCCTGATCGAGCTCGCGGTGCGCGACGACGGCGAGGGCATAGACGCAGCTGCCGCGCCACGCATCTTCGAGCCCTTCTTCACCGCCGACGACGCCCAGGGTTCGGGCCTCGGTCTCGCCATCGCCTCGGAGCTCGCGGAGCGCATGGCGGGGCGGCTGTCGGTCAGCTCCGCACCCGGGGACACGATCTTCACGCTCGAGCTGCCCGCGTGACGACGCGTCGAGCGGTGCCCGGCGCTGAGCTCATACTCGAGCTAGCGCTGGCCGTTCGCGAGCGCGTTCTCCCGCACCTGGGCTCACACGCGGGCCGCGCCCAGCTCGGCGAGGGGGCGGGAGGCGACGTCACATTCGCTGTTGACGCGGTGGCCGAGAGGACGCTTTCCGAGCTCATCGTTGAGATGGCACCGGGGCTGGCTTTCTACTCCGAGGATCGCGGCTTCGTCGCGCCGTCCGGCGCCGACCATGTCCTGGTGGTGGACCCGATCGACGGCACCCGCCCCGCCATGGCCGGGCTCGAGTCGGCCTGCGTGGCGGTGGCGCTGGCCCCGCTCGGCGACGGGGAGCCGACCATGGCTGAGGTCGCGGCGGGCTGTGTGGTCGAGATCAAGTCGGGCGAGTGGTTCTTGGCGAAGCGGGGGGAGGGCCTGCGCGCGACGCGCCCCGTCGGCCCGACCGGCTGTGTCCAGGTCGAGAGCATGTTCTGGGGCTACGGCTTCCGCGGCCGCCCAGCCCGGGCCACCGTCGAAGTGCTCGGCGAGCTGATCGACGCGTCCTCCGTCGGGGGCGGCACCTTCGAGCTTGGCTCGCAGGCGTTTGCGATGACCCGGATCGCCACGGGGCAGCTCGACGCGGCCGTCGAGGTGGGCTCGCGCCTGATCGACGAAGTTCCAGGGATGCGGGCCGAGTTCGAGCGGGTCGGGGGCGGGCGGATTCTCAACAACTCGCCCTACGACCTGGCCGCCCCCTGGCTGTGCCTGCGCGAGGCCGGCGGGATCGTCACCGACGGGTGGGGGGCGCCACTCGACCACCACAAGCTCCTCGGTTCGGGCCACGAGTTCCAGATGTCTTCGATCTCGGCGTCGAACCCGGAGCTGCACGCGGCGTTGGTGCGCGCGGTCGACGAAGGGGTTGCGAGGCTGAAGTCCCTGACCTCATAGGATTGGCCGGCGCACATGTGCGCCGGCCCCGACCGCGCATGCGCGGTCGGCGGGCGTGCGCATGCGCGCGCCCGACAACAAGAAAATGCTCCAGCCAGTCGCCGTCCCACACAAGCAGCTCGCCGATTACGCGAGCATCTCCGCACGCGGGTTGATCGAGGAGATCCGCGCGCGTGCGCAACGGCTGCGCGGGAAGCGCGTGCTCCACGTCTCCGCGACCAACTTCGGCGGCGGCGTCGCCGAGATACTCAACACGGTGGTGCCGCTGATGATCGACGTGGGGCTCGAGTGCGAGTGGCAGGTGATCTACGGCCGCGAGGAGTTTTTCAACGCGACCAAGGTGCTGCACAACTCGCTCCAGGGCAACCCCACCACGCTCAGCGAGGAGCAGTGGGCAACATGGCTGCGCTACAACGAAATCAACGCCGGCCAGCTCGGCGACGGCTGGGACGTCTGCATCGTCCACGACCCCCAGCCCGCCGCGATCTGCTCGCTGGTCCCGGACAAGGCGCGGGTGTGGGTATGGCGCTGCCACATTGATTTGTCAACGCCAAACCAGCTCACGCTGGAACGGCTCTTGCCCTACCTCGAGCCCTACCAGGCCGCGGTGTTTCACCTTCAGCAGTACGTGCCCGCGGGCATGGACGGGCGGGCCCACCTGATCCCACCCGCGATCGACCCCCTGGCGCCGAAGAACATGGCCTTCTCGCCCGAGGACGCGGTCTACATCTGTAGCCAGTTCGGGATCGACGTCGACCGTCCTCTGTTGTGCCAGGTCTCGCGCTTCGATCCCTGGAAGGATCCGCTGGGGGTGATCGACGCCTACCGGATCGTCAAGGAGTCCCAACCGGAGGTGCAGCTGGCGCTCGTCGGATCGATGGCGACCGACGACCCCGAGGGCTGGGACTACTTCAACGCCACCGTCGCCCACGCCGACGGCGACCCTGACATCCATATCCTCAACAACTTCTCCAGCGTGGGCGCGATCGAGGTCAACGCCTTTCAGTCTTACTCCGACGTGGTGATCCAGAAGTCGACGCGCGAGGGCTTCGGCCTGACGGTCACGGAGGCGATCTGGAAGGGTCGGCCCACCGTCGCGGGCGCCGTCGGCGGCATCCCTCTCCAGATCACCGACGGCGAGTCGGGCTTTCTCGTGGACGGCGTCCAGGGCTGCGCAGAGCGCTCGCTCGAGATCCTCGCCGACCCGTCGCTCGCCAAGCGGCTTGGTCGCTCCGGCAAGGAGGCGGTGCGCCGGAAGTTTTTGGCGCCGCGACTGCTGCGCGACTGGCTTGAGTTGTTCGAGCGCCTGGACATTTAGCGGTCACCTGATGCCCGAGCGCCCGCTCCTCCTCGTTTCCAACCGCGGCCCCGTGACCTATGGACCCGGAGGCGAGGCACACCGCGGCACCGGCGGGCTCGTCACGGCGCTGATCGGGCTGGCCCGGTACCGCGAGGTGACGTGGGTGGCCTCCGCCATGACCGACGAGGACGTGCTCCAAGCGGAGCGTCACGACGGGCGGCCGTTCCCGGTGCGCACGCCCGAAGGCGACGAATACCACGTCAAGTTCGTCGCCTCCGACCCCGAGGCCTACGACCGCTTCTACAACATCATCGCCAACCCCATGCTGTGGTTCACCCAGCACTACCTGTGGGATCTCTCGAACGCCCCCGCGATCCGCCGCCACGAGACCGAGGCCTTCGAGTTCGGCTACAACGTCGTCAACGAGGACCTGGCCAGGGCCGTGCTCGAGGAGATCGAGGGTGTGGAGAACCCCGTCGTGATGGTGCACGACTACCACCTCTACACGCTGCCCGGGCTGGTCAGGCGCGAGCGCCCCGACGCCTTCCTGCACCACTTCGTCCACATCCCCTGGAGCCAGCCGGACTCGTGGCGGGTGCTTCCGTCGATGATCCGGCGCGAGATCTACGACGGCATCCTCGCCAACGACATCGTGGGCTTCCATACGCGCTCCTACCGCCGCAGCTTCCTGCAGTGCTGCGTGGACCTGATGGGGTACCCGGCGGACTTCGAGGCCGGCACCGTGCACGTCGGCGATCGCGACGTATGGGTCCGCGCCTACCCGCTGCCGATCGACGCGCACGCCGTAGAGGCGGTGGCGGGGCGCCCGCGCGTGCGCGAGTTCGAGGAGGAGCTTTTGCGCAGGCGACGCGACCACCTGATCCTGCGCGTCGACCGAGCAGACTTGTCAAAGAACGTGCTGCGCGGCTTCACCGCCTTTGACGTGTTCCTAGAGCAGCACCCCGAGTTTCGCGAGAAGGTCACCTTCATCGCCCAGCTGATGCCATCGCGGACCGACGTTGCGGAGTACGCCGAGTACCTCGAGCGGATCGAGGCCATAGTCGCGGTCGTCAACCACCGCCACGGCTCGCCCGACTGGATGCCGATACAGCTCAAGCTGCGCGACGATCTGGAGGAAGCCGTGGCCGCCTACAAGCACTACGACGTCTTGATCGTCAATGCGATGTTCGACGGCATGAACCTGGTGGCCAAGGAGGGGCCGATGGTCAACCAGCGCGGCGGGGTCTCGATCCTGTCCGAGAACACGGGCGCGCACGAGGAATTGGGCGAATGCGCCCTGTCGGTCAACCCGTTCGATATCCAGGCGCTGGCCGACTCGATCCACGCCGCCCTGACCATGGCACCCGACGAGCGCCGCAGCCGCCTGGAGGGCTTGAAGGCGATCGTCACCGCGCGCGACCCCGGGGACTGGGTTGACGAGCAACTCGACGACATCAGCGAACGGGAGCGCGCAAGAGCGGGTCAGTAGCCTCGGCTGAGTGGTCCTCTTCGCAAGCACGACGACATTCGAGTCGCCTCCGGCGGCCCCTGTCTGCGTCCTCGCTCGCTCGCGTACCTTCCAGGTACGCCACGCTCGCTGCGTCCTCGCCAGGCATCCGCCGGTGCCGCCTCTCGGTGCCAGCCGTACCTACGAAGAGGACCATAGTGCGCCGAACGAAGATTGTCGCCACTATCGGCCCCGCCTCGCCGCGACCCCGAAACACTGGTCGCGATGGTGCAGGCGGGCATGGACGTGGCGCGGCTGAACTTCTCCCACGGCAACCGCGAAATCCACGCCGAGAGCGCGCAGGCGGGTGCGCGCGGCGGCCGAGGCGGCGGGTCGGCAGGTCGCGATCCTCCAGGACCTGCCCGGGCCCAAACTGCGCATCGGCGCGCTCGCGGACGACCTCGCCGAGCTCAAGCCCGGCGACAGGCTGGTCCTCGCCTGCGGCTCAGAAGAGGTGGGCGACGCCAGGCGGATGTCCGTGAGCTGGTCCGGGCTCGCCTCCTCCGTCGCCCGGGGTGACGTGATCTATCTCGCCGACGGCGGGATCAGGCTGCGCGTCAGGGGGGTCGTCGACGGCAGCCCCGAGGTGGAGACCAAGGTCGAGATCGGGGGGGCCGTGTCCTCGCGCCAGGGTCTCAACATCCCGGGCTCGGCGCCGGCGCTGCCGGCGGTCCCCGAGGAGGATCTCGACATGCTCAAGTTCGGCGAGTCGATCGGGGTCGACCTGGTGGCACTTTCGTTCGTGCGGACCGCCGAGGACGTGACCTCGGTGAGGCGCCACACGCGCCTGCCGTTGATCGCCAAGATCGAGAAGCCCCAGGCGGTCAACGCCGCCGAGGAGATCATCCGCGCCGCCGACTGCGTGATGGTGGCCCGCGGCGATCTGGGGATCGAGCTGCCCATCGCCGACGTGCCCATGGTGCAGAAGCAGCTGCTGCGCCACGCCGGCCGCCTGGCGCGCCCTTCGATCACCGCCACACAGATGCTCGACTCGATGGTCAACTCGACGCGGCCCACGCGGGCCGAGGTCGCCGACGTGGCCAACGCGATCCTGGACGGCACCGACGCGGTCATGCTCTCGCAGGAGACCGCGATCGGCTCCTATCCGGTCGAGGCGGTGGCGATGATGGCCTCGATCGCGGAGCGGACCGAGCACGCGCTCCCCTACAGGGACTGGAACGACGGCCGGGTCCGTCGCGACGCCCGCGATCCCGCGTACACGGTCGCCTACATGGCGTGCGCGGCGGCCCGCGACCTCCATCTCGCGGCGCTGGTCGTGCCCACGCTGTCTGGGCGCTCGGCGCGCCTGGTCTCGGCGCATCGGCCCCAGGTGCCGATCTACGCCCTCTCGCCCGGACGGGAGACGGTGCGCCGCTGCGGGCTGATGTGGGGCGTGCAGGCCGGCTCGATGCGCCGCCACGAGATCACAGAGGCCCTGATCGCCGACGCCGCCCAGCGGGTCGTCGAGCTGGGTTGGGTCAAGGCTGGGGCGCGGATCGGCATCACCGCGGGGCTGCCGAGCGGGAGGCCCGGAACCACAAGCCTCATCCAGATTCAGAGGGTCTAGCGTGGGCTCTGGGCCTGAGGGTGATCACTTCTTATGCCTATACGGGTGTAAGTCATCACCGTCAGGCCTGGGGCCGTTTGGCGTCCGCTGAGCCCACTACGAGATTGGGGGCCGGCGGTCCGCCCAGGGGCGGGCCCGTTCGAGCTGCGCCGCGAGCGCGTAGAGCATCCCTTCGGCCCCGAGGCGACCGACTAGCTGGACGCTCACGGGCAGTCCATCCGAGCCCAACCCGGCCGGGACCGCGACCGCGGGTTGGCCCGTGAGGTTGAAGATCGGCGTCCACGGCGTGAACCTCCCGGCCCGGTCGAAGGCGATCGCCGCGGAGCGGCCCAGCGCGCCTTCGGCCGCGATCGGGGTCCTCGATAGGGCCGGGGTGAGCAGCACGTCGAACTCGTCCCACAGCTTGAGAATGCGAGCAGCGGCGACGCTCCCGCGCTGGGCGAGCAGCCGCTCGCGCCGGCGCTCGGGGACGAGGATGCGTCCGGCCGTGGCCATCTGCCTCGTCGAGCGCTCGAGCCGCCGGCGATCTGGCACCTCGAGCGAGTCCTCGTAGATGGCGCGCAACCAGGTCTGCGCGAACTCGAGCATCGCGAGTCCGTAGTTGGGGTCGCGCTCGCGCACGTCATGGCCGAGGTCGGTGAGCAGGTCCCTGGTCCCCTCCCACGCTCCGCGCTGGTCGTCGGAGAGCTTCGCCAGCACGCCGAACGGGACCTTGCGCGAGGCGGCGATCCGCAGGCGACCGGGCTCGCCGGCCGCGGCCTGGACGAAAGACTCTCCGCGCCGGGGCGCGCGAGCACATCCAGCAGCAGCGCGCTGTCGGCGACCGTCCGCGCCAGCGCGCCGAACACGCTCAGCTCGATCCAGTCCGGGGGCCCAGGCACCGTCCCCCGGCCGGGCTTCATCCCCACGAGTCCGCAGCAGGCCGCTGGAATCCGCAGCGATCCGCCGCCGTCGGACCCGCTCGCGGCGGGCACCATGGCCGCCGCGACGGCCGCCGCCGAGCCGCCGCTGGAACCGCCCGTGGTGCGTGCGGGGTTCCAGGGGTTGCGCGTGATCCCGTTGGCCGCGGTGGCCGTCCACGGCCAGATCATCAGCTCGGGGACGTTGGTGACCCCCAGCGGGATCGCCCCGGCCTCGCGCAGCCGCTTGACCACCTCGGGGTCGCCCTGTTGTGGCGGCCCGAAGCTACGAGATCCCCACGTCGCCGCCTGACCCGCGACGGACAGGTCGTCCTTGATCGCGACTGGGACGCCAGCGAGCGGTCCCTCGAGCCGCGTGTGCGCGTCCGCCTCGGCCAGCGCCTGCTCGCCCATCACTACGCGGAAGGCGTTTAGCTGCGGGTCGAGCCGGTCGATGCGCGCGAGGAAGAGCTCGACGAGTTCGCGCGGCTTGAGGTCGCGGCTGCGCACAAGCCCGGCCAGCGCTCCAGGTCCCGCGAAGGCGAGCTCCTGCGCGGTGTAGCTCATCTCCTGGTCGTCGCGTGGCCGTAGAAGTGGGCCTCCTCGCGACCCAGCTCTGTGGCCGGCTCGTCGTCATAGAACCACTCGCGCGCGATGCGGTGGAAGTTGCCGCGCGCGTGGAGCTGCGAGATCACCGCCAGCGTGAGCACCTCCATCCGCCGGCCGAAGATGTGGTCGGGCGGAGCGTTCTCGTGTCGCAGCTGCCCGAAGTAGTCCGAGCGGGGATCGCCCATGTCGATCAGCACGCGCGTGGCCCACTCGGGGGTGAGCTCGACGTAGGCGTCCTCGGTGTACCACGAGGTGGCGGCGCGGAAGTGCTCGAGCACGCGGTCTGGATCGAACTTCTCGGGGTCGGGGAAGAAGCCGGTCTCCGTCCCGATGCGCATGATCGTGTCGGTGTCGCCCTCGATCACCGCGCGCGCGACGGCGATCTCGCGCTCCACCGCACCCGGCGGCATGCGCTTGAACAGCCCGAAGTCGAGGAACGCCATGCGGCCGTCATCGAGCAGCATGGAGTTACCCGGGTGGGGGTCGCCGGAGAACTGGCCGTGGCGGTAGAGGCATCCGAAGTAGAAGCGGAAGAGGATCTCGCCGACCCGGTCGCGCTGCTCCTGGGGGCGCGCTTTCAGCTCCTCGAAACCGGTGCCGTGGACGTATTCGCTGACCAGCACGCGCTCGCGCGACAGCGACGTGATCACATCGGGCACGACGATGAAGGGGTGACCGCGGAAGATGCGAGCGAGCGCGCGCTGGTTCTGGGCCTCCACCTCGTAGTCGAGCTCGTCCTGCACCCGGTCGCGGATCTCCTCGCCGATCGCCTTGGGGTCCATCCCGGGCGCGATCCGCTTGGCGAGCCTGAGGATCATGCCCAGGTTCTGGAGATCGGCGCGGACGGCGGCGGCCACGCCCGGATACTGCACCTTGACCGCGACCCGGCGCCCGTGCGTCAGTCGCGCTCTATACACCTGCCCGATCGAGGCCGCCGCGATCGGCTCAGGGTCGAAATCCGCGAAGACCTCGTCGATGGGGCCGTCGAGCTCCTCCTCGATCACCTTGCGCATCTCCTTGAAGGTGACCGTGGGCGCTGCGTCTCGCAAGGCTCCGAGCCTGCGCTGAAACTCCTCCCGGTGCTCCGGCGGGATCACGCCGACGTCCAGAAAAGACATCACCTGGCCGACCTTCATCGCCGCGCCCTTCATCGTGCCCAGCGCGGCGACGATCTGCTCCGCCGCCTCGATCTGGCGTCGCTCGAGCGCGGCCTCTTTTCCCTGTCGGGTCCGGCCGATATTCGTGGCGACCGTGCCCGCCTGGCGCATGGCCTGGGAAGCCGCGAGCCCCCCTATTCTGGCCGTGCGCCCCACGCGCGAGGTGGGGATGCGGTCCTTAGGGCTCATCCGCTCCAGAATCGCGTTCGACCGCCGACCCCGGAACGATGTCGTCGACGCCGTCTTCCCATCGCACCCACGCCTTGGTGCCGCCGTCGTAGTCCTCTGCCATCAGGATCAGCGTGGCGGGCTCGCCAAGGGCCGAGCACGGCTCAGAGCCCTCGGGGTCGATGCCTTGCCAGATGCGGACGAACGGGTTGTGCGCGAGCTCGTCGGCGACCGTGGTCGGATCCGAGTGCCCGGGATGGATGCGGGTGCTCGGCGGGAGCGTCAGCAGCGTCTCCATGATCGAGCGATAAAGGTCTCCGTAGGTGGTATGGCCCGGAGCGCGCACCCCGCCGACGGAACCCTTGAACAGCGTGTCGCCCGTGAACACGTCCGTTCCGTTGATGAGCAGGGAGACCATCCCGGCTGTGTGACCCGGGGTGTGAAGCGGTTCGATATGCAGCGCACCGCATTCGAGCGGCACCCCGGGCTCCAGGTCCCCGGTCGCGGCTGGGACATTCCCGCGTTCGAGCGGGTGAATGAGGACCTCGGCTTCGGAGTGGCGGTTCGTCACTCGCGTGAGCTCGGCGATGTGATCGTGGTGATGATGGGTCAAAAGGACAGCCGTGAGCTCGAAGCGCAGCCTGCTCAGGACGTTCAGGAGGGGCTCCACGGGTCCGCCGGCGTCGATCATCGCCGCCTGTGACCCCTGCTCATCCGCCACCAGATAGGTGTTGGACAGCCACTGCTCGTTCATGGACCGTTCGACGATCACTTTCCTGGAGCGTACCGACAGACGCTGATCATTACCCTTCGGGCATGAGCCTCATCCATACCTGCTACCGCGTCACGGACGTCGACCGTTCGGTGGATTTCTACGGCGCCCTCGGCTTCGAGGAGATGGGGCGGCTGCCGATCCGGGATGAGGCCATCAATATCTTCATGGGGCGGCCCGAGGATGGGGCCGAGCCGCGACTCGAGCTGACGTACAACGTCGGCCACGACGGACCCTACGAGCTGGGTACCGGCTACGGCCATATCGCGGTGGCGATCCGCGATCTGGACGAAACCCTGGCGCGGCTCTCCGAACACGGCATCGAGCCCGAGCGCCCTCCTTACACCGTGCGCGACGGCGGCTCCCGGCTGTGCTTCGTGCGGGACCCGGACGGCTACAGAATCGAGTTGCTGGAACGCAGCTGATGGCCCCGCCGAGCAAGCTCGCGTACCTCTTGGAACGCCTCGCCCAGGGCGTGGCGTCCCACGACCGCGAGAACCCCACCCACCACACATGGGGAATCGGGATGGCTTACTTCGATATCGAGCGGCTCGGCCTCGAAGAGGGCGAGGAGATCCTCCCTGGGATCGTGCTGCAGGCCGACGGCGGGGTCACGGGCCAGTTCCGCGTCCTCTGCGACGGCCAGCACGACGAAGGCGCCACCGAGGAGGAAGAGGAGGTGGTCGAAGCGGTCGGCTCCCAGGAGGTAGAGGTCCCCATACCACTGGCGCCGCCACCGCTCAAGCCGCCCGTCTAGATCTCGGCGCGTCTAAGCCGCCCGGTTGGCGGCGGCGCGGCGCTCTATCTGCTGCGTCAGGCCTTGGACCGTCGGGCACTCGAGCCCGTGGCGCTTCGCCGCGGCAAGCACCGCGCGCGGTATCGCGAGCTCGGGGGGCCGACCGGCGGCGAGGTCGCGTTGCATCGAGGACGACAGGGTGGGATGCGCGGCGTCGAGCTCGGCTAGCGGCGCACCCGGGTCGATTTGGGCGCCGTCCGCGTTGGCGACGGCTCCGACCTCGGCGATTGCCGCCTCCAGCACGCCGCGCCAGTGGGGGTCGGAGCGAATGAAGCCGATAGGCCGTTCCGCCACGCTTGTCGTCAACGCCAGGGGAGCGAGACGGGCGAGCTTCGACCACAGCACCTGGGCCTCGCTTTGCCCGATCTTGACGGGAATCTCGGCCCGCTCGAGCACGCCCGCAAGATCGGCGACCCCCGGACGCAGGGCAGGGTCGTCCGCAGCCAGATCGACGCGCAGCAAGGGGCTCGAGTGCACGACGCGTCCTGGCTCGGGACGATTGGCTTCGACCCGGATCGAGCCGGCGGCGACGTGTCCCGCGCCGAAGCGGTCCCGCAGCGAGGCCATGTGGTCAAGGCCGTTGAGCAGCGGCACCACCATGCGCGGCTGCGCCTTGACACGGCCGATGGCGTCCGCGAGCGTCGTGGCCTTGGTCGCGACCAGCAGGAAGGCCGCGGGAATCTCAAGCTCGGTCACGGCGTCCACATGCCCCGTGAAATCGCCGTAACGGACGCTCCTGACCGAGATCCCACGCCGCTCGATCACTGGGGCTGTCTGCTCGGAGGCGACGACCCTGACCTCCTCGCCCGCTCGCGCTAGCAACGCCGCGAGCAGGCCCCCGACCGCGCCCGGGCCGAGGATCGCTACCGATGAGCTCCGTGTCGACACGCCCGAAGCGTGCCAGATAGGGTCAGGATCACCGTGACCTATTCCATCGTCGCGCGCGATCAGGCGACGGGGCAGTTCGGTGTCGCCGTGCAGTCCCACTGGTTCTCGGTGGGGGCCCTCGTCACCTGGGCCAGGCCCGGTGTCGGCGCGGTCGCGACCCAGGCCAACGTTGAGGTTTCCTACGGCCCGCGCGCGCTCGACCTATTGGAAGCCGGAACCGGCGCGCGAGAGGCTTTGGCGCAGCTCGTTTCCGACGACCCCGGCGGCGCGACCCGCCAGGTCGCGGTCGTCGATGCGCAGGGGACCGTCGCCGCCCATACAGGGCACGGCTGCGTTCAATTCGCCGGCCACGTCATTGGCGCGAGTGCGTCGTGCCAGGGCAACCTGCTGGCGTCGGAGCGGGTCTGGCCGGCGATGCTCGAGGCCTTCGAAGCGAGTCGTGGGCCGCTCGCGCGCAGGCTTCTGGCGGCGCTCGATGCCGGCGAGCTCGCCGGCGGCGACGCGCGCGGCCGGCAATCGGCCGCCCTGCTCGTCGTGGGCGAATCGGGTGAGCCGTGGGAGGCCGTGGTCTCGCTCCGAGTCGACGATCACCCAGCCCCGCTGGCCGAACTGCGTCGGCTGCTCGACCTGCACGACGCATACGCGCTCGCCGACGCCGCCGACGGACTTGTCGTCGAGGGCCGCCACGAGGAGGCGGCGGAGCTGTACGAGCGCGCGAGCGCGCTAGCCCCCGAGAACCACGAGCTCGCCTTTTGGGCGGGTCTCGGGCTGGCCCAGTCCGGGGATATGGACACAGGGATTGAGCGAGTGCGGCGCGCGATCGAGGCGCACCCCGGTTGGCGGGCGATTCTGGAGCGGCTACCGCCCGAGATGGCGCCGGCGGCGAGATCCGTGCGCGAGCGGTTGGGATGAAGTCTTTTTCAGCGCTGGGGGTCAATCAGCGCCCCGGGGTTCAGCGCCCCGGCCGGATCGACGGCCGACTTCGCCGCTCGCAGAGCCACGGCGAAGGGCTCCGGCCGCTGCCGGTCGTACCACGGGCGGTGGTCCCTGCCGACGGCGTGGTGGTGCGTGATCGTCCCGCCCGCCGCCAGGACCGCCTCCGAGGCCGCCCGCCACTAGATACGGCCCCCCTGCCGGTACGGTGTGGCCATGGCGCTCGTGCCCGGCCTCCTCGCTCGCGGTCCCTGGGCTCCATCGCAAGTGGAGGTCGCGTGGCGCGAGGAGCCGTTCGAGCCCGACGCGAACGCCGTCCGCGACGCGGACATCGCGCTCGCCGCGTTGCGTGATCGCGGCTCGCCCTCGCACGACGGGTTCGCCGCGCGGCTCTCCTCGTTTGACTCGGGCGCGCAGCGGCTCTCGCTCGAGCTGCAACCAGCGCGCTGGGCGCTGAGGCTGAGTCCCTCCCACGCCGCGCAGAGCCTTTCGATTCTGTGCATAGTGCGCGCGGCCGACGGTCGTTGGCTGGCCGGCAGGCGGGCGTCGTGGCTCGCGTCGTGGGCGGGACGTTGGGCGCTCGGCGCCGGGGGCTCGGTCGAGGTGGGCGAGAACCCCGTCGACACCATGGCGCGGGAGCTGCAGGAGGAATGGTCCGTCACGCCTCAGGAGCTGACCGCCGAGGCACTCGTGCGCCTGCCCAGCGAGGTCGTGCTGCTGATCGGGATGGCCTGGCTCGAGAACGGCGCGAACGTCGTGCCCGACCCCGAGCACGAAGAGTTCGCGTGGTGGCCGAGCGAAGTCGAGCGCTGGCCGCCCGAAGGCGACGAGCCGCTGCGCCGGATGGGCGCCATGCTCGCCGCTTCGCTGCCGACCGATGCGTGAAGCGGCCCACGCGATCACGTTTCGTCGCCTGGAGGTGGCCTCGATCACCCACTCCGCGGTGTTCACGGCGCTGCTCGTCTGCGCGTTCGCGCTGAACAACCCCGAGCCCGAGACGTTCGTGCTCGGGATGACCCACGGAGTGATGTGGATCCTCATGTCGTTGGTGTGCATCGTGGCTGCGCGACTCCGCGTGATCCCCTTCTGGCTCGCGGTCACGATCGCGGTGCTCGGGGGCCTGGGGCCGTTTCTCGGGACGCTTGGTTTTGTCGTGGTGGAGCGGCGAAGAGCCCGCGCTCACGGGGAATCCAGGCCCATGATTAGCCGCTAAGGTTGCGAGAGCCGGATGGCTACACAGGCAAGCACCGTCCAGGTTGTGATGCCGGCGATGGGAGACTCCGTCGCCGAAGGAACGGTGCTCGAATGGCGCAAGCGGGAAGGCGATTCCGTCGCCGCCGACGAGACCATCGTCGAGATCTCGACCGACAAGGTCGACGCTGAGGTCCCCGCGCCAGTCGCCGGCCGGCTCGCCAAGATTCTCGCCCCCGAAGGGGAGACGATCTCGGTGGGTGCACCTCTCGCCGAGATCGCGACCGAGAACGGGGCCCAATCCGCGGAGGCTCCGGAGCCGCCGACAGAACCTGAGGCGACCACCGCTAGCCAAGGCGCGAACGACGGCGCTCCGGCGGTCGCTGCGCCCCCATCCGACGGGGCCAAGACGATCGACATCGTCACCCCAACCGGTGGTGAGTCGGTGACAGAGGGGTCCATCCTCGAGTGGACCGTGCAGGTCGGGGAGCCCGTCAAGCAGGGAGACACGGTCGTCGTCATCTCGACCGACAAGGTCGACATGGAGCTGCCGGCGCCGGGGTCGGGGACGGTCAGCGAGGTGCTCGCCGAGGAGGGCGCAACGGTGACCGTGGGCGAGGTCATCGGGCGGATAAGGGCCGAGGCTCCCGCACAAGGCGCTCCGCAGGGGCAGGCTGCCTCCCCGCCGGCCACGCCCGCTTCGCAGCCGCCGGCTCCCGCTGAGCCCGACGCGATCGCCGAGTCGACGCAGGGCGAGACCGAGGCCGGCAACGTCTCGCCGATCGCCCGGCGGATCGCCGCCCAGCAGGGGATCGACTTGTCGACGGTCGAGGGTTCGGCTCGCGGCGGGCGGATAACGAAGGCCGACGTGCTGGCTGCCGCGGGCAACGGCGACGGCGCAGGGGCCGTGGCTCCGCCGAAGCCGTCCGCGCCTCCCTCGCAGGCGCCCCAGGGCGCCGAGCCGTTGAGGGGAGGCGCCGCAGTGCTGGCGCGCTACATGGAGGAGAGCCGGTCGGTTCCCACGGCGACCTCGTTCAGGACCTTCGCGGTGTCGGTGCTCGAGCAGCGCCGCGCCCAGCTCAAGGACGCGGGCCGCAGAGTGTCGTTCACGCACGTCATCGCCTACGCGATCGCGATCGCGGCCACCGAGGACATGCCCGTGATGGCGACGCACTTCGCGGAGATCGACGGCAAGCCCCATCGAATCGAGGACGGCGCGTGCAACCTGGGCCTCGCCGTCGACGTGGAGAAGAAGGACGGGTCGAGGACGCTGATGGTGCCCGTGATCGGGGACGCCGGACGGATGCGTTTTGGGGGCTTCGTGCAGGCCTACAACTCCCTCGTCGAGAAGGCGCGCACCAACGCGCTCACCGCCGACGAGCTGAGCGGCGGCAACCTGACGTTGACCAACCCGGGTGGGATCGGCACCGTCGCCTCGGTGCCTCGGCTGATGACCGGCCAGGGCACGATCGTCGCCACGGGAGCGATCTCATACCCCCCCGGGCTAGATCGCGTGGGGCGCCAGCTGGGCGCCGAGAAGGTCATGACGATGACCTCGACCTACGATCACCGCGTCATCCAGGGGGCCGAGTCTGGGCGCTTCCTGCAGCGGATCGAGGCCTATCTGAAGGGCGAGGATGGCTTCTACGAGCGGGTGTTCGAGGACCTCGGAGTCGAGCTCCCTGCACTCGTCGACGCGACGAGCGAGGCGCCCCCGGCGACAGCGCCAACGCCCCCCGCGCCGGGCCTCACGCCGATCGAGGATGGGGCTGCGACCCGGCCTCCGGTGGCAAAAGGCGCTCCGCCCGACGAGGAGATGCTTCAGGCGGTGCAGGCCGCCACCTCGCTACTCAAAGCCCACCGCACGCACGGCCATCTCGCCGCGAGGCTGGACCCGCTCGGAGGCGAGCCTGAGAGCGATCCCTCGCTGGACCCCGAGCCGCTCGGCCTCACGCCAGAGATCATGGCGCGGATCCCGTCGCGCATCCTGCGAATGTACGTCCCCGGCGATACGCTCGCCGACGCGCTCCCTCACCTGCGCGAGACCTACTGCGGCCCGATCGCCTACGAGATCGAGCACATCGCTTCCCACGAACAGCGGCTGTGGTTGCGCGAGAAGATCGAGGACGGCTCCTTCCGCAAACCTCTCAGCGCCGAGGAGCAGAAGTGGCTGCTACGGCGGTTGACCGAGGTCGACGCGCTGGAACGGTTCATGCACAAGGCCTACCTGGGACAGAAGCAGTTCTCGGTCGAGGGGCTGGACATGACCGTGCCGATGCTCGACGAGCTGATCAGGCTGGCGGCCGGCCAGGGGGCGCGCGAGGTCGTAATCGGGATGGCGCACCGGGGCCGGCTCAACGTGCTCGCCCACAACCTCGGCCGGTCCTACGACTCGATCTTCGCCGAGTTCGAGGGGTCATCGACGCTCGCGCCCATCACCTCGCTTCCCCACGGTGGCACGGGTGACGTCAAGTACCACCACGGCGCGCAGGGCTCCTATCAGCTTCCCAGCGGCGAGTCGATCACGGTCCGCCTGGAGTCGAATCCGAGCCACCTCGAGTTTGTGGACCCGGTAGTTGTGGGTGCCACCCGCGCGGCCCAGACGAGGCGGCAGGGTGCGCACGCCCACCAGGACGTCGACGCGGCGATCCCGGTCATTCTGCACGGCGACGCTTCCTTCCCGGCCCAGGGGGTCGTAGCCGAGACGCTGAACCTCCAGGCGCTGGACGGCTATACGGTCGGCGGGACGGTGCACGTCATCCAGAACAACCAGGTCGGGTTCACCACGGATCCGGATGACGCTCGGTCGACTACCTGGGCATCGGACCTCGCCAAGGGCTTCGACGTGCCCATCATCCACGTCAACTCCGACGACGTTCCGGCCTGCATATCGGCCGTGCGGCTCGCGTTTGCCTTCCGCCAGCGGTTCGGCCACGACGTGCTGATCGACCTGATCGGCTATCGCCGCTTCGGCCACAACGAGGCCGATGAGCCCGCCTACACGCAGCCCGAGATGTACCAGGCGATCAAGAAGCACCCCCCGGTACGCGAGCTGTTCGCGCGGGCGCTGATCGAACAGGGGGTCGTGAGCGAGCAGGAGTCGACCGAGATGACCGACAACGTCTGGTCGGTGCTCTCGGAGGCCCACGAGAACCTCAAGGCGCAAATCGAGCGGGCCAAGGAGATCGACCACGGCACCGGCGAGTACCAGCTCGACCGCAGCGCGTCCCCGGAGGTCTCGACGGCCGTGCCGGCCGACCGGCTGCGCGTGCTGAACGAGGAGCTCCTCTCGGTTCCCGATGGATTCACCGTCCATCCAAAGCTGGTCAAGCAGCTCGAGCAGCGCCGCGCCGTGTTCGCCGATGGGGCGGCGTCAGGATGGCCGCCCGGGCGTCGTATGGGCGCAGGCCGAGTCGCTCGCGTTCGCCTCGCTGCTGACCGAGGGTATCCCCATCCGGTTGACGGGCCAGGACACCGAGCGCGGCACCTTCAGCCAGCGCCACCTGGTTCTGCACGACGCCAAGACCGGCCAGGAGTACTACGCGATGCAGCACCTACCCGGCGCGCGGGCGCCCATGGAGCTGCACAACTCGCCACTGTCCGAGATGGCCTGCGTCGGATTCGAATACGGCTACTCGCAGGAGGCGCCCGAGACGCTGGTGCTCTGGGAGGCGCAGTTCGGAGACTTCGCCAACGCCGCGCAGGTGATCATCGACCAGTTCATCGTCTCGGGGCTGGCCAAGTGGGGGCAGACCTCTCGGCTGGTGCTGCTGCTGCCGCACGGCTACGAGGGGTCCGGGCCCGAGCATTCCTCGGCGCGGCTCGAGCGCTTCCTGCAGCTCGCCGCCGAGGGCAACATCCGCATCGCGGACTGCACGACGCCCGCCCAGTACTTCCACCTGCTCCGGCGTCAGGCGCGGATCGCCAAGCAGCGGCCGCTGGTGCTGATGACGCCAAAGAGCCTGCTGCGCCTGAGACAGGCGACCAGCCGGATCGGGGAGCTCGCCCAAGGCCGATTCGAGCCGGTGCTCGCGGAGCCGGGCGTGGACCCACTCGAGGTGACCCGTCTGCTCCTGTGCAGCGGCAAGATCTACTACGACCTAACCGGCCACGAAGAGCGCCAGAACAATCCGGGCGTTGCCATGGGACGCGTGGAGCTCCTGTACCCGTTCCCGCAGGCCGAGCTGCTGCGGCTCGTCATGAGCTACCCGCGCCTGCACGAGGTCGTGTGGGTCCAGGAGGAGCCGCGCAACATGGGCGCCCGCGCCCATATGTCTCCGCGCCTGCTGCAGATCCTCCCTCGTACCTCCACTTCGGCTACGTCGGCAGGCCCGAGCGGGCTGCTTCGGGCGAGGGATATCCGATCGCCCACGCCAACGAGCAGAATCGGATCGTCAGCACCGCGCTCGATCTCGGGCTGCCGGTCTCGCAGTACCCTCGCGAACAGCCCGGCGAGCGGTAGACACGCGGGCCGCAAGCCCTGACGGACTGTCAGGCCCGCTCCAGATCACGAGACGGAGGGGGGCTTGCGCCGGCGGGCGCCCTGGGCGATCCTTAGGGTGACGTGGCAGCCGCCGAGACCGCAACGACAGTCGCCACCCTGCCGAACTACGTCGGCGGTAGCTGGCTGGAGGCCGCCGGCGTCGAGGTGCTCGAGGACCGGGACCCCGGTTCCGGGGAGGTGCTCGCGCGGGTTCCGCTCAGCGGCCACGCCGAGGTGGACGCAGCCGCGGCCGCCGCACGTCGAGCCTTCCGGGAGTGGCGAGCGGTGCCGGTTCAGAGGCGGGCACGCGCCGTGCTCGCGTTGCGCGAGGCGCTGGTCGAGCATCGCGAGGAGCTCGCGCAGCTCGTCGCGTGCGACATGGGCAAGACGGTCGACGATGCCGACGCCGAAGTGGGGCGGGGGATCGAGTCGGTCGAAGCCGCGGCCGCCGTGCCTCACGTCGTCAAGGGCGAGACCCTGGAAGGCGTGGCGAGCGGCGTCGACGTGGAGCTGTTTCGTGAGCCCGTTGGGGTGGTGGCGGCGATCACTCCCTTCAACTTCCCGGCGATGATCCCGCTCTGGTTTCTCCCCTACGCGATCGCGACGGGCAACACGTTCGTGCTCAAGCCATCCGAGCAGGATCCCCTGCCGGCCCAACGGATCGTGCAGCTGATCGACGCGATCGAGGAGATTCCCGCCGGGGTAGTGAACCTCATACACGGGGGTCGCGACGCAGTGGTCGCGCTGCTCGGCCACCCCCAAATCGACGCGATCTCCTTCGTCGGATCCGCCGCGACCGCGCAGTTCATCGCCTCGGGCGCCACCGACGCCGGCAAGCGGGTCCAGGCACTCGGTGGCGCCAAGAACGCCATGGTCGTGATGCCCGACGCCGAGCGCGCTCTGATGCTTGGCGGCGTCATCGGATCCGCGTTCGGAGCCGCGGGGCAGCGCTGCCTCGCCGGGTCGGTCGCGGTGTTGGTCGGCTCGCGGGCGCAACAGGACGAGGCGCTCGACGCGATCGCCGGGCGTGCGAGCACGCTCCGCCTGGGACCGGGCACGAGCCCGGACACCGATGTCTGTCCGCTGGTCTCGGCCGCGAGCCGAGAGCGGCTCCTCGCTGAGATCGAAGGGGCGGTTGGCGCCGGGGCGCGGCTCGTCCTGGACGGCCGCTCGCCGGACCCCGGACCGGGCGGGACGCTGCTCGGGCCGACCATCCTCGACGACCTCGGACCCGAGAGTCGTTGGCTGCGTGAGGAGCTGTTCGGGCCGGTGCTATCGATCCACCGCGCCCCGGACCTCGAGGCGGCGATCGAGTGGTGCAACGGCAGCAGGTACGGCAACTCGGCGATCCTGTTCACGTCCTCCGGCTCGACGGCGCGCACCTTCCGCTATTCGATCGAGGCGGGCATGATCGGGGTAAACATCGGCGTCGCGGCGCCCGTGGCGTGGTTCCCATTCGCGGGCTTCAAGGATTCCTTCCGGGGCGATCTGCACGCCAATGGTCGAGACGCCTTCGACTTCTACACGCGCAGGAAGGTCGTGACCTCGCGGTGGAAGTAGGTCCCCGGTGGTTCGTGACTAGCTGACGCCGCCGTGGCCACGATCGCCTTCTTCCCCGAGGGGGCCTACGGGCCTACCAACAACTGCGCGGGCATCGGCGCGCTCTTACGAGCCCGAGGCCATCGCGTCGTCTTCATCGTCGAGGAGTCGTTTGCGGGCACGCTGGAGGCTCGCGGCTTCGAAGAGCGGTTGGTGCGCCTAGGGCCGCCCCCGGCCGACGAGCAGGCGCCGGGGCAGTTCTGGAAGGACTTCGTCCGCGACACCGCGCCCGTCTTCAGGCGCAGCACGCGCGAGCAGCTCGAGGGGTTCATTGCCCCGACGTTCGAGGCGCTGACCGACGGGGCCCGTTACGTCGACGAACAGCTGCGCGGGATCCTGGATGAGCTGGGTCCGGACGCCGTGGTCGAGGACAACGTCGTCGCCTTCCCCGCGCTCGCGGCGAGCGGCAGGCCGTGGATACGAATCGTCTCGTGCAACCCCGCTGAGGTCAAGGATGACCGCGTACCGCCCACCTTCTCTGGTTACCCGACCGAGGAGCGCGCAGGCTGGGCGGAGTTCTGGGAGGAGTACCGTCGGGTGATTGGACCCCTCGCCGCAGAGCACGGCGAGTATTGCCGCGCGCGCGGCGCGCCGCCGCTGCCCGAGCTGGAGATGATCGGCCGGTCACCGTGGCTGAACATCTACGTCTATCCGAGGGAGCTCGACTACGCCCGAGCGGCGCCGATGCCCGGCGAATGGCTGAGGCTCGAGTCGTGCGTGCGCGACGAGCAGCAAGCCTGGACACCGCCCGAGGGCGAAGGTCCCCTCGTCTACCTGAGCCTCGGTTCGCTGGGGTCAGCCGACGTCGAGCTGATGCAGCGCCTGATCGATTCGCTCGAGCCCCTGCACGACGTGCGGATCGTCGTCTCGCTCGGTCCGCAGCACGAGCTTCTGCGTCTCCCCGAGCACTTCACCGGCGCCGAGTACCTGCCGCAGACCGCGATCCTGCCGCGGGCGCAGGCCGTGATCACGCACGGCGGCAACAACACGGTCACGGAGAGCGTCCATTTCGGCTGCCCCATGGTCGTGCTGCCGATCTTCTGGGATCAACACGACAACGCTCAGCGGGTCCAGGAGTGTGGCTTCGGCGTCCGCATCGACACATACGGCCATGAGCCCGACGAGCTGCGCTCCGCGGTCCGGCGGCTGCTTGAGGCCCGCGCGCTCAGGGAGCGCCTCGACACGATCTCCGAGCGCCTGCAGGGCGCGCCCGGAACCGCACGGGCAGCCGAAGGCGATCGAGCGCGTTGCCTCCGGGGCGGCCCCTCGCAACGGAGATAACCTCCTGACATCACAGGCAGAGACGGCGCGATCCCGATCGGCCCGCTGAGCGTCGCGGGCGCGCTTGCCCTGCCCGTGCTGCGCCGCGCCTTGCCCAAAGTGCTGGCGGGCGAGGGGAACCTCGACCGGGCGGTCCGCTGGGTCCACGTCGTCGACGTCCCCGAGCCCGACGAGTTGCTGCGCGGGGGCGAGCTGGTGCTGTCGACCGGTCTCGGCCCCGGGGACGATCGACTCTCCCAGCGACGGTTCATCCGCAGCCTCGACGATCAGAAGGCCGCGGGGCTGCTGGTCGAGATCGGCTACACGTACAAGCGCTCGCTCCCCCAAACGCTGATCGCGGAGGCGGCGGCGCTGGGGCTGCCGCTGATCGCCACGCGCCGGCCCACCCGTTTCGTCGACATCACCGAGGCCATTCATGGAGCGCTCGTCGACCGGCGGTTGGTCATGCTCCGGCGAGCGCAGGCAGCGGGGGATCGGATGACCTCGATCGTGCTCGAGCGCGGCGAGCCGGACGCTCTGTTGGCCGAGCTCGCCCGCTCCCTGGAGAACCCCGTGGCGCTGGAGAACATCGCCGGACAGCTCGTCGCCTTCGCGGCATTTCAGGCGGGCGAGCAGGAGCTGCTCGAGGCGCATTTGGAATACGTGCGGGCGCGCCAACCGGGCGCGCTCCAGGGGCCCGGCTGGCTCGCGGTCGAGGTCTCTTCGGGCGGCCGCCCATGGGGTCAGGTGACGGCGCTCGAGCTCGACTCGCCGCTCGTCGCCGAGGACCGCATGGTGCTCGAACGGGGCGCGCAGACGCTCGAGCTCGCGCTGCTGCACGAACAGCACGACGAGCAGCTGCGGGCCCGCGCCAGGGGCAGCTTCCTCGTAGAGCTCATGCACGGCCGCATGCAGGAGTCAGACGCGGCTCGCCGGGCGGCTGCCCTCGATTTCACGCCGCGCAGACAGCACCTGCTGGCGGGCGCGCTGGGCTGGCGCTCCGAACGCTGGGAAACGTTGGCCGACACCGTCGAGGATGCCTGGTCCGAGGTGATGCCGGCCATCCGTAGCGGCGCCGCCGACGGGCGCCCGGCGTTGCTCGGCCTGCACGGAGGGAGTCTGCTGATGGTGGCCGCGGTCGCCGAGGCCGACCCCGGCGAGAACCAGCTCAGCGCGCTCGCCACCGACCTGCGTGCGCCACTGCAGAAGCGGGGTCTCTCCGAAGCAGACGTGGCGATCGCCTTCGGAGGCGGCGACTCGACCTGGACGGGCATCGGGCGCAGGCTCGGCCGCGCGGCCAACGCCGTGCTCGCCGCCCGGGCCACGGCACCCACCTTGTGGCGCGACGCACGCCACGGCTCGCTGGTCGACCTGCTGTACACGCTGCGCCGCTCGCCCGAGCTGCTCGCGTTCGCCCGCGACCAGCTCGGCCCGCTCTTCGAGGAGCGCGACCAGCGCTCGCGCGACCTCCTGCGCACACTCGAGGCCTACCTCGCGAGCGCGGGACGCAAGGCCGAGACCGCCAGAGCGCTTCACCTCACGCGCCAGTCGCTGTACCTGCGCCTCGAGCGCCTCGAGCGCGTGCTGGGAGTCGATCTCGATGACCCCGACGCGCTCCTGGCGTTGCATCTCGCGCTGCGCTCGCTGCGTCTCACGCAAGCGCTCTCGCCCGACGAGCGGCTTTAGGGCCCTGCTCGGTCTGATAGACACTCTGTCAGCCTCCGGCCATAACTCGTGACGGAGCGCCCCCTGGCCGGGTTGTATGCAGTAGAAGACGATTTTGGGACAAATCGATCATCGGGAGGACTAGATGGAAGCGACCGAGATCGCAGGGACTGGTCCTGCGCCGGGCGAGCCTGACCTAAAACGCGGCGCGATCGGGTTTCTCTCCAACCTGGTGATCGGCACCGCCTCGGTCGCGCCGGCGTATTCGCTGGCGGCCACGCTCGGGTTTGTAGTCGCAGTCGGCGGCATCGGCGTCTACTCGCCGGGGGTGATGCTCGCGGCCTTCGTGCCGATGATCCTGATCGCCCTCGCCTACCGGTGGCTCAACCAGGCCGACCCCGACTGCGGCACGAGCTTCGCGTGGGTCACACGCGCGATGGGGCCGCAACTGGGCTGGATCAACGGCTGGGTGATCTTCATCGCCGACGTGATCGTGATGGCCTCACTGGCAGACATCGCCGCGGTCTACACCTACCAGCTGTTCGGCTGGACCTACGGCGTCAACCACATCGCGATAGTCATCGCCGGCTCGGTCATCTGGATCCTGCTGATGACCTGGATCTGCTGGCGGGGGATCGAGCTCTCCGCCCGCATACAGCAGTTCCTGCTCGGCTACGAGGTCCTCATGCTGCTGATCTTCTCTGCGGTCGCGTTCGCCAAGGTCGCGAGCGGTACGCCGCCGCCGGCCTCGCTTCACGCCCACTCGCTGTCGTTCAGCCTCTCCTGGCTGAACCCGGTCGGCGGCGGCTTCAGCCCGATGTTCAGCGGCGTGCTGTTAGCGGTGTTCATCTACTGGGGCTGGGACAGCGGGGTATCGGTCAACGAGGAGACCCGGAACAGCCGCACCGCCCCGGGCGCGGCGGCCGTGATCTCGACCGTTCTGCTGCTCGTGATCTACGTCGTCGTCTCCTCCAGCGCGCAGGCCTACGCCGGCACCAAGTTCCTCGTCGCCAACCCCAACGACGTGCTCACCCCGCTTGGGCATGGCGTGCTCGGCTCAGTTGGCTACCGCTTCCTGATCGTCGCGATCCTCACCTCCGCGTCGGCCTCAACGCAGACGACGATTCTGCCCACCGCCCGTACCACGCTGTCGATGGCGCGCTGGCGCTCAATCCCGGAAAAGATCGGCGAGATCCATCCGCGCTACCTCACGCCCACCGTCTCGACGCTGGGTATGGGACTGATCTCGATCATCTGGACGGTGGCAATCCTCGCCGCCAACCCCAACGGCGACGTGCTCGGCGACGCGATCACGGCGCTCGGCTTCCAGATTTGCTTCTACTACGGCTTCACCGGGCTCGCGTGCGTCGTGTACTTCCGCAGGCGGATCCTCAGCAACGTCAAGGACTTCTTCATGGTCGGCGTGTTACCGCTGACCGGGGCGGTCATGCTGGGGGTGATCTTCGTCAAGGGGTGGATCACCTACAGCAATCAAGTAAACAACTACTCGCCACCGATCCTCGGCATCCAAGTCCCGATCGCCATCGGGATCGGCGGCATCCTCTTGGGCGTCGTCGTAATGCTGGTGATTTATCCCCGCCACCGCGAGTTCTTCCGCCGAAAGCCCGAGCAACCAGGTCCCGACGGCTACGCGATCGGCGGCACGATCACGCCCGAGGACGAGCCCGCGGCCGCAGGCTCGGTGACATAAGAGCTTGCAGAGGACGCTCCAGGCGGGGCCCAATCGACCGCGCTCGCCCGCGCCGCCCCCCGCGGCGCCGGCGCCGTCGTTCTGGCTCGAGCAGGTCGGCGCTTCGGTGTCGCGCCCGCGGCTCGAGGGCGTCCACGAGGCCGACGTCTGCATCGTCGGCGCCGGCTTCACGGGGCTGTGGACCGCATACGAGCTGCGCCGCGCCGACCCGACGCTGAAGGTCATCGTGCTCGAGGCGCGCTACGCGGGGTTCGGCGCCTCCGGGCGCAACGGCGGGTGGGTAATCGGGAAGCTGTCGGGGCGGCCGGAGGCTTGGCGGCGCAGGGGCGGCAGCGGTGCTCCCCGCGCCATGTCGCGCGCGATCCAGGCGGCCGTGGCGCGAGATCGGAGAGGTGGTGGCGGGGGAGCAGATCGACTGCGATTGGCACCACGGCGGGTCGCTGACGGTCGCCCGCAACGAGCCACAGCTCGCCCGCCTGCGCTCCCAGCTCGAGCGCGAGCGCGAATGGGCGGGCGAGGACACTGCCTGGCGCCTCCTCGGCCGCGCCGAGCTTGAGCAGCGAGTCGCCGTGCAGGGAGGGCTCGGCGCGCTCTATACGCCGCACTGCGCCCGGGTGCAGCCGGCCAAGCTCGCCCTTGGGCTGGCGGGCGCCGCCGAGCGCAACGGCGCCACGATCTTCGAGCAGAGCCCGGTGGTGGGCGTCGAGCCGGGTATCGCGCGGTCGCTGCACGGCGAGGTGCGCGCGCCGCCACGTGATCCTCGCCACCGAGGGCTATACGGCCAACCTGCCCGGACACCACCGGGCCCTGCTGCCGCTCAACAGCGCGATGATCGTGACGGAGCCGCTGCCCGCCGAGCTCTGGCGCGAGTTGCGCTGGAACGAGGCCGAGACTCTGCTCGACGGTTCGCACCTCTACACGTACTCGCAGCGGACCGCGCAGGGCCGCATCGCGATCGGGGGCCGCGGGGTTCCGTACCGCTTCGCGTCGCGCACCGACCGGGAGGGACCCGTGCCCGAGCGAACGGTCCGCGAGCTGCAGGAGCGTCTGCGCACGATGTTTCCGGCGGCCGGAGACGTCGCGGTCGCCCGGGCCTGGCACGGCGTGTTGGGCGTCTCGCGGGATTGGTGTCCGACGGTCGACCTCGACCCGGCAACCGGGGTCGGCTTCGCCGGAGCCTACGCGGGCGAGGGCGTGGCGGCGAGCAACCTCGCGGGGCGCACCATGCGCGACCTCATCCTGGGGCGGGACTCAGAGCTCGACGCGGCTCCCCTGGGTCGGCAAACCCGCTCGCAAATGGGAACCCGAGCCGCTGCGGTTCCTCGGCGCGCGGGGGATCTACCGCCTCTACCGGGAGGCCGACAGGCGCGAGGCGGCCACCGGGCGCGAGTCGTGGATCGCGACCGTCGCAAACGCGCTGGCGGGACGCTGAACTTAAGCGGCCGGTCTGAGCGAGTCGAGCTCGCGGCTCTCGGCCAGCTCCTCCAGGGCCCGGCGTTCAAGACGCCTGACCTCCTCGGCTGAGATGCCCAGCCGCCGCCCCGCCTCGCGCAAAGGCGTGGGGTCGTCGCCGTCGATGCCGTAGCGGAGCCTGACCACCTCGCGCTCGCGCTCGGGCAACCGGTCGAGCGCGTGGCGCACGGCGTCATTTCGTAGCGAGATCTCGACCTCCTCCTCGGGCGTGCGCTCTCCCGACTCGAGCAGAGCGCCCAGGGGGGTTTCCTCCTCCTCTCCGACGGGGCGGTCGAGGCTCGTGACCACGCGGGCGGCCTGCCTCGCGTCGCGCACCTCGCGGAGGCTCAATTCCGCGGCCTCGGCGATCTCCTCGTCGGTGGGGTCGCGTCCCAGGCGAGCCATCAGCTCGCGCTGGGCCCGATCGATGCGCCGCTCCCGCTGGCCGATGTGGACGGGGATCCTGATGGTCCGCGCCCGGTTCGCGATGCCGCGCTGGATCGACTCGCGGATCCAGAAGGTGGCGTACGTGGAGAACTTGTAGCCGCGGCGGTAGTCGAACTTCTCCGCCGCCCTGATCAGGCCGAGGATCCCCTCCTGGATCAGGTCCAGCAGGGGGAGGTCGAGGCCCTGGTACTTGCGTGCGTTGGAAATCACCAGTCGCAGGTTCGAGTTGACGAGCTGCTCCTTCGCGGCGAGGTCACCCCGCTCGATCCGTTTGGCGAGCTCGACCTCCTGCGCGGCGGTCAGCAAGGGGTGGCGGGCTACCTCGCGCAGGAACAGCGCCATCGCGTCGGTCGTCTGGGAGGCGAGCTCGCCGTTCGAGTAGCTCGTCTCGCGCTCGGCGGTCTTCCCGCAGTCGTCGCGCAGGTCGAAGCCGCGCTGCTCGAGCGTCTCCTGCATCGCTTGGGCCTCGTCGTCGTCCAGGTCGAGCTGCTCGACCACCTCGCTCAGCTCCGAGAGCTCGATGCAGTGGTCTGTGCGGCCGTCGCCGCGCGCGGCGAGTTCCTCGATCGCCTCGAGGGTCTGCGGGCTGAGTGTGGGGGTGTCTGGTTCGGCTGCCATGCCCTAGACGTTACCCGTCCGGCACACCCGGCGCGCAAAACGCTCGCGGCGGGCTGGACAGAAGCTCGACCAGGCGACGGGTTTGAGCCACCCACGGCGAATTTACCGGGCGGCCATGTACGTTTACATACATCCGCGTGCTCGAGCTGTGGCGCTATCCGGTCAAGTCGCTCCAGGGCGAGCGCCTGGAGCAGGTCGCGGTCGACGAGAACGGATTCGAGGGCGACCGCCGGTTCGCCATCTTCGACCTGGAGACCGGGTTTGGCCTGACCGCACGGCGGGTGCCCGAGCTGCTGTTCGCGCGCGCCCGCCTCAAACACGACGGTGGAGCCGAGATCATCCTGCCCGACGGCTCGCTGGCCACCGGCGACGAGGCCCTCAGTGAGTGGCTGCACCGCAAGGTGCAGCTCAGACGTGCCGACGATTCCGGCGCGCGCAGTTACGAGAACCCGCTCGATTTCGAACACGAGCAGACCAGCCGTTGGGAGGCGTTTACGGGCGCGCCCGGTCCGTTTCACGATTCGCGCCGGACGCGTGTCTCGCTCGTCTCAACGCGGACGCTCGGGACGTGGGATCGGCGCCGCTTCCGCTCGAACGTCCTGCTCGACGGCGAGGGAGAGGACGACCTCGCCGGCGCGACGATCAGGCTGGGCGACGCCACGCTGAACGTCGGCCACCACATCGAGAGGTGCGTGATGGTGACGCGGCCTCAGCCCGATGGCATCGAGCGCGACGTAGGGGTGCTGCGCACGATCGCGCGCGAGCGCTCAAACCGCCTGGCCATCGGCGCGCTGGTCAGCGAGCCGGGAAGGGTGAGGGTGGGGGACTCGGTGGAGCAGATGTGCCGCCCATGACCAGCCGGCTCTACGCGCTGCGCAGCGAGGAGCCCGCGGTGGGGTTGGCGGCCTCGCGCAACCCGAAGCGCTCGTAGACGCGACGAAGCGGCTTGGGCGCCCACCAGTTGAGTGGCCCCAGCAGCGCCATGAGCGAGGGGACCAGCAGCGCACGGACCAGCGACGCATCGATCAGGACGCCGAGCGCGATTCCCAGACCGAGCTCCTTGATGAACACCAGCGAGGAGGTCACGAAGGAGCCCACGGCGACCGCGAACAGGATTGCGGCCGCCGTGACGATACGACCCGTGCGCTCGAGCCCGGTCGCGACTGCTTCGGTGTTCGGAAGCCCCTGGTCGTGGGCCTCCTTGATGCGCGAGAGCAGGAAGACGCCGTAGTCGGTGGCCAGTCCGAACACGATCGCGAACACGAGGACCGGGTCGGTGATCTCGAGTGCCCCCTGGCTGTGGTAGCCCAGTAGCCCCTGGAGCCTGCCGTCCTGAAAGATGAGCACGAGCAGCCCGAAGGTGGCACTCAACGTCAAGGCGTTCATCACCACCGCCTTCAGCGGCAGTATCACCGAGCCCGTCATCAAAAAGAGCGCCAACAGCGTTGCCGCGACGATCACCGCCAGGACGATCGGCAGGTGTGCGGCGAGGCTGTGCTTGAGGTCCACGAACGCGGCGGTCTGGCCGGCCACGCCGAAGTGAAAAGGCTCTGACAGCGAGCGGACCCGGTGAACGAGCCCCTGGTCCGCCGCGGACAGCGGCGAAGCGGCCGGAGCGACGTCGATCACCGACTCGGATCGCCCCGCGGGCTGTGGCGCAGCGACCGAGGCCACGCCGGGGAGCGTCCGCATCCGCGCGGCGAACGACGCAGCCCGCGGCGACCCCGGGGGGACGCCGGCGAGGACCTCGAGGGGGTTTGTCTGGCCCGGCGGAAATTCCCGTGTGAGCAGGTCGCCGGCCTGGTGGGCGCTCGCGCTCGCCGGGAGCACGAACTCGTCGACGAAGGTGAAGCGGATGCCGGTGAACGGGATGCCCAAGGCGATCAGCACGGCCGCGCTCGCAACCGCGACCCGCACGGGGCGCCGCATCACGCAGCGCGAGAGGCGGTACCACGCGCCCCTCTCGTCCGGGCGGGCGTCGCGGGCGACGGCGCGCTGAAAGCGCTTGGGCGCAAGCGCATCGACGCGCGGGCCAAGCACGACGAGCACGGCGGGCAGGACCACGACGGCCAGGATCGCCGCGAGCGGTACGACGATCACCCCGCCGTATCCCATCGAGTTCAGAAACCGTTGCGGGAAGATCAGGAGCGCGGCGAGCGCCGCCGTCACAGTTACCGCGCTGAACAGCACGGTGCGACCCGCGCTCTGAAGCGTGTGCGTGAGCGCGAGCCGCTGCGAGCCCGTGATCGCCATCTCCTCGCGGTAGCGCGAGACGATCAGTAGGCAGTAGTCGATGGCAAGTCCGAGGCCCGCACCGGTGACGAGGTTGAGCGCGAAGACCGATATGTCGACTGCGCCGCTGAGGAAGCGCAGCGCCATGAAGGTCCCGATGATCGCCAGCCCGCCTATCAGCGGGGGCAGCAGCGCCGCCACCAGCGAGCGAAAGAACACGAACGAGAGCAGGAACACCAGCGGGAAGACGAACAGCTCCGCGCGCGCGAGGTCGTGGCTCACGCGTGCGTTGACCTCGGCGTTGGCGATCGCGGTGCCGTCGAGCAGGACGTCGTGCTGGGAGGAGAAGCGGCGCTCGATCACGCTCGCGTCGTCGGCGATCCGCTTATCCGAGTACGGCTTGAAGTACGCCAGCATGTAGGTGGCGCGGCCGTCGCGGGAGACCATCGCCCTGTCGTGGGTCTGAAGGACGGTCACGACCCTGGCCACGTCGGGACCCCGGGCGAGCTCGTGCGCGACCCGCGCGATGGTCGCCGTCCCCGCCGGCGAGTGGACGGGCCCGCTGCTGACGACCGCGATCACCCCGGGATCGATCTGGTGTCCGGTCAGGCGAGCGTAGAGGTGGCGCACCTGCACGCTCTGCGTCGCCGGGTCGTCGACGCCGTACGGGCTGAGCCTGCCCGCCACGGAGAAGCCAAAGATCGCCGGCGACTATCGCCCCTACGGCGGCAAAGCCGAGTACGGGGCGGGCGTGTCCCAGCAGCCAGCGAGCCAGCGCCTCCATCGGTCACCAACGATGCTTAGCCAAGGCGGTCCAGGCCTCTGTGAGAGTGCGCACAACTCCGGCGCGCCCGGTCATGGGTGGCGTACGGTCCCCGCGATGGCGCCGCCGTCGATCACCGACCTCGCGAGCACCGGCCTGCGCACCGCCCGGGCGCTCGGGACCCGGATCCCCGGAGCCGGCGTGGTGCTCGCGCACTCGCTCGAGGACGTAGTGGAGGGGCGCAACGTGATGATCACCGGCGCTTCCTCGGGAATCGGCAACGCCGCGGCGGCCAAGATCGGGGCCGCCGGCGGGACGGTTCTGCTGGTGGCTCGGACCGAGGAGAAGCTCAACGAGGCGGCGAGGCAGATAAAGCGTCGTGGCGGAAGCGCTTACGCCTACCCCTGCAACCTGACCGACCCCGAGGACATCGACAGGATGGCCGCCCAGGTGCTGAGCCGGCACGGTCAGGTCGACGTGCTCGTCAACAACGCCGGCAAATCGATAAGGCGCTCGATCAGCCACTCCTACGACCGCTTCCACGACTTTCAGCGCACCATGAATCTCAACTACTTCGGGCCGGTCAAGCTGATCCTCGATCTGCTGCCGGTCATGCGCGAGCGTCGTTCGGGCCACATCATCAACATCTCGACGATCGGCCTGCAGACCAACGTGCCGCGCTACGCGGCTTACGTCGCTTCGAAGGCCGCCCTCGACGCCTTCTCGCGCTCGGTCGCGGCCGAGGTGATCGACGACGGCGTCCACTTCACGACGGTCTACATGCCGCTCGTGCGCACCCCCATGATCGCCCCGAGCAAGGTCTACGACCGCTTCCCCACGCTCTCCCCGGATGAGGCGGCCGGGCTGATCACCGAGGCCATCCGCAAGCGGCCGAAGCGCGTCGCCACGCCCGTCGGAAACCTCAGCCAGCTGAACTACGCGCTCGTCCCCGGAGTACAGGACCTGGTGGTCAACCGCGCCTTCAAGCTGTTCCCGGAAGGCGACGGCGGCGACCGCCAGACGGCCGAGCAGAAGGCTTTCATCCAGGCCACCCGCGGCGTGCACTGGTAGCTTCGGCGCGGCTCCGACCGGGGGAGCGGAAACTACGCGTTTGGCGTCGCGTCGTGGAGCAGGCGACTGACCGGGACGGAGTGCAGGTGCGCGGCGCGCAGCTCGAGCTCCACCTTGGCCAGAAGCTCGAGGACCACCTGCGGGTTGCTGGCGTCCACTTCGATCACCTCACCGCGCCGTAGCTGCCCGAGGGGATCGTCGGCATCTTCGATCCTGACCGCCCCGCCGACGAGGCGGCCGCCGGCGCCGTGCGCGAGCCACCACTGCCCGAGGTCGGGCGCGCTCGAGGCATACAGGATGTGGTGCGAGCCGAGCTCAGCCATCCAGCGGTGCAGTTGGCCGGGCACCCCAATCCACCGCACCAGGCCCCCGCCCGAGAGGCGCGGCAGGCATTCGTCGCCCAGCCGCCGGAACGCGAGTTGCCCGACTGCCGGGGGGTATTTCAGCGCGAATGAGACGTGCATGTGGCGCGCGGCGAGGGCTTCGGCGAGCGGCTGAACGTTGCCGTTGGGGAAATCCACGAGGACGCCGATCTCGGGCCGGCTCGTTTGCACGGCGGTCACGGGAGACAGGGGTGCCAGGTGGGAGATCAGCGAATACGCGGCCCCCGTGCTCAGCCCCCAAAGCGCGACCGCCGTGGCGGCCACCGTCGCGGTGGCGGCCCGCGCGGTCCGCATGCGCCAGCGCGGCAGGGTGCGCGCCCGGCGCTCGTCGGTAAGGATCAGCGAGGCGGTCGAGGGCCGGCGCGCGAAGGAGCCATCGGGCTCGGGACGGCGCGCCAGCGCCCGTACGAGCGCGGGTCGGATCTCCTCGTGAGTGCGGGCCACCTGCGCCAGGCCGAAGCGCTCGAGCGCGGCGTTCGATGCGCGCACGTGCCCGTAGCCGAAGCCATATGAGACCACCGGGCAGCCGCGGATGATCGCCTCGAGCACGGTCAGTCCGGCGCTCGAGTGGATCAGCGCGTCCGAAGCCGCCAGCACGTCGCCCATGCGGTCGGTGAAGCCCATCAGGCGCAGGCGCGGCTCGGACCCCAGGTGCCGCGAGACCTTGGCCCTCAGCTTGTCGTTGCGCCCGCAAAGGCACAGCACGGTGGCGTCCTCGATCTCCAGCGCGGCCTCGGTGGCCCCGAGCAGGTCGCCGACGCCCCAGCCGCCGCCCGAGACCGCGATCACTTTGCCCTCCGCCGGCAGGGAGAGCGCGCGACGTGCGTCGGCGCGCGAGCGGGCGGCCAAGAACGAGGGCGACGTTGGCGGCTTGGCCCAGCGCACGCTGCCCGGGCCGGCGATCCGCTCGACCTCCTCGGCGGACTCCGGATGGGTGATGAAGTGCAAGTCGATGCCCCGGTGCGCCCAGAAGTGCAGCCCCGCGAGGTCCGTGATCGAGGAGTAGCAGGGCGTGTCAGCCGCCCCCGCCGACGCAACTCGCCGAGCACCGCGGTGACGCCGGGGTAGGTGGAGACGATCTGGTCGGGGTTGTGGGCGCGGATCAGGCGCATCAGCCCGCGACGGCCGCCGAAGTAGAGAAGTCTGCGCGCGAGCCAGCGGGTGGGCGCGAACCTCATGAAGAGCGTGTATTGCAGGTCGAACAGCCACGGCAGCCACTGGAACATGAAGGCCGAGTTCTCACGCAGCATGCGCGTGAGCGCCGGACCCATCGCGGGCAACCCGTTGACGATCGAGACCTGGGCGTCGGGGTCCTCGTCTTTGAATTCGCGCGCGACCGCTCGCGCCGGCAGGTCGTGACCCTCGCCGATGTCGGCGGAGATGATCAGCACCTGGCGCGGCTTGGCTTCGACGTCTGGCTCGCCGGCCGGGATGACGCCGGCCGCCTCGCGTGCGGAGGAATCCGCCGCCTGTGCCTTGCGCCACTCCACGTAGCGACGCACGCCTTCGGTGAAGGGCGTCGCCGCGGTCCAGCCCAGCTCCGTTCGGGCCCGTTCGCTCGAGACGATCTTGCCGCCGAAGTCGCCGGGCCGCGCGGGAGTGCGCGTGATCTCCACCTCGCCCACAAGCTCGCTGACGGTCTCGGCGATCTGCTTGATCGTGACGGTCTCGTCCGAGGCGAGGTTGTAGACCCGGCCCTCGGCGACGTCGTTGAGCGCGAGCGCGACTCCCCTCGCGAGGTCCTCGACGTAGACGAAGCGGCGGGACTGGCTGCCGTCACCGGCGATCGTCAGCGGCTCGCCGCCCAAAGCCTTGCTGACGAAAGCGGGGATAACCGCGGCCTCGCGCGCGCGCGGGCCGTAGGGGATGCCGAAGCGCAGGATCGTGTAGTCGATCCCGTAGAGCTCCTGGTAGGCCTTGCAGTACATCTCGCCGGCGAGCTTGGTGCGGTGTAGAGGTGGCGGGGGGCGGGATCAGCGTCTCCTCGTCGACGGCCTCCTCGGCAGCAATCGCAGTAGACCCAGATCGTGCTCGCGTAGACGATGCGCTTGACGCCCGCGCGGCGGGCCGCTTCGAGCACCGTCACGGTGCCGCGCGCGTTGACGCGCTCGGCGTCCTCGGGCTCGGCGTGGACGTCGTTGACGTCGGCCACCGCGGCGAGGTGGGCGACGGCGTCGCAGCTGTGCAGCGCGCGCTCGAGCGCCTCGCGGTCGGTGATCGAGCCGAGCACGGTGTCCACGGACCCACGCTCGTGCCAGGGCGAAGGCCGCAGGTCGTAGATCACGGGGTGGTGCCCCGCGCGCGCAGCTTGTCGACGACGTGCGAGCCGATGAACCCGGATCCGCCGGTGACGAGAACTCTCATTCCGCTTCCCCCGGCCTGTAGTACAGCGGCACGCACGAATGGTTATCCGCGACCCAGTCGCTGTTGGGCAGCTCGACCTGCTGGCCCAGGATGCGGTGGCAGGGCTCGTCGTAGACCCGGCCCGTCGAACGCTCGAGCCATTCGAAGACGATGTACTTGTAGAGACCCGAGACCATGCCGGCGGGCAGCTCGACCCGGCTCGGGTAGCGCGGGTCCAGCTCGTCGCGCGCGACCTCGTTCTTCCAGGCCACGATCTCCTCGAGCCGCTCGATCTGCACCAGCGCGAGCGCCGCGGTGAACTCGTTCATGCGGAAGTTGAGGCCCTGGACGCGGTAGTCCGGCTTGCCGTAGTTGCGAAACGCGCGCGCGTGCTCGAGGACCTCGGCGCGCTTGGAGACGAGGACGCCGCCCTCCCCGCTGGAGATCGTCTTGGTCGCGTAGAACGAGTAGACGCCGGCGTCGCCGTAGCTGCCGGGCTTGCGGCCGTTCCAGGAGGCGCCGTGGGCGTGAGCGCAGTCCTCGATCAGGAAGATCCCGTGCTCGGCGCAGTACGCGGCGATCTGTCGGAGTCGAAGGCGATGTGGCCGCCGATGTGGACGAGAAGCGCCGCCGCGGGCTTGTGGCGCTGCGCCTTGCGCTCGAAGTCGTCGAACGACATGCAGAGGTCCTCGCGGTTGCAGTCGACGAAGTGAACCTCGGCGCCCGGCTCGGATCGCGGCAGCGGGGTCGCCATGAAGGTGTTCGACGGGCAGAGCACGGTCTGCCCGGAGACGCCGGCGAAGTCCAGCGCGGCGAGCGCTCCGCCGGCCCAGCTCGCCAGCGCGACCGCCGGCGAGTCCGTTCCAGCTCTGCCAGGCCGCTCTCGAAGCGCTCCACGAGCGGCCCCTCCGACCACCTGCCCGAGTCCAGCATCTCGTCGATCAGCTCGTGCAGGCGGGCGCGATCTCTTCGATCGAAGCCGATCGCAAAGCGGCCGAAGTCGGGGATGGCTGAGGTGGTGGTCATATCTGCACGTTGGGCGCGGCGGTGGCGACCTGCTCGATTTAGGCCTGGTCCGGGTGGATAGACGTCGCGAGGCCCGATCCCTCGACTGCCATCCTCTCAGTTCGCGCCCAACGTTGACAAGCCTTTCAGACCGGCAGGACGGTAGCGAGTTCTGCTCTTTTCAGGCTTGCCAGGATCAGCTCGAGGGCCTTGACCGTGCGCCGGTGACAACCGGGCGAGCTGTAGAAGTCGGCGTCGTGCAGGAGGATCACGTCGTGCGGGGCCACTCCCTCGCAGGCCAGCGCGGCGATCCGCTGCGGAGTGGTATCCCCGCGCCAGTCCTTGCCCCACCGCGACCACAGCAGCGGGCTCAACCGCGCGCTGCGCACGGTTCTCAAGCCCCAGGGGCTGTAGATCCCGTATGGAGCGCGGTGCAGCGTGGGGCTGTGCTCGAGCACCCGCTGCAGCGAGTGCAGCCCCCGCGCGATGTCGTCCTCGAGCTGGCGCGGGCTCATACGCATGTGGAGGCGGTGGCGGTATGCGTGCAGCGCGACCAGGTGGCCCCGGGACGCCACCTCGGCCGCGAGGGCAGGTCGGCGGTCCACCTGCTCGCCGACCATGAAGAACGTCGCTCGCGCGCCAGCGCGCTCGAGCAAGTCGAGCACCGCGGGGGTGCCCTCCGGGTGAGGCCCGTCGTCGAAGGTCAGCGCCACCCCCGACTGGGCTACCGTGCGCGGAATGTCGACCGCCGCCGCAGCGCGAGAGCAGACGGGCGCGAGCAGATGGCGAACCATGGCGGGATGATGGCCGATGGCGCTCCCGACCTCGACGGCTGGCTGCCCGAGCCGTCGATCCGGGTCAGGCACTGGCGGCGCTCGAGCGCCGATCCCGAGACGCTGTGGCGCGCCGCCCGAGCGGTGCGGGTGCGCGAGACGGCGCTGCTGGGAAGGCTTGTCCAGTGGCGGATCCCGGGCACCCCTGCGGGACTGTCCTTCGACGAGCTCTTCCGCAGGGCGCCGTTCTGCGTGCTCGAGGAGGGACCGCTCGCCCTGGTGTCGGGCATCGTCGGACGGATCTGGACGCTGCGGCGCGACTACCCGACGCTCGCCGATGCGGAGGCGTTTTCCAACTTCGACAACCCCGGGACTGCGCGGGTCGTATTCGCGATGTGGGTGACCGCCGACGAGGCGGCCGCGGCGCGGCTGCACTCCGAGGTGAGGGTGGCCCCGGTCGGTCGACAGGGGCGCTTGGGCATCGCGGCGGTGAGGCCGCTGGTCGCCGGCTTTCAGAACCTGATCGGCTCGGACGGGCTCGCCGCGGCGGTGCGCAGCGCGGAGGGACGGTAGGCGGAGCGGCCCCGCTTCGGAATGCGCTGCCCCGGGGGATAACGTCCTCCCTGATGACCACGTTCGCGCAGCGCGCCTTCGACGAGCACATCACGGTGCGCCGCAGGCGCTTCGCCCAAGCGGCCACGGGCTTCGCCGTGCTCGAGGCGGTCGCGGAGGACGGCAAGCCGCTGGTGCTCGTGGGTCCCCTCGTCCACCTCGAGGAGCGCGAGCGCGCCCACGTGCTCGGCACCTGGGTCAACGACAGCCGCTACGGGCCGCAGGTGAAGGTCTCCGAGGCGCAGCCCCTGCCCCCGGTCGACGAAGATTCGTTGCGGGCGCTGCTGGTGCGCGTTCGGCACGTGGGCGACAAGCGCGCGCGGCGGCTGATCGAGCGCTACGGGGTTGCGGACCTGATCGGCGCGATCGACGACGACCCTCGGGCGGCCTTCGCGTCTGTCGGGCTGCGCGGGGGCAGGGCCGCGGAGGCTGCCTCCTCCTGGGACGAGCTCCGCGCGACGCGCCTGCTGCACATACTGCTCGCGCCTCACGGCCTCGCGTATCTCGCGCCGAGGATCCACGCCGAGTACGGATCGGCGGCGCACCGAATAATGCAGGAGCGGCCCTACGAGCTGACGAGCGTCTTCGGCGTCGGCTTTCACTTGGCGGACAGGATCGCTCGCGCGACGGGTAGCGGCGGCGAGCCTGGCGACCGCGCCCGGGCCGGGGCGCTTCACCTGCTGGCGGAGGCCGAGCGTGGCGGCAGCACCTGCATGGCAGCCGACCGTCTGCTCGCCGGGCTGCGGGAGCTGCTCGGCGAAGCCGTCGACGAGCAGCTACTCGACGAGATGCTCGAGCGGGGCCAGATCGAGCGCGAGGCCCGTTGGATCTACCGCGCCGAGACCGCCCGCCTCGAGGCCGAGCTCGCCGAGCGATTGGCGCACCTGTGCTCGCTTGAGCCCTCCGAGCGATTGCGTCCGCCCCGCGAGGACGAGATCGCCGCGACTGGGCTGAAGCCAAACGCCGCGCAGCTCGAAGCCCTGCAACACGCTTTCTCGAAGAAGCTCTCGCTGATCACCGGCGGCCCCGGGACGGGAAAGACCTCGAGCATCCGCGCGATTGCGCGCTGCGCGGTGGCGCAGGGCGCGCGCGTGATACTCGTCGCACCCACGGGTCGCGCCGCGGTGCGTATGAGCGAGGCCTCCGGGCTGCGGGCGCGCACGGTGCACTCGGCGCTCGGATGGGTGCCCGGGGAAGGACCCCTGCACGATGCCGAGGACCCTCTGAGCTGCGACCTGCTGATCCTCGACGAATGCTCGATGGCCAACCTCGAGCTGATGGTCATGCTCCTGCGCGCGGTGAGCCCGCTGACGAGCGTGGTGTTGGTCGGCGACGCCGACCAGCTCGCGCCCGTCGGAGCCGGCAAGCCCTTCGCCGAGCTGGTCGCCGCCGGGCTCGTCCCGGTCACAACGCTCGCCCACATCTTCCGCCAGGCCGCGGGCAGCATGATCGTCCAGGGCGCCCACGCCGTCCGCGGCGGCCGCTCTCCCGTCTTCGCGCCCGCCGCGGAGATGCGGCGCGACCTGTTCATGATCGAGCGCGCCGACCCGTCGCGCGCGCGGGAGGAAATCGTCTCGCTCGTCGCGGAGAGGCTGCCGGCCCACTACGGCGTGGACCCGCTCTCCGACATCCAGGTGTTCGCCCCCGTCTACCGCGGCGAGCTGGGGATCGAGCGCCTCAACGAGGCCCTGCGCGAGGCTTTGAATCCAGATGGCCGGGCGGTGCGGGGCGGTCGCCTGCGTCTCGGTGACAAGGTCATGCTGACGGGGCGCAACCTGCACGAGCTCGGGCTCATGAACGGGACGCTCCTGCGCGTGGTCGACGAGGTGGGGGGAGCCGAGGATGACCCCGGCCTTCTCCTCGAGGGCGAGGAGGCCGTCTTCAGGCTGCCGCTGCACGAGTCGGACCGGCTCGCGCTCGCCTACGCCTGCTCGGTCCACCGGGGGCAGGGGATCGAGCTCCCGATCGCGGTGATCGTCGCCCACCCCGCGGCCGGCGCGTTCTTCCTGAGGCGGGAGATGCTCTACACGGCGATCACGCGCGCCAGGCAGGCGACCGTGATCGTGGGCACGCCCCAGGCAGTGCAGCGCGCGGCGAGGAGCACCGACACCAGCGCCCGCCACAGCCGGCTGGCGGAGCGGTTGGCTACGCAGTCCTCCGCACAGGCTTGAGTCCGCGTGCGCTCTATGCCGCGCGCTGGGCGGGCGCGTTCAACGTCGTCATGGCCACGGGGATCGTCTCTGAGGCCTCTGAAAGGTTTGGCTTGCACGTGCTCTCGCTGGTGCTCCTGGCCTTGACGATCGCCGCGTTTGTCGTGGTCGCGGCGCTCGTCCTGCCTCGCGCGCGCCAGCCCATGAGGCTGCTGCGACGCGCGCGTGCACCCGGGACTGGGCTCCCCGCGACGGGGTTCGTCGCCGCCGCGGCGGTCCTGGGGACGCGGCTCGTGCTTGTGGGTGGGGACGGCGCGCGCGCGATCGCCGCCGTGCTCCTCGCGGCGGGCGCCGTGGTGTGGCTGCCGACGATGGTCGTGGTGCTCCCGAGGCTGACCCGGACCGTCCTCGGCAGCCGAAAGCTCGCGGTCCGAGCGAGCGGAGACTGGTTGCTGGGGGTCGTCTCGACCGAGGGACTGGCCATCCTGAGCGGGAGTCTCAGCCACCGCGGAGCGCTCCACGTCGTGGCGATCATTCTTTGGGGAGTCGGGGGCGTCCTCTACCTCGCGATCTGGTGGCTACTCGCGGTGCGGGTGCGGCGCTACTCGCTATCGGCGCAGGAGTTCACGCCCGACCTCTGGATCGTGATGGGAGCGCTCGCGATCTTCTCCGTCGCGGGCGCGACCTCGTTTCACGGAGGCGCGGGGTCACCCGCCGGCGTCGTGGTAATCGTCGCTTGGGCGCTGGCGACCGCCTGGGTCCCGCTCCTCGCACTGGGCGAGTGCTGGCGAATCGCCCGCCTGGGGAGGCCCCGATTTGCTCCCGAGCGCTGGACGACGGTCTTTCCGCTCGGGATGTACAGCGTCTCCGGAGTGCTGACCGGCGCGTCGTTCGGGGTCGCTTGGATTGGCCACATCGGTCACTGGTGGTTCCCCGTCGCGCTCGCCGCGTGGGTAGCCGTCGCACTGGGCGAGCTGCGCTTCGCGTTGCGCGGCGACGCGCTCGGATAAAGCGGCGTGACAGATTCGCGGGCGCGTTATGCTCGCGCGCCCTCACCCCAGAAGAACGGCCCGTGCGAGCTCGGCGTGACTCCGATGCGCCAGCCGAGCTGCGTGAGCCGGAGCTCGAGCTCTTGGGGCGTGTGCGGGACCTTGACCGCGTGATACGCCGTGCCGTCGGACAGGCGCCGCTCGATCAGAGAGGAGCGTTCGCCCTCGATCAGCTCGTCCGGCGTCCTGAAGGCGTCGTCCACGAACAGCACGCGGCCGCCGGGCTTCAGGCACTCCGCCACGAGCGACCAGAACCCCTCGAAGCGCTCTAGCGGCACGTGCGAGAGCCAGAACCCGAAGAAGACGACGTCGTAGCGGCTGTCGGGTCGCCAGCGGAAGAGGTCGGCCTCGACGAACCGGATGCTCTGCGACGGCACCGTCGCGGACGCCAAACGCAGCATCTCGGGGGAGCCGTCGACCGCCGTCAGCGTGTCGGCATGCCGGACCAGCTGGGGCGTCCAGGTGCCCGGCCCGCACGCCAGCTCGAGCACGTCCCCGCGCGGCGTGAAGCGGTCGATGACCTCCGTGAACTCGAGCCAGGCCGAGTGCAGCGTGTTCGGGGCGAGCTCGGGGAACGCGGTCTCGGTGTACTCGGGCGCCCTCGCCCGGTAGTAGGCGAGCTGCTCTTCCAGCAGCCCCTCGAGGTCGTGCTCGGAGCGTCTCATCGGTTGTGGCAGACCGCCTCGATGTTGTTGCCGTCGGGGTCGAGCACGAAGGCGCCGTAGTAGCCGGGGTGGTAGATGGGCCTCTCGCCAGGTCCTCCGTTGTCGCGGTAGCCGGCCGCGACGGCCACGCGATGAAACTCGCGCACGGTCTCGTCGTCGGGAGCCGCAAACGCGATGTGCACGTTCTCGGTCGGCTCGCGCCCCGCGACGAGGGTGAAGGACCGGTCCCCGCCCTCGAAGCTGAACCTCCCGCTCCGCTGGGCGCCGCCGGCGTCGATGCCGACGACCGGTGCGAGCGTGGCGTAGAACTGCCTGCTGGCCTCCAGGTCGGAGACCCCCACCCAGAGGTGGTCGATGTTGGTGCCCTCTGCGCGAGCGCGGCCGTGGTAGACGGCTTCGGCGCTGTTGCCGTCCGGGTCGAGCAGGAAGCCGCCGTAGTAGCGCTCGTGGTATTCGGGCCTCGGCCCGGGCTCGCCGTCGCTGTCATAGCCGCCGTCGAGGCCCGCGCGCCAGAAGGCGTCCACCTCGGCTCGCGAGCGAGCCACGAACGCGACGTGAAGCCGGCGGGTGAGAGGATGCTCGTCGGTCACGGGCGCGATCCCGAAGTCGCCCCACTCGTCGAACAGCTCGACGCACCTGGTGGCGTGCCCGAGCGTGCTCAGCACGGTCTCGTAGAACTCCCGGCTGACGCTCCGGTCGGCGACCCGGATTCCGACGTGGTCAAACACTGGCCGATCGCGCGGGCGCGGCAGCCCGCGTGCGGTCGGCCCTGCGGTCCATCATGCGGGTCGCGTCCACGGCGCGGAACCCGAACCGCTCGTAGAGGCCGTGCGCGTCCGCGGTGCCGAGGACGATCCGCGCGTCGGCCAGGTGGTTCTCAAACGATCGCTCGATCGCGGCCCGCGGCACGCCCGTCGCCCAGTAGCTCGTGCGCAGATAGGACCAGATCGCTTCGCGGTCGCGCAGGGCGGGGTCTGTGGAGGCGCGGTAACCGTGTCGGTGCCACTCCATCCGATTCGATTGAACAGCATCTGCGCGGCCGGCTCGACTCCCACCGGGTGCATCACTCGGGCGCCCGATCCTGCGGGAAGTGCTCCTCGACGTATGCCCGCGCGAGGCGCTTGGGAGCCCGCGTGAGCCAGGCCTCCACGACGAGCTCTTCGAGCTCCTCGAGCGCGATCCGTCCCAGCCGGACGAGCACCGCCGGGTAGCCGTCGAAGTGGGGCGTGGTGAAGAACACGCCGGGGTCGTCGGCGATCAGGGCCTCTTTCGCAACGAGGTGCTCGACGCGCGCGCCCAGGATGGGTCCCTCAGGCGCGCCGTCGCCCAGCGCACGCAGGTCCGAGCGGCGAAGCGGACGTTCCCACACGAACAGCTTGCTGCGCACGCGCCACGAGCGCAGACCGTGCAGCGGCTCCTCGCTCGCGTCCGGTAGCGAAAGCGCGATGCGGCTCACGTCGTCCCAGGTCGCCACGGCGTCAGCTCTCGAGCTCCTCGGGCAGCATCGCGCGAGGCTCGCAGATTTTCTCCAGGCGAGGGTTTTCGGCGAGCACGAGGCCGGGTAGAAGGCCCCCGCGATGGGGATTGTGGAGTCGGTCCGAGGCGTGCTGTGGGCAAGGAAGCGGCAGCCCGAGGAGGTCGCCTACGGACTCGCCCTGGGACACGAGCGTTTCAGTCCATCCGAGCTGCTCGAACAGGCGATCGCCGCGGAACGAGCCGGGTTCGACGCGGTCTGCTGCAGCGACCACCTCGCACCGTGGTGGAGTCCCGAGCAGGGACCCCCCGCCCACTGCGGCAACGCATGGGTGTGGCTCGGAGCCGCCGGCAACGCGACCCAACGGGTCTCGCTTGGGTCGGCGGTGACCGGCGTCGTCCACCGCTACAACCCCGTCGTGGTGGCCCAGCAGTTGGCGACGCTCGAGCAGCTCTATCCGGGGCGGGCGTTTTTGGGAGTGGGGTCGGGCGAGGCGATGAACGAGGTTCCGGCGGGAATGCGCTGGCCGTCGATCAGCGAGCAGCTGCGGCGCACCGACGAGGCGCTCCAGATCATCAAGCGCCTGCTCGATGGCGGGACGGTCAGCTTCAATGGCAACTACTTCACGGCCGAGGCCGCGCGCCTCTACCTGCGCACCGACCGCAGGCCTCCTGTCTACATGTCGGCGTTTGGCCCTGAGGCGGCCGGGATCGCGGGCCGTCTCGCGGATGGCATCTGGACCCTGGCCGACCCCCAGAAGGCGCCGGCCGTGATCGCGGCGTACCGCCGTGCGGCCGAGGAAGCCGGACGCGAGCCCGGGGAGATCATCCTCCAGGGCATGGCGTCGTGGGCCGAGGACGACGACTCCGCGCTGTCCGCGGCACGCGAGTGGAAGGGGACGCTCGTCGAGGAGAACTACACCCACCCCGTATCCGACCCCGCCGAGGTGGGGGCAAAGGGCAGCGACGTCTCGGACATGAGGTTCAAGACCATGGGGTTGATCTCATCCGACCCTGCCCGGCACGTCAAGAAGATCAAAGCCATGCAACAGATGGGCGCGACCGCGGTGGTGATCATGAACATCTCCGGCCGGGACCCGCTGGGGATGGTGCGCATCTACGCCGACGAGGTCCTGCCGGCGCTGCGCGACTCCTGATTCTGTTGGCCGGCGCGCCGAGCATGCTCGGCCGGCGGGTGCGCGCATGCGCGCACCCGATACCTGCGCGAGGCCATCGCGCGCCAGCGACGCCACGCCGCCAAGTAGTCTGCACGCGGTTGGAACCGACCTACGACCTGATCGCCGACCTGCCGCTGCAGATCGATGGCTACGAACTCGAGGGTCGCGAGCTCGACTTCGGCGGCTCCTTCCTGCGCAAGACGACGCTGATCCACCTCCGGGGCGAGGGGGAGGAGGGAGTGGGCGAAGACGTGGTCTACGACGCCTCGGACCACGAGACGTTCCAACGCGCCGGGGCCGCGCTCCCACTTGAAGGCTCTTGGACGCTGGACTCCTTCTCGCGCCACCTCGAGGGGCTGGAGCTCTTCCCCGCGGGGCCCGAGCGAGACGCGTCGCGCAACTACCGCCGCTGGGCGTTCGAGTCGGCCGCGCTCGATCTCGCGCTGAGGCAGGCGGGCCGCTCGCTGGCGCAGCAGTTGGGACGCCCGATCCGGCCCCTCACCTACGTCGTCTCGATGAGGCTGGCTCCGCCAGGGAACCACGAGCCCGAGACGACCGACCGCCTCGTGCGGGTGCTCGCGAGCTATCCCGGCACGCGCTTCAAGCTGGACCCCACCAACACCTGGAGCGACGCCCTGATCTCCGAGCTGGTGAAGACGGGGGCGGTCGACTCGCTCGACCTCAAGGGGCAGTACAAGGGCACGCCCGTCGACGTGGACACCGATCCGGAGCTCTATCGCCGCGTCGCCGAGGCGTTCCCCGACGCGTGGCTCGAGGATCCCGATCTCAACGAGGCCACACGGCCGGTGCTCGAGCCCTACCGCGATCGCATCACCTGGGATGCCGTCATCCACTCGGTGCAGGACATCGGCGCGCTGCCGTTCGAGCCGCGCATGGTGAACATCAAGCCTTCCCGCTTCGGACCGCTGCGAGCGCTGTTTGAAACTTACGATTTCTGTGCGCAGCGGGGCATCGGCGCGTACGGTGGCGGCCAGACCGAGCTCGGCGCCGGACGCGACCACATCCAGTACCTGGCCTCCTTGTTTCACCCCGACACGCCCAACGACGTGGCCCCGCGCGAATTCAATTTCTCGCAGATCCCCGACGGCCTGCCGGCGAGTCCGCTGCACCTCCCTGTGGCGTCGAGCGGGTTCCGATTCGCCCGAGCGTAGCCGTGCTCGGTCTGCCCGACATCGTCACGGCGTGCCTGTTCGATCTCGACGGCGTCCTTACGCAGACCGCAAAGGTCCACGCGGCGGCCTGGAAGCAGATGTTCGACGAATACCTGCGAGGTCGTGCCGCCGAGCGGGGCGAGAAGTTCGTGCCGTTCGACGCCGGTCGCGACTATGACGAGTACGTCGACGGCAAGCCCCGTTACGACGGCGTGCGCTCGTTTCTGACCTCGCGCGGGATCGAGCTGCCGCAGGGCACGCCCGCCGATCCGCCCAAGGCCGAGACGATCGACGGCCTGGGCAACCGCAAGAACGAAATCGTGCTGCGGATGATCCACGACGATGGCGTCCAGCCGTACGACGGATCGGTGCGCTACGTGAAGGCGGCGCGCGAGGCCGGTCTGCGCCGCGCAGTGGTGTCCTCGAGCACCAACTGTCGCGACGTGCTCAGAGCCGCCGGGATGCTGGAGCTGTTCGAGGAGATAATCGACGGCCATGTCGCAGAGCGCGAGCACCTCAACGGCAAGCCCGCTCCCGACACCTATCTGGCCGGCGCGCGGGCGCTGGGGGTGGGCCCCGAGCGGAGCGTCGTGTACGAGGACGCGCTCGCCGGGGTCGAGGCGGGGCGCCGCGGCGACTTCGCCTTTGTCGTCGGAGTCGATCGCGTGGGCCAGGCTGACGCGCTCAAGCAGCACGGCGCGAGCGTCGTGGTGCGCGACCTGTCCGAGCTGCTCGACGAATCGTGATCCAACATCCCGCATTCCCTGTCGAGCCCTGGGCCGTGCGCGAGGTCGAGCTTGACCTCGACACACTCGCGCAGACCGAGTCGGTGTTCGCGCTGTCGAATGGTCACATCGGCCTGCGCGGCAACCTCGACGAGGGCGAGCCATTCGGATTGCCCGGCACGTACCTAAACGGCTTCTACGAGCTGCGCCCCCTGCCCTACGCCGAGGCCGGCTACGGAAACCCGGAGTCGGGCCAGACCGTCGTCAACGTCACAAACGGCAAGCTCATCCGTCTGCTCGTCGAGGACGAACCCTTTGACGTCCGCTACGGCGAGCTGCGCAGCCACGAGCGGATCCTGGACCTGCGCGACGGCGTGCTGCGCCGAACGGCCGAGTGGGTGTCGCCCACGGGCCGCGAAGTCCGTGTCTCCTCGACCAGGCTCGTGTCGTTCTCGCAGCGCGCCATCGCAGCGATCCTGTACGAGGTCGAGCCGCTCGACGGAGCGATGCCCGTCGTCGTCCAGTCGGAGCTCGTGGCCAACGAGTCGCTGCCCGAGATGCAAGCCGACCCCCGAGCCGCGGCGGCGCTCGCCGCACCGCTGGTCGCGGAGGACTTCGTCGCCCGCGAGGAGCGCGCGACCCTCTCGCACGTCACCAGGGCGAGCGGGCTGAGGGTGTCGTGCGGGATGGGAAACATCGTCGATGGACCCGATGGAACCGGCACCCGAATCGAGGCCTTCGAGGATGCCGCGCGGTTCGTGGTTTCCGCGGACGTGTCGCCGGGAAAGCCCCTCCGGCTGACCAAGTTCGTCGCCTATGGCTGGTCGGGTCAGCGGTCCATGCCGGCGCTTCGAGACCAGGTCGGGGCCGCGCTGGCCGAAGCGCGGCACAGGGGGTGGGACAGCCTGCTCGCCGAGCAGCGTGCGTATCTCGACGACTTCTGGGATCGCGCCGATGTCGAGATCGAGGGTGATCTCGAGCTCCAGCAGGCGGTCCGCTTTGGCCTCTTTCACATCTTGCAGGCCAGCGCGAGGGCAGAGGGTCGCGCGATCCCAGCCAAGGGCTTGACCGGGCCGGGCTATGACGGGCACGCGTTCTGGGACACCGAGGCGTATGTGCTGCCCGTCCTGACGTATACCGTGCCCCTCGCCGCTCGCGACGCGCTGCGCTGGCGCCACGCGACGCTCGATCTCGCGCGGGAGCGAGCGCGCCAACTGGGCCTCCGGGGGGCAGCGTTTCCGTGGCGCACGATCCGCGGGCAGGAGTGCTCGGGTTACTGGCCCGCCGGGACGGCTGCCTTTCACGTCAACGCCGCCATCGCCGACGCCGTCGTGCGCCAGCGCAGCACGACGGACGACGAAGAGTTCGAGCGCGACATCGGGACCGAGCTGCTCGTCGAGACCGCGAGGCTATGGCGCTCGCTCGGTCATCACGACGCGGCCGGACGGTTTCGCATCGACGGGGTGACCGGCCCCGACGAGTACAGCGCGATTGCAGACAACAACGTCTACACGAACCTGATGGCGCAGCTCAATCTCCGGGCGGCGGCAGAGGCCGTCGAACGGCATACCGACGTTGCGACGAAGCTCGGTGTCAACGCCGAGGAGGCGGCGGGCTGGCGCGACGCCGCACAGACGATGGTGATCCCGTTCGACCCGGAAACGGGTATCCATCCCCAGGCAGACGGATTCCTCAACCACGAGCGGTGGAATTTCGAGGACACCTCCGCGGACCAGTATCCCCTGCTGTTGCACTTTCCCTACTTTGAGCTGTATCGCAAGCAGGTCGTCAAGCAAGCGGACCTGGTGTTGGCAATGATGACGCGCGCCGATGCATTCACGGACGAGCAGAAGGCGCGCAACTTCGCGTATTACGAGGGGCTAACGGTCCGCGACTCCTCGCTCTCGGCCGCTCCCCAGGGGGTGATCGCTGCGGAGGTGGGGTTCCTGGAGCTCTCCTACGACTACCTCGCCGAGGCCGCGCTGATGGATCTGGACGATCTCGAGCACAACACCCGCGACGGGCTGCACATCGCGTCCCTCGCCGGAGCGTACTTCGGGGCCGTGGCGGGATTCGGCGGCACTCGCGACCACGGCGGCGTGCTGCGCTTCTCGCCTCAACTTCCGGAAGCGATCAACAGGCTCGCGTTCCGGGTCTCCTTCCGTGCGCGCCGGGTGCTCATCGACGTCCGCCACGGGGAGGCGAAGTACACGCTGGTGGAGGGCGAGCCGCTCGAGATCCTCCACCACGGCGAGAAGGCAACGCTGCGTGTGGGGCACCCGGTGACCCGTCGGATTCGTCGTCTCCGGCACCTCGAGCCACCCAAGCAGCCCGCGGGGCGGGCCCCGGCCAGGCGCAAGCCGCCGCGCTGAGCGTCTGGCCGAGAAGTAGGATCGCCTTCTCGTGGAGGGGTCGCCGCTCGAGCAGCTGCTGGCAGCCGTCGACAAGCTCGACATGGACGCGGTGATGGCGCTCATGGTGCCCGAGCCAAGGGTCCTGGCCGCGGACGGTCGCCGCGCCGAGGGGACCAAGGCGGTGCGCGCACTGCTGACGGCGATCCTCTCTGCGCTGCGGACGACGACCCACCGCATAACCGCCCAGTGGCACGAGGACAACGTTTGGATCGCCGAGGTCGACGCGGACTACGAGCTCCTGGACTGGCTGCAGCTCAACGCGCTGCCGCGGGTGTTCGTGGTGCGCATGGGCGATGCCGGGATCGCGGACCTGCGCGTCTACGGCGCCCACGAACACCCCATCGCCGAGCACCGCACTGGGGAGGAGGGGACGTGGGTGGGGACGCGCTGGATTCCGCCCCTCTAGCGGGACGAAGTGCTCGCTTGCGCGGCCTACTGCCAGTAGCGCTCGACAGTGTCGGCGTCGCGAGCCGCGGCCTCGTCCGGATTCTGGCCGAACTCCTCTCGCGCGCGTCGCTGCCGCAGCAGATCCCAGCAGCGGTCTAGCTCCACCTCCACGGCCTCAAGCCGGCGCTGATCCGTCTCGAGCTGCGTGTCGTCGTTGCGGTCACTCTCCTCGCGGTGGCGAAGCTGGTGCTCCTCGGCAACCAGGCTCTCGATCCGCGCCGTGATGCTTTCGTCGCTCATGCCGTGATCTTAGTGGTCGTCGATGCGCGCTCCAGGGTCGGCAGGCTACGATCCGCGGGTGGCTCACCCGGCCGACCTGATCGACGAGATCGCCAACGAGCTGGCGACCTGGCCCGGGGTCGCCTTCGAGCGCCGGGCGGACGGGGCCGCCCTCGTCCGCTACGAGCACTCCGAGCTCGGAGTCCTCTTTCCCGACCGCGGCGTCGCCGAGCTTCCCTTCTTGGGCCCCGAGCACGACGAGCTGATCGAGCAGGGAGATGCCGAGCCGGCGGAGTTGACGCCCGAGTCGACAGGCGTGAGCCACGAGGTCCACGGCCCCGAGGACGTGACCGCCGTCCTGGAGCTGTTCGACCGCCGCTACCGAGACGTCCGCGGCGAGGACGCGCCTTACAGCTCGCAGGACCCCGGATTCTGAGGTCTGCCCCCCAGGGGCTCGCGCCGCCGTCGCGTCGCGCGCCCACCAGGGGCCCGACCCGTGGTCGCGCGTCGGGCGCCCACCAGGGGCCCGACCCCCCCGCCTGCCGGAGGCCCGGGTCCGTTATGGGCGCTATACGCCCATAACGGGCCCGACCCGCCACCCAACGACTAGCTCGGGTCCGTGGTGGGCGGTGGCCGCGGCTTCCTAGGCTCCGAGCTGCTTGACCATCATGACTTCGTCACGATCGTCTCCAGGCGCGACGCGTAGTGCGCCGGGGTGACTTCCAACGACCCTGTAGCCGAACCGCTCGTAGAAGCGCTCCAGGCCGCAACCCTCCCTGACGGTGAGCGCAAGCTGCTCGAGGCCGAGGTCGCGCGCCTTGCGGTCAAGGCCCTCGAGCAGCAGCCGGCCCGCGCCCGCGCCCTGCAGTTCGGGGTGCACCATCAATCTCAAGACGGTCCGCCAGTGCCGCTGGAGCGGAGACCCGCTGTCGACCAATAGCCCCATGCCCCTTGCCCGCCCGTCGCGCGTGACGATTCCGAGCAAGTCAGATCCGTCGGCGACCCGCTGGAGCGCCCGGTCCAGCGCGGCTCCGATCTCGGCGGCGTCCGCGGGCGCGGTGAAGCCAACGGACCCGCCGGCATCGGTCACGGCGACCCACGTCTCGAGCAGGTCCTCCCGCAGGCGCGCGTTACCAGCGTCTATGGCCTCGACCACGGAGAAGGCGAGGTCATGGTGAGCTCGACTCGCGGCAGCCACCGGTTGCATATTCCCAGGCGGCGATCCGGACTGGCGCGGATCGAGGCGGCCGCGCCTTCAGAAGCGACTCGCCCTCACCGCCGGCAGCCGATACACGAGCCCGACGCATGACAATGCGGCGAGCGCGAAGAGCAGCGCGATGATCAGCGAGTTCACGTCGTGGTTGAAATCGAGAAAGCTCGCGCCATTAACGCCTGCGCCGATGATCAAGAGCGCCCCGGCGAGCGTCGCGATCCTTCCTGTCCGTATCGCGATCGCGTAGGCCGCGATGGCGAGGCCCAAGACGGCGAGCGCAAGTCCCAGTCCCGTGTGGGCCGCAAGCGTCGTGGCCCCGTGCGCCAGGGCCCAGCCGACGCTGCGAAGCGAACCCGAGAAGTAGTTGCTTGGGTGCGCGCCGGAGTGAGCTGCCGGAATCGTCACGTACAGGTTCGCCGCCATGCCCAGCGCGAATTGGCAAAACAGCAAGACGATCATCAGCATCGAGCCGCGTCTCAGCCAAGCCCGCTGGTCTCGCCTGACGGCGAGCGCGCCAGTCACGTAGCCGCCTCTCTTTGAAGATCCGTCGTCACCTCATACAGCGACCCTGGCGCGGCTGCGGCGTCCGATCGACCCCGATACTGCGAGTCGTGCCACGCCGCAGGCCATCACCAAGAAGCCGCCGAGCGCAACGTATCCACCGGCGACGATGTGAGGGTCTCGGTAGAGCGCTACCTCATCGGGAATGTTTGTCCTTGCCAGCACCGCCAAGAGGATGCCGGCGGCCGTGATGACTGCCAGTCCACCGAGAACGAGCGGGCCGATGTCCTGGTAGCGACCGGCTATCGGCCGGCGGTAGCGCGCGTACGCGATGATCGCCAGGTTCGCGCACATAGCCACGAGCAGGCACGCAGCGAGGAAGGCGTGCGAGCTGAACGCGTCCCACTCGAGTGTGTAGGGCTGATTCAGCACGCCGGCGAAACCGGTTGCACGGAACCAGGCCAGGAACACCGAGATGAGGACGACGACCGCACCGAGGATCACGAGGCTCGTACCGGGAATGGGCATCCGTTCGGCCAGGCGCGTCCCACATACGGGGCAGTAGTTCTGTGCCTCCGTAACCGCGTGGCAGCTCGGACACGTCCGCTGCTGCTCCACCGAAAAACCAGCCCCCTCCACTCGCCGTGAGCTCAGTCGCGTTCAAGCATTACAGAGCCCCGGGCGACCTGCAACATCGCCGTCCTAGGCGGGTGGAATGGTGAGGTCGAGGCGGGCGAGGCGCTCGGGATCGATAAGGGCGTCGATCTGCGTGATCTTCCCGTTGGTAACGGTGAACGCCATCACCGAGAACAGGCGTCCGCGCGGGGCTACCACGGCTCCGGCAGCGCCGTTGACGAGCGCGGGCATCACGAACGGGTACAGCTTGGAATAGGTCGCCGCGTGTCCTGCCACCTCCTGTGCGCCGCGAAGGGCGAGCGAGGCCTCCTTACGCAGCACGCCGCCGTCGATCCGAAGCTCGACCTCGGGATCGAGCACGGCGACCAGCGCATCGAAATCACCATCGCGCGAGGCGGCGAAGAACGCGTCGACGATCTGCCTCTGTCTCGCGAGATCACGGTCCGGCTCCGGCACTCCTTGGATGCGCCGCCGCGCGCGGCTTGCGAGCTGCTGCGCGGCAGCTTCGGACCGGCCCAGAATGGCGGCGATTTCCGCGAACGGCACGCCGAATACATCGTGCATGACGAACGCCAGCCGCTCGGCGGGAGTCAGGGCGTCGAGCACCACAAGCAGCGCTAACCCCACGGACTCAGCCAGAAGAGCTGCGTGTTCTGGGTCGTCATGCTCACCCATGTCCACGACTGGGTCCGGGACGTGGGCCGAGAGCTCTTCTCGGCGCGCCCTGCGCGAGCGCAGCATGTTCAGGCATACCCGCCCGACGATCGTCGTCAGCCAGGCCTGCATATTCTCGACGCTCCCGGGATCCTGATCGCGAATCCGCAGCCATGTCTCCTGGAGGGCGTCGTCGGCCTCGGTCAAGGACCCGAGCATCCTGTACGCGACCGCGCGCAGATGCGCCTCGTGCTGGTGGAAGCGCCCGGTCAGCCACTCGCGCTCGCCCACCCTCACTTCCCCCTCTGCGCGCTTCGAGAAGCCAGGGACGCCATCACCAGTGGTCGTGGTGAGCGAGACCCACGATCAGGGCGGCCACGGCCAGCACCAGGAAGGTGACCGCCCCACCGATCTGGGGGTCGCGAACCCGGATGTGCGCACTCACGGCACAGATGAAGTAGAGGACAAGACCGGACGCCGCCGCGATGCCCAGTGCCGGCAGGGCGAAGCCGACCAGCAGTCCGAGCGCGCCAGAAGCCAGGAGGATCCCGAACGGAATCATCCATCTCTGCGACACCTGCACGTGGTCGGCGACGACCCTCACAGACTCGGCGCCGACGAAATTCAAGGACGCGGCGTACGTGTTCGCGAGCGCCGCCAAGATCGTGATTACGACATAGGCGATCTGCATGCTTCGTAGACACGCGCGACTCGCGGAACCTGACAGCAAGCGATAGCCAGAGGCGGTTCGGCGATGCGTCCTCGTGGGCTCGCAACTGTAGGCTGGCCCGACGTGGCCGGCGTGAGTTCTAAACCGATCCTGGTCGTCACCCGGCCGCCGCTCCCGCAGGACGTCGATAAGCGCGTCGCTCGCGAGTTCACCCGACGCATAGCAGAGGCTCCTGAGTCGCTCACGCGGGACGGGCTGCTGGCGCTCGCCGACGGAGCTTCCGCACGGCGCGATCATCGTCAACACTGCGCGCGGCGAGCTCATCTGCGACGACGACTTGCTGGCGGCACTGGCCGCCGGAAAGATCGCCGCGGTCGGGCTCGACGTGTTCGAGCACGAGCCCAGCGTCGACCCTCGATACCTGACGCTGCCCAATGCGTTCCTGATGCCGCACCTTGCCGCGGCGACAATGGAGACCCAGACGGCGATCGGCATGCTCGCCCTCGACAACATAGACGCGGTGCTCAGCGGTCGCCCTGCACCGACGCCCGTCACGACCTGACGACGGACTCGAGATTGCGGCGGTGCACCGCGTCATAGGGCGGAAAGTAGTTGACCGACCCCGCGTCGAGTGATTCCGCGATGAGCTCTCGCAGGTCGACATCCCGTAGTTTCGGATCACTCCGGCAGCGCACCAACGCGTGGAGGTAATCCATGGTCGCGGTGATCAGGTCCCTGCGATAGCCGCCCGCGGCGATGACCGCTGGGTCGCCGTGATTGGGCAGGATCCGGCCGGGCGCGAGCTGCCAAAGCCCTCGAAGCCCATCCAGATGCGCGTCGAAGCTGGCCGGCTCGTCTACGTAGGTGATCGTGTCTTCCATCGTGTCTCCGCACAGGAGCAGACGCTGCTCTGATAGCCACATGACGGTTGCATCGTCGCTGTGGATGTTCGTATGGATCAGCTCCAGTTGCATCGGCCCGACGCTCAGCCGCATTCGATCGCTGAACGTCGACGTGGGCAGGATTAGGGGATCGATCGCGGGCGGTCCTTCGTGGCTGCCTGCTTCGATCGCAGGCTTAAAGTGCGAAAGCAGCTCGGCCGTCCGGGCGGAGGCGAGGATGTCGCAGTCGACGAAGGCAGCGGTCCCTGCCACGTGGTCGAGATGCCAGTGGCTGAGCACGACGGTGAACTTCTGTACGCCTTCAGCCTCGAGCAGCGCGCGGATGTAGCGCGCACGCTCCACGGACACGTGCGTGTCGTAGACCACCGCCTCGCGGTCGGCGAACACTGCGTAGCTGGCGATTCCCAGCGACAACGCACCATCGTCCACCCAGTTCGGCTCGTCCGCGAAGCGATGGCCATCGCGGCCCTCATAGAAGGCGAACACGCCTTCGGCCGGCCGCAGGACTCGTACGTGCTCCACACCCGCGAGAATAAGCGTGACTTGAGCCCTCGCGGATCCATCGCTCAGCGACCGAGAGGATCGAAGTGAGCGCAGCAGAGATCGCGAGCCAGCGTGCGGCCTTCGATGTCCCGGCGGAGATCGCGTACTTCAACACGGCGAGTCTCGCGCCGCAGCTGCGCGCGGTGCGGGCGGCCGGCGAGAAGGCGCTTGAGCGAAAAGGGCGGCCGTGGACGATCTCTGCGTCCGACTGGTTTGCCGACGTCGAGCGGCTGCGGTCGCTGTTCGCCGTGACCGTCGGGGCGGGCGCCGACGGCGTGGCGCTCGTTCCGGCAACAAGCTATGGCCTCGCCGTGGCCGCGCGCAACCTGCCGCTGCGCGCGGGGCAGCGGGTGCTGGTCCTGGCCGAGGAATATCCCTCGGGGATCTACACCTGGCGTACCGCCGCGAGGCGATCTGGCGCCGAGATCGTGGCCGTCGCGCGCGAGCCTGGGCAGAGTTGGACCGCGGCGGTGCTGGCCGCACTCGATGAGCGGGTCGCGATAGTCAGCGTGCCGAATGTCCACTGGACGGACGGTGCGCTGCTCGACCTGGTCACGATCGCGCCCCGAACGCGCGAAGTCGGGGCGCGGCTGGTGATCGACGTCAGCCAGTCGGTCGGCGCGATGCCAGTTGACGTTCGCGAGCTGTCCCCGGATTTCCTCGTCGCCGTCGGGTACAAGTGGCTGCTCGGGCCGTTCAGCGTCGGTTACCTCTACGTCGCCGAGGAGCACCACGACGGCGAGCCGCTCGAAGAGAACTGGATCAACCGCGCCGGCTCGGAGGACTTCGCCGCGCTCGTGGACTATCGCGACCAGTACCAGCCCGGCGCGCGGCGGTACGACTCGGGGCAGCGCACCAAGTTCGAGCTCGTCCCGATGGCGATCGCTGCACTCGAGCAGATCCTCGCGTGGCAGATCCCGCGGATCGCCGCGACCCTAGCCACGCGAACCGCGGACATCGCCCGCGAGGCATCCTCTCTGGGCCTCGAGGTCACCGCGCCCGACGAGCAACGCGGACCGCACATGCTCGGCATTCGCTTGCCGCAGGAAGCTCGCGAGCAAGCCGCCGCGACGCTCGCCGAGGCCAACTGCTTCGCCGCCATGCGGGGAACCTCGCTGCGAATCTCACCCCACCTCCACACAAGCGATCAAGACGTCGAGCGCCTACTCGACGCGCTCGGCCGCGCCGTGGGCAACCGCCCCGCGCGGCCATGAGCTGTCTCGACCAGCCTTGTCGAGCCGTGCCAGTTCGTCGTCGCTGAGCTTGAGCTCCGCGGCGGCGACATTTTCCTCGAGGTGATCGACCGAGCTCGTCCCTGGAATCGGAAGCGCCACGGGGCTGCGAGCGAGCAGCCAGGCGAGCCAGACCTGGCCGGGCGTCGCGTGGTGCGTCGCGGCGATCTCGGCGACCGCCCCGGCGGGCTCGGCCAGCTTGCCGGCGGCCAGCGGGAACCATGGGATGAAGCCAATGCCCTGCTGCTCGCAGAAATCGAGGACGTCCTCGGACTGGCGGCTCGTGACGTTGTAGCGGTTCTGCACCGTCGCGACCCTGAAAACCTCCTGGGCGGCTCTGATCTCCTCGACGGTGACCTGGGAAAGGCCGAGGTGGCGAACTTTGCCCTCGTCCTGGAGTTCCTTCATAAGCCCGAACTGCTCTTCGCGCGGGACCTTGGGATCGATGCGGTGCAGCTGCCACAGGTCGATGCTTTCGACGCCGAGCCGGCGCATGCTCAGCAGGCAGCACTGGCGCAGATACTCCGGCCGTCCGACCGGGGACCAGATGTTCGGGCCTTGACGCGTGAAGCCGCCCTTCGTCGCGACGTGGATGCCGTTGAACGGATGTAGGGCCTCGTGGATGAGGTTCTCGGAGTCCTCTGGTCCGTACGCGTCGGCGGTGTCGATGAAATCGACGCCGAGCTCGGGCAGCCGCTTGAGCACGGCGATCGCCCCGCCGTAGTCCTTCGGCGGACCCCATATGCCCGCGCCGGTGATGCGCATGGCCCCGTAGCCGAGACGCGTGACCTCGAGGTCCCCGCCGATCTTGAAGGCGCCGGCAGGGGCTGCGGTCGGGCTCATCGGAGTTTGGGCCAGCCAGGAGGCATGCTCTGATTGGGCACGTCTGGCTGGAGGTATCCCGATGGCGCGCCGAGCACCACCAAGAGGTGGTCGAAGTTTCGCCCCTCGATCGTCGACCAACCACCGGGGTCACCACACGGACACCGGTGTCCATCGACGTCGGCAAGCGACTTGTCGCCCTTGCCAGCCGCCCAGCCGGTTTCCAGGTGCGGCAATGTCGGGTGCAGAATGGCGATCGGCTGCCCGGCCTTTACCCTCTGCCCGGCTCTGACGATCGCCGTGACGTTCTCCGCGACGTAGACGTACTTGCCGGCATAGGGGCCGTCCGCGAGTTGGTACATCACCCAGCCGCCGCCCGGCCACCCGCGGTCGTCGTCCCGGGCCAGCTTCACCCTGCCGGCCCCGAGCGCGAGGATCGGTCCCTCGCCGGCGTAATCGACGCCCATATCGATCCGCTCCGGCGTTAGGTTGCGCACCGCACTGAGTGGGTTGGTGTACGGCAAGACCTTGTAGTGCACAGTCGTTGTCGTCTTGTCGCCCGCCTTGTCGATGGCTGTCACCGCGAACTGGTTGATCCCAGCGGAGTTCGTGTTGATCCGATGGCCCGGCGGAACCTCGCCCTTGCAGCTGGCGATGGGGCTGGCGATGCCGCCCTCGCTGCAACGAAAGCGCGCGGAGGTCGGCTCGTGGAGCCCATAGAGGCCGGCGCGGCGTGGCGAGACGATCTGAACCCTGGGAGTCGCGAACTCAAACGCGCCGATGTCACACGGCTTGCCTCGGGGGCGACGAACGCCCCGCTGATCGGTCGCCGGGCAATGTCCGCCGCTGGCGGGCACCTTGTCGATGGCCGAACTGCCGGACCTCAACGCCAGCGTAGCCGTGGGACCACCGTAGTTGCGTAGGGGAGCGAGGTTGGGATTGCCGTTGGCGCCGGGACAGCTCGTGTCGCCATAGCTCAAATCGTGACGGCCGTCGGCGACATCGCCGGCACAGCCCGAGCCAACGCTCGACGCAACGATCGTGTTTTGCAGCACGAGGTCATTATCGGGCTCCGAGGACTGGACAGAGAGGCCCCCTCCCGAGCCGGCGACGCCCTCGCTGCCTCCCGACGAGCCACCAGCGCCGCCCGCACCGACGCCGTTGTCGGCCACCGTCGCGTTGCGCAAAGCACTCACTTCAGCCGTCGCCTGGATCGCGCCGCCGCTGCCACCGGTGCCGCCGTCTCCAGCGAGTCCTCCGCCAGCGCCGCCCGCGCCGGCGAAGTTCCCGGAGAAGGTGCTGTTGAGCACGCTCAGCCTTCCGTCCGTGGCCAGGATCCCACCGCCCGAACCGCCGCTGCCGCCTTGTCCGTCCGCGCCAGGTGCCACGCCTGGGCCGCCGATACCACCGGTCCCCGCCTTGTTGTCGCGGATGGTTGAGCCAGTCACGGAGAGCGTGCCTCGGTTGTAGACACCACCGCCGCTCCCCCCAGCGCCACCGCTCCCTCCCGGCCCGTCCGTGCCGCCTCCTTCCCCGCCCGCGCCTCCAGCGCCGGCATGGTTCACGGCGATCGTGACGGCAGTCAGAACTAGCGTGCCATCGTTGTAGATGCCGCCCCCGTCGCCGCCCTGGCCTCCATTTCCCCCGCTGCAACCAGCGCCTGCCCCGCCGGCCCCGCCCGACCCCCCGGCACCCGCGGTGTTGGCAGTCACGAGCGCCCGCTCGAGAGTCAGCTTTCCGCGGTTGTATATGCCGCCGCCGCCGCGACCGCTGCTCCCGTCGCTGCCGTCGCCGCCCGCGGTGCAGGCCGCACCATCGCTCCCCGTCAATCCCCCGGTCCCATCGAGTGTGTTGCCACCGGTGATGTCGAGCTGGCTCAGCGTGAGATTCGCTGTCCTCGCGACCCACAGCACCCGGTCTCCAAGCCCGGTGGCGTCAATCACCGTGGCGAACTTGCCCGCGCCGACGATCGTAAGTCTGGCCCGGCTGGTCACGTTCAGGTCCCCGCTGGCGTTGCCGTCCCCGCCCTGGGGGGCAATCGTCAGCTGGTAGCGGCCCGCGCTCAGCACGATCGTATTCGCCTTTCGCCCGGCGACTCCGCAGTCCGATTGCGTGCCCGGCCGATTCACAGCGGCGATGGCCTCGCGCAGCGAGCACTTCCCATCATGGGGTACAAGCTCATCAGAGGTTGTGCTGACCTTCAAGGTCGCGGCGGTGGCGTCTGCGGCCGAGACGCACGCCAGCAGGACTCCGGTCGTGACTGCGGCCAGCGACCAAACGGCCAATCTGGCCCGCAGCCAGCGCGCACCGGCGACCATCAAGAGCGGCAGCTGAGAATCACCCGACTCGAGCCCGGGCGGCGCAGCAGATGGTCCTGTCCTCGTCATATGCCCCACTACTCTCGGGCGGCTAAAGCCGCCACGCTGACTGACCTCCCCCGAAGCCGACCGTGGCAATCTACAGGATGGTGCGGGAAATTTTGCCCGTACCTCACGCAACGGGACGACCGGCATCTGCGTGGGTTAGTTTTCCTCGAACCGAGGCGCCTGCGGTCAAAATGAGGTCATGAGCTCTCGCCACGGTCGCGAGCGTCAGATCGCCGAGATCCTCGCCCGGCGCGGGATGACCTACCTGGTGGGCGTACTCGGGCTCGAGCGCTTGGTCTCATGGGAGCGCGGCTCGCTCCGCCGCGACTCCAAGACGGAGTTCCCGGCTCCGCCCGAGGACCTGCGGCTAGCCCTGGAGGAGCTGGGGCCGACGTTCATCAAGATCGGCCAACTGCTCTCGACGCGCGCAGATCTGCTCCCCCCGGCCTATCAGGCCGAGCTCGCCAAGCTTCAGGACTCGGGGCCGCTGATCCCCGCCGGCGCCGTCCGCGACACGCTGGAGAGCGAGCTTCATGCCGCTCCCGAGGAGGCGTTCGCGTCCTTTGACGAGGAGCCACTCGCCGCCGCGTCCATCGGTCAAGCGCATGCCGCGACCTTGCACGACGGGACGGAGGTCGTCGTGAAGGTCCGCCGGCCCGGCGTCGTGGAGGTGGTCGAGCGGGATCTCGAGATCCTGCAGAACCTCGCCGCACGTGCCAGCCGGCGCTCCGAGGTGGCCGCACGCTACGACCTCGTCGATCTGGCATACGAGTTTGCGGGCTCGCTGCGCGCGCAGCTCGACTACCTGCGCGAGGCGCGAAACGCGGAGCGGTTTGCGACCAACTTTGCTGGAGACCCTGACGTGCAGATTCCGCGGGTGTTCACGGAGCTCACGACCTCGCGGGTGATCACGCTCGAGCGGATGTACGGGATGAAGATCACCGATCTAGGAGCGCTCGATGGCGCCGGTGTCGACCGCCACGCGCTTGCCGACCGCGCGGCCGGCGTTACGGCGAAGATGATCTTCGCGGACGGCTTCTTCCACGCCGACCCGCACCCCGGCAATTTCTTCATCGAGCGCAGTGGCCGGATCGGGATCATCGACTTCGGGCTTGCGGGCACGCTCGATGATCGCCTCCGGGAGCGCCTGCGCAGACTTCTGGTGGCGTTCGTCCGCGAGGATCCAGAGCGGCTGGCCGACGCACTCGTGGCGCTCGGAATCTCCGCCGGTCAGGTGGACCGCGCCGGGCTGAGCCAGGATCTGGGGAAGCTGCTGCACAGATACGTCGGTCGCAGCGTCGGCGAGATTGAGCTCGGTCCCGCGATACGCGAGCTGCTCTCGATCGCTCGCCGCCACAGCCTCCGCCTCCCGGCTGACCTCGCGCTGGTGCTGGGGGTCGTGATAGTCGACGAAGGGATCGCAGCTCAGCTCGATCCGCAGTTCCGTTTCGCGGAGGCGCTTGCGCCGTACGCAAGGCGGCACGTCATGTCCCAGACGTCGCGCGCCGCTGTTCGCAGGCGCGCCGAGGAGGTAGCCATGGACCTCGAGGACCTCGCCGTCGACCTACCCGGCCAGCTTCACCGCGTACTCGAGGTGCTGGCGTCCGGCGGGGTTGAGCTGCACGTTCAAGCGTCCGAGCTCGAGCCCTTGCTGGAGCGCGCCGAACGCGTCGGCAACCGCATCGCGGCGAGCGTGCTCACCGCAGCGCTCATCGATGGGCTCGCCGGATTGGCCGCTGGCAACGGCGGACTCGGGCGCAACGGGCGGCGGGCCCTTGGCCGATATTGGCTCCAGGCCCTGGTCTCGAACGGCGTGGGCGCGTACACCGGCCGCGGGCGGCTCGTTTCGGCCCTAAGACGCCCGTTCTCAGCCCAGCGAAAGCGCTGAGCGCGAGAGGTCTGGAACCCGGCTCGTGGCGTGCTTTAACCCAGGCGCGTGGCTAGTCAGTTGTCCGCCGGCGGAAGGCCCACAGCGTCGCGGGAATCGCGACCGACAGCAGCCCGACGCACCACAGAACCGAGACCAGCGCGGGGTGCTGAAGAGGCCACGGGGCGCCGTGCGGGATCGCGGTGGGGTTGCCGAAGAGGGTCCGCACGGCCGCCGCGAAGGCGCTGATCGGGTTGTATTCGGCGACCGCGCGCAGGCCGGACGGAAGCCCCGCCAGCGGCACGAACGCGACCGATATGAACGTGATTGGGAACACCACCAGGAAGATCGCGCCCTGAACGGCGTCGGGGGACCGGGCCAACACGCCGAGCAGCGTCCCGATCCAGATCATCGTGAACGACAGCAGGATCAGCAGCGCGAAGCCGGCGATCGCGTGCGGCACGCCGGCGTGCAGCCGCCAGCCGATGATCAGCCCGCTGAGGGTCAGCACGGTGATCGCGAGCACCGAGGCCGCGAGCTCGGCGAGCAGGTGGCCGAGCAGGTACGCCGACCGCGCCATCGGCAGCGAGCGGAATCGGTCGACGATCCCCTCGCCGAGGTCGGTCGAGATCGAAGTGCCTGGCCCCATCATCCCGAAGGCGAGCGTCTGCACGGCGATTCCGCCGAGCAGGAACTCGTGGTAGCTCCCGCCGGCGATGTGGATCACGCCGCCAAAGACGTACGCGAACAGCAGCACGAACATCACCGGCTGGATCGTTACGTCGATCAGCTTCTCTGGAATCTGTCGGACGTGCGCGAGGTTGCGTCGCGCCAGCACGAGGCTGTCCTGTAGCTGCCAGGCGACGCGCCTGAGCAGGTTTGGGTAGGTGGCGAAGGTCGTCGTCATGTCGCGGCCTCCATCGGTTCGGGTTCAGGTTTAGGTGGCGGCGCGGGCCGGCGGTTCCCGGTCAGGGTCAGGAAGACGTCGTCGAGCGTCGGCTCGCGGCGGTGGACATCGGTCGCGTCGACGCCGGCGGCGTCGAGTGCGCGGACGACCTCGATCAGCCGCGTGCCCGCCCGCACCGGGGTGACGACGCCAGCGTCCTCGGTCCCGACCGGCCCGTCGGCGAAGGGCCGTAGCGCCTCGGACGCGACTCCCACCTGGTCCGGCGAGCCGAGGGCGACCTCGACCCGCTCGCCGCCGATCCGCGCCTTTAGCTCCGCCGGAGTCCCCTCGGCGGCGATCCGGCCGCGGTCAAGCACGACGATCTGGTCCGCCGTGCGGTCGGCCTCGTCGAGGTATTGAGTCGTGAGGATGAGCGTTGTCCCATCGGCGACCAATTCGTTGAGCAAATCCCACAGCTCGCGCCGGCTCTCGGGGTCTAGCCCGGTCGTCGGCTCGTCGAGGAACAGCACCGGCGGGTTCGCGATCAGGCTCGCGGCGAGGTCAAGCCGGCGGCGCATCCCGCCCGAGTACGTTTTCACGAGGCGGTCGGCGGCGTCGGAGAGCCCGAGCCGCTCCAGCAGTTCACCCGCGCGCAGACGCACGCTCGCCCGCGGCAGGTGGTACAGCCTCCCGACCATCTCGAGGTTCGCTCGCGCGGTCAGCAGGTTATCGACGGTCGCGTACTGGCCGGTCAGGCCGATCCGTGCCCGGACGCGCGCGGCGTCGGAAACCACGTCGAGTCCGGCGACGGATGCGCGGCCGGTGGTCGGCTCGGTGAGCGTGGCTAGGATCCGGATCGCGGTAGTCTTGCCGGCGCCGTTGTGGCCCAGGAGGCCGAGGACCGTGCCCGCGGAAACGTCGAGGTCGAGGTCGCGAAGCGCCCAGAGCTCGCCGAAGCGCTTGCCGAGTCCGTCCGCGTGGACGGCGCTGGCAGCGGAGTCATTCGTATGGCGTACACTAGGTTCGTACATGGTACGAGCAAACTAGCAGTACACTGTACGAATGTCAAGCGGGCGTGAGCAGCAGATCAAGGCGCGGGAGCGTCGAGCCGACGAGCGCGAGCAATCGCAGAAGCGCCGAACCGAGCGGCGAGAGGCGCGACAGCGTGGGCCCCGAGCGGGAGAGGACTCGCGGCAGCCGGTGTGGTCGCGTCCGGAGCCGGGCGCGCGCAGGGCCCGTCTGACGCGCGAGGAGATCGCCCAGATGGCGCTCCAGCTCGCCGACGCGGACGGGATCGAGGCGCTTTCGATGCGGCGGGTCGCGGCCGAGCTCGGGGTCGGAACGATGTCGCTGTACTACTACGTCCAGACCAAGGCCGAGCTCCTCGACCTCATGCACGACGCGATGATGAGCGAGCTGGTCCTGCCCGATGGCGAGCTGCCTGACGACTGGCGCGAGGCGCTCGAGGCGATCGCACGCCGTGCGCTCGCCTCGCTCCACCGCCATCCGTGGGCGCTCGACACCCCGACGACGATGCCCGGGCCGAACGCGATGCGCCACTTCGAGCAGTCGCTCACCGCCGTTTCCGGCCTCGACGTGGACGAGCGAACCCGCTTCGAGATCATCTTGATGGTCGACGACTATGTGTTCGGGTACGCCCTGCGCGAGGCTGAGGATCAGCGCGAGGCACGCGAGTGGGACGAGCTCGAGTACGACGCGCTGATCAAGTACGCCGAGTCACAGCTCGCGACCGGGCAGTTCCCGCACATGGAGCGCCTGAGGGAGGGACGGGACGCACGCTCGGCTTTCGAACGGATCAACGGACTCGTCCGCGACCCGGACCGGTTCGAGCGCGGGCTCAAGCGCCTGCTCGACGGAATCGCTCTCGAACTCACCTCGGGAGCTGCCGCGCAGCGCCGACACCGCTCCTCCTGACTCGGGCGCTCACCTCGGCGCGACGACAGCGGCGGCGAGATCTTGCTTACAGCTTGCGCCGTGTAGTCATCGGTCGCTGTCGGAGGCCGCGTACTCGTTGCTGCCCATCACGTGCAGCGACACATACGGCTCATCGCCAACGACCCAGCTGTCGTGTCCCGGCGGCACGGAGAAGAAGTCTCCGGCGCGCATCACTATCTCGTCACCGTCCTCCATCTTCACAACAGCCGACCCGCTCAGCACGAGGCCTACGTGCTCGACTTGGCAGAGCTTCTCGCCCGTCAGCGGCCCGACGTGCTCAGACCATTTCCAGCCTGGCTCGTAGCTTGCGCGCCCTAGAACCATCGGCCCGACGTTGTACAGCTCGAAGCGACCGTTCGGGAAGGTCCGAACCTCGGTCGGCTGCTCCAGGTTGATCAGCGTCAGATCCATAACGCTCGCCTCCCACACGGTATCTCGCTGACGGCACCGACCCCCGACTCTCGCTCGGTCGCTCCTTGGGCCAACCGGGTATGGGTGCCCGATTGTGTTTCGTATGCGGATCGAGGAAGCTGGGCGATCGGCTCAAAGCGACACGGAGGGTGAAAGATGGAGCGTTCGGAGGCAGTCCCGCTTGACGCAGCTCAGCAACGATGTTTCTGGGGCCCTGGAGACCGTTACACGTTTCTGGTCACTGGCGAGGAGTCAGGTGGCTCGATGTTTGCACTCGACTGTGTCGTGGGTGCTGGCGGCGGCCCGCCGCCCCATCGGCATCTCGCCGAGGATGAGCTCTTTTATGTCTTTGAAGGCTCGATCTCGTTCACGATGGGGGATGAGACCCGCGTTATCGGGCCGGGGCAATCGGCCTTCGTGCCGCGCGGAACCACGCACGCTTACGTGAACACGTCAGAGACCGACGCGCGCATGATCGCCGTCTACACGCCGTCCGGGATGGAAGGCTGGTTTCGCGAGGTTTGCACTCCCGTGGCAGACGACACAGCGTCACCGCCCCCAGTGACCCCCGAGCTCATCGAGCGCATGTTGGCGGCCGGACCGCGATACAACATCGAATGGGTCCAGTAGCGAGCTGACCCGCGGAGGAACACGGTCGGCCGGTCGTTCAGCGCAAGAAGTGGTCGATCGTGGCTGCTCGGCACCGCCGACCCGCGCACGCTCCGCAAATGGTTCGACCGACTCTCGCACGACGGCTCCGCGGTCCAGCCACTCCAGGAGAGACCGTGGGGCGCCAGCGACGGTCAGGTCATCGACTGCTTCGGAGACCACTGGCTGATCGGGTACGAGGCCGAGGAGCCCGGCTGATCGACGACGATCGTGAACGCTTCATTTCGCTGCGTATGCCACCACCTGTGGATTCTTGCTTGGTGACTTCCCTGTAATGCCGCCTGCTGGGACGAGGACCGTGTGACCCGCGATCGCGATCGGAGAATTCGTGGTCGTGGGCAGCTTGCGCCGATAGGCGATCGCGCCGGTGTGTCGGTTGAGGGCGAGCAGGGTGCCGTTGAGAAGCGTCGTGAAGACAAGGTCGTTCGAGATCGTGGCGGCACCGAGCGGCAAAGACGCAACCTTCGTGTCCCATTCGACCTTGCCGGTGGCGAGGTTAAGGGCCTCCACGTCGCCCGTTGGGTGGCCGGCGGCCTTCGTAGGAGCGGGCCGATTCAAGCTCGTGTAGGTGAGCGGTATGTCGATGGTGACCACGTAGACGGTGTTGCCGGCGAGGGCCATGTTGGTCAGCACGCCGCCAAGCGATCCCGGAAGGATTGTGTAGGGCGCCCTTAGCGTGAGGTCGTGTTTAAGCGCCTTGAGCGAGTCGTTGTCGTGGCCGTTGTGCTCGCCGACCGGCGTCTTCCAGATCAACCTGCCGGTCTTCGCGTTCATCTCGTAGACGTAGCCCATCTTGCCGCCGCCGATGACGACGGGGACTCGACCGCTGCTCGCCGAGATCGGGGAGGCCTGCATGTCGTAGTCCTTGAAGTCGTTCGGCACGCCCTGGTAGTACCAGCGCAGCTTCCCGGTCGCCGCGTCGAGGTTCACGTCGCTGTCGGTGTAGAGCTGGGCCGAGGGGTGCGCAATCGCCGAGGCGGGCGTCTGATACGGGTTGCCGATTCCGTACGTCACCGATCCGTCGACGCTGACAAGTGGTGTCTCCCAGGCGCCGCCTGAGCCGACACCGAGAGATTGCACACCGCGCTCGGGCCCGACCACGGTGTTGAACTTCCACAGCACCGCGCCGGTCGTGCCATTCAGCGCGACCAGCACCCCTCCGCCCGATCCGATTCCGTACTGGCTGGCGAGATAGACGCGACCGTCTGCCACCTGTGGCTGAATCCCAAACGTCCCCTCGCCCTTGCTGAGGACATGCCTGCTGACCCAGATCGGCTTGCCGGTGGCCGCACTCAGCGCAAAGACCGATGTGGGCGTCTCTCCGTACACCGTTCCGTCGACGACTGCGACGCCATTTGGCCCCGGCCCACTTCGCTCCGGCGCATTGCAGCGGTACTCCCACTCGAGCTTCCCCGACGCAAGCGCGAGCGCGTACACGTTCGAGTCGAGATCCTGCAGATAAACGACGCCTCCTCGGACGATCGGCGTCGCGGCCAACGAACCCGACCCCGCAACCCCTGTCGCCGCTGCCCCGCTCAGCTTGAACGTCCAGGCCTGCTTGAGCCTGGACACGTTCGTGGATGTGATCGCCGAGCCCGGAGCGTCACGGGTGTTTGCGAGGTCGGCATTTGAATACGGCCATGACCCAGACGCCCCTGCCGTAGACGCAGCCGGGCTCATTCGCAGGGCTTTGCAGGCCGCGCCAGCGCTTGATGCATTGCTCCCGCCGCAGGCCGCAATCAGCAACCCGCTTGCGGCCAAGAAGGCAACTCCTAGCGCCCCGCAGCGCTTCGCGCTCGCTCTCATAACCCGCGGAAGCGTATGCGTCTTCGACTTCACCCGCAGGATCGACGCCCCCCGCGAACTAAGGGACTGCCGCGCGTTTACCGCTTGCGACTGTCGGCGGTGGCCGGGCCCAGGTTGCTCCCCCAGTCCGGACGGAATTGGATGCTGATCCGCGCGCCGAGACAACTGGTCACTTTGGGGACGCTGTGCAGCCAGGTCCGCTGGCAGCTTCCGCCCATCACAAGCAGATCCCCGTGGCCGACGCTAAGCCGCAGCCCCGGGCCACCGGACTTCGGCCGTAGCCCGAACGGCCGACTGGCGCCGAGTGAGACGATCGCCACCATCGTGTCGCGTGGGCTCTCGCGAGCGACGCGGTCTCCGTGCCAAGCGACGCTGTCGCTTCCGTCGCGGTACAGGCAGAGCCCGGCGCTGACAAACGGCTCGCCGAGCTCGTCCGCGTAGTGGCCATTCAGCGCCGAACGCGCCTCATCGAGCACCGGATGGGGCAGCGCTTCGTCCTGCGCGTAACGGGCCAGGAGCCGGGGGACCCGCACAGTGCTGTCGTACATGTGCATCCGCTCCTCGTGCCACGGCACGACGCGCGCAAGCGCATCGAACAGCTCGTCGGCCGCGGTGATGAAGGCCGGCCGCAAGTCGACCCACGCGCCGTCGGACAGCGCTCGGCGCTCGACGGCAGCGCCGAGTTCGGCGACCCCGAGTTCGCCCAAGGAACCAAACAACGAGGGCTGGACAACGAGCGACACGTGACGAAGTCTAGCCTCGCTACGAACACGCGTTCGCAGCGCGGTTGGAGGCCAGAGACACCGTCAGAACCCCACACGCAAGACGACTACGGGCATCCAGCTCAGAGGGGGAGGCGGGCGGCGAGGGCAACGTAGCCCGGACCAGCCGCGACCTTTGGCGCTGACGTTCTTCGGGATCGGCCTTCTCTCACCGTGGCAGGCAGCTGCTCGACATACGGCCGCGGATCAAAGTACACCGACGAGGCAGGTCGTAGGCTTCGGCGCGCGAGAGGGCTGGATCACGTGCCCCAAGTCAAATCCGGGCTGCAACACGACGCCGCAACCCGTCGACGTGCCACCCGGCATCCGCTTTGTGAGGATTGACGCCTCCGATGCGTCCAATCTGGCAATGGACAATCGCGGGCACGTGTGGGCATGGGGAGAGATCACTATGGAGCGCTCGGTGACGGCTCCACGGACACGAGCGCCACACCAGTGCGGGTGGCTCGGTTGAATAACGTTGTTCTCACAGACACAGGCAATAGCGATGCGGTGGCTCTCGAGCGCAATGGAAGCGTCTGGGCCTGGGGTAACAATGCGTCAGGCCAACTGTGCGACGGCCAAAAGGGGGGCTACGTCACGAGACCTCGGGAGATCACCCATTTGAGCGATCTGCCCCAGCGAGAGAAAGTGACGTCCGTCGCCGCAGGAGGCAACACCGTTGTCTTCCTCTTGAGGAATGGCACGGTCATGACGTGTGGCTCGAATGTAGATGGTGCGCTCGGCACCGGCTCAACCGATTGGTATAGCGACACGCCGGTCCATGTCGCCAACCTGACGGGTCATACCGGCGCGCTACAGACGGTCACGGCAATCAGTTCAGGGGACGAGTCTGTTGGGGCCTTACTGAGCAACGGCACGGTGGTCGACTGGGGGAACAATGCCTCTGGACAGCTGGGCGACGGCGGGACGACGAAGAGCTCAGCGCCCGTGCGCGTCGAGGGACTGACCAAGGTCGCCGAGATCTCCTATGGCGGTGATGAGCTGTACAACGGCCAAGCGATGGCTTTGCTGTCTAGTGGAAGAGTCGTGGACTGGGGAGACAACGACGTCGGGCAGTTGGGCAACGGAAAGACTACGAACAGCATCGATGCCTGTGCGAGTAGCGGTGACGGACGGACATACGGGGGACGTCATTGGTATAGCCGCAGGCGGCACACACAGCATGGCGCTGCTGTCTGACGGCAACGTAATGATGTGGGGCGGGAATGCCGTAGGGCAGCTCGGTAATGGGACGACCACCAAGAGTGCGATCCCAATTCGAGTTGTCAGATTGGGTTCAGGGAATACGGCGTTCATCTCAGCGGGAGCTGTCGACAGTTTGGTTGCGTTGAAGGGGCCGCCGCCCCTGCGGCGTTCATCTCGCAGACCCCGGTAGCGCTCCGGCGTCTCGGGCTCGCCCGAGGACGGCAAGCTTGTCGGGGGTTGGTAGCTTCGCTCGCGTAGGTCCCAGACCTCGCAGGACGCCGACAGCGTGTGCGTCAGCGACCGGGTAGCAGTCTGAGCAACCCGAGCCATTCGGCCAGCCGCTCAGAATCTTGCTCGCGTAGCGGGAACCTTTCTGAGTGCGTCCGCCAAAGTCCGCGGTCGCGCAGATTTTCTCCCGCTAAGGGGGGGTTCCCTGTCAAGCCGACGCGGGGGGGGTCGAACCCCTTTCACCCGCCCACCGCTGGCCCATCCTCCCGATGTCCCGTCGGGTGGGGCCCCTCGTGGGCGCTATACGCCCACCGGGGGCCCAACCTTTGAGGCGCGCCTGAGGTTGGGCCAGTGGTGGGCGCCACCCAGAAGGACCCCTTCATTACGAGTGAAGCATGGGGCGCGTTGGCAAGCATGACGAGCGTTCACAAGCGGGCACAAACGGGCACGTTTTCACTGCTAATCAGGAGGATCGGTGGCCTGGCCCCACGACTAACGCATTCGCGCTCATGCCCGATCGTCCTGATGCTGTTGCACGCTCAGAGCACGTCGCCGATTACTGGTTCTCGCCGATAGCGGCTGGCCGACCGATCGCCCCAACGCCAAACCGAAGTGCTCCAATCCTTCATCGCGGTCATTGTCCGCACCGCCGCCGCGCTCAACGTCACCGGCTACAACCATCTCCCCCTCTGCGACATCGACTCCCAACGGAGAGCACCTGCTTTCCCGGCTCTGCTCTACCGCGACCTGATCGCCACCAGCGGCCGCCCGATGACACCGGGACACCACGCGGCTGCTCGGTCGTGGATCCCCCTTACGACGATGCGCGGGTCTCCGGCTGTGAGGCGCCCTGCTGCTGGCAAAGACCCGCGATGGGTCGACGCGGGAAACGAGGTCAAGCGAGGCAGTTTGATCGAGGAAATCTGTCCTGGTCGGCGCCCGTCCACGCCCTCAGCCGAACGGGGCTTTGGCGATGGCGGAAGCGACCCGGCGAGCGATGCCGAGCTCGTTGATGAGTCGTCCGATGACCAAGCCGGTGCCATGCACACGGAACTGCGTAGCGCCTTCAAGCTGCCGGATGTGCACCTTCGCTCCGCTCATCGTGCCTCTCTTCACCGAGAAAACGTTGCCGTTGCCCCCGGGGGCGACGGTGTAGTCCTTGCCGAGTCGCTGGCGAAGCGAGTAAATGGCTTGGTCGCGCGAGACATTGGCGCGAGCGACAGTTACCGTAGGCATGGTGGCACTCTATCGCTGCAAGCACCGCAGTCAGTGCGCGTATTGATTAGACGCTAGATGGTCACTCGCCCTTTAGTTGTGTTGGTTGCTCACTGCTGACGTTTGAACTGCTTACGGTTATGTCGTCGATGGTGATGTCGATGCGGTCGACGTGGGCGCCTGTCAGCCGCAGGATATGTTGCCGTACGGTCTCGCGGACGGAGTCCGCGAGGCGATGAAGGCTGGGCCCCAGGATGACAATGAGGTGGATCGACACGTCCCGCCGGTCGGGCTCAGGATGGCTTTGGGGCTCGACCCGGGCTGAGGCAAAGGTCACGTCGGGGACTGTGCTTGCCAGCCGCCGCACGATTCGGGCGACGACGGCGTGGCTTACGAGCGTGTCTCCTCGTGGGTGTCCGAGCAGGAGGTAGTCGGTGGCCCGGGCGGCAAGGGCTCGCACGCGGGTCATGATCTGGGCTGTCAGGCCCCCGGGTACGCTCACCGGCTCTTTCGCGAGCTCAGTCACGTCGGCCCACCCACCGCGCAGGCGGCGAAGGGCGGTTTGGCAGTAGGGGCAGCTTGACTGGTGTTCGGGGTTTGCGGGAGCGGCGCCGTCGGCGACCTGCTCGAGGAGGTCCTCCAGTCGAGTCCCACAGGGCAGTGGATTGGGTGTATCGGTCATTGCCATGCGCTGGTTTGCTGGATCACCGTGAGCCGTGCGCGGTGGATGCGTGTCTTGATCGCGGGTAAGCCGGCGCCGAGGATGTCGGCTACCTCCTGATAGGAGAGCCCCTCGAATTCGCGCAGCACTAGAGCGGCTCGTTGCTCTGGGGGGAGGTTGGCGATCGCGTGGGTGACCGCGCGCAACCGCTCACGTCGTTCGGCTGAGTCGGCTGGATCCGGCCCGGACCCCAGTTCGACCTCGTCGAGCGTTTCCGTGGATCGGCGGGCCGCGATTGTATGCAAGGCTCGCCGGGTCGCGATCCGGTAAAGCCACGTACTGATCGTGCTGTCGTGGCGAAAGTGCGGCAACGCTCGCCACGCGCGGATGAAGGTTTCCTGGACGGCATCCTGCGCGTCGGCGCTTGAGCCGAGCATGCGCAGCGCTACGCGATAAACGCTTGCCTGGTGACGGCGCACCAGTTCCTCGAACGCGTCCACGTCGCCGGTCTGGGCAGCTCGTACGAGGATGGTGTCGTTGAGCTGGCCATTCACGGCTTGTTGTCAGACATGCTTTCGGGCGCCGTCCGGGTCGCCTCCTGACGCCGAGGTGGGCTAGCGAGACGACTGCGTCGAACGCCTCACCCGCGCCTGCATCTCGCCGAGGTCCAGCTCGCCCTGCAGGACCTCACCAATCAGGTAGAAGATAACGGCGCCGACCAGGCAGAGCACAGCGCGGCCAAAATCGAACCCGATCCACGCGGCAACAAATAAGAAGCCTAGGAGACCTAGGTAGTGTTTAACGGTGATCATCGCACCTTCCTTCCGTCGCGGTCAAAGCCGGCGAGCGTGATGTTGATGGGCATGGCAGGAAGCTCGTGTTCGGCCAGCGCGCCGCACGACCCGACCCTGAGCTTCTCGAAGCGTCGTGGCGACGTCACGTGCGCGACCGACAGTCACATCGACCGCGAGATCGTCGACTGAATAGCGGCCTCGTGCGTCGCTGACCGCGGCGTCGCTGGTCGCGGCGACCTCTGCCAGCCGCTCCACCGCGCGCGGCTCGATCGTGACGTACCCCTGCGGCTCGCTGTAAAGCGGAAGCTCGCGACGGGCCAAGTACGGCCGCGGTAGCAGCTTGAACGCCAGGAAGCCGAACACCAGAAACGCGAGAACTCCCGAACCAGCGATGATCACGCGCGTGGTGGCCCCGCCCACATCGCTGGGAGTCAGCCCGCTGAGCCAGTCAAAAGCGGTCCGGTAACGGCTCAACGAGTTCACCGTGGAGGGCGAAACCTTAACCGCGAGCAAGAGTGCCATCAGCCCATACCACACCATCGCGAGGGCGAGCAGCAGTGTCACAAGTGTCCCGCCAGCATCAAAAACGACGTTCGTTCGCGCAACCGCTGGCGGGGCACTACTCCACCCTCGCGCCACGCCGTTTGGCATTCCACGCGCGCCTTGAGCCTGAACGGCTCGGTCAACGACTCAAGTTGCTTACTTATTGCGCCGCGGACTTCACCTACGTCGGCCCGGCGGGTGCGCGAAGCCCGTACTGCCAGCCTCCCACCGGTGCGTCTAAACGGGCGGACTCGCATCCGCGCCTCTGTTACTCCGCGCACCTGCTCGACGAGCACCGTAGCGATCTGTGCGAGCGGACGGCGCCGCGCAGCCAACCTCCCCCGTTCATCCGCGCTGAGTTCGACCAGCCGCTCCCGGCGCGGCACCAAAACCCCAGCGATCAGCAACAGCCCCACCGCTATCGCTCCCAGCCCACACACGCCTGCGATGACCGCCACCGAGCCCGGCGCCTCCATCCGGGCCAGCCAATGTCCGACCGCGTCACGCACGGTAGCCGAGGGAAAGCAATCTCGCTAGATCCCCCAAGCTGGGACCATGGGTTCCGGTCCCGATACAGAAGACCGCGAGCAGGATCCCGGCCGCGGCAAGCGCCAAAAGCAGGAGGAACCCGACCACCCGCGCAAGCAGGCGCGCCAGCCGGATCATTCCCTCTCCTCGGCTGCAGGTCCATGCGAATACGGCGCCAACGCCCACGAGGTCCTGCTATCAGCGCGGCCTGTTCAGCGGCGAGCGCTGCCTGCTTGGCGGCCAACGCGGCCTGATCCGTAGCTAGCGCGGCCTGCCGAACGGCGAGCGCAGCGCCATCGCGGCCGGCAGGGGGTGCTTCGGCGAAAAGCTCGGCAAGGCCAGCCTCCCCGCCGCCGGCAGCCACCCCACCTTGCGCAGTGCCGCTTCCCCGCCTAATCCCCTCTCCGGGGCAGAGCGCGGCGATCGGCGGCTGGGGTTGCTTTGCGCTCGCGGCGGCCGACGCGGGTTTCTCCGCGGCGCGCGCCTCCTCGGCCTCTCCCTCGGCCGCGGCCGCTGCGAGCTCCTCCCGGGTCACCACGTAGGCAAAATCGATATTGATCGAGCCCAGCGCTCCTCAAGCCGCTCGCCTCTCGTACGCTTGCGTACACGCTCGCGGACCTGCTCGGCCAGCGCGGCAAAGGCACCATGTCAGCGACCAGCGAAAAATCGACGGCATAGCGGCCATCGGTCTGGGCTGTCGCAGAAACCCCCACCAGCGGCCCGCCGGCGGATCGGCAGTGACCCGCAGCCTGCTGGGACCCGGATCTGATCCCACCACGCCGGGCGCCTGGAGAGCGGCCTCAAGAGCGGTTCGGGCCACGCGCACACGAAGCGATCCGGCCGCCTCCGGCCGGTCGGGCGATACTGCGAGGTTTTGGGCGCTCACTGAACGCGAGGTTGCTCCGGCACCTCGTCGCCGGGGAAAAACAAGTCGTTGACGGTCACGTTGACCTCGGTCACAGAGAGGCCAGTGATGCCCTCGATGCGTCTGATCACGTTCTCGCGCACGGCCTGGGAGACCTTCGGGATCGACTCGCCATAGTCGATCACGATCGTCAGGTCGACCGCGGCTTCACGTTCACCGACATCCACCGCCACGCCTTGCGTGCGCTCATCGGCGACCCCCACACGCTGGGTTACGGGTGCGACCGCCCGTGCGACGCCGCCGCCGAGGTCGTGGACACCGCGCACTTCCCGCGTCGCCGTGCTGGCCACCTTCGTCACCACCGCATCCGCGATCGACGTCTGACCGCGCTCGGTCTGAAGCGGCTTGTCCTGCCGCGTCCCCCCCGACCGGGCCGCTGAATCTCCCTGCGTATCGGGCTTACGCTCACTGCTAGTGCTGGCCTCCGCCATCGCTTACCTCCATCGAAGAAATCGCCTATACGACTTTGACCCTGCGGAGGCGAAAAAGTTTCACGCGCGCCGCATCAGCTCCACCCACCTCGAAATCGCGACCGTCTGGTAAGCACCGCCTTTATCGATGTCGTCGCTGCCGTGACCGTGCTGGCATGGCTGCTGATATTCATTCTCGAGCCGCGCTCGTCACACTCGCCCCGCCCGTTCGGATGGGCGTGTCATCGCTCGGCTGGACCTAACGACCGTCCGCCAAGTAGACGGCAAGACGAGCACTCGGAACGAAGGTGGCCGCGGGTGTGACGGTCGCCCGTTGCGGCGTGCTCCGAGCATGCATCAGGCCAAGCAGCATCTCGCCGCCCACCCAGAGAAGACGACGACACACACCAAGCGAAGTTCCACCTACAAGAAGATGGTCCACCAGGACAAGCGGTCAGCTCACAAGACCGCGGGGTTTCTGATCCAAATCGACCGCGGCTCAGCGCGGCAGGTGCGTCGACGAGCGCTCGCTGAGCATCGACGAGTCCAGTCCCAATGCCAGCAACACTCGCCGACGGTCGATGCCGTCGCGGCGCGCTCGCTCCAGGATCAGCCGCACCTCGCGAGTCTCGTCAGCATCGCTCGCAGTCCCATGATCGATGCGGCCCGGTCCGCCACCTGGAGCAGGCCGGAGCGATGAGCGTGGGCGTTCTAGCGCGACGCACACCAAAATACCCCTCGGCCACCGGAATCGGGGCCCGGGTCACTAAGTGGTCGAAAACCAACTCGCGGCTGACCCGAAGCTTCTAATGCAATGACCAGGTGACCGCGCGTTACGGCCACGCGGTCGAACAAACTCTCCAAGGAGATGCGAAAGCCGCCTGGTTGTGGTCAGCACGAATCTGAAGCTGGGCGACCGTAGCTGGCTGGCCGATGCTTGGTCAGGCGATCCGATCGTCGAGGCGGTGAGGGCGGTTGCCGATGGCGCCCTCGGCTGTGCGGTGCCTGCGGCCGACGGCGCGCGCAGCGCGCCGTCGGCCGCCTTGATTTCAGTACAGAAAATTAGATACCAAGGGCATGTCGTTGGTCTCGTGAGGCAGCCAGACCTCTGTCCGCGACCGGACGGGACGAATCACGGAACGCTTCGGCGCTATGAACGTCCTCAAAGTGTCCGTGATTGGTGGTTGTGCCGTCCCTGAGGTCGAAGTTCCATGCAGGGCTAAGGGAGACCTGAATGAGTTCCGTGCAAACATCGTCCGTGCGCAGCCCGGACATCATTGTCTGTTCAATCTGCTGATGAGCGTGCGGCAGGTGGGAAGGATGAAGGCCAACACGCTGCTGAAGGGCGCGGTCGTGGGGCCGCCTAGTCTGCGCTACTCCGGAGTAGTCGCGACAGGTCATCGCGCTGCTCTCATCTTGCGGGCACCGTAGACGATGTCTGCGGGGACGCGTCCTTGGGTGTGGCGGCCGGTGTGCGCGCGGTCGGTGTTGTAGTAGGTGAGGTATTCGTCGAGGTCGCGTCTGAGGGCGGTGAGCTTGGGGACCAGCGAGCGGGCGAAGCTGGGCCGCCAGCACTCCTCGAGGATCGTGAGCTGGACGCGTTCGACGCAGCCGTTGCTTGTGGGGCGGCCGGCTTTGATGCGGCGTTGGCGGGCCCCGGCTGCCTCGACTACCTTGCGGAAGTCGCTGGAGACGAACTCCGAGTCGTTGTCGGTGGTCACGGTCTTGAGCTTCCAGCCGGCGAGCGCGAGCTCGTGCGCGAGGCGGTGAACGAGCTTCTGGCAGTGCTGGGAACGCGGGTTGCGCTCTGAGCTGTGAAGCTCGGCCCAGGTGTAGCCGGAGGCGACGTCGATCGCGGTGTATTGCCACACCGACCCTTTGCTGCCCGACAGCCGGCCGATGAAGAAACAGTCCATTTGCACGATCTCTCCGGGCTCGGAGGCGTCGATGTGACGTTCCGGGGGTGGCGGTGAGGGAGCGCGCTCGTATGGGTCGCGGTGGCGGGCGATCAACGCCAGACGCCTGCCCCGTGTGTTCAGCCCCACGCGCCGCAGGACCCGCCAGATCCCGTGCTCGGAGATCCGCAGCCCGCCCCACTTCTCCCTCGCGAGCTCCGCCGAGATCCTGCGGGGCCCGAACCCCGGATGGGCCAGACTGAACGCGACGATCCGCTGCTCCAGGTGCGGGCCGATCTCATTCGGCATCCGCGGCCGGCGGCGCTCGCGGACATTCAGCGCCTCAAGCCCCCAGCGGTCGACCTGGCGCTTCCAGCGATAGTAGGTCGATCGATGCACCCCCATCAGGGCGCACGCCTTACTCACGTTGCCGAGCTCATCGGCCAGCGTGAACAAGCGCAGGCGATAGCCGACCAACACGTCATGCTCTGTCACGACGACTGCTCTCCCTTCGTTCTGGCAGGAACAGCAGGGAGCCTGAGCAGACGCGCGGACGGCCCCACCAGCTGGTGGGGCCGTCCGTCCCTACAAAGCTCTTCTCGATCTACCCGAGTGTCGCCACAACTCCGGGTTAGTCCAGCCTAGTCCAGTCGGTCAGCGGACACGCCGACAGCGCATGGACGTGGCCTCGGCGCTCAGACGCGAAGGGCGGACCTGATGGACTCGTTGTCGCGTGCTGTTGCGGCCATCTTGGCGGCGCTGAACAATCCCCCGCAAGCGTGCCGTAGCGTGCATCGGTGGCTGGAGCGGCGGGCGTGACCGTCGAACGGGACATGCTCTCGCCACGCGAGGTGGCTGAGCGCGTTGGCCTGTCTTATCACGCAGTGCTACGCGCGATCAAACGCGGAGACCTGCCAGCGTGCGAGCCGGTAAATGGGCGGCTGCGCGTTGAGGTGGAGGATTATGAGAGGTGGCGCCGCACCCCAGCTCGAATCCGCAAGGTCGCTCAGAAACGGACTGGACGTCGGCGGCGGGATGAGCGAGGCTACGCAGCCGAACTCAAAGCTGTCGAGGAGGCCGCCTGATGGATCTGCACCGCGAGCCCAATGGCCGCTGGGAGCTTCGCTGGCGCGAGGCCGGCCGATACCGGAGCCGCACGTTCGACCGCAGGGAGGACGCCAAGACGTTCGACGCCAATCGCCGGATCCGGAAGCAGCTTGGCCATGCCGCCGTGCCGGAGGACGTGCCCTTGCGCGACTTCACCAAGACATACTGGCGGCTGCACGCCGTCCCGAACCTCGCCCCGTCGACCCGTGCGTTCTACGCCCGGGCGCTGCAGAATCACATCATCCCGCGGCTCGGTGACTACGGCGTGCGCGAGCTGTCGCCCAAGCGCCTCGCGCGGTTCCGCGAGGACCTCGAGCGCGCCCACGTCGGCACGGCGACCGTCCGGAAGTGCTTGGCGATCGTGCAGGGCATCCTGTCGTTCGCGGTAGCCGAAGAGGTCGTGGCGTTCAACGCTGCCGCGTCGGTCCGCAAGCCGCGCTACAGGCGCGCTCGGGAGCCCCAGATCTTCCTGCCGGCCGATGTTGAGGACATCCGTCGGCGGCTGTCGAGCCTGCGTGACCGGACACTCGTCTCCGTGCTCGCGTACAGCGGACCCCGGCCCGAGGAGGTCGTGTTCCGCCTCGCCTGGGGCGACGTGCAGCAGCGCACCATCTGCTACGTCGACACCAAGCGACGCAAAACCCGGTTCACGCCGCTGCTCGCACCGCTCGCCGACGACCTCCGCGAATGGTTCCTCGCCTCCGGACGGCCCGGCCCGAGCTCCCCAGTGTTCCCCACCCGCGACGGCGGCTTCTGGGACCGCGTCGACTGGTCCAACTGGCGCAGGCGCGTGTGGACCGGGGAGCCCGAGCGCAAGTGGGAGCGCACCACCCGGAAGGCCACTGTCGGCTGCGCGCCAGCCGGGACGCGCCCACGCGACCTGCGCTCCTCGTACATCACCATGCGCATCTACGAAGGGGTGCCGTTGACTACGGTCGCGCGAGAGGTCGGGACGTCGATCGCGATGCTCGAGCTGCACTACGCCGGTGTCATCTCCGACTGGGACGGTCTGCAAGTGCGCGCCGAGCAACAGATCCGACGGGCGCGAGAACAGCGGGGAAAGAGAGCAGTATGACCGGCCAGGAACGCTAAACGGACCAAGACGCGCATGACGGATCAAGCGCGCAGCCGACTCTGGGTCTGCGATCCATGCGAGATGATCGGCCCGAAGACGCAGGCCGAGCGCCACACCTCGCTAACCGGACATGAGACGCACGAGCTAAGCAAGGATGAAACTGAGGCCGTTCGCGAACTGTGGCGCGAGGGAGGACGCGATCCTTTCGACGGCCACTACCGCATCGGCCCCGCGATTCTTGGGGCCGCATCTAAGTGTCGGGATCGGACAGCAGCTAAGGATGAGCACGCTGGGACATGTCGCACGCCGATTGCACGTCGGCGCTCGCTCGCGACAATGAACGGGTGACCGGGAATATGCTGCAAATCGTAGGAAGCCGACGCCCGGACTCGAACCGGGGACCCCTTCATTACGAGTGAAGTGCTCTACCAGCTGAGCTACGTCGGCGCAGTTGTGGTGGTTTGCGCTTTTGCGCTGCAAAGAGGCCACATTTCCTTAGGGCGCTTCCACGGGCTTTGCGCGTATTGCGTTACCACCGCGTTACCACGCCCAGCCTAGCGCGGCGCTGCTCAAGATCCGTCCCGCGTACTGGGTCGTCATGGCAGACGTCCGGCCCGCAGGCGAGCGACGGAGAGCAGGCCAGTGCCCGTCCAATCGCCAGGCCGCCAGCGAGATGCCAGACAACATGACGCGACTCGAGCAACGGCTCGAGACCAGACCGTAGAGAAGGCGCTCTAGCCTCTGAGAGTCGCCAATCTCGGGACGCGCCGCGTCGTCAAACTACTCGACCCCGCCGACGACAATTTCGGCACCACGTCCTGTATCGAACCCGGGATCCTCGACGCTCGCAGCGAGTAACGCGATAGTCCGGGCGCGATGCTGCTTCGCCACGGAGCACGACGATCGCGGCGCGCTCATAAGCGGAGCGTCGCGCTCACAGCCGCCGCGTCCTGAAGGGCGTACGCTAGGCCGCGCCTAGCCAAACTGTGTTAGCGAGCATATGGGCGTCGTACGTCTAATCCTCAATCTGATTTGGGTCGTGCTGGCCGGATTTTGGCTGGCGCTCCTCTATGCGTTCTTCGGGATCCTGGCCTTCATCCTGATCATCACGATCCCCTTCGGGTTCGCCTGCTTCAGGATCGCGGGCTTCGCGCTTTGGCCGTTCGGTCGCAGGATCGTGCGCCGGCCCAGTGCGGGCGCGCCCTCGGTCATCGGCAACATCATCTGGATCATCTTCTTCGGATGGGAACTGGCGCTCGCGCACGTGGTTACTGGCGTCGCGTTATGTCTGACGATCATCGGGATCCCTCTCGGGCTGGCGAACTTCAAGCTGATTCCCGTCTCGCTGTTGCCACTGGGAACCGAGGTCGTCCGCTCGGAGCATCCGCAGCAATTCGTGTAGGGCGCACAGCACCGCACACGTGCATCCTTAGCGGCTCTGCCGACCGCTTTAGCCAGGCGGCTACGTGCTCGACTCCGAAGGGGCTCTCGCGCGCCAGTCGTCGGCGAGGATCGCCCAGCGCTCGTGGTCGCGCCAGCGGCCGCCGATCTTCAGGTACCGGCGCGAGAATCCCTCGCGACCAAAGCCGGCGCCGCGCGCCAGCGCGATCGAAGCGTTGTTTCCGGGCTGGATGTTGGCCTCGATGCGGTGGAGATCGAGGTCGACGAACGCGTGGCGCAGAACTAGCTCGAGTCCGTCGCGCATGTACCGATGTCCGGCGTATGGCTTGCCCACCGCATAACCGAGATAGGCGCTCTGAAGCGCTCCTCGCGTGATATGTGAGAGGTTGAAGAACCCGACGATCGCATCGTCCTCGCAGCGGCAAACCAGCATCGCCTCGAAGTCCGGCCGCGGCGGCGTCGGTCAAATAGGTCAAAAACCGCTCTTCGGTCGTTGGCGCGGACGCCCACGGCCGGTGGAAGGCGCTGCTCGCCTTCATCAGCGCGATGAACTCTTCCTGGTCAGCGCTCCGCGGGGGCCGCAGGTACACGCGACCGTCCGAGACCAGAGACCTGGAGCTCGCCCCGGCGTCGAGTGCGCTTGGCGCCGTCGGCCCCCTGCCTGGCGGGCGGGCTCCCGACGCGAGGCGCGACCTCCTCTCACCACCCGAGCTCGCTCTCGAGCTTGTATGCCAATGCCTCGCACGCCAGTTCCTCGGAGACGTTCAGATTGAAACGTAGACGAGTGTCCTCGACCAGTTCAACGGCCGCTCTCAGCCGCTGCGGATCCCGCCCGCCGTCGGCTTCGAGCTCGGGGCGGCGGTCGCAATGCCGAATCAGTTCGGGTGCCCCCCAGGCGAGCCTGAGCAGGTCGGAAAACCACAGCGACACGAGTGACAGCGCGAGGTCGAGCGCTTCCGTCTCGCCCCTCCGGCGAGCACGGCGGGCTGCGTTCCGCCCACTCGGTCTGAACTCGCTTTTGCTCCTTGCGCGGATACAGCTCGAGCTCTGCTGCCATCCGGGCGTCTATCTCCGCCCGGATCTTCTCGCCCCGGTCGCCTACGGCGGCAAGGAGGCCGACCCACGGCCTGACTCGCCCTACCGTGCCTGCGAGGGCGGCTCGCGCAAACAGCTCCGCTCCTTGACGGAGCTCGACTCCCTCTTCCGAGATCAGCGCCCTCGCGCGGACGGCGTCTCCCAGCGAAAGCCGCGCGCACGCACGCGCTGTCTGGGCCGCTCGTCCCGAGCGCCTCGAGCTCGGCCGCCACCTGCTGCTCCGACGGCGCGTCGAAGCGCACTAGCTGACAGCGCGAGCGGATCGTCGGAAGTCACTTCCGCCAGCCGCTCGGTGAGCAGGATCAGGTGAACGTACGGACGGCGGTTCCTCAAGCGTCTTCAGCATCTTGTTCGCGGCCTGCGGCCCGAGCTCGTCAGCCCGCTCGATCACGAACACCCGCCGGTTCGCTTCAAACGGCGTCATGCTCGCGGCGGCGACCACGGGGCCGTCGATGTCACCGACGAGGATCTCGTGAGCGCCGCTGGGAGCAACCCAGGTGAGGTCGGGGTGGGTGCCCGCGAGCGCCCGGGCACGCGCTCCCGCCTCGTCCGTTTCGCTCCCGGCTAGCCACTCAGTCGCCAGCGCACGGGCGGCCGCGCGCTTGCCTGCTCCGCCCGGGCCGTGAAACAGATACGCGTGCGACGGCGTACCGCCCGGCCCGAGCGCCGCAGCAAGGACCGCGCGTGCATGGGGATGACGTTCGAGCTCGGCGAGCACGAGTCCCGATGCTAGTGCCACCGCCCGCTTTGCCAGATACCGTGCCGACGTGGCCCGGGGACGTCTGATAACGGTCGAAGGCGTGGACGGTTCCGGCAAAACGACGCTTGTGCTTGGGGCTGGTGGACGCACTGATCGATCGCGGCCTCGATGTGCGGCTCCTGCGCGAGCCGGGCGGGGTAGACGCAGCCGAGCAGATTCGCGGGATCGTTCCACGACCCGGCGCTGCATATCGGCGCTCGAGCCGAGGCGCTGCTGTTCGCCGCCGCCCGTGCTCAGCTGGTGGAGGAGGCGGTCAGGCCGCTGCTCGACAGCCGGGACCTGGGTCGTTCTGGACCGCTTCGTCGACTCGTCGCTCGCCTACCAGGGCGCGGGCCGGGAGCTGGGCTTCAGTGACGTCGCCGAAATCAACCGTTTCGCCACTCAGGGGCTGACCCCCGATCGGACACTTCTACTGAGCGTGGCGCCGGAGGTCGGAAGGGCGCGCACGCGCTCGCGGTCTGAGGCGGCAGACCGCCTCGAGCGCGAGGATGACGAGTTCTTTGAGCGCGTCGCTGGGGCCTACGAGAAGCTGGCCGCTTCCGAGCCGGAGCGCATAAGGTCACTCGACGCGAGCCCAGCCCGCGGAGCAGGTGCTGGCGGCCGCACTTTCCGAGCTAGAGGACCTGCTGCCGCCCGGAGCGGGACCCGGCGGAAGCTAAAATTAAAGGCCCGAATCACACCCTCCTCCGCCCGGGCGCAGGCAGTCCGCGGACCACGTTTTTCCGTCCGGGCCATCCGCAATTCTTCGGTGTTCACCCCTTGGGCGCCGAGGAGCCCCGGATAGCCAGTGCAACGAGCGGAAGCAGAGGAGTAGCCGGACATGGAGCAAACACCGCAGACCACCACTCACCGGGAAAAGCAGGCCGGAGCCGGCCTGTCCATCCGTCGTCGCTTTACGACGCCCGGGCTGCATCCCTTCGATGCGATCGAGTGGGAGCTGCGGGACGCAAGGATCGGCCACGGCGAAAAGTTGGCCTTCGAGCAGCGCGACGTGGAGTTCCCGACGGGCTGGTCGCAGAACGCGACCAACATCGTCGCCCAGAAGTACTTCCGGGGGCAGCCGGGATCGCCCGAACGCGAGCGCTCGGTCAAGCAGATGATCGCCCGCGTCGCGGGGACGATCGCGAGCTGGGGCCGCGAGCGCGGCTATTTCGCGTCCGTCGAGGACGGCGACACCTTCGAGGCGGAGCTCACCCACATCCTGCTGCATCAGATGGCGGCGTTCAACTCGCCGGTGTGGTTCAACGTCGGTTGGCACCCGGTCGGCAGCCCCAAGATGCAGGCGTCTGCGTGCTTCATCCTCTCCGTCGAGGACAACATGGAGTCGATCCTCGAGTGGAACACCAAGGAGGGGATCATTTTCCGCGGCGGGCTCGGGCTCGGGGATCAATCTCTCGAAGATCCGTGGCTCGATGGAGCCACTCAGCCGCGGCGGGACCGCTTCGGGACCGGTGAGCTTCATGCGCGGCGCGGACGCCTGGGCGGGCTCGATCAAGTCAGGCGGCGGCACGCGTCGCGCGGCCAAGATGGTCGTACTCGACGTCGACCATCCCGACATCCGCGAGTTCATCTGGTGCAAGGCGCGCGAGGAGGACAAGGCGGCCGCGCTGCGCGACGCCGGTTTCGACATGTCGCATCGATGGCGACGGCTTCTTCTCGATCCAGTACCAGAACGCCAATAACTCCGTCCGCGTAACCGACGAGTTCATGCGGGCCGTCGAGAACGACGAGGACTGGCGCTTGGTCGCCCGCACCACCGGCGAGCCGATCGGCGACCCCATTCCTGCGCGCAAGCTGATGCAGGAGATCGCCGAGGCCGCCTGGCGCTGCGCGGACCCCGGCGTCCAATACGACACCACGATCAACAACTGGCACACGAACCCGAACACGGGGCGGATCACGGCCTCTAACCCCTGTTCGGAGTATCTGAGCATCGACGACTCGGCTTGCAACCTCGCATCGCTCAACCTCATGAAGTTCCGCCGCGCGGACGGGACCTTCGATGTCGAGTCGTTCGAGCATGCGGTCGACATCATGTTTCTCGCGCAGGAGATCATCGTCTCCCCGTCCAGCTATCCGACGGAGCAGATCTCAGGTAACGCGCGCGCCTACCGCCAGCTGGGACTCGGGTACTCGAACCTCGGCGCCTACCTGATGGCCGACGGCGTCCCGTACGACTCCGATGAGGGACGCGCGACTGCGGCGGCGATCACCGCGCTAATGACCGGGCGCGCTTATCTCGGTTCAGCCCGGATCGCAGAAGCGATCGGGCCGTATGACGGGTACGCGAAGAATCGCGATCCGCACAACGCGGTGATGAGGATGCACCGCGACGCTTCCTACGCGATTGACGACGCAAGCTGTGCCGACCAGGCCGCTGCTCGAGGCGGCCCGGACAAGTTGGATCCAGGCGGTCGACGGCTGGCGAACAGCACGGGTACCGCAACGCTCAGGCGACGGTGCTGGCCCCGACCGGCACGATCTCTTTCCTGATGGACTGTGACACCACCGGTGTAGAGCCCGACTTCTCGCTGGTCAAGTTCAAGGAGCTCGTCGGCGGCGGTCAGATGACGATCGTCAACCGCACGGTGCCACTCGCGTTGCAAACGCTCGGCTACGACGACCAGCAGATCGAGCAGACGGTCGCGTATGTCAACGAGCACGGGACGATCGTGGGGGCGCCGGGGCTCAGCGAAGAGCACCTGCCCGTCTTCGATGTCGCGGTCGGCGAGCGCGCGATTCACCACATGGGCCACATCAAGATGCTTGGAGCCGTGCAGCCATTCATCAGCGGATCAGTGTCGAAGACCGTGAACCTTCCCGAGTCGGCCACGGTGCAGGACATCGAGGCCGCCTACATGCAAGCCTGGCACCTCGGCATCAAGGCCCTAGCGATCTACCGCGACGGCTCCAAGACCGCGCAGGCGCTGCGGACCGACGCGCAGAAGGGCAAGCAGCTGCCGGCATCGACCCAGGAGGCGATCGACAAGGCGGTCATCGACGCGCTGGCCAAGGCGCCCCCGAAGCGTCGGCGCATGCCGCGCGAACGCCAGTCGATAACGCATAAGTTCTCGATCGGAGGCCACGAGGGCTACATCACCGCGGGCATGTACGAGGACGGGACCGTGGGCGAGATCTTCCTCACCGATATCGGCAAGGAGGGCTCGACCCTGCGAGGGATGATGAATTCGTTCGCCACCGCGATCTCGATCTCCCTCCAGTACGGCGTGCCCCTGGAGACCCTCGTTCGCAAGTTCAGCTATATGCGCTTCGAGCCCGAAGGGATGACCTCAAATCCCGAGATCCCTTCGCCAAGTCGATGCCCGACTACATCATGCGCTGGCTCGCCTCGCGTTTCCTCGACGTGGATCTGCAGGAGGAGCTCGGGATCCTGACTCCCGCCGTGCGCGCTCGTCAGGCCGCGCAGGCGGCCGCTAGCTCGCATCTGGGCGATACCGCGGCGCCTGCCGACCGAGCACGGCAACGGCGAGCGAGATGCCGACTCGGCGGGATCGACCACTCCTGCGGCAGCGCTGACCGACGACCCGCCCGTCTGCCGGCGAAGAGCAATGGACTGGACCTCGGACCCGCCTGCCAGCAGTGCGGCGGCATGATGCAGCGGACCGGCAGTTGCTACACGTGCTCCAGCTGCGGCTTCAACACCGGCTGCGGGTAGCTGTAGAAAGTCATCGGATTGTCATTCCTGGGTCATTTCATTGTCCGGGCCTGCAGGTGCTGAGAGCAAGGATGACCCGAGGAATCTCTCAGCGGGCCACGCCTGGCATTCGCCGGAGGTGCGGAACCCCCCAGAGGCGCGGCTAACCTGCCCCGGCTTTCCTCTGATCTCGAGCGTCCGTAGCCCGTCACGCTGGAGGTTCCGATCACGCGATTGCAGTCGTCAACGCCCCGCCAGCCGGGCGATGGCCTGGTCGCCATACGGATCGTTCGGCCTGCGCTGGCGCGAGAATAAAAGCAGTCGCGCCCACCCGTGCAGCGGGCGATCGAATTCAGGCGCAACGGCGGTCCAGGCACGCCGCCCGCCCGCATCCTAGCTGCTGTCGCGATCCTTCTCTTTTGCCTGCTGGCGGTCCATCTCCTCGGCCTCGCGCTGCGCGCGCTCCCACCCGCCAGGTTCGTACGGGCGTGGCGACATGAAGCCGCCAGCGTGTTGGCTTGGGCGCCTCTGCTGAGCGAGTCGCTCGCCCATGGTGGGCCGACCGGGCTCCTTCTTGTGTTTGAACCCGGGGAACACACGCATCGCGCTGTGCGAGGCTACTTGGGCCGGCGTCGCGCGCCCCCCCGCACGACACGAGTCGTGGCGCCGACAGTGCGTGCGCCGGACCCAGCGATTAGCGCTAGGCCGAGGGGCTGATATCCCGTCGCAATGAAGCTGAGCTTCCGATTGGTTCCGTCGATGTTCGCTCGGGCGATCTTGTTGGTGCCCTCGTCGCTCCAGTAGAGGTAGCGATCGGTAGCCACGATGCCCTGCGGGTTGGAGGCGCCGGTGATGAACTTCTGATGGATGTCCGTGCCGTCGAGCTTGGCTCTTCCGATCGTCCCCGAGAGGTAGTTGCTCCAATAGAGGTAATCACCGTGCACCATGAGCATCGTCGGAAAGCTGCCGCCGGTGATGAAGCTCTGGTTGACATCGGTGCCGTCAAGCTTGGCTCTCCCGATCGTGTTGGTGCCCTCGTTGCTCCAGAAGATGTAGCGCCGGGTGATCGCGACACCCTCCGGTTTGTTTGCGCCGGCGATGAAGGTCTCATTGACGCCGGTGCCGTCGAGGTTGGCGGTTCCGATGGAGTTTGAGTCGTAGTTGGTCCAGAACAGACGTGTGTTGCTGCCGACCAGTTGCCCTGGGTCCGCAGGGTCGCTGATGAAGTCCTGGTTAGCGTGTGAGCCGTTGAGGTTCGCGCGTCCGATCGTGACTTCGCCGCAACACGCGGCGGTGTTGGTCCAGTAGAGATACGAGCCGTCCACCGCGACTCCCACCGGGTCAGAAGCGGGTAGGAAGTCGTTGTTCACATGGGAGCCGTCGAGGCTCGCCTTGCCGAGTGTCGTGGGGCCGCCCTGCGGCGTGTCCCCTGAATAGTTGGCCCAGACCAGTTCGCCAGCCGTCGCCGGCGCCGCAGCGATCGATAGAGCGAGCGCACTCACGGCCGCCACCACCATTGACGACATCTTCCACCCCGCGCTAAATCGGCTGCAGGCGACCCGGTAGCCGGCGTCCCGGAGCGCGGGGGCGAGGAATCGGTACGCGGCTCGCAGGTCACCCATGCCGGGCACGAGCACGACCAGCGGTCATGCCGGGCACGAGCACGACCAGCGGTCCGTCGTCGGCGGCGTCGTAGGCGACCCGCCCTTCCGGACGGTGGACGTACTCAGTCTTTTCGACCGAGGTGGGCTGGATCGCGGTCACGGCAGAGCCTCGGGGTCGGATGTTGCTGACATTCGGCTGTCCCAGCGCTCGTAGTAGGGGCGCACGCCGAAGACCTTCGCCAGCGCCGCCAGCGGCGGGAGGATCAGGTTCTGCAACCAGATCGGCGGTGAGGTGGCGCGGCTTTCGTGTCGGAAGTGCCAGAGGGTCGCGCCGAGCTGGAGCGGGTTCTTCGGTGCTCCGCGGGGCGTTGTCTTGCCCTCGGATGCCGAGACCGCCGAAGGCCTCGAACATCTCCTTGGTCTGCAGCGCGGGACGGAGCTCGACGACGCCTTCGATCTCGACCCGTCCCGGGTTTGCACTCCGAATGACGAACGCCGATGGGCACGACGATCGTCTCACCCGGACCGACGACGCGTTCCTCGCCGTTGACGGTGAAGTGCGCCTCGCCGGCGCTGATCATGAAACGCTCCTCCTGGTGAGGATGGACGTGCTCGGTGATCGCAGCCGCCGGGCAAGCTGCGCCAGTCAAGCGAACGACATCTTCCTCGCCGTCCTGGCCGGTGGCCGTGAACTGGATCCGTTCGCCGGTGGCCGGGTTGGAGAAGGGCGCGATAGCCGGCGGCGTGTCGGTGAGTCAGTCATGGCTTCGTCGCCCCGTCCATTGCGCGACTCGGTACCAGCGACGGTCGTGGCGATCGGCGGTAGCCAGCGGAGTGGCGTCCGTGCCGAACGTGGACTGGTACTTGGTGGTGTCGAGCACGAACGGCTGGTCGAACTCGTAGGACAGCTCGACGAGTTCCCGGATCGTCGGGTTGAACAGGCCGAGGGCGCGCACGGCGAGCTTGGGCAGCGAGCGAACGCCGACCGGGTGCCCGACGTCGCCGGCGACGAGCTCGAGTAGCTCTCGGGTCGTGACGGTCTCGGGCCCGGCAGGTGCCAGACCTCGCCGACGGCGCGCTCGTCGGTGCCGAGCGTCGCCAGACCCGCCGCGATGTCCGGGATGTAGCTGTAGGTGTGCGGCAGGTCGGGGTTGCCGATGAAGTCGGCGCGTTTGCCGGCCACCGCGTTGGCGAACACGCGCTCGCCGAGCGATGACTCGGTCGCGCCGGCACCGAAGAAGTCAGACGCCCGCCCGATCGCGATCCGGACCCGGCCGGCATCTGCGGCCGCCAGCAGCTCCTGGGTCATCGCGGCGCGGGTTCGGCCCTTGACCGTCGTCGCAGCGAGCGGGAGATCCTCGGTCATCGCCGTGCCAGCGGTCGGGCCGTAGCCGTAGAGGTTCTCCAGGCTCACCAGCAGCGCACCGTTGCGCTCAGCCGCCGCCAGCACGCCCCGTTGCAGCGGCGGGAAGCGCTCGGGCCAATCTGTGTACGGCGCGTTCAGGCACTGGTAGACCACCGATGCGCCCTTGGCCGCGTCGGTCGCGGCGTCGGGGTCGGTGGCGTCGGCCGCCCGCCAATCGACCCCCTCGACGAGCCTCGATGGCCGGCTCCGCGAGACCACCCGTACCGGCAGACCGAGCTCGGTCAAGCGAGCGCTGAGGGCACGCCCGACCTGCCCGGCAGCCGAATACCACATGAAGTCGATCCTCACTCATAGCTGCGCTCCAGCGCTGACGGAAAGACAACCTTCTTGGCGTTGGCGTGCTCCGCTGCGCGTCGGACTCCCACGAGGTCGTGGAAGCCGGCGACGGCGGTCCCGAGCAGGAGCAGACCGGCGGCGATGCCAGTGGTAGCGACGAGCGGCGTGCCTGACATCACCGCGACGAGGATCACCGGCCCGACGATCAAAGCCCATCCGACCGGCCGGTAGCGGGGGATATGGACTCGGTGGTCGAGCCACAGCAGCAGCGGCCCGATCGTGATCGCGATCGACGGCAGCACCCAGTCCGAATGACCAGCAGCGATCACGATGACCGGCAACGCAAACGACGCCATGAACTCGATGACCGTCGCGACGTGACGGCTCGCTCGATCCGCTTGGCCTCCGGACCCTTCGGCCGAGGGGCCGTGCCCGCCGAGGCCTGACCGCGTAGACAAACACGCCGACCACGGTCACACCAAACACCGCGATCAGCACACCTGCCACGCCGCCGCCGATCACCGCGCTCCCGCGCACCAACCAAAACGCGGCGAACGCCGCCTGAATCAGACCCCCGATCCACCGTCACGCGCCTCGACCACGCCGCGGTTGGCGTCAAATCCGCGGCGCTCTTTGCTGCGCTGAGACCGTTGCGATCCGTCGCCCCCAGCTCGGTCGCCACGGCTTGCTCGGCTGTGGGCTCGCTCGCCAGCATGGCTGCTCCTCTCGATGGCCCTCGAGCAACCGGCGGTCGGCGACAGCCGAGCCTCGACGTCCGTTCAGCGCAAACTACTCTCAGCGCAGCGGGTCTGTACATGGCCCGTTCGGGCCTACTTGGGGGGCCCGTTCGGGCCCCCAGAGAGAGTTAGAACCGACGTTGGACGTAGGCCCGAACGTCTACTCGCGTCCTCACCCGGTCGCGTTATCGGCACACGCGCCGGGTGTAGATTTCCTCCGAGTAAACGATCTCGGGGGAGATCGGGACAGATGTCCGCGCAACACGACTCGACGCAGCGCCCGCGGCCGATTACGGTCGTCGTGGTTGACGACGAGCAGATGATCCGTGGCGCCCTGGCCCGGACGCTGACCGGCGGCGGACTCGACCTCGTCGGCGAAGCCGCCAACGCGCAAGACGCCCTCCGGCTGGTCGTCGACGTCCGCCCCGATGTCGTGCTGATGGACCTCCGGCTTCCCGACAGCTCGGGCGTGCAGGCGATCGAGCGGCTCGGCCTCCTCGCTCCCGCCTCGCGCATCCTGATCCTCACCCGCACCGAGCAGAACCGCGTCGTCGAGGCGATCGTCGCCGGCGCCAGCGGCTACATCCTCAAGACCGCACCGCCGAAGGCGATCATCGCCGCGGTCAGGGCAACCGCTGCCGGAGAATCGGTCATCTCCTCCCAGATCGCCGGGAAACTCCTGCAGCGCATCCGCGAACGCGACATCCCCGTCACCACCGCCAGCGACAACGCCGCGAGTGCGATCCGCGCCGTCCTGACCGAACGCGAGCTAGAGATCTTCGAACGGCTCGCCAGCGGCAGGAGCAATCACGACATCGCGGACGAGCTCTCGCTCAGCACCAACACCGTCCACAATCACATCGCCAGCATCCTCGCCAAACTCCACCTCGACAACCGCATCCAGGCAGCCGTCCAAGCCGTACGCAGCGGCATCTCCTGACCCGCGGTTCTCGAGTCGAGCGTCATCAGCTGCAGCCCTTTATGGCGAGACGCCGCGAGGCGGGCCGGCTCCACAGCACCGCAGCTCGGTGCATGACGAGCCTGCCAAGCCCGGCCAATCGTCACGCCGCCGCGGACCCGCGCTGGAGCTAGAGCAGGACTCACTCGAAGCCTCGGGTTGTGTCTCTTTGGCGCTGTAAATTCGCCGCGGGCTTAGGTTCCCGGGGTGAGTTTAGGCGGCTGTCACCTCCCGGTCGAGGGTGTTGGGGTCGGTTTGCTGGTATTTGATTCGGTAGAGGTGTTGGCGGTCGACGTCGGTGAACGTTGCGCCGTTGCTCGCGTGGGTGAAGAACAGGTCGAGTACCGCCCAGACGAGCGTGAGGCAGCTGGTCTCGCCGGGGAATCGGCCGATCACCTTGGTGCGTCGTTTGACCTCGCCGAGTGATCGTTCGAGCAGGTTGGTTGACCGCCAGCGTTCGCGGTGTCGGAGCGGGTAGCGCAGGTGCACAACCAAGGCGTCGAGGTCGTCGGCGAGGCAGCGGGCAGCAGCGTCATAGCGGCGATGCTCGAGCTCTGAGATCAGAACCTGGAGGCGGAGCTTGCCGTCCGTGACTCCGGTCGCCTCGGTGAGCGCTGACCAGTAGTTGAAGCGGATCCGGTCGTGCTCTGACTTCGGGAGCTTGGCCAGAAGGTTTCTGAAGGCGGTGAACGGCGCAGTGCTGGCGGTCGGCGCGCGGCCATAGCTCCTCGATCGCCAAGGTCAGTCCTGGCGCGCCGTCGGCCACGATCAGCCGTGGCGCGGCGAGCCCGCGGGTGGTCAGGTCGCGGCCGAGCTCGAGCCAGTCGTCCTTGGCCTCGCGTGCCCCCAGGCGCACGGAGACCAGCGCCCGTGCGCCGTCTTCGGTGAATCCCCAGGCGCACATCACCCCCTCCTTCGGGCCGCTGGGACGGACCGGCAAATAGATCGCGTCGAGGAACAGCACGACGAGCTTGAGCTCGTAGAGGTCGCGGCGACAGAACGCCTCAAACCGCTCGTGCAGCTCGGAGCAGATCCTTGACACGGTCGACCTCGAGGTCCTCCCGAGCCCAGCCTCCTCGCACAACGACTCGACGTCGCGCATCGACAGGCCGCGCACGAACGCGCCGACGACCATCGCCCGGAGCGGGTCGGTGCGCAGCAGTCGCTTCGTGTGGCCCCTGCGAAACAGCCGGGAGACGAACGGCTCGGCCGCCTCCCGGACCTGCGGGATCTCGATCCGCAGCTCGCCCTCAGCAGTCTGCACCCGGCGCGACCGATACCCATTGCGGTAACCATCGCCATAGTTACGCAAGCCGCGCTGGCGCTCCGGCCGGCGCTCATACCGAGCCCGGCCCAACCAGCCGTTGAACTCCTCCTCGACGGCCCGCTGGATGATCAACCGAGCCCCCAACCGGGCGAGCTCGGACAGCATCTTCTGCGGGTCATCGACCATCCCCCTAGCCAACAGCTTGTCGATGCTCGCTTGTATCTCCGCCGACGGCGGTACGGTGCGTCTCACGGCGTAGGCCTCCTTCATCGTCTGGCAGGACTTGAGGGAACCTACGCCGTCGCTACGACAGCACTCCGCGCCTATTTACAGCAGTCCTGGGACACAACCAGCCTCACAGAGCGACCTGCTCCTCGCCAATAGCGAGTTCGCGCCAACCCGATGATGCCGCGCCGATGGCCGGCGTCATCGGTCCGTCGCCATTGCGATCGCAGGCTCGGCGGCACCGCGCCGATCAAAGCAGTCGTCTGCGGCGGTGCTCACACACGCGGCTCCTGATGGGCGGAGGAAGAAGCGCGCACCGACAACCGCCCACGCCTCGCTGCCGGGCGTACGAGCTTCTCTGCTGACGGTCGCCGCGGGTGCCGAATGCATGCGTCAGCGGTTGCTGTCGATTGGCTTCGGCGAATCGGTGCGCCGAGCCGTGAGGAGGTCGGTGCGGTAGGGGTAGCGGATCTCCCGGCCAGCGGTCTGGTCGATGACGCAGCTACTCGCTCGCGCTGGGCTGTGAAGGTCGTGTTGATGGTGCTGCCGGCGCCGGGCGCGGCGGTGACGTCCGGCAGGAGCCCGCTGGTGCCTGGGGCGCAACAACGAATCCGGGCGGCTGTGCAATGGGCACACCAAACTGGGGACGACTTGCCGCTCACGCTCAAGCTGCCCAAGGGCATCAATCGGGCGCGGGCGCCATGCTGGAGCCAGCACGCGCAAGGTCGAGCGGAACAGGTGACGAGCTCGCCAAACAGCAGCGCCTTCGCTGCGCCTAAGCTTCACACTCCAGTTAGGCGTGTAAGGTTCCATGCCTTTTGAGAAGGGGGTTCTGTGCGTATTCGACTATTGCTGGGGTTGGCGCCGCTCGCCGTGACGGTAATTTCGCTGGGGCTTGCCTCTCCCGCGCTCGCGTCCCCGTTTGGGCCAGTGAGCGCGGCGGGTGCGCCGAGGTCGGCTTCCTCGATTCCCCCGGGAAGAGCAACGTCATCGCGGGGTACAAGCTCGTTGAGTCAGATAGCGCCGAGGTCATGACTGCGGTCGTGGTCGTGCCGCGCATCAAGAAATGCGGCGGCGGCGATAAGGCGATCATGGCGACCGTCGTCGTGGGGGTTTCGAGCGGATCCTTTGATGCCGGCCTGTTCGTCGGCTGCGAGAAGGGCAAGGCACGCTATTTTCCCGGTACTCCAAGTCCCCGGCGGGCCGCTGCACAAGTACCCATCGCTTGCCGCCCGGCCCGGTGACAAGGTATTCCTGCGTGCCGCCGTGACTTCTACAGACTCAGAGGTCTCGGTGTCAGACCGGACGCACAAGAGGGTGAAGCAAAGCATGCCCGGCCCCGGCTTCGCTCAAACCATGGTCGCGGCGGCCCTCGCTGCCGCCTGGTACACCGCGAGCGACAAGGAGGAGGGTGTGCCCGACTTCGGGAAGCTGAGCTTCTTGAACGTGGAGCTGACCGCAACGCCGTTTGGCAGCTTCGCGAGCAGCGGCGACCTGGACCGCTGGAACCGGTTCAGTGGTACTGGCAAGCTCCAGATCAAGGCTGGCAACTTCGCCAGCAACAACAAGGACTTCGACACGGTCTTCAAGCACTCCTGAGTAGACCGAGGGCCATCCTTGGGGGCAAGCGCGGTAGGCGGTGCAGGTTCTCCCCAGGACGCGTAGGCATCAGCGCCTCGCTGGCGCGCCTGCCGCCCAACCGAGACGCCGGACCATCGGTAAGAGCGCCCTGTGCGGCGCCGCTTCTCGTTTCGTTCCCCCAGTTGCTGCCGGCCCGGCTCCTGCAATGCGACATGCGCGGGCGCCAGCGTTGGCCTGCGATCGGCGACTTCTGGCGCTATGAGCAGCAGGCCGTTGAACCTGGTTTGGGCGCGGCGCGGCGTCCCCCCGGAGCTCGTCCAGCCTGGCGCCGCCGTTCCTCTCGAGTCAGCCCTGCGTCGTCGTCTTGGCGATGATCCCGGCCTCACTCGGGTTGCTCGCTTTCCATTTCGCTCGCCAACGGTGGGCACGCTCAACCAGAGTCCTTAGCCCTGCTCTCCGGCGCCACGCTGTCTACGTTTCGGGCGTGAGCTCGGTCGCGCGCCTGTAGTCAACGGCGGCGAGCTAGCTCGCGGTCAAGTGCGGCGACGTACCGCGCAAAGGCGACCGTTCGCTGGCCGTCGGCGGCCTGGCGCCCAGTCGTGATAGGACTCAGCCACGGTCAGGCTCTCGGCGCGCCAACTCGCATAGCTCTCGAGTTGAGCATCCAGCAGCTCCAGCCGCGCTCGGTGTAAACGTCGCGTCAGTCTCATGTTCCGTTCGCTCCTTTGGCGCAGGTCGCCGTGGGGCCACTGCGACCCTATGAGGTAGGCAAAGCATTTGACTAGTTAGAGCCTCCCCAGGCCGCAAAACTTCCCTCTACTACGCGCCGTCAGAGGTATGCCGGGAAGGTTTGCGCAGGCGTCGGAGTCGTTAGTGCCGGACCCACTACTACATGCTGTCGTGGCCGACTCTGAGGCGCGGCAACAGAACTGCGAGGCAATCCATGAAGAAACCGGGACTCTCAAGGCCGATGGCCACAGGATCAGGAGGACCGTCGCACGAACGGCGTCAGCATCCAACACGGGCGCATAGCCGCGTAAACGGGACGACCGAGCGTTCGCTCGATCGCATCCCGGCGACGGGTCGCATGAGCCTGCTTCGCCTAACGCGGGTGGGTGGCGCGCTTGCGCTGCTCGTGGTTGGCGGCGTCCACCTAGAGCAGTACACGGTTGCGTACTTTTCGGTGATCCCCACGATCGGGCCTTTGTTCCTCGTGAACTTCATCGCCGCGACGGTTATCGGCCTGACCTTGCTGGTGCCGGTCGGGCGGAACGCTGGCCCGATCCGCTTCGTCTTCGAGTCACTGATCGCGCTGGCCGGTATCGGCGTTTCGCTCGGGGCCCTCATCGCTCTGCTGATCAGCGAGCACACCCCGCTGTTCGGCTTCATGGAGCACGGGTACCGGCGCGAGATCGTGATCGCGCTGGTGGCCGAGGGCATGGCAACGCTGTTGCTCGGTGCTTTCGTCGTCTGCGCCGCACGGCAAAGGCAGCGCCCCATGAGCGGCGAGGTTATGCCGACAGCCGCCAACGGGCATAGGGCGCGGCGCACGTCGACGGCCTAGCGGTGCACCGTCTCTTCATGATCACAATTCCTGGGCTCGAGGTGAAGGCCGACTGGCTGCCCGTGCACGACCACCTCCTCGACGAGTTCCCGGCGATCACGGACGTCCTCGCCACCACGTTCCCGAGACGGTTCTGATCGTCTACGACGGCAGCGCTGAGGTCGATGCGTGGCTCGAGGGCGTGGACCAAGCCCTCGCCTTCCGCCGGCGAAGGCCGACCACGCTTCCTCCGCACCGCAGCGGCACGGGCGATGGGATCGCGCGCGTGCCGCTGCGCGCCTGCGACCCAGTACAGCGGGACGCGGGCAACGCACGGAGCTGACGCAGACCGCCCGCGCAGCGGGGCCTGTCCCGCAGGTCCCAGCACCGACGCCGCTAGCCCGCGGGAGACGACCCGGGCAACAGCAAAAAGGGCGCGGCCACCACGACTGCCGTCACGTCGACGCAGCGAACCAGCAGAGCGGCCCAACCCACGTCGTGACCGTCATTCAGCGCGCGATCCGACGAGGTACTACGCCTGGGCGTAGCTGCGGGGCGACACGATCATCTCCGACGCTGAGTCGTAGATCAGGGAAGGTCACGCGTACGTTCGGCGTCTCTCTTACTGACAAAGAAATCGCCATGTTCTGGTCCGCGTTACACGCGCCAAGGCATGGGCGGGAAACAAGGAGTTACAAACTATGACGCGCATCAGATTGTCATTTGCGGGTGCTCTCGTCGCCCTCGCCGTAGCCGTTGGGATCGTTGTCGGGACCACCGGCGGAAGCGCAAAAGCCGTACGTACGGATGTCGCTTCCACCCCGACGCTCTCGGTGAGGCACACCTCGCTGGGACCGGTCCTTACAGGCGCGAATGGACGTACGCTGTACCTCTTCCTGGGGGATCGGCGAAACGTCAGCACCCTCTCGGCCGCAGGCCAGGCCGTCTGGCCCCCTTTTGCGACCAAGTCTAAGCCCACGACCTCGAGCCAGATTGTTCGATCACAGATAGGAACGATCAAGGCTGCCAACGGGAGCTTCCAGATCACCTACTTCGGTCACCCGCTCTACTACTTCGTCGGCGACCACCAGGCAGGGCAGGTGCGGGGACAGGGCTTGAATGAGTTCGGCGCCCGCTTGGTGCGTCCTCAGTCCCGGCGGCAAGGCAGTCACCTCTGCGCCGAAGCCCTCAGCTGCGGCGCGGCCCAGCGCGTCCGGGTCGGGCTATAGCCTCTAGGAGCCTCTCCTCTACTCCTGCAGGTGAGCTTGACCGGATTGAAAACGAATCTACTATCCTGGATAGTGGATACGCGACTCATGCTCCCAGGGTCGCCCTCGCGACACCGGGCCGGCGCGTCTCAGACACGCGCCGGCCCGGTGCGTTTGCGCTCGTAGAGGCGCGGCCGCTCATGCTCGCCCGGCCCGCTATCCGGCGATCTCTAGATTTTGGTCGCCAGTCGCGGGCGCAACGTGATGCCAGATCCCGGTCAAGCCCCGAATGTGGCGGTGATCGGACGCGCGGCAAAGACGCTGGGGGTCTAGGTGAATCGGGACGATCCCTGCTGAGCGAGCGCCGATGACATCGGCGCTGACCATGTCGCCGACGTGGACCGCCGCCGTCGGTGCGATTCCGGCGTGGGCGAGGGCGGAATGGAAGATCGCGGGATCTGGCTTGGCGGCCCCCACGACCTCCGAGTCGATGACCCCGGCGACGGTCGCTCCTCGCCCCGCCGATGTTTGGCAGATACCGGCATCACGAAGATTCTCGGCTGCGTGCCCGTTGGAGTTGGTCACAACGACCACGGCGATCCCCGCTCGACTCAGGGCGTCAATCGTCCGCACCGCCTGGGGCGCCGGTTCGCTCCACAGGATCTCGCCCGAGCGGCGGCGATCGGCGAACTCGTTCAGGGCGCCGACCGCATCCTGTATCCGCGCGCCCGACACGCCGAGTTCATCGCACAGCGCGGCCAGGTAATCGATCCGTACACCTGAGGCGGCGCCGCGATCTAAACGCCTGACCGCCCGGTAATGGGCGGGCGCCACGTCGTTCTCGTCGCACGGGATCCCGACCCTACCTAGCGCGCCACGGACGAGATCCCGGCGCGGAAGCACGATCACTCCCCCCGCATCGAGGAAGACGGCGCTGCGGCGGAGCCTGCCCGACTCACCACCGGCTCGTGCAACTCGTCCTCCGGCGGCTGCTCGTTCCCGTTGCACGCTTCCGATATTGGCATCGCTGACTCGCGCGCAGAGGTGACTTCTTCGCTCTCCTCAGAGGCTCGCAATCAGTGGGTCTGTCGGTATCGTGGTTGAACACCGTCGTGTATCCCCCGACCAGACCGAGGAGGAGCCGTGGCCCATGAGGAGTCTTCATCGGAGCGCGACGTTCACCACGCTCTCAACGAGCCCGCGAGCGACCCTGACCCGACTGAGTGGCCGGACCCCTACGATAGGCGGCCGGACCCGCGCGATCCAGACGCCGAGGCGGAGGAGATGGACTTCGGCGAGGTACACAGCTCGACGGGCGCGACCAGCACGAGCGAGCCCCACCATGAGGTCGATCCCGAGGTGGACCCGCGCAAGGCGAACCCACACGAGCTCTCACGGCCCGAGCGGCGTCGAGCGGGTCACTGACCCATATGGAGCTCGACTTTGCGCTGTTGAGCTTTGACGGCGTGAACGCGGCCGCCGAGGCGTTTGCGGCGGCGGGCACTCGGTCGGGAGCCGCGCCATGGACCTCCGAGGTGGGGTTCGTTGAACATCACGAAAATGGCCACCTGGTCTTACGGGGCACCTTCGCGGGCCACTACGTCGACGTCGACGAAGCGCTCCATGTCTCGGGGCGCGGAACCGAGGAGGGCGCGACCGTCGGGGCGGTGATCGGCACGCTGCTTGGTGGTCCGCTCGGATTAGCGGTGGGGACGGTCTCGGGCGCGACGATCGGCTCGCAGTTAGGGAAGCCAAGCGAGACGGACGCCGAGCCGGAGCCGCTCGCTGAGCGCCTGCGCGCCGCCATCCCGCCTTCGGGCTCGGCGGTCCTCATGATCGCGAACGCAAATGACGTCGACGAACTGATCGCGGCGCTCGGTCAAACCAGCGGTCAAGTGATTCGGAGGACTCTCACTCCCGAGCCGGCCGCTGCCGTCGAAGCGTCGCTAAGTGCTTCACCCGCGGCGTCATCCGGGCCTTCGCCCGAAGGCGAGGAGGCCGCCGAGGCATCTGAAGCCGGGCCGGCTTAGGTACTGCGGCTCAGGGCGCGCGGCCGCGTCGGCGACGGTCCAGTTGCATCCGGTTCCGGGTCAGGGCTCGCTGCGCTTCTTTCCCGTCGGTTTCCATCCGTGCCTGACGCCCTCGAGCAGTCGACGCTGGCGCTCGGCGTTCTCCTTGGTGGCGTGGCGGGAGTAGACCTTTCCCGTCTCTCGATCTACGACTTGGTAGGACCCGTTTGCCTTTCGAACGCTGTAGGGCAATTGTTCGCTCTCCGGTCGGCGGCCTCGCTTTCGAAGACCATTAGACCACGTCTGTCCGGCTGGGTTTAGAGCGGGTTCGCTGGTCCGCTACGGCGTGCAGTTCGCGAACGCTGTGATCTTCCCGGCCGCCTTGCTGTAGTTGATGCCGCTCGCGGTCCAGGAGCGCGCGCCCGACCGGTATGAGCTGTTGTAGAAGAAGTCCGGGCCAGCCTTGTTGTTCCAGTCGGGTGTCGGCGTCGTGGTGTAGCCGCCGGAGAGCAGCGTCTCCCCCTTATGGCAGCTAGCCGTCGCAGAACCGCTGTCGTCGTCATGGATCGGAGCGCTCGACACCGAGCGCACCTTGACGACCACGCCCCGCGCGCAGTACGCAAGAGCCTCGAGCTTGGCCGGAGGAGTTTCGAAGACCGACATCACCGTCCACTTGCCAGCGCCCGCGGCGTAGTCCCTGTAGGTCGGGGAGTTGTGCTCGGTGGCGGACACCGGGCTCATGACATACCCGCCGGAAACGACCTTCTCGCCCGACGCGCAACGCGCCGAGGCGGTGTTGTTGGCCCCCTCCTTCGTCGCCGTCACCCGGGCCTCATGCCCAGACGTAAACAGCTTGCCTTTGGGCGCGCAGTAGGCATACGCGGTCAGCGGCGCGGACTCGGGATACAGATGGACCGTCCAGCTGTCGCCGTGGACGGCGCGAGAGACGATGGCAGCGCTGTCCAGCGGGCCCTTGAAGCCCCCCGAGACAACATGCCCGTTCGCGCCACACTTGGCAGTGGCCACCAACACCCCCGCCCCGTTCGGAGTGGTGGACGTTGCCGAGTGCGTCGACAGCGCCACAGCGCCGGCGGGAGCGACAAGCACCGCACCCATGCAAGCCATCGCGACCGCTATTCCACGCCAGATTGACATCCTTGTCATAAGCCTTGCTCCCTCTTCCATGCGCCCCAAGAGTGGTCCCGTTACGCACCGACGCTACCGCAACAACGTGGAACGAGCAAGCGGGTACCACACGACAGCTGCACGCAACGATCGAGGCGGCGGAATCGCCCTAAGCCGGCATCGCGCTCAAGGTATGAGCACGGTGCGCTCGCCTGGCTCGTCTGTGCCGGCCCAGATTGTTTTGACGTCCGCGAGCGCCTTCGGGTTTGCCTTTAGCGCGAGCGCACCCGCGTGGATCTGATCGACGAGGGAGGGCAGTTCGGCGAGGTACGCCTGGGTCGAGACGGCTCCTTGGCCGTTGCCTTGGAGGCGGAGGTTTGCGGAGCGCAGGGCGACCGAGGGCAGCTCGATCGTCGGGCCCGGCGATCGCGCCGATCTGGATCCAGCTCAGCACGCGGCTGCGGTCAGAGCGGGCGGTGAGCAGCGCCATCATCGCCTGCTGCGCCGGCTTGCCCCACAGGTAGTCGATGACGATGTCGACCTCGGCGGCCGCCGTCGGCGAGCGCATTGCCCGTGCCTCGGCGTCGTCGGTCAGCTGGACGACGGCGGTCGGCGCCGAGCTTGGTGAGTGCGCCAAGCCGCTCGAGGTCGCGGCCGGCGCCGACCACGCGTCCGGCACCGAGCCAGCTTGGCGACCTGGACGGCCATCGTTCCGGCGTTGCCGGTGGCTCCGAGTACGAGGACGCTCTGGCCGGGTTGGATCGGGACGCGGCGGCGCAGGGCCACCCAGGCGGACATGGCTGGGTTCATCGTGGCGGCGACCGTTGCGACATCGACGTCGTCGGGGAGATCGATCGCGCGCCGCTGATCGACGAGGGCCTTGTCGGCCATCGTGCCCGAGACGTGCGTCGTCGGCGACGAAGTAGATTCGCTTGCCGTCGGGGCGCCGGCCGACCGCGTCGATGCCGGGGATCATCGGCAGGGCGCCGCGTGCTCGTGTAATGGGTACCGGCGGCGCCGGTGCGCACCCGCGGGTGCAGGCCGACGGCGAGAACATCGACGAGGATCTCCTCGCTCGGCGGTCGGCTGTGGGACCTCGAACTGCTGGTAATGGGGCGGCTCGTCAAACGAGGTCACCACCGCGGCGTTCATCGTCGCCATGCGTTTCGTTCCTCCTGGTGCCACAGTCCATGAGCATTTAGTTCGTGCCACGTACTACTTTAGTTGGTGGCACGTACTAAATCAAGTACGATTGATGGCCATGGGACGCAGATCGGCGGGTCGGTCCACGTCCGCAGCGGCACGCGCGAGCTGAGCCCCGTCGACGGCTTGGCGCAGCTCTCGTTCGTCGTCTCATCGCATGCTCGAGCATCGAGCGGCCGAGCACGATCTCTCGATCATCCAGACGCGGCTGCTCGGCGTCCTGCGGGATCGCAGGCCGACGATGAACGAGCTGGGCAAGCTGCTGGGCCTCGACAAGTCGAGCACAGCGGGCTGGTCGAACGCGCCGAGCGCCGTGGCCTCGTCGCCCGCATTCCGTCGCCCGCCGACGGACGTCCGTGCTGGTCGGCCTCACTCATACCGGTCGGTCAGTCGTTGCTGAGGCGTCGTCCCAGTTCGCGGCAGACGTCCCCGCGCTGCTGAATCGGTTGTCTCGGTCCGACCGCCGGTCGCTGTCACGATCGTGAGCCGCCTGCTCGTCACGCACGCGGCAGACCAAGGGATCGAACTGTTTCCGAGCGCCGACACTGATTGACGCCTGCATCGCCTCGCCACGCAAATGACGCGGCGGCGCTGGTGGGTGGGTGTTTCAGCCACGAGGCGGTCCGTTGGATCCGGCGTCGTACTCTTGCAGCGGCGCGAGGTCGCGCGACCACCCCTCAAGGACGGGCGTGAGGACTCGCCATGACTCCTGCGCTTCGTCGCCTCGGATCGAGAGGGCGCTGTTGCCACACAGCGCGTCGAGCAGGATCCGGCCGTAGGCGGGTAGCTCCGGCGGGGCCAACTCGGCGCTGAGCGTCAGCGGCACGAGGCTCAATGTCACGCCGGGGCCGGTGCCGGTCAGCTCGAGGGTGAGGCCTTCTGGTTCCAGCCCGAAGCGCAGCCTGTTGTCTGACCCCTTTGGGTGTTCGAAGGGAAGGTGCGGTACCGGCCGGAAGTGCACGACTATTTCCTTCCGATCCGCTTCCATAGCCTTGCCCGTGCGCAGCCGAAAGGTGGTGTCGGACCAGCGCCAGCTGTCGAGCTCCAGCGCGACCTCGGCGAACGTCTCGGTGCCGTGCTCGGGCGTTACCCCGTCCTCATCTACGTAGGCGGGGATCTCTCTATCGCCGACTCGTCCGGCCCGGTATCGGGCTCGGCGAGTGCGGGTGGCGACGCCATGATCGTCGAACGGACGTACCGAACGCAGGACATCGACCTTGCGATCGCGCAGATCTCGTTCCCCGAGGCTGATCGGCGGCTCCATCGCCACGAGGCAGAGCAGCTGCAAGAGATGGTTTTGCAGCATGTCCTTGAGCGCTCCCACGTGGTCGTAGTAGCCGGCCCTTCCCTCGAGCGCGAGCGGCTCCTCCCAGATGATCTCGATCTCGTCGATGTGGGCGCTGTTCCAGATCGGCTCGAGCACGCGGTTGGCCAATCGAGTTCCGAGCACGTTCTGCACCGTCGTCATGGCCAGGAAGTGATCAACGCGAAACACGTGGCGTTCGTCCACGAGCTCCGCGAGGAGGCGATTCAGCGCCCGCGCGCTTTCGAAGTCCTCTCCAAACGGTTTCTCGATAATCACCTGACTGTCTGTGGGAAGCCCGGCCAGGTGCAGAGCCGAGATTGCGGTCGGGAAGACGCCCGGGGGCAGCGCGAGATAGGCGGCGACGGGGCCTTCGCTTGCTACGCACGCTGCGACACTGGCCGGGTCGGCGAGGTCAAGCCGCTGATAGCGCGACGACCTCACGAGGGCCGTTGTCGCGCTGGGGTCGACGCCCTTGGCCTCGCGCTGTAGCCAGCCGGCGGCCCAGCTTCGGAACTGCTCGTCGTCCCAGTCCTCCCGGCTGGCGCCCACGAGCTCGAACCCCTCGGAGAGGTGTCCGCGCTCCCCGAGAGCGGCCAGGCCCGGAAGCAGGTAGCGGCCCGTCAGGTCGCCCGTGCCGCCGAATATGACGAGCCGATCGATCACGTCAATAGCTCATCCGTCCGGTGGCGGGCGGTTCGCGATGCGTTGAGTGCCCTCGCGAGCGTGACGCCGGCGGCGATCACCCCGATGTGGCTGAAGGCTTGCGGAAAATTGCCGACGAACTCGCCCGAGGACAGGTCGATCTGCTCGGGCAACAGCCCAACCGAGCTGGCCCGGGCACACAACGAGGCATAGAGCTCCGTCTCGCCCACCTCGCCCCCGCCTCGCGTCCCACCGCCTTGGCCGTGTCCATTGCCTTGCCACCGCCGACGCCGAGGACCACGCTCGCCCCTTCTCGGTCCGCAACTCCTCTCAGTCGGACAGGAGGCCCTGAGACGTACTTGTTCGGTGCGATCAGCGACTGCGCGATGTACGTCTCTGGCATGCCGACTCCTCTGATCCGATCTGTCTACGCGTCACTCGTCGTCGTCCCCCATCGCGCCGCCTTGTTGCCACCCGTGGCGCAGATCGCCGATGTTTCCGGTGAGCAGAGCAAGCGCGGCGATGCCGAATATTGCGGCCAGGACGTACTTCCAGTACTGGTGGCCGAGGCGAACTATCGCCACCGCGGCGACGACAATGGCGGCCACCAGCAACGCGCTGGCCATGAACGACAGAAACCGACGGCGCGCGAACGCCTCTATGCCGACAAACAGCAGCGCGGCGGCGCCGATCGTGGTCAGCCACGCGAGCGGGCGGGCGAGCAGCACGACCGGGACCAACGCCAGTAGCAGCGGCGTGCTTATGGCCGCCCAAACGTGTAGGAAGCGCATACGTCGCCGTTGTTCGTCGGAACGTGGGCCATGCGGTGTCTTGATGTGAGCTTGCGGCGATGCCGGCGGGAGGGGGCGGCTGACAGTGTCGCGGTGGGCGTGGAGCTCCTCCGCGAGCTGCGCCCGCGCAGCGATCCTCTCGTCCAGGTCGGTCTCGATCTCCGCCATGCGCTTGCGTCGGGCCTCCACCAGCGGCCTTGCGTATTCGTGCGCCTCCAACGAGCGCATCTCGAGCGCGACGCCGCGCAGCTCGTCGCGTTCGCGAGCGATCGTCTCGTCGAGGTCAATCAACTCGCGTTCGACTGCCGCGATTCGCTCTCCCAAGAGAACGCCGAGTTGATCGTCGCGGGGGGCCACCTTGAGCAGACCCGCCCAACCGAGGGGATTGGCCCAAGACCGGCGGACCGATCCGTCGCGTTCATACCGGGGACCCGAGGGGGCGCGCTCACCTCCGAAGGGATCCTCGGTGTCGATACCCCAAAGACCACGGTAGTCCCGGACCCAGGGGGTCTGGTCATCGATGAGGCTCGCGACCCACTCGGTCTGCTGGCCAGGCCCCACGGACAGTCCGTCCCCACGAGCGTAATCCACGAATGGGATCCCTAAGCCCGCCGCGCCGCTGGTCTGTTCGCGCCACGGAGCCAGCAATTGCTGAAGCCGCCGGGCGAGTTCGATCGCCTTCCGCAGCTGGGGCGGATTCACCGAGATCACGTAATCGCCCGGAACGAACGCCCCCGAGTGCGATCCGGCGCCCGCGAACACAACCGGATGGTGACCAGACCTCTGAAGGTCGGGATCGTCCCAGCGACGCCTCAGGTCATCGCCATGGTGGTCGTGCGACGAGAGCGCCACCCACGCGGGCCGAGGCGGTCCTTCTTCTGACTCAGCGAGATATACGGTCACCATCTCCCAGTCGGCCTCGTGGTCGTTGACCCCCTTGAAAGTCGAGCGCCAGTCATTCATGGCGTAGAAGAACCAGTACTGAAGGCACAGATAGCCGCCGTCGCGCACCACGCGGCCGTAGTAGGAACACGGGTCGGACTTCAGCCGCTCGCGATAGGTGACGTCGGCCGCTGCCGCCAGGCCGCGAGCCACCGTTCCGCGCAACAGCAACGAGGCCCTGAATCCGGCTTCCATAAACCGCCCAAACATTCCGGTCGTCGTGAAGCGCGAGCTTGCGAGCACGCGCTCGCGCGGCGTGTGTCGCCAGCGGCGATACTCCTTGCGCCTCAGCGGTGCCTGAACGAAGCGCAGTGACAGCGCGTCGCTCGAGTGCGCTACGGCTTCCGCGCGGAGTCGCTCGAGCGTGAGTCCCCCGGCGGGAACGATGCGGCGGGCCTCGCCGGCGACGTCTTCTGCCCACAGGCTGCATTGGGCCACGTACGGGCCGACGGCGGTGGGAAAAAAGAGCTCCCCCCTCGTGAACCTGACGACCGGTTCATACGCGCGGAGCAGGTCGAGGCAGGCTCCGGCAGACGGCTGCGAGTGGTCGCCCACCAGAACGCCGGTGGCGTGCTCGTGGTCAGGCGCCAGGCCCGGGGCACTCGGCTTGTTGAACGACAAGCTCATCGCGCTGCTCTCGACGTCGAATGCATGGTACGTCGGCCGTGGTCAATAGCACGCGACGGGGGGTCTGGATCGCCGATCGCCGTCCAGCAGGTTGCGTGCCGTCGGCGCTTGTGTCAGCGTCGCTGACGACACCGGCGCAATCATGTATTCCTCCACTGGAAGTGAGCGATGTGATGGTCCCGCCCATGAGCGGCGACCGGCGCGCTGGTCGAGGCGCGCTGGTCGCGATCGCCGTAGGCTCCGGATCGTGACGGTACCCCGGGTTACCGCGTGGTCGCTCGAGCCGGGGCTCCTCAGCGAGGGCCCGCGGTGGCATGAGGAGCGCCAGCAGCTGCTGTGGGTTGACATCCTCGGCCGCGGCTTTCACCGCGCCGCGCTGACTGCTGACGGCCGCCCCGACCAGGTACGCACGATGGTGCTCGACCGGCATGTGGGCGCTGTCGCCCCGGTCATAGGAGGTGGGTACGTACTGGCCGCCGGGCAGGGCTTTCTGTTCGTCGACGATGCCGGCTCGGTCCGCGAGCTGGCCCAGCCCGAGGCCGGTCACGTCGAGGTGCGCATGAACGACGGAGTGTGTGACCCGCAGGGCCGCTTCTGGGCTGGAACGATGGCCTACGACGAGTCGCCCGGAGCCGGAACGCTGTATCGCCTCGAGCTCGATGGACGCTGCAGCACTGTGCTCACCGGCTTGACAATCTCAAACGGCATCGGCTGGAGTCCGGACGGCGGGACGATGTACCTCTCAGACAGCGGTACCGGCTCCGTCTACGCGTTCGACTTTGACGGAGTCACCGGTGCGCTCAGTGGGCGCCGCACGCTGGTGCACGTCGATCGACCCGGCATGGCGCCCGACGGGCTCACGGTCGACGACCAGGGCGACATCTGGGTCGCGCTGTACGGCGGCTGGGCGGTCAATCGCTATGCGCCCGAGGGCTCGCTTCGCGCCACCGTGGACATTCCGGTGGCGCAGGCGACGTCGTGCGCTTTCGGCGGTGGTGACCGCCGTACCTTGTTTGTCACCACCGGCCGCGAGCGGCTCGACGAAGCGGCGCTGGCGGATCAGCCGGACGCCGGGCGGGTGTTCTCGGTCACTGGCTTGGGTGCACGCGGTCCCGGGTGTGCTCCGTACCGGGGTCGGGTCTCGCCCGCGGCGACGATCACGTGACCGATCTTCGCAAGGACCCACTGACCGACGCGGGCCTGGTGCCGGTGATCACGATCGATCGTGCCGACGACGCCGGGATGCTGGCCTCTGCCCTGGTGCAGGGTGGGATCCCCTACGCAGAGGTCACGTTCCGCACGCCGGCCGCACCCCAGGCGATCGACCGAATGCGCAGCGAAGCCCCGCAGATGACCGTCGGAGCCGGCACGGTGTTGACTGTCGAGCAGGCGGACGAGGCGTTGAGGTCCGGGGCGCAATATCTGGTTTCTCCAGCCTTCGACACCGCTGTTGTCGATTGGTGCGAGGAGCGTTCGGTCCCCATCGTTCCCGGCGTCGCGACCCCAACCGAGATCAACACGGCCCGGCAGCGAGGGCTGCGGACGCTCAAGCTGTTCCCGGCCGAGCAATTGGGCGGAGTGGGGCTGCTGCAGGCATTACGCGGGCCTTTCCCGGAGATCCAATTTGTTCCAACCGGCGGGATAACCCCGGGCAATCTCGGCAACTACGCTCGCCAGCCGAACGTGGTTGCTTGCGGAGGAAGCTGGATCGCGCGCAAGGAGGCGATCTCCGAGCGGAGGTTTGACGACATCCTTACGGCGGCACGGGAGGCGAGCGCGATCCTCCGCCAAGCTCGCGAGCAACGGAGAGAGCCAAGATGACGCGAGTGGTCACGCTGGGGGAGGTCATGCTCAGACTGAGCGCGCCGGGGCACGAGCGCCTGTTCCAGTCGCCCAACCTTCAAGCCACCTTCGGCGGCGGCGAGGCGAACGTCGCCGTTTCGCTGGCCGCCTTCGGGCTCGACGTGGCTCTCGTGACCGCGCTGCCCGAAGGCCCGATCGGCAACGCGGCGATCGCCGAGTTGCGTCGGCACGGGGTTGACACCTCCAACATCGTCCGCTCGGGCGAGCGGGTCGGGATCTACTACCTCGAGACGGGATCGGTCGATCGCCCGTCAGTCGTCGTCTACGACCGCGCTCACTCGGCGATCAGCGAGGCCGGTTCCACGAGCTTCGACTGGGACGCGGTCTTCGACGGCGTCGACTGGTTTCACGTCACCGGGATCACGCCTGCGCTGAGCGCGAGTGCGGCCGACCTCTGCTTTGAGGCGGTCAGGTCCGCGAAACGACATGGTGCGACCGTCTCCTGCGACTACAACTTCCGGGCAAAGCTCTGGAATTACGGGAAGCGCGCTCCGGAGGTCATGCGCGACCTCGTTCGTCTGGTGGATGTCGGGATCGCGAACGAAGAAGACTGCCAGCGCGCTCTAGGAATCGCGTCGGAGGACGAACCCGCTCCTGGCGACGCCGTCCCGGACGCCCTCAACCTCGACCACTATGACCGGCTCTGCGCGAGGGTGCTCGAAGAATTTCCGAACCTTCGCTGCCAGGCGATCACGCTTCGTAGGAGCCACAGCGCCAGCCACAACGAATGGTCGGCTTGTATGTGCAACCGCAGCGAGTTTCTGATCGGACCTCGGTATGACCTGACTCACATAACCGATCGGGTGGGCGCCGGGGACTCGTTTGGGGCCGGTCTGATCTACTCGCTTCTCAGCGGCTCCTCGGACCAGCAGGCGCTTAACTTTGCCGTCGCCGCATCCGCGCTCAAGCACACGGTTCCGGGGGACTTCAATTTGGTGACGCTCGACGAGGTGCAGCGCCTCGCCGCCGGCGAGGTCGGCGGCAGGATCCAGCGGTGATACGAGATTGGCGCCGCCCGCTCAGCGTCCAGGCGGTGGCGCAACGACGTCAATGGAGCAGGAGTTTCAATCCGACGATGGTGATGCCGATGGCCGCCCCCACGCAAACCTGAAGCAACAACCGGCTTAGACCCAGGCCCGATCGCCAACCCGCGGCGACTTCCAAGCCGATGATGCTAACGGCGGTCGTCCAGACCGCGATGCTGACGCCGGTAGTGATGCTCGCTCCAGCAGCCCAGGCCCCCAGGAGCACCAGCAGCGGTAGCAGTGCTCCCTCGATGATCGGCAACTCGTGAATGCAACTGCGCCAGAAGACGCGTGCGCTGAGCGGCTCGCCCGTCCGCAGGCGCGTCCCCAGGGTATAGGTGTAGAGGTGCGTCAGCCAATAGAGGGCGAGCACGATCAGCGCCGCAGCAACCGTGTCCGGATAACCCAGAGAGCCGGAGCTTTCTGCGGCGAACAGGACGCCGATCATGACCGTCCCGTAGATGGCGCCGCCCGCGTTCTCGAGCGTCACCTTGCCCAGCCACGCGATCACCTGCCGTAGCCGCCCCGGCTCTGCATCTGCCGTTCTGGAAGCCATCGCTTAGCCTTGTCGGTTACAAGCCTAATCGCGCCGCCTCTGCACTACTCTTCCCCACGGGATCGCCGTCTGGAGATGGGTGAGTTGTCACCGGAAATGCAACACGGAGATGGACGCCAATGGCCGTGGCTCGCGGTCGCTGCAGTGGTCGGGGCGGCACTGGCAGGGGCCGCGCTTTGGGCGACCTCGTGCACCGTGATTGTCCTCGTTCGACCTCGGGGAGAGTTGCTGATCGTGGGGATAGCCGCCGCGGTCGGCGGAGGCTTCGCGCTCATCGCGCTGTCGCTCTGCCTGACCCTTCGGCGTCTCGGGGTCATGGGTGATGGCAGCGGAGGCAGTGACGGCGCAGACCCGGGTGGTGACCAACACGACCCGAGCGGTCCGCATGCTCCATCTGACGGTCCAGACCTGTGGCCCGAGTTCGAGCGCGAGCTGCGCGCGTATCTCGAGGCGCACGAAGGCACTCCGGTCGCTCGCTGAGCTCGTCAGCGCAGATAGGTGATGAAATCCGCCGGAGGTAGCCGATCCGGCGGTTTCTTCTCCTGCCGTGGCCACCCAAGGTGGATCAGCGCGACGAACCGCTCATCCTGCGGAATCGCGAGCGCCTCGAGTCCCTCCGGAGTTCTAAGCACCCCGGGGGTGCGCCAGTAACCCGCGAGGCCGCGGCCGTGAGCCGTGAGCAGGACCGCATAGACCGCGCACGCGGTGGCACAGAGGTCCTCCTGATCTTGAATCGGATCCACCGAGCGGACACAGGTCGCCGCCACGAGAGTCGGTGCGCGGTCGAGCTTGGAGGCTGCCTCGGGCCCGGCCGCCTCCTTCAGCCTGGCGAGCGCGAGCGGACCCACGACCCGAAATCGCCAGGGGTTGCTCAGATGGTGGTTGGGTGCCCACCGCGCCAGAGCGAGCAGCTCGTCTAACAACTCGACTGGAACGGGCTTTGACCGAAACGCCTTGTGCGTGCGCCGGCTTCGGATCGCGCTCTCGACATCCATCGCACTTCAACCGTAGCGGCGGGGCGACCTCGCGCACCCACCCGCTAGATCCGTCCGCGGGCGAGGTCGAGCAAGCGGCTGACGATCCGGTCGCCGGCGACACGGAGCCCGTTGTGTTCGTACTCATTGGTGATCCAGGGCCGAAGCTCGCGGATCTGGGAGGCGGTCTCCTCCGAGAGGGAGCGCTCGACGTACATGTCCTCGACGTAGATCAGAGCTGCGCAGGGGACCTCGTTGTGCGCCAGGGCGTCGGGATCGTATAGCCGCGGCCACTCGTGCTCGGCGAGCACCTCCGCCGCTTCGCGCAGCGGTGCGAGCGCCGCGTAATCCTCGAACATCCACGGATAGACGTGTTCGCCTGTCAGAAGCCCTTCGGACTCGACCTCCGCCGGGAGCGTCCGCTGCGCCGACCAGCGGGTCATCCCTCCGTCGGCCCAGCAGGCTTCATGCAGGATTGCGTAGATCGGGTGGCGAACGAACCCCAGGGGATCCTCTGCGTCGGCCAGAAACGCCGGCGAGTCCGTCGGGAGCTCAAGCAGGTAATGAAGCCGCTCCGCCCCGTCGCTCATGCCGAGCATGGAGCCGCACTGGCGGAACCGACGCCAAGTGAGGCGGTCGCCGGCGGGGAATAGCAGCTGCCGCTGCTCGAGAGAACGACGGAGCTCCGCGAGACGCACCAGGTCGCGCGGGTAGCGCTCGGCGTAGCTCCGCTGCTTCTTGATCACCTGTCTGTAGGTGCGCTCGTAGATGTCGTCAACATTCCGTCCGAGCGCCGGGAGCCCGCCCGTGATAAGCGCCTCCCGAAGTCCCTCGGGGGCGATCGAGAGGTAGGCGGTAACGCACATGCCGCCGAAGCTCTGCCCCAACACACTCCAGCGCTCGGCGCCGAGCTCGCGGCGGATGTGCTCGGCATCGCGGACGATGGAGTCGGCCCGGAAGTGCGTCAGGTACTCGGCCTGCTGCGTCGGCTCGAGGCCCTCGAGAGTCGCGACCGGAGTCGAGCGGCCAGTTCCGCGCTGGTCGAGCATCAACACGCGAAACTCCGACAGCGCCCGACCGAGCCAGCTCGGAGAGCGCGGGTTGACCCCCGGCCGCGGCGCCTCGACACCCGGGCCGCCCTGGAAGTAGACGAGCAAGGGTAGATCGCGCCCCGCAGGGGCGGCTAGCTCGCGTGCAAAGACGGAGATCTGCCTGCCGCCCGGGTCGCCATGATCGAGCGGAACCTCGAAGGAATGCTCGATCGAGACCAATCCAGGAAGCGCGATCTCCTCAGGCATAAGCACATCATGCCCGCCCACGAGGATTCGCGACGTAACGCCCACGACGACTCGCGACGGATATTGAGAGGGGATGCCCGGGCTCGCCATGGTGACCGGGGCCTCCTCGGGAATCGGGGAGGCCTATGCAGAGAGGCTGGCCGCCGACGGGTGGGACCTCGTGATCGTCGCCCGGAGGGTTGACCGTTTAGACGAACTGGCAGCGCGGTTGAGCGAGGACCACGGCGTCGACGTCGAGGTGATCGGGGCAGACCTGGCCCACCCGCGGGACCTCACGGGACTGTGCGACGCCATTGCCGACGCACCCATTGAGATGCTCGTCAATAACGCGGGCCTCGCCCACTACATGCCCTTTGCCGAGCTTTCGCCGGGTCTGGCCCGCGAGCTGCTCGAGGTCAACGTCGCTGCTCCCGTGGTGCTCAGTCGGGCGGCGATCCCCGGAATGCTTGAGCGAGCCTCGGGCTCGATCATCAACGTTGCCTCGCTGCTCGCCTTCAGCGGAGAGGCCGACGCACCGTTTCTCCCGAAGCGGACCGTCTACGCGGCAACCAGGTCGTTCGTCGTCACGTTCACCCAGCTGCTGGCGCAGGAACTGCGTCCGCACGGGCTGCGCGTCCAGGTCGTCTGCCCCGGCGTCGTGCGCTCAGAGTTCCATAGCCGACAAGGTATGGACATGAGCAACGTGCCTCGGATGGAGCCGCGCGACGTGGTCCGCGCGAGTCTCGCGGACCTGGCGGAGGACGTCGTCGTTTCTGTGCCGGGCCTGACCGATCCCGAGCTGCTCGCCCACGTGAGGACCGCAAACGGCGCGATGCTTGGCGCGACGCGCGTGAAGGAGCTACCCGCCCGCTACGCCGAAGCCTGAGGGATCACCATGCGAGCGGTGCGCTTTGACAGGTACGGCGGGGTGGACGTCCTCGAGGTCCGCGAGGTGGACGATCCCACGGCGGAGCCGGGACGCGTGGTCGTGGCCGTCAAGGCCGCCGGGATCAATCCCGGGGAGGCCTCGATCCGCGAGGGGCGGCACCACGAGCGTTGGCCGGCGACGTTTCCCTCCGGCGAGGGCTCCGATCTTGCCGGGGTGGTGGAGGCGGTGGGGGAGGGGGTGGACGCGTTCGCCGTGGGCGACGAGGTGCTCGGCTGGTCTGAGGAGCGCTCGAGCCAAGCGGAACTCGTCGCGGTTCCCGCCGACCAGGTCACGCTCAAGCCACCGTCGCTCGCATGGGAGGTCGCCGGATCGCTGTTTATCGTCGGCATGGCCGCGCTCGCATCGGTATGGGCAGTTGACCCCCAGCCCGGGGAGACGGTCGTCGTCTCGGCGGCCGCGGGCGGCGTCGGCTCGATCGCCGTTCAACTCGCGCGTCGCAGAGGCGCGACGGTGATCGGACTGGCAGGAGAGCGCAACCACGACTGGCTGCGCGCCCACGACATCGTGCCGGTGACCTACGGAGAGGGACAGGCGCAGCGGATCCGCGAGGCCGCCCAGGGCAAGATCGACGCGTTCATCGACACCTTCGGGGGTGGTTACGTGGACCTCGCCCTCGAGCTTGGAGTCGAACCCGAGCGGATCAACTCGATCGCAGACTTCGCGGCGGCGTCGCGCCACGGGGCGCAGACCCAGGGCACCCACTCGATCGCGAGCGCTGAATCCCTGGCGGAGGTCGCACAGCTCGCGGCTGCGGGTGAGCTCGAGGTTCCCATCGCTCGCGTCTTTGCACTCGATCAGGTCCGCGACGCGTACCGGGAGCTCGAGAAGCGGCACACCCGCGGGAAGATCGTGCTCGTGCCCTAGTGGCCCTCACGCCGGGCTTCCGCGGTTCAGAATCGCCTCTAGTGGTCTCGTGTTCAGCACCGGGTCGGCGGTCGCCCAGCCACGCCGCGCGGTGTGCACCGAAAGCGTCATGTTCGCAAGCCCCCGGATCGAGTGGGCGTCTGTGGAGCAGACGACCGTAACGCCTGCCTCCAGCGCCGCCTCGACGTGCTCGCCGCTGAGGTCGAGGCGGTCGGGGAGGCCGTTAACCTCGAGTGCAACCCCCTGCTCGCGGGCGACCGCAAACACCCGCTCCAGGTCCAGGGCGTTCTCGGGCCTGCGGTTGATGTAGCGGCCCTTGGGATGGCTGAGGCAGCGGACGTAGGGGTTGCGCAGTGCCTCCTCGACCCGTTTGGTCATTTCCCGGCGCGGCATCCGCTGACCGCCGTGAACGCTTGCCTGGACCCACTCGAGCTCGGCTAGAACGTCGTCGGGGAGGTCGAGTCGCCCGTCGGGCAAGATGTCGCACTCGATCCCGCGCAGGATCCGGAACGGTGCCAGCACGTCGTTTGCGTCCGCGATCTCCTCGGCCTGACGGCGGACCTCGTCAGGGCGCAGGCCATGGACCGCGCCGACCGCGGGCGTGTGGTCGCAGATGGCCAGATAGTCGTAACCGCGGTCGAGCGCGGCTCGGCCCATCTCCTCGACGCTCGCCCTGCCGTCCGACCAGGTGGTGTGGGTGTGGAGGTCCCCTCTGATCTGGCAAAGCTCCAACAGCGGCGGGGGCGTCCCCACGTAAGCCGCCTCTCGAAGCTCTGGAGGACAGAAAGGCACCCCCAGCTCGCGGTACAGCGAGTCCTCGTCGGCAGCGTCGGGCAGCGGCTCGAGTGCGGCGACGTACGCCGGGGAGCCGGTGGCGCGCAGCAACGCGGTTCCAAAAGCCTCTGGCTCCGGGGCCGTCAGCTCGACCGCCAACCCCTCGACGGTGAGCCCCAACGCGTGGCGTTCGCCCCGCTCGATCACCGTGACGATCTGGGCAAGGGCGGCGAAGCGCGCGAGAACCGCGTCGGGCTCGTCGCTGGCGCAGACGACGGCCAACCGCTCGCAGGAGTCGCGCCAGCGGCGCGCGTCGCCGGCGGGCTCGCCGCCCAGGCCGGCCGCGATCCCACCGACCAACTCCCACGCACGGTTCAGCAGCAATCCCTGCCGCGCGCGGGGCTCCGGCTCCCGTGACAGCGCCTCGAGCAGCCGGGCCTCGGTCTTGGGCCCTATGCCTGCCACGGTGCGCAGCCGACCCGCGGCCGCCGCCTCGCGAAACTCCTCCGCGGTGTGGACCCCGAGTGATCGCGCCAGCTGCACCGAGCGCCTCGCTCCGAGCCCCAGGTATCGCCCCAGACCGACCAGATCGGGCGCGAGCTCGCGCTCGAGCTCAGTGAGCTCGGCGATCTCGCCAGTCTGCACGAGCTCTTGCAGCCTCGCCTCTATACCCGGTCCGATCCCTCTCAGCTGGCGCGATCGCCCCGCGAGGACGAGGTCCGAGACCGGTACCGCCGCAGCGCGGATCGTCTCCGCCGCGCGCCGGTAGGCCCTCGCCGTGTACGGGTTGGCCTCGGCCAGCTCGAGCAATAGCGCGAATGACTCCAGGCGCTCGGCGATCTGAGAGTTCTCCACCGTCGGGTAGTTTTCCCTCAACGAGCCCAGACGTCATACAAACGTGGGTTGAACACGCAGCAACGGTCGGCGCGAGTCGATGACCCGGCGGCAGCGACTGACCCTGATCGCGGCGATACTCGGGTCGAGCGTCGCCGGCATCGACGGGACGATCGTCAACGTCGCCCTGCCCTCGATCGAGCGTGACCTGGGGGGTGGCCTCGCCTCGCAGCAGTGGATCTCCAACGTCTATCTGCTGACGCTCGGCTCGTTCCTGCTGATCGGCGGTTCGCTCGGCGACATCTACGGCGAGCGCCGCATCTTCTCGCTTGGCCTGGCCTTGTTCGGCGTCTTCTCGATCGTCTGCGCGGTGGCGCCGACCATCGGCGTGTTGCTCGTGGCGCGAGCACTGCAGGGCGCGGCCGCAGCGCTACTGACGCCGAGCTCGCTCGCGGTGATCGTGTCGGCCTTCCCCAGGAACGTGCGGGGGAGGGCCATCGGCGCCTGGACTGCTTGGGGCGCCATCGCCACGATCATCGGCCCCCTCGCCGGCGGCCTGATCATCGACCACGCCTCGTGGCGCTGGATCTTCGCGATCAATCCCCCTTTGATCGCGATCACGCTGGGCCTGGTGCGGGCAGCCGTTCCTCCTGCTCCCGCGGGCAAGCGGCGGCACGTCGACTTTCTCGGTGCGGGGATGTGCGTGGTGGGGCTCGCTGCCGTGGTCTTCGCGCTGATCGAACAGCCCCACTACGGGTGGGGCAGCCCCGTGATCCTGATTCCGCTGATCCTGGGTCCGGTCGCCCTGGTGTCGTTTGTGGCCTACGAGCGCCGAGCAGCGGCACCGATGCTCAAGCTCGCGCTGTTCGCCCAGCGCAATTTCACGATCGGCAACTTCGAGACGCTCATGATGTACGCCGGGCTGTCCGCGCTGTTTTTCTTCCTGGTGATCTTCTTGCAGCAGGTCGCGGGCTACAGCGCACTCAAAGCCGGGCTGACCACGCTGCCCGCGACGGCCGTCATGTTCTTTGCCTCGCGTCGCTTCGGTTCGCTCGCCGACCGCTATGGCCCGCGCTTCTTCATGGCGGTCGGGCCACTGGTCGGCGCGGGCGGGATCCTGCTGCTGCTTCGAACTGGCATCAACACCTCGTACTTGTCGGACCTCCTGCCCGCGTTGCTCGTCTTCGGCCTGGGGCTCTCGATGACGGTCGCGCCGCTCACGGCGACCGTGCTGGCGGACGCAGACGAGGGGGATGCGGGCATCGCCTCGGCGATCAACAACGACATCGCGCGCGTCGCTGGACTCGTCGGCATCTCGGTCATTGGGGTCATCGCGGCGAGCAAGCTCAAAGGGGACACCTTTGTTCGCAACTCCCAGAGCGTGACCGCCTTTCACCACGCGCTTATCATCTGTGCCGCCTTACTCGTGGCGGGAGGGCTCTCCGCTGCGCTGGGAATCATCAATCCTCGCCGGCGGGTGCGGGCGGAGGACTGCTCGGGAGGCCAGCTCGCGGGGGCGCCGAAGCAGGCCGCGGGGTGCGCCGAACAGGATCGGCAGTCCGAGGCCGATCTTGTGACGGCCGACAGATGATCCGCGGGTAGCCTTGCGTGACTCCGGGGGCTCCGGGGTAGCTTGCACTCGACGACAACGACGAAGGAGAGAACATGGGTGATCGCACTCAGCGGGTCAAGGGAAAGGCGGAGGAAGTCAAAGGGCGGACCAAGCGGGAGGCGGGAGCCGCGAGCCGGGCGTCCCGGGACCGAGACACGCGGCGCCGGCGAGGAGCTCAAGGGCAAGGCGCGCAAAACCGTCGGCAAGGCTCGCAGCGCGGTGAAGAAGTCCACGCGCTAAGAAGGGTTAGGGCCCGTCGTCAGCGGCCGGCGGCGGGTCCGATCCGCGCGACCGCAGCGCCGCTCTCGTAAAGCGCGGAGCGGTCGAGTCGGTGATCGAGTGTGGCCGGTCAGCGCGAGGGCAACATCGATGTCGGCCTTCATCACGTCCAGCATGTGCCGCACGCCCGCCTCGCCTCGCGCCGCCACTGCCCAGGCCCACGGCGCGGCCGATCAGCACCGCCCGGGCACCGAACGCGATCATCTTGACGACGTCGAGGCCGGTGCGGACGCCGCCGTCGGCGAGCACCTCGGTCTGATCGCCGACGGCATCCACGACCTCGGGCAGCGCGCGCGCCGTCGAAGGCACCGAATCGAGCTGGCGGCCGCCGTGGTTTGAAACCACGATGCCATCGACGCCGCTGTCGAGCGCTCTGCGGGCGTCCTCGGGATCGAGGATGCCCTTGACCACCAGCCGCCCGTTCCACCGCTCGCGAATCCAAGCCACATCCTCCCAGGTCACGCTCGGGTCGAACTGCGCATCCACCCAGCTGCGGAAGGCGGCCGGAGTGCTCGCGCCCGGCACCGCGTCGGCGAGGTTCCCGAAGACAAGCGGGCCGCCCGCAAGGGGGACATCACGGATCCAACGCGGGTGCAGGCCAATGTCTACGGCGCGCAGCAACTTCGCCCGCGGGGAGGTCTCGCCGATAACGGCGTTGCGGGTGTCGCGGTGGCGGGCGCCCACCACCGCGAGGTCGATCGTCAGAACGAGCACCGGCGAGGCCACGGCGCTGGCGCGCGCCATAAGGTCCTCCACGAAGCCGCGATCGCGCATCACGTACAACTGAAACCACGGCGGCGTCGACGTGGCCCGGGCCACCTCCTCGATGCTGCACACCGACACGGTCGACTCGACGAAGGGCACACCGGCCGACTCGGCCGCGCGCGCGGCCTGGACCTCGGCGCGGCGCGCGAACATTCCGCCGAGGCCCAACCGGCGCGAGGATCACGGGAAACGCGAGCTGCTGACCGAGCACCTCCACGCGCTGGTCTCGTATCGAGACGTCGCGCATGACGACCTGGCGGAGCAGGACGCGCTCGAGATCGCGCACGTTCGCGCGCAGCGTGGCTTCCTCGTACGCGCCGCCGTCGAGATAATCGAAGAGCTGACGGGGGAGCCGGCGGCGGGCGAGCTCGCGGTAGTCGAGCACCGTCGCCGGGGCGAGCCCGAGCGGTCGATCAGCGCGGAACCGCACGGCGCGAGCGTAACGGTCTTGTACTAAAGCCCGGCCATCACGGCATGAACCTGCAGGAGGCGATCGACTGCCCAGCCTTTCACAACGAGCACATGCCGAGCTCGTTTTATCCGCGCTCGGCGCAGCCCGGCCTCGTGGCCCTCGAAGCGCGTTTCCGGAGGCGACGCGCTCAGCGCTGGCACGCCGCGGCCATCGCTTGCGGATCGGCGACCCATGGTCGGAAGGCCGCCTCTCGGGCTGCGCCCGCGAGCAGACCCCGGAAGGCACCGTGCTCAAAGCCGCCGCCAACCCGCGCGGCATGCAAGGCTATGCCATCGGACGCTGACATCCGCTTGATTGACGACAGGTCCAGGCGGGGCACAAGCAACAACTCGGTGACGGTAGATGAACGCCTCGGCGTGCGTGTGATAAAATCTCAATTACTTGACTTATATCGAGTGGAAAGAAGCCTAGCCCGCATTTCTCAAAGCGGGGTGGTGCATCGGGGCCTCAGATCCTAGAAGACCCTGTTGTGAGAATGGCTTGTCGGGGTGGACCGTGGGACGGGCGGTTCGGACAGAGTGTCGACTCCCTCGCCCCGCTTGCGGGGAGAGGGCCGGGGTGAGGGGCACTCTGAGGCAGAAGGATGGCGGCGTTGCGGGGCAAGGACCAACGGCGCACGGCCCGGGCACGATCGTTGCGGCGCGCCCTCACGCCGGCAGAATTCGTGTTGTGGACACGCATTCGCAGCCGGCAACTGGGCGGCTTCAAATTCGTCCGCCAGGAGCCCATCGGCCGGTATTACGCCGATTTCGTTTGTCGCGACCGGCACTTGATTGTCGAGCTCGATGGCGGCCAGCACGCGGAACGCCCCAAGGACAGGCAGCGCGACAGCGAGCTGTGCGCCCTCGGTTATCGGGTGATCCGCATCTGGAACAACGACGTCATCGACAACCTCGATGGCGTTCTCCAAATGCTCCAATCCGAACGCGAAAAATCACCCCTCACCCCGGCCCTCTCCCCGCAAGCGGGGCGAGGGAGCTAATCGACAGCGCTGCCGCAGTCACCCTGTGTGAGAAATGCGGGCTGGCGTAGATACCCATATGTTCTCGGAAAAATCAACGAAAACATGCTAATATCGCAATGGCCGGTGGCGGGCAACCACGGCAGAGGCCCCCCCTCACCCGCCTCGCTGCGCTCGGCTCCCTCTCCCGCAATGCGGGAGAAGGGGGGACCCAGCCCACGGGCTGGGTGGATGAGGGCCGCTGTTCGGAACCATGTGTCGGGCTCTGTTGACTTATCCTGCGGGGGAGGGACGGGGGCGCCTCGTTGCGGTTGCCTCGGAGAGAAGGAGGCTGACCGGGGCGGGGCTGCGGGTGTAATCTCGGCTCCATGCCTCGGCTCAGCGTCAACCTCAACAAGATCGCGCTCCTACGCAACTCTCGGCGGACCGGGGTGCCGGACGTGCTGCGCTTTGGCCGGATCGCGCACGACGCCGGGGCCGATGGGCTGACGGCGCATCCGCGGCCCGACGAGCGCCATATCCGCCGCGCCGACGTTTTCGGCCTCGCCGAGCTGATGCGGCCTGGCGCCCGGGTTTCGAGTTGAACCTCGAAGGCTATCCCGATCGCCGCTTTCTGGACATCGTCGCCGAGGTCAAGCCGGAACAGTGCACCCTGGTGCCCGACAGCCCCGAGGCGTTCACCTCCGAGGAAGGGTGGAAGCTCGATGCCGCGCAGCACCGCCTCGTCGACCCCGCGCTTACCGAACTCAAGCCGCTCGGCTGCCGGATAATCCTGTTCATCGATCCCGATCCCGCCACAGTCGCCAGTCCATAATACCGGCGCCGGCGGGATAGAGATCTACACCGGCTCCTATGCCGCGGCCTTTCGCGCGGGCAGCCCCGAAGCCCTGCTGCAGGCCTGCGCCGCGACCGCCGCAAGCGCCGCCGAGCTCGGCCTCGCCGTCAATATCGGTCACGACCTGAACCTCGACAATCTGCCGCCTTTGGCCGCCGCCCTACCGGGGTTCGCCGAAGCTTCGATCGGGCACGAGCTGACCGCAGACGCGCTGGTAACGGGTTTTGCCGAGGCGGTTCGCGCTTACAAGGCGGCGCTGGGCGGGTAGGGTGAGGCATGCGCTATGTCAGGCGGGTATTACAA
>CAVWMM010000009.1:0-284858 GCA_963756105.1 uncultured Solirubrobacterales bacterium
GAAGCTTCGCCAGCGATGCGCGTCGTGTTCTCAGCGCCCGCCGCAGACCCGGCCAGCGCGGCCGTTCCCCCCTCGGGGACGAACGGATAGAACGAGCCGCGCTTGTAGTTGTAGATCCAGTAGATCGGCTGCCCCCGCTCGTCCTCGAACGAGAACACGACGCCAGCAGGCGGTCTCCGTAGCCGCCCACTCGAGCGAGCTGCTGACCGCATTGATCCCGACCACAAGCTGGTCGAAGTCCTTGCCGCGCAGGATCAGCCAGCGGTAGCCGTAGGGATCGTTCGAGCTTTCGACGGTCGTGGCGGCGTCGGACGCGGTCGCCTTGACCACCTCCTCGGTGTCGCGCACGATCGAGAGGAAGTCGGCGGTCTGAAGCGGGTGAAAGACGATCCCGGCCGTCCCGCGAGAGGTGATCTGAAGCTGCGTCTCGAATGTCACGTAGGCGGTGGAGATCGCGAACAGCCGGTCGGGGGCCAACGGGCACTTCCGCCGCCCCCAGGACAACGTCGAGCAGTCCCATCTGGGATGAGATTAGGGATCCGCCTCGATAACCGCATCAACCATCACACGATCGGAACGGACTCCTGCGAGCCCTGGACCAGCCACTCGGGATGCGACCGGTACCAGTCGAGGGTCCGCCGCAGTCCGTCCTCGAGGTTCACGCGCGGCCCCCAGCCTGTGAGGGCGTGAAGCTTCGACGAATCGACCCATTGGCGGTCGATCTCGCCGAGGGGGGTGCCGTTGCCGCGGATATCGGGCTCGACGACAGTGCCCGCGAGCGCGCAGATCAGCTCGACCACCTCGCCGACCGGTGTGGCCTTCCTCCGCCGGCGTTGAACGCTTCGCCGGTCACCCCGCGGCATCGGGCACGCCGGACCGTCGTCGCCGAGCGCCTCCCAGATCGGCCAGGTATGCGGTGACCGCGTCCTCGACGTAGAGGAAGTCGCGCTCGGGCGAGCCGTCGGAGCGGACACGGGCGGCGGCCGGCGAGCGCCGCGGTGATGGCCTCCGGCACCAGCCGGGAGCGGTTCGCATCGCCGCCGCCGTACAGGTTCGCGAGCCGGGTGACCGCGACGGCAGCTGCCACGTGTGCCAGTAGGAGCGGGCGAGCAGGTCGGCTCGCTGCCTTGGAAGCCTCGTAGGGGGAGCGACGGCTCGAGCGCCATCCTCTCGGATAGGGAAGCGACTCGTGCGGGCCGTAGGCCTTGTCGGAAGAGGCGACGATCACCCGCTCGGCGCCGTATTGGCGGCAGGCCTCCAGCACCGTCCAGGTGCCGCGGATGTTCGTCTCGAAGGTCGAGAGCGGGCGACTGGTGGCGGTCGCGCGATCGTCTGGGCGGCGAGGTGGAATACGCTGCGATCTCGTATTCGGCGAGCGCACGGGCGACCAGCCCGTCGCTGCAGACATCGCCGTCGATCACGTCGAGCTGGGGCTCGAGACCCATGGTCACAAGCGCCGAGCGCGCCGGCCGGTCGCGGCGCAGGACGCATACGTGGGCGCCGCGCCACGAGCAGCTCCTTAACCAGCCACGAGCCGAGCAAGCCGTAGGCGCCCGTGACGAGGAGCGAGTGGCCATCCAGCCGGTAGGGTTGCACCGCGCTGACGCTAGGTCCACAGCTTCCACGGGCGCGGACCGCTCGCCCAGAACTCGTTGAGCGACACCGCGTCCTTGTAGGTGTCCATGCAGTCGCCAGAAGCCCGGCGTGACGAAAGGCGCGCAGGTCGCCGGCGGCGGCCAGTCGGCGAAGCGGCTCGCGCTCGAGCGTCGAATCGGGCTCCAGACGCTCCAGCAGCGCGCGCTCGAAGCAGAAGAAGCCACCGTTGATCCAGTGGTCGCTGCGCGGCTTCTCGCGAAGCCGCGATACGACGCCGTCGCCGTCAGCTCGGCGACGCCAAAGGGAAGCTCGGGCCGAACGACGGTCATGGTCGCATCGCGCCGTGCCCGCGGTGATAGCGCAGCAGCCGGCCGAGGTCGATGTCGGCGACGCCATCGGCATAGGTGACGCAGAGCGTCCAGCGCCGAGCGCCTCGGCAGCCTGTCGCAGCCGCCCTCCCGTCGGGGTGTCGGTCCCGGTCTCCAGGCACCACACGGTGGCGCCTGAGATCCAACGCTCGGTGCCGACGAACCGCTCGATCGCATCGGCGCGGAAGCCGGTCAGCAGCAGCAACTCGGAGAACCCCTGCGCCAGGTAGAGCTGGATCACGTGCCAGAGGATCGGTCGCCCCCGATCTCGACAAGCGGCTTGGGGATCGAGTGCGTGGCTCACGCAGTCGGGTCCCCGCGCCACCGCAGAGGATGAGGACCGGCGGAAGGGACCCACGCATCGCGGGGATTATTCATCGATGAGGACGCGCGGTAAACCCGGAGCGAGAGCTCGCAACGATCGAGGTCGGCGCGCCGCTGGGCGCGCGGACCCCAGCCCACTTCGCTTCTACGCCGCGGTGCCCTGGAGCTGGGACTCGAGCCGCTCGAGCGCCGCGATCCGCTGCTCCAGCGGCGGATGGGTCGAGAACAGCGTGGCGATGGTCTGCTTGGTCTTCGGGGGAAGATGTAGAAGGCGGCGAGCTCGCCCGCTGGCGGCGCGGAGGTCGCGCTGTGGGATCCGCCCCATCGTGCCGGAAATCTTCATCAGCGCGGAAATGAGAGCGCTTGGGCCGGCCGGTGATGATCGCCGAACCGCGGTCGGCCGCGAACTCGCGGTAGCGCGAGAGAGCTTGCAGGAGGACGAACGAGACGATGTAGACAGCTGCAGAGATCGCGATTACGGCGATCAATGCGATTGCGCCGCCGTTGTTGTTGTCGTCGAAAGCACCCCCGAACCAGAAGCCGATCTGGGTGATGAACGCGGCGATCGAGGCGAAGAAGCTCGCGATGGTCATCACCATCACGTCGCGGTTCAGAACATGCGTGAGCTCGTGACCGAGCACGGCCTCCAGCTCCGCGGGCTCGAGCAGCTGCAGTAGCCCTGTGGTCACGCAGACGGTGGCGTTCTTCGGGGAGCGACCGACCGCGAAGGCGTTCGGCATAGCCGTCTGCGCTATCGCGACCTTCGGCTTGGGCAGGTTGGCGGCCACGCACAGGCGCTCGATGATGGCGTGCAGCTCGGGCGCCTGCTCGGGCGAGACCGGGCGCGCGCCCATCGAGAAGAGCGCGATCTTGTCGGAGGTGAACAGCTGGATCAGGAACAACCCGGCGGCGACGACCGCGATCGTGATCGCGGCCGCGCCCGCTGCGACGAGCGCGCCGATCAGCACGGCGTAGACGAGTCCGAGCAGGAACATCGTCAGCAGCATCCGGGACTGGAGCCCGCGATCGCGGCCGAATGAGCGTGGAGGTCCTGCCATAGCCCTACCTATGTTGGCAGAACCGGTTTAAGATCACTCAAGGATCCGTGTGAGAATCGTCGGAGCGCCGCGTTGAGAAGCGGTTCCACGGGGGGGTCAGCCGCTCAGCGCCCCAAGGACGAACTTCACGGTCTCGGCCTGCAGCTCGGGGTCGTGCTGGATCGAGCGGTGGTGCCCCCCGGAACCACGATCAGGCGGCTTCCGTCGCAGCGAAAATGCCGCGCCAGGTCGCGGGAGTGCTCCGCGGGCACCTGCTCGTCGCCGGCCGCGTGGAGCAGTAGCAGCGGCACCGCTAGCTCCTCCACGGCGGCGTGTAGATCCGATCGGGCCAGAACCGCGTCAACCTCCGGAACATCGACCGCGAACCGAAAGCGGCCCGCGCTCAGGCTGCGGCGAAGGCCCTCCGGGCTGGCGGGGCAGATCGCCACCACGGCGCGCGCGCCCGCCAAGGGGGCGGCCAGGATCGCCAGACAGCCGCCCATGCTCGAGCCGCGCAGCGCGATCGGTAGCTCCGGCCGCTCACACGCGGAGCGCAGGAGCGCAGCCATCGCCGCGACGTCGTCGAGCACGCGGCCATCCATCGCGCCGTCGCTCTCGCCGTGGCCTCGCTGATCGAAGGTGACCGCCGCCAGCCCGGCCGCCAATAGCGCGCGCGCGTAATCGTGGTGGCTCTCCTTGCACGAACCGGCGCCGTGAAGCACGACCACCCCGCCGAGGGTGACCTTCTCAGGCGCCGGAAGCCACAGCGAGTAGGCCAGCCCCTCACGGAGCCCGGTTCGGGCCGGAAGCGGCGCGCTCACGGTCCGCACGAGCCGTCGCATGGCGCGATCATGGCATGATCGTCGCCCGGTGAGAGCGGCGATCGAAAACGATATGGCTACGGGCGCGCAACCCCAGCGACGGGCCCGCGGCGGCACGGTGCAGGCGTCAGACGAGCGCTTCCGCGTGTTCCCGAGCGGGACCCGTGTCAACGAGCGCGGGCGGCTCGAGATCGGCGGCTGCGACGCGGTCGAGCTGGCGCGCGAGTTCGGGACGCCGGCCTACGTCGTCGCCGAGGACGACCTGCGGGCGCGCGCGCAGCCTTCGTCGACGCGCTGGCCGCCGTCGCCACAACGACTGCGACGTGCTGTTCGCCTCGAAGGCGTTCCCGTGTACCGCCGTCTACCGCCTGCTCGCCGAGGAGGGGCTGGCGTGCGACGTGGCCTCGGGCGGCGAGCTTGGCGCTGGCGCTCAAGGCGGGCTTCGACCCGCGCCGGATCTACCTCCACGGCAACGCCAAGTCGGAGCGCGAGCTGCGCGAAGCCATCGAGGCCCGGGTCGGCCACATCGTGCTCGACTCCTTCGACGACCTCGACCGGCTCGAGCGGATCGCGACCGAGCTCGGTGTGGGTACCTTGGCGCAAGGGAAGCGCCAGGAGGTCCTGATCCGGGTCACGCCCGGACGTGGCGGGGGACACCCACGCGCGATCTCCACCGGGCAGGCCGACTCGAAGTTCGGCTTCTCGCTCGACCAGGCTCCGAAGGCGATCGACCGCGCTCAGGCGACGCCCCACCTGAAGCTCGTCGGGCTGCACTGCCACATCGGCTCGCAGCTACTGGAGCTGGAGCCGTTCCGAGCCGCCGTCCGCGCGCTCGCCACGCTCGGCGACTTCCAGGTCTACAACCTCGGCGGCGGGCTCGGCGTCGCCTACACGGCAGCCGACCGCATACCGCCCGATCGCCGCCGAGTACATCGAGACGGTCGTGGATGCCGCGCACCGCTCGATGGGCCCGGACAAGCGGCTGCTGCTCGAGCCGGGCCGGGCGCTCGTCGCCAACTCGACCGTAACGCTCTACACGGTCGAGACGGTCAAGCGCAACGTCTCGACCTGGGTGGCCGTCGACGGCGGCATGTCGGACAACCTGCGCCCGATGCTCTACGGCTCGGCGTATGAGGCGCTGATAGCCGACCGGCCCCTGGCGCATGCCCGGCAACCGAGCGCTGCCACCTGGCGGGCAAGCACTGCGAGTCGGGCGACGTGATCGTCGCGCGACCTCGGCTTCCCGGAACCGGCGCCGGGCGACGTGGTCGTCACCCCGGCGACCGGCGCCTACGGCTCACGCGCTCGCCAACAACTACAACGGCGTACCGCGTCCGCCGGTGGTCTTCTGCCGCGAGGGCTCGCGCGCGCGTGGTCGTGCGCCGCGAGACGCTACGACGACCTGCCGCGCGTGATCTCCAGTGACGCGAATCTTCCGCGTCGGGCTGCTCGGCCACGGCACGGTGGGGTCGGCCTTCGCGAGCTGCTGCCCGAGCAGGCCGCGCGAATCGAGCGGATCACCGGACTGCAGCCCGAGCTCTCGGGCGTGCTCACGCGCAAGACCGGCAGCTTCGAGGAGATTCTCGAGCGCTCCGACCTGATCGTCGAGCTGATCGGCGGCATCGAGCCGGCGCGCGACTACGTGCTCAGGGCAATGCGAGCAGGACGCCACGTGGTCACCGCCAACAAGCAGCTTCTCTCCCGCCACGGCGAGGAGCTGTGGGAGACTGGCGCGTGAAACGGGGTGCAGCTTCGCTTCGAGGGCGCCGTCGCCGGCGTGGTCCCGGTCATCCGCGTGATCCAGGAGTCGCTCGCCGGGCGCACGCATCGACCGCGTCCACGGCATCGTCAACGGCACCACGAATTTCATCCTCACCGAGATGGCGCGCACCGGCGGATGACCTTCGGCGAGGCGCTGGCGGAGGCGCAGCGGCTGCGGCTACGCCGAGGCCGACCCCTCCGAGGACGTGGACGGCCGCGACGCCGCGGCCAAGATGGCGATCCTCGCGCGGCTGGCATTCGACACGCCAGTGCACATCGACCAGGTGCGCTACGAGGGGATCGAGCATATCCAGCCCGACGACCTGGAGTACGCGCGGGAACTGGGCCTCGGGCTGAAGCTGATCGGCACGGCCGAGCGCATCGAGGAGGGGCTCTCGGTGCGCGTGCACCCCGCGTTCCTGTACCCGGGCCACCCCTCGCCTCGGTCGGCGGGTCCGTTCAACGCGGTCACGGTCGAGTCGGAGACGATCACCGAGATCACGATGTCCGGCCCCGGCGCGGGAGGTCCCCAGACAGCAAGCGCAGTGCTCGGCGACGTGATCAGCGCCATGATCCCGCCGGCATCGACCCCGGCCGCCGCCCACAAGCTGCGGATCGTCAGGACGTCGTCTCGGCTTTCTACCTCCACCTCGAAGTGGCCGACGAGCCCGGCGTCCTGGCCAGGTGGCCCAGCTGCTCGCGAGGCCGCGGCGTGTCGGTCAAGTCGGTCGTCCAGAAGGGGCTCGGCGAACAGGCGCGGCTGGTGATGGTGGTCCACCCCGTGCTCGAGTCGCGCTTCGACGCGGCGATGGAGGAGATCGCTCACTAGAGGTGCTGCGCGCCCCGCCCCGCGCGATCAGGGTGCTCGAGGAGGAGTTCGAGTAGCGACCTCCGCCGCTCTCCGCGGAGCTGCCGGGCGCCGGTCTCTCGATTCAAGTGGCCCATAATGCGGAGTGTCGCGCTAGGATGCCGCCCCGAGGATCCATCAACTTGGGAGGTGCAGGGTGTACGGCCGGCTGAGGCTCCTGTACGGAAGGCTGACGTTCGCGGCGATAGTCACGGCACTGGGGATCGCATTCCTGGCCGGAAGTGCGTGGGCTCAAAGGGGAGCCGCGCCCTCGAAGGCCTCACTCGCGGCATCCAAGTTCGGTGTCGAGAAGGGGTGCAAGACTCCGTTGGGCGTCAAGCCCTGCTGGGTCGCCGGCGTCTACAACAACGACTACGGCGGCATGAACGACCGGCACTTCCATGGACCGCCGGCGCAGGCGTCGGGCGGCCACCCGTTCGTCGGCGTCACGGATTTCATCGTGGCGAATACGAAGACGCTCGGAATCGCCCAGCCCAACGGCACCGTCAAGTCGATCCGTGTCGACATCCCACCCGGCCTGGTCTCGGACCCGCAGGCGACGCCCAAGTGCAGTGAGTCAGCGCTCACGGGCGGGACGTGCCCCAGCGATTCCCAGGTGGGCATTGTGAAGCTCAAGGTCTTTGAGGAGGCGATCAACGCCTACGTCGGGGAATCGGTCTACAACCTGAAGCCCGGTTCATCGCACTGCGCCGGTTATGCGAGCGATTACTCGTTCTACGTCTCGCTGCTCAAGGAACAGGTCAACGTATGCGGCACCGTCAACAAGAACCCGCCGTACAACCTGTACTTCACGATCCAGGTGCCTTCTGGCTCCGAGCTCGTCCGCTCGACGCTGATCTTCTGGGGCGTTCCCGGCGACACCGGCCACAAATCCCAGCAGGGATGGTCGTGCGTGAGCGTGACCGGACCGTGCAAGCAGCCGGCCGCGGGTAAGAGCAAGCCGCACGGCACGGCGTTTTTGACCAATCCGACCGCCTGTCTCCCCAAGGGACAGATCAGCACGCTAAGCCTCACCTCCACGACGAACCAGAAGGCCACGGCGAAGAGCAAGACGCCCGTTCCCGCGATCGACTGCTCCAAGCTCCCGTTTGCGCCGAAGATCAACATCGGGCTGAGCGGTAAGGGCCAAACCACGACCGGAAAGCATCCGACGCTCACGGCCACCGTCACGCAGAGCGCCGGGCAGGCCAACACCAAGCTGGCGCAGGTCACCCTGCCTCTGTCGCTCGCTCTCGACCCCAACAACTCGCAGCATGTCTGCTCGGTGAAGGACGCGAAGGCCGACAAATGTCCCGCGAGCACGCTCATCGGCAGTACGCAAGTGACGACGCCGCTGGTGAGCAAGCCGCTGAGCGGGAACGTGTACCTGGTGCAGGGCATCGTCTACGTGCACGGCCACCCGGAGCGAACGTTCCCGGCCATGCTGCTCGAGTTGCGCGGCATAGCCGCCATCGACCTGCACGCAAAGACGTCGGTCAGCAAGCGATCGCAACTGGTGACGACGTTCCCCGGGCTGCCGGATCTGCCGATGAGCTCGTTCACGCTTACGATCAATGGCGGCAAGAGAGGGATCCTGGTTGCCAACTCCAACCTCTGTAAGCGCGCGCAGAAGGCAGGGGTGGATTTCACAGGCCACAACGGCGCCACCAAGAGCTCGACGGTGACCATGAGCAATTCCGCGTGCAAGTCGAGCTAGCACAAGCGAGACAACTAGCCCCGGGCATTACCGCGACATAGTCGGTCGCGGCCCCGGAAACCAAGCGCTCACATCAGCGCGCCCGCGCCCTCTATAGGGTTGAGGTCGGCAGGCGTTGCCTAAATCCGACCGAGAGGACAGAGATGCCTGGTGAGATCGTTCAGATCGAGATCCCAGCCGACGACACCGGCAAGGGGCGGGAGTTCTGGGGTTCCCTTTTCGGCTGGGAGTTCCAGTCGTTCCCCGGCCCGTTCGAGTACCACATGGCCCGCATCGGCGAACAAACCGGTGCGGCGGTCACGAACATGGAGCCCGGCAAGCGCGGCACTCGCTCCTACTTCGACGTCGATGACATCAACGCCGGCGTCGCCCGCGTAAGAGAGCTCGGAGGCGAGGCCAACGACCCGGGGCCGGTGCCGAACATGGGCTGGTTTGCGACCTGCAAGGACCCGCACGGCAACGAGTTCGGCCTCTGGCAGAACGACCCGTCCGCGCCCGCGCCTGAGGGATAGCGGCGCGAACCACACCGAACGATGGCGATTCAGTTCAGCCCCTCGGAACTGAATCGCCAAAGTTCGGCTGGCGCTGGCTTTTACGCAAGTATCGGCGGGCCTGAACGACCGAAGCCGCCCTGCGGCGGCTCCGGCGCTTCGGCATCAGTGGTAAGGAGGTCTGCGGGTTTATCTATGTCTCCGCCGTTCACCTAGAGGGGAGTTCGTCCGGAACGGACGGAGTGCTCCCGGGCCGGTCAGCGAGGGGTTTCCGATGCTCGACCCCTCTTCGGGAGCGCCCTCATAACCTTCATTACCCGCCGAATGCACGCGTTGATTTGTCTCACATGGCGCGTGGTCCCGTGTAGAGAAGCGGTAAAGAATCGACCCCGATCGACCGACGCTGCCCGCCTCTGGCATGCTGCGCCGCGTGCCAGGCATCATCGAGCGCTATCGCGACCGACTTCCCTTTGCGGCACAGGACCCGGTGGTGTCACTCGAGGAGGGGTCGACTCCGCTCATCCCGGCGCCCCGGCTCTCCGAACGGGTGGAGGCCGAGGTGTGGCTCAAGATCGAGGGAGCCAACCCCACGGGATCGTTCAAGGACCGGGGGATGACCTGTGCCGTCTCGGCCGCGGTGCGGGAGGGCGCCCAGGCCATCGTCTGTGCGTCCACGGGGAACACGGCCGCCTCGGCGGCGGCGTACGCGGCCCGGGCGGGCCTTCGGGGGGTGGTAATCGTCCCCGAGGGCCGGATCGCGGCGGGCAAGCTCGCTCAGGCGCTCATGCACGGCGCCCGGGTGATCGCGCTGCGCGGGGGATTTGACCAAGCTCTGGCGCTCGTCCGGCAGCTGGCCGACCGGCATCCCCTGGCCCTGGTCAACTCGGTCAACGACTTCCGGATCGAGGGCCAGAAGACGGCCGCGTTCGAGATCGCCGACGACCTGCTCGAAGGGCTCGACGCCCTGTGCATCCCGGTGGGCAACGCCGGGAACATCACGGCGTACTGGCGCGGCTTCACCGAGCTGGGCTACCGACCCCGCATGCTCGGGTTCCAGGCGGCGGGCGCCGCGCCGCTGGTGGAGGGAGCTCCGGTCGAGCACCCCGAGACGGTGGCCAGCGCCATCCGGATCGGCAATCCCGCGCGCTGGGAGGACGCCATGGCCGCCATGAGCGCGTCGGGCGGTGCCATCCGAGCGGTCTCCGATGAGCAGATCCTCGCCGCCTACCGGTTTCTTGGCGCGGACGAGGGGGTCTTCTGCGAGCCGGCCTCGGCGGCCGGCGTGGCAGGTTCTCGAGTACGGAGCAGGCGACGCGCAGCGCGTGGTCTGCGTCCTCACCGGCCACGGTCTAAAGGATCCTCAGACGCGCGCTCGATCAGGCGGCGCCCGTGGTGGGCTGCGATCCGGATCTGGCGGCCGTGGAGCGGGCGGTGCTGGATTGACTCTCCGTCGCCGCCGGCTGGTCCGTGTCCCCGCTTCCTCGGCCAACCTGGGGCCCGGCTTCGACGTCCTGGCGGCCGCGCTGGCGCTCCAGCTCGAGGTGGAGGTCCGGGAGAGGGTTCCTTCGCGGTGCACACCGACCTGGATGTCCCCCGCGACCGGACCAACCTGGTCGTGCGGGCCTTCGAGCGCCTGCACAGCGCCGACGGCTTCGAGTTCTCCATCAGCTCGCAGATCCCCCTCACCGGCGGCCTCGGCTCGAGCGCAGCCGCGACGGTGGCCGGTTTGATGGCGGCTGACCATCTGTTCGAGCTCGACGCCGACCTGTTCGGGCTGGCCAGCGAGCTCGAGGGCCACCCGGACAACGTGGCCGCGGCGCTTGAAGGGCGGCTTTGTGATCTGCGCCGGGGGCGGACGAGACCGGTTTGAGCCGCCGATGGGACTGGAGGGCGTGCTGGTGGTCCCGTTCGAGCCGGTGCTCACCGAGGCGGCTCGGGCGGCGCTACCGCGGGAGGTTCCATTTCCGACGCCGTGTTCAACGTGGCTCACGCGGCCACGCTCGTGCTCGGCCTTGTCACCGAGGACTGGGAGCTGATCGCCGCCGGGCTGGCCGATCGTCTACACCAGCCGGCGCGGGCTCACCTCTACCCCGCTCGGTGGCGGTGCTGGAACGGGCTCAGGCGCTCGGCGCGCTAGGCGCCACTATTTCGGGAGCCGGCCCAAGCGTGCTGGTGTGGGCTCAGTTCGATCAGACCGGGACAGGTGATGCAGATGCTGGAGCGGGAGATCGCGGCTGGGCGAGCGGCATGCGGGTCACGTTCGAGACGCAGGGCGCCTACGTGCGAGGGCTTTAGCTACAGCAGCGCTACCCCGCGGCGGCCGGACATGGAGTTGTCGGCCGCTGTCGGCGGGCGTGTACTCGGCCTTGTGTGAGCCCTGTCATTGACGGTGCCCCATGGCCATGGGAGCATCGCTCGCGTTCGAGGCTACGGGAGCGCTGAGGGACCGGAAGGAGATTTGGGGGCTATGAATCCGAACGCAGCCACGACGATCAATCCGAACAAGGCGTTGTGGGAGAAGGGCGACTTCACGCGGATCGCGGCGACCATGAGAGAGAGCGGCGAGGCGCTCGCAAGACAGTTGGCGATCACCGACGGGCTCGAGGTTCTGGATCTCGGGTGCGGCGACGGAACCACCGCGCTACCGGCGGCGAAACTCGGCGCGAACGTCCTGGGGGTCGACATCGCCAGCAATCTCGTGGCGGCCGGCAACGCGCGGGCGCGGAGCCTCGGCATCAACAACCTCAGGTTTCAAGAAGGCGACGCGTCGGATCTTCACGACCTCGAGGACGACAGCTTCGACCTCGTCATCAGCATCTTCGGAGCGATGTTCGCGCCGCGCCCGTTCGATGTCGCAAGGGAGGTCGTCCGTGTCACGCGACCCGGCGGTCGAATCGTCATGGGCAACTGGATCGCCGGCGACCCGACCTTCGTCGCGCAGCTCTTGAAGATCAGCATGGCCTACTCGCCGCCGCCCCCGGAGGGGTTCATCAGTCCCATGACCTGGGGCGTGGAGGAGAACGTGGTCGAGAGATTCGTGACGGCGGGCGTACCCGAAGACAGGGTCGGTTTTGAGAGAGCCACCTACACGTTCGACCACCCGGGCGAGCCCTCGGAGTTTCTCGCCCAGCTGGAGGCGTATTACGGACCAACCATGAACGCATTTGAAGCAGCCGTCGCCAGTGGTCGCCAGGCCGAGCTTCAAAGCGAACTGGAAGCCCTGTGCAGCGAACATAACGTCAACGGCAGCGAGGCCCCGACCTCGATCCGTGCGACGTACCTGCGAGTCACGGTTTCGCCCTGACCGAATCCCGATAGGGCCACCTGCGCAGCGCCGCGGCCCGGCGGCGCTCACGCACCCGGGTGATCACCGGAGCGAAGCCGTTCCCGCAACCACTCCGCGTGGCGCTCCTGCATCTCGCGCCCGCGGCGCTGGAAGTCGATCAGCAGCTCGATCTCGGCGTCGCTGTAAGCGTCGATCAGAGGGCGGCCGGCCTCCCTCATCGGCCGGCCCATCAGCTCCCAGATGACCTTGCGCGCCTTGTCCGTGAGCTCCACGAGGACGCGCCGGCGGTCGGAGGGATCCCCGACCCGCTGCGCATAGCCGTTGCGCTCGAGCCGGTCGACTACGGCGGTGACCGCCCCCGTGGTCAGGCCGCTGCGCGTGGCCAGCTGGCCGGCGCTCATGCGGCCGTGCTGTTCGAGGATGTCGAGGCAGCGCGCGTCGGTGCGATTCACTCCGACCAGCTCGGCGACCAGCTCGTCGACCTCGTCGGTGGCCCGCTGGTTGGCGCGGATCTCGGCGCCGAGCTGCTGCATCAGGGTCTCGCGGTGTAAGTTTGTTGTCGCCACGAATCACTTAGTCTTTGAGATGTGGTATAAGCACACAATGCTAATGGAGAGCGGAACCAAAATCGAGTCGCCCGGCCACGTCGTGGTCGAGGCGATGATCGAGGCCGAGGGCCTCGTCAAGACGTACGGGAAAGGGGAGAAGGCGGTGCGCGCGCTCGACGGCCTCTCCTTCCGGGCGCACCGCGGGACGATCTTTGCGCTGCTCGGGCCCAACGGAGCCGGCAAGTCGACCGCCGTCAAGATCCTCACCACGCTCACGCGTCCCGACGAGGGCCAGGCCCTGGTCGCGGGCACCGACGTCGTCGCATATCCCGACCGCGTCCGGCGCACGATCGGCGTGGTCTCACAGGGCACGGGAGTCGACATCCAGGCCACGGGCCGCGAGAACCTGCGCCTCCAGGGCCAGCTCTACGGGATGCGGGGGCGCCGGCTCGAGGAGCGGGCGAGCGAGCTGCTCGATCGCTTCGGTCTGGCCGATGCCGCCGACCGCATCGCGCGGGGCTTCTCGGGGGGCATGCGACGCCGCCTGGACATCGCGATGTCGCTCGTCCACGACCCGCAGGTGCTTTTCCTCGACGAGCCCACGACCGGGCTCGACCCGGAGGTCCGCGCCGACATGTGGGACCAGATCGCCGTCCTGGCGGCCGAGCAGGACAAGACCGTGCTGCTGACAACCCACTACCTGGAGGAGGCCGACCAGCTCGCCGCGAGGGTCGCGATCGTCGACCGCGGCAAGGTGGTCGCCGAGGGCACCCCCGAACAGCTCAAGTCCGAGCTGCGTGGCGACGCCGTCTACGTCGACCTGGCCGAGCCGGCGGTCGACGGCGCGGTGCGCGAGGCGCTCGCGCCGATCGCCGGCGTCCGGGAGGTGGCCGTCGACGGCCGCGCGCTGCGAGCCCGTGCGGAGGACGGCGGGCGTGCCGTGCCGTCGGTGCTGCAGGCGCTCGAGGCCCGTGGCATCGCGGTCTCGTCCGTCCGCGTCGCCCGCCCCTCGCTCGACGACGTCTACCTGCGCTATGCCGGCCGCACGTTCCAGGAGGCCGAATCCGAGGAGACGGAGGTGAAGAAGTGACCATTGTGCGCCACAGCTACTTCATGACGATCCGGCACGTGCGCGAGCTGCTGCGCCAGCCGTGGTGGATCGCGGTCACCCTCGTCCAGCCGGTGATCTGGCTTCTGCTATTCGGCGCACTGTTCAAGAACGTCATCAACATCCCCGGCTTTCACGGCACCTCCTACATCGAGTTCCTGGCGCCCGGCGTGGTCGTGATGACCGCGCTGTTCGCGTCGGGCTGGGGCGGGATGCCGCTGATCGACGACATCGAGCGTGGCGTCACCGACCGCTTTCTGGTCTCGCCGGTCAAGCGCACCGCGCTGATCTCGGGCCGCCTCGTCCACTCCTCGCTGACGATCGCGATCCAGTCGGTGATCATCGTGATCCTGGCGTTGATCGACGGCGCGGGCTTTCCGGGCGGCTTCGCAGGGATCGTGGTGATGATCGTGGTCGCCGTGATGCTCGGGGCGGCCTTCGGCGCGATCTCGAACGGGCTCGCACTGCTGGCCCGCCGCGAGGAGACGCTGATAGCGATCATGAACTTCGTGCTGCTGCCGCTGACATTTCTCTCGTCGGCGTTCATGCAGCAGAACCTGATTCCGATCTGGATGCAGCACGTGGCCGACTTCAACCCGGTCAACTGGGCGGTCGTGGCAGGCCGTTCGGCCGTGTCCGCCAACCCCGACTGGGGTCTCATCGCCTCCCGGGCCGGGTTCCTGCTCGCGCTGCTGCTGGTCTGCCTTGCCTTCGCGACGCGCGCCTTCAGGACGTATCAGCGATCCGTGTGAGCCTATGAGTGGGCCCTGGGCCTCCGCTCAGCCCAGCCGCCACTGGATCGGTCCGAGGCCCGGGAAATGAAGTGCCTCAGCCGTCGCACCGCTCAGATCCCATTCGCGGCCGGCGATGTACGGACCGCGGTCGATCACCGGTACGCGAATGGCGCGATTGCCATAGCGGAAGGTCACCTCGGTCCCGCACGGCAGCGTCTTGTTGGCCACGCCCAGCTCCGGGACCCGTAGAACACCGCCGCACGCGACAGCGTGGCCGTACGCGGTCTCGACAGAGGCGATGCTCACGTTCCACACGCCGGCTGGCAGCCGCGCCGGGTCCAGCACCACACCTGAGAAATTGAGCTGGTCCAGGTGGTACTGGGAAACGGCCAGCTGGAAGCGCGCGATCGCCGCGCGAACCTGCGCATCGGTCGGCGCGCCTTTTGCTGGAGCCCTGGTATCAGTGGCAGGCCCCGTCGGGGCTGGGTCGTGGCCCGGCACCGTGACCACTGACGGCGCCGTCGAGCCCGTTGGACCGCTCTGGGATAAATTGCCGGCGACCGGTTGGACGGCCTGGGCATGCACCTTGGACAGGTGCGGCACGGTCGCCTGGATCCGCGTCTGGCCGCTGTGTGAACTGGAGCCGCAGCCGACCAAGACCACGGCAACCATCGCTGTCGCTAATCGCAGCCTGATCGCGTAACAGTAACCCGCAGGACGGGGCCCAGCGGCGGCTACGCCGCGGCGTGGGTCCCGCCGACCGACGCCCCCAGGCGCCCCCGGGCTTCGTCCAGGCCCAGGCGGCGCAGCAACTCGTCGGTGACATTCAGGTAGTCGGCCGCCAGGTCAGGGCGATAGTCGAGGATCGAGACGGCGCGCTCAGCCGACTCGGCGTATGCGATCGAGGCGCGGATCGTGGTGTCGAGCAGCTTCTCGCCGTAGTGCTCGCGCAGGGAGGAGAACGCCTCGCGCGAGTGTCGGGTCCGCATGTCCGCGATGTTGAGCAGCACTCCCAGCCACTCCAGACCGGGGTTGAGGCTTTCCCGCGCAAGCTCGATCACCTCGAGCGCCTGTTCGACTCCTTGCAGCGCGAAGTACTGCGCCTCGGCCGACAGCAACGCGTAGTCGGCGGCGACGAGGGCGTTGACGGTGAGCAACCCGAGCGCCGGCGGGCAGTCGACGAGCACGATCTCGTAGCGGTCCTTGACTCCGCCCAGCGCGCGCTTGAGCGTGAGCTCGCGGCCCATCCGCCCCGAGAGCATCAGTTCGGCCTCGGCCAGCCCGAGGTTGGCGGGGATGATGGCGCCGTGGATCGCTTCGGCCGCCTCCGCCCGCCCGCTGAGCACATCGCCGACGGTGGGCGACGCGTCGGGGTCGATGTCGAAGTAGTCCGACAGGTTGCCCTGGGGATCGAGGTCGACCGCCAGCACGCCGACGTCGATGCGCCGGAGGATGTCCGCCATCGTACGCACGGCGGTCGTCTTGCCGGTGCCGCCCTTCTGCGAGAGAACCGCGATCGTCTTAGCCATTGAGCGCCGAATATAGGTCTTTTGGCCGGGGCGCATGCGCCCCGGCCCCGGCCGGAACATGTTCCGGCCGGCGGGGCCGCGCATGCGCGGCCCCGGACAGTTCAATTAGGCGGGCGTGCGCTCTTCCCGGGCCGCGGTCGAGAAGCGCATACCGGACACGGCCGCCACGTCGACGAAGTGGAGGTGGTGGCGGCCGATCACGATTTCGTCGCCGTCGGCGAGCGTCGACCACTCGACGCGCTCGCCGTTGACGAACACGCCGTTGAGGCTGCGGTCATCGAGCACCCGCAGGCCGTCGGGCTGGCGCACGATCAGCGCGTGGCGGCGAGAGACGGTCGGGTCGTCGAAGCGGACGTCCGCGGCGAGGCTCCGCCCGATGCGGGTCCATTCCCGCTCGAGCGCGAAGGAGCGAACCTCGTCTCCTGGCGAGCGGTAGGCAAGATACTGACCCGGGTCATCGAGGCCGCGGCGCAGCTCCTCCAGCCACACGCGGTCCTCGGTTGCGGCGGCCACCTCGACCATCGCCGTCTGAGTTGTTGTAAATAGCGACGCCCTCACAAACTCCTTTCCCCCGCAATTAGGGCATGTCGGCAGCTCGTCGACTGCATCGAGGGAAAGAACGTAGTCGCACTCCGTGCAACGGAATGTCCCGGTCCCCGCGACGTTGCCAGACATCCACGCTTTCATTAGGAGTTACTCCTTGTTGGGGGACGACGAGTCGCGCTGGCACAAATATTGGGACGGAAGCGGCCAGCGCCCCTCGCAACACGATCGTAACGTCTATGTCAAAGAGTCGATAAATGCAGGCCGAGAATGTCCAAAGCGTCCAAAGGAACCTCAACGGGCGCGGCGAAGAGGTGGGGGGATGGACGACCTGCCGCCCGAAGCGAACGAGCTCCGCGGGATACCCGACCACAGGATGCCGCTGCTCCAGGCCGCCTTGCTCCAGCGCACTATGGACGACCACAGCAGGACCGGTGACCTCTGCGACCGCTGCCGCCGTACGGTGCTGACCGGCGAACACGTCTTCGTTTGCTCCGGCCAGCGGATCGTCTGCGAGCTGTGTATCGGGTCCGAGCCCGCGCCGCCGCTGGAGAGGCGGCTCGTTCACGGGTCCGAGCTCGGAAACACGATCCGGGTCGTCGACAAGCGGTCGCGCGAGGCTGCCAGGCCCGTCGCGCGGACTCGGCGCCGCCCGAGCCGCATATCGGGCCCCGGCAGCTCCGACGCTTGAGCCTTCCGGGGCTGCCGCTTGGCAGCGGCGCTTAGACTGCCCCGCCGTGGATCCGATCACTGTTTCCGCCACGATCTCCAGGCCTCGCGAGGAGGTGTTCGAGTATCTGGCGGACATCGCCAACCATGCGGAGTTCACGGACCACTACCTCGTCGATTGGCATCTCACGCGGGAGAACTCCTACGGCAAGGGTGCCGGGGCCCGCTTTCGCATCAAGGCGCCGTTGGCCCGCTTCGCGTGGGGCGACATGACCTTCGCCGAGGTGCAGCCGCCGTACCGCATCGTCGAGCACGGCCGCAGCGGCAAGTACAACCGCGTACGCATGCTCGGCACCTACACGCTCACGCCCCGGCCGGCCGGGACGACCGTCGTGGAGTACACCTTCGAGACCGAGCCCGTGATGCTCTCGGACCGGCTCATGGAGATGGTGGGCGGTCGCTCGCGGACGCGGCGCCAGGCGGCCAAGTCGATGCGCCGGCTGCGGCGAATCCTCGAGGAGGATCGCGACCGTGGCCAGCGCGCCACGATCGCGGGCCGGAACTAAAATTCTCCCCGCCGTGAGAGCCCGCCGCGTCCTGACCGTCCTCTGCGTCATCGCCGCCGTGCCGCTCATATCCGCGTGCGGGGCACACACAATGCACAACGGGGACGCCAACAACGACGGCACCTACATCAACGCCGGCAACATCGTCTACCAGCTGCAGGTCTCGCGGGAGCTGAACCAGTACAGCCCCGAGGACAGGAGCTATTTCATCGGGCTGAGCAATGCGGCGATGTCGTTGACCCCAAGCCAGCTGTGGTTCGGGGTGTTCCTGTGGGCCAAGAACCAGACCAACGGCGACCGTAGGACGACGGACAAGTTCGACATCGTCGACACCCTGGGCACGACCTACCGGCCGCTGAAGCTGGACGCTGCGATCAACCCGTACGCGTGGACGTCACAGGCCCTCGCGCCGGGCGCGACGCAGCCCGACCCCAACACCACCGCGGGCGTGGGGCCCACCGGAGGCGAGCTGCTGCTGTTCAAGCTCAGCACCACGATCTACGACAACCGGCCGCTCACCTTGCAGATCCGCGCACCGTCGGGGAAAAAGGTCTGGGGGACGATCTCGCTGGACCTCTAGGCCCGCAGGTGACGAGCTGCCCGCGGCGGCTCACTAGTCTCCGGATCCCGTGACCACCATCGACTGGCTGATCGTCGCCTTCTGCGTGCTCCTCGCGCTGTACGGATTCCTCCAGGGGTTCATCGTTGGCGCGCTGTCGCTTTTCGGGTTCGCGGTTGGCGCGTTCGTCGGTACCCGCATCGGCCCGCTGGTTCTCCCGGGCGGCTCCCACTCCCAGTACGCACCGCTGTTCGGCCTGCTTGGTGCGCTGCTTGCGGGGGGCGTGCTGGCCACGGGTCTGGAGGGAGTCGGACTGCGCGCACGCAGGCGGCTGAGGATTCCGGGGCTACAGACGGTCGATGGCGTGCTCGGGGCCCTGTTGACCGCCTGCGTAGGGCTTGGTATCGCGTGGATCGTGGGGGCAGTGGTGGTCCAGTCCACCAGCTCCCCCTCGCTGCGCCAGCAGGTGCAGCAGTCGGTCATCCTGCGCGACCTCGATGCGCTGCTGCCGCCGTCCGGGCCGATTCTCAACGCGCTTGCCCGCTTCGATCCACTGCCCACCCTTCACGGCCCCGCCGCCACCGTGCCTCCTCCCTCCCGCGGGATCCTGTCCGTGCCGGGGGTGAGGGACGCGGGCGGCAGCGTCGTTCGCGTGGTGGGGACCGCCTGCGGGCTCGGGATCGAGGGCTCTGGGTGGGTGGCGGCGCCGGGTCTCGTTGTCACGAACGCTCACGTGGTCGCCGGCGAAAGCGACACCCGCGTGGAGGTGGCCGGCAGCGCGCCCGGGCTTCCCGCCGAGGCGCTCGACTTCGATCCCCACGACGACATCGCGATCCTGCGAGTACCGGGCCTGAGTGCGCACCCCCTGGCGATCGCGCCGTCCGCGCCCGAGGGCGCCGCGGGGGCGATCCTCGGTTATCCCCAGGACGGACCGTTCGACGTACAACCGGCACGGATCGGGCAGACGCGGGACGTGGAGACCGAAAACGCCTACGGGCGGGGGCCGGTGCTGCGGTCAGTGACCGAGCTGCGGGGGTTGGTGCGCCCCGGCAACTCGGGTGGGCCGATCATCAGCTCGAGCGGCCGGGTGCTCGCGACGGTGTTCGCGGCAATCGCCAGCCCCAGCTCCCGGCGCGGCGGCTTCGCGGTACCCAACGGGCTGGTCCGCTCGCAGTTGCACGTCGCCGAGGGACGCGGCGGGCCCGTGAAGACGGGGGGCTGCGCGGGGTAGGCAGGCCCGCGACGGTGTTTGCGGTCCTGAGCGCCCACGACGGACCCAACCCCCCACCAACCCAGCTCGGTCGGGTCCCCCATGGGCGGTATCCGGCCACCAGAGCCCCGACCTCGGCGGGTCCCTGGGGGTAGGGTCCGTGAGGTCCGCCTCCGAAACCGCTGTGGTCGGCGCTACCCTCCTCAAGCTCATGACCAAGACGCTTGTGATCGCGGAGAAGCCCTCGGTGGGCAGGGACCTCGCTCGCGTGCTGCCAGGAGCCTTCGAGAAGCACGAGGGCTACCTGGAGGGGCCCGAGCACGTCGTCACGTGGGCGGTGGGCCACCTCGTGCAACTCGCCGAGCCCGACGAGTACGACGACCGCTTCAAGAAGTGGCGTATGGCGGACCTTCCGATCGTCCCCGACCGCTTCAAGCTGGTGATCCGCGACGAGCGCTCGCGCCAGCAGATGACGGTGGTCAAGCGGCTGCTCGGGCGCGACGGCGTCGATCTCGTGATCAACGCCTGCGACGCCGGCCGCGAGGGCGAGCTGATCTTCGCCTACCTGTACGAGAAGGCGGGCTCGAAGAAGCCCGTCAAGCGCCTCTGGCTGAACTCGATGACGCAGGCGGCGATCACGCAGGGGTTCGGGCGGCTGCGCCCCTCCAGCGAGCTCTCCTCGCTGGAGGCGGCGGCCCGCTCGCGCTCGGAGGCTGACTGGATCGTGGGCATGAACGCCACTCGGGCAGCGACCATCCGCCTGCGGTCGGCCTTCGATGGCGCGGTCTCGCTCGGGCGCGTCCAGACCCCGACGCTCGCGATCCTCGCGCAGCGGGAGGAGGAGATCAGGGCGTTTCGGCCCGAGCCCTACTGGGTGGTGGACGCGGTGTTCGACCCGGTTGCGGACCCCGCCGGGAGGACCTACGAAGGTCGCTACCACGCGGGCGCAGCCGGAGGACTCCGCGGCCGCCGGTCAGCGAGCCAGGATGGCGAGCAGGCGAGCCGCGGAGCAAGGGTGAAGACCGCGCCCGAGGCGGAGGAGATCGTCGCCGCCTGCGCAGGACAGACCGGCGAGATCACCAAGCTCGAGAAGTCCGAGCGCAGGGAGCGGCCGCCGATCCTCTACGACCTCACCTCGCTCCAGCGCGATGCCAACGCCCGCTATGGCTTCACCGCTCGGCGCACGCTGGCGGCGGCTCAGCGTCTGTACGAGGAGCACGCGGCGCTCACCTATCCGCGCACCAGCTCTCGCTACCTCCCCGGCGACATGATCGGCTCGATCAAGCCGATCGCACGGCTGGTGGGCGGGCAGCGTGAGTACGCGGACGCGGCTCACTACGTCTTGGGGCTCGACGTGCTGCCGCTCGGTCGCGTCGTCAACGACGCCAAGGTCACAGACCACCACGCGATCATCCCCACGCGCGCCGAGCGCCACCCTGTGGAGAAGTTCTCCGACGACGACCGCCGCATCTACGACCTCGTGGTGCGCCGCTTCCTCGCCGTATTCCACCCGGAGGCGGTGATCGAAAACACGCGCGTCGAGACCACCGTCGAGGGTCATGTCTTCCGCACTCGCGGCAAGCGGATCCTGGTGGCGGGATGGCGCGGCGTCTACGGCGAAACGGCCGACGCCGACGAGGGCCGTGACGACGACGAAGGGCGCGAGCAGCAGCTCCCCAAGCTCGAGCAGGGAGAGGCGGCTGCCGTGACCGAGGTGGGGTCCCAGGAGAAGGAGACCAAGCCGCCGCGGCGCTACACAGATGGGTCCCTCCTCGGCGCCATGGAGACCGCAGGCAAGCTGGTCGACGACGAGGAACTGCGCGAAGCCATGAAGGACTCGGGCATCGGCACCCCCGCCACGCGCGCGGCGATCATCGATCGGCTGATCCAGGTCGGCTACGTCGAGCGCGACGGCCGAGCCCTGGTCGTGACCGAGAAGGGTCTCAACGTGATCCGCCTTTTGGGCGAGCACGCTCTGACCTCTCCGGGGTTGACGGGTGAGTGGGAGCATAGGCTGGCCAACATCGAGACGGGCTCCGACTCCCGCAAAGCCTTCATGGGCGACATTGTGAAGTTCACCGAATCGACTGTGGGCGAGCTCGATCACCGTTTGACGGGGGTCCGCATCGAGCGCGCCAAGCTCGGGCCATGCCCGGTTTGCGGACGCGAGATCGTCGAGAACCGCAAGGGATACTCCTGCTGGTCGCGCGACGATCCAGGCTGTGGTTTCGTGATCTGGAAGGGCAAGGCCTCAAAACAGCTGCCGGTGTCGGTAGCGCGCGAGCTGGTCAAGACCGGCCGCACCGAGAAGCCCGTGTCGGGGTTCAAAGGCCGTTCCGGCCGAACCTTCCGCGCTCGCCTCGCGCTCCAGCAGGACGACCAGGGCCGCTGGCGAGTGGAGTTCGATGAGCCCTGGGCGAAGGCCGGCGCAAAGCCGCCCGAGGGCGAGGAGGAACCCGCGGCGGCCACCCAGGCGAGCCGGCGCTCCGCGGCGTAGGCCCGCCGGGCGTCCACGACACCCGGGGTACAGCTAGCCTTACCCCGCAAGATTCCGGCTGTCCGGCTTGTGAGAGGGCGCAGCCACGACGAATATCCGCTGCATGTTCCAGCGCCGTTCCCCGGCACCAAGCAGCAGGCGGCCGGGCCTTCCGCAGCGAGACGCCCACACGGCCTCTCCGGCGGCCCGGGCCCTCGCCTTGACCAAGACGTACGGAACGGGCGAGGCCTCCGTACAAGCGCTTGACGGGGTTAGCGTCGAGTTCGAGCGCGGTCGATTCACCGCCGTGATGGGCCCTTCCGGGTCGGGCAAGTCGACGCTCATGCACTGCATGGCTGGGCTGGACGCGCCGACCTCGGGTCGCGCCTTCATCGGCGACGAAGAGCTCGGGCTACTCGATGACGCCGGCCTCACCGATCTGCGACGGGACCGAGTCGGGTTTGTGTTCCAGTCATTCAATCTCGTGCCCACGCTGACCGCAGGCGAGAACATCACCCTCGCCGCCGACCTCGCGGGGGCCACGGTCGATCGGGAGTGGTTTGACTATCTGGTCGGGCGGCTGGGCATCGCAGACCGCCTGTCACACCGTCCAAACGAGCTGTCCGGTGGCCAGCAGCAACGAATCGCCTGCGCGCGGGCGCTGCTGGCGCGGCCCGAGTTGGTCTTCGCCGACGAGCCGACCGGGAACCTCGACTCCAGAGCCTCCTCGGGGATGCTGGCGTTCCTCCGCAGCGCGGTGAGCGAATACGGCCAGTCTGTCGTGATGGTGACGCACGACCCGCGGGCGGCCGCGTACGCCGACCGGGTCGTGTTTCTCGCCGACGGCAGGGTGGTGGGAGAACTGACCTCACCGACCGCCGACGCGGTGCTGGAGCACGTCAAGCAGCTGGGTGGCTGAGATGCGCAGGGTCACCATCCGGGGCCTGTTCGCACGCAAGCTGCGCCTCGCGCTCACTGCCATAGCGATCGTCCTGGGGGTGATGTTCGTCACGGGGACGCTGATCCTCGGCGACACGCTCAACCGCACGTTCAACGACGTGATCGGTACCGCATACCAGCACGTCAGCTTCGTGATCCGCGGCAAGCCGCAGCTGTCCGGCACGAGCGCCGCCAGTACCGCCGATCGTCGGCCGATCCCGCAGTCGATCGCCAGGACGGTGCGCCGTCTGCCGGGAGTCGCGTACGTGTACGGGGCGGTCAGTGGATACGCCCAGTTCATGGACCGTGACGGGAACGCGATCGGCAACGGCGGCGGCTCGACGCTTGGATTCTCGTTCGATCCCAACCCTCAGCTGTCGCCCTACCGCCTCGTGCAGGGCAGCGCTCCGAAGAGCGCCGATCAGGTCGTGATGGACAAGGAGACGGCAATCCAGCATCACTTCGCGGTCGGCGACCGGGTGCTGATCGACCTTCCCAACCGTGCGCAGAGATTCACGATCTCGGGGCTCGTCACGTTCGGGACCGACAACAACCTGGCGGGCGTCACGCTCGCCGGCTTCGAGCTCTCCACTGCGCGGGCGCTGTTCAACGCGCGCGGCCATTACGACACGATCGACGTCCTCGCCACAGCCTCTGCGGACAACGTCAGGCTCGAGCTGGCGATCGCCAGAATCCTGCCGCCGGGGGTGGAGGTGGTCAGCGGCCAGACCGCCGCCAACCAGCTCGCAACCGAGGTCGACAACGAGCTCTCGTTCATCTCGACGGCGCTGTTGATCTTCGCCTTCATCTCGCTGTTCGTCGGCGGCTTCACGATCTTCAACACGTTCTCGATCACCGTCGGGCAGCGGACGCGCGAGCTCGCGCTGCTGCGCGTGGTCGGCGCGAGCCAGCGGCAGGTCTTCCGGTCGGTGCTCGGCGAGGCCGCGCTGACGGGACTGGCAGCGTCGCTGATCGGACTGGGGCTCGGCGTGGTCGCCGCGCTGGGCCTCAAGGCGCTGCTGAAGGCGTTCGGGATCGTGCTCCCGTCCGCGCCGCTGGTGTTCGAGGCTCGCACGCCGGTCGTCGCGCTCGCCGTTGGGGTCGGCGTGACCGTGATCTCGGCGATCCTCCCGGCGAGGCGTGCCGTCCGGATCCCACCGGTGGCGGCGCTTGTCGAGCACCGCGAGGATGGGGCGGCGTCACTGCGACGGCGGCGGGTGATCGGCGGGATCGCCGTCGCCGTCGCCGGCACGATCGTGATTGTGGCGGGGTTGATCGCGGCGTCGATCGCACTCGTCGGCGCTGGGTGCGCTGGCGGTGTTCGTCGCCGCGGGGATGCTCGTCCCGCTCCTCGCCCGGCCGCTGTCGAGCGCGCTCGGTCGGCCGCTCGCCGCGATGCTCGGCATGCCGGGGAAGCTCGGACGGGAGAACTCGATGCGCAGCCCGCGGCGTACCGCCCAGACCGCCGCAGCGCTGATGATCGGGACCGCGCTCGTGTCGACGATCGCGGTCCTCGGCGCGTCGCTGAGCCTCTCGGCCAAGGATCAGGTCGACAGCGCGGTCACGGCGGACTACATCGTCACCGGCAATAACGGCTTCAGCAAGTCGGTCGTCCCGGCCGTCTCGCGCCTGCCGGGGGTCACGACCGCGACGACCGTCTATCAGGGGCAGTTCGAGTTCCGCGGCGCGCTCTCCACGCTGGTGGCTGCGACGCCGACGCGGCTGCGCCAGACAGTCAACCTGCACATCACCGCCGGCAGTGGCGAACCGGCGATGGCCGCCGGGCAACTGCTGGTCGACTCAACGACGGCGAACGACGACGACCTCCACGTCGGCTCGGTGGTGCCGGTCAGGTTCGCCCAGACCGGCTCCACGAGGATGACGATCGGCGGGATCTACCGGACCAACCCGCTGCTCGGCAGCTTCGTCATCGGCGAGCGCTTCTTCCTGGTCGCACTTCAACAACCCGCTGCCGATCGGCGTGCTGCTGCGCGCCGCTCCCGGCACCGCCCAATCTCAACCCGACCCTGAACCGGATCCTGATCCCGTACGCGAACGTCGGCTCCAAGACCCGGGCCCAGTTCGAGCACCAGCAACAGAGCAGCATCAACCAGGCTGCTCGGACTGGTCTACGTCCTGCTCGCGCTCGCCGTGCTCGTCGCACTGATCGGGATCGTCAACACGCTGATGCTGTCGGTGTTCGAGCGCACGCACGAGATCGGTCTGCTCCGCGCAGTCGGGATGAAGCGCCGGCAGGTCCGCATGATGATCCGCTCAGAGTCGGTGATCATCGCCGCTGTTCGGGGCCGTCGTCGGGGTCGTCATCGGGACGCGTGCTCGGCGCTGGCGCTGGCCTCGTCGCTGCGAGCACAGCGGCGTCACCAGATCTGTCCCTTCCCCTCGCGAGCCTGATCGCTGTTCCTGGTCCTGTCCGCCGTGCTGGGCCTTGCCGCCGCCGGCTGGCCGGCTCGGCGCGCCGCCAACCTCGACGTGCTGGCCGCGATCGCCACCGAATGACGGCACGGCCACATCTTGGCGCCGCAGTCGATTGGCGCCACAATCCACTCAAATGAGGGCGAAGCTGTCCGTGGTGGCCGGTGCCGGGGTGCTCGCGGGCGTCGGCGCGGTCATGGCTGGCGGCTCACCAGCCGTCCGGCCGCCCGACCGAGCCCGGGCTGGTGCTCGAGCTGCTGGTGGGCGTCTCGCTGCTGGGCTGCGGACTTGCCTCGTGGCGGCGCGGCCGGAGAACCGGCTGGGCCAGATCATGGTGTTCACCGGGTTTGCCTGGTTCGCCGCGCAGCTGGTCGACGCCTCGCCGCCGTGGCTGAACACGATCGGATTGGCGGTCCAGTCGGTGTGGATCATCGGCTTGGTGTACCTGCTGCTCTCGTTCCCGTCGGGGCGGCTGCGGGGCCGACTCGACCGCTGGCTGGTGGCGGTCGCGGTCGTCGCCGGCGGTCGGCCTCCAGCTGCTGGCGATGCTGTACGGCAACAAGGCGGGCCTGCGCTGCCCGGGCTGCGCGAACAACCTGATCCAGGTGGTCCACGACAATCACAAGGCCCAGGGCTGGCTGAGCCTCCAGCGCCTGGTCGGCGAGCGTGCTGATCGTGACCGTGATCGTGCTGCTCGTCGGCGCTGGCTGCGGGCAGGCGCGGCGCAGCGACGCGCGGTCGCGCCGGTGCTGGTGGCGGGATGCGCCACGCTCGCCGCGCTTGGCGGGACGGTCGTCCTCGACCTGCTCGGCGACCCGCTGGGCTGCGCTGCCCGCGAACGTGTACTTCACCTGATGGCGACCGTGCCGATCGCGGTGATGTTCGTGTTCGCTGCAGCGCCGGCTGGCGCGCGGGATGGTCGCCGGGCTCGTCGTCGAGCTGGGCGAACCGAGCGCGCTCCGTCGGATCTGCGCGAGGCGCTCGCCCGAGCGCTGGGCGACCCGTCGCTCGAGCTCGCCTTCTGGTTCCCGGCCGAGAAGCTGTTACGTCGATGGCGACGGCATGCCGGTCAGGCTCCCGGAGGCCGACAGCGGGCGGAGCTCGACGTTCGTCGAGCGCGACGGCCAGCCGATCGCCGTGCTGCTCCACGATCCCGTGCTCGAGCACAACGCCGAGCTCGTGCAGTCGGTGTGCGCGGCCGCGAGCCTCGCGCTGGAGAACGAGCGTCTGCAGGCCGAGCTGCGCGCCCGGCTTGGTCGAGCTCCAGGCGTCCCGCGCGCGGCTGGTCGAGGCGACCGACGCCGAGCGGCGCCGGATCGAGCGCGATCTGCACGACGGCACCCAGCAGCGGCTCGTCTCGATCGCGATGTCGCTCGGGCTGCTGGAGACGAAGCTGCCCGGCCGAGGCGACCGCGGCGCAGCCGCTCGTGCGCGAGACGCGCGAGGCGCTGGCGCTTGCGCTCGAGGAGCTGCGCGAGCTGACCCACGGCATCAACCCACCGCTGCTCACCGAGCGCGGGCTGGCGGCGGCCCTCGACGAGCTGTGCCGCCGCGCCGCGCTCCCCGCGCGCCTCGACCTGACGGTCGATCGGCGGCTCCCCGACCAGGTCGAGAGCGCCGCCTACTTCGTGGCCAGCGAGGCGCTGACCAACGCCGCCAAGCACTCCCACGGCAGCGAGGTCCGAGTGTTCGCCGCCTACGAGGCCGAGCGCTTGACCGTGGAGGTCGGCGACGACGGCATCGGCGGCGCCACCCCCGCCGGCGGCTCGGGACTGCGCGGGCTCGCCGACCGCGTCGAGGCGCTCGGCGGCCGCTTCACGGTCTCCAGCCCACCGGGCCGGGGCACGACCGCTGCGAGCGGAGATCCCGTGCGCGTAGCCCTGGCCGACGACGCGGTGATCCTGCGCGAAGGTCTCGCCCGACTGCTCAAGGAAGCCGGTTTCGAGGTCGTCGGGCTCGCCGCCGACGGCGACGACCTGCTCGAGCTGGTGCGAGCGCACGCGCCCGGACGTCGCGATCGTCGACATCCGGATGCCGCCGACGCACACCGACGAGGGGCTGCGCGCGGCCAAGGTCATCCGCGAGCGGTGGCCGGCGATCGGACTGCTCGTGCTCTCCCAGCACGTCAACACGCGCTACGCGCTCGAGCTGCTCTCCGACCGGGACCGACGGCGTCGGCTACCTGCTCAAAGAGCGCGTGTCCGACCTCGACGAGCTCGTCCTCCAGCGTCAACCGCGTCGGGCAGGGAGGCTCGGTGCTCGACCCGGCGGTCGTCGGCGAGCTCGTCGGCCGGCGCCGGCAGGGCGACAACCCGCTCGAGCACCTGACCGATCGCGAACGGGAGGTGCTCGCGCTGATGGCCGAAGGGCGCTCAAACCGGGCGATCGCCGAGCGCCTGTTCGTCACCGAGCACACCGTCGAGAAGCACGTCAAGAACATCTTCGGCACGCTGCGCCTCCCGCAATCACCCGACGACCACAGGCGCGTGCTCGCCGTCATCACCTACCTCAACTCGCAATAGCCGTAGCGCGCCGCCACAGGCGCTCAGCGAGGGATGCGGGACGCGCCTACCTCGGGCATCTGCCTACTCATCGCACCCGCGCCCGCTCGTGTATCCGTTTCCCCTACAGCCGCAGCACCAGCAGCCCGGCCGCGAGCAGGACCAACGCGAGCCACAGCGCGGACAGGGCGCCCTCCAGAGGCGCGGAAAGCCGTTCCTGTGTGAGCTCGACAACCTGGCCGTCGATCAACCGCTGCGAGCCGCTCACCTCCGCGGTCTGCCGTCGCAGCTCGCGCGCCGGTGTGCTCAACCGGCGCTGCGCGATGCTCAGCAAAAAGCAGGCCGCCGTTACGAGAACCCCCGCCGGGCGGACGGTCAGTGCATTGACAAAGTAGCCCGTGAAGGCGGGAAACGCACCCCAGGCCAGCGCGAACCAAACGTCATTGTGGAAGCGTCCGCCCGCCAGCTCGAGGTTGTATGCGGGGACGAGAAATGCCCCCACCACGATCAGAGGCGCCAGCAGGGGTGAGACCACGACCATCCCGATCGCGCCGATCGCGACGGCTCCAGCCAGCCCCAACGCCGCCAGCGCGATGAGGGTTGCGTTGCTTAGGACCGTCTTGAGCGGTCGGCCGTTGAGCTCGTCGAGCGCGTGGGCGCTTACTCCGACCGCCAGGAAGAAGGCGGCGAGCGCCGCGCCGACGCGCAGGGCATAGACGTGCGGCGCGACGGCTGCGCCGAGCGCGACATAGCACAGGTGCCACGCGGTGTAGGGCGGGTGGAGCAGAGTGATGAGGTCTCGCCAGCCGCCCGGGCGCAGCGCGTAGAAGGCCGGGCGGTCGAGCTTCCGTGCCTCCCGGTCGAGCTCAGGTGGGGCTGTCGCCATCGCGCTCTCCCCACATGACGAGGCCCGCACCGAAGCTCATCTGGCGCACCCGTATCCCGCGGATTCCAGCGCGACGCCACAGCCCGGGCAGATCCGGCTCCGAGGCCTGCAGCTGCTCGATGCTCGGGCCCAGGAAGCGCCCGACGTCATACCACTGTCTGGAGACGACACGTCCCATCAACGGCAATCCTGCTCGCGTATGAACTCGCCAAAGCGCGCGGGCCGCGATGTTCCGCGGAACGCCGAACTCGACCATGCCCATGCGGGCGCCCGGCTTCACCACTCGGGCCAGCTCGCGCATCGTGGCCTCCCGCTCGTCGACGTAGCGCAGGAGGTACGTGAACGTGAGCGCGTCGAACTCCGCGTCGTCGAAGGGCAGGTGCTCGGCGTCGGCCTGGACGAGCCTTATCCGCTTCGCTAACTCGGGGTCGGCGGTCAGGCGACCGCGCGCGCCCGCAAGCATCTCGTCGCTCTGATCGACGGCCACGACTTCGCCGGCGCCCCTGTGTACGAGCTCCCGCGCCACGAGGCCCGTGCCCGTGGCGACGTCGAGGATGCGCTGCCCGGGTCGCGGGGCGATCCCGTCCACCATGGCCCGGCGCCAGCGCGGATCCTGGCCGAAGCTGAGCAGCGCTCCCATCCGGTCGTAGCGGGCGGGCAGGCCGGCGAACAGCCCAAGCGCGTGACGCTTGCGCGCGGAGAGTCGGCTGTCGGCGGGTTGGGCCACCAAGCTGCTCAAGCGTATCCGCGAATCCGCGCGCCGCGGCCATCCCGTCGGACCTCGCGGCAATCCCATCCCGTCGGACCCGCGCGCCAACATGTCCTGTTTATGTCTCTGAAGCTCGTACTGGGTCCCGCAAACTCGGCCAAGGCGGGGGAGGTGCTGGGCGGCTGCGCGGCGGCGGCGCGGCGTGGCGCCGTGCTTGTGGTCCCGACCCGGCAGGACGTCGAGCGCTACGCCCACGAGCTCGCGGAGCGTGGCGCCGTGCTGGGCTGCACGGTGGTCACTTTCGCCGGGCTGATGCGGGAGATCGCGCGGCGGGCGGGATACCGACCGGCGGCGCTGACGCACCTCCAGCGGGACCGCGTCCTGCGCCGCACCCTCCGGCAGGCGCGCTTCAAGGCGATTGGTCGCTCGGCTGGGTCGCCGGGCTTTGAGAACGCCGCCTGGGGGCTCGTCTCGGAGCTCGAGCGCTCGCTTGTCACCCCCGAGCGGTTCTCCGACACGCTGAGGTCATGGGCGGCGCGCGATCCCCGCCGGGACCGGTACGCGCAGGACCTCGCCGCGATCTACACCGGCTACGCGCGCCAGCTGCGCCAGCTCGGACGTGTCGATGGCGAGCTGTACGCGTGGGGCGCGGTCGACGCGCTGGCCGACGCGCCCGAGGCGTGGGGCCTGCGCCCGTATTCGTCTACGGGTTCGACGACCTCACGCCGGTCGAGCGTCGCGCGCTGGAGACGCTGTCGGGTCCGGCCGGCGCCGAGATCGTCGTCTCCCTCACCTGGGAGGCGGGACGAGCCGCGCTTGTGGCGCGCGGAGATGCGGTGGAGGCGCTCCGGCCCCACGCGGCCGAGATCATCGAATTGCCGGCGCTGGCGCACTACTACGAAGCGCAGTCCGGACCCGCGCTGCACCACCTGGAGCGCCACCTGTTCGAGCCGCAGCCGCCCGGGCGAGTGAACCCCGGCGCGGCCGTTCGCCTCATGGAGGCGGGGGGCGAGCGCGCCGAGGCCGAGCTGGTGGCAGCCGAGGTGCTGGCCCTGCTGCGCGCGGCGGTTCCAGCGTCGGAGATCGTCGTCATCTACCGCTCGCTGCGGCGCGTCGGCCCGCTGGTCGAGAGGGTCTTCGAGGCCGGTGGCATCCCCATGGCGCTCCGTCGAGCCGTGCCGTTCACGCATACCGCCCTCGGTCGCGGCGTGCTTTCGCTGGTCAGGTGCGCGCTGCTCGCCGAGGGCGCAGCCAGCGGCGCCGACCTGCTCGCGTACCTGCGGACGCCGGGCGTGCTGGTCGAGCTCGAGACCGCCGACGGGGTGGAGGCGACCGTGCGCACCTCGGGGATTCGCACCGCCGCCCAGGCGCTGTCGCGTAGCCGTCTGAGGCTCCCCGAGCTCGAGGTGCTGCGCCGGGCGCGCGACCCGCTGCACGAGCTGGGCAGGCAGGCGCGCCAGCTCTTCTCGAGCCATCGTCGCGGACAGGCCCCCGTCTTCGATCGCCGCGAAGAGCTCGACGGGCGCGCGCTGTCGGCGCTGCTGCGCTCGCTCGAGGAACTCGAGGAGCTGCATGAGCCTCTGAGCGGAGAGGAGCTGGTCGACGTCCTGGAGCGGCTGACGGTGCCAGTGAAAGACGCGCCAGCCGGCGAAGCGGTGCTGGTTGCAGAGCCCCTCGAGATCCGGGCGAGGCGGTTCCGCGTGGTGTTCGTCTGTGGCCTGCAGGAATCCGAGTTCCCGCGCGCCGGCGTCCCGGATCCGTTGCTGGGAGACGAGCTGCGCCGGGAGCTCGCGGCGATCACCCCCTCAAACGGAGATGGCGCGCGGCTGAGTCTGCGCCCGCGCGGAGACGCCCTCGAGCAGGAGCGCTACCTCTTCTACGCGTCGGTCACGCGGGCCACCGACCAGGTGGTGCTGAGCTACCGGAGCTCCGACGAGGAGGGAGGGATCCAGCTGCCCTCTCCCTTCATCGCCGACGTCGCCGATCTGCTCGATGAGGGCTGGATCGCACGGCGTCGCCGGCGACTGCTGGCCGACGTCGTATGGACAGCCGACGAGGCGCCCACGGGGCGCGAGCTGGCGCGGGCGCGAGCTCTGGAGGCGGCCGGGCCAATGGCCGGGACGAAACCAGCCCGCAACGGGGCGCGCTCCAGCACTCTCGGCGAGGCCGCGCTTGGCCACGTTCGCCACAGCACCGTCGTCTCCGCCGGCGCGCTGGAGAGCTACGCCGAGTGCCCGGTCAAATGGCTGGTGGACCGCGAGCTGCAGGTGCAGCCACTGGCGCCCGAGACCGACAGCCTGGTGCGCGGCCAGGTCGTCCACCGCGTGCTCGAGGAGCTCTACCGCCGCCTTGGCGAGCCGGTGAGCGAGGCGACGCTCGCGCGTGCGCAGGCGGCCGTCGGCGAGCTGCTAGGCGAGTACGCGGCGCCCGTCGGCGGCGCGCAGCCGCCCGCGATCCGCGCGGGGCTCGTGCGCGCCATCCAGGCAGACATCGAGCGCTTCCTTGCGCTCGAGGCATCCTCGGGCGGGGACTGGTCCCCGAGCGGCCTCGAGCTGCGCTTCGGGTTCGAAGACGAGGAGGAGGAGGCCGGCTCGCTGCCTGCGCTCGAGTTGCCCGGCGGCGTGCGGGTGCGCGGGGTGATCGACCGCGTGGACACTGAGCCCCCCACCGACGAGGGCGCCGAGACGCGGCGCCGCGCGATCGTGCGCGACTACAAGACCGGGGCGACGCGTCCCGAGTACCAGGGGGCGCGGTGGGAGGTCGACCAGCGCCTGCAGGTTCCGCTGTACATGCTCGCCGTCCGCGAGCTGCTCGCACTCGACCCGATCGCAGGCTTCTATCAGCCCCTTGGCGGCGATGACCTGCGGCCGCGCGGAGTGTTCGTCGAAGGGGCGCCCGTCGGCAGCGAGGTGCTGCGCACGGACGCACGCGCGTCCGAGGGCGTTCACGCTGAATTGGAGGCGGCCGCCGGGCGGGCGGCCGCGCTTGCGGCCGGCCTGCGCGCGGGCAGGCTCGAGCCGCGTCCGGAGACCTGCTCGCGGTACGGGTGCGCCTACCCGGGGATCTGCCGTGCAGGCTGAGCTGCCCTTCGCTCCGCCCCTCGCCGGCGCGCCCGAGGAGCCGGACGCGCTGCGCCTCACCGCCGAGCAGCGGCGCGCGATCGCGCAGCGCGAAGGCGATTTGCTGCTCGACGCGAGCGCGGGCAGCGGCAAGACGTCGGTCCTCGTCGAGCGGTTCGCCCGCGCCGTGGTCCAGGACGGAGTCGATGTGGAGGCGATCCTCGCCATCACCTTCACTGAGAAGGCGGCCGCCGAGCTGCGCGACCGCATCAGGGCGAGGTTGCGCTCGCTGGGCGCGAGCGACCAGGCGCGGGCCACCGAGCGAGCATTCATCTCCACGATCCACGGCTTCTGCGCCCGCGTGTTGCGCTCGCAGGCGCTCACCGCCGGAATCGATCCCGAGTTCACCGTCCTCGACGAACCCGACGCCCGCGGTCTCGCCCTGGCCGCCTTCGAGGACGCGCTGGCCGAGGTCGCCGCCGGCGGCTCCGGCGGCACAAACTTGATCGCCTCCTATCGCCCCGACCAACTGCGGGGAGCGATCCTCGGCACCTACGCCGAGCTTCGCTCGCGCGGCCAGAGCGAGCCGGCCCTTCCTCCGTTCCCGGCGAGCTGTGAGGACGACTACGCGCTGGGTGTCTACGAACTGCTCGACCGGCTGCTGCGCCGGTTCGCCGCCCGCTACGAGGAGCGCAAGCGAGACCGCTCCGGGCTCGACTTCGCCGATCTCGAGCTCCTGGTGCGCGACCTGTTGCGCTCGCGGGTGGAGATCCGCGAGCGCTACGCACAGCGCTTCGCGCGCGTGATGGTCGACGAGCTGCAGGACGTCAACGCGGTCCAGCTCGAGCTGATCGATGCGATCACGCGTGAAAACCTGTTCGCGGTCGGCGACGCCCAGCAGTCGATCTACGGCTTCAGGCATGCCGACGTCGAACTGTTCGAGCGACTCGGCGAGCGGCTGGAGCGATTGGAGCGCCGCATGACGCTCGAGACGAACTTCCGCTCACGGCCGGAGATCCTGGAGGTGATAAACGGCGCCTTCGCAGACGAGCTGGGGGAGCGGTTCCGCCAGCTGCAGGCGGGATTGGCGAGCGTGTCAGGAGAGCTTCAGGGGCACGGCGAGGATGGGCGAGCTGAGCTCGTGGAGTTGCTGATCGTCGACAAGTGCGCGTCCTGGCCGCCGGTGGAGAGTCTTTATGCGCCCTGGCGCGTGGCCGAGGCGCGCGCGCTGGCGCGTCGGATCGAGCGCCTCCTGGCCGTCGGCGCCAAGCCGCGGGACGTGGTCGTGCTGATGCGGGCGACCACCGACATGCGCTGCTACGAGCGCGCGCTCGAGGAACGAGGCATCCCCACCTACGTGATCGGCGGCCGGGGCTATTGGGCCCACCCCCAGGTGATCGACCTGACGGCATATTTGCTTGCACTCGCCAACCCGCACGACGAGGAGGCCCTCTACACCGTCCTGGTCTCGCCGCTGGTCGGCGCATCGCTCGACGCGCTGGTCCTGCTGGCCGCCGCCGCCAGGGAGGCCGGCAGCAATCCCTGGTGGGTCGTGAGTCGTGGCCTCGAGGGGGTCGAGGAGCTCGCTGCCCCGGACCGCCGAGTGCTCGGAGAGTTCGCGGCCTGGTTCGCGCGCGAGCGGGAGCTGGCGGCACGCATGTCGGTGGAGGAGCTGATCGAGCGGGTGCTCGAGCGGACCGGCTACGACCTGTACATGCTGGGGCTTGCGGGCGGAGAGCGCCGGCTCGCGAACGTGCGCAAGCTGATGCGGCTGGGACGCGAGTATGCGGTCGCGCATGGGCCTGATCTGCGCGGGTTTCTGGAGTTCGCGCGCGAACGGACGATGTTCTCGGCCGGCAGGGAGGAGAGCGAGGCTCCGGTGGAAAGCGAGGCGCTTGACGCCGTGCGGCTGATGACGATCCACCGCGCGAAAGGGCTCGAATTCGAGATCGTGTGCGTCGCCGATCTCGGGCGCGAGACGACCCGGGGCCGCTCGGCGGACATCCTGTGCGTCGGGGCAGACGGTCGCGTCGGCTTGCGGCTGTCGTGGCCGGGCACCGGGAGGTCCGTGCCGGTGCTCGATCACGTCGAGCTGTCCGAGGAGGCCCAAGCGGCCGAGGCCGCCGAGGAGCGGCGGCTCTTCTACGTGGCGATGACGCGGGCGCGTGAGCGGCTGATGCTCTCGGGCGCGGCCAAGCTCGAGCCCGACGGTCAGGTGACGCAGAACGGCCGCGGGGCGCCGATCGGCTGGATCGCCCCGGCGCTCCTGCGAGCCGGCGTCGCGTGCGTGGTGGTTCGGCCGGAGGCGGAGGAGCCGGCGCCGCCTCCGCCGGAGGCCACTTCGTCGGAGCTCGCGCCCGAGGCCGCGCCGCCCGAGGTGCTTGCGCCGCCGCCCGAGGCACCTGAGGCGCCGCCCATCGAAGCCCGTTCGCTGCCGGCGCTCAGCTATTCGTCGCTGACCGAATACAAGCGCTGCGGCTATCGGTTCTACCTACAGCGCGTGCTCGGGGTCCCCGATCAACCTGCGCCAGGCACGGAGTCGACACAGCCGACCGAGCCCTCGTCGGCGATCACCGCCGTCGAGCGAGGCATCCTGGTCCACGAGCTGCTCGCGAGCCTCGACTTCACGCGCCCCGTGAGCCCCACTGGGGAGGACATTGCCGCGGCCGCGCTGCGCGCGGGGGTTGCGCAGCCCACCAGCGAAGAGGTCGCCGACTTGGTCTACGGCTTCACGCAGAGCCCGCTCGCCGGTCGCCTCGCCGGCGCCGCTTGGGTTCGCCGCGAGGAGCGGTTCTCGTTCCTGCTCAAAGACGGCCCGCTGATCACCGGTGTTTTCGACGTGATCGCGGGCGAGGCGGGGGACCGGGTGCTCGTTGTTGACTACAAGAGCGACCGGCTCGAAGGCCAGGAGCCCGAGCGCCTGGTGACCAGCGCGTATGCGACCCAGCGGCTCATCTACGGGCTTGCGGCCCTACGGGCCGGCGCGCTCGAGGTCGACGTCGCCCACGCGTTTCTGGAACGGCCGGAGGATCCGGCGGTCGTGACGTTCTCCCACGCCGACGTGGGGCGGCTCGAGCGAGAGCTCGAGGAGCTGGTCAGTGGCGTCGGCCGAGGAGAGTTCTCGGTCGCGCAGGAACCCGGCCGGGCGATATGCGCCGGCTGCCCGGCCGAGGGCGGCCTCTGCCCCTGGCCGCTCGAGCAGACCCGCCGCTAGCGCGCACCCAACCAGACCCCCCGCTAGTGCTCCTCCTCGCGTTCGCTCTGGGGCGGCTTGAACTCGACATGGACGTGCTCGTGGTCGGAGCGCTCTTCGACCTCGGCCAGCGCCCTCAGCGCGGCCTGATCCGCTGGCTCCGAGGGGGCGCCGAACAGGCTCCGCGGCCACAGCCGGCGGGTCACCACGACGTTTATCTCGGCCGCGTACAGCGTGGCCTGCGCACCGAGGTGCAGCCACGCCAGCAGCCCGATCACGGTGCGAACACACCGTAGGTATTGCTGGCGTGCCGGACCACATGGTTGACGTAGATGCCGCCACCGACCTGCAGGATCTCCCACAGGATCCCGCCGATGACCGCCCCCAGCCACAGGTTGCGGGTGGGCACGGACGCCGTCGTCAGTAACCGGAAGGACGCCGCGAAGAGGCCGAAGTTGAGCAGCAGCGAGACGCCGATTCCGCCGGTTTTCAGTCCCACGCTGCCCAAGCCGGCCGAGACCACCCCGGAGATGGCCGTGGAGACCACGAACAGCGTTCCCAGCACCACCAGCAGCATCAGGCCGTGGAGCCTTCTGCGCAGGAAGTCGGGTCTTTCCTTCCTGGGCACCGCCCACACCTGGTCGAAGGCGTTGTGCGCGGCCTGCGTGACCCCCAACCCGGCCCACAGCGAGATGAGCACGCCGATAACGACCGCGGCCGCGTTCCCGGTCAGCTTATGGGTGCGGACCGCGCCGCCGATGACCGGAAAGTGGCCGAGGACCGAGGTTTCGATCGACTTCTCGACGCCGCTGTTGCCGTGAAACACGTAACCGAGGACCGTTACGAAGACCAGGAGCAGCGGGAACAGCGAGAAGAACGCGTAGTACGCGACGAGGGCCGCAAGTCCGCCCGCCCAATCGTCGGAGAACTTCTTCAACACGCCGAACGGAATCGCCAGCCAGCGGTGTCGCTGCTGGGTGCGATCGAAGGCGCGAACCGGACGCAGCAGATCCATGTCTCAATTGATACCCGGCCCGGCGTGCGCCGCGCAAAACACCCGGTCCTGCAGGCGACAGCCGGCCCGCCGCATCGGCACGAATCAGGGTGCTCCCGCCGCGCTCCCCGCGAGCTCCCGGTCCCGCTCTGGCGGCCGCGTGTCGTCCAGCATCTCGCGGCCGAGCCTGTGCAGCAGAGCAACCAGCTCGTCGTGGTCGGCTGGCGACCACCCGTCGAGCAGCTCCGCGAGCCCTTGCCTGCGGGCCTCGATCAGCTTTGAGACCGTGTCGCGCCCGGCGGGAGTGAGGACCGGTCGCCGGCCATCGGGTCCAGCCCCGTCGCCGTCGCCGTGCATCACCACCAGCCCGTGGGCCGCGAGTCGCTCGAGCTGCTCCTGCGTTCTCTGCGCGCCGATCGCGGGGGGGCACGCGAGCTCAGCGACACTGCGGTCCGGATGGCGATCGACGCAGAGCAACAGCCAGGCCTGCACTGGCTCGAGTTCGACGTGTGCACGCGCGGCGAGGCGCCTGAACAGCTCCGGCCGGTTCTCCTTGCGCGCGAGCACGGTCAGCGCCCGCTCCATTTCCTTGACCGAGCTGCGATCCGTTGGCAGGGCGAACACATCGCCGGTATGGGTCGCCTCGGTCGTCTTGCGGAGCTTGAGCTCCGGGAGGAGCCAGGTCAATAGGAAAGCCACCCCCGCGATCGGGACCGCGACCAAAAACACCGTCTGGAGCGAATGGGCGTAGGCCTGTATGTAGCCGGCGTGTACCTGGGGCGGAAGCTTGGCGAGCGACGCGGGACTGACGCTCGACCTGGACAGGCCCGTGGGCACCGTCACGCCCCTGAGGTAATGGACGATGTTGCCCGTGAGCAGGTTGGCGAAGATCGCGCCGAAGACGGCGGTCCCGAAGGACCCGCCCATCGAACGGAAGAAGGTCGCGCCCGAAGTGGCCGCGCCCAGGTCCTTGTAGTCGACCGCGTTCTGCACCGCTATCACCAGCACCTGCATGACGCAGCCGAGGCCGACCCCGAAGACGAACATGTACAGCGAGGTCAGCGCCGTCCCGGTCGATGGCTCAAGACGCGAGAGCAGAAACAGTCCCACTGTCATGAGCGCGGTGCCGACGATCGGGAACACCTTGTAGCGGCCGTAACGGCTGATCAGCTGCCCCGAGCCGGCGGACGTAAGGATCAGCCCGCCCAACAGCGGCAGGAGCCGCAGCCCCGAGAGGGTGGGGCTGACGCCCTTGACGATCTGAAGGAACAGCGGCAGGAACGTGATCGCCCCGAACATCGCGAAGCCGACGACGAAGCCGATCGCGCTGGCGACGGCGAAGACCCGGTTTTTGAACAGGTACAGGGGAACGACCGGTTCGGCTGCGCGCCGCTCCACCACCACGAACGCGACGGTCAGCGCTGCGCCCGCCACGCCCATGAGCACGATCTCGGCGGAGCCCCAGGGGTAGGTAGTGCCGCCCAGGCTGGTCAGCAGCACGAAGCTTGTGGCCGCCAGCCCGACCAGCAGCGCGCCGAGGTAGTCGATCACGTGGCGCACACGCGAGAGCTGGCTCGGCAAAACCGTTGCGGTAACCGCCAGCGCGACAACGCCGATCGGGAGGTTGATGTAAAAGATCCAGTGCCAGGAGAGGTTGTCCACCAGCAGGCCGCCGATGAGCGGCCCGATCACGCTGGCGAACCCGAAAACCGCTCCGAAGAGGCCCTGGTAGCGGCCGCGGTCGCGCGGAGCGACCACGTCCCCGATGATCGTCTGGGCGCCGATCAATAGCCCCCCGCCCCCAATCCCCTGCAGCGCGCGGAAAGCGATCAGCTCCGTCATCGAGGCCGAGAGCCCCGACAACGCCGAGCCCACGAGGAAGATCACGATCGCGGCCTGGAAGAAGACCTTCCGGCCGTACATGTCGCCGAGCTTTCCCCACAGGGGCGTGGACGCCGTCGACGCGAGCAGGTACGCGGTCACCACCCAGGAGAGATGTGAGGCCCCACCCAGGTCGCCCACGATCGTGGGCAGCGCCGTGGACACGATCGTCTGGTCGAGGGCCGCGAGCAGCAGCCCCATCAGCAGCGCGCCGATGATCAGCCAGAGCCGCCGGCCAGAGACCGGCTGAGGCCCGTCCCCGGCTGCGGGGGCGCGGGAACTCGCCCCCGCGCGTGCGGAATCACCGATTGAGCCGACCGTCAACTTGACCTCTCGGTCAGGCTACCGGCCCGTGAGCTCGTGGCCCTCAACGCCCAGCAGCAGCCGCTTGCGCTCGAGTCCCCCGGTGTAGCCGCCCAGCCCTCCGCTCGTGTGCACGACCCGGTGGCAGGGGACCACGATCGGCATGGGATTGGCTCCGAGCGCGTTGCCCGCGGCGCGCGAGCCGCGCGGGCTGCCGGCCTCGGTGGCGACCTGCTTGTAGGTGGAAAGCGCGCCAAAGGGAATGTGCGCCGTCGCGGCCAGCACGCGGCGGCCAAAGCCCGCGCACAGCCGCCAGTCGATCGGCAGCTCGAACACCTGGCGTTCGCCGGTGAAGTACTCCTCCAGCTGGCGGCGGTCCTCGTCGAGCCGGCTTGGGGCAAAGAGAACCCGGGGCGATACACGCCGTGCCAGCCCCTCAAGCACCTGTTCCTGCTCCAGGCCATCGAGATACGTGACCCGCACCAGGCCGCGCGGGGTCGCCGCCAGGAGCAGCGTCCCCGCCGGCGAATCGTGCACAGCGTATGCGACGTCGACCAGGCCGGCTGCCGTCGCCGCTTCCGCGATCTCAGGCGCGCCGCCGGCCACCGCGTCGACAGCGCCCTTCAGCTCCTGCTCAAAAGTCTCATTGACGGTCATCTCGATACTCCTTCCGCAGTCGTTTCAGTCCCTCGTGGACGTTCCGCCGGGCCGCCTCTTCGCTGCACTCCATGACCGCCGCGATCTCCGCGTGGCTCGAGCCGGCCAGGAAGCGAAGCGCGATCGCGGTGCGCTGCTTGGACGGCAGCGCACGCACCACAGCCCAGATCTCCGGCAGGCCGTCGGCCGCCGCCGGGGCGACGACGTCCTCGGCGGCTACTCGCTCGAGCGCGTCGCCGACCGGTTCGGCCCGGCGCCGTGAAGCGCGCAGGCTGTCGAGCGCCTTGCGGTGCGCGACCGTGAGGATCCAACCACGGAGGTTGGAGCGCTCGCGCAGCCGCGGGTAGGCCCGCAGCGCGGAGATCCAGGTCTCCTGGTAGCAATCCTCAGCCTCCCCGGCGCCGACGGTGGCCACCAGAAAGCGGAACACGTCGGCTCCGTGGGCGTCGAGCAGCGCCTGGAACGGCGGAAGCGTCATCTCACATAAACGCTACGGCGAACCATTTCGTGAGATCTTGGCGGGATCGTGGTTTGATGTCGCCGTGCGAAGAGGGCTGGGCGCGTTGCTGGCATCGGTGGTGGTCGCCGGCGCCTTTCTGATTCCAGGCCACGCGGCGGCGGCCTCCCACGCAGCGGCAGCCTCCAGACCCTGCGTGGCGCGGGGCTTCGGCAAGCCGCTGGGTCGGCTGTGGCGCCCCACGTAAAGGCGGCGCTCAAGTACGTGCACACGCGGAGGGGGGACATCGCCTTCGCCGTACGCATTCCTCACCATGAGATCTGGGGGTACAGACCGGACCACCAGGAGTGGTCGGCGAGCATCGTCAAGGCGATGCTGCTGGTCGCCTACACGAGCGAGCCGTCGGTCGCGCACAGAAAGCTGACCGCCAGGGAGAGGTCCATCCTCGGCGGCATGATCACCGCGTCAAACAACTACGACGCGCAGCTCATCTATGACCAGGTGGGGAACAGCGGACTGGAGGCGCTCGCGCGTCGCGTGGGAATGACCCACTTCGCCACCAATCCGAGCGATATCTGGGGCGAGACACTGATCACCTCGCGGGACCAGACCAAGTTCTTCCTGCACATCAACAAATACCTGCCCTCGAGCCACCGGGTGTTCGGGATGTACCTGCTCAACCACATCATCCCGTCGGAGCGCTGGGGGATCGGCCGGGTCGGACACAAGGGGTGGAAGCTCTACTTCAAAGGCGGCTGGGGCTACGGCACGGGGTTGATCGACAGCCAGGTCGCTCTGCTGGTGCGCGGGTGCGCGCGAGTCTCGATCGCGGTCCTGACCATGCACGACGGCAGCCATCCGTACGGTAAGGCGACCCTCTACGGAGCGTTCTCGAGGCTGCTGCGGGGATTCCCGCGAGTGAAGTAGCCGTCTCCGGGCAGCGCCGAGCCCTCGGTACCCTGGATCAGATGGAACAAAGAAATCTCTCAGAGCAAGGACCCGTCGTATCGGAGGAGGGACTCGGCTGCATGGGCATGTCGGAGTTCTACGGTGCGGGCGATGAGGCCGAGTCGATCGCCACGATTCACCGCGCGCTCGAGCTTGGCGTCAATTTCCTCGACACGGCCGACATGTACGGCACGGGCGAAAACGAGCGGCTGGTGGGCCAGGCGATCGCAGGCCGCCGCGACGAGGTGGTGCTCGCGACGAAGTTCGGGATCGTGCGCGACCCCGAGGATCCTCGCGGCCGCGCGATCAACGGCCGGCCCGAGTACGTGGCACGCGCCTGCGACGCCTCGCTGCGGCGACTGGGCGTGGACCACATCGACCTCTACTACCAGCACCGCGTCGATCCCGACGTGCCGATCGAGGAGACCGTCGGGGGCGATGGCCTCCCTGATCGAGCAGGGCAAGGTCCGCATCTCGGCCTCTCGGAAGCGTCCGCTGAGACGATCAGGCGCGCCCACGCCGTCCACCCGATCACCGCGCTGCAGAGCGAGTACTCGCTGTGGACTCGCGACCCCGAAGAGGAGATCCTGCCCACCCTGCGAGAGCTGGGCATCGGCTTCGTCGCCTACAGCCCTCTCGGGCCGGGGCTTTCTCACAGGTCGCTTCCAGTCCCCCGACGACTTCCCCGAGGGTGACTTCCGCTCTGCCAACCCGCGCTTCCAGGGCGAGAACTTCACGCGAACCTGCGGCTGGTCGAGCGCGTCAAGGAGTTGGCGCGCGAGCACGACTGCACCCCGGGCCAGCTGGCGCTTGCTTGGGTTCTCCACCAGGGCGAGGACGTGGTGCCGATCCCGGGCACCAAGCGCCGCGCTTACCTGGAGGAGAACGTCGCGGCGACCGAGATCAGCCTGAGCGACGAGGACCTCAGCCGGCTCGACGATGTGGCCCCCTTAGGGGCGGCCGCGGGCGACCGCTACCCCGACATGTCTGTCGTCAATAGGTAGGTGGCGGCAACGCCCCGCCCACCGCTTGCCTAACGCGAGCGGTTCGATATACAGGTTCCTATGCCTCGTGCAATCTGGAGCGGCGCGATCAGCTTCGGGCTGGTGAACGTGCCCGTCAAGCTCTACAGCGCCACGTCCCCCAAGACGGTGCGTTTTCACCAGGTCTCGAGCAAGACGGGCACGCGCATCCGCCAGCAGCGCGTCGACCCGACGACCGGCGAAGAGGTCCCCTACGACGACATCGTCAAGGGCTATGAGATCGGCCCCGACCGCTACGTCCTGATATCGCCAGAGGAGCTCGAGGCGCTCGACCCCAAGGCGACCCGGACGATCGACATCGAGGAGTTCGTCGACCTCGAGGAGCATCGACCCGATCTACTACGACCACTCCTACTACCTCGCGCCCGCGGCGGGAGGCGCCAAGGCTTACAGGCTGCTGCTCGACGCGATGCGCGAGGCTGGCAAGGTGGGCATCGGCAGGCTGGTCCTTCGCACCAAGCAGCAGCTCTGCGCGCTGCGGCCCGGCGAGGAGGTGCTGACGCTCTCCACGATGCTCTTCGGCGACGAGGTCGTGCCCCCGGACAAGCTCGACGAACTCGATGCTGTCGACGAGGCCGAGGCCTCCGAACGGGAGCTGCGCATGGCCGAGCAGCTGATCGAGTCGCTCTCGTCGGAGTTTGAGCCCAACAAGTTCCATGACGACTATCGCGAGCGCGTGCTCGAGCTGATCGAGCGCAAAGCGGCCGGAGAGGAGATCGCGGTGCAGCCCCAGGTCGAGGAGCCGGCGGCAGCGCCCGACCTGATGGCCGCGCTCGAGGCGAGTCTGGCGGCCGTACAGGGCGAGGACAAGAAGGCCGTCGCCGGGGACGGCAAGGCGCGCAAGAGCAAGTCCGAGCCGCGCAAGTCCAAGGCAGGCGCGAAGCGCTGAATCATGTTTTGGCCGGGGCGCATGCGCCCCGGCCCCGGTCCGCACATGTGCGGACCGGCGGGCGCGCGCATGCGCGCGCCCGGTCCTATTTATTTGCGTAGAACAGCGCGACGCCGTTGTCCCCGTAGCTGGAGACGTAGACGTCGCGGCCGTCCGACCCGAACGCAACCTGGTAGGCCTCTGCGATCGCCCGCCCCACTTCGCACGTACTGGGACCCTTCGCGCCCGAGCCGTCCGTGGTGACGCAGCCGAACGTGCCCGGCAGCAGTTTGAACGCCCCGGTCTTCCGCGAAACGCGGAAGATCACCAGACCCCCGGTCGTCGATGACTGCCCATTCTCGCTGAAGTAGAGGGTGCGCCCGTCCGGAGAGAGCGCGCCCGCATAGTTGTTGCCGAGGGCGAGACCCGTGCGGCAGCTTGAGCCGTCGCCGCTGGTGCCGTCGACGCTGATGCAAGCGGCGGTCCCGGAGCGCTCAGAAAGCAAGCCCGTACTCGGGTTGCGGTTCAGCACGGCGATCGGCGAAGGAGCCGTGTAGCTGGCGACGTACAGAAACCGCCCGTCGCTCGAGGGCACGATGCGCTCGGGGTTGAAGAGGCCGCGGCCGGTCACACAGGTACCGGTGGCGCTCATGCCTGAGTCCGAGACGCAGCTGCCCGTGCCGGTCAGCGGCACCAGCCCTCCATGGGAGTTGCGCTCGAGCGCCAGGACCAACGGGAACTTGCCGTACGCGTCCCCGACATACGCGAAACGGTCGTCGGGCGTCGCCACATCCCAGGGCTGGTCGAAGTTCGGGTTCGCCCGGCAGACCTTGATGGTGCCGCTCTCAACCGTGGATCCATCGTCGGTGATGCAGCCGTTGTTGCCCTTCAGCTGCGCAAGCGTGCCCGTTTTGGGGTCGACCCTGAAGATCGCGATCCCGCTGTAGGGCTCGCTGTCGAAATCGGAGGCATAGAGGAACCTCTGATCGGGCGTGAGCTGGAGGTTTGAAACCGATGACACTTCGCGCGCCACCGCGCAGCCCTTGTACGTGATGGCGGCCACGCAGCCCGCCGATCCCTTCAGCTGCCGGAGCGTCCCGGTCTTCACGTCGCGGGCAAAGACGGCGATCCCACCGACCTCCGTCTGGGAGGACCCTGATCTCAACTGCGAGGCCGCGTAGAGGAACCGGCCGTCTTTTGAGATCACGATCGAGGTCGCGTCCCCGGTGTCCAGGTCGCGTGCCTTGGTGCACGTGCCGGGACCGGCCTGGCTCGAGCCGTCGCGTGAGAAGCAGCCGCTCGTGCCGGGGAGCTGGCTGAGCGTGCCGGTCGTGGTATTGCGGCGAAAGACGGCGAGCACGGGCGGCACCGATGGATCGCTCGTCCCGTAACCGACCAGGTAGGCGAAGTGCCCGTCTGGACTGATCGCCAGGGTTGTGGCCTCGCCGCCGCCTCGGATCGTGTGACAGGTTCCAGGTCCCGCCTCGCTCGAGCCGTCCGAGGTGTAACACCCGGCCTTGCCGGATGCCTGACTGACCGAGCCAGGGGGCGGGCTGGATCCAGCCAACGCGGCAGTCGCGCTCAAGAGCACGACCACTGCCCCCAACGGCGCGATCGCGCGCCGTGCTTGCGGAATCCGCATCGGCGGTCCTTATATCACACCGTCAGATTTCCGGAAGATCGCGAAAGATCGCAAAGCCGCCCCTGATGCTCGGGGACGTACAGCGTTGTCTACACGCAGGGATTGAGTCGCGGCGCTGCACCCTGTTGTGATCCACCTGGCCACCGCGGCCGCGGGCGCGGACCACGAAGTAACGGCCGGCCGGGAGCTTCGGCGTCTCGAACCTGAGGCTGCCCTGGGTGGTCCAGTTGGGATCCGAGAAGTTCTCGCCGCCGGACGTGCGCGACATGAAGATCTCGTAGACGAACTCGTCGCGGGGGGTGCCACCGCCGCTCGCGGCCTTCCAGCTCAGGAACACGGGCCGTTTCTCGCGTGGCCGCATCGTGCCCGGAAAGCACTGGGTGGCGCTCTGCAGGCCCGCGAAGTGGATCGTCGCGCGTTCGCTCCGCCCGGCCGCGAACGCCTGTGCGCCGAGGGCCGCGAACACCAACGCTGACACCGTGAGGAGCCGTCTCACTGCCGTGTTGATTTTAAGCCCGGCCTCTCTGAGAAAGACGGGAGCCGCTGGTACTCTCTGGCCTCCGTCGTGACGCGCTGGCCACCTCAGACCATCGCCCATGGACCTCACCGCCCCGCCCAGGGCCACTGGACTCTACGAACCCGCCCACGAGCACGACTCGTGCGGGATCGCGCTGGTCGCGAAGCTCTGGGGCGAGACCAGCCACGCGGTAGTTGAGAAGGCGCTAACCGCGCTCGCCAACATGGAGCATCGGGGGGCGGAGGCCGCCGACCCGCTGACGGGCGACGGCGCAGGCATCCTGCTCCAGATCCCCGACGCCTTCCTGCGCGGGGTGCTATCGGGCGTGACCCTGCCCCCGCGGGGCAGCTACGGGGTGGCGGTCTGCTACCTGCCCCGCGAGGCGGAGCGGCGTGCCGAACTCGAGCGGCTGATCGAGGAGACCGTTCTCGCCGAGGGACAGGCGCCGCTGTGGTGGCGCGATGTGCCGGTCGACGAGCGCCAGATCGGGCGAGCGGGCGCGGCTGTCCGCCCCGTGCATCCGCCAGCTGTGATCGCGGCCGCGGAGGAGATCCCGCGAGCAGGCGCTCGAGCGCAAGCTGTACGTGATCCGCCGCGTGATCGAGCGCGCCGCCGGCGGCAGACCTCGCCATCCCCAGCTGCTCCTCACGGACGCTCGTCTACAAGGGCATGCTGAAGGCGCCGCAGCTGCCGCGAGTACTTCACCGACCTGCGCGATCCGCGCGTGGCTTCGCGCCTGGCGCTGGTGCACTCGCGCTTCTCGACCAACACCTTCCCCAGCTGGCAACTCGCCCATCCCTATCGGATGATCGCTCACAACGGCGAGGTCAACACCCTGCGCGGCAACGTCAACTGGATGCGCGCGCGGGAGTCCCAGCTCGCCTCTGAGGTGTTCGGGGAGGATCTCGAGAAGGTGATTCCGGTCGTGCAGGAAGGGGGCTCGGACTCGGCGATCTTCGACAACGTGCTCGAGCTGCTCGTGCTCTCGGGACGGTCGATCCCGCACGCGGTGATGATGATGGTCCCGGAGGCCTACCGCACCCGTTCAGACCTCGACCCGGACGTCAAGGGCTTCTACGACTTTCACTCCTGCCTGATCGAGCCCTGGGACGGGCCAGCCGCGGTCGTCTTCACCGACGGGCGCGTGGCCGGCGCGGTGCTCGACCGCAACGGGCTGCGGCCGGGTCGCTGGATCCAGGACACCGACGGCTACGTGGTGCTCGCCTCCGAGACCGGCGTGATCACCGTCGCGCCCGAGCACGTGCAGCGCAAGGGGCGCCTCGCGCCGGGCAGGGTGTTCCTGATCGACCTCGAGGAGGGGCGGATCGTCGACGACGAGGACGTCAAGCGACGGATCGCCCGCCGCAAGCCCTACTCCGAGTGGTACGAGCGCTCCGTCGTGCACATCGACGACCTGCCCGAGCGCCAGCCGTTGAAGCCCCGGATCGAGCTCTTGCTCTCCAATCAATTGGCCTTCGGTTACTCGCAGGAGGACCTGCGCTTGGTGATCGCGCCGATGGCCGCTCGAGGCGAGGAGCCGGTGGCGAGCATGGGCAATGATGCCGCGCTGGCCGCGCTCTCGGACCGCCAGCCACCGCTGTTCTCCTACTTCAAGCAGCTGTTCGCGCAGGTCACCAACCCGCCGATCGATCCGATCAGGGAGGCGGTGGTGATGGATCTGCAGGCGGGCGTGGGCGCGGAGGTCAACCTGCTCGCGGAGGTTCCCGAGCAGGCGCACCAGCTGGTGATGCACCAGCCGATCCTCCGCAACCACGAGCTCGAGAAGCTGCGTCAGGTCTCACACGACGTCTTCGACGCGGCCACGATCGACATCACCTGGCCGATCGAGGAAGGCCCCGACGGGATGGAGGCGCGGCTGTCGGCGGTGTGCGAGGAGGCCGCCCGCTACGTCGAGCACCGCGCCAACATCCTGATTCTCTCCGACCGGAATCTGGGGGCCGAGCGGGTGGCGATTCCCTCGCTGCTCGCGGTCGCCGCGGTCCACCACCAGCTCGTGCGGCGAGGGACGCGGACGCGGACCGGACTCGTGATCGAGTCGGGCGAGCCGCGCGACATCCACCACATGGCGACCCTGATCGGCTACGGCGCGGCGGCCATCAACCCGTACCTGATGTTCGAGTCGCTCGACGAGCTCGCCGCGCGCTCCCTGCTGCCGGTCGACTTGCCTCGCGAGGAGGCCGAGAAGCGGATCGTCAAGGCGATCGGCAAGGGGCTCCAGAAGACGATTTCGAAGATGGGCATCTCCACGGTCAAGTCCTACTGCGGCGCGCAGATCTTCGAGGCCGTCGGCCTCGACCAGGAGCTGATCGATCGCTACTTCACAGGCACCGCGTCGCGGATCGGGGGCGTCGGGCTCGAGCAGCTCTCAACCGAGGCGATGGAGCGCCACTTCCGCGCCTACCCCCGGACTCACCGCGACGTGCTGCCGGTGGGCGGCGTGCTGCAGTGGCGTCGCGACGGGGAGCGCCACGTGTGGAACCCCGACACGGTCTCCAAGCTCCAGCACGCCGTACGCGCAGCCGAGACGCCGGCGCCACGGCCGGATTCGCTGAGTTCGGTCGACGGAGGCGGCGGCACCGCGACGCTGCACCGCGATCCGCGGGAGATCTATGCCGAGTACGCGCGCATGGTCAACGACATCGTCTGTGCGCAGGTCGCTTTTGCGGGGACTGATGGGGCTGCGTTTCGCCGCCGAGCCCATCCCGGTGGGCGAGGTCGAGCCGGCCACGGAGATCGTCAAGCGCTTCACCACGGGGGCGATGTCGCTGGGCGCGCTCGGGCGCGAGGCGCACGAGACGCTGGCGATCGCGATGAACAGGCTGGGCGCGCGGTCGAACACGGGCGAAGGGGGAGAGGACGCGTCGCGCTACGTACTCGACCCAAACGGCGACTCCCGCCGCTCGGCGATCAAGCAGGTGGCCTCTGGCCGCTTCGGCGTCACGGTCCACTACCTCGTCAACGCCGACCAGCTCCAGATCAAGATGGCCCAGGGCGCCAAGCCCGGCGAAGGGGGCCAGCTTCCGGGTCACAAGGTCGACGACTACATCGCCTGGCTGCGGTCGTCGACGCCTGGCGTGGGGCTGATCTCCCCGCCCCCGCACCACGACATCTACTCCATTGAGGACCTCAAGCAGCTGATCTATGACCTGCGCTGCGCCAACCCGAGCGCATCCGTGTCCGTGAAGCTGGTGAGCGAGGTCGGCGTGGGCACCGTCGCGGCGGGCGTCGCCAAGGCCAACGCGGACCACGTCACGATCGCCGGACACGATGGGGGCACTGGCGCCTCGCCCCAGTCCTCGGTCCAGTCGGCCGGGGTGCCGTGGGAGATCGGACTCGCTGAGACCCAGCAGACGCTCCTGCTCAACGACCTGCGCTCGCGCATCACGGTCGAGGTCGACGGTGGCATGCGCACCGGTCGCGACGTCGTGGTGGCCGCTTTGTTGGGCGCCGACGAGTTCGGCTTCTCCACCGCGCCCCTGATCGCGATGGGGTGCATCATGATGCGCGTCTGCCATTTGAATACCTGCCCGGTGGGGATCGCCTCGCAGGATCCCGAGCTGCGCAAGCGGTTCCGGGGGACACCCGAGCAGGTCGTCAATTACCTCATGATGGTCGCCGAGGAGGTGCGGGCGTTGATGTCCGCGCTGGGCGTGCGTTCGTTTGCGGAGCTGATCGGGCGAACGGATCTTCTGGAGATGGACGAGGCGATCGACCACTGGAAGGCCAGGCACGTCGATCTCTCGTCGGTTTTGACGATGCCCGAACTCCCTCCCGCGGCGCCGCGGCGACGGACGCGCCCGCCCGAGCCGGTCCTGGAGGGCGCCTTGGACTGGGATCTGATCTCGCTGTGCTCGCCGGCCCTGGAGCGGCGCGAGCGGGTTCGGTTGGGGCCGATTCTGATCCGCAACGTCAACCGCACCGTGGGGGGGCTGCTGAGCGGGGAGATCGCCCGCCGCTTCGGCGCGCGCGGCCTGCCCGAGGGCACGATCGACCTTTCATTCCAGGGCTCCGCTGGGCAGAGCTTCGCCGCGTGGCTCGCTCCGGGAGTCTGCTTCGCGTTGCGGGGCGAAACCAACGACTACGCGGGCAAGGGACTCTCGGGCGGGGTGGTGTCGGTGCGCCCGCCCGACCGCGCTCGCTTCCGCGCCGAGGAGAACATGATCGTCGGCAACACGGTGCTGTACGGGGCCGTAGCTGGGAGGGCCTTCTTCAGAGGCCTCGCGGGCGAGCGGTTTGCCGTTCGGAATTCCGGCGCGCTGGCGGTCGTCGAGGGCGTGGGCGATCACGGCTGCGAGTACATGACGGGAGGGCGCGTGGTCGTCCTGGGGCGCACGGGTCGCAACTTCGCCGCCGGCATGAGCGGTGGCATCGCCTACGTCTACGACGTCGACCGCGGTTTCGACGCGCGTTGCAACCTGGACCTGGTCGACCTGGAGGGACTATCGGATGAGGATTCCGAGGAGGTCCGAGCGCTGATCACCGAGCACGTCGGCCGCACCGGGTCGATGGTGGGTCGCAACCTGCTCGCGTCGTGGGGTCGCGCCCGGGAACGGTTCGTCAAGGTGATGCCGCGCGACTATCGCCGAGCCCTGGAGGAGCTCGCGGGGCGGTCGTCGGCCGCCGGCGCGGGCGCGGAAGACACAGCGATGCCGGCGGCGTAGGGGGGCCGTCCCTCCCCCCGGAGTGTCACGACTTCGCTACGCACTCGCGTCGGCAATGTGGCAAGTGGTAGCTTGCCGGGCCGCAAAGCGGGTTCGCTGTGCCAGGGTCGTGGGTGTGCGGGCCTCTCGAGCTCCCCGAGCGACGCAAACTGCCCAAACCCCCGCCCCTCAGCGCGGGTCTGGGGAAAGTGCGTCGCCTAGCGACGCAGATTCCCCACACCCCGTGAAAGTCTTGGGGGTGAGGGGACTCTGCGTCGTTTCAGGTACCCGGGAGGAACGAATTGCTGCGATCGCGAGGCTCCAGCGCGGCCGTGTGGGGCGCGAGCAACTGTTTTCCGCCGGACTCAGCCGAAGCGCAGCGGACCGCATGGTCCGTCGCGGGCTACTGCTCCCCGAACACGTCGGCGTGTACGCGGTGGTCTGCGACGCACCCGTTCCGCTCGGTCGCGAAACCTCGGCGCTGCTTGCGTGCGGAGAGGGCGCGGTGCTGAGTCACGCCTCCGCGGCTGCGCTCTGGGGCCTGATCCCAGAAGCCCCCGAGGCGGTCGAGATAACCGCACAGCGCGGCGATCGAGGCAGGGCGCGGTCGGGCATCGTGGTGCATCGCTCCGCAGGGCTGTTGCGCCGCGACCTCCGGATACATCAAGACCTGCCCGTCACGTCTCCGGCGAGGACGTTGCTTGACCTATCGGAGCAGGTAGGTATTCGCGAGCTCGAGCGCGCCCTCGACGAGGCATTGACCGTCTTGAGAATTGTCGTTCCGTCGGAGCTCAGAGATGCGGTAAGGCGCGCGCCCGGCCGAAGAGGAGGACCGATCCTGGACAAGCTTCTGGACCGCTGGGTGTCAGGCGCGATCACACACTCCGAGGCCGAGAGGCGGTTCCTCCAGCTGGTGCGAGAGGCGGGCTTGCCCGAGCCCAAGACCCAAGTCCGGGTGGCCGGCTTCAGCGTTGACTTCTTCTCGCCGGAGCAGCGAGTGGCGTTTGAGGTCGACGGCTTTCGCTACCACACGAGCCGGAGTGCCTTCGATCGAGACAGGCGCAAGGATGCGGCGCTGAAAGCTGCTGGGGTGGACCCCAACCGCGTGACTCGCGATCAGGTGATCTATCAGTCGTGTCTGGTAGTCGCGCAGGTGGCCGCTGCGCTGACACGTGCCGGCTATCAGCGGAAATAAGCGCACGGGCATCGAGACGCGCCGCCAGGTCACCTCCCCGCGTTCAAGACCCACCGAGACGGGTTCAACGCCGCTGGTACGCTCCGCGGCTCCATGGGTGAGCTAGGCGCGTTTTTGAAAATCCACCGCGTCGGGTTCGACAAGCGAGACCCGGACGAGCGGGTGCGCGACTACCGCCAGTACTTCGCGCTGCGACCCGAGGAGGAGCTGCGCCGGCAGGGGGCCCGCTGCATGGACTGCGGCATCCCTTTCTGTCACGAGGGGTGTCCGCTGGGCAACCTGATCCCGGAATGGAACGACCTCGTCTACCGAGACAAGTGGCGCGAGGCGATCGACCAGCTGCACGCGACCAACAACTTTCCTGAGTTCACGGGTCGCATTTGCCCGGCGCCGTGCGAGTCGGCGTGCGTGCTCGCGATCAACGACGACCCGGTCACGATCGAACAGATCGAGATGGCGATCGCTGAGCGGGCGTTCGCGGAGGGGTGGGTGGCGCCCGAGGTGCCCGATCGGCGCACCGAGCGGACCATCGCGGTGGTCGGTTCCGGCCCAGCCGGCCTGGCCGCGGCCGCCGAGCTCAACCACTGCGGCCACCGGGTCACCGTGTACGAACGCGACGAAGGGCCAGGTGGGCTGATGCGCTTCGGCGTCCCCGATGCGAAGCTCGAGAAGCGCATCATCGACCGCCGCGTCGACATCCTCGCGCGCGAGGGCATCGACTTCGTCTATGACGTCGAGGTCGGCCGTGGCCTCACGGTGGCGGAGCTGAGGGAGCGCTTCGATGCGCTGGTCGTCTCGATCGGATCGCGCGTCTCGCGCGACCTCGACGCGCCCGGGCGGGCGCTCGCGGGGATCTACTTCGCGATGGATTACCTCTACCAGCGCAACCGCTGGGTCGCGGCTCGGGAGGGACGCCCGTCCCGGCCGACCGCACCGGGATCGGAGATCCGCGCTGAGGGCAAGCGGGTGGTTGTCGTCGGAGGCGGCGATACCGGCATGGACTGCATCTCCAACGCCCACCGTGAGGGAGCGCAGGCCGTGACGATGCTCGACGTGTACGCGGCGCTCGAGTCGGGCGGCGTGGACCCCCGTCATCCGTGGCCGCTGCCTCCCAAGCGGACGTCGACGACCTACGCGCTCGAAGAGGGTGGCAAGCGTTGGTGGGGAACCGAGGTGACCGGCTTCGGCGGCCGCGGAGGACACGTGAGCCACGTGTACGCCCGCCGGGTGACGGGCACGTCCTCGCGCGACCTGACCCCAGTCCCAGGTAGCGAGTTCGTGCTCGAGGCAGACTTGGTGCTGATCGCGATTGGATTTGAGCATCCCGAGCACGAGGGCCTGATCGAGCAGCTGGGACTGGAGCTCGACCGCCGCGGGAACATCCGTACGCGTCAGACGTATCGAACCTCCGTCAACGGGGTCTACGCCTGCGGGGACGCACGCATCGGCCAATCGCTGGTCGTCACCGCCATAGCCGAAGGCCGCAAGTGCGCGCGGATCGTCAACAAGGATCTCGGCGGCAGCCCGATGGACGCCGACCGCGAGATGCTCGCGCTGGGCGCTTGGAGCGGGGAGGCGGACAGGACGCTGCGCCACGAGGCTGAGGCCGCGGGGACGGTCAGGCCCGGCGAGGAGTTCTTCAGCGGGCCAGGCAGGCGCGGGCGGTGACCATCGAGCGGGCGGTACACGCACTCGACTGATGAAAGGATCACCCCCGAGACCATTGGCCGACGTCCGAGCGAATATCCTGGTGCAAACGGATAATTGCCAACCAAAGTGATGCGCCTGCTAGTGTTCTTACCAGCCGGGAAAGCTCGTCACCGCGACAACGTTCGACGAGCGGGGCACTGTTTAGCTTTGCTTGGGACGGGGAAACTCGCCCCTGTCGGTCAGGGAACTGCGCCCCCACTTCCCTGGCTCTCCGGGGGGCCCAGATGGATCTGGGCCCCCCGGGTCTTTCTGCGCCCGGCTGGGCTCGCGCCGAATCCGTCGTACCCGTGCCAAGCTTTGTCCCAGTCGGGTGCCCACCTTCTGCCGTCACAACCGCCTCCTGCAACACTGCCCCATCTGCGCTCGCGAGCAGGATGTCGAGCTGGCGCCGGCGATCTCCCCAAGCGCGCCGCGCTCGGAGCTCGGGGAAGGTAGCCGCGCGGGGCGTGCGACGCGTTCCGCCGGCGACCGCCGCCGCAGCGCCACACAGGGCCGGGGCGGGGGGACGGCGCTCCAGGTGCGTCGTCTCGAGCGGGGGGCGGACGACGGTTATCGCTCGCGGCTCGCCCCTGGGTTGCGCTCGAGCGTGCGAGGCCGCGCGGCTGGCAGACGAGGTCGCCTTCGCCGCCGGGCGCCTTCGGGCCCTGAGCGAGCGGCCACCGGGTCTGTATGCCGAAGTGGCCGGCCCGGGAGACGTCGAGGATCGGGCTTGGCTCGCGTTCCTGATCGCGTACCTGTGCCCGCTCGATGAGGAGGATCCGTTCGCGGCCGTGCGCGCGGTGAGGACCCCCTGGGGCGCTCCAGAGCCTCCCGACCTACGCGAGGTCAGAACTGGTCCGCGGAGTGCCCACGATTCCGCGCACCCGCTGCGCACGATCGACGCCTACCGGGCCTGGGCCCGCCGCGCAGGTTCGCAAGCCGCCGCGTTCACCGGCGATACGGGCTGGAGCGCGGAGCGTCGCTTCACGCGCGTGTTCGAACGGCTGGCTCTTCCCGGACTTCACCGTGATGCGCGCTTCGACCTGCTCGTCACGCTGGGCTGGCTCGGAGTGTTCGAGATCCGTGCCGGTCAGCTCATGCTCGGCGGCACGGACGAGGTCACGGTCGGAGCGAAGCGAGTCTTCGGCATCGGCGATTCCCTCATGCTCGAGGGACGCGCGGCGGCGTTCGCGCACGCGTGCGGCGTCCCTCTCGCCGCGCTCGACCTTGGCCTTTACAACTGGCAGCGCGGCGAGCGGGCCCATCTCGGGCTCGAGCCGGGCGCGGCTCCGGAGCAGGGGGCGCTCGAAGCCGTGCGCGCGGCGCTCGAGTTGTAGCTAGGACCCAACAGGCGCAAGACAAACAATCCGTGGGTACCATCTCGGCGCACGGGGTGGATGCAATTCAGCCGCCGGGCCGGGCGGGCCCGCCAGTCATGCGCCGATTCATCAGCCTGATATCGATCGTCGCTATCGCTATCGCTGTCGCAGGCGGTGGCACAGCCGCGCTTGCTTCCTCGGCTAAGCCTGCTGCGAGATCACGCGCCGCCAGCCGGAGAGCGGTCTCGCTGATCGCTTCCGATGTCAACGCGGTCCCGGGCGAGCGCGTCGTCTTCGATGGTCGTGTCGGCGTTCCGAACGGGGACCGGCGCGTCCAGCTCCAACAGCGTGCGGGGAAGCGGTGGAAAGCCGTCGCCGGTGCCGGGCTAAACGGGCGGTCGAGCTACTCGACCGCGCGGGATTTCCCGCGAGCCGGTGAGTTCACCTTCCGTGCCGCCGTTCCCGCTCAGGGCGGTCGGGCGTGGTTCTACTCCCCAGCCATCCACGTGTCGGTGAGCGATATCCACAAGATCAAGCACATCGTGATCATCATGCAGGAGAACCGCTCGTTCGATCAGTACTTCGGCACTTTCCCGCACGCCATCGGAATTCCGGGCGTGGCGGGCCACCCCGGCAAGATCCCGTGCCTCCCCGATCCTCGCAACGGCGGTTGCGACAGGCCCTTCCATGACCGCAACGACGTCAACTATGGCGGTCCGCACGCAGCGTCAGACGCGGCCAAGGACATGAACTGTGCCAATCCCGCGGAGCACCGCGGGTGTCGCATGAACGGCTTCATCGCGCAGGCAGAGACCGGTAGGCGCTGCAGCGGCACCAATCCAAACTGCTCTCCCTGCACTGCGGCCAAGACCGAATGCGTCGACGCGATGGGCTATCACACCGGCGCCGACATCCCCAACTATTGGCGCTACGCGCGGGACTTCGTGCTCCAGGACCGCATGTTCGAGCCGGTCACCTCGTGGAGCATGCCCGCGCACCTGTACATGGTCTCCGAGTGGGACGCGATCTGCAGCAACCCCTACGACGCCTTCTCGTGCACGAACACGCTTGGCAACGACAATGCACCGACGGGCAGGCCCGAGTACGCGTGGACCGACCTCACCTACCTGCTGCATCGCTACGACGTCAGCTGGCGCTACTACGTGTTCCAAGGCGTCGAGCCCGACTGCAACAACCCAAACCTGACGACGTGCGCGGCGGTCCAACAGACGGCGCGGACTCCCAGCATCTGGAACCCGCTGCGCTCGTTCACAGACGTCCTGCAGGACAAGCAGCTGCGCGACATCCAATCGCTCGAGGAGTTCTACGGAGCGGCAAGGGCCGGCAAGCTGCCTGCCGTCTCCTGGATCGTGCCGAACCGTACGGTCTCAGAGCATCCCCCGGACCTCGTCAGCGCGGGTCAAACGTACGTGACGGGACTGATCAACACGATCATGCAGAGCCCCGACTGGAAGAGCACCGCGATCTTTTTGGCCTGGGATGACTGGGGCGGGTTCTACGACCAGGTCGTGCCGCCGGCCGTCGATGAGAATGGCTATGGCCTCCGCGTGCCGGCGCTCGTGATCTCCCCCTACGCGAGGCACGGCTTCATCGATAGCCAGACGCTGAGCTTCGACGCGTACAACAAGTTCATCGAGAATGACTTCCTGCTAGGTCAGCGTCTCAATCCCCGCACAGACGGGCGGCCGGATCCCCGACCGGACGTGCGCGAGTCCGAGCCGCTGCTCGGGAACCTGGCACGCGATTTCAACTTCTCGCAGCGTCCGCGACGGCCCGTGATCCTGCCCGTCTGCCCGGCAACCGACCTGAAGCCAAAGCCTTTTTGCTGAGCGGCCGATCGATGGGCCGGGCGATCGCTCTGACGTTGCTGTTGCTTGCCGCGGCGGGCGGCGTCGATGGGGCGGCGCTTGCCTCCCCCCTGGCTTCGCTTCCGGGAAGCTTTCGATGAGCGCGGGACAGACCTACGTCACAGGGCTCATCAACTCGATCATGCAGAGCCCCGACTGGAAGAGCACGACGATCTTCTTGGCCTGGGATGATTGGGGCGGGTTCTACGACCAGGTCGTGCCGCCCAAGATCGGGCCAAATGGCTATGGGCTGTGCGTCCCAGGCGATCGTGATCAGCCCGTACGCGAGGCGCGGCTACATCGATAACCAGACGCTCAGCTTTGACGCCTACAACAAGTTCATCGAGGACGACTTCCTCGGCGACCAGCGGCTGAACCCGCGCACCGACGGCCGGCCGGATCCGCGGCCCAACGTGCCCGAGTCGAGTCCGCGGCTCGGAAACCTGGTACGCGACTTCGACTTTTCACACCGACCGCGGCGGCCGGTGATCCTGCCGGTCTGCCCGGCAACCGATCTCAAACCGCGGCCGAGTTGCTGACCTGGCCGCGCGTCCGGCGTGGGACAAAGGACATCTTTGCTGGAAATTGCACCCTGAAAGCGATAGGATCGCACTGAACTTGGGGGCAAGGGGCAACTGAAGAGGGGCGTGGTGGCGACGATGCGATATTGGTTCGTGTCGATACCGCTGTTGGTTGTGGTCGCGGGTGCCGTGGCTGGTGTGGCGCGCGGTTCTTCGCGCTACTCCGGTTCGGGGGCACTGACGATTTCGGCGATCCCGAACCCGTCGACGGCGGGGACTCGGGTGACTATCTCTGGGCGGTTGTACGGCTCATCGCCGGCCGGGGCCGCGGTGACCCTGTGGCAGAGGTCGCCGTCGTCGAGCTCGTTTCATCGTGTGGCGAGCGCCACCACCGACTCGTCGGGTCACTACGCGTTCGTTCGCGCGCCTGACTCAGGAAGCTTTTTTTCCGCCACGGCGAGCGATTTGCGAAGCCGCACCGTCGACGAGCAGGTACACGCAGCTGTGTCGCTGTCGTCTTCGGATCCGAATCCGGTGCCCGGGGAGCGCGTCAGCCTTCGAGGGCAGGTCGTTCCGTCGCACGCGGGCCAGCGCGTCGCACTGCAGCGGCAGGAGGGCAAGCGCTGGAGGACAGTCGCTACCCAAAAGCTGAAGGGCAGGTCGCGCTTTTCGATCGCGGTGATGCTCTCGAAGCCGACGCATTTTGTGTTTCGCGCTGTCTTGCCCGCGGATGCAAGGAACGTCTGGTCGCACTCGCCGGTGGTCTCCCTCGACGCGAGCGAGATCCACAAGATCAAGCACGTGGTGATCATCATGCAGGAGAACCGCTCGTTCGACCAGTACTTCGGCACGTTTCCCGCAGGCCGAGGGGATCCCGGGCCTCGCGGGCAACCCGGCGGGTGCCTTGCATTCCCGACCCGCTGCACGGCGGCTGCGACAGACCCTTCCACGATCGCAGCGACAGAAATTCGGGGGCCCGCACTCGGTCGGCAGCGCGCAAGCCGATATGGACTGCGCGAATTCGGCTGAGCGCCAGGGATGCGCGATGGACGGCTTCGTCGCTCAGGCCGAGAAGGGCCTGGTTGCGGCAGTACCAACCCGCTCTGCAGTCCGTGCAAGGTAACCGCCACACAGCGCGTGTCTCGACGTGATGGGCTACCACACGGGCGCCGACATCCCCAACTACTGGCGCTACGCGCGGGACTTCGTGCTCCAGGACCGCATGTTCGAGCCGGACGCCTCCTGGAGCCTTCCGGCCCACCTCTACATGGTCTCCGAATGGTCCGCGAAGTGCAGCGATCCCGACGAAGCCGTCCACTCTGCGAGAGCGCCTCCAGACCCAACACGGCCAACGGGCAGCTCCACTGTATGCCTGGACCGACCTCACCTACCTGCTGCACAGGTACGGCGTGAGCTGGCGTTACTACATGTTCAAGGGCAACGAGCCCGACTGCGAGAGCAACACGCGAGCATGAGCTGCAAGCCGGTTGAGCAGAGGCCCAAAGACGCCCAGCATCTGGAACCCGCTTGCCCTCGTTCACCGACGTCACCAGACGGGCAGCGGGGCGACATCCAGTCGCTGAACAGGTTCTTCGACGCGACCAGGGCGGGGAGACTGCCATCGGTCTCGTGGATCGTCCCGAACCATTGCGTGTCCGAGCATCCGCCGAGCCTCGTGAGCGCAGGCCAGACGTACGTCACGGGGCTGATCAACACGATCATGCAGAGCCCCGACTGGAACAGCACCGCGATCTTCCTGGCCTGGGATGACTGGGGCGGGTTCTACGACCAGGTCGTGCCGCCCGCGGTCGACGCAAACGGCTATGGCCTGCGCGTGCCGGGGATCGTCATCAGCCCGTACGCCAACGCGGCTACATCGACAACCAGATCCTCAGCTTCGACGCCTACAACAAGTTCATCGAGGACGACTTCCTCAACGGGCAGCGGCTCAACCCGCGACCGACGGCCGGCCGGATCCCCGGCCCGACGTGCGGGAGGCGCTTCCGTTGCTGGGCAACCTGGTCCGCGACTTCGACTTCTCCCAGCGGCCGCAGGTCGACCCGTGATCCTGCCGGTCTGCCCGGCGACCGACCTACAGCCCCCTCCAAGCTGCTGAGGCCCCAGGTCGACGCGACCTAAAGCCTCCTCCGAGCTGCTGAGCTCCCGGGCGCCCGCGAAAGCCAGGACGGTCTGTCCGAGCCACCTCCTACCTTTTGCGCCGTCGGAAGCTCGAGCCGGAGGCGCAATGTCACTCTGCTTCATCGAACCCCAGAACGCGATCAGGGTCATCGCCGAGTCCGTGGGCCGGGAGGCACGGCGCCAGATCCTGGGCGAGGTGGTCCGGGCGTGGGTCGACGAGATCCCGGAGTCCGAGCTCGAGTCTCACTACGCCAAGGCGGTCGCCGACCTCGACGAGCACGACCTGTCACTGCTTGCGGCCTGGCACGCATCGCTCGAGGTCGGCCATCCGCGTGCCCAACAAGGAGTTCCTCGTCAACGTCTTCGCGTCGCTGGGAGAGAATCGTCGCGAGGCGCTGAGGATCGCCGCCGGATTCCGCGGCGAGGAGGCATTCGAGGCCGGCGTGGGCGAGGAGCAGGCGCTCGATACGGTGCTGCCGTGGCTCTCGGACGCGCGCTGCCTGGAGCTCGCGCGCGAGTGCGTCGAGCTGTACTGCTGGGACCGCCTCGGCGCCGAGAACTGACACGGCTCGGACGCCCCCCGAGAACGGACCGCCGCGGACCGGCTCGGCGAGACTAACCGACTCGCTCAGCGGCGCCTCGATCTCCGCGATCGCCTGGTCGTTGGAGCGGAACCAGATCGCCTCGATTCCCAGCTCGCGAGCGGCGTCGCAGTTGAGCTCGATGTCGTCGATCAGCAGTGCAGCGGCGGGGCTGACCCCCAGCCGCTCGAGCGTGAGCTCGTAGATCCGCTGCTCGGGTTTGCGCGTGCCCACGAAGGCGGAGTCGACCACCACCTCGAAGATCTCATCCACCGGCAGCTTGGCGCGCCACAGCCGCTCCCATTCGCGCACGTTGTTGGTGCAGATCGCGAGCTTGTAGCCGCGCCGGCGCAGTTCGCGCATGAAGGAGATCATCCGCTTCGTTCGGGTGCAGATGCTCGAAGTAGTGCTCGCCGAACCCGTGCATCTCCACCTCGCGCCCGAGTTGCGTGCTGAGCTGCCGACTGAGCAGTTCGAGGAAGCGCGCCTCGGTCATGCGGCCGGTCTCGAGCTCGAAGAGCGGATTGGCGCCGAGCTCACGCCGCAGCGCGGCCATCGCCGCCCCGAGCGTGCTCCAGCGAGACGCCGGAGGAGTCCTGGAATGCGACAAAGGAATCGAGCATGGGGGAGGTGAGCACGCCCCCGAAATCGCTGATCACCGCCTCGATCCTCGTTGCGTCGCTCATTCGGCTGCGACGGTCATCGTGCTCGGGCGAGCAGGTAGATGCCCGCGCCGTCTCGACCTTGGGCACGCCACCTAAACGGCTGCACCCGGACCGCGAGCTGCCCGACGTCATGGACCACGCCCAGATCGGCCGCGGTGCCCGCCGCACGGCGTGGATAGTTCAATGTCTCCTCCCGCTCGCCCTTCTCATCGTCGTCGGTGAGCCACATCTCGAGCGTCGCGCGGAGTGGGCCCCCTTCCTCGCCGTAGGTGGTCGAGAGGCGGGGGTCGCCTACGGCTAGCGCGTGGCCGCCTGAGAACACGGTGGCCGAGACGCGCTCGTCGCCGTGGCCGGATCCGCGGCGAGGCCGGATTGCGACAAACGCGAAGCCGTCTCCCGGCCCGAACCACGCGCACACGTCGCGAAACAGTTGCGAGCGGCCGGGGTCCAGCGCCTCAGCGCGCTCGCTGCGGCATCCGCGGGACTCCACCTCGCGCGCGCCTCCGCCGCGCACTCGCCCGCGGACGGTGGCCAGTTGATCGATGGCCGCAGAGTCCCGCGCGGGCGAGCTTTCGGGCGCCACGAGCAGCTCCAAGCCCTCGCCCACGATCCGCCACTCGTCTTCCTCCGACGAGCCAGAGCGGATGTCGGCTCGCAGCACCGCGGCCGGTTCTGGGCCGAGCACGGCGAACGAGGGCAAGTCGGGATGCGGGCTCAGCGCCGCGCCCCAAGTATCGCCCCGGAGGTCGCCGAAAGTCACCGTCCGCATCGTCACCGCGGGAAGGCTACCCGGGCTGCTGATCGGCGCCCGCGCGGCGCAAAAACCTGCCTATGACGCGAGGGCGCGGCGCTCTGGCCGCGGGGCCGGGGCGCCGGCCCCGTCCATCACCACCGCCCGGAGGTCGGCGAGCGACTCATCGATTAGCCGCCTCATCGCCTCCGGGTCGTCCTGTCCAACCCAGCGCGCGAACGCGTCGTGGAAGACCGTCACCCCTGTCTGGGCGGCCAGCGCCGCCGCCGGGCCGGGAACGCCGCGGGCCTGCAGCGCCTCCGCCACCGCGTCGGCCAGCTTCGCCAGCTTGATCAGCTCGCGCTCCTGCAGCTCCGGGTTGGCGCCGATGATCCGGGCTCGGACACGGGCGAAGGGGTGGCGCTCGCTGAAGAGCCCCGCGACGGCATCCAGGGCCGCCTCGACCGCCTCCATCGGGCTGGCCTGGACCGGCGCATCAGCGATCGATCTGACCCACGCGTCCTGCAGCTCGGCGGAGCCCATGAACAGCACCTCGCGCTTGTCCGCGAAGTAACGGAAGAACGTGCGCTTGGTCAGGCCAGCGGCCTGGGCTATCTCCGCGACAGTGGTCGCCTCATAGCCACGCTCCTCGAACAGCGTGATCGCCGCCTTGGTGAGGCGGCCGGGGGCATCTGGCTTCCAGCGTGACATCAGTTTCCTAGCCTAGTTGATGACACCGGGTGACATGGTGTGCTATCTTGATGACACCAAGTGACATGCCCACCAGATCAACCGACTAGGAGCATTCCCATGCGAGTTTTCGTCACCGGCGCGTCCGGACACATCGCGTCCGCCGTCATCCCCGAGCTGCTGTCAAACGGCCATCAGGTCATCGGCCTGGCGCGCTCCGACGCCTCCGCCGCCACCGTCGAGTCCCTCGGCGCCGAGGTGCGCCGCGGCGAGTTGGCCGACCTTGAGGGCCTGGGCGGGGCAGCCGCAGAGGCCGACGGCGTGATCCATCTGGCTTTCGACCACGGCGTGATGCGCGCCGGGAACTTGGCCGAGGCGGCCGAGGGCGACATGGCCGCGATCAAGACCTTTGGCGCCGCCCTCGCTGGCACCGGCAAGCCGCTGGTCACGACCTCCGGCACGCTGATGCTGGCGATGGCCGGGATCAAGGGTCGGCCCGGCACGGAGGAGGACACCGTTCCCAGTGGGCCGCGCGTCGACAGCGAGAACTACGCGATCGGCCTGGCGGAGCAGGGTGTGCGCTCATCCGTAATCCGGCTGGCGCCGATGGTCCACTCCGACCTGGACACGCACGGCTTCACGCCGGCGTTGATCGGCTTCGCGCGGGCCCACGGCGCTGCCGCCTACATCGGCGACGGGGCCAACCGCTGGCCCGCCGCCGACACGCGTGACATCGGGGTCCTCTACCGCCTGGCGCTGGAGAAGGCGCCGGCCGGCACGCGCCTGCACGGCGTCGGGGACGAGGGCATCCAGTTCAGGACGGTCGCGGAGACGATCGCCTCGCAGCTGGGCGTCGAGGCCAAGAGCGTCACCGCGGAGGAGGCCCCGCAATACCTGGAGTTTCTCGCCCCCTTCGCGCCGCTGGACGGTCCGGCGTCCAACGCGCGTACGCGTGAGCTGCTGCGCTGGGAGCCCACCCACCCAGGCTGGGTCGAGGACGTGAGGTCGGGCCACTATTTCGCCTCAGCCGGCCCAGTAACCCGAGCCCCGAGGTCGTCTCTGCCTGAGCCCGGGCTACTGACGCGTGCCCTAGGCGAACGCCGCTGAGCTGTCCGGCCGCACGCCCGCCAGCCGGTGCAGGCCGGCGCGTTCGATCTGAATGCGGATGTGCGGCTGGGCGCCGCGGAGCCAGACCGCCCTGCCTTTCCCCCGTAGCCGCCGCGCGAGCATCGCAAGGTCAACCATCAGCGAGACGTCGGCGAACGCGAGCTCACTCATGTCGACCACGACGTCGCCCTGAGCTCTGAACGCCCGGGCAAGCGCCTGACGCCGCCGGCCTTGCGTGGCACGGTCTTCGTCTCCTCGACAGCGCAGTACGGGGGGCGATTCGCAGAAGTCGACGATCCCGGCAATCTATTCGAATCCGACGCCGGGCTGCAAGGAAGACAGTTGTCCTGCAGCGCCGCGCTCGCGAGAGGAGTAGACGGCTCACCCAGGCGCGCCCGCGAAAGGGGAGGCGACAGCGCCTAAACTGCACTCCATGGTTTCTGAGGACACAGTCAACGACGCGCTGCGCGACGTCATCGACCCCGAGCTCGGGCTCGACTTCGTGGAGCTTGGTCTCATCTATGACATCGAGATAGACGGCGGGACCGTGAAGGTCACCTACAGCCTCACGACGCCCGCCTGCCCCATCGGGCCGCACGTCTCCGAGCAGATCGAGGAGTTTGTGGGTGAGTTGGATGGAGTCGAGCGCGTCGAGCCGACGATGACGTTCTCGCCTCCGTGGACGCCGGAGCGGATGAGCGAGGACGCCAAGTTCGCGCTGGGGTTCTGAGCCTCAGCGCCGCCGCCGCAGCTCGCGCCCGAGGTCGATCGCCCGGATGTCGTGCTCGCTCGGGAGCTTCTCGAGCACTTCCAAGACGACCTGTTGGACGTCGTGCTCCTCGTGGCCGAGATCGTCGTAGAGCGATTTGAGCGCCGTGTGGACGATCTTGAGCTGGGCTGCGGTCAGATCCAGGTGAAAAGCGATCTCCCCCGGCCGGATCAGGTCTTCGTCGGCCACTAAGCGCCGTCCTGGGGATCGCTTCCGTTGCCGCCCTTGCCCTTGCGCGCCCGTCTCGCTCGCATGTCGGCGGCGGGGCCGCGCTTGGGTCTCGAGCTCTGCGCGGGGACTATCGAGGCCGGGGTGGGCTGTTTGGAGGTGCGCGCGGGCTCGCGAGCTGGGGCGGCGCGCCGCGGTCGCGCGGGGCTCGTGCCGCGCGCGGCGGCCAGCAGCTCTTGCAGCGACTCGTCGAGCCCGGCCGCAATCACGTCGAGGTCCGGCAGCGCGTCGAAGTCGGCCAGCAGGCCGAAATCGATCCCGCCGTTATACGACATGATCGCCACCGCCAGCGCATGGTGGGAGGGCAGGAAGGCGACCGGGAAGAGATCGCGCAGCTGGCGCCCGAGCACGTAGAGCGGGAACTGGGGGCCGGGGATGTTCGTCACCAGGAGGTTGAACAGCCTCGTGGAGAACTGAAGCCGCGAGGCCTGGGCGAGGATCGTCGGCGGCGCGAGGTTGTTCACGCGCGCGATCGTCGCCGCCCCCACCGCCTGCTTTGACTCTTTCAACCCGTCCATGGCCCTGCTGATAAAGCGCAGGCGCGCGACGGGATCGGAGATGTAGACGGGCAGCGGGCCTCGCATCGCGGTCAGCTGGTTGCCCAGTGTGTTGCGCTCGCGATCTGCCCGCACGGAGACGGGAACGAGCGCGCGCAGCTGGAGACCCTGGGTGCGCACGCCGCGCGAGCGCAGCCACCGCGCGAGCGCCCCCGCGACCACCGTCAGCACGACGTCGTTGACTGTCCCGCCGAGCTTGTTCTTGACCTCGCGGTAATCGTCGAGCTCCTGGCGCACCACGGCGTAGCGGCGGTGGGGCCCGATCTCCACGTTCAGCGGCGTCTCGGGCGCGGGGTTGAGCACCGCCCAGACCAGCTCCCCGATCCCTTCGGCGGCCTCGATCAGCTTGCCCGCGGTCCCCGCGGGGTCGGTGGCCGCCTGCAGTGTCCGCTCCGCGAGGTGGAAGCCGGTGCCGACAAAGCCCCGCGCGCCGGCGAGGACCAGGTCTGCGGGCGAGGGCTCGGGGTGCGGCCGCCACGGCTCCAGATCGTCGCCGGGAGGACGAGGGGTCTGCTCGAGGTCGAGCAGCACGGTCGCCAGATCGACCCCGGCGATTCCGTCCACCAGCGAGTGGTGGTTTTTGAAGATCAGCGCGAAGCGATTCGAGTCGAGTCCCTCGACGAGCCAGCTCTCCCACAGCGGCTTGGAGCGGTCCAGCGCTTGGGAGGCGATCCGGGCGGCCAGCTGGAGGAGTTGCTGCTCGGTCCCCGGTGCCGGGAGGGCGGCGTGGCGGACGTGGTACTCGAGGTTGAAGTCAGGATCGTCGACCCACAGCGGCCGGCCGGCCTCGAAAGGCGGCGTGGCGAGCTTCTGGCGGTAGCGAGGAACGAGGTGCAGACGCCCGCGCACGTGCTGGAGATAATCCGTGAAGGCCGGCGGGGGACCGTCGAACAGCAGGACCGCGCCAATGTGCATGTGCGAGGCGGGGCCTTCCTGGTGCAGGAAGGAGGCATCGATCGGGGTGAGGCGGTCGAGATGTTGTTGAGCCATTGGCGCGCCTGACGGGTATAGAGATTGAGGGTCTGTGGACCTTGACGACGGTTACGCGAAGACTAACTCGCCCCCAACGACCCCTGCCTACACTTTGGAAACGATGATTGCGGATGCTCCCGAGATCGTGCTCGCCGCGCCGCGCGGCTACTGCGCCGGCGTGGAGCGCGCCGTGCAGGCCGTCGAGGCGGCCCTCGACCTCTACGGCGCGCCAGTCTACGTGCGCAAGGAGATCGTGCACAACAAGCACGTCGTCGACCAGCTGCGCGAACGGGGGGCGATTTTCGTCGACTCCGAGAGCGAGGTGCCCGAGGACGCCACGGTCGTTTTCTCCGCGCACGGCGTGGCGCCCAGCGTGCACGCCAACTCCGAAAAGCGGCGTCTGCGCACGATCGACGCCACCTGCCCGCTGGTGACGAAGGTTCATGTCGAAGCGCGCAAGTTCGCCGCCGACGACTACACGATCGTGCTCATCGGCCACGACGGCCACGAGGAGGTCGAGGGGACCATGGGCGAGGCGCCCAAGAACATCGTGCTCGTGCAGTCAGTGCGGGACGTGGACCGGCTCGAGATCAAGGACCCCGAGCAGGATCGCCTATATCTCGCAGACCACGCTCTCGGTGGACGAGACGCGAGCGATCATCAACCGCCTGCGCCAGCGCTTCCCGGGGATCGTGGGGCCCCGCACCGACGACATCTGTTACGCGACCACCAACCGCCAGACAGCCGTCAAGCAGCTCGCCCGCACCTGCGACCTGGTGCTCGTGATCGGCTCGCGCAACTCCTCTAACTCCAACCGGCTCGTCGAGGTGGCGCGCGAGTGCGGCTCCGAATCTCACCTGATCGACAACGAGTCCCAGGTACGCGAGGAATGGCTCCTCGGCAAGCAGCGGATCGGCATCACGTCCGGAGCCAGCGCACCCGAGGAGCTCGTCCAACGCCTCGTGGACTTCTTCCGCCGTCGCGGGACGACCGCGGTGAGGGAGCTCGACGTGATTCGCGAGGACGTCCGCTTCATGCTGCCCAAGTCGATCCGTCGGGCGCTCGCCGCGGCCTCGGCGTAGGCGAGCCCTTCCCTGCGGACGCTGGTCGTATCCGACCTGCATCTCGGCGCCGCGCCGGGAAACGACGTCTTGCGCGTCGAGGCTATGCGGCGGCCGCTGCTACAGGCACTTTCATCGTGCGAGCGGCTGGTGCTGCTCGGTGACGCGATCGAGTTGCGCCACGGTCCGGTCCACCGCGCGCTCGAAGCCGCGCGGCCGGTGCTGGCCGAGCTCGGGGCCGCGCTGAGGCCCCCGCGGGAGGTGGTGATCGTGCCGGGAAACCACGACCATCAACTGGTGACCCCCTGGCTCGAGCGAAGGGCCTCGGTCTCGCGCACGCCCCTCGGGCTCGAGTCGGCGGTCGACCGGCGTGAGGGCGAGCTGCTGGCGGCGGTCGCAGCGGCGCTCGAGCCGGCCCAGGTGCGGGCGGCCTACCCCGGCGTGTGGCTGCGCGAGGACGTCTACGCGACCCACGGCCACTACTCGGACCGCCACAACACCGTGCCGCTGATCGAGCGCCTGGGGGTCGCGGTGATGGCCCGAATTGTCGACGAGCCCCCCGGCGGCCCCGCCGCCGCCGACGATTACGAGGACGCGCTCGCACCGATGTACGCCTTCATCGACGGGGTCGTACGCCGCCGCCCGCCCAAGCTCGACCCCGGCGAAGAGACTTTCCAGACGCGGTCGTGGCGGCGCCTCAGCGAGTCCGACGGGGCCTTTCCGCTGCGCAAGGCGGCGCTTCGGGGCGGACTCTCGATGGCCGTCGCGAGCCTCAACCTCGCGGGCCTCGGACCGCTGCGGGCAGACGTCTCGGGCGCAGGACTGCGCGAGGGCGGCCTATACGGCATACGCGAGGTCGTGCGGAGGCTCCGGATCCCGGCCGAGCACGTGATCTTCGGCCATACCCACCGCGCGGGGCCGCTGCCAGACGACCCACGGGATTGGTGGCGGGCTCCCCCCGCGATAGCGCTGTGGAACACGGGCAGCTGGCAGCTTGAACGCCTCTTCCTGGGCCGCGAACCGAACAAGAGCCCCTACCGGCCGGGGTTCTGCGTGCAGGTCTCGCCATCCGGGCCCCCGGAGCTCACCAACCTGCTGGACGGGATCGGAGTCGACGCTGCTGCGGCAGCGCTGGTGGCTCTCCCGGAAACGTCCCACCCGTAATTGGCCGCCCGGATGACCGCCAGGCTTTGTCCTCGGATCCTCGCGTAGCGCTGCTACGCGTCGGATCCTGCGTCCGCGCCTGACGCCCCCCGGACTGGCCCTTCTGGGCGAGACGTTTCCGGTCGAGCCACTAGGCGAGACCCGGGGTGAAGCAAACCGCGTGGCAGCGCACGCCCTCTGAGCACGACAGCTCGAGCCGGCCGCGCTTGCTGCGGTCGTGGGAGATCAGCTCGTAGCACCCTGGACCGCTGACGGACAGCTCGCGACCGTTGACCGTGACCGTCCCCTCGCCCTCCAACACGGCCCACACTCCGCCCGCCTCGTACGGCCCCGAGTAAGGGCCCTCGCGGTCCTCGCTCTGCGGCGTCAGCCCCGCGCCGGGGCGATCCTCGGGGCGCTGGGGGGGGATCGGCGGGCCGTCCACGCCGCAGAGCGCCTGGATCTCGCGCTCGGTCTCGTCGTAGGCCCCCTCGCCGTAGTGGTAGTGGACCAGCATGCCGTCCGGGCCCCACAGGTAGCGCGCCGGCCAGCCCAGATTGCCGTAGAGGCGCCAGACCTCGAGCTCGGAATCGAGCACCACCGGGTAGGTGATCCCGAGCCGACCGACCGCCGCACGCGCAGCCGCGAGGTCGCTCGAGGGCGCAAAGCCCGGAGTGTGGACGCCGATCACCTTCAGCCCCGCGGGCCCGTAACGCTCGTGCCAGGCCTTGATGTAGGGGAGCGTGCGGATCGAGTTGGGGCGACAGAAATCCCAGAACTCGATCAGGACGGGACAGCCGCGCAGCCTGTGCATGTAAAGCGGTTTCGAGCCCGACCACTCGAGCCCGAGTGGGAAGGGCGGAGCCGCGATGTGATCGACCGGCGCACGCACCAAGGCCGATCGTAGAGGTCGTGCTGGTGCACCTGATCCACGGCGTCGAGGAGGGCGGCCGCGGCTTGCGCCGCCTCTGCCCTCGCCTATGGCTGGCGCCCGCTGTGGGTCCTCAAGCGGCTGCCCGTGGCCGTGCGGTCGTGGCGCAAGGCGAGCGCCACGCAACTCTGACCGGCTACTCCTCGCACCCGAGGGAGCACCTCCGCAACCTGGCCGACAGGCGCGCAGGCTGTAGGTTCCCCGCAAACGACACGGCAAAAGGGGGTCGGTGATGTACGTCGTAGTGCGTAGCTATGCAGGCCAGGGCGCCCAAGAGCTGTTCGACCTGCTCGCGCAGCGGGAGGACGACGCCAGGCAGGTCGTCACGACGATCCCGGGCTTCGTCAGCTTCTCAGCCTTTCGGAGCGCCAACGGCGGCGCAACGGTGACCGTCTGCGAGGACGAGGAGGGGATCGCGGAATCGGTTCGGCGCGCCGCCGACTGGGTCACGGAGAACGTGGGCGCAACGGTAGACGCGCCCGTGATCAGCGAAGGCCCGGCAGTCCTGCACTTCTAAGAGAATTTGGCCGGCGCACATGTGCGCCGGCCCCGCCGGCGCATGCGCCGGCGGCGGGTGCGCGCATGCGCGCACCCGAACCAACTGATCTAGCTCACCAGCGGTACCAGCGCCTGCGACCTCGCTCGAAAGACGAGGCACCGGCTCCGACGAACCAGCCGATCAGCCACAGGATGACCAAACCGATCAGCACGAACCACAGGATGTGGATCGCAAAGCCAAGCCCGCCGAATATGGCGAGGAGCAAGAGTAGGACGATCAATGCGATCATTTCATCAGCCTCCTTCCATGGGTAATTACCCCGAAATGGTGGCAGAAGAACATTCGCCCGGAGCCGTCTCGATTCCTGCCCTGCAGGGCCGTTGCGGCTCGCTATACTCACTGAAGTATTGAATCCTGGGTGCATTTGAGGAGTTTGTGCGATGAGCACTTCCGGAGCGGAGCTACTCCGCCAGATCAAGAGCCGTATCACCGAGATTGACCCCGCGCAGGCGCGCGAGCTGGCCTCCAACGGCGCCGTGCTCGTCGACGTGCGCGAGACCGAGGAATTCGCGGCCGGCCACATCCCCGGTGCCAAGCACGTTCCGCGTGGCTACCTCGAGTCGCGCATCGAGGGCGCGGTGCCCGATCGCTCAAAGCACGTGATCCTCTATTGCGCCTCCGGGAACCGCTCGGCGTACGCGGCCCGGACCCTCGTCGAGGACCTCGGTTATGAGCAGGTGGAGTCGATGCGGGGCGGCATCACGCTGTGGAAGGACCGTGGATACGACGTCGAGGTGCCCCGGACTCTGACCGCCGAGCAGCGCGAGCGCTACTCGCGGCACCTGCTGCTTCCCGAAGTCGGGATCGAAGGTCAACAGAAACTGCTCGACGCCAAGGTGCTGCTGCTCGGCGCGGGCGGGCTCGGCTCGCCCGCCGCGCTCTACCTCGCCGCCGCCGGCGTGGGAACGCTGGGGATCGTCGACTCCGACGAGGTGGATCTCTCGAACCTCCAGCGCCAGGTGATCCACTCAAGCGAGCGGATCGGCGTCTCCAAGGTCGACTCCGCCGAGCAGACGATCGGCGCGCTCAATCCCGACGTCAACGTGGTCAAGCACGCTGTGCGGCTGGGAGCGGACAACATCATGGACATCCTGCCCGGCTACGACATCGTGGTCGACGGGCTGGACAACTTCCCGACGCGCTATCTCCTCAACGACGCCTCGGTGCGGCTGGGGATACCTGTGGTCTCGGCGGCGATCCTCGGCTTCGAAGGCCAGCTGTCGGTGTTCAAGCCCTACGACGGGCCCTGCTACAGGTGCCTCTTCCCGGTGCCACCGCCGGCGGAGCTCGCGCCCTCGTGCGGCGCGAACGGGGTACTGGGCGTGCTTCCGGGCACGATGGGGCTGCTCCAGGCGACCGAGGTGATCAAGCTGATCCTCGGCGAAGGGGAGCCGCTGGTCGGGCGCCTCCTGATGTACGACGCGCTGGCCGCGCGCTTCACCGAGGTACGGGTGCGGCGCGACCCGAACTGCCCGATCTGCTCGCGCGAGCCCGACGAGATCTCCGATGACGAGCTGGGGGTCTTTCCCGACTACGAGGCGTTCTGCGCCGGCGCGCACTAGATTTCCCTTCGCGATGGCGACCGTCCGTATCCCCCCGGTCCTGCGGCCGTCGGTTGGCGGCGAGAAGGAGCTGACCGCCGAGGGCTCCTCGGTCGGCGAGATCCTCCACGAGCTAGTGGCCCAGCACCCCGAGACGGAGTCCCAGCTCTTCGCCGGAGACGGCGAGCTGAATCGCTACGTCAACGTGTACCTAAACGACGAAGACGTCCGCGTGCTCGAGGGGCTGCAGACGCGCGTCGCGGACACCGACACGCTCGTGATCCTGCCCGCGATGGCGGGCGGCGCGTAGCGGCCACCATCGCCGCCCCGGCAAAAGCCCCTCGCTATTCTTCGTGAAGCATGGCCCTGGAGCCGCTCCAGAACAAACCCTGCGGCGGCCGCTACGGCGACCTCGTCTCCTCGATCGGGCACACGCCGTTGGTCGAGCTCAAGCGCCTGAGCCCCAAGCCCGGCGTGCGTATATGGGCCAAGCTCGAGTCCCGTAACCCGACCGGCTCGGTCAAGGACCGGGTGGCTCGCGCGATGATCGAGGACGCCGAGGAGAAGGGGCTGATCCGGCCCGGGCAGACGATCCTCGAGCCGACCTCGGGCAACACCGGGATCTCGCTGGCGATGATCTGCTCGCGCAAGGGCTATCCGGTCAAGGTCGTGATGCCCGAGAACGTGACGCCGGAGCGCATCCAGCTGCTGCGGATGTACGGAGCCGAGATCGTCTTCTCGGAGGGGGCAAAGGGCTCAAACGGGTCCGTCGAGCTTGCGCTCGACATGGCGCAGGGCGACGCCTCGTACTACATGCCCTATCAGTACGGCAACCAGGCCAACCCTCAGGCCCACTACAACGGCACGGCGCTCGAGATCCTGGAGGAGCTCGACGAGGTCGCGGCGTTCGTCGCCGGCCTGGGCACCGGCGGGACGTTGATGGGCAACGGCCGGCGGCTCAAGGAAGAGCTTGGCGACCAGGTCAAGATCGTCGCCGCCGAGCCGATGCAGGGGGAGCCCGTGCAGGGCCTGCGCTCGCTCGAAGACGGCTTCATCCCGCCGATCATCGATCTCGACCTGCTCGATCGCAAGATCTTCGTCACCAACCTGGACGCGATCGTCTCCACGCGCAAGCTGCTGGAAGAGGAGGGGCTGTTCGCCGGGCGTCTCCTCGGGGGCGATCGCGCGCGTGGCGGTGAGAATCGCGGGCGAGCTCGACGAAGGCAACGTCGTTTTCGTCGTCGCCGACGATGGCTGGAAGTATCTTTCGTCGGGCATCTATACGCGCCCGCTCGAGGAGCTCACCGACCTCGACGCCACCGTTTGGTGGTGACCGAGGCCGGCGGTCTGTCGAGGCGCCAGCTGGTAGGCGCCTCGGGGGCGGCTGGCGCCGCCGCGCTGCTCGCCGGTTGCGGCGTGCTGCCCTCGTCGGCCGGGTCACTGGAGAAGCTCGCGACCACTATTCAAGGCCCCGACGTCCCCATTCTGGAGGGTCTGCTGCGACTCGAGTTCCACCTGGCCTACGCCTATACGGCGAGCTTCCCGCGCCTGAACAGCTACGGCATGAGCCTGGACACGTGGTTTCTGGGCCACGAGCTCGAACACATCGGTGCGATCAGCACCCTGCTCAAGAGCGGCGGCGTCAAGCCGAACACCCAGGCGGGGACGTTTTTCTTGGGCCATCCGGGGGGCCCGAGAGAGGTCCTGATGATGTTGGGGGCGCTCGAAGCGGAGGCGATCCGCGCCTACTCGAGCGCGGCCGCGAAGCTCTCGAATGGGCGGCTGCGCGCGGTGGCGGCCGCGATCATGGCCAACGAGGGCCAGCACCTCTCGATCGTGCGCCTGGGCCTGGGGCGCGAGCCCGTGCCCGCGGCGGTTCTCACGGGCAACGAGTGATGCCCACCCGTCGGGATCTGCTCCGCGGCGCGCTTGCCGGGGCCACCGCGACCGTGGGCCTCGCAGTTGCACCGGAGGCCGCCCTTGCCGGCCCGCCCAGGCCCCTGGTGGGGGTCACGAGCGAGAGCGGGGTGCTCTTCCGGCTGCTCGAGTTCGAGCAACTCGAGGTGTTCTGCTACGGGCACGTCGAGCAGACGGCGGTGCTCCCGCCGCGCGCCAGAATCAGAGTGGCTCAATTCCTCGAGCACGAGCGCCGCCATGCGCAGCTGATCGGGGCGGCGCTCCGAGCACACGGCGTGGCGCCGCCGACGCCGCCGTCGAGCGTGTCCGAGGCCGACAGCAAGCTCGCCACTCTCCTCGTCGCCAGAAGGCTGAGCGACTCCCACGACGAGACCGAGGCCGTGCATTTGCTGATCGGGGTCGAGACGGTCGCCGAGAACATCTACTACGAGGCCGTCGAGCTGCTCACGGGTCCGGCACTGAGGGTCGCTGCGGGCATCATGGGCTGCGAGGCCCAGCACTGGACAGGGTTGAGCGCGGTGCTTCACGACGGCGACCCCGTGCGCGCCGTGCCCAGAGCGTTCGTGCCCTATACGTTGCCGCCGAGCTAGCCGATGCGCATCCCCGGTGAGCTTTACGAAGAGATCGTGGCCCACGCGCGCTCGGAGGCGCCGAACGAGTGCTGTGGCATGATCGCTTCCCACGAGGGTGAAGCGGTGAAGGTGTACCGGGCCACGAACGCGGCGGCGAGCCCGCTGCGCTACGAGATCGATGGCGCCGAGCAATACCGCATCCAGATGGCGATCGAGGACGCCGGCCTCGATCTCGGCGCGATCTATCACTCGCACACCAGAACCGAGCCCTATCCCTCTCAGACCGACATCAACCTGGCGTTCTATCCCGACGCGCTCTACGTCATCGTCGGTCTGGCGGGCGACGAGCCGGAGGTTCGGGCGTTCACGATCCGTGGGGGCGAGGTGCGAGAAGCGCAGCTCGAGCTGGGATGAGATTCATCCGGCGGCGGGGCGCGCGCAAAGCCCCGCTCCGGGATCCGGTCAAGGTCGCGACCGCCCAAAACCAGCCCGAGGCGGAGTTCATCCAGGCCCTGCTGCGCGAGGAGGGGATCCCGAGCATGATTCGACGCAGCGCGGGGTTTGACGTGCCCGACTTTCTTCCGGTGGGGCCGCGGGACGTGCTCGTCCCCGCGTCGGCGGCCGAGCTATCGCGAGAGATCCTGTCGGCGAGGCGGCCGCAGGGCTAATTAAGTGCCGCCAGCGCGTAGACGTGGTTGCGCCAGGCTCGCTCGAGCTGCCTGAACGAGCGAGCGCCAAAGGCGCTCAGCAACGAGTCGGTGGGTCGCTCGGGCTCGAAGCGGCATGCGAACTCGGCGGCGGCCTCAGTGCCGCGCGCGCGTGCCAGGAGGTCGATCACGGTCTGCCCGAGCAGGGTCGCGTCGCGCGGACCGGGCGGAAGCGTCATGCGCGTGCCGCGGCGCAGCCGGCGCGCGATCGCGGGGCGAGCGTGTTCGGTCTGCCCCGCGAACCAACTCGCGCCGCCTTCCAATAGCCAGGACCAGCGCAGCCCGATAGCCAGTCGGCGGTGCGGCCTGGCGCTCCGCAGCGCCGGATGGTTGTGGGAGATCACGCGGCGTGCGTAGAGCGCCGAGGGGGCGAGGGCGAGCATCTCGCGCGAGCCCTGCGTCGCGCAGGCCCGCGCCTCGAGCGCCCTGGGCGCGAGCACGTGCATCTCCGTCGTGGTCACCCACCCCGCGACGTAACGGCGGCTTGCAGGCTCGGCCAGCGCCCACGCGACCGGCAGGAGGGGATTGGTGAACGCCAGCCCGAGCGGGCCGCCGTGGAGCACGACCGTGAGCTCCTCGGGGAGGAGGGGGAAGGTGCGCTCCAGCCGGGCTCGCGTCCGCTCGAGGCCGTACAGCAGCCTGTCGGCGTCGTCGATCGCGCGTGCGTCGTGGCGCGCGCGAAACGACGGCGAAACCGATTCGACCCAGATCACGGGGCTGGGTCTGGGTATGGCTTAGACGAGTACCGGCTGGCGATCGCTCGCGATCACGGCGATCTCGTCGGAAGCCCGCTCGAACTCGTCGTCGGAGAGCACCGGGGTGCCCTCGAACGGGAGCTCGCGCGTCAGCTCGAGCCAGGAGCGGCAGCCACCGTAGTCGTCGCGAACCTTCACTGTCACCGGGCGCGGAATGCGGTAGGTGCGCAGCAGGATCACGTGCAGCGGGTGACGTCGCTTCCACGCGAGGCGCTTCTCCGCGTAGTCGGTCGTCCACACGTAGAAGGGCGAGAGCGCGTCGACAGTGCGGCGGTCGGCGACGGTGAAATGGGCCGCCACCTCGGCCCATGCGCGGATTCGCACGCGGTCGGGCGGGGGAAGCGGGAGATCGGATCGGAGCGCGTGTGGCGGCGGTTCGCCGTCGCTCCAGACGCCTTCCTCGAGCGCGCGCTCGAGCTCCGGCTGATGGGAGGCCCGGACCAGCTCCGAGCTCTGGTGGTCGAAGGTCGGGTAAAGGAAGAAGCGGTCGTGTTCGACTTTGAAGTGCTTCTCGGGCTCGCGGATGCCGCCCTTGCGCAGCGTGAGGAGCTGCTCGCCCTCCGCAAGAGCACGCACAGTCACAGCCCATTCTTTAAAGGCAATCGGCATAGAGAAAAAGGGGACGGGATTTACTTGTAGGCCCGCGCGCGCAGCGACTGCAACGATTAGTGCGGGGAGCGCCGGATTGTAGGGGAGCGTGCCGAAATTGCAAATGTCCTGTAAATCGAGGAGTTTGCAACCAACTAGGCCGGGCGGGCCTGAGACGGGCTCTTAGCGCTGTTGCTCGGTCGGCCTGATCAGGAGCTCGTTGACCGCGACGTGACGGGGGCGGGTCACGATGTAGGCGATCGCGTCGGCGATGTCCTGGGCGGAGAGCTGGCGGATGTCCGCAAAGTTCTGCTCGATGCGCTCGAGAACCTCCGGGCCGGTTGTGGGTCGGCAGCTCGGTGTCCACCCCGCCCGGTTCGACCAACGAGACGCGCACGTGGCGCTCGGTGACCTCCTGGCGCAGAGACTCGCTGAACGCGCCCACGCCGTGCTTTGTGAGGTTGTAGACGCCAGAGCCCGCCCTGGCCACCCGGCCCGCCACGGAGCTGATGTTGACCATGTCGGCCACGCCTCGTGGCCCGTCGTCTGCCGCGCGCAGCAGGTGGGGCAGCGCGGCGTGGGCGCAGTAGAGCAGGCCGGCGACGTTCACATCGAGCATCCGCCGCCACTCCTGCAGCGGGGCGTTCTCGACCGGGCCGAGCAACATCATGCCGGCGTTATTGACCAGCGTGTCCAGCCGTCCCAGCTCCCCGACCGTGCGCTCAACGGCCTTCTGCGCCTCCTCCTCGGAGCCGACGTCGGCCTCGATCGCGAGCGCTTTGCCGCCGTCTGTAGCGATCCGCTCGGCGAGGTCGTCGAGTCGGTCGCCGCGGCGGGCCACCAGGGCCACCGCCGACCCGAGCCCGGCCAAGGCCAGGGCGGTCGCCTCGCCGATGCCGCTGGAGGCCCCGGTGACGAGAGAGACGGTGCCGCCGAGCTCGTTGGTTGACGTCATGCGGGGGGATGTTGACGTGCCGTGCGCTCGCGTGCGGCGCGGCGGTGGGGGGTCGGGGCGTCGTGGCGCGTGGTCCGGGGCGTACGATGCCGGGCCGGGGGCGCGCGTCGTGGTGCGCCGGGGGCGTGCAAAACCGACCAAACCCCGCGTCCCCGGCGAGGCGTGTGGTCACTTGTGCTCGCCTGGCGAGCACTTCTGGCCAACGTCCGCGGCGCGCGCCGACGGTGGCGAGTTTGTTCCGCGGGGAGAGCACCCTTCGTTCTCTCCCACCTCCGCGGTGATCGTACGACGCCCCCGCGATCGCGGCAACCTACAAGCGCGTCCCCGCGGCCCGCTCCACGGGCTCGAGCAGCGCGGCGAAATCGTCCTCGCCAAAGCCCATGCCCGTGGCCGCCGTGAGGAGCTCCCGGGTCAGCGCCGCATATGGGAAGGGGGAGCCCGCCGCCTGGCCCTCCTCGATGCAGAGTCGAAGGTCCTTGAGCATTTGGTCGAGCTTGAACAGCGTCGTGTAGTCGTGGTCGCGCATGGGCCGCGCCTTGAGCTCGAGCATCGCCGACGCGGCGGCTCCATTGCTCATGACCTCGATCAGCGCGTCGAGGTCAACCCCCGCGCGCGCGCCCACCACGAGGGCTTGGGCCAGCGTCGCGGCGTTGGTCGCCGCCACGGCGTTGTTCAGCAGCTTGATCATCTGGCCGTGCCCCAGCGGGCCGGCGTGAACTATCACCTCGCCCATCCCCTCCAGCACCGGCCGGGCCCGCTCGAGGTCCTCCGGCGCGCCGCCCGCCATGATCGTGAGCGTGCCGTCCTGCGCGCGCGGCGCCGAGCCCGTCACGGGGGCGTCGACCATGGAGATTTTGTGCTTCGCGAGGCCGGCGGCGATGGCGCGCGTCGCGCTCGGGCCGATCGTCGAGCAGTCGACGCACAGGAGCCCCTCGGGCGCGCCTGAGGCGGCGCCGTCTTCACCGAGCAGCACGTGCTCGACCTGCGGCCCGTCGACCACCATCGTGACCGCGACCTCGGCCTGCGCGGCGGCCTCGCCGGGGGTGCGAGCGCAACTCGCGCGGTGCTCGGAGCAGAAGCGCCGCGCTGTCTCTTCGGTCCGGTTCCAGACCGTCAGCTCGAAGCCGCCGCGGGCGAGGTTGGCGGCCATGCGCCAACCCATGATCCCGAGACCCATGAAAGCGACGCGCATTCGCCGTCCAGGCTACGCCACGAGAACGTCCGGCAGGCTTTCGCGCCCGGCTATGTCCAGCTTGCGGTAGGTGTTGCGGAGGTGGTACTCGACCGTCTTGGGGGTCACGAACAGTGCCTGCGCGATCTCACGGTTGCTGTGGCCGACGGCCGCGAGCTCGGCGATGCGGCGCTCGCTCGGCGTCAGCGAGTCGGGACCGCTGAGGAGCATCACGCGCCGTGGGCGCGCGCCGGTCGCGGCGAGCTCGGTTCGCGCGCGCTCGTGGAGCGCCGTCGCGCCCCCCGCCCAGGCCATGTCGGCCGCGCGCTGGAGCGGGTCTCGTGCCGCCACCCGGTGATTGGCGCGGCGGAGCGCGCCGCCGAGTTCGATGAGCGATCGGACCGTCTCCAGCCGGGGCGGGGCTCCGTCAGCGAGCTTGACCGCGGCCTTGAGCGTCGCGAGGCCCTCTCGCGGACCCAGGCACAGACCGAGTACGCGCTGCGTGCGAATCCGTTCGGTCAGCACGTCGATTCGCTCTGCCCTGTCGGCGGCGGTGCCGGCCATCTCCTGCGCCTGGTCCCGCTCGCCTAGGGCCAACGAGGCTTCAGCCGCCGTCGCGCGCCACGGGCAGTAGCCGAAGAACTCCACGGTCGCTTCGACGACCTTGCCGCTGGCAAGAGCGGCGTCGAGGGCCTCTTTGGCCCGCCCCTGGGCGAGGCGGACCCGGGACAGCGAGTACAGCCGCATCGCGTCCTCGAGGTTGTTGGAGGCGACGGGCAACTGCTCCTCGAGGTCGCCCCAGTCCCAGTCGGCCGCCTCGCCGACCTTGTGCGCCGCGCCCGCCGGCACGTCTTCGAGCAAGACCTCTTCCGCGCGGACGATTTCGCCCTTTTCGAGCAGCGCCAGCGCGTGGTGGGCGGCCGACGCGCGGGCGAATTGGCGCCATCCGAGGCGACGGGCCTCGCGGGCGACCTCGAGCTCTGAGAGCGCGTCGTCGACACGCGCCTGCCACAGCAGGGGTAGGGCACGGGTGTAAGCCGCGGTCGCGAGCGAGAACGGCCAGCCGCGGCGGCGAGCATCCTCGAGCACCGCGTCGGCGACCTCGGCCGCTCGTTCCAGAGACCCCGCCAGCAGGAACACGCTCGAGACCAGGCGCCAGCCAATGCCTTGAGGCGTTCCGTGCTCGAGCAGCTTCCCGCCGTCCCACGACCGCTCAGCGAGTTCGAGCAGCTTGCCCGATGGCTCACCGTTGAAAGCGTCGTAGAGCGCCGTCTGGGCCAGCCGCAGGCGCTGGCCTTGAGTCCGCGGACCCGCCGCGGCTCGGTCCAAGAGATCGGCAGAGCGCTCGAGCGCCTGCGCCTGGAGGGAAGGCACGACGGTCGCGGTCGCGACAAAGTCAGCCTCGAGTTGATCGCGCAGCTCGAGCGTCTCGGGATCATCGAGCGTCGACGGCAGTTCCGCGAGCCCCGCGTCGTACGACCGGGCAGCGGCTTCGTGATCGCCCAGGCCGTCCAGGCACCGGCCTCGCTCGAGCGCCAGCCGCGCACGGCGTAGGGGCTCGGTGGCCTCCGCGATGGCCTGCGCGAAGTGGTCTCCTGCCTCGGGAAGCCCGGCCGCCGCTTCGGAGGCGCCGAGCTCGGCCAGTAGGTCGACCCGCACCGAGTCGCTCGGCGGCTCCTCGAGAGCCCGACGCAGGTACTGCACGGCGGAGCGGGGCACGGCGCGGCCGCGCGCCTCGCGCGCGGCCGCGCGCAGCTGCTCCACGAGCCACGGGTCTCCGCGCCGATGGCTCAGCAGCAGGTGCGCGGCGACGCGTTCGGGCGATGCGCCGTCGGCGTGCAGCAGCTGGGCCGCCTGAAAGTGACGGGTCGCCAGCTCGGCCGCGGGGATGTCCTGCTGGAGTGCTTGGCGCACGAGGGGGTGGACGAAGCGCAAGGGGTCTCGCGCGAGCAGGATCTCCACCTGAGCGAGCGAGTCCGCCGCCGCCGCTCCCGAGTCGACGTCGAGGTCGGCCAGCGCGGCGGCGAGGCGAAGGGGCACGTCGTCCCCCAGCACCACGACGGCCCGGGACAGCGCCCGAGCCGGCTGACCGAGCCGGCCGACTCGCACTCGCAGCGTCCGGATCACGGCGTCGGGCACGAGCGTGGCGGCCCGCGCCGCGAGCTCCCCGGCAGAGAGCTGGCCCTCGTTGCGCAGGGCCTGGAGCAGCGCGCGCAGGAAGAACGGGTTGCCGCCGGTCGCCTGGACGCACGCCGCGACGACGTTTTCGTCTGCGCGCTCGCCGAGCTCGCGCCAGGCGAGCTTGGCGATGGCGTCGCGGCCAAGCGGAGAGAGCGCCTCGACATGAACGCGAGGGTGGCTGGCGATCCTGTCCAGGACGTCGGCGACCTCGTCGCCCATCCCGATCCTGCCCGTCATCACGATCGCCATCGGCAACTCATCGAGACGGTGCAGCAGGTAGAGCACGAACTCGAGCGAGGCGCTGTCGCACCAGTGGAGGTCGTCGATGGCCAGTAGGGCGGGCCGCGACTCGTCCGCGGTCGCGACGACCGTGAATACTCCGTGAACGAGCCCCAGGTCGCTGCCCTCGCTGTCGCCGCCGCTCCCAGCGTCGGGACTGATCAAGGCGCGAACGCGGTCCGGAAGCCCCGCGAGCATCGCGTTGCGGCGCTTGGGAGTCAGCTCGTCGAGCTGCGCGGCCAGCAGCTGGGCGGCGATCCCGAAAGCGACGTGGCGCTCTAGCTCGGCGCCCGCCGCACGCAGAACGCGGAATCCGCCTTGCCGCGCGATATCAAGGGCCGCCTCGTACAGGCGCGTCTTGCCAATCCCGGCGTGTCCTTCGATCAGGAGCGACTGCCCGCGGCCTTCACGCGCCTGCTCGAGGGTGCCTCTGAGCAGCTCGAGCATTGACTCCCGCTCAAGCAGCCCTGTGGCTCCCCGCTCAGTGCGGCCTCGCCGATCTCTACCCTGCACCAAACCCATACTCGGCAGTGATATCCCAGAAAGGGGTCTTTGTTTTAAGGTTCTTAAGGTAATCCTAAAGGGGATTGAGAACCCGCGCGCCGACAGCCCGGCGCGGACGTTGGCACGATCCGCGCGCTCAGTGCGCCGGAACCCCGGTCAAGCCGGCCTATTCGGGCGACCCCCAACCCCCGCCGCCCGGGGTCTCGATCCGCAGCCGCTGGCCGGGGGCGATGGTTCCGATCGACTTGGGAGGCAGCTCCTCGCCATCGAGCAGGTTGCGGCCGGGGGCGCCCGGCTCTCCACCCTCGGCTCCGGGCGGGGGGTGGCGCCGGCGCTCGGAGATGATCGAATAGCGCAGTTCCGCGCTCGCCTCGAGCTCGCGGACCACGCCGTCGCCTCCACGCCGGCGACCCCGCCCGCCGGATCCCCGCCTCAGCCCGTACTCGATCATGCGCAGCGGGAACTCGAGCTCGAGCGCCTCGATCGGGGTGTTGAGCGTGTTGCTCATGGCGACGTGCACGCCGCTGGGACCGTCGGCGTCTGGGCACGCGCCCTGGCCGCCCCCGATCGTCTCGTAGTAGACGACATCCTCGGACCCCAGCGTCAGATTGTTCATCGTCCCTTGGCCGAGGGCGTGCCCGAAGGCCTCGAGAATCACGTCCGCAACCCGCGACGAGGTCTCCACGTTGCCTCCAACGACGGCCGCTGGTGCACGCGCGTTCAGCAGCGTTCCCTCGGGCGCCACGACCTCGACCGGCCGGTACGCGCCCGCACTCGGGGGAATATCGGGATCGGTCAGAACGCGCAGGGCGAAGTAACACGCCGACAGGGTGACCGCGATCGGACAGTTCAGGTTGCCTCCGTACTGCTCGGCGCTGCCGGTGAAGTCGAGCACGATGTGATCGCCGTCGACGGTTGCCTCGAGCACGATCTCGAGGTCGCCGTCTGACGCCTCGAGCGTGTCGCGGCTACGACGCGTCCCGTCCTCGAGCTCGCAAGGCACGCCCGCGTGCGCCGCTCGGCGTAGTCGAGCACTTCCGTGAAGGCGGCCCTGACCGATTCCAGCCCGTTCCGCTCGATCAGATCCGGCGAGTCGCTGTCGCGGCGAGGCGATTCGCCGCGAGCTGGGCGCGGAGGTCGGCCCGCCGCTGCTGGGCCGGCGCATCTGTTCGGACAGCTCGGTGATCGCGTCCTCGTCGAGAATCCGTGGCGGGATCACCACGCCCTCGTCGGCGAGGGTGCGGCTGTCGGCCGGCATCGAACCTGGCGTGGGACCGCCGACGTCGGCGTGATGGGCTCGGTTGGCGGCGAAAGCGACGAGCTCCCCCTCCACGTAGATGGGGGTGATCACGGTGATGTCGGGCAGGTGCGTGCCGCCCCGGTACGGATCGTTGAGGATCCAGTGCCGCCCAGCGGCGTGGTCCTCGTCGAGTACCGCGGCGACCGCGGCGGGCATCGCTCCGAGGTGCACCGGAATGTGCTCGGCCTGCATCACCATCTGGCCCGGCGGGTCGAACAGCGCGGTCGAAGCATCGCGGCGCTCCTTGATGTTGGCCGAGTGCGCCGACTGGATCAGCACCGCACCCATCTCCTCGCAGACGGCGCGCAGGGCTCCCGTGAGGACTTGCAGCTGGACCGGGTCGATCATTGTCGACTTCCCTGGCCGTCGGCGCCGCAGGTGAATCGTCGCGGTGTCATCCACCTCGCCCTCCCAGCCCCCGGGAACCAGCACGGTCGATTCGGGCAGCTCCACGACCGCGGGTGCGACGATCTTGCTCCCACGCTTCGGCAGGCCACGAATCGTCTCGAGCTCGACGTGCTCTCCGTCCACGTACGCGCCTCGGTGCCCCGCTGCGCGGACGGCGGTCCTCCTCCTCCGAGGAGCCGGCGAGCTCAACCGCCGCGCCGGGGAGCGTGGCGGTGACCCGGATCGTGACGAGCTCGACCTCCTGGTCGGGATCTCGATACCCGTAGCGGTCTTCGTGGACGGCGGCGAACCCGGCTCGGAGCTCGTCCGGGTCGGGTTCCGTGCCGGCGGGCACGGCGAGCTCGAACGCCTGGCCGCGATAGCGCAATTCATAGGTCGCCGAGATCTCGGCCTCGTCGTCGCCCAGCGAGGCCCGGGTCCGTTCGCCGCGAGCTCTTCCACCACGGCCGCAACCCCGTCTCGCGTCAGCTCGTCGCCGCTCAGTAGGACGGTCCGCTGGGCATCGCGCCGCCGCGGCGAGATGACCAGCCCCAGGGCGGCAAGGACTCCCGAAGTCTGGGGGCACAGGATGTGGTCGATCCCGAGCTCGTCGGCGATCGCCGGCGCGTGTAACGGGCCGGCCCCTCCGAAGGCGAGCAGCGCGTAGCCGCGGGGATCGATCCCGCGCTCGACGGTGACTACGCGCAGCGCCCTGACCATCTCCGCATTGGCCACCCGGATGATGCCCTCGGCGCAAGCGAGCGGCTCGAGCTCGAGCGAGCGTCCCAGCTCCCCGACCGCCTCCTCCGCAAGCCCGGAGTCGAGCTTGACCTCCCCCGCGAGCGGGCGGTCCGCGGCGAGGTAGCCGAGCATTAGGTTTGCGTCCGTCACGGTCGGCTCAGTCCCGCCGCGCCCGTAGCAGGCAGGGCCGGGATCAGCCCCGGCGGAGCGCGGACCTACCCGCAGCGCGCCGCCCGGGTCGCGCCACGCGATCGACCCGCCGCCCGCGCCGACGGTGTGCACCGCGACCGTCGGGAGCGCCAGGGGGCGTCCCGCGATCGAGCTCGTCCCGCGCTCGTGCACCGAGCCGCCCTCGACGACACACACGTCGCACGAAGTCCCGCCCATGTCGAAGCACAGCGCGTCAGGCGTCCCCGCCTGCCCTGCGACGAAAGCGGCCCCCGACGTCCCGCCGGCGGGACCCGAGAGCACCGTCCAGGAGGCGTGGCTCGCGGCGGTTGGCGCGTCGATCAGACCGCCGTTTGACTGCATGATCGCCGGCTCCGGCACGCCCGCGCTCCGCGCACGCTCGACGAGCCGGCGCAGGTAGGAGCGCAGCAGGGGCGAGAGGGCGGCGTCGACCTCGGTGGTCGCCGCCCGCTCAAACTCGCGGAACGTGCCGACGACCTCGTGCGAGAGCGAAATGTGGGCCTCCGGCAGCGCGGCGGCGAGCTCGCGCCCGATCTGCTGCTCGTGCTCGGGGTGGCGGTAGGAATGCAGCAGCACGACCGCGACCGCGTCGGGGCCGGCCGCCGCGACTTCGGCGGCGAGCTCGCGCGCGGCCTCTGGCCGGAGCCTCTCAAGCGGTCCCTCAGGCCCCATTCGCTCGGCGGCGTTGAAGCGGAGCTCGTCGGGCACGAGCGGAGGCGGCCAGGCGACACAGAGTCGGTAGAGCTGTGGGCGGTGCTGGCGCCCGAGCGCCACGATGTCGGTGAACCCCTCGGTCGCCACGAGCGCCGTGCGCGCGACGCGGCCCTCCAACAGCGCGTTGGTGGCGACGGTCATCCCGTGGGCGAACGCGCTCACCGCCTCGGCCTCCGCGCCCGCCCGGGAGAGCACGGCCTCGACCGCGGCCATCACCCCTTCCGACTGGTCTGAAGGCGTCGTCGGGGGTCTTCGCGGTGACGAGACGACCGTCGACGGCGAGCACGGCGTCGGTGAACGTGCCACCGACGTCCACGCCCAGAAGCATGGGGGCGACGTTACACGCCCGGTGGGATTAGAGCTTTGAGCTTTCCCGGCGCCTATGCCGCGAGCGCCGGCACGAAGCTCTTCGGTCTCGGCCAGATGCTGGTGCGACGGGCAGTAGCCGTTGTGTGGCAGCGGCATCCGCTGACAGGCCGTGCCTTTGCGGGTGCTGGCGCGACACCTGAGTGGGTTGCCGTAGACGTCGTAGCCGTTGTTGGGCTGGCTGCGCAGGAACTCGTCCGCATAACCGAGGTACCGCTCGATGATCCGCAGCACCCGCGCCTGCGAGTGCAGCGGAAAGTAGATCCGGATGTCTTTGAACAGCGTCCTCGACGGGTGCGCGAAATAGTGGCGGTCGGTGGCCAGGCGTTCGACCGCCGCTTCGCACGCCCACAGAACCTGCTCGTGGTGGGTGTGTCCCCGGTGGTTCGGATCCTCAATGATCTCGTCGGCGAGCTCTCGGTAGATAGCTCGACTAAACCGGTACATGCAGAGTCACTCCTTTCGGCTCTCCCGCCATGCGTCTTTCCCTCAAGCGGCCGCGAGTATGCCCTCGCGCATATGAAGCGAAGGAGACTGCGTTATTAACTGCACGTTAAGCGCCGAAATCCGGTGCATCGAGCGCGCTACTCGCGCGGGTACCGAGAGTTCCCTCCTGCGTCCGCGGCTAAACACAAGCTATGCCCGAGCGGACTCCGGCCCTTTGGGCCTCGGCTAGACCACGCGCATCTGGGCTCCGACCTTTTGGGCCTCGCTAGGCCCACAGCTCCCAGGTCGGGGTCGGACCCCTTCGGCTACGGTGACGTGCTGATCATCGAGGTTCGGGTCGCGAGCGGGGAAGTCCACACGGCGATGGGCGCCGCGGCTCTCCTTCGCGTGAGCGCGCAGCCGCCGATCAGGCGGCCAGCGGATGAGGGTCGTGCGTCAGTTCGCGCAGGCCGAGCTCGTCGCGCTCGAGCCCGCCTCACGCCACAGCGCGACTCGGGTGGCTGGGAGCCGAGGCTGCGGATGGCCGGCGCATCCTCGGCGGCCGCCTCCACGAGTGCTCCGCTCGGGCGGTGGTTCGCGGACGGCCGCCCGCGCCGCGCGCGCGCCGAAGACGAAGCACTCGCTCAGCGAGTTGGAGGCCAGCCTGTTCGCTCCGTGCAGCCCCGTGCAGGCGCACTCGCCGACCGCGTAGAGGCCCTCCACGGTGGCGCGGCCATCGAGATCGTCGCGATGCCGCCCATCAGGTAATGGGCGGCGGGGGCCACCGGCACGAGCTCCCGTGCCGGGTCGATGCCGGCGTCGCGGAGCGCGCTCGACCACATTCGGGAAGCGCGTAGGGTCTACCGCGCGCATGTCGAGGTAGGCAGACCGCGTTCCGGTCTCGAGCATCTGGCGATGGATGGCGCGCGCCACCTCGTCGCGCGGAGCGAGCTCGTCGACGAATCGTCCCCGCCGCGGAGTCGAGCAGCAAGGCGCCTTCGCCCCGTACCGCCTCGGTGACCAGGAACCCGTCGGGCCCGTTCTTGGCCACGACCGCGGTGGGGTGAAACTGCATCATCTCGAGGTCGGCGAGAGCGGCGCCAGCGGCGTGCGCGAGCAGGAGCCCCTCGCCGGTAGCTCCGGGCGGGTTGGTGGTCCGCGCCCACAGCGCGGCCGCGCCGCCCGTCGCCATCACGACCGCGGCCGCCACAATGGCGCGGCCATCGTCGAGGCGCACCCCGACGCAGCGGTTCTCCGCGGTCAGCAGGGCCATCGCGCGACGGCCTTCGAGCACCTCGATGCGGTCTTCCTCGGCGACCAGCCCCGAGAGGGTTCCGAGCAAGCGGCGGCCCGTAGCCGCGCCGCCTGCGTGGAGGATCCGCCGGGCGGAGTGCCCCCCCTCGAGCCCGAGCGCGAAGGCCCCGCTCGCGTCGCGGTCGAAGCGCATGCCGAGCGAGGTCAGGTCGTCGACCGCCCGCGCGGCCTCGTCGCAAAGGACGCGGGCGGCTGAGACTCGAACCATGCCGCGGCCGGCGGCGATGGTGTCCGCGAGGTGCAGCTCGGGGCTGTCGTCGTCCGCGAGCGCCGCGGCCAGCCCTCCCTGGGCCCAGTAGCTCGACGACTCCGCGAGAGCTGTCGCCGAAACGAGCGTGACGCGCGCGCCCTCACGACTCGCACGCAACGCCGTGTAAAGCCCTGCCGCGCCCGCGCCGACCACGCACACATCGGTTTCGAGGAACTTCACCAGAGGTACGGTAACCCCACATGCCCGGCGGCCCCGTCTATCCTGTCGCACCCTTCCTCGCTGGCCCATGACACGGGGCCCATCCCGAACGGGCGGCGCGCATCACCGCGATCGAGGCCGAACTCGAGGAGCGCGGACTGGCTCGGTTTCGAGCGGATCGCCTCGCCCGACGGTCGAACGGGACGTTCTCGAGGCGGTCCATCCCGGCGGCTATATCGACTGGGTCAAGGAGCGCTCGGCGGTCGCTTCCTACCTCGATCCCGACACCGTGGTCGGGACCGGGATCGTTCGAGGCGGCGCTCCACGGAGGTGGGCGGCGCGGTCCGCCTGGTCGACCTACTGCTCGATGGCTCGGCGACGGCGGGCTTCAGCGCCCACCGACCCCCGGGCCATCACGCGGAGTCCTCGCGGGCGACGGGGTTCTGCGCCTTCAACCACGTGGCGGTCGCGGCTCGCTACGCGGTCGACCGGCGTGGCCTGCAGCGCGTGCTGATCTTCGACTGGGACGTCCACCACGGCAACGGCACCAACGACATCTTCCACTCGAGCAGCCAGGTGCTCTATGCCTCGATCCACCAGTCGCCCTTGTACCCCGGCACCGGGCCCGCCGAGGACGCCGGCTCGGGCGAGGGCGCGGGATTCACCGTCAACCTGCCGGTGCCGCCGGGCGCCGACGACGACCTCTTCCGCTCGCTGGTCGACCACGTCGCGGTCCCGCTCGCGCGCTCCTTTGAGCCCCAGCTCGTGCTCGTCTCGGCAGGGTACGACGCCCATCGAGACGATCCGCTTGCGGACTGCCTCGTGACGGACGCCGGTTTCAGGGCGATCGCCGGCGCGATCGTCGCCGTCGCGGCCGAGTTGGAGGCGCCGGTAGGCGCAGTTCTCGAGGGGGGCTATGCGTTGCAGCCACTCGCGCGGTCGGTCGCGTCGACGATGGAGGCGCTTGCCCGCCGGCCGGGGTCGGAGAAGCCCGACCGAGCCCCTCTTCTGCCGCCTGCCGCACAGGCCCGTGAGCGGCTTGGGCAGTGGTGGCCGGCGCTCGGCGACCGGGGCGTCTGAGCCTGCGGGGCGTCTGAGCCTTCACCCCAGCGCGCGCCAGGCCTCCACCACCCGCCCCGCCATGCGGTCGGTCGAGTAGCGCTCGGCCTCCGTCCGGCCGCGGACGCGCGGATCCTCGGCAGCCAGATGGGGGGCGAGCGCGGCGTCCCACCGGGCAGGGTCGAAGGGACCGCAATAGGCACCGGCAACGGTCGGGACGACTTCCGGAGCGATCCCGACCGGCGTCGCCAGCACCGGGACGTCGCAGGCGAGCGCCTCGAGCACCGCCAACCCGAATCCCTCCCGCTCGGAAGTGACGAGCACCGCGTTGGCGGCGTTGACCCACAGCGGCACCTGCTGGGGCTCTACGTGCGTTAGCGAAAGCAGCGGAACCCCGTGCGCGAGCTGCGTCGCCCGGTCGAATCTTTTCTCCGGCCGGGCTGGGTCGGCGGCGAACAGCAGGTACGGCCCGCGCTGGTCGAGGCCGAGCGCCGCGCGCGCCTCCGCGCGTGGGATGGGCCGGAAGCGGTCGGTGTCCACGCCGGCAGGGAGGACCGCAACCTGGTGCGGCCAGGCCCATCGCGGTATCAGGCCCGCCAGCGAGGTCGAAACCGTCGCGACCAGGTCGTAGCGCCGCAGCGCGGCGAGCGTGATCGCGCGCGAGCGGGGATGGGCCAGGTCGGTGCCGTGGAGCGTCAGCGCGCGGTGGGCGCCGGGGGCGAACAGCGCGGGCCACGCGGTCAGCCCGAAGTGGGCGTGGACGACGTCGAAGCGCTGTCCCCGGTATGCGGCCCGAAGTCGCCGTGCCGCGCGCGCGTAGGCCGCCGCGCGACCCGGTGCGAACGCGAACAGCTCGACGTCGATGCCTTCGATCCGTCGCAGCGCGTCGACCTGATCGCGGACAAAGCTCCCGTGCTCGGGCCGCTCGCGGCTCGGGTACATGTTCGTGACGACGAGGGCGCGCATGGAGGCGGGGAGCGTAAACGGCGAACGATGTCGATTCACCGTCACCCCGGCGGTAAATCGACAAAGTTCGCCCGCCGGCGTCCGCGACCAACCGCGCGCCGCCGCCTCTGACACCATTGACCGGCGATGGCTCCCGCGCCCGATCATCCCGTTGCCGTGTTCGATTCGGGCGTGGGTGGGCTCACAGTCCTTCACGAGCTTCTCGTCTCGCTGCCGGCGGAGGACTACATCTACCTCGGCGACACGGCGCGTTTCCCCTACGGGGATCGCTCGCGGCAGGAGCTGCGCTCGTTCTCGATCGAGATCGCCGAGCACCTGCTCCAAGAGGGCGCCAAGCTGTTGGTTGTCGCGTGCAACTCGGCGAGCGCCGCCGGGCTCGGCGCGCTCGAGCGCCACCTCGCCGAGAGCGGCCGCGAGATCGATGTGATCGGCGTCGTCGCCCCCGCCACCCAGCTGGCGGTCGCCGGGAGCCACAGCGGGCGCATCGGGCTGCTCGCCACTCCCGCCACGGTCGACAGCGGCGCATACGAGACGTGCCGTGCGCGCCGCCGACCCTCACGTCCATCTCGAAAGCGTGGCCTGCGCCGACCTGGCGACGATCATCGAACGGGGCTTTCAGTTCGACGAGCACGTGGTCGAGACCGTGCGCAGGTACTGCGCCCCGCTGCGGGCTGCGAGGTCGACACGGTGATGCTCGGCTGCACGCACTACCCGCTGGTGGCGCCGATGCTCCGCCGGATGCTCGGGCGCGGCGTTTCGCTCGTCTCCGCGGGCGCGGGCGTCGCCCGCAGCGCCGAACGCGCCCTGGCGGCGCGGGGGCTCCTCAACCCCTGCGAGCAGGAGGGCGCCTACCGCTTCGAGTGCACCGCCGACGCCGAGTCCTTCAAGACGCTCGGAACGCGCTTTCTCCAGATGCCGCTCAGGGAGGTCCTGCACGTGGAGCTCGCCGAGCGGATCGCGGCGTGAGCGTCTCGGGCCGCAGCTATGGGCGCCAGGCGGGCGATCTGCGACCTACCGCGATCGAGCCGGGCTTCGTGCGCACCGCCACCGGGTCGGCGCTGATCTCAATGGGAGAGACCCGCGTGATCTGTACCGCCTCCGCGCAGGAGAGCGTGCCGCGCTGGCTCGTCGGCAGCGGGAGGGGCTGGGTCACGGCGGAGTACGGGATGCTGCCCGCGTCGACGGGCGAGCGCAAGCAGCGAGACGCCACCCGGGGCCGCCAGGACGGACGCACCGTGGAGATCCAGCGCCTGATCGGCCGAGCGCTCCGCGGGGTGATCGACTTCACGGCCCTCGGCGAGCGCACGATCTACATCGACTGCGACGTCCTCCAGGCCGACGGGGGCACGCGCTGCGCTTCGATCACGGGCGGCCTGGTCGCCCTGCGCCTGGCGTGCGCGCGCCTGCTCGAGCTGGGGAAGCTCGAGCGGACGCCCCTCACCGGAACGGTGGCGGCGGTTTCGTGCGGGATCGTGGGCGCCACGGCTTTGCTCGACCTCGACTACTCCGAGGACTCGACCGCCGAGGTGGACGCCAATGTGGTGATGACGGGGGATGGGGGCCTCGTCGAAGTCCAGGCGACCGCGGAGCGCACGCCGCTTTCCCGCGCGCATCTCGACGAGCTGTTGGCGCTCGCGGCGATCGGAATCGAGCGCCTGCGCGCCTTCCAGGACGAGGCGGTCGCGGCCGCGGCCGGCTGAATCCAGCCGTGCCCGTGCCCGACACGCGTGCTCTGCTTCTCGCCACCCACAATCCGCACAAGTTGAGGGAGTTCGCGCGGCTGCTCGAGCCGGCGGGAATCACCGTCATCCCGCTGCCCGACGAGGTCGAGCTGCCGCCGGAGGACGGCGCCACGTTCGCCGAGAACGCGCTGCCAAAGGCCCGCACCGCGGCCGCGGCGACGGGCCGCGTCGCCGTGGCCGATGACTCGGGCATCGAGGCCGAGGCGCTCGGCGGCGCTCCCGGGGTCAGGTCTGCCCGCTTCGCGGGCCCGGGGGCCACGGACCAGGCCAACCTCGACAAGCTCATGCGCGAGGCGCCCGCCGGCAGCGGGCTCCGATATGTCTGCGTGGTCGCGTACGTCGACCCGCGCGCCGGGGTGGAGCGCCTCTTTAGAGGCGAGTGCCGCGGCCGGCTGGCGCAGAATCCACGGGGATCCGGGGGATTTGGTTACGACCCCGCGTTCCTACCCGAAGGAGAGGACCGCACGATGGCCGAGCTCTCCGACCCCGAGAAAGACGCGATGAGCCACCGCGGCCACGCCGTGCGGGCACTGGTCGAGTGGCTCACGGCAGGCTGAGCTTGCTTCAGAACAGGTTGATCCCCGCCGCGATCGCGACCGCAAACGTGACCCCGGCGTAGCCGTAGTAGCCCTCGAGCACGAGGATGAGGACCGTGACGAGGCACGCGAGTACCGTCACGAGCCACGCGATGCGGCCTAGGTTCACGAGGCTATTCTCTCCACGTACCGAACGGAGGCGGCGTCGCGGGCGGAGAGAAGCGAGCGGCCGATGGTCGCCGATCTTCGCAAATTGCGAGAATTCCACCGCATGAGTGCTTGCGAAGCGTGCCGCAGCCGGAGAATGATCACGACGATGGCGCCGAGCGATGGGCAGTGCAGATGGTTCTCTGCTCGTGCTCCGTCCGGCAACCGTGTTAGCTTCGACCAGCCCTCGACCTCCAAGGAGGAGAACAAGTGACGAAATCCGAGTTTGTCGACCAGGTTGCGGACCGAGCCGGGCTCAGCAAGAGAGACGCTGGAGAGGCGGTGGACGCTGTCCTGGAGACGATCGAGAGCACGCTTAGCCGCGGCAGCGAGGTTGTCTTCTCAGGATTTGGAAAATTCAGCGTGAGCAACCGCAGCGCTCGGGAGGGCCGCAACCCCGCGACGGGCGAGAGAATTCAGATCGCCGCTTCGCGCGTGCCGAAGTTCACGCCGGGAGCGGGGCTGAAGAAGTCGGTCAAGTAGCGCTCGGCTGGCTCACCGCACGACACCGAGACTCGGTCACGGCCTCGCCGTGACCGAGCCGTCGATCCAGTGATCCCGGTACCGCCCTTCGGCGACCGGCTCGCCGAGCGCGTACAGGCGCGCGCCTCCCAGCTCGTGGTCGGGCTGGACCCCGACCCCATGCACCTGTGGCCCCGGGCCTACGAGCTCACCGATAGCCAGGGACCCGGCGAAGCCTCGAGCGCGACGCGTGCAGCGTTCGCGGTGGCGGCGCACTGTGCGCTGGTGATCGAGGCGGTCGCCGACGAGGCCGCGGCCGTCAAGCTCCAGGTGGCGTGCTTCGAACGGCTGGGGCCGACCGGGTGGGCGGCGCTCACCGAAACGGTCCAGCGGGCGCGCGAGCGCGAGCTGCTGGTGCTCGCCGACGCCAAGCGCGGGGACATCGACGTGACCGCCGCCGCATACGCACAGGCTTACTTCGGCGACACGCCGACCCCCTACGGCGACGTTCACGGCGTCGCCGCCGACGCCCTAACCGTCAACCCCCTGCTCGGGATCGACTCGCTCGAGCCCTTGGTGCGAGCGGCGCGAGACCGAGGAGGCGGCCTATTCGCGCTCGTGCGCACGTCGAACCCGGGCGCGACCGACGTCCAGGATCGCCGCCTGGAGGGGGGCGGCACGGTCAGCGAGCGGCTGGCGGAGATGGTCCGCGAGCTCGGCAGCCAGGCCGTCGGCGCCAGCGGACTCTCTGATGTCGGCGCCGTCGTGGGGGCGACCGTGCCGGAGCGGCTCGGGCGGCTGCGCGAGCTCATGCCCGAGGCCACCTTCCTGCTTCCCGGCGTCGGTGCGCAGGGCGGTCGGGTCGAGGCCCTGGGTCCCGCCATCGGGCCACACCCGGCTTCGATCCTCATCTCTTCGTCGCGCTCGATCGTCGCGGCCCACGCACAGCGCGGCGGCGACCCTGCCGACGCCGCGCGTCGCGAGGCCTCGCGCATGCGAGACCTCGCCTGGAACCTCGCTGCGTAGACCCCGACAACAAGCCCGCTGGGGCCACGTGCCCCCGGCTGTAGCATGTCGACCCCGATGGGGACCAGCGCGGTAACTCGCCTCCTGGCAGTGGCCGCAGCGCTTTTGCCCCTCGGCCTCGCGGCGCCGGCGAGCGCCGCGGCTCCGGCCGCGCCGCCCAAGCTGCCGGCCAAAGCGGCGGTCCTGACGGTACGGAACACCGGGCAGCGGCTCTACGGCCTGAACGCCGACGAGGAGCTCCCGATCGCCAGCACCACCAAGCTGATGACCGCGCTGCAGACCCTCGAGCACGCGTCGCTCGGCGGAGATTTTCACCGAGCCCGACTACCACTTCGCGGCCGACGACTCCCAGATCTACCTCGCCCCCGGCGAGCGGATGAGCGTCCAAGACCTCATGATCGCGATGCTCCTCCCCAGCGCCGACGACGCCGCCGAGGATCTCGCCTACAACGTCGGCGGCCATTCGGTCGCGCGTTTCATCGCGATGATGAATCAGGGTGCGCGCGAGCTCGACCTCACCCACACCCATTATTCGACCCCGATCGGCCTGGACACCCCCGGCAACTACTCGAGCGCGTCGGACCTGGTCAAGCTCGCCGGCTACCTGCTCGAGCGCTATCCGTTCTTCGCGCACGCCGTGGACCTCCCCGCCGCGGCCCTGACAACGGGGAACCACCCCCGCTACGTCGTCAACCGCAACGACCTCGTGGCGCGGATCCCCTGGATACACGGGGTCAAGACCGGCCACACCAGCAAGGCGGGCTACGTCCTCGTGGGGGAGGGCATACAGGACGGCATGACGCTGCTGAGCGCCGTGCTCGGCACGCCCAGCGAGGCCGCCCGAGACAGCAGCACGCTGTCCCTGCTCGACTGGGGCTACGCCAACTTCCGGCTCGCCAAGCCCCTCGCCACAAACCAGGTCGTCGCCAGGCCCACCGCCAACGGCTACTCCGACCAGCACGCGGCGGTGATCGCGGCGCGTGGCTTCTCCTGGGCGGTGCCGCGAGACGCGAACCTGCGCGTCGAGCTCAGGCTGCCACACAACCTGAGCGGGCCCCTCAAGCGCCACGCCACGGTCGGCACCGCGACGGTCCTGGAGGGCGCCAAACCTGTCGGCCACGTGCGGCTGCTACTCGACCGCGCCCTGCCCGGGCTCAGCGCTCTCACCGTAGTGGCCAGGTTCATCACCCGGCCCACTACGCTTGTTGTGTTGATCGTGGTACTGGCCGCTGCGGCCGGGCTGACAGTCCGCCAGCGGCTTCGGCGGCGAGCCAGATCGAGCACGGCATGATCATCACCGTCACGCTCAACGCGGCGCTCGACAAGACGCTTAGAGGTCCCGAACTTCACCCCGGGCAGGCGGCTTCGCACCGTCGGCCAGGCCACCATGCCCGGCGGCAAGGGCGTCAACATCGCCCGCGCCCTGAAGCGCCTCGGCCAGCCCGTCATCGCGACGGGGCTCGCGGGTGGCCCCACCGGAACGCGCATCGTCGAGTCGCTCAGCCACGAGGGGATCATCAACTCGTTCGTCCGCATCCGCGAGGAGTCGCGCACCAACACCGCGGTGCTCGACCCCACCACGGGGATCCACACGGAGATCAACGAGCGCGGGCCAGACGTCTCCGTCGAGGAGCTCGAACTCTTCCGCGACAAGCTGCAATACCTTGCAAAGGGCGCCACCACGTGCGTCTTCGCCGGCAGCCTCCCACGGGACGTCGAGCCCGGGCTCTACGGCGAGCTCGTTCGCGATCTGCGCAAGATGGGCGTGACCACCGTCCTCGATACCGAGGGCGAGCCGCTGAGGCTGGGGGTGCGGGCCGAGCCCAGCCTGGTCTCGCCCAACGAGCTCGAGGCCGAGCAGCTCGTCGGCCAGGAGTTCAACGACGACCAGGACCGCGCCGAGGCGGTGGTCGAGATGACGAGGCTCGGTGCGCGCGAAGCAATCATGACCGTGGACGACGGCTGCTTCGCGAAGCTCGACGCGAACGGGGACTCGACGGTGGTGCGCGTGCGGGTGACCGAGCAGGAGGCTCGCTCCCCGATCGGCTCCGGAGACGCCTTCCTCGCCGGCTACCTCGCCTACCGCTACGCCGGCCGAGAGCCGCTCGAGGCACTGCGCTACGCGGTCGCCTGCGGGGCCGAGTCGACGCAACACTTCGAGGCGGGCGTGATCGACCCCAGCCGCGTCGGCAGGCTGCTCGAGGAGGTCGAGGTCGAGCACCTCCAGCTGAGCGCGCAGGTCGGGTAGCGGCCAGACGGCTCCGCGCGACGAAGCGCGCGACGCTTGGCGCGTTTATGGCGCGGGCGCCGTGGCGATAAGCCGTCGGCTCCCCTGCGAGCCGGAGATGACCGCGAGCTGGTTCTGGGCGCCGAAGGGCCGCCAGTGGGCGGAGATCCGCACGAGCGCGCCGCCAGGGATCCGCACCGTCAGCCGGGCGTTCACCTGATCCACCGCGCGGTTCCACCGCGCGGTGCCGTTGATCGCGGCGTCGGTCACCACGCGGACGTCGTGGAAGGAGATCTTGAGCGGCTGGCCGGGCGAGAACGTCACCAATCCTCCGCGCAGGCCGAGATCGCGCCGCCCGCTGAGCTCTGGCCAGCGGCTGGTCTCATCGCCGACGGCGGACAGGGCCACCGAGGCGGCCTGCAGCGCTCGCGTACCCGCCCGGTTGCCGCGCCTCGGCCTCGCAGCCACGGCGTCGGCGAGCCGCAGCGGATAGCTGCCGACCGTATGAACGGGGGTGACCCGTCGCGCGCAGGATGCATCCAGTCGGGCCAGGCCCTCGGGGTCGCGGAGAAAGCGCTGAAAGATCGAGGCGGGACACGCGTCGTTTTGTCCTGGAGCGTCACGTGGGTCAGGTTGGCCACGCGAATGATCCGCGCCGAGGGGCCCATCTCGTGGGCGACGACGGTCGCGCCGTGGAGCCACGGCGTCAGCGAGTCCAGCGTGCCGGAGAGGATGAGGACCGGGATCCGTTCTGGGTACCAGCGGCGGCCGGCGGGTGATCGGTGGCACGAGGTGCGTGGGCGTGGGCCAGTGAAGGCAGGCGCTGTAGGCCTCGGTGTACTGGTCCATGCTCGTCCACTGCGTGAGGGTGAAGGGCGCGAACACGTGCGCCGGCTCGCGGCGGAGGGCGTCCCTGTACTGGTGAGCGCGAACCGACGGCGGCGCCGAGCGGCCGAAGAGCTGCACGTAGTCGGTGCAGGCCACGGCGAAGTAGAGGCCGTCGCTGAACTCGGGGAGGGGATAGTTGGTGTCGTCGAAGCCCAGGGACATCGCTGCCAGGCGCAGCAGCGGCGCGGCGTCGTGCCGGCGGGTGAGCGCTCGCCCGGCCGCGTCCAGGTCCCGATAGACGAGCGGATCGAAGCCGGCGTTGTTGACGAGATTGACGAGCGTCTCGTCGCTGAGCGTCAGCCTGGTTCGCGTTCCCGCGGGCGTCACGGTGGTCCCTGTGACCGGCGCGTGCGCGAGCCTCGCCTTCAGCGCTGCGATCCGGGACCATGCGCGGCTTGCGTTCGCGGTCGTCGCGCATGCCACGGATGCCGCGCACGCGTGAACGAATGCCCGGCGCGCGGTCACTGCGGTCGTCGTGTACCAGGGGTCCAGGCGCAGCACCTGGTAGGTCGAGTCGAGCGTGACCGACCGCAGCAGACCGGGATAGCGAGAAGCGAACACCTGCGCAAACCAGCTCCCGTACGAGTCCCCGTACAGGTCTATATGGCTCAGACGAAGGGCCCGCACGACCCCCGCGACGTCACGGGCCGAATAGGCGCTGTTGAATAGGTCCGAGGCGTGAACCCAGCCGCCGCCATGCCTGAAGCGCCAGGTGTGGTTGAGCCGCTGTCCACACGCCGCCACCAGGTGGTTGAAGGCATGCCCGTACTGATGCTGCGTGCGGGTGTAGCGCTCGAGGCCGGGACAGTCGATCACGGTCGAATTTCCCGTGCCGCGAAGGTTGACCAGGAGGAGGTTGCGGGTTCGCCGCAGTGGTCCCATCATCGTCATGTATGCGCCCTGGGTCCCGGTCGTCGCGAAGCCGGGACCACCCTCGACTGCGAGCACCGTCCGTTTGGCGTGCTTGGTGGCAGTCGCCGGCAGCCAGCGGAAGCCGATGTGGATTTTCGGGCTCGACGCCCGTGAGTAATCGAGCGGCACCGCCTTCCCGCCGCAGTAAGTCAGCGGAGAGGTGGCGCATCTGCGCAGCGTGAGCCTTCCCACGCGCAGCGCCGGGGAAGCGCCCAATGCGCTCGCGGTCGCGCTCCCGCCCACTTGAGCAAGCCCCACCGTCACGAGCGCCGCCGCGGTCAGCCCCAGTCCGGGGAAGCGGCCCCACTTCCTTGTCGCCCTTCCCGGCACGGAGAGATCCTATCTGCGTGGCCGCTATGCGATACTTGAGCGGTGGGCGCATTGGGGGCGACCAGAGGCGCAGTCCTGCGCGCAAAGAGGCGTTTATCGACGGCGGCGATAGCCCTCGCAGCAACCGCTGCGCTCCTGCTGCTTCTGGCCGCCCCAGCAGGCGCGTTTGACAACTACGTCTCGCAGTTCGGCAGCTCGGGGTCGGGCCACGGCCAGCTCAACGGGCCGACCAGCGACGCCGTCTACCCGAAGACGGGCGACGTCTACGTTGCCGACACGCGCAACGACCGGGTGGAGGTTTTCGACTCGAAGGGCAAGTACTTATCGCAGTTCGGCACCGCCGGCGGGGGCAAGGGACAGCTCCTCTTCCCGTTTGCGGTCGCGATTGATCCTGCCAACGGCCGCGTCTACGTGGCCGACACGGCCAATAGCCGGGTGGAGGTCTTCAGCAGCACGGGCAAATACCTCTCCAAGTTCGGCACCCCCGGTTCGGGCGCCGGGCAGTTCAACGATCCGGACGGAGTGACCGTCGACTCGAAGACCGGCGACGTGTACGTCGTCGATACCGGCAACGATCGCGTCGAGCGGTTCAGCTCCAAGGGCAAGTACCTGTCGGAATTCGGCAGCGGCGGTTCGGGCGACGGGCAGTTTTCAAACCCCTTCGGGATCGCGATCGACCCGAAGAGCCAGGATGTCGACGTCGCCGATCAAACCAACAATCGGATCGAGAAGTTCACCTCGGCGGGCAAGTACCTGTCCCAGTTCGGGACGTCGGGCCCCGGAGATCTCAGCCAGCCGCAGGGGATGGCCATCGACCCCGCGACGCACCAGGTGTACGTGGCCGACCTCAACCACGCCCGAGTCGTGAAGTTCAGCTCAAACGGCAAGTATCTTGCGCAGTTCGGTAGCGCGGGGACCGGTCGTGCCCAGCTGGGCGAGGTGACCGGTGTCGCCATTGACCCAACGAGCGGCGACGCCTACGTCGTCGACCTCGCGAACGACCGCGTCGAGACGTGGAACTTCCGCGGCGGCTACCTGAGCAAGTTCGGCAGTCTGGGGAGCAAGGCCGGGCAGTTCAACTCGCCTCAAGGGGCTGCCATTGATGGCAAGACCGGCGACGTCTACGTGGCCGATACGCAAAACAACCGCATCGAGAGGTTCAGCTCGAAGGGCAAGTACATGCTCAAATTCGGGAAGCCCGGATCGGGCAAAGGGCAGCTGAACCGTCCCTTCGACGTCGCGGTCGATCCCAAAAACCATGATGTCTACGTGGCCGACTACGGCAACAGTCGGGTTGACGAGTTCACTGCGACCGGCAAGTACCTGCGGAAGTTCGGCGGCCCCGGGACGAGCCCAGGAAAGATGAGCGGTCCCTTCGGGGTCGCCGTCGACCCGAAGACAGACGACGTCTACGTGGCCGACCAGGGCAACAATCGCGTCGAAGAGTTCGGCCCATCGGGCAAGTACATCTCCGAGTTCGGCAGCGGAGGTTCGGGCAAAGGCGAGTTCAACGGCCCGGCCCGCGTGGCGATCAGCGCCAAGAGCGGCAACGTGTACGTGACCGACGGGGGTTCCAACGCGCGCGTCGAGGAATTCACACCCAAAGGCAGGTACCTCCGCAAGTTCGGCGGCCCCGGCTCGGGCAACGCCCAGTTCAGCAACCCCTTCGGCCTGGCGATCGATCCCAACACAGGCGACGTCTACGTGGCCGACTTCGGCAACAACCGGATCCAGAAGTTCACCGCCGTGGGCGGGTATCTCGCGCAGTTCGGCAGCACGGGCTCGGCCGCCGATCAATTTGAGAATCCGTGGGGCCTCGCGCTTTCCCCGAAGACCGGCGACCTCTACGTGACCGACTCCGGCAACAACCGCGTCGAGAAGTTCGGCGACCCGACTCACTAATCTCAAGTAAGCAGGGACCCCGGCCGCTGCTAGGATCGGCCGCCCTGATGCTGCCGTCCGCAACGATCTCTACGATGATCAGATGGAAGTAGAGATCGGCCGCGGGAAGAAGGCGCGCAGGGCCTACGGGTTCGACGAGATCGCGATCGTGCCCTCGCGGCGCACGCGCGATCCAGACGACATCGATGTCTCCTGGACCCTGGGGCCGTACAGGTTCGAGCTGCCGCTGCTCGCCGCCGCGCTGGACGGGGTGGTCTCGCCCGAGACCGCGGGCATCGTGGGCAAGCTGGGTGGGCTCGCGGTCCTCAATCTCGAGGGCATCTTCTGCCGCTACGAGGACGCCGACGCCCAGCTCGACCTGATCGCGACTTTCTCGCGTGACATCGCCACGCGCGAGATGCAGGACATCTACTCAGAGCCGATCAAGCCCGAGCTGATCGCCCAGCGAATCAAGGAGATCAAATCCCACGGGGTCGTTGCTGCGGCCTCGCTCACACCGCAGAAGGTACGCAAGTACTACGAGGTCGCGCTCGAGGCCGGGTTGGACATCCTCGTCATCCAGGGGACGGTGGTCTCGGCCGAGCACGTCTCCACGGACGAGACCCGCCCCCCGCTGAACCTCAAGGAGTTCATCCGTGAGCTTTCGCCCACTCCGGTGATCGTGGGCGGGTGCGCCTCCTACCACACCGGGCTGCACCTGATGCGCACCGGCGCCGCGGGCGTGCTCGTGGGCGTCGGGCCGGGCGCGATCTGCACCACGCGCGGGGTGCTCGGGATTGGCGTCCCCCAGGCCACCGCGATCGCCGACGTGGCCGCGGCCCGCTCGCAGCACATGCTCGAGACTGGCGACTACGTCAAGGTGATCGCAGACGGGGGCATGCGCAACGGCGGTGACGTGGCCAAGGCGATCGCCTGCGGCGCCGACGCAGTGATGCTCGGGTCGGCGCTCGCACGCGCCTACGAGTCGCCCGGCCGGGGCTACAACTGGGGCATGGCGACCTTCCATCCCACGCTGCCCCGCGGCACCCGCGTGGCGACGACGCAGAACGGCACGCTCTCGGAGATCATCAAGGGGCCGGCCCGCGAGAACGACGGCACCTTCAACCTCCTGGGGGCGCTGCGCACCTCGATGGCGACCTGCGGCTACAGGGACATCGCCGAGTTCAACCGCGCCGAGCTCGCGGTCGCCCCCGCGCTCCAGACCGAGGGCAAGCAGCTCCAGCGCGAGCAGGGCGTGGGCATGGGCGCGGGCAGCAAGGCGGCCACCGTAGGTGTCGAGTAACACGACAATCGATCTTGGCCGGCGCACATGTGCGCCGGCCCCGGCCGAGCATGCTCGGCCGGCGGGTGGGCGCATGCGCCCACCCGATACAAAAAATGGAGAAGTCGTGGTCCTCGACTACGGCGGCCAGTACGCGCAGCTGATCGCCCGCCGGGTGCGGGAGTGCGGGGTCTTCTCCGAGCTGCTGCCCCACCACGCGGGGGCGCGCGAGGTCGCTCGCAGGCAGCCCAAGGGCGTGATCCTCTCCGGCGGCCCGGAATCGGTGTACGGGCCCGCGGCGCCGGGGCTCGAGCGCGAGCTACTCGAGCTGGGCGTCCCCGTGCTGGGCATCTGCTACGGCATGCAGCTGCTGGCGCACGAGCTGGGCGGCGACGTCCGCGGCGCCGAGACCGGCGAATTCGGCCGCTCGCAGCTGTCGGTGCACGAGCACGGTCGGCTGCTGGCGGGCACGCCGCAGGAGCAGACGTGTTGGATGTCGCACCGCGACGCGGTGTTCGCGCCCCCTCCGGGATTCAAGGCGCTGGCCTCCTCGACCGCCTCTCCGGTGGCGGCCTTCGAGTCGGGCGAGCGCGGCGTCTACGGGATCCAGTTTCACCCCGAGGTCGTGCACACGCCGTACGGCCAGCACGTCCTCACGAACTTCCTCGAGGACGTCTGCGGCTGCGAGCGCAGCTGGAGCCCGCGCTCCGTGATCGAGGACCAGGTCCAGCGGATCTCCGCACAGGTGGGCGAGGGTCGCGCGATCTGTGGACTCTCTGGCGGCGTCGACTCGAGCGTCGCGGCGCTGCTCGTCCACCGCGCGATCGGCGACCGGCTGACGTGCGTGTTCGTCGACCACGGGCTGCTGCGCAAGAACGAGGCGGATCAGGTCGTGGCGGCCTTCCGCGACCACTTCCACGTGCCGCTGGTCGCCGTCGACGCCTCGGGGCGCTTCCTCGAGCAGCTGAAGGGAGTCAGCGACCCCGAGTGCAAGCGCAAGCGCATCGGCGCCGAGTTCATCCGCGTGTTCGAGGAGGAGGCGGCGCGGCTTCAGGACGTCCGCTTCCTCGTCCAGGGAACGCTCTACTCGGACGTGATCGAGTCTGGTGGGGGCACCGGGGCGGCGACGATCAAGTCCCATCACAACGTCGGCGGACTGCCGGAGGAGCTCGGCCTCGAGCTCGTCGAGCCGCTGCGGGCGCTGTTCAAGGACGAGGCCCGCGCCGTCGGCGCCGAGCTCGGCCTCCCCGAACGCCTCGTCTGGCGCCAGCCTTTCCCCGGCCCTGGGCTCGCGATCCGCATCGTCGGTGGCGAGGTGACGCGCGAGCGGCTCGAGATCCTGCGCGAGGCCGACGCGATCCTCCAGGACGAGATCCGCGCCGCGGGCCTCTACCAGCAGCTCTGGCAGTCCTTCTGCGTCCTGCCTGACATCCGCTCGGTGGGCGTGCAAGGAGATTCGCGCACATACGGCCACGTGGTCGCGATCCGGGCCGTCACCAGCGACGACGCGATGACCGCCGACTGGGCCAAGCTGCCGTACGAACTACTCGACCGCATCTCCTCGCGTATTGTCTCCGAGCTTCGCTCGGTCGGCCGTGTGGTGCTCGACATCACGAGCAAGCCACCCGGCACCATCGAGTGGGAGTGAGCCGCAGCGCCCGCGAGGGCGCCGTGCTCACGCGATTCTTGCCCGCCGCTCAGCCGATTGTCGTGTACCCCCGGAACATCTGTCCCCGGTGTCTTTGAACCAGGCGTCTGATCCCGCGATGCTGCGGCCAAAGCTGCGGACCTGGGTGACGCTCGCCACCTTGCTGGCGGTCTCTGCGGCGGTCGCCGCGATTGTCGTGGCGGCTCGACCCGGCGGTCACCGTGCTCGGCCGCCCGTCGTCGCGGGCCGGCCAGCCGCCGACCGCGGGTTGGACGTCGTCCCGTTTCCCGGCACCCCGGATGCGCCGGCGGGCACACACATCATGTTCCCCGCGCTCCGGCGCACCGAGGTCACATCGGTCACGGCCAGGGGCTCCGCGAGTGGGCTCCACCGCGGCGTGCTCGAAACGCTGCCCGGTGGCCACGGCGTCGCGTTCGTCCCCGACCGGCCATTCTCAGCCGGCGAGTACGTGACGGTCTCGGCCGCGCTTTCCTCAGCCGAGGCGGGCACGGCCTCGGGCGCGCCCAACGCGCCCAAGTTGCGCTACGGCTTCACCGTGGCGCGTCCCGCGCGCGTCAAGACGGTCCTGCGCAAGCTCAGCGCTCGGTCCGGGGGCCCCACGCAAAGCTTCCACTCCGCCCCCGGGCTCCACCCGCCCGTGGTCAAAACGACGGGGGACCCCGATCACTCCTCGGGCGACGTGTTCCTCGACGTGCGAGGTGACCCTCAGCAGGGCCCGATGATCCTTGACGGCAACGGAGCGCTGGTGTGGTTTGCCTCCTCTAAGAACCGCCGGGTCTCGGCGTTCGACGTGAGCGTGCAGCACTACCGCCGCCAGCCCGTGCTGACCTACTGGGAGGGGCGCCTGATCCCCCCGAATGACTACGGCGATGGCGTGGGCGTGATCCTCGACCGCCATTACCAACGGGTCGCGACGATCACTGCCGGTGATGGCCTCAAGCGATATGGGCTTGACGAGCACGAGATTGCGCTCACGCCACGTGGCACCGCGTTCACGGACGTCACCGTCCCGGTCCTCGCCAACCTCTCGTCGGTCGGAGGCCCGCGCCATGGTGTCGTGCTCGACTCGATCATCCAGGAGATCGACGTCGCGACCGACAAGGTCGTGTGGCAGTGGCATGCGCTCGGCCACGTGCCGCTGCGCGCCTCCTACATGGGCAAGCCGGCGCGGGGGCAACCATACGACTACTTCCATCTGAACTCGATCCAGCAGCTGCCCGGCGGCAATCTGCTGGTCTCGGCGCGCCACACCTCGACCGTTTATTCGATCAACGAGCGCACCGGCCGGATCAACTGGGAGGTGGGGGGCAAGCATCCGAGCTTCAGGATGGGCTCCGGGACGACCTTCCACTGGCAGCACGATGCCGGCCTTCACGACGGGCTGCTGACCGTGTTCGACAACGGCGCGGGCCCGGGGCGCATGGCCGAGGGCCAGTCGCGGGCGCTGGAGATCAGGCTGAGCGGGCGAAGGGCGACGCTCGTACACGCCTACAAGCACGTCGATCCGGTGTTGACGAACAGCCAGGGGAGCGTCCAGCTCCTCCCCAACGGCAACGTGTTCGTGGGCTGGGGCGAGGCCCCGGACTTCTCGGAGTACACGCCGAGCGGCAAGCAGATCTGGAACGGCAGCTTTCCCGCGTCGGTCCAGTCCTACCGGGCCTATCGCGCCCCCTGGCACGGCCAGCCGTTCTCTGCACCCGCGATCGCCGTGACCGCCCACGGCGGCGGAGCGCTCACGGTTTATGCGAGCTGGAACGGAGCCACCGACGTGGCGCGCTGGCAGCTCCTCGCGGGGCCCACCAGGGACCAGCTGTCCCGGCTGAAGAGCGCGCCAAAGCGCCGCTTCGAGACCGCGATCGCGACGAGCACGCGCCAGCGCTACCTGGCCGTGCGCGCGCTCGACAGCTCGGGGCGCGTGCTCGCCACCTCTCGCGTGATCACGCGCTGAGCGTCGCCCGGGGCGCGGGGGTCGTGGCCGCGTCGCCGAGAGCCGGCCAGCGCCACCGCCGCGGCGAGGGCGAGCCCCGCGAGAATGGCCGTGGTGAGCGTGAGCCCATGGCGGGCGGAGGCGAGGCCTGCCGCCGTGGCGTTCGCGCCGCTCACGCCCGCGGCCGCGGTGTAGAGCACGCTCGCGATGGCCACGCCGAGCGCCGTGCCCGCGCCGCGCGTCATATTGAGCATCCCGCCCACGAGCCCGGTCCGGCCTCCGGGGGCGGCGGCCATGATCGAGGCGTTGTTGGCGGGGATGAAGGTCCCTAGCCCGAGCCCGGCCAGCGCCAGCCCGACCAGCAGCCCGCCCGTGCCGTGCGTGAGCGCGATCACGAGCAGGCCCGCGCCCGCCAGCCCAAGGCCGGCCGCCGTCAGGGCTCGCGCGGGCACGCGGATCGTGAGCCGGCCGGCGATGGGCGCCGCGACCCCGATGCCCACGGGGAGCAGTGCGAGCTCGAGGCCGGCGAGCGCCGAGGCGAGGTGCCGGGCGGAGAGGTAGTAGGAGACCACGAACAGCGTCGCGAACAGCACGAGATAGGCGAGCAGGCCGCTGGCCAGGCCAATCGAGAGCCCGTGGCGGCGAAGCAGCTCCGGATCGATCAGGGCAGTCGCGTGGCGTCGCTCGTGCGCGACGAACAAAGCCCCGCCGAGTACCCCTGCCGCCAGGAGGGCGAGCAGCACCGGATGGGCGAAGCCGGATCGCGTCGCCAGCGACAGGTAGGCGAGTGGGCCTCCAACGGCGAGCGCCAGCAGCGCCGCGCCGCCCAGGTCCCCGCCCCCGAGCTCGCGCCGGGAGCGGCTGCGCGGGAGCAGCAACCACCCGAGCACGAGGCCGATCGCACCCGCCGGGACGTTGATGAGGAAGATCAGCCGCCACCCGGAGAGGGCGAGCAGCAGGCCGCCGATTACGGGGCCGAGCGCGAGCCCCAGCGCCTGCGCGGTCCCCTGGACGCCGAGTGCGCGCCCGAGCAGCCGCCGCGGCATGGCCTCGGTTATCAAGGCGACGCTGTTGGCCTGGAGCATGGCCGCTCCGAGCGCCTGCACCACCCGTGCGGCGATCAGCACGGGCAGGTCCGGGGCCAGGCCGCAGACGGCCGAGGCCAGCGTGAAGACCGCGAATCCGTACGTGTACAGCAGCTTGCGCCCGAAGGCGTCGGCGAAGTGACCCACGGTGGTGACCGTCGCGACCAGAACCAGCAGGTAGGACAGCGCCACCCAGGACACGGCGCCCACGCTCGCGTGCAGGTCGTGCCCGAGCCGGGGCAACGCCAGGGTCACGATGCTCGCGTCGAGCTGCCCCATGAACGCGCCGATGCACACGGTGACGACGACGTACCAGGCTGCCCGTGGGCTCTCCCGGATCCGCGCGGGCCGCGGCGGTTCTTGCACTGCAATGGCCACTTCTCCATTGGAGCGCAGGACAACCAATAGGTCAAAGATAGACATCAGATATATTGAGGTGGAAATACCTATGAGTACGTCACGACCGAGATAGAAGTGGACGAACGCAGGCTGCGCTACTTCCTCGCCGTCGCCGAAGAGGGCGGCGTCACGCGCGCGGCGCAACGGCTGGCGGTGGCCCAGCCCTCGCTCTCGCAGGCTCTGCGCGCGTTCGAGGCCGAGCTCGGGGTGGAGCTGTTTCACCGCGTCGGACGGGGCATGCGGCTGTCGTCCGCGGGCAGGCAGCTGGTGGGGCCGGCGCGGCAGGTTCTGCGCGCGATGGACGACGCCAGGGACGCCGTCTCGGGCGCGAGCGAGCTACGGACCGGGACGCTCGAGCTGGCCACGCTGGCGACGCTCGCGATCGATCCGGTCGCGGAGCTCGTGGGGCGCTTTCGCGACCGCTATCCGGGCATCGAGGTCGACGTCTTCGAGCCCGACACCGCCGCGGGGGTGAGCGCGTTCGTGCGCGAGGGAGCCTGCGAACTGGGAGTGGCGCACCTGCCGATTCCGGCCGAGGGCCTGATCGAGCTCCCGCTCGGGGAGCAGGAGCTGTTGTTCGTGCTGCCGCCGCGACCGGGCGGCGAACACGCGCGGGGGCGGCCCATAGGTGCCGGCGAGCTAGCCGAGATCCCGCTCGTGGTCGCGCCGCGGGGAACCTCCACGCGCATGCTGCTCGACCAGGCACTCGACGCGGTCGGTGTCCCGCCGCGGATCGCGGTCGAGACCGCCGCGCGGGAGGCGATCGTGCCGCTGGTGCTCTCGGGAGCGGGCGCGGCACTGCTGCCGGGCCCCCTAGCCCGCGACGCGCAGCGGCGCGGGGCGATCGTGAGGCGAGGAAACCCGCGCATCACCCGCCGCATCGGGCTGGTCCATCGCGAAGGCCCGCTGTCGGCGGCGGCGCGGGCTTTCCTGGCGATCGCGGAGTAAGGACCCCTGCGGGGCGCGCCGCGGCTAGCGGGCGCGGAGCCTCGCGGACGCCCAGCGCTCCCCCGCCGCCGCTCCCACGCCCCCCTCTCGCGACGCAGATTCCCCACACCCCCACCCATCAGACGGGGTCTGGGGAATCTGCTTCGGCCAGCGACGCAGATTCCCCACACGTCGTGAAAATCTTGGGGGTGAGGGGACTTTGCGTCGCTTCTACGGGGCGCCGCCCCTACCGGGCGCCGGCGCGCTTTGGGGCCCCGGGCGGGATGACCGCCGCCCGCGCGAGCACGGGCCTCACGTGGCGACCGAGCCCCCCAGGAAGCTCGTCCCGGGGAAACCAGTGGGCCGTCTCGAGCTCTGCCGTGTTGAGGGTCAGCGCGGGGGCGTGCACCTCGGCCCGGAAGCAGTGCAGCGTGTCCTGACACCGGTAGGAGACCCTGAGGATGTCGCCCAGGGCCTTCCAGTTGTCGATGCGGATGCCGAGCTCCTCCTCCATCTCGCGGCTCGCGGCCTCTTGCGGGGGCTCGCCCCGGCGCAGGCTGCCACCGGGGAGGTCCCAGCCCCGATAGCCGTAGGTATGGCGTACGAGCAGCACGAGGTCGCCGTCGGTGAGCACGCACTTGACGCCGTGCAGCGCCGGACGCCACACGAACCACCACGCTCGCAGCAGGCGGTGCGCCACGCGATAGGCCTGACGGCGGACGCTAACTGGGATCGCCATGGATTCAGCGTACGAGGTAGCCGCCCCCGGGTCGGCACGGGGATTGCCGTTATCATGGGCGGGCAGCCGCGCGAAGGGAGCGCGGCTTGTCCTTGCCATGAAGACTTTTACCGCGACACCATCGAATCGCGAGCGCAACTGGCTGGTGGTAGACGCCAGCGGGCAGACGCTCGGCAGGCTCGCGACCCGTATCGCCGACGCCTTGCGCGGCAAGAACAAGCCCACCTACACGCCCCACATCGACACCGGCGACTTCGTGATCGTGGTCAACGCGGAGAAGATCTCGGTGACCGGCAACAAGCGCGTGGCCAAGCGCTATTACCGCCACTCCGGGTATCCCGGTGGGCTACGCTCGCGGAGCCTCCAGGAGATGCTCGAGCGGCGGCCCGAGGAAGTGATACGGCTGGCGGTCAAGGGGATGCTGCCCCGCAACAGGTTGGCGCGCAAACAGCTGACCAAGCTCAAGGTCTACGCGGGGCCCGACCATCCTCACGCGGCGCAGAAGCCTGAGCCGATGGAGGTGTCTCGATGAGTCCGGATACCGACCCCACGTCGGAGACCCCCCAGGAGCCCTCGGAGCCGGAACCCACGCCCGACGCCCCGCGCTCGGAGTCCGACGAGGCAGCCCAGGCCGAAGCGACTGACGCGAGTGCGTCTGGCGCGGCCTCCGGCCCCGAGGAGCAGCCCGAGCCCGATGCGGCGCCGCCGGCCGAGGAGCCCGCGGTGGCCGAGGAGCCCGCGATGGCCGAGGAGGCGCCGGTGCCCGCCGAGGCTGCCACCGAGCCGCCCGTAGAGGAGCAGCCGCCCGAGGAGGCGCCGGTGCCTGCCGAGGCTGCCACCGAGCCGCCGGTAGAGGAGCGGGCGCCCGTCGCGGAGCAGGCGCCCACCGAGGAGCAGGCGCCCACCGAGGAGCAGGCGCCCGTCGCGGAGCAGCCGCCCGCGCGGAGCAGCCGCCCGTCGCGGAGCATGCGCCCGTCGCGGAGCAGCCGCCCGTGGAGGAGCAGGCGCCCCTGGCAGAGCAAGTGACCCCGCAGGCGCCGGCCGAGGAGCAGGCGCCCGTCGCAGACCAGGCGGCCCCGCAAGCGCCGGCCGAGGACCTGCCGGAAGTGCCGCGGCCGCGACCCGAGATTCCCGGCGCCGACCTGATTCCCGACATCATGCCCCCCGAGCAGGAGGAGTTTCTCGACGCGGAGGCTCGGGCGGCGGCCGAAGCCGAGGCTGAAGCGCGAGCGGCGCGAGAGCGCGAGCAGGAGGAGGAGCTCCAGGCCCAGCCGATAGCGGACGCCGCGATCGATCTCGCCGCGGGCGCGCGGTACAGCGCCACCGGCAAGCGCAAGAGCGCGGTCGCGCGCGTGATCCTCAGGCCAGGGTCGGGCACGTACGCCATCAACGGCAAGCCGCTAGAGCGCTACTTCCCGCGCGAGACGCTTCAGCGCCTCATCCGGCAGCCGCTTGAGACGGTGGGGTACGACTCGCGCATGGACGTGGTCGCGCGGATGCACGGGGGCGGGACATCGGCTCAGGCGGGGGCGCTGCGTCACGGCATCTCGCGGGCGCTGATCGTGGCGGATCCCAACCTGCGCGGCGAGCTCAAGCGCCGGGGTTACTCTGACCCGCGATCCCCGCGTCAAGGAGCGCAAGAAGGCCGGGCTCAAGAAAGCCCGCAAGCGGCCGCAGTTCTCGAAGCGTTAGCCGCATTCCCCAATGGCTGCGAATGGGCGTCAGCTATTCGGTACCGATGGCGTTCGCGGCCGCGCCGGCGAGTTCCTGACCCCGGAGCTCGCGGTCGCCCTCGGCCGCGCCGCGGTGGCCCACAGCGAAGCACGTAGGCCCCAGGTTTTGATTGTCAGGGACACGCGCGAGTCCGGCGAGATGCTCGAGGCCGCAATCGCGGCGGGCGTCAGCGCGGCTGGGGGAGATGCGCTCGTCGCCGGCGTGCTGCCGACGCCAGCCGCGCCCTTGCTGCTACGCCGGCACGAGCTGCACCTCGCGGCGGTGATCTCCGCCTCGCACAACCCTTACGAGGACAACGGCATCAAGCTCTTCGGGCCCGACGGCTTCAAGCTCGACGACTCGACCGAGCACGCGATCGAGGCGGAGCTCGGCCGGGCGCCCCGCGGCGTCGCGGACGTCGGACGCGTGCGCCGCTTCCGCGGGGCACTCGAGGATTACGTGCGCGAGCTGCACACGCGCTTCTCCGCGCTCCAGCTCGAGGGAAGGCGCATCCTCCTCGACTGCGCCAACGGGGCCACGCATCTAGCCGCGCCGGAAATATTCCGCCGGCTGGGCGCCGACGTCGAGGCGATCGCGGCCGCCCCCGACGGGCGCAACATCAACGATGGTTGCGGCTCCACCCACCTGGCCCAGGTGATCGACAGACTGCGCGATGGAGGCCATGACCTCGCCTTCGCCTTCGACGGCGACGGCGACAGGGTGCTCGCGGTAGACCGGAATGGAGTGGTCGTCGACGGAGACGAGCTGGTCGCCCTGGCAGCCGTCCACCTCCGCGAACTCGGCCACCTCAACGGCGGCGGAGTCGCGGTGACGGTGATGACCAACTACGGCTTCCACAGTGCGATGGCGGGCGCCGGAATCGAAGTCGCGACCACGCCAGTAGGCGACCGCTACGTCCTCGACGAGCTGCGCAGGCGGGGATGGTCGTTCGGCGGCGAGCAATCGGGACACATCATCGACCTCGGCTTCAGCCCCTCCGGCGACGGCATCGCGAGCGCTCTGTTGACGCTCGAAGCGCTGGGCAGCCGTGATCTTTCCGAGCGCGACGCGATGGAGAAGCTGCCCCAGCAGCTGGTGAACATAAGGGCGCCCGAGCGCCGCTTGCTGGCCGCGGCACTCGAAGCGGCGGCGGTCCGCGATGCGATAGAGCGCGAGCAGGCGGGGTTAGAGCAACGAGGCCGCGTGCTCGTGCGTGCTTCCGGGACCGAGCCCCTGATCCGCGTGATGGTCGAGGCACCCAGCGCTCGCGAGACCGAAGAGGTCTGTGGCCGGCTGGCCACGGTCGTTCAGCAGGCCCTCGCCTAGCCACTAACCTTCGGCGGGCCAATGTGCGGAATCGTGGGGTATGTGGGGCCCAGAGAGGTCCGACCATTGTTGCTTTCCGGGCTCGAGCATCTCGAGTACCGCGGCTACGACAGCGCCGGCATCTCGGTGCTCGAAGGCCAGCGGATCGAGGCCGTCCGCGCGGTCGGGAATCTGCGCGCGCTCCGCGACGCGATCGAGCGCAACGACAGCGTTTCGTCGGGGGGAGCGGTCGCGGTCGCCGAGCGAGACACTAACGGTTCCCGGAGCGCGCAGGGGGGTGAGGCGACCGTGCAAACGGGCATCGGTCATACCCGCTGGGCGACGCACGGGCGGGTGAGCGAAGCCAACGCTCACCCTCACTTCGACACCGCGGACCGGATTCACATCGTGGTCAACGGCATCGTCGAGAACTACCTCGACCTCAAGCATCGGCTGGCCGACATGGGCGCCGTCTTCACCTCGGAAACCGACGCCGAGGTGATCGCGCACCTGATCGCCCACCACGGCGCTCGCGGGAGCCTCGTGGAGGCGGTGCGCGCGGCGTACTCCGAACTGCGCGGTCACTATGCGTTCGTGGTTATGAGCGCCGACGAACCGGGCGTTCTGGTTGCCGCCCGCCGGGAGTGTCCGCTGGTCGTCGGGCGCGGCGAGGGCGAGCAGTTCATCGCATCCGCGATCCCCGGTTTCCTGGGCGAGACCAGGAGAGTCCAGTACGTGGGCGAGGACGAACTCGTGGTCGTGAATCCCCAAGGCGTCGAGTTCCTCACCGTCGACGGCCAGGTGGTCGAGCGCGAGGTGGTCGAGATCGACTGGGATCAGACCACCGCCGAGAAACAGGGCTACGAGACCTTCATGCTCAAGGAGATCCACGAGCAGGGCGACGCGATCGCCGACACGCTGGGAGATCGGGTCGTCAGCGAGGTGGGGGTCGACCTTGGAGACCTTGGCGCCATTGATGAGGGCTTCCTGGTCGGCCTGCGGCGCATCGTGATCGTCGCCTGCGGCACGGCCTACCACGCCGGCCTGGTCGGCCGGTACGCGATCGAGGAGTGGGCCCGTGTACCTGTTGACGTCGAGATCGCCTCTGAGTACCGCTACCGCAACCCCGTGGTTGGGCCCAACGACCTCGTGATCGGCATCTCGCAGTCAGGAGAGACTGCCGACACGCTCGCGGCGATGCGGGCGGGCCGCGAGCGGGGCGCGAAAGTGCTCGCGGTGACCAACATCATGGGCTCACAGGCCACGCGCGAGGCCGACGGAGTCCTGTACACGCGCGCCGGACTGGAAATCGGTGTGGCGGCGACCAAGACATTCGTCGCCCAGGTGATAGTCATGTACCTCCTCGCGCTGCGCCTCGCCGAGCTGCGCGAGACCCTCTCGGCCTCCGCGCTTACGGAGAAGGTGACCGAGCTCAGGCGGCTGCCGCACGCGATCGCGGAAGTGCTCGAGAGCTGCGCGCCCGCCGTCAATCGGATCGCCGAGGCCCACCACAGGGCCGACTTCTTCCTCTACCTGGGGCGCCACGTGGGTCTCCCCATCGCGCTCGAGGGGGCCCTCAAGCTCAAGGAGATCTCCTATATCGCCACCGACGCATACGCGGCCGGCGAGATGAAGCACGGACCAATCGCGCTGCTCGACGAACGGACGCCGGTCGTGGCGGTGGCGACCGAGTCGCCCGTGCTCGAGAAGCTGATCTCGAACATCGAAGAGGTGCGGGTGCGCGGGGCCCATGCGATCGCGGTCGCGAGCGAGGGAGACGAGCTCATCGAGCGCGTCGCCGACGAAGTCATCCTCGTACCGCGCACCGATTGGATGATCGCCCCCCTGCTCGCGGTCGTCCCCCTGCAGCTGCTCGCCTACCACATCGCGCGCCTGCGTGGCCTGAACATCGACCAGCCGCGGAACCTGGCCAAGACGGTCACGGTCGAGTAGATGGGCGAGGGTCGGGCGGGCGACGCGGCGCGCCGCACCGCGGTCGGCATCGACCTGCTCGACATCGACAGGCTGGAGCGCGCGCTCGAGCGCCGACCGCGGCTCGCCGAGCGGCTCTTCACCGACTCCGAGCTCGCCTACGCCGCCGCGCGGGCCCGCCCAGGCCAGCATCTGGCGGCCAGGTTCTGCGCCAAGGAGGCCGTCGCCAAGGCCCTCGGCCTGGAGGCCTGGAGCTTTCGCGAGGTCGAGGTCGTGGCCGGCGAGGGGCCCCCGCGGGTCCGGCTCTCGGGCGCCGCGGCCGAGCGCGCGGCCGCGCTGGGCGTGGAGGTAGCGGTCTCGCTCACCCACAGCGGCGGCCACGCGGCAGCTGTGGCGATCGCCGCGTAGCGCCTGGTCGCGGATAAGCTGCGGCGCGTGACGACCAACGAGGATCGAAGTTCCGAGCTTCCGGAGTGGCTTCAACCGCTGCCCGACTCAGAGCAGCAGCGCGCGCTCGACCGGTGGGCGATCGAGGAGCTGGGGATGCCGGGCCTCGAGCTGATGGAACGAGCGGGGCGCGGGCTGGCGGGGCTGGTCACCGAGCGGGCGTCCGAGGGACGCGTAGTGGTGGTCTGCGGCAAGGGCAACAACGGCGGCGACGGGCTGGTCTGCGCCCGCGCGCTGCGAGAGCAGGGGCGCGAGGTGCTGGTTCTGACCCTCGGCGAAGCGGACGAATACCGAGGCGACGCACGTACGAACCTGGAGCGCCTTCCGGGCGCCGAGCCGCGCGGGTTTGCTCCCGACGGGCTCTTCGGAGCCGTCGCCGTGGTAGACGCGATTCTGGGCACTGGGTTCGAAGGCACTCCGCGCGAGCCCGCGGCTGGCGCGATCGAGGCAATCAATAACCGAGCCGTGGACGCAGAGGTGATCGCGTGCGACGTGCCCAGCGGGGTCAACGGCTCAAACGGCGAGGTCGCCGGAGTCGCGGTCCGCGCCGCCGCGACGGCGACCTTCCACGCGGCCAAGCCCGGGCTGTGGATCGCGCCCGGCAAGGCGCACGCGGGGGAGGTGCGGACCATCGATATCGGGATCCCGCCCGGCGGCCCCGCCGTCGCATCGATCGGGTTGATCCAGCGCAGCGTGCTCGACGCGATTCCCCGGCGAGGGCGCGACTCCACCAAGTTCAGCGCCGGGCAGGTGATGGTCTGCGGCGGGTCGACGGGACTGACCGGGGCGCCCTGCATGGCTTCCGAGGCAGCGATGCGCGCCGGCGCCGGGTACGTGACCGCGCTCATCCCCGGGTCGCTCGATCCGATCTTCGAGATCCGCCTGCTCGAGGTCATGACCGTGCCGCTCGCCGACGAGGAGGGTGCGCTGACGTCGGCGGCCGGCGACGAAGTGCTCGAACGCTCCGCCCGAGCCGGAGCCCTGATCCTGGGCCCGGGTCTCGGTCGCGCGCCGGGGACGTTTGAGCTTGCGCGAGCGGTGGCAAAGGGCGCTGGCGTGCCGATGGTGATCGACGCGGACGCGCTCAACGCTCACGCTGAACGGCTCGAGACGCTCTCGGGTCGTGGCGCCGCGACAGTTTTGACGCCCCACGCGGGCGAGCTCGCGCGGCTGCTGGGGTCAGACAGCTCTGGGGTGGAGGCGCACCGCCTCCAATCCGCGCGCTCGGCGGCCGCCGCATCGGGGGCGATCGTGCTGCTCAAGGGCGACGACACGATCGTCGCGGAGCCCGAGGGACGCGTCGCGGTCAATTCCGGGGCCGCTCCCGCCCTGGCCACCGCCGGCACCGGAGACGTCCTCTCCGGCGTGGTCGGCGCGTTGCTGGCGAAGCGCGTCGACGCCTTCACCGCGATCTGCGCGGCGGTTTTCGCCCACGCGGCCGCGGGCCGCCTCGCGGCGCGGGAAATCGGGCCCGAGGGGGTGATCGCGAGCGACGTGATCGCGCGCCTGCCCGCAGCGCTCCAGGGCTCCGGGGCGTGACTCTCCGAGCGCTCGCCCGCATCAACCTCCGCGCGATCGAGCGTAACGTCGTGCGCCTCCGGCGCGAGCTGGGCGGCGCGACCGAGCTCTGCGCGGTGGTGAAGGCCGACGGCTATGGCCATGGGGCGTCGGCCGCCGCCCGCGCAGCGCTGGCGGGCGGGGCCAGCTGGCTCGCCGTCGCGACGGCCCGGGAGGCCGTCGCGCTTCGTCACGGCGGTCTGCGGGCGCGGGTGCTGGTGATGGGCGCGGTCAGCGCAGAGGAGCTCCCGCACGCGCTCCAGGCAGACGCCGAGCTCGTCGCCTGGGACGAGCGCTTCGTCGCCGGGGTCGCCGCGGCAGCGCGCGCGCGGGACCGCGCGGTCAGGCTGCACGTCAAACTCGACACGGGCATGGGGAGGCTGGGCACGCGCGATCCGCGGCGGGCGCTTGCGGTGGCGCAGCGAGTCGCGCAGGAGGGGCCCGCGCTCACGCTGGCAGGCGCCATGACCCATTTCGCGACGGCAGACGGCGACCTGGATTTCGTCGCATTCCAGCTCGAGCGCTTCGTCCCGTTCGTGGAGGAGCTCAGGCGTCGCCAGCCGGACATCACGGTGCACGCCGCCAACAGCGCCGCCACGCTGCGCTCGCCCGCCACGCACTTCGACCTCGTCCGGTGCGGGATTGCGATCTACGGGTGCGATCCCATGAACGAGGACCCCAGCCTGCGCGAGCTCGAGCCGGCGCTCGAGCTGACCTCGTACGTGGCGGCGGTGAAGGAGGCGCAGCCCGGCGACAGCGTCGGCTACGGGAGGCGGTTCGTGGCTCGCGAGCGCACCTGGATCGCGACCGTGCCGATCGGTTACGGCGACGGTGTCCGCCGAGCGCTTTCAGACAACTGCGAGCTGCTCGTGCAAGGCGCGCGGTATCCCCTGGTGGGGGCGGTCAGCATGGACAACCTCACGCTCGCGCTGGGAACGCAGACGAGCGTCGCGCCGGGCGACCGCGTCACGCTGATCGGCTCCGACGGCGGCCAGCGGCAGACGGCGGAAGAGCTGGCTCGGCGGATAGGCACGATCAGCTACGAGGTCGTTTGTGGGATCTCCGGCCGGGTGCCGCGGGCCTACCATCGCGACGGGGAACCCTCGCCTTGACCATCGACCCGCTCCAGGCGCTCGCGGCGAGCGCCGGCGAAGCCTGGCTCGTGGGCGGAGCGCTCCGCGATCGCCTGCTTCACCGGGCGACCGCCGACTACGACGTCGCCGTCGCCGGCGACCCCGCGGTGATCGCAAAAGCGCTCGCACGCGAGCTCGGCGGCCACGCCTTCCTGCTCTCGGAGGGCTTCGGTGCCTGGCGCGTGATCGCCCGCAGGCGCGACTGGCAAGTCGATCTGCTGCCGGTCGCCGAAGGTGGGATCGAGGCCGACCTCGCGGCTCGCGACTTCACCGTGAACGCGCTCGCCCTCTCGCTCGGAGGCGACGCCGTCATCGACCCTTTCGGCGGGCTCGCGGACCTGGAGGGTCGGCGGTTGCGGATGGTCTCGGCACAGGGGTTCGAGCGCGACCCCCTGCGCACGCTGCGCCTCGCCCGCCTTTCCTGTGAGCTCGGCTTTGCCGTCGACGACTCCACGCGCGAGACTGCTCGACGGGACGCAGGGGGACTCGTACGGGTCGCCGCCGAGCGCATCTTGCAGGAGCTCAAGCTGATCGTCTCCTGCGACCGCGCGCCCGAGGCCCTCAGGGAGATGGACGCGGTCGGGGCGACCGAGGTGCTGCTGCCCGAGCTCTCCGCGCTGCGCGGGGTCAGGCAGAGCCCCTACCACCATCTCGACGTCTACGACCACACGCTCGCGGTCCTCGCCGAGACGATCGCGCTCGACCGCGACCCGGAGCCGGCCTTCGCCGAGCACGCGGGGCCGCTGAAGGCATTCCTCGAGCGTCCGCTCGCGGACGAGCTCACCCGCGGCCAGGCGCTGCGTTTCGGCGCCCTCTTCCATGACATCGCAAAGCCACAGACGCGGGCCGTCGTGCCCGATGGGCGCGTCACATTCATGGGCCACGACGCCGCGGGGGCCGTTCTCGCCGGCGAGGTGTTGGGCAGGCTGAGGGCGAGCGAGCGGTTGCGCCGCCACGTGGCCGCGCTGACCGAGAATCACCTGGCCCTAGGTTTCCTGGTGCGCCGGGCACCACTGGATCGCCGCGAGGTCTATCGCTACCTCCGAAGGTGTCAACCGGTGCAAGTCGAGGTGACCGTGCTCAGCGCCGCGGACCGTCTGGCCACGCGAGGGGAGGCGGTCGGCGAGCACGCGATCGAGAAGCATCTGACGCTCGCGCGCCAGATGGTGGGCGAGGCGCTGGCGTGGCGGGCCGCGCCGCCCCACCCACCCCTGCGGGGCGACGAGCTCGCGCGCGCGCTGCGGATGAGCCCGGGCGCCGAGCTCGGGAGGCTCCTGGAGGAGCTCACAGAGGCGAGCTTCGCCGGCGAGATTCACACCCGCACACAGGCCGTGGAGCTGGCCGCCCGGCTCCGTGAGCGCAGGAGATAGGCTGCGGTGTTCGTGGCCGAGAACGAGTGCATCTTCTGCAACATCGTCGCCCGGGAGCTCCCGGCGACGATCGTGCACGAGGATGAGCGGACGGTCGCCTTCATGGACATCAATCCCGCCACGCGCGGCCATTGCCTGGTGGTACCGCGCAGCCACGTCCGCGACCTGCTGGAGATCGGCCGTGAGGACCTGGACGCGGTCATGGTGGTGGCTCAGGAGCTGGCGCGGCGCGCGGTGGACCGCCTCGATGCCGCCGGCGTCAACCTCCTCAACAGCTGCGGCCGGGCCGCCTGGCAGACGGTCTTTCACTTCCACATCCACGTGATCCCGCGCTACGAGGGCGATCCGCTGCGCCTGCCCTGGGTGCCGGCCGAGGGCGACCTGGAGGAGATCGCGGCCGCGGCCGCAGCGCTGCGGTGAGCGGCCCTAGACCTCAGACCCGCGGTGAACCGCAGCTAGCTCTCAGCTAAAGCGAAACCAAATGGACATCGACCGGCGGTGCGCCGGGCGCTAGGACTCCTCGTCCTCGGCGCGGACGCCAATGGGCTCCATCCGCCGCCCGCAGATGGGACAGTCATTTAGGTCCTTGGGCACGTGCTGGTCGCACCAGTTGCAGAAGCGGAGGTTCTGGATCGACCAGGGCAGCTCGGAGGGGGTGGGAGCCAGGGGCAGCAGCTGGGCGGTCACGGTCAGCTCCTCGCCCGTGGTGCGGTCGCGGTAGACGTGACCCGGCTCGGCCTCGATGATCGTCTCCCTGCCGGTCGCGGGGGCGCGCATGCGGTACTTCTGGCGGGTGCGCATAGCACGCCGATCCTACCAACGGCGAGGTCAAACGCCCGGCGCCACCGCGCCGCGCCCTCGGCTAGAGTCCACGCCGGCCCATGGTGAGACCATCGAGAGGCAGGCTTAGGCGCTCGGGGGTGGTGGCCGCCGGCGTCCTGGCAATGCTGCTGCTGGCCGGGTGCTCGCTCAAGCATCCGGTGACAAACCTGGTCACGGGCAAAGAGCTGTTCGTGGCCAAGTGCGGCGCGTGCCACACGCTGGCGCACGCCGGAACGGCCGGGACCAGGGGGCCCAACCTCGACGACGCCTTCCGCGAGGACCGCGCCAACGGCTACAAGTCGAACTCGATCGAGGGGCTGGTCGACTACTGGATCCAGTACCCCAACTCCACGGGCGTCATGCCCGCGGGGCTCTACAGGGGCCAGAAGGCCCAGGACGTGGCGGCGTATGTCGCCGCGGTCGCGGCGATCCCGGGGCACGATACGGGTGCGCTGGCTCAGGCCGGCGTCGTCTCCGGCACCTCGCCGGCGGCGGGCAAGTCGGTGTTCACGGGCATCGGCGGCTGTAGCTCGTGTCACACCCTCGCCGCCGCCCACGCGACTGGGACCGTGGGCCCCGACCTCGACGTTCGCCTGAGGTCGGACTGCGCCTTGCCGGCGTCGAAGAAGATCCGTGGCCCCACGCTGAAGGACTGCATCCACACGGCGATCATCAAGCCGTACGCCTTCATCCCGAGCGGCTACAAGGCGGGGATCATGCCGCCCGACTTCTCGACGAAGCTCAAACCGAGCGAAATCCAGGCGTTGGTCAACTTCTTAGCCACCGACGCGAAATAGGCGCGTCGGCGGGCGTGCGTGAACACGTCCAATACTGAGAGCTGTCGGCTGCGCTTGCAATGGCCGCCCCGAGTGGTATATATCCCGGGTAGGTCAGGAGAGATGAGCGGTTACGCCAAACGCTTGGCGGGCGTGTCGATCGTTGCGGTTGCGTTCGCGGTCGGGATCGTCCTTTACTTGGTGCTTTATCTGACGAGCGCCCAGCCGTCGATTGCTGCGACGCAGACGATCGCCGGAACGCGCCTGTATCTGGCGACGGTGCCGGCCGCCGCGCTGACAGACGCTCACCCGACCTGGGTCTCGTACTACTCGGTCAACGCGCGAGCCCAAGACTGGAAACACTCCACGACCTACGTTTTGCCCGCCCACTCGGTTGTCCACGTCACGATCTTCGAGTACGACACCCAGACCGGGCTACGCAACAACTTCATCGGGCAGTCGACGGGGACGATCGGGGGGCATTTCCTCCTGAACGGCAAGCCGACTTCGGCGATCAACCCTAACACCGCCTCGCACGTCTTCGCGATTCCGCAGATCGGTCTAAACGTTCCACTGATGGGCCCCAGCGCCAACGCGAAGAACCTGTGCGCGAACGCGCCGTGCAGTTTGAGTAACGCGCACGAGACGATCTCCTTCGCGTTCCGCACTCCGGCGAAGGGCCTATATCGCTGGCAGTGCTTCGTGCCGTGCGCGGCGGGCTTCATCCACGGCCTGGGCGGGCCTATGCAGACAGTCGGATATATGGACGGCTTCATAAAGGTCGTATGAAGGCCTCTCGCCGGTGAAAGAGGTCAACCACTTCCGCCGCGTGGTCCTGTGGTGGCTCGCGACGAGTATCCCTGCCACGCTGGTCGTGGTCTTGGTGCTCGCGCCGGGGATGCCGCCCGGCAACGGCACCGTTCAGGCATCGGGCCAGGTCGTCGATAACACCGTCCTGTTCGGGATCTCGACGCCCGTGGCCCTCGCGGTGCTCGTGGTCTTCATCTACTCCCTGATCGTCTTTCGCGAGCGCAACCCGTCGGTGGTGACCGACGGCCCGGCGATTCGCGGCCACGCCGGCATCCAGCTGTGGTGGGTCGTGGTGTCGGTCGGGCTCGTGCTGTTCCTTGCGGCATACGGCAGCGTGCGACTGCTCGCGGACGGCGCCGGGGGCGGCCAGGGGCCCAACCCGATCTCGCCGATCACGCCGGCGCACGGGAAGCCGCTCGTGGTCCAGGTGATCGCACAGCAGTGGCTATTCACGTACAGGTACCCCTCCTACGGGGGTGTCGAGACCGCGAACATCGAGATACCGGCGAACACGGTGATCCAGTTCAACGTCACGTCGCTCGACGTGATCCACTCGTGGTGGGCCTACCAGCTCGGCGTCAAGGCCGACGCCAACCCGGGCATTAACAACGTCGCCTATGTCCAGACAAAGGGACCCCTCACGTTCAACGTTCACTGCGCTGAGCTCTGCGGCGTTTGGCACGGCTACATGTTCGGCACCGGACACGTCGTCCGCAAGGCGCAGTTCGTCAGCTGGATCCGTGCGCGACAGAGGCAGTTCGCGGTCTCGCACAAGTACCTGCCGCCGTATTCCAAGACGTACTTCCCCCAGCCCTTGAGGAGAGGTGGATGAGCGCGATCGCAGTCACGGGACGACCCCAGACGCCGCTGTGGCGGCGACTGATTGGCTTCAACATCCTCACGGGGATCCTGCTCGGCATCGGCGGCTGGTTCTTGGGCTATCTCATCGGGGACCAAATTCACGGCGCGGGCCTCAACTACTACTCGGCGGAGGCCGGCCAGAACGACATCGCGATCTTCCTCGGCTACTTCCTGGGCGTGGCCGGCTTCCTGGTCGGTCTGGGTTTCGCGAACTACCCGATAAGACGCATGCTGGGCTACCCGCCGACGCTGGCCGAGAAGGAGAGCGTCGAGCAACACGGGGCGCTGCGGTACTTCAGCCTCAGCACCGACCACAAGGTCGTCGGCATGCAGTACCTCGTGGGCGTCGGCTTCTTCTTTGGCGTGGGCGGCCTGAACGCGATGCTGATCCGCACCGAGCTGCTCTCCCCGAATCACCACGTGTTTGGCGCCAACCAGTACCTGACTCTGGTCGGCATGCACGGGACGATGATGATGGGGATGATGACCTCGAGCATCCTCGGCCCGTTCGCCAACTACTTCGTGCCGATCATGATCGGCTCTCGGCGGATGGCGTTCCCGCGCATCGAGGCCTTCACCTTCTGGCTGCTGATGGCCGCGGGCGTGATCCTCATGACCACGCTCGCCTTCGGCGGCTTTCAGACGGGCTGGACCGGGTACCAGCCACTCGGCGCCCAGGGCACAGCGGGGTACGACGCCTACGTCGGGTTCTTCATGCTCGTGGGCATCTCGATGTGCCTGCTCGGCTTCAACCTGATGGCGACGATCATCGCGATGCGCGCACCGGGAATGACGTGGTCGCGGTTGCCGATCTTCGTCTGGGGCGTGATCACGACGGCGTTCCTGATGCTGTTGGCCTCGCCCATGCTGGCCGCCGCGCTGATGATGGCCACGATGGACAGAACCGTCCAGACGACCTTCTTCATCCCGGGTTACGGCGGAAGCTCCTACCTGTGGCAGAACCTCTTCTGGGTCTTCGGTCACCCGGAGGTGTACATCGTCGCCCTGCCCGGCTTCGGCGTGGCGCTCGAGCTGCTACCGGTCTTCGCGCGAAAACCGCTGTGGGGATACCGCGTGGCCGTCGCCGGCATGGCCGGGGTGACGATCTTGAGCTTCTTCGTGTGGCAGCACCACCTGTTCGTCTCGGGCATCGACGCCGACCTGCGGCCGTTCTACATGCTCTCGACCGAGCTGATCTCGATCCCCACGGGATTCATCTTCCTGTGCGCGATGGGGACCTTATGGCGCGGGCGAATACGTTTCACCGTGCCCATGTGGTTCGTCCTAGGGTGGGCGTTCAACTTCCTGTGGGGTGGCATCTCGGGCGTGTTCCTGTCTGACGTGCCAAGCGACGTCCTCACCCACGGCAGCTTCTTCTCGATGGCGCATTTCCACTACACGATCATGGGCGGGCTCGTGTTCACGTTCTTCGCCGCGATCTACTACTGGGTCCCGAAGATGACGGGGCTGCGCCTCAACGAGAGGCTGGGCAAGATCCACTTCTGGACGCTGTTCATAGCGTTCAACGCGACCTTCGGGCCGCTGTACGCCGCGGGCTGGCTGGGTATGCCGCGGCGCGTGGTCACCTATCCGGCCGGCCTGCAGACGCTCAACGACTTCGTCTCGATCGCGGCGTACTTGCATCGGCCTCTCGATGCTCATCTTCCTCGCCAACGTGGTCTGGTCGTTGGTCATCAAGCGCGAGCCCGCCGTGGAGAACCCCTGGGCCTCGAAGTCGATCGAGTTCCAGCTTCCCTCCCCGGTGCCCGTCCACGACTTCGACCGCATCCCGGTGTTCGACGCGCGATCCTTATCCGTACGGCGAGCCCGTCGGACCGCCGGCGTACGCATCGGGCGGCGGGCAGACGTAACCCATGGAAGCCTCCGCACCTGTACATCCGCAGATAGAGCCCGAGCCACCCGAGTGGCAGCCGCGGGTGATGTGGGTCGGCGCGCGCCTTCTGTGCGGCGCGGCCTCGTTCTTCTTCATCTCGTTCGTGTTCGCCTACTTCTATCTGCGCTCCCTGGACCTCAACAGAGGCTGGAAGCTCGGGAAGCACGTGAATCCGTCAATCGGCCTGGGAGTGGCCATCGTCATCGTGCTGATCGTCAGCGGGGTGCTGATGTGGATGGCGGCGTCGCGGCAGGAGTCCGCGCTGCCGCTGGGCTTGGGAGCGATGGCGCTGGCACTGGCGGCGGTCGTCCTCCAGTGCATCTCGTACACGGTGCTCGGCTTCGGCCCCGGCAATGGTGCCTACGCGAGTGTGTACATCGGCTGGACGGTCGTCTATTCGATCTTCCTACTCGTCTGCGTCTACTGGATCGAGACGCAGGTCGCGGGACTCTGGCGATTGCGCCGGGGCCAAGTGCGGCGTGCCGTTGCAGAAGGCGTTCCCACGTCTGACGTGGTGCTGGCCGACGCAAACATTCGGGCCTGCGCCTTCTTCTGGGCGTACTACGTCGCGGTCGGCTTCATCACGTTCATCATTCTCTACGTGGTCTAGCGATGAGTCCTGGCGCACTGGTCGATCGACCCGCCGTTCGACTACTTGGCGCTCGCGTACGTCGCGATCTGTGCCGTGCTCTACGCGCTCGGCGGCCGCGGACGAGGGACACCCGTGAAACGGGAGCCGCTGCGCGTAGCGTCGTTCTACCTCGGGCTCGCAACGATCGTGATCGCGCTGGACTCGCCGCTCGATTATTACGCCGACACGCTGTTCTGGGTCCACATGATCCAGCACATCCTGCTCCTGACGGTCGCGCCGCCGCTGTTTTTGCTGGGTCGACCGTGGCCGCGAATGTGGCGAGCGCTGCCGCTCGAAGCCCGCACCTCGATCGGGCGTGGGGTGGCACGCTCGCGCTTCACCGCGCCGCTGCGTGCGGTGGCCCGCCCGCTGCCGGCGTGGATTCTGTTCAACGCCGTCGTCATCGGCTGGCACATACCGGCGGCCTACAACGCGACGCTTACCTCGAACGCGATTCACCAGGTCGAGCACGCGATGTTCTTCTTCTTCGGGCTTCTGTTCTGGGCGCGGGTGATCGACCCCGGCCCGTTGCGGCCACGTCTGCTCTGGCCGATGCGGGTCGCATACGCCGTGGGTGCGATGGTGGTCGGGTGGGTGCTGGCGATCGTCCTGGTGCTGGCCCCTCACCCCCTGTACGCCCACTACGCTTCGCTGACCCACCGACCCGGGAATATCTCAGCCCTGACCGACCAGCAGCTCGCCGGAGGGGTGATGTGGGTACCCGGCTCGCTCGCCTACACCGTGACGCTGATTCTCGGCTTCTATCGCTGGATCGAGGCCGACAGCAAGGCGCCGCCGCGCCCGACCGCGGTGACAACATGAGGAGAGAACGATCATGCCCATGATTCCCTTCGCCGACTTCCTCGCGGGCTCGATCCTCTCGCTGGTGCTGCCCGTGGCGCTGGTGATCGCGGTCACCACGTGGTTCCACTTCTCCCAAAGGCGCATCCGCGAGACGCAGCGCACTCCCGGAGGGGCCACCACGGAGAGCCCGCCGGCGGCCAACCCCGCGACCGGAGGACAGTCGGCCGTGGGCGAGGCGACAGGCTCGGGGTCGGCTGGCACAGGCCTGAGCTCACCTCCCACACAACAGCCGCCGCCCGGCGGCTCCGCGGGCACGCAGTCGTCCCCGGGCGGCCCGTGACCGCGGGCGGCGGGGGCTAGGCTCAGCCGGCCCCGGACCTGGCGGAACTCAGCTCGCCGCGCGCACGATCAGGATGATCGCGATGATCACCGCGACCGCGGCGACGAAATAGAGCAAGGTGCGAAACGCCTCGGCCTCTGATTTCCAGGGTCTCGGCGCTCGCGTGGGGAGCCCCTAGAGGATGTACAGCGCGGCGTAGACGATGATCCACATGCCGTCGACGAAGTGCCAGTAGATTCCCGGCACCTCCATGCCCTGGTGGTTCTCCGGTGAGTAGTGCCCGCGGAAAGAGCGGATAGAGACGATCGCCAACGCACACAGGCCGACGAACACGTGGGCGCCGTGGAGACCGGTCAGCGAGTAGAAGATCGTCGCCTGGGCCGTGTCGTGCGGCGCCCAGCCCAAGTGGATGTACTCGTTGACCTGGAGGGTCAAGAAGGTCAGGCCAAGCAGGAAGGTGAGCACCATGCCTGCCTTCAGGCCGAAGCGGTTGCCCCTCTTGATCGAGACGAGCGCCCAGTGGATCGTGAGCGACGAGACCAGCAGGATCGCCGTGTTCACGCCCGTGGCTGCCTCCGGGATCTTGGTCCCAGGAGCAGGCCAGGGGTCGTGCGTGACCACGCGGATGAAGAAATATGCGGTGAAGAAGGCCCCGAAGATCATCACCTCGGAGATGATGAAAAGCAGCATCCCCAGCACCGGGGGCTCGACCCGCGAGGAGCGGTGAGCCGGGGGCGGACCGTGATGCTCTTCGTGGCTTACAGCTGCAGCTTCCAAGCTAGGGCTCTCCGGTGCGCTCGTCGGTCATGGTCTGGCGGTCAGGCCGCCGTCGGCTGGTGCTCGTGGTGGACCACGTGCTCGACCGGTTTGCCGGTCGAGCGTCGGACCCGCTCGATGAGGTCGGTGCGAAGCCAGCCCGACTTGGTAGCCGCGAACGTGGAGATCACGATGTCGTCGACGCGGAAGTACTGCAGCGCGTTCATGATCGCGGTGTAGGGGTCGGGGTCCCCCACGAGCCCGGCGGCGAAGATCCCCGCGTGGTGAAGCTTGCCCAGCACGAGCTTGAGCCGGGTCCGCGCGCGCCGCGCGGCGGTGCCGTGGCCACCCTCCTGGGGGACCACGACGATGACTAGTCGCTCGCGGTCATGCTGCTCGTCTTCGTGGACCTTCGCCTTGAGCGCCTCGAATAGCTCGTTCCCGGTCGCGGTGCGGTTGGCGACCGCGAGCGTGACATCGAAGGGCAGTCCCTCGGTGTCGGGATCGCTGACGATGTGCTCGACCGGGAGCCGCGATGCGTCGCGGACCCGTTCGATCAGGTCCTTGCGCAGCCAGCCCGAGCGGGTCTCGGGGTAGGTGGAAATGATGATCTCGGTCGGGTGGTGCTCGAGGACGGCGTCCATGGCGGCGGAGTAGGGATCGGGGTCGCCCACCTCGCCGATCGCCTCGATCCCCTGGGCGTGCAGAAACGAGAGCGCGAGGTCCACGCGCGCCTGGGCGGCGTCGTGGACCATGTCGTCGTAGATCACGAGCCCGGACTTGGGGCGGTTCTGGGGCACGCACAGCACAAAGCGGGCGTGGCCTCCGGTGGCCCTGGCGCGCACCGTCTCGACCAGGCGACGGCCGCCAAGCGTCTCGTTGGCGACCACCAGGATGGTCTTCCGGCGTTCCTGGCTCGAGGGGGAGGCGCTCAACGGCTCACTCTCGTGCCGCCATCACCGGAGCTGGTCGCCTCGCTTCTGCGGGTGGCTTGAAGACACCGTGCACAGCACCGGGCACGCCGTACTCGTAAGGGCCCCCGACGATCGTGGGGATCGTGTCGAAATTGAACAGCGGCGGCGGCGAGGAGACCTGCCACTCGAGCGTCAGGGCCCGCCACGGGTTGGCCGTCGCGCGCGGCCCGTGGCGCCAGCTCGCGACCATGTTCCAGAGGAAGATCAGGAACGTGAGTCCCAAAAAGAAGGAGCAGATCGAGATGAAGAGGTTCCACCCGGCGAACTGGGCTGAGTAGCTGTAGACCCGGCGCGGCATCCCCTGGAGGCCGACGATGTGCATGGGGCCGAAGGTGAGGTTGAAGAAGATGAAGGTCAGCCAGAAGTGCAGCTTGCCCAGGCGCTCGTCGAACATGCGGCCGGTCATCTTGGGGAACCAGTAGTAGACGCCGGCGAAGATCGTGAACAGCGAGCCGCCCAACAGCACGTAGTGGATGTGGGCGACGACGAAGTAGGTCTGCGAGACGTGGACGTCGAACGGGACCATCGCGAGCATCACGCCGCTGATCCCTCCCAGCGTGAACATCGTGATGAAGCCAAGCGCGAACAGCATTGGCGTGTCCAGGTGTATGACCCCCCGCCACAGCGTCGCCAGCCAGGAGAAGATCTTGATCCCCGTGGGGACCGCGATGATGCACGTGGTGACCATCATGGGGATGCGGATCCACGCCGGCATGCCGGAGACGAACATGTGGTGGGCCCACACGGTGAAGCCGAGCACCACGATCGCGACCAGCGAGAAGGCCATCATGCGATAGCCGAAGATCGGTTTTCGCGACTTAACCGCGATGACCTCCGAGATGATCCCGAACCCGGGCAACATCATGATGTAGACGGCCGGGTGTGAGTAGAACCAGAAGATGTGCTGGTACATCAGCACGTTGCCGTTGTTGTGGCCGCCGACGAAGGCGTTGAAGAAGTTGAAGTGCAGCGCCGAGTCGAGCAGGATGAAGAACTGCGAGGCGGCGACGAAGGGGGTCGCGATCACGACCAGCAGCGAGGTCGAGAAGTTCGCCCACACGAGCAGCGGCAACCGGAAGAAGCTCATGCCGGGCGCTCGCATCGTGATGATCGTCACGAGGAAGTTGAGCGCCGTGAAGATCGACGAGAAGCCCGCGAACTGGACCCCGATCGAAAAGAACAGCTGCCCGACCGGCATGTCGGTCGATAAGGGCGCGTACGCGGTCCAGCCGGTCGCGAACGAGCCTCCCGGCGCGAGGAAGCTCGCGATCATCATCAGCCCGCCGATCGGCAGCAGCCAGTAGGAGAGGGCGTTCAGCCGCGGGAATGCCATGTCCGGCGCCCCGATCATCAGCGGCAGCACGAAGTTCGCGAGCCCCGCGAAGACGGGGATCACGAACACAAAGATCAAGAGGCTGGCGTGGACCGAGAACACGCCGTTGTACTCCTCGGGGGTGAGGAAGTTCATCCCCGGCTTGGCCAGTTGGGCGCGGATCAGCATGGCCAGCAGCCCGCCGACGAAGAGGAAGAAGAAGGAGGTGACGACGTACTGGATGCCGATCACCTTGTGGTCGGGGTTGACGCGGAAGTAGTCGCGCCAGCTGCGGGCGCCGTGGTCTTCGTGCGTTTCGGGGCGGGTCGGCGCTCCAGAGGCCCAATACAGCCAATAGTCGAAGACGCCGAGGCCGAGCAGGAAGAAGATCGGCACCGAGAACAACGAGACGATCGTGATCGCGTGGCCGTCGATCACGGGATGCTGGTGGTTGAGGAAGCGCAGCAGTGCCGTGATCCCGACGGCGAAGCCGAAGCCCAGCACGTCGAACAGCGCGGCCCTGTACCAGCCGGCGCGCCGGAGCTTCTTGGGCAGGGGCACGCGAGAGCGTCGGCGGGTCGGGACGGTTGCGCTCGGAGTCTCTGCGACCGTCGTTGCCATCAGTCGATCCCCTGAATTTGCCGGTCATCTCACCGCTCCTCTTATTCCCGCCATCTTCGTTCATCCGCGGCGCTGGCAGTCCCGGTGTCATTTTGCTGCGCTGGAGAGGAAGTTTACGAGCGCGGAGATCTGAGTGGAAGTCAGAGTTGTTGCGAAATTCGGCGGCATGATCCCGGGGTGGAAGCCGGTCGGGATGTACTCGTAGGGATCGGTGATCGCCGTATGGATGCAGTCTTTCAGGGTGGGGCCCCGGATGCGCTTGGAGGCCGGCTTGGCGCAGTCGCTGCGCAGCCGCTGGTCGAGGTTCGGGCCGATCGTGCCCGTCGCTCCGGCCGCTGCCAGCGTGTGGCAGGTGCTGCACCCGGCCGAGCCCGTGAACACCGCCTTGCCCGCCGCAGCTGAGGTGGAGCTGCTGGACGTGGGGGTCTCGATGTGGACGTGCTCGAGGTGGCCGCTGCGCTCACCCCGGCGTTCGGGGGCGGGGTGCCCACCGGGGGCGGGCCGTTGTTGGGCTGCTTGGAGAGCCACGCCGAAAACGCGGATGGACTCACCACCCGCACCTCCGCGCGCATGAAGGAGTGACCAGGCCCGCACAGCTCCGTGCACTCGGCGGGGTAGGCGCCGATCCGGATCGGAGTGACCCGCAGGGTGGTGGTGATCCCAGGCACTGCGTCGATCTTTTCCGCGAACTGCGGCACAAAGAAGCTGTGCACGACGTCCAGCGAGCGGATCTTGAACACGATCGGACGATGGTTGGGCAGGTACAGGATCGGAGAGACGACGGTCTTGCCGTCCTGGTGCGGATAGCTGAACTCGAAGGCGAACTGGCGCGTGGTGACGTCGACCGTCATCGCGTTCTTCTTGCTCTCCTCATTGGCGTGCAGGACCGTGAGGGTGTAGCCCACGAGGCCGAATATCAGCAGCGCGGGTATCACGGTCCAGAGCACCTCGAGGCGCGTGTTGCCGTGGATCGGGGGCCCGTCCTTCATCTCTTCGCCCGGGCGCATGCGGAACTTCCACACCGAGAACACGACGACCGTCTCGACGATCACGAAGATCGGCACCGAGGCGATCAACAGGACGGTGTAAAGCGTCGAGGTGTTGTTGATCTGGACCGACGCGTGCGTCGGGAACCAGTTGATCGAGAGCACGATCGCGAGCAGCGCCGCCGTGCCGAGCACCGCTACCAAGATCATCTGGAGGAGGGGGCGGTTACGCACGTCTGGCCTCAGAACCCTGATGCATCGCCGAGGACATAATCCTATGACTTAGGGGCGATGAGAGTACCCACCGCTCGAGCTTGCGACGATCGTCACGAGTATGATTCGCGCCCTGGTTCGGCAACTACCCGGGGAGGAGCCATGTTCGTACGTGAAGGGATGACCGACGTCGTTCTTACCGTCGGCCCCGGTCATACGCTGCACGAGGCGGCGGCGGCGATGTGCTCGCGCAATGTGGGCGCGGCCGTGGTCCTCGATCCGGATGCCCCGGGCCCGGGGGTGATCACCGAGCGCGACATCCTCCACGCGGTCGGCGCAGGCCAGAACCCGGAAAAGGAGCTGGTCGCCGACCACCTCAAGCAGGACCTGACGTTCGCCCACCCCGACTGGTCACTGGAGCGCGCGGCCCAGGCAATGGTCCGGGGCGGCTTTCGGCATCTGATCGTCGTCGACGGGAGCGAGCCCCTGGGCATCCTCTCCATGCGCGACATCGTGCGCGTATGGACCGGCGAGGGGGCGAGCTGCGAGATACCGGCTTCGGCAGGGAGCGCCTGACCGCCGTGGGAGCGGGCTGAGCGCGGCGTTAGAGTCCACTTAGGGCGCAGCGCTCGAACCTCCACTTAAAGGTGGGATTCCTGGTACGTTCCGCGTGGGTCGTCTCTGCGCGCGGAGGGGTGGGCGAGGCGACCACGGGGCGCCAGGGCAATGTCTCGGGGACCGGGGAAGCTCCCTCGCTGTCGAAGACGCCACCTCAATCAATCGCAGGAGGGACAACAGTGAGACGTTTGACATCGCTTGCCGTGGCGGCGGGCGCGACCGCGGCCATCGCGGTAGTCGTGATCGCCGGGGGTGTGGCGGGTGCGAGCACCACGTCATCAAAGCTCCCGGTCTTGAAGCTCGCTCTGAACGGCAAGTCGGTCAAGGTGAGCGGCAGCAAGGTCTCCGGCGCGGTGACGGTCCAGACCACCGTCACCAAGGAAAGGGCCGGCGAGCCGACGCTCTTCCAGTTCGCCCCGGGCAAATCCGTCGCGGACCTCGCCAAGTGCATCGCGCCTGTGGACAAGCACGACGGCGATCTCAACTACCTCGATCCGTGCGGCAAGCTCATCTTCAACGCGGCGGCGCCCAAGGGCACGAGCAGCGCCCAGACGGTCCTCAAGCCCGGGAACTACCTGGCGCTGGACACGCAGCGCAGCAAGAAGATGCTGTTCGCGCCGTTCTCGGTCACCAAGGCCTCCTCGCCGGCCAAGCTCCCGAAGCCGGCAGGCCAGATCGCCACGATCGAGTTCGGCTTCAGGGGCGCGGACACACTCCACCCCCGCGAGCTCGTGCGGTTCGTCAACGACGGCTTCCTGGTCCACATGGACGTGTACGTGCAGGTCAGGAACGTCAAAGCCGCCAGGCGAGTGGTCCGCCTGCTGCTCGCGGGTAAGAACGGTGCCGCCAGCAAGCTCGCAATCGGCCAAGGCACATTTGCGGGCCCGCTGTCGACGGGCGGCCTTCAGCAGCTGAAGGTCACTGCGAAGCCCGGCGTCTACGTCCAGGCGTGCTTCATGGAGACGCAGGACGGTCGCGACCACACGCAGCTCGGCATGGAGCGCATCTTCTTCGTCAAGAAGTAGGGGCTTCGGGTCTCATCGCCTCTCAGTCGCCACGCGCCGATGCGTGTGCGCCTGAGAGGCGACCGAGGCGCTTGGCTAATGCTGGTGTTCCTCGGGCAGCGCCGCGACGTCGCGGCTCGTGTCCGAGACCCAGCGGAAGATGCAGACGATCAGGACGATCCCGCCGAGGATGCTGAGGACCAGCTGATCGTGGTCCCGATCACGATCAGGGTGATCCCGGCGGCGCTGATGATGGGCAAGAGCGTCGGGCCGGGGAGGTGGATCTCCTCGCCCGCCGGTGGCGCCTGCGTCCCCTCTACGTCGACGACAGGCTCGTCTGCGGGGGCGCCGCCCGAGCTCACGGATGCACGTAGATCGCCGCGGCCAGGAACGTGAGGCCGAACATGATCACGCAGATCGCGCCGGCGATCAGGCCAGAGCGGATGTTCTTGCGGGCGAGCTTGCGATCCATAATGCGCCGCGGCCCGCGCGCCCGCGAGCCGCATTCCGAGCCGAGAATGCTACAGCTTCACGTCCGCAACCATCGCCCCAAACAGGAGCGCGAGGTAGGCCAGCGAGAAAAGGTAGAGCTGGAGCGCGGCCCGGCGGTCGGCGCGCCGGTAGAGCCTCACCGCACCCGCGATGAAGGCGAGCCCCAGCACGCTCGAGACCGTCAGGTAGGTGAACCCGAACGCGCCCACGCAGAAGGGCAGCTGCGTGATCGCGTAGAGCAGGAGGGCGTAGAGCAGGATGTGCCGCCGGGTCTCGTGCTCGCCGCGGACCACCGGCATCATCGGCACGCCGACGCGCGCGTACTCCTCCTTCATCAGCAGGCTCAGCGACCAGAAGTGGGGCGGCGTCCAGTAAAAGACGATCCAGAAGAGGTACACGGGCGTCCAGCCCAGCGAACCGCGCGTGGCGGCCCACGCGACGAGCGGCGGAACGGCGCCGGCCGCACCGCCGATGACGATGTTCTGAGGGGTGCGGCGCTTGAGCAGCACGGTGTAAACGCCCACGTAGCCGACGAACCCCGCCAGCGCGAGGGACGCCGCGAGGACGTTGACGGTAAGCGAGAGCTCGAGGAACGACAGTCCCGCCAGCGCGAAGCCGAAGACAAGGGCGGACCGCGGGGAGATGCGGCCCGCGGGTATGGGCCGCTTGGCCGTGCGGCGCATGCGCGCGTCGATGTCGCGGTCGTAGTAGTGGTTCACCGCCCCGGCCCCTCCCGCGGAGAGGTATCCGCCCAGGCAGGTGAGCGCGATCTTGCCCGCCGACGGGCTGCCCGCCACCTCCATCGTCGCGATCGTCGTCAGCAGCAGCAGCGACTGGACCTTCGGCTTGGTCAGCTCGACGTAGTCGGAGACGAGCTGCCGCGGGCCGGCTAGGGCGCCGGTCGCGGGCGATCGGGTGGATGTCGGCGGGTCGAGGACCTGGCCGCCTGGGCGCCCCCGCTGTGGTCGGCGACCTGTGCACCCGGAGTTGCTCACCGCCGGGTCCCCATCACGTCCGCACGAACCGTTCGCCGCCGCCGGTCTTCTGCGTGACGCCGGTCTCGCGTTCGATCTGCCGCCTGAATGTCGCGCATGGGCTCGATCGAGCGCACGCGCGGGATCACGTCGAAGTTGTTCGGGGGCGGCGGGGAGGATGTGAACCACTCGAGCGTATTGCCCTTCCACGGGTCGGGGCCGGCGATCGCACCGACCTTGAGGCTGCGCGCCACATTTGCGATCGTCACGAGCACACCCGCTCCAAGGATAAACGCGCCGATCGTCGAGATGAGGTTGTAGGTCGACCAGCCGAGGTTAGGTTCATAGGTATAGATCCGGCGCGGCATTCCCGAAAACCCCAGCGCGTGCTGTACGAGGAAGGTCGCGTTGAACCCGATGAAGATCAGCCAGAACGAGAGCTTCCCTAATCGCTCGCTGAGGAAGCGACCCGACATCTTCGGGAACCAGTAGTAGATGCCGGCGAAGACGGGGAAGACGGCGCCGCCGAAGATCGTGTAGTGGAAGTGGGCGACGACGAAGTAGGTGTCGTTGAGCTGCCAGTCCACCGGGAACACGGCGAGGAAGATGCCGGTGATCCCCCCGACCGTGAAGATCGCGATCATGCCCACGCAGAAGTACAGGGCAGTGGTGGGCAGGATCGAACCTCGCCATAAGGTCGCGATCCAGTTGAAGATCTTGACGCCCGTGGGGATCCCGATCAGGAACGAGCTCAGCATGAAGAAGCCGAGTACGACGATCGGCACCGGCGAGGTGAACATATGGTGGGCCCACACGAGCGTGGCGAGGAACGCGATCACCACGGTCGAGGCCGCGATCGCCTTGTAGCCGAAGATCGGCTTGCGCGAGAAGACCGGGATGACCTCGGAGACGATCCCGAAGCCGGGCAGGACCATGATGTAGACCTCGGGGTGCCCGAAGAACCAGAATAAGTGCTGCCACAGCACCGGCGAGCCGTGCGCGGTCGGGTCGAAAAAGTGGGTGCCGAAGTGGCGGTCGGCGAGCAGCATCGTGACCGCGGCGGCCACCACCGGGAGGGCGATGATGAGCAGGATCGCGTATACCAGGATCGTCCAGATGAAGAGCGGCAGCCGCCCCCAGGTCATGCCCGGCGCGCGCATGTTGGTGATCGTGGCGTAGAAGTTGATCGCCCCCAGCAGCGAGGAGATGCCGGTCAGGTGGATCAGGAAGATCCAGGCGTCCTGGCCGCCGCTGGGGGAGAACTGGATGCTCGAGAGGGGCGGGTAGCTCCACCAGCCCGCCTCCGGCGGCTGCCAGAAGAACGTCGAGTAGAAGACGATCCCGCCGAACAGCAGCAGCCAGAAGGAGAGCGCGTTCAGCCGTGGGAAAGCCATGTCCCGCGCGCCGATCATCAACGGCACGAAGTAGTTGCCGAACCCCGCCATCACGGGCACGACGAACAGGAAGATCATCGTCGTGCCGTGCATCGTGAGCAGCTCGTTGTAGTGCTCCCCGGTGAGCAGCGTGTTGCTCGGAACCCCCAGCTGGAGGCGCATCAAGAGCGCCTCCACGCCCCCAAGGCAGAAGAACACGAACGTGAGGACCAGGTACATGATCCCGATGCGCTTATGGTCGGTCGTCGTGACCCAGTCGATCCAGCGTCGGCTTGTCCGCGGGACGGTGATCTGGTTGGTGACCACCTGGGGGACGGGCCGCAGGCCGCTAGGGGTCACCTCCGTGGTGGTCGGAGGGCTCGCGACCGCCATCGGCTAGAGCTGCCCCTGGCTGGTGAGCTGCTGGCGCAGCTTCCCGACCTGGTCGTTGGCGTCGTTGATCGCGGCCGACTGCTGCTTGAGCCACGCCTGGTACTGCGCCGGTTGCACGACGTGGACGAGCGCCGTCATGAAGGCGTGCTCGCGGCCGCACAGTTGCGCGCACTGCCCGTGGTAGAGGCCGGTGTGCAAGGCGTTGAACCAGGTGTAGGTCGTATATCCGGGCACGGCGTCCACCTTGCCGCCCAGCGACGGCACCCACCAGGAGTGGATCACGTCGATGCTCTGGATCACGAGTATCACCGTCGTGTGCACCGGTGCCTCCATCTCCTGGTAGGAGTAGGGCAGCTTCTCGGCGAAGCGAGCCTTGTTGCACCCGGCGCCGTAGGAGTAACCCCAGATGAACTGGCGGCCGGTCACGCAGATGGTGATCTTCTTGGTGCCCTTTGGAGGTGTGGGCTCATTCAGTGAGGCAGTGGTATAGGAAGCATTCGCGGAGCTGGGCGGGTCGAGGATCGCGGGGAGCTTCACGAAGGTGACCACGGTGATCGCGACCAGGATCAGCGCGGCCGCCACCGTCCAGCCGACCTCGAGCGGCGTGTTGCCGTGTATCTGCGCGGCGTGCTTGGACTTCTTGGCGCGGTATCTGAAGACCGAATACGCGAGCGCCCCCTCGACCACCACGAACACGAACGCCGCGATGTACAGGATGATGTGGTAGAGGGAGGAGATCGCGTTGGCGTTGGGAGACCCGCCCGACTTGGGCACGAAAAAGTTCGCCGAGGCCGCCGGGGCCAGCACAAGCGAGCACGCCAACGAGGCGCCGAGTACGACCGTGAAGGCGACAGGCCAGCGCGGCGCGCGCCGGCGGCGAGGGCGTGTCGGCTCGGCTCCCAAGGCGCGGCATTCTATCCCGCGCCTGTGTGCTTCGGGCCGCCCAGGCCGACAGGAGGGGCCAGGGCCGAGCCTATACTGGCCCCCCTTGCGCAAACGGAGGGGGATCAGAGCGGCTGCTTGGGGCCTCCTCGTAGCGGGGGTGGCTGCACCGGTGCTGCGCCGGCGCTTGCGGGTGCCTCCCGCCGCCGTGCTGTCCACCGCGGCGCTCTCCCCGGTGGCCGTTTGTGTCCTCTATAAGCGGTCGCCGGCCCGCGATGTCGCCGTGTGCGTGCTCAACATGTGGGCGTACATCGCCGCCTACGAGATGCCGCACGACGACCCCACCCGTCTGGCGCGGCGGGTGCGGGTCGAGTACCCGATCGCGATCGACCGCGCGCTCGGCCTGGGCCAGACGCCAACGGCGCGGCTCCAGCACGCGTTCTCTAAGCCGGGCGAGATCAGGCCGTTCGAGCGCGTATTGGTCTGGTGCCACTGGCTGTGGTTCTTCGTTCCCCACTCGGCGGTCGCGTACTTGTTGATCTGTGACTACAGGGGGGGCCACCACCGCTTCCCGTCCGCGGCCGCGCGGATGTACGGCGTGTTCGATACCGGCGCGATTTTCTACTGGGTGGTCCCCACCGCGCCGCCGTGGTGGGCGGCCGCGCAGGGCGAGCTCGAGGATGGCCGGGCGCTGCGCGTGCGCCGGATGATGATCGAGTACGGCCCGTTGGCCTGGGGACGGCTCTGGCCCCCTCTTTACAAGTTCCTCGGCGGCAACCAGCTCGCCGCGATGCCGTCGCTGCACATCGCGACCTCGCTGATGGCCGCCCGGATTCTGTCCGAGGTGGGCCCCTGGGCCGGGGCCGTGGGGTGGGGCTACGCGGGCATGCTCGCCCTGGCGCTCGTCTACCTGGGCGAGCACTACGTCGTCGACCTGCTTGGCGGAGCCGCACTGGCGCTCGCCGTCGGTCGCGCGGCGCCGCGGCTGACCCCTCTCGCGCGGCGCCTCACGGGCGCCCTGGACCGGCTCCAGGCGCAGGCCAGCGCCGCCTAGGCCATGAGCGAAGAACCCCGCGGCGAGCCGCCGCCGCCAGAGTCTCAGGCCCCGCCGCTCGAGTTCGCCCGCACCCATTTCACGCGCGGACGCCTGGTCGCCGCAATCGTCTTCGTCGTCTCGGCGATCGCGCTGCTCTACTTCGTCCTCCCGAAGCTGCTCGGCCTGGGCCACGCCTGGAACCAAATCCAGCACGGCAACGCCTGGTGGTTGGCGCTCGCGGCGGCGCTAGAGGTGTGCTCGTTCTGCGGTTACGTCGTGCTGTTTCGAGCGGTGTTCGCCCGCCGAAGCGCGCGCATCGGCTGGCGCGAGAGCTACCAGGTCACGATGGCGAGCGTCGCGGCCACCCGCGTGTTCGCCACGGCCGGCGCCGGCGGCATCGCGCTCACCGCGTGGGCGCTGCGCCGCGCGGGGATGGAACGCGGCGTCGTCGCCCGCGGCCTGGTCGCGTTCATCGTGCTGCTCTACGGGCTGTACATGGCCGCGTTGGTGGTGTGTGGCCTCGGTCTCTACATCGGGCCGATCCCAGGACGCGCGCCGGTCGGGATCACGCTCGTACCGGCGATCTTCGGTGCCGTCGTGATTGGGGCCTTCCTCGGCGTCGCGTTGCTGCCGGATGAGCTCGAGCGCCTGGGAGGTCACATGCGAGCCGGCAAAGGAGCGCTTAGCCGCGTAGGGCGCTATCTCGTCACGGCCTCTGCGACCATCGCCACGGGCGTCCGCACCGCGCTCTCGCTGCTCCGCACACGCGACCCCAAGCTGCTCGGCGCGCCGGCCTGGTGGGGGTTCGACATCGCCGTGCTGTGGGCGTGCTTTCACGCCTTCGGGGCGGCCCCGCCCAAGGGCGAGATCGTGATGGCTTACCTCGTCGGCATGCTGGGGAACACGCTGCCCCTTCCGGGGGGAATCGGGGGGGTCGAGGGTGGCATGATCGGCGCCTTTACGGCCTTCGGCCTTCCCGTCCAGATCACGGTCGTCTCCGTGCTCACCTACCGCGTGTTCGCCTTCTGGCTCCCCACGGTGCCAGGCGCCGTCGCATACTTCCAGCTGCGGCGGACCGTGCAGCGCTGGCGCTCGACCCCGCTGCCCCCGACCGCAACCGGCATCGGGAAGCCAAGCTATACTTACTGAAGTATGGAGCGAGGACACGAAAACGTAATCATCATCGGGAGCGGGCCGGCCGGGTATACGGCCGCGCTCTATACCGCGCGGGCCAATCTGGAGCCGCTCGTGATCGAGGGCTTTGCCTGGGGCGGCCTCCTCCAGCAGACCACGGATGTCGAAAACTATCCCGGGTTCCCCGAAGGAATCATGGGCCCCGAGATGATGCAGCACTTCCGCGACCAGGCCGAAGGTTCGGGGCGAGGCTGGTAACCGACGACGTGACCAAGGTAGAGCTCGCGCCGGCCGGCGGGCTGCACAAGGTCTGGGTCGGAGACGACCTCCATCGCGCCCGCGCCGTGGTACTGGCGATGGGAGCCCAGCACCGCAAGCTCGGGGTAGCGGGCGAGGACGCGCTGGCGGGACGCGGGCGTGAGCTTCTGCGCGACATGCGATGCCGCGTTTTTCCGCGACACGCCGTCGATCATCGTCGGCGGTGGTGACTCCGCCATGGAGGAGGCGATATTCCTGGCGAAGTTCGCCTCGACGGTCTTCGTGGTACATCGCCGCGACGAGTTTCGCGCCACGAAGATCATGCTCGAACGGGCGCGCCAGGTCGCAAACATCGAGTGGGTGACGCCCTACGTCGTCGAGGAGTTCGTGGGCGGAGAGGCCGGGTCGCTCGTCCACGCGGACTGCGCAACATCGTCGACGGCTCGGAGCGCACGCTCGAAGTCGGTGGAGCTTTCGTCGCGATCGGCCACGATCCTCAGTCGCAGCTCGTCGGAGGCCAGGTCGAGCTCGACGACGACGGCTACGTGGTTACCGAGGGCCGCTCGACGTTGACCAACGTGCCCGGCGTGTTCGCCGCCGGTGACCTCGTCGACCACAGTTATCGCCAGGCCGTGACCGCCGCGGGATCGGGGTGCCAGGCGGCGCTCGACGCCGAGTGGTACCTGCGCGACGCGGGGCCGCTTCCCGAGGCCTAGCTCGCCGAGGCACTCGGGGCCTAGCCCGCTCTACGGCTGCAGCGCGATCTTCAGCGCCTCGCGCCGGTCGTACAGCGCGTAGGCCTCGGCCGCCTCGTCGAGCGGCATGTGGTGCGTGACCAGCGGCCGCGGGTCGAGCGTGCCGGACCCAAGAGCTCCAGCACGCGATCGAAGTGCGCGATCACGTTGGCCGGACCCGCACGCAAGCGTGAGCGCCTTGAGCCACACCAGTCCCATGTGCACCTGGCAGGGCTCCGCGTAGACGCCGAGCACGACCACGGTCCCGGCATTGCGCACCAGCCGCAGCGCCAGGTCGAGCGCGTCGGCGTGGCCGACCGCGTCGATCGCGGCGTCGACCCCCCGGCCGCCGGTGAGCCGTTTGGCCACCTCGCGCGGTTGCTCCTCGGTCAGGTGGACCGGGACCGCGCCGAACGTCCGAGCCAGCTCGAGCCGCTGGGGCACCGTGTCGATCGCCAGGACCGGCTCGGCTCCCGCCACCCGCGCCACCTGCACCGCCGAGAGCCCGACCGGCCCCATCCCCGAGCACCGCCACACTGTCGCCCGGATCGAGCCCCGCCTCCTGAACGGCGTGGTAACCCGTGCCCATCACGTCGCCGGCGAACAGCGCCACATCGTCCGAGAGCCCGTCGGGTACGCGCCGCAGGGTGAGGTCGGCGAGCGGAACGACCGCCTGCTCGGCCTGGGTGCCGGGGAGCGACCCGAGCGTCGAGCCGTGGCCGAACGTACGCGACCGGTCGCACTTGTGGTAGTCGCCGCGCAGGCAGAAGAAGCACGTGCCGCAGGCGGTGTGGAAGCAGCCGCACACCCGGTCCCCGGGCTTCACGCCGGTCACCGCGTCGCCCGTCTGCGAGCACGGTGCCGACGAACTCGTGGCCGATCGTGAAGCCCGGCTCGATCTTGACGCGCCCGTGGTAGATGTGCAGGTCCGAACCGCAGATCCCGCTGCAGTCGACCGCGATAAGCGCCTCGTCGGGCTCCGTGAGCTCGGGCTCGGGACGCTCGACCACCTCCACAGAGCGGGGCGCTTGGAATGCGACGGCTCTCAAGGCCCGGCTCCTCCTCATAGCTGAAGAACCCTTCGCCGGTCTGGCGGGCCCAACCTGCCGGACCACACCAGCGACCGCAGCAGGGGCGCGGCCCGGTAGCGCTCCTCGTGACGCTCCTCGAAGAGGCCGTCGAGCAGCGCCAGGACGTGGTCCAGCCCGATCGCGTCTCCCCAGGCGAGCGCGCCGCGCGGGTAGTTCATGCCGTGCACGAGCCCGGCGTCGATGTCCTCCGCGCTGCCGACGCCCTCGGTCAGGGCGAACGCCGCCTCGTTGACCAGCTGGGCGACGATCCGCCCGAGCACGAGGCCCGGGCCGTCGCCCACCCAGGCCGTGTCCTTGCCGAGCGTCGTGAAGAACCGCTCTGCCGCCGCGGCCGCGGACGGCGTGCTGAATCGGGACCCCGCGTCAGCTCGACCAGCTGCGACTCGCTCAGCGGCGGCAGCGCGTGGAAGCCCACCGGGCGCCCCCGGGGTCGAGCGCGCCGAGCGAGCCCGCCGCACAGCAGATCGCCTGCGGCCCGCCCTGGAGCGGCGCGGCGGCTCGTCCTCGCCTCGCTCAGATCCAGGATCAGCTCGGGCACCGCGCCCGACCGCGCCGCTTGGGCGGAGAGACAACTTCCCAGCCCGCGGCGAGAGGCGGCCTCGGCCAGCTCGAGCGCGAGCGAAGACGAACCCGGCGATCACGACCGCGCCCTCGCCGCCCCCGGGAGCGGGCGGCTCCGGATCGGCCTCCCGGTAGATCCGGTTCGAGTAGTCGTAGAAACCGCGGCCCGCACTTGCGCCCCAGCCGCCCCGCGGCCACCAGCCGCGCGGTGATCGGCGACGGCCGCCATCGCGGCTCGCCGTAGCTCTGCTCGTAGAAGGAGCGCTCGACGAACAGCCGGGTGTCGAGGCCCACCAGGTCCGCCAGCTCGAACGGCCCCATGCGAAAGCCGCCGCTCGAGGCGGCAGATGCGGTCGATCTGCTCGACCGAGGCGATCCCCTCGGCCAGCAACCGCGCGGCCTCTAGTCCGTATGGCCGGGCGCAGCGGTTGACCAGGAACCCCGGCCCGTCGCAAAGCCTGGATGACCCGCTTGCCCATCGCCTCGCCCGCCGCCGCGCGCGCGCGAGCGCCTCGCGGAGGATTCCTCGCCCGCGACCACCTCGAGCAGGCGCATGACCGGAGCGGGGTTGAAGAAGTGCATGCCCACCACGCGCTCGGGGCTCCTGCAGCCCGCCGGCGATCGCGGTCACCGGCAGCGACGAGGTGTTGGTCGCCAGCACGCACTCGTCGGAGACCACCTCCGCCAGGCGCTCGAACAGCTCCCGCTTGACCTCGAGCGACTCGGGCGCGGCCTCGATCACGAGCTCGCACGGCGCAAAGCCTTCGAGCTCCGCGACCGCCTCCAGCCGGTCCGGGCGGCGGCCGCCGCGTCCGAGCTCGCCAGACCGCCCGCGCTCCACCGAGCGCGCGGAAATCGCGCCTGATCCGCTCGATCCCCGGACGCGAGCGCCTCCGGCAGCGGATCGTGCAGCAGCGTGCGCGCGCCGGACAGACAGGCCAGCTGGGCGATGCCCGCGCCCATCGTCCCCGCGCCGGCGACGCCGATCACGCCGCGGCGGTCGCGCACGCTGCGTCGTGAACATCACTTCGGGACGAGCGCGTCGATGCCCGTCAGCGCCCGCCCGATGATCAGCTTCTGGATCTGGGAGGTCCCCTCGTACAGGGTCGTCACGCGCACGTCGCGCAGGTAGCGCTCGACCGGGATAGTCGTCGACGTAGCCCGAGCCGCCGTGGACCTGGATCGCCGTGTTGGCGCAGCGGATCGCCGCCTCGGTGGCGTAGAGCTTCGCGATCGAGGTCTCGGTCGTGTTGGGCTGACCCGAGTCCTTGAGGTAGCCCGCGCGCCACACCAGCATGCGCGCGGCGTCGGTCTCAAGCGCGATGTCGGCGAGCATCTCCTGGACGAGCTGAAACGAGGCGATCGGCCGACCGAACTGCTCGCGCTCCTTGGAGTAGCGCACCGACGCGTCGAGGGACCCCTGGCAGATCCCCACGCAGCCGGCGGCGACGCTGTAGCGCCCCGAGTCGAGCGAGCTCATCGCCACCTTGAAGCCGTCTCCGACCTCCCCGAGCATCGCGCTCGTCGGGGACCTCCACGTCATCCAGCGAGATCGCGGCGGTATCGGAGCCGCGCAGCCCCAGCTTGTGGTGGATCGGCTGCGGCTGGTAGCCCGGCTGGTCGGTGTCGACCAAAAAGCAGGCGATCCCGCGGTGGCGCTTCTCCGGGTCCGTCTGCGCGAAGACCAGCGCCAGGCGCGCGTAGTCGCCCATCGAGATGAACATCTTGGCGCCGTTGATGACCCACCCCGAATCGGTCCGCTGGGCGCGCGTGCGCTGGTTGGCGGCGTCAGAGCCCGTGTCGGGCTCGGTCAGGGCGAAGCACCCGAGCCACTCGCCCGAGCACAGCCGCGGCAGGTACTCGTGCTTCTGCTCCTCGGTGCCCCACCTCACGATCGCCGAGCACACGAGCGAGGTCTGAACCGAGACCACCGTGCGCATCGCGGAGCAGCCGCGACCGACCTCCTCGACGATCAGGCCGTAGCTCAAGTAGTCGAGCCCAGCGCCGCCGTAGTCACGCGGCACGATCGCTCCGAGGTAACCCTGCGCGGCAAGCTTGCAGATGAGCTCGAGGTCGAAGTGCTCGTTGCGGTCGTTGTCCCGCGCCCGCGGCACGATCTCCTTGTCGGTGAAGTCGCGCGCAGTCTCGCGGATCAGTCGTTGCTCGTCGGTCAGCTCGAGATCCATGTCCGGCGGCACGGTAGCGGAGTAGACTCGCGCGCGTGGACCCGTTCGCCGTGGCGATGGCCGGGCTGCTTGTGGGGTTGGTCCTGGTGTTGATCTTCATCGGGCGCAAGGCGCCCGGGTCCGGGCTCGAGCAGGTCGGGTGGAAGAGCGCGCGGGAGGTGATGGAGCGCCGCGAGGCGCTCGAGGTCGAGGACGTCGCGCAGATGGTGGCCGCCCGCAACGCCCGCCGCCGGGCCCGAGGAGAGCGCGAGGAGACCCTGCAGGAGGTCGAGATGCGGGTCATGGGGGACATGAGCGAGCAGAACCGCCGCCGCGAGGCCTACCTCGCCGACCGAGACCTCGAGGAGCTGTTGGAAGCGACGAACGCCCGCCGACGCTCCAAGGGTCTGCCCGAGCGCACCCGCGAGGACGTCCGCCGCGAATTCGGGCCGGGCCCCGAGTAGGGCTCCTGAGCGACTGGCCCGCTTCCTCATCATCGCCTGCGGCTGCCGCGGAGGCGAGCTCGCCCGGGCCCTCGTCAGCCGCGGCCACACAGTCCGGGGCACGACCCGCAGTCGGGCTCGCGTCGGGGAAATCGAGGCGGCCGGCGCGCAGCCCCTCATCGCCGACCCGGATCGCGTCGCCACGCTGGTTCCGTCCCTCGAGCACGTGGCGGTGGCGTACGTGCTGCTCGGCTCGGCGCGCGGCGAGCGCGAGCAGCTCGAAGCCCTCCACGGGTCGCGCTTGGAAATGCTGCTTTGCCGGCTGATCGACACCACCGTGCGCGGCTTCGCCTACGAGACGCGCGGGTCAGTACCGGCCGAAATTCTGGCCTCAGGCGCCGATCGCGTGCGGGACGTCTGCGAGCGCTCGCGCCTCCCGTACGCGCTGCTCGATGCACGCGCCACAGCGCCGTCCAGAGTGGCTGGCGGCCGCTCTGGACGCCGCAGAGCGCTTGGTATCCTGAAATAGACCAAAGACGACTGGAATTAGCGAAAAACAAAGTTCAGGAGAAGACAGTGGCCGAGTATGCAAACGACGTGCTAGTTGAGCCCGCGTGGCTCGAGCAGCACCTTGACGACGACGGGATCCGCATCGTCGAGGTCGACGAGAATCCCGCGCTTTACCGCGAAGCCCACATTCCGGGCGCGATCGGATTCGACTGGCAAACGGACCTGCAGGATCAGGTCAAGCGCGACTTCCTCGGGCCGGAGGATTTCGGCCGCCTGTTCGGTGGCAGCGGGATCGGCGACGACCACCTGATCGTCCTCTACGGCGACCGCAACAACTGGTTTGCGGCCTATACGTACTGGTACCTGAAGTACTACGGCCACGACAACGTCAAACTGCTCAACGGCCCCCGCGAGCGCTGGATCAGCGAGGATCGCCCCACCACGGGCGAACAACCCGGCTACCCGCAGACGACCTTCACCGCCAAGCCGGGCGACGAGAGCATCCGCGCGAAGCGGGACGAGGTGCTGCAGGCGCTGGACGACTCCCGCAAGCTGGTCGACGTCCGCTCGCCGCAGGAGTTCTCGGGTGAAGTGATCTCACCGGCCGGCTACGAGCAGGAAGGAGCCCAGCGCGCGGGTCACATCCCCGGCGCGAAGTCGGTTCCGTGGGCCCAAGCGGTCAGAGAGGACGGGACTTTCAAGTCGGCCGACGAGCTGCGCCAGCTATATACCGACAAGGGCGTAATTGCCGGCGACCCGATCATCGCCTACTGCCGGATCGGCGAGCGCTCAGCCCACACGTGGTTCGTCCTGCACGAGCTGCTCGGTGAGTCAGACGTCAAGAACTACGACGGCTCCTGGACCGAGTGGGGGAACCTCGTGAACGTCCCGATCGAGAAGGGCTAGTCGGACCCAGCCGGCGGACCGTCGCGCCGCGCGCGGACAACCCCCATCGCGGACAGCCTGTCGATCAGGTCGGTGAGGATTCGTGCAGTCGCGCCCCAGATGAGGTGATCGCCGATCACGTAGGTGTCGGTCCGGATGGGGATCCCGCGCCGCAGCAGCCGACGCCGACCGTACCCCGCCACCAGCTGAACCACAGAAAACTCGATCACCGCCGCAACCTCCTCCGCGCTCGGGACCCAGGCGCGGCCGGGATCGATCAGGCCGACGAAGGGGTAGACGGCATAGCCGGTGGCCAGCGTGGGTGTCGGCTGGAGCGCTCCCACTATCTCCACCGCCTCGGCGGGAAGCCCGATCTCTTCGTGCGCTTCCCGCAGCGCGGTGACGCGCAGGTCGCTCTCGCCTTCTTCGCGCCGCCCGCCCGGGAATGAGATCTCACCTGCGTGGCGACGGAGCTCCTCGTGGCGTTTGGTGAACACGAGGTGAATCTCGTCGGCGTGCATGTAGAGCGGGATCAGCACGGCCGCCTGCGTGCGGCCCTGAACCGAGAGCGTGACCGCGTCGTCGGGCGCGAGCAGTACCTGGCCGAGCTCGTCACGCAGAGCCCTGGCTGCGCTCGACGGTGCCATCCCGGGACTATATTCGGGCGGTAGGTCCACTTCTGAGGAGAGCCGCTTCGTGGATGCGCTGATCGTCGTCGACGTCCAGAACGACTTCTGTTCGGGCGGGGCGCTCGCCGTCCCGGATGGCGATGCCGTCGTCGAGCCGATCAACCGCCTCGCCCGCGAGGCCTCATTCGTGGTCGCCACTCGGGATTGGCACCCGCCCAACCACAATTCCTTTCGGGAGTTCGGAGGACCCTGGCCGGTCCACTGCGTCCAGGGCAGCCATGGGGCCGAGCTTCACCCCGATCTCGACCGGGAGGAGATCGACGCCGTTGTCGACGCGGGTAAGGAGCCGGACCTTCCCGGTTATTCCGGGTTTGAGGGGACCGAGCTCGAACGGCTGCTGCGCGAGCATGCCGTGCGCGAGGTTCACCTCGCCGGCCTGGCGCTCGACTACTGCGTGATGGCGACCGCGCTCGACGCGCGCAGCGCCGGCTTCGACACCGTCGTCCATCGCGACGCGACGCGCGCCATCGACGTCGCGCCAGGGGATGCCGAGCGCGCCGTCGAGGAGCTCCGCGCGGCTGGCGTAGAGGTCGTGTAGACCCGGCCGCATGCGGCCGGGTCCCGGCCGCGCATGCGCGGCCGGCGGGCGCGCACATGTGCGCGCCCGATCCATGTTCACCCAGCCGCCGGCTCCACGAGTTCCACTTCTTGCTCGAACCGCGCCTCGCCCGCGAGCGTCCGGTGGACGGGGCACTTGGCGGCGACCAGCTCGAGCCGCTCGACCTGCTCGGGCGTCAACCCGCTGGACAGCCGCAGCGCGAGCTTGAAGACCGTCGGCTTGCCCCTCTCGGGTTTCTCGTAGTCGCACTGCACCTCGACGTCGCCGATGTCCCACTCCTTGCGGCGCGCGTACATCTCGATCGTAATCGCGGTGCAGGCCGCAAGGCTCGCCGCGAGCAGTTCCTGGGGGGTGGGTCCGGTGTCGTCGCCGCCTTTTTCTGCGGGCTCATCGGCCACTAGCCGGTGGTCTCGCATCTCGACGTCGTGTGCGAGTCGTTTCGTATCGGTGCGGTGTGCGATTGCCTTCATTCGCTCAGCGGATTGAACACCAGTCCGGTCGGGACCTTGGGGAAGAAGTACGTCGACTTCGGCGGCATGCTCTCGCCCGCGGCGGCGACAGCGCGCACGCGCTCGATCGGCACGGGCGCCATGAAGAACGCCGCGTCGTACTCGCCGCCCTGCACCAGCGCGAGCGCCTGTTTGGCGTCGCGGGCGTATCCGAGCCCGTCCAGGTGGTTGATCAGCTCATCGCTCATCCCGAGCGCCCCCTTGAGGATCAGCGCCTCGAGCACGGCGGTATCGAGGCGGCGGTAGGGCTCGGCACGGTCCGGTAGCGCCGCGTCGGCGATCTGCTGGTCGGAGAGCGTCAGCATGTACGGGCGCTTGGCGCGGGCGTCGATGTAGCCGATCCGCAGCATCGCCGTCGGCGGCCGGCTCGAGTTGACTCGGGTCGGAGAGCTCCGCGACGGCGAAGTTCTGCCGGATCGCCTCCGCCAGCCTCTCGCGCTGGTCGGGGCTGAGCCCCCTGACGAGCCGGTGCGTGGGTAAGACGGTCAACCCAGGGTCCTGAAGCGCCACCAGAGACATGAGCACGTAGCGGTGCGGGCCCTCGCCGCCGACCTCCTCGGCGTACTGGCGGGCGGTTTCGTAGCGGTGGTGGCCATCAGCGATCAGGAGCTCGGTTGGGGTCAGCGCTTTCGTGATGACGGAAACCACCTCGGGGTCTGCGATCCGCCAGAGCCGGAGCGCCGTTCCGTCGTCGTCGATGGCCTCTCCGAAGGGCGCATCCTCGGTGAACCGGGCGATCACCGCGATGACGAAGTTTGCGGGGTCGTCGTAGAGGGAGAAGATGGGGGAGAGGTTTGCCTTCGTGGCGCGCGTCAATCGCAGCCGATCCTCTTTCGGTCCCGGGTGGGTACGTTCGTGAGGTCGAATCGTGCCCGCCCCGTATTCCTCCACACGCACCAGCGCGAGGATGCCGTGGCGGATGCGGACTACTCCGTCCGGGCCCGTGTACTCCTGGGCGAGGAGCCACACGGACGGCGCTGGGTCGCGCACCAGGACGCCCTCACCCTCCCACCGGGCGAGCAACTGGGCGGCGTTCTCATAGCGGTCGCCGTTTGCCTCAGGCAGATCGACCGCGACGATGTTGTACGGCGACTTCGCCGCCAGCTCCGCGCGCTGGCGGTCGTCGATCACGTCGTACGGCGGGGCGATCACATCCTGCAGGCCGCCGGTTTTTTCGACGTTGTAATGGAGTGCTCGGAGCGGTTTGACCTCGGGCATCGCGGCGGCTGAGCCTACTCGACTTCGCGCCCTTCTCCGTCCGAACCGCGTGCGAACATGTGTTCGATCAGTTATGGCCTACCCGAGTTATCTGCGAGAGCGAGCACAGGAGCTTCGGACCGAGAAGCACCTGTCGCTGATCGAGATCGCCGAGAGGCTGGCGCTGCCCAAGACGACGGTGTACTACTGGATCAGGGATCTGCCGCTGGGGCGACCGCGACGCACCACGCGCGGGCAACGGATTGGCAACCGCGGCATGCGCAAGAAATACCGGCTACTGCGCGAAGCCGCCTACAACCAGGGCCTCGACGAGTACGACGAACTGATCAAGCTGCCGACGTTCAGGGACTTCGTCGTGCTGTACATCGCGGAGGGGTACAAGCGGAGCCGGAACACCGTATCGATCTGCAACTCCGATCCGGCGATTGTGGCCATGGCCGCGGGGTGGCTGCGTACGCTCACCTACAAGCCGCTGGGCTGCTCGGTCCAGTTTCACGCCGATCAAAATCTGAACGAGCTGCGGCAATACTGGGCCGCCGTCCTTGGTATCGACGGGTCTGCAATCGTCTGTTGCCCAAGTCGAACAGCGGCCGACTGAATGGTCGCCGATGGCGGTGTGCCTATGGCGTTATGGCGATCAGGGTCTTCGACACGTACCTCCGAGCGCGTCTCCAAGCCTGGATCGACCGCGTCCGAGAGGATTGGACTTTAGACTCCGCAACACGCCACGGGGTGTAGCTCAGCCTGGTAGTAGCGCGCCTTTGGGGCGGCGAGGTCGCCGGTTCGAATCCGGCCGCCCCGATTAGACACACAGCTCGTACGCGTGCATGGTTAGGCTGGCCGGGTCAGGCATATGGCCTTCGATCTGGTCATCGAAATCGAAAACACCCCCGGGGCGCTCGCTGACGTGGCGGCCCTGATCAGCGACGCCGGAGTGAATATCGCGGCGGCCACGTGCGTCGGGGCCGGGGACAGGGCTGAGTTGCACATCCTCGTTCCGCACGCCGAGGCGGCCAGGCACGCGCTCGCGATTTCCCATCTCGGCGTGACGCGTGAACGCGAGGTCGAAGTCGTGGAAGTCGCCGACCGTCCCGGCGTCCTCGCCGACCTGACTCGAAAGATCGCAGGGGCCGGGGTCAACCTGGATCTGGTCTATGTCGCGACGCGCGATCGAGTGGTGTTCGGTGCGCCTGACCTTGCCGGCCTTCGAGCGGCCTTGAAGGGCCAGAGTTGACTTCGGGCGCGCCCCGAAGTTGCGACGAGCCCGGTTCAGATCCCGGGTAGCGCGGGATGGCTGGGGGGCTGCTCCGGGTAGGCCGACGGCGGGGTCGAGGGGGGCCGCATGCGCGGTCCCGCTGGGCCGGAGAGCATCGGGCCAAAGCGGTTCCCCGGTCGCTGGATCAACGCGCTCAGCCTGCTCGACAGTCGATTCAGAATCTGTTGCTCCTGGGACTTCGTGACGATTCCTGAAGCCACTGCTCGATCGAGCTTCGCCTTGACCGAAGCAACCATCGCGCGCTCGAGTCCGGCCGTGGACTTGCCCCTCGACTTCGCGATCTGAGCGAGCGAGCGGCCGGACTGCAGGTCTTTGCGCAGTGCGGTGTCGCTAAGACCTAGGTACTTCGCGGCCGCAGCGAGCGGACCGGCGCGACCGGGTTGTTTCGGTCCCCCGAAGAAGCCGCGGGGGCCGCCAGGGCGAGGGCCCATGCCCGGGCCCAAGAGGAATGGCGCGCGCCCGGTCTGCTCGAGCCGGTGCTCGATCGCGTTCGCCTGAGCTTGCGTGAGTTTCCCGTCCTTGACGGCGACGTTCAGCCTGTCGATCAGGGCAGCCTTGAGGGCGGCTGTGAGTCGCTGCGGGGAGACGTTCAGTCGCTTGGCGACGTCGTTGAGGAAAGCCTGTCGCGGGCTTGTGGTCGACTGCGTCGCTGCGTACGCACCCCCACCCGCTGCCGCGAAAGCGACAGCCACTACGCCGATCACCCATCGGTGCCGAAAGATCCTCCGCACACCGCAATCGTGCCATACGACTGTAAGAACTGGGTGAGAGGTCCGCGGCCGCGAGCCTATTGCTCGCGCTCCACCGCGAACAGCCGCCACTCACCCGGGATGCCCTTGAGCTCGTGGGCTCCGCGCTCGTTGAACCCGATCCCGGATCCGGCGACGAGGTCTTTGACCGTGCTCGAGACCAGCACCTCGTCGGCCTGTGCTCGAGCTGCAACGCGGGCGCCCGTGTGGACTGCGATGCCGGCGACCTTTCCGTCGGCCAGCTCGCACTCTCCGGTATGCAGCCCGGCGCGAATCGAAAGGCCGAGTTCCCGTACGCCCTTGACGATCGCGCGGGCGCAACGGATCGCGCGCGCTGGGCCGTCGAACGTGGCGAGAAAGCCGTCGCCGGTCGTGTCGACCTCTCGCCCGCGAAAGCGAAGGAGCTCGCGGCGTACGAGCGCGTTGTGGCGCTCCAGCACTTCGCGCCAGCGCCGGTCGCCGAGCTCGATCGCCTTGTTCGTTGACTCCACGATGTCGGTGAAGAGGACGGTCGCGAGCATCCGGTCGGGCTCGGACTCGGCCCAGCCGCCGGTCTGCCAGATATCGGTGAGGAAGCGCTCCAGCTCGACCTGGAGCACGTCTCCGCCGGCTCTGAGGGCCAGGTGTCCCACTCCGGGAAGCGCCACGAACCGCGCGGAGCTGAGGCGCTCGGCGGTGTATCTGCCCACTTCGACGGGAACGACTCGGTCCTCGGAGCCGTGCATCACCAGCGCCGGCACCCGCACCGTGGGCAGCACGTCTCGTATGTCGATCTCCTTGTTCATCCGGTAGAGCGCCGCCAGCATCCCCGGGCTCGCTCCGTACCGGATGTAGTCGATGAAGGATTCGACCTCGTCCTCGTCCTGCATTCCCAGCGCCCGCACCGCGTCGCGCGCCTGGGGTCGCGGCGCGTACACCTGCAGCGCCTGGTCGATTTCATGCTGATAGGCGCTCTCGCTGCGTCCCCAGGGGAAATCGGGGGCCCACAGGGTCCGCGGGGAGCAGCTGCGGACGACAAGCGCAGCGGTGCGCTGGGGATAGGTGGCGGCAAAGAGGATGCTCATCGCGGCGCCTTCCGAGAGGCCGTAGAAAGCCGCGCGTTTGGAGCCGGCCGCGTCCATGACCGCGCGGACGTCGTCCATGCGCGTCTCGAGATTGGGTGCCCCGCTGACCGGATCCGACATCCCGGTGCCGCGCTTGTCGAAACGGATCAGCCGGCAGAACGACCCCAAATCGGCGAGATACTCGCCGAACCCCGGGAGCGTCCATTGCAGCTCCATGTGGGTGACGTGACCGGGGACGAAGACGAGATCGAACGGCCCCTCGCCGGTCACCTGAAAGGCGATGTGCACGTCGCCGCTCAACGCGTACCGCGTCTCCGGCCCCACCGCCACATTCTCCCCTAAATTTGCACGAGCATCGCGGCCCCCGTAGCTCAGTCTGGATAGAGCATCGGACTTCTAATCCGGTTGTCGCAGGTTCGAATCCTGCCGGGGGCGCTGACGGAGAAGCGTCGCGGCTCAGGCGCTCGTGCGTCCGTCGTGCCCGGAGTGCCGCCGACGCGCCCGCCTCGCCTGCGCCTGGAGCGCCCTGAGTCGGCTCCCGTCTGGCTTGTCAGCTGGAAGCGGCATCAGCTGGTCGCCGAGCGTTCGCCCGGCCTGCTCAGTGCGCGCTAGGGCACTGACTCTGCGTTTGGCGGTCGATGTCAACAGCCAGGAGCCGTTGTCAATCCGACGGACTGAGCCTTATCGACCAAGGAGCCGAGCGCAAGCGTCGTGGTCGGCCGCCGGGCGCGGATCAGCTGACCGAGCGGTCCGACCGCGGACTTCAATGATGTCCGGTACCGCGGGGTAAGAGCCTAGGGTTTCAGTCATGACCGAACGAGCAATAGAGACGGGCGATTTTTGGGATGTCGTGGTGATCGGGGGTGGCCCGGCCGGCGAGAACGCGGCGAGGTACGCGATTCAGGGCAGCGAGCGCACGGCGGGTGATCGTCGAGGCAGAGCTGGTCGGCGGGGAATGCTCCTATTGGGCTTGTACGCCGAGCAAGGCGCTCCTGCATCCGGTCGAGCTGTTCGAGCAGAGCCGGTCGATGCCGGCCGTCGCCAAGGCGCTGACCGGCCCGATCGACGTCGCTGCCACGCTGGCCAGACGCGACTCGTTCACCCACGACCACGACGATTCCGGTCAGATCGAATGGGCCAAGGGGCTCGGGATCGACGTCGTGAGAGGCCGGGGCACCCTGGCCGGCGAGAAAACGGTCGAGGTGACCGCGGGCGACGGGGACACGCGCGCGCTCAACGCCCGCCACGCCGTCGTCATCGCCACCGGGACGGCCGCGACCGTCCCCCCAATTCAGGGTCTGCGTGAGGCGAGACCGTGGACTTCGCGCGACGTCACGAACCTCCGCGACGTCCCGCGCCGGGTCGCGGTCATCGGCGGGGGCGTCGTCGGGTGCGAGTCGACAACGTGGCTACACGGCCTCGGCGCCGAGGAGGTCACGCTCATCGAGCCCGAATCGAGGTTGCTCGCCCATCTGGAGCCGTTCGCTGGTTCCCTGGTCGCCGAAACGTTCGCCAGCGGCGGCGTAACCGTCCTGCTCGAGACAGCACTGGACTCGGTGAAACGACCCGCAACGCAGGACACCGGCGTGGGCCGTATACACGGGGGCCCGGCCACCGTCAGCGCCGGCGACTCGACGTTCGAGGTCGACGAGGTCGTAGTCGCCGTCGGACGAACCCCGAACAGCGAGCACCTTGGGCTGGAGACCGTCGGCGCCGGAGTCAACGACCACGGCTACATCGACACCGACGACCACATGGCCGTCGCGAACGCCAAAACGCTGGCTCTACGCGATCGGCGATGTCTGCGGCCGGGCTCTCCTGACCCACATGGGCAAGTACCAGGGGAGGATCGCCGGCAACGTGATCGCGGCGCGTGCCGAACGACGATCAGCAGACGGAGCGCGTTACAGGGACATCGCCGATCACGGCCTAGTGCCGGCGGTGGTATTCACGGATCCACAGGTCGCGTCGGTGGGCGTCACAGAGGCGGGCGCCAAAGAGAAGGGGGTCGACGTCGAAGCGCTCGAGTACGACCTCGGGTCGATCAGCGGGGCGTCCCTGCTTCGCGACGACTACAAGGGACACGCCAAGATCGTCGTCGATCGCGCCAACGACAGGCTCGTGGGTGCCACGTTCGTAGGCGATGACGTCGGCGAACTGCTCCACTCCGCGACCACCGCAATCGTGGGCAAGGTGCCGCTCGAGACGCTCTGGCACGCCGTGCCGTCCTTCCCCACGATCAGCGAGGTTTGGCTGAGGCTTCTGGAGTCCCGCGCGTAACCAGCCCGCTGGTAGATTCAATCTTTCCACGGTGGGCGTAGCTCAGCTGGTAGAGCTCCGGGTTGTGGTCCCGGCGGTCGGGGGTTCGAGTCCCCTCGCTCACCCCTAGTAGCCGCTGTTGTAGCCGCTGGACGACGACACGACTCTCTTCGTGATCACCTTGCCCGAGGCCGAGATCAGGTACCAGAGGCCGCCGTTGAGCCCGATGCCCTGCCCGTGCGCGACGCCTGCGGAAGTGTCGAGCACGTATGCATAGAGCGGCCAGCCGTCGTACGTGACCACTCGGCCACCGCTGGGGTCGGGGTCGGTGCCTAGCAGCGCCACCTTTACCTGACCCGAGGCCACCGCCTTGGCGCCGCCGGGCAGCTTGAGGGGCGGCCAGATCTTCGTACAGGTACCCGTGCAGGTCACCTTCTTGGCGTCGTCCGGCACGAAGATGTAGAGCGGATGGCCATTTTCGGCGACCAGCACCGAGCCGTAGGGCTTGATCGTGGCCGTTTTTACGGCGAGCCTGCCCGACGACGTCGTCGAGATCGAGGCCGCCGTCGTGGGGGTCCGGCTCTTGGTCGTGGTGCTGGTCTTCGTCGCGGTCGAGCCGCAGGCCGTCGCTAACAGGACTGCAAGCAGAACCACGGTGGACAAGGCTGACCTTCTCACGAGGACTGTTTGGATGGCGAGGTGGGTGCTTGGATCGCGATGTCTGAGTCCGCGGGCGCCGGATCAAGGCCGCGTAGCCTTGACTGTATCCCGCAAGGCCTCGACGTCGTGGCTGCCCCCGAAAAGCTCGGCCGCCCCGAGTCGTCGGCGCTCGCAGGTAGCGTATTCGCCGTGACCAGCGGCGTTGCCGAGCGGACCGAGCTTCGCATCGAGCTGAGTGAGCCCGACGAGCTGTTTGAGCCCGGGAGGTCTGCGGTTGCGGAGGGGAGGCCGGCGTCTGAGGCCGGGATCGATCGCATCCGGAGCGAGCTAAGTGCCGCTCCGCGGCGGGAGCCTTTCCATCTCACGATCGTGCTTCCCCGTCAACATGTCACGCCACGGATCGAGCGCGGAATCCGAGACGCCCTGCGTCATTACTGCGACGCCGGGATCAGGCACGTGGAGAACGACCTCAGAGCGATCTGGCGCGACGGGTGGCAGACGCTCCTGGCTGGGGTCGTAATACTCGCCGTCGGTCTGATCCTGTCCGAAGCCGTGTTGCACAGCGGATGGCCGAAGGCGCTACGCACTTTCTTCGGCGATGGCCTCTTCCTCGTCATCGCTTGGGTTGGCCTCTGGTACCCGCTGGACACCCTCGTCTACGCGGGACGGCCCTTCAGGGTCGAGCGGAAGGTGCTGCGGGCGATAGACGGGGCGGAGGTGGCGATCCGTTCCGCGGACGAAGACGTCACCTAAGCCCGCCACCCCCCGCGGGCGCGGATCAGCCGCCAGCTACGTTAGGCCAGATGGCGACGGCCGAGCGAGACATCCGCGCAAAAATCGCGGATAGTTACCGGTCCTTTGCCGACTTCGGCACTGCCGGCCGCTCCCCGGTTTATGGGCGCATCGCGAACGCCGTGGCCGATGACGCGCAGATTCTCGAGTGGCTGGCGGGGATGCCAGAGCCCAAGCACCAGCCAAACCTCCTGCTCGGCGCGGTTCGCTTTCTGTACGGCACCCCCGAGGACGCGCGCGCGTTCGTCGCGCTCGTGCACGAGCGCTGGGGTGAGATCGCGGCGTTCATGGGGAAGCGTTCCACACAGACAAACGAGCCGGCCCGGTGCGCCACGCTGCTGCCAGTTCTCGCGGAGCTGCCGCAGCCGCTCGCGCTGCTCGAGGTCGGCGCCTCGGCGGGGCTGTGCCTGCTCCCGGACCGTTACGCCTATGAGTACGATGGCGCGGAGATCGAGCCGGGCGTTCCTTCGCCGGTCGCTGCGCCCCGTTTCAGTTGTCGGGCGTCCGCGGGCACGCCTTTGCCTCGGCGCAACGTCGAGGTCGCCTGGCGCGCCGGACTCGACCGGCGCCCGCTCGATCTGGAGAGCCCCGAAGAAGTGCGCTGGCTGGAGGCCTTGGTGTGGCCGGGAGAGGAGTACCGCATCCCGCGCCTGCGAGCCGCGATTGAGATCGCGCGCGCGGATCCTCCGCGTCTCGTTCTCGGCGACCTGCGGCGCGACCTCGGCGCTTTGGCCGCGGAAGCGCCGGCGGACGCCACGCTCGTCGTCTACCACACCGCCGTGCTCGCGTACGTTCCCGAAGCCGAAGAGCGTGCGGCGTTCGCGCGGTCCGTCGCCCAGCTTGGCGCCGTTTGGATCGCGAACGAGGGCATCGAGAACATTCCCAACGCTCCGACCGAGCCGTTCGGCGAGTCCGCTCGACACGACGCATTCCTCCTGTGCGTGAACGGACAGCCCATCGCGTGGACTGACTCGCACGGCACCTGGATCGACTGGCGCGGGGGTTGAGCCGCGCGGCGGGCGCGCTCTACGCGTCCGCCATCTCCAGCAGGGTTGTCACCGTCGTCCAGTTGCGTGAGGTTGCCGCGACCCCCAGCCCCTGGCCGCCCAGCCGCGCCCACAGCCGCGAGCGCGCGACGCCACCGGGGTGCCACGCGTACACCTCGCGTCCGGTCGCGATGACTCGCTCTGCGTCCGCGGCCAGAGCTGCGAGCTTTTCGCGCTCCGGCGCTCTGAGCTCGGAGGCCAGAAAAGTGACCTGATAGCGCTTCGGGTTGACGGCGACCTCGCGCAGGGGATTGCGGGCGACCACGTCGGCCAGTTCGTCGCGCGTCCTGAGGACCGCCTCGATGTCCAGGGCAAATTCGCTCGCGATCGCGCGCTTGATGGCGGCACCCACCCGCTCGGGCGAAAGGTCGCTGGAGAGGACGATGTTGCCGCTCTGGAGATAGGTGCGGGCGTCCGCGAATCCGGCGCCACCGAGCAGCTCGCGCAACGCAGGCATCGAGATCCGATTGCGCGGGCCGAGGTTGATGCCCCGCAGCAGCACGATCTGCTTCACGCCCGGAAGGTAGCCGCTGATGCGGGGATCCGTCTCGGCGCAGGAGAAAGCTCGGTTCATGCCCCGGGGTAGCGGTGGGCCGCGCCGGCTGACACCACTCGCTGCCGTATGGTCGAGCCGGTGCGCTCGCCGCTAGTCAAAAACCGCGACTTCGCGCTCCTGTGGAGCGGCGAGGCGCTCTCCCAGCTCGGCTCCCAGGCCTCCACGGTCGCGTTCCCGTTGCTGGTGCTGGCGTTGACGGGATCTGCCCGGCAAAGGCGGGCGTGGTCGGACTGGCCAAGTGGCTGCCGCTCGCCGTGGCGGCGCTGCCCGCGGGAATCGCGGCGGACCGCTTCGACCGCAAGCGGCTGATGATCGGCTCGGATGCGATCCGCGCGTTGCTGATGGCGAGCATTCCCGTGGCCCTGTGGCTGGGGAGCCCTTCTTTCCCGCAGATCGTCGCGGTGGCGTTTCTGGATGGGTGCTTGTTCACGTTGAGGTATGTGGCGGAGCGAGGGCGCGCTGCCGCACGTGGTCGCTCGCCGAACAGCTGCCGGATGCGGTGGCGCGGAACGAGGCCCGGGCATTTGCGGCCAACATCGTGGGACCGCCGCTGGGCGGGCTTCTGTTCGCGCCGGCCGCGCGCTGCCGTTCGTGGCTGACGCATTTCCTACCTGGCCTCGATGGTGACCGTTGCGTCCACGCGCGCGAGCTTCCAGGGCGACCGCGCGCCCCGCGCGGGGGGCGTTGGGGGGGTATCGCGGAGGGCGTGAGATGGCTGTGGGGCCAGCCGTTCTTCCGCTCGACCGCATTGCTGTTCGCTGCCGGCAACCCGCTCTTCACAGGGCTGTATTTGCTGGCGATACTGCTGGCAAAGCATCACGGCGCGTCCTCCCCAGCGGTCGGCGGCATGTTCGCGGTGGTGGGGGTGGGCGGCCTGCTGGGCGCGCTGCTCGCGGGCCCGTTACGGCGGCGTATGAGCGCGCGGACCGCGCTCGTCGGCGAGGCGTGGCTGATGTGCTGCGTAATGCCGCTTGCTGCTCGTCGCCCACGCCGCCGCGCTGATCGGCTTGATCGTCGCGGCCGCCGAGTTCCCCACGCCCCTGACGAACTCCCTCGTATCCGGTCACCGCGTAGCCGCCACCCCCGACCACCTGCAGGGCCGCGTGCAGGCGGCCGGAACGCTCACGACGATGTCTCTGGCATGGCTCGGGCCCGCTGGTGGTGGGTTTCGCCTTCGAGCATGCCGGGGCCGCGGCGACAGTCCTCTTGGTCGCAGGTTGGGCGGCGCTGCTCGCGGTGGTCACGACGGGGGTGCCGGCGCTGCGCATTGGTCCTCCGGTCCGCGCTCGCGCGATTTCCGAGGAGTTCGCGTCTGTGGGCGGATCGCGGCCGTGATCGCTGGGCGGTCAGAGCCTCCTCGGGAGCTCGTCTTCAGGCGATCCCGGCCCGCCGCCGACCATTCGCCTGACCGCGATCCCGCAGAACCCGGTCGACGATGCGGTAGGAGACGGCCTCCGGGGGCGTCATGAAGTTGTCGCGTTCCATGTCGGCGTGGACGCGCTCGCGCTCCTGCCCTGTGTGGACGGCTAGGATCTCTTCGAGGCGCTCGCGCAGAGCGAGCGCCTCGCGCGCGTGAATCTCGATGTCCGAGGACTGCCCCTGAAAGGCGCCGGTGGGCTGGTGGATCAGAACGCGGCCGTTGGGCAGGATGGCCCGCTTGTCCTCGGCGCCGCCGGCCAGGATGATCGCGCCCATCGACATCGCGATCCCGCAACAGATCGTCTGCACGTCGGGCTTGATGAACTGCATCGTGTCGTAGATCGCGAGCCCGGCATACACCTGGCCCCCGGGGCAGTTGATGTAGAGCGAGATGTCTTTGTCGGGGTCATCGGCCTCCAGGTGGAGCAACTGCGCCACCACGAGGTTTGCGATCTGGTCGTCGATCTCGCTGCCCAGGAACACGACGCGGTCGTTGAGCAAGCGGCTATAGATGTCGAACGAGCGCTCGCCGCGAGCGCTCTGCTCCACGACCATGGGTACAAGTGGCATAGCTCCTCCTTGGGACGGCATCTGTAAACTGCAACTCTCGGGTTGCAAAGACCCTAGCAGAACACGCAACCCAAGGGTTGCGACTCGGCTCAGAGAGGAGGCCGTATGGCGATCGAAGATGTGGCGGTGAGGCGGGAGGTCGTTCTGCCGGTGGACCGCGAGACAGTTTGGGCCGCCCTGGCGGATCCCGACGAGTTGGCGACGTGGCTGGCCGACGAGATCGAGCTCGAGATCGAAGCCGGTGCCGAGGGATGGGTCCGCTGGGAGGACGGCGAGCGTCGCCCGGCCACAGTCGAAGAGGTGGTCGAGCAGCGCCGGATCGTGCTGCGGTGGTCGGAACGCGAGGGTCCCGAGACGATCGTCGAGCTGGTCCTGGATGACGTGCCGGAGGGAACGCGCTTGGTCGTGCTCGAGCTGCCCGTTGTACAGCTGGAGGCCGTCGGCGCCTTGCTCGAACGCGGGCCACGGGTCGTCGGTGACCTGGGGTCCGGCGCGCGCGGATCGCAGATGGTGGCCACGCTCGCGTGAGCGCAACCACGCCCGGGAGCCAGCCGGCCGTAGGGGCCGTGTTCACTGCGCTGTCTGACCCCACGCGGCGGCGGGTGATCGAGCTGCTCTCGCAAAGGCCCTCGGTCACCGCCTCGGGTTTGGCGCAGGAGCTGCCGATCACGCGTCAGGCCATCGCCAAGCATCTCACCACCCTGGTCGACGCCGGACTGGTCAGCGCCGCCCACGAGGGCCGCGAGACTCGCTACCGGCTCACCCCGGAGCCCCTTACAGGGGCCATGCGCTGGATGGCGTCGGCCGGAGCGCGCTGGGACGAGCGCCTGGCAAGGCTGGCCCGGAGGCTCGCGGAACAGAGCTGAAGGCTCGGGCGCGCGTCCGAGCTTCAGATCCGATCCCTACACCGACGTAGGGTTCCGTGCACCGGTGCGCGCGGCGATCGACGACCCCTCCGCTCGAGTTCCACGCGGCACTCGAGCACGTCGCCGTGGTCGTCTTCGACGGCGGCGCTGAGCACCACGCTTACGGCTACTACGAGGGCGACACCGACGCCCGTGACCACTTCCACGATCGCGGTCTTGTGCGTGTGGGGCGTGGATGACGTGGCGGGCGTGCACAACGCGACAACCGAGTCGCGCCGGCTGGTCCTTGGCTGGTTGTGCGCGCAATGCGTGCATAATTAGCCATGGTTGCCGCTTGGGAGCACGCGTGGCGGGTTATGCACCCCGAGCGCCTGCCGCGCGCGGCCTTGACGACCACCGCCGGAGTCTTGGCGCCCACCACGGGCCCGACCCCCGCCCGCGCGTCGAGGTCGGGTCCGCCGTGGGCGCTATGCGACCATCCCGGACCCAGGTACGCGGGGAGCGAAGGGGTTGGGCCCGTGATGGTCGCTAGCCCGCCCGAGCGCCAAACCGCGGGGCGCTAGACCGCAAATGCTGCCTTGCGGGCGCTGGCGGAAGCGCCCACCGAAGCGGCCACCACCAGCGCGATGCCGGCGAGTTCGCGGACGCTCAGTGTCTGGCCGATGACGAGGAACCCGGCGAGGGCGGCCATCGCGGGTTCGAGACTCATCAGCACGCCGAACACATTCGTCGCGATTCGCCGTAGGGCCTCCATTTCGAACGTGTAGGGGATCGCCGAGGAGAGAATTCCCACCGCCGCGCCGATGAGCAGTATGTGTGGCTGCACGAGGTCTGTTCCGCCCTGGACGATGCCCACCGGCAGGGCTATGACCGAGGCAAAGCACATCGCGATCGCGAGTCCGGTGCCGCCGGCGAACGTCCTGCCGACGCGAGCGTTGACGAGGATGTAGGCACCCCACAGGCAACCCGCGGTGAGCGCCAACACGACCCCCAGCACGTCGAGACCGTGGGTGTCACCCCGCATGAGAGCGATGATGCCTCCGACCGCCAGGGCGATCCAGAGCATGTCGAGGCGGCGACGTGAGCCCGCGATCGCGACCGCCAGGGGGCCGACGAACTCGATCGTCACGGCGATACCGAGGGGGATCCGCTCGATCGCCTCGTAGAAGGCCAGGTTCATCCCAGCCAGCACGAGCCCGAACAGCGCGGCCAACAGCAGCTCACGCCTCGTTCGCGAGCGGAGGCTGGGGCGCCAGATCACGGTGAGCGCGACGCTGGCGGCGACGAGCCGCAACGCAACGGCCCCACCGGGACCGACACGAGCGAACAGGGTCGTGGCCAGGGCAGCGCCAAACTGCACCGAGGCGATCGCCCCGACCACGAGCGCGGGGGAGGGTGTACGCGCCAGCAAGCTCTGCGCCGGCGCGGATGTCTCCACTGAGGCCATCGCACGATCGTAGTAAGCGTGGACATGGCCAGGATTTAGACTGGCTCAGTGTTCTTCGCCGTCCGTGTCGAGCGCGGGGGTCCGTGGGACTGGTCGCGGGACCTGCGCGAGCAAGACGGCTTCGAGGAGCATGCGCGTTTCATGGACGCGCTCGTCGACGAGGGGTTCATCGTCCTGGGAGGACCGCTCGAGGGGGGGCGCGACGTGCTTCACGCGATCTCCGCTGCTTCGGAGGAGGAGGTCCGGAGACGGCTTGCCGAGGACAACTGGGCCGAGAACGGCATGCTTACCGTCAAGTCCATCGAGCCCTGGACGGTCCTGCTCGACGGACGGGCGGACTAGCTCAGGCGCGGGCTGGTCGCTGTATCGCGATGAAGCGCGCGAGCATGGCGTTTACCTGCTCCGGCACCTCGAGCGGGCTGAAGTGGCCCGAGCCGATCGTTCTGCCGAGGATCATGTACGGGCGAATCGTGGCCGCGCGTCCCAGGTCTGCGTTAGGCGTGCCGGCGTCCAGGTACAGCAGGGGGACGTGACAGCGTCGCAGCGCCGCGGCGTCGTCCCATCCGATTGACTCCTCCCACACCGAGCTGCTCACATGCGGCGGCGTCCGGACGGCCTCGTCGAGGATCCATGCTTTGCGACTGGGGTCGTCGTCGGGAGCAAAGAAATGCTCGAAATAGCTCCTTAGGGCGGCCGCGGGATCGGGCCCGCGCAACCCGGCGACCAGTTCGTGCACCACGGCGACTCGGTTGTCCGGAGGCAGGAGGACCGAATCGATGAGCGCCGCCGCTCCGGTGCGTTGCGGGTAGCTGGCTGCGAGCTCCAGCGCCACGAGGCCGCCCAGGCTGTGCCCGACGACCACGGGGCGGTTCAGCTCCAACTGCGCACAGATCCAGTCCAGGTCGTCGGCGAACGCTCGCATTGTGTAGGCCTGCAGCGGCGCGTCGCTCTCGCCGTGGCCCCGAAGGTCGGGCACGACGACCCGATGAGCTGCGGCGAAGTGGCGAAGTTGCGGTTCCCAGAACCCACGGTGACACGCGAGTCCGTGTACGAACAGGAGGGGCGGAGCGCCTTCGCCCGCTTCCTCGTAACCGAGGGTCACGCCCTCCCGAACCAGCCGTGCCACATCGTCAGTCTGCCCGACCAGGGGAAAACGGGCCAGCCGGCGTGGAGTCAGCTCGGCGTTATGGCTACAACGGGTATCGGCCTGGTCGTCTTCTGCTGATAGCCGTTGTAACGCTCACGGTTGTTCGCGTTGACGATGTTCCACAGACGCTCGTATCGCGGGTCGGACGACTCGATGACCGTCGCCTTCCCAGCCATGCGCTCGCGACCGATCTGAAGCTCGACCGCAGGGTTGGCCCGCAAATTGAAAAACCAGGCTGGGGGACGGTCTGATCCACCCGCCGACGGGACCACGAGGTAGTCACCGGCGTCGCGCGCGTAGACCAGTGCGTTCGACCGGGTCGCGCCTGAGCGGCGGCCCGTGGTACGCAGCAGCAGGGTGGGCACACCGAGCACGCGGTGGCCGACGCGCCCATTCGTGCGCTTGTAGACCTGGTCGTGAACGCGCAGAACCGAACCCATGAGGTCCATGCCGCAGAGCTTACGGAAGACGGTGTTCGAAGCGGGCGTGCGCGGCGGCCAACGACGTCCAGTTTCTGACGATGTCGCGCTGAGCCTCGGCGAGCGAAAGCTGACCGTCGCACACCTCCCGGTTCAGGTCATCTTCCACCGCGTCCTTCGGGTTAGGTGAAGCCCCCGGCTCGGGCCAAAGGTTGCGCGGGTCGTTGGTGGCGCCACCGAGCTCGAGCGGCACGAAGTGGTCGTATTCATAGCCATCCATTGCGCCTCGGTCCCCATACGCCGCCATGCTCGCCGCTTTCTCGGGCTCGCTGACGCTCTCCGGTGGGCGAACCGTGTCGGTCCAGCCACCGTGGCAGATCGTCTTGTGGATCGTTTCCTGCGTGACCGAGGGGTTCAGCGCGCCGGGCGTGCACGACGGATCGGGGCGGGAATAGAGCCCGGAACCGATCGCGTGACAGCTCGCGGCGCCCGGCTGTGGCTGCACCACCCGATTGCTCGCGGTCGAATCGGCCAGACCCGCCCCGGGGTGTGGCTTGTGCTCGATGGGCCGATCGCGGGTGGAGAGCGGCGGGTTAGACGCGGAAGCATCGGTAAAGGTCGGCCGCGCTGCGCTCGTCGCGCCACATCCCGCGGCGACAAGGCCAGCTACGGCGAGTAGGGCTGTAGCCCGTTTGGACACCATCGGACAACCGAGATAGCGCCCGCAACGGACAGAATCCGTTGCGACGAATCGAGCTCTGGATCAGACCGGATCCCACGGCCTCAGCGTCCCGCGCTGGGGCGGTTGGAAGCGTTCGCTCGCCGGTACGCGGATAATCGCCCGGTGGCTACTGAGGCAAGTGACCCCTTGGAGTCCCCGAGCGGGTCAGCGGAGCTCGAGATTGTCCGGGAGCGCGGAGGGTGGGCGGATCGCGTGCGGTCCTACCACGTCCTGGTCGACGGCGAGGAGGTCGCCCGCATACGCCGGGGACAAACCCAGGTGGTGGCGATCCAGCCCGGCAGCCACGAGATTCAGTTGACGATCGACTGGGCCCGTAGCCCGTCTGTCGAGGTCCAAGTCGGCGCGGGGCAGCGTGTCAGGCTCAGGTGCTGGCCGAACGTCCGGCCGTTCGGCGCCCGGCGGGGGTTAGCCCAGCCCGGTGATTGGATCGGCCTGGCCCTCGACGAGAGCGCGAGCGGGCCTTAGGCCCGCGCCAGCTCGAGCGGACTCGCGGGCTGATCAGGCGGGACGCAGAACATCCCGTCGCTGAACCCGGCCGGGCCAATCGCGAACGCCGCGTTGAAGCGATCGAGGTTGACGACCGTCAGCAGCGCCGTGATCTCGACCATCTGCTCATCGGTGAAGTGCTCCTTCATCCGACCAAACAGCTCGTCCGTGACCTCCACCGGCGTCCGCATCACCGCCACCGCGTAGTCGAGCGCCGTCTTCTCGCGCTCGGTGAAAAGGTCGCTGTGCCGATAACGGGTGACCGCGAGCAATTCCTCATCGGAGAAGCCGGAGTTGCGGCAGATCTGTGAGCCGAGGTCCAGGCAGAACTCGCATCCGATCATCTGCGCGCCCTTGAGCTCGACCAGGTTCTTGATTCGCTCGTCCACGCCGTGCGCCTTGCGCACGGCCTGCTGAAACTTGCCCATGCCGCTCATCATCTTCGGCTGGTACGCCCACACCTCGACCGGTTCGATCCCACTGCCGTGCGCAGCTTCGCGTCCCGTCATCTTCCTCATGCCCCTGCGCATGAACCAGTAGACGACTTTGACCATCGGACTGGCCTGAGCCTCTCCAATCCCCTGAATCCGTGCCATCGGGCAGCCTCCTGTGACGTCGGTTGGTTGTCGTGTTCACAGACATGACCCGCCGTGCAAGAGGAATGTGACAGGCATGAGCGCGCCGCAATGAAGCGCGCTCACGGACGAAACGCAGCAGAGCTCCGTCGAGCCCTGGTAGGGTGGCGCGGTCATCGAAGGCTGGGGCAACTGATAGGAGGGGCTTTGTCTTTCATAGATCGTCGATTTGTCCTAACGGTCGCCGCGGCGGCGTGCGCGGCCGCGGTGGCAGTACTGGTCGGTGGTGGGCTGTCGCTGGCGTCGGCGCATCGGTCCAGCGCGGGCCGGATTGCCGCATCACCGGCCGCGCACGCCAGTGGTCCGGTCCTCACGCCCTTCCGGCATCCCAAGCCATCGGGGTCGAAGCCCTACTACGGGCCGGCGGGCACGGCGTCGCCCTGGACGTCCCTCGTGCACGCGCCGCCGTTCGGGACGCCAGGCACGATGCTGCTGGAAAGCAACGGGACGGTGCTCGTGCACGATGAGCCGGACAACAACGTCACGGGCGGTACGAACCAGTGGTGGAAGCTAACGCCGGGTCCGAAGGGCAGCTACATCAATGGAACCTGGAGCAAGATCGCCTCGATGCCGACGAGCTACACGCCCCTGTATTTCGCTTCGGCGATCTTGCCGGACGGGCGGATGATCGTCGAGGGCGGCGAATACATCGGGGAAAACGCGGTGTGGTCGAACAAGGGTGCGATCTACAACCCGGTGACCAACAGTTGGCGTTCCGTCCACCGCCACCAGGCTGGACGAGCATGGGAGACGCCGGGAGCGATGTCCTGGACAACGGCACATTCGTGCTTCAGCACCCGTGCAACACCTGCCTTGCAGATCCGCATCTGACCGTCGACGATGCGCTGCTCAACGCCCGCAACCTGACGTGGAAGGTGATTCCGGGGACGGGCAAAACCGATCCCAACGACGAGGAGGGCTGGACGCTCGAGCCAAGCGGCCAGCTGCTGACCATCGACACGTGGGCGATCGGCAACACCGAGCTATTCAACCCGAGCAACGACACTTGGACGTTCGCCGGGGTCCTGCCGATGCACGACGGCGCGTTCACCGGCAACCCCGTCGACCCGTGGCCGGTCGTCGAGATCGGGCCGCAGGTCGAGATGCCGGGCGGTAACACGTTCGTGGTGGGCGCCGGTTCAAGCACGGAGGCTGCCTGCACGGACTCAAACACGCAGACTGCGCTGTATCACTACAAGGCCGGGACCGCGGGCACGTGGACGGCAGGACCGGAGATTCCGGCCATCGGCGGGCTGGAGTACGACAGCACCGATGGACCAGGATCGATCCTGCCAAATGGGAACGTGCTGTTCGATGTGAGCGCGTGCGTCTATGACGCGCCGACTCACTTCTTCGTCTACAACGCCAGCTCGAACAAGCTGACGCAGATCCCGGACGTGGCGAACGCGCCGAACGACACTTCATTCGCCACACGGTTCCTGGCGCTGCCCAATGGCCAAGTGCTGTTCAACGACGGCAGCAACCAGATGGAGGTGTACACGGCAGGCGGTACGGCGCGCCCGGCGTGGAAGCCCTCGATCAGCTCGCTGAGCAGCACCACGCTCGCCCAAGGCGGCATGTACAGCCTGTCCGGCAGGCAGCTCGCCGGGCTGGACCCGGGAGCGACCTACGGTGACGACGTCCAGGACAACACCAACTTCCCGTTGGTGCGGATCACCAACTCCTCGACTGGCGTGGTCACCTACGCGCGGACGAGCGACTGGAGCTCGGTATCGATTGCCCCCGGCACCAGCTCCTCGACCAAGTTCACCATCCCCAATACCACGCCCAAGGGCAAGAGCACGCTGGTGGTGGTTGCCAACGGAATCGCCTCATCACCGAGGACGGTGACAATCGGCTGAGGACGACCGCCTGGTCGTTTGGGCCAAACGGCAGGAGTAGTTGATAAGGCCCGCCCCGAGAAACCCGGGACGGGCCTGACTCCTGTCGCGTTTGCGTAGTGGCTTGGTGAACCTGAGAGGATCTTCTGGTGGCGTCGATGCGTGATGCGGACCTGAGGCTGAAGCTCGGCGCAGCAGAGAGTCAGCGTCGGATTGACAAGGCGCAACGAAGGCTCTTGGCATTGCGGTTGCAGATGGGTGGCCTGATCGGAGGCTCCCAGCTTGGGCCGCCGCTTTGTGCCCTGTTCGAGGGGTGGGATGCCTCGGGCAAGGGCGGAAGCATCAGGCGGCTGGTCAGCCTCCTGGACCCTCGGCATGTGCGGGTGTCCCAGTTCGCGGCTCCCAGCTCCGATGAGCGCAGGCATCACTTCCTCCATCGCTTCTCTCCGGCGCTACCTGGTTGGGGCGGAATGGCCGTGCTGGATCGCTCGTGGTACGGGCGGGTGCTAGTCGAGCGGGTCGAGGGGTTTGCCACAGAGCCCGAGTGGCGCCGGGCATACCCGCAAATCGTTCAATGGGAGACCAGCCTGGCCACCGAAGGGCTCGTACTGGTGAAGTTCTGGCTCCAGGTCTCCGCGGATGAGCAGGTGCGTCGATTCCGAGCCCGGGAGAAGGATCCGCTCAAGCGTTGGAAGCTCACGGGCGAGGACTGGCGAAACTTCTCGCGCCGCGCTGACTACGAGGAAGCGGTGGAGGAAATGCTCGCCACGACGGATCACCCCCTCGCTCCCTGGCACGTGGTGGCGGCTGAGTCCAAGCACTACGTACGCGTCAACGTGCTCGAAACGGTCATCTCGACCATCGAGGACGCGCTGCGTGCGGTCGGCCAGGAGCCGGTGCCTCTCGAGGCAGCGCTGTAGGCGTTTCTAACTGGCGGGCGTCGCGGAGGCGGCGGCCCTACCGCGTGACCCACGCGTCGGGATCGCTCGCCAGCCGGGTGATCGAGTCCGGCAGCTCCGCGTTCGCGACGTCGGCGACGGTGACGTGCTCGACGATGTTGCGAAGGTTCTTGCGCACCGCGATCCAGACGCGTGGGAGCTGGTGCGCTGCGCCAGGGTACGCGGCCTCCTCGGGCCTCGCGCCACGCACGCTCGCCAGAGGGCCTTCGACTGCCCGGATGATGTCGGCGATGGTGATCTCCTTGGCGTCCCTGGCGAGGCGGTACCCACTCTCGGCGCCGCGTTGGCTGCGCACGAGGCCGGCCGTGCACAGCTCGGAGAGGATGTTCTCCAGGAAGTTGAGGGGAATCCCCTGTGTGTTGGCGATCCGCTCGGCCGGGATCGGGCTCCTGCGATCCGCTCCGCCGAGCTCGATTGCCGCGCGCACGGCGTAGTCTGCCTTGGCCGAGATCCGCATCGTCGCGCCCTTCGCCAGGACGTTGGGACGAGCTCGCAGCAGTTCGATGATCTCCTCCACCGCGTCCGGAACGCCCGTGGCCGTGGTGTCGATTCGCAGTTCTGGACGCACCGGTGGTTCATACGGTGCGTCGATTCCTGTGAACCCTTTGATCTCTCCCGCCCTCGCACGGGCGTAGAGGCCCTTGGGGTCCCGCCGTTCGCACTCCTCGACGGGCGTGTCGACGAACACCTCGATGAACGGCAGATTGGCTTCTTGGTGCGCCGCTCGCAGGTGGTCGCGGTCGGCGGCAAGCGGCGAGATCAGCGACAGCACGGCGATCGTGCCGGCGTCCGCCATCAGGCGCGCGACCTGCCCGACTCGGCGGATGTGCTCACTGCGATCGGCGGCCGTGAACCCCAGATCCTCCGAGAGCCCGTGTCTGATGTTGTCGCCGTCCAGAAGGTAAGCCGATTGGCCGCTGTCGACCAGTCGGCGCTCGAGCGCCACCGCGATCGTCGACTTTCCAGATGCGGAGAGCCCCGTGAGCAGGACGGTGCCACCGCGTTGGTCGATGGCCAGCCAGCGGTCGTCGCGGTCCAGCGCGGAGGCGTGCCAGGTGACGTCGCGCCGGACCGCTCGGCCGATTTCGACCGCGCGGGCCGAGCGGATTACTCCCGCCGCGACGGTGTCGTTGCTTTCCTCGTCGATGAGGATGAACGAGCCGGTGCCCGAGTTGACTTTGTACGGGTCGGCGAGCACCGGGGCGCTCGTGCGCATCCTGACCTGGCCGATGTCGTTGAGCGCGAGTGAGATCGGGTCGAGCTGAGGCTCGAGCGTCTCAGGATCGGTTCGCTCGATGATCTCCTGCACGGTCGCGCGAACGGTGCGCGTCGTGTGCTTGAGCGCGTAGCGTCGCCCGACGTGAAGCGGTTCGTCGCTCATCCAGCAGACCGTGCAGTCGAGCTCGCGCCCGCTCACCGGCTGCTCGTCGGGCCCTGCGAGCATGTCGCCGCGCCCGAGATCGAGGTGATCCTCCAGCGTGAACGACACCGACAGCGGGGGCACCCCCTCCTGCGGGCCGTCGCTCAGGATGTCGATCTCGGCAATCCTCGTGGCCACTCCGGCAGGTAGCGCGACGACCTCATCTCCCGCGCGCAGCGTGCCGGCGATCATCCGGCCCGTGTACAGGCGGCCGCCGCCGTTGGAAGGACGACCCACCCACTGGACGGGCAGACGCAAGCGCCACAGGTCCCGATCCGCCTGGACGTCGACTTCTTCGAGGTACTCGAGCAGCGTTGGCCCTGAGTAGAACGCGGTGTGCGCGGAGGGAGCGGCCACGTTGTCGCCGCGCAGCGCGCTGATCGGCACAACCAGGAGATCCGGGACACCGAGGCGACGCGCGAGATCGTGCACGTCGGCCTCGATCTCGTCAAAACGCCGCTGCTCCCACTCGACGAGGTCCATCTTGTTCACGCACACGACCATGTGCTCGATCCCCAGCAGCGCCGAGATGTGCATGTGGCGACGGGTCTGTCGTACCACCCCGTGGCGTGCGTCGATGAGAACGACCGCCGCGTCGGCGGTGGACGCGCCGGTGAACATATTGCGCGTGTAGCTCTCGTGTCCCGGTGTGTCGGCGAGGATGAACGAGCGCCGGTCGGTGGAGAAGAAGCGGTAAGCAACGTCGATCGTGATGCCCTGTTCACGCTCCGCGCGCAGCCCGTCCGTCACGGCGGCGAGGTCGGGCTCGGCTCTTTCGCCCACAACCTCGGCCAGGTGATCGCTCAACAGCGAGCCGGTGTCGAGCAGCAGGCGGCCGATCAAGGTGCTCTTCCCGTCGTCGACCGAACCGGCGGTCGCTAGCCGCAGCAGCTCGCGCGGTCGCGTTACCTCAGTCGTGGTCATCAGAAGTATCCCTCGCGCTTGCGGTCCTCCATCGCCGCCTCGGACACGCGATCGTCAGCCCGCGTCTCGCCACGCTCGGACACAGTGGCCGCCGCCGTCTCTGCGATCACCGTCGCGACATCCGCCGCCTCTGAGCGCACCGCGCCGGTGACCGTCAGATCGCCCACAGTCCGGTAGCGCACCATCGTCTCGCTCGACCTGCTCGCCGTCGTGTGGCCTGATCCACTCCGATTCGGCAAGAAGAACGCCGTCGCGCTCTATCACGCGCCGGCGGTGCGCGAAGTAGATCGACGGAAGCTCGAGGCCCTCTGCCTGGATATAGCGCCACACGTCGAGCTCGGTCCAGTTACTCAGTGGGAACACACGGATGTGCTCACCGGGCCGGACACGTCCGTTGTAAAGCGTCCAGGGTTCTGCCCGCTGGGCCCTGGGGTCCCACTGGCCAAACTCGTCGCGGAACGAGAGGACGCGTTCCTTGGCCCGCGCTCGCTCCTCATCGCGCCTGGCCCCGCCGAACGCCGCGTCGAACCCGTGCTGCTCGAGCGCGTCGAGCAGCGTAACGGTCTGCAGCCGGTTGCGAGAGCCGCCGGGAGTCTCCTCGCGGACGCGGCCTCGGTCGATCGAGTCCTGGACCGATGCGACGAGCAGCCGGTGCCGGCCCTCGGACATCCGCCGGTCGCGGAACTCGATCACCTCCGGGAAGTTGTGCCCCGTGTCCACGTGCAGAACAGGGAAGGGCAGCGGCAGCGGCCGGAAGGCCTTCTCGGCCAGCCGCAGCAGCACGATCGAATCCTTGCCCCCGCTGAACAGAAGGACGGGTCGCTTGAGCTCCGCCACCACTTCGCGGATCACGAATACCGCCTCGGCTTCGAGCGCCCGCAGCTGGGACACATGACTAGCCACCACGGTCATGGCGCCTCTCCTCCAGGCCCTCCGGGAAAGTGCAGCCGAAAGACTCCCCTCACAGCCGGCAACTCGGACACGCATGGCATCTTATCTAAGACAATCGGCTTAGTCGACATTGCCCAGCGCTTCTCAGCGAGTGCCACCCGCAGCAATCGGAGACGCCGAGCCTTCGTCGGAGGGGGTGGCTCTTCTCAGCCGCCCATGCCCGATCAGCGAGAGCGGGAGCGGGGGTGCAGTTCCTCGGTTGGGTTGCGCAGGATGATCGGCTGCTTCTTGGTTTTCTGCAGCACGATGAACGCGATCGTGCCCCACATGGCCGGGACCCACAGCGAAATCGCGTGGTAGACGAGGGTGGCCGCGGTGGCTACCGTCCCGCCCAGGCCGTAGAGGACGAGCATGCCGATCATGCTGCCGTCGAGCACGCCGATGCCGCCCGGCACCGGGATGAAGTTCGACAGGTAGGCGATCTGGTAGGCCAGCACGACCGGGGCCAGCGGCGGCATATGGCCGACGCGGCGGCGAAGCACGCGAACAGCACGGCGATGTCGAACCACAGGTAGCCGATCGCGCCGACGATCCGCCAGTCGGGATGGAACACCAGTCGCTCGGTGTCGCGCACGCTGGCCGCCGTTTCAGTCAGAAACGTGTGGAGCCGCCCCGGCCGTACTCGCCGGACGATGCGGTCGACGTAGCGCGGCAACAGCAAAAACAGGACCAGCACGACCGCGCCGACCGCCGCCGGCACGATGCTGAGCAGCGGGTTGCTCGGGCCCGGGAGACCGAGGAACAGGCCCAGGCCGGCCAGGATCAGCGTGACCACGTTGATCGCGCTCGTGTACAGGAACAGCACCGCAGAGCGCTCGGCGATCCGCCCCGCGCGCGCCCCGCGCTCGACCATCAGCCATCCGCCCACCGCCAGGCTGCCCGACACCCCCGAGCGACACCGCCGCCCCGAACGCCTCCTCGCTGAGCGCCACCCGCGCCCCCACCCGAAATGGCGCCCGGTCGAACACCTGCAGAAACGCCAGCACGTAGCTCGCGCAGGAAAGACCCTCGAGCACAATCGCGACGACAACCCACCCCGCTTCATGTGCGACACCGTGGTCGCGACACCCTTCAGCCCCGGCACCGCCAACAGCAACCCGACGATCAATGCGCCCCCGCCAGAATCAGCGTGATGAACCCATTGCGCAAGCTACGACGCGCCTTCGAAGCGTCCACCTGCTCAGGTTGGGAGCGCTGGTCCGTGCTCACGGTTCAGGCGTCGTATTCCGACGCGAACAGGTAGCTCACCGCAAGGCTCCGGTACGGCCGCCAGCGATCTGAGAGCTGGGCCATCTCCTCGTCGGTTGGCGGGTGGTCGAGCCCATACGCGCGCTGCACCGCGCGCCGCAGCGCCAGGTCGCCGGAGAGGAACACGTCAGGGCGATCGAGACCCACGAGTAGGAAGCCACGCGCCGTCCATGGCCCGATTCCCGGCACCTCGGTTAGCGCCGCCTCGACCTCGGCGTCGGTCATTCGCGAGAGTGCCTCGTCGCTCAGGCGTCCGTCGACGAACCGCTCGGCCAGCACTCGCAACGTCGCGCCCTTCCGGCCCGACATGCCGCTGTCTCGTAGCACCTGTGGATCCGCGGCGAGAAGTTGCGCAGGTGACGGCAAATGGCCTCCGAAGTGCTGCTCGACACGAGAGACGATTGTCCGCGTCGCGCTGACGGAGAGCTGCTGTCCGGCGACTTGGAAGATGAGCGTTCCGAACGCGTCAAGCCGAGGGAGTTCGTCCATCCAGGCGCGCGGACGGAAGTCCGGGCGGGCGTCGATCAAGCCTGCGAGTACCGGATCGGCCTTCCGGAGAAACTCTCGCGCCTTTCGGTCGGCGACTGGGGCTCGCTGATGACCTCGCACGCCCAAGTCCTCCGCCTTGCGCTTCGTCCCGTCCACCATCGTTGTTCCTGTCGGGGTCATTGTTGTAGATCGGCGAGTTGCGCGACGTCTGGACTTCTCGTGATGTGCGCGTCGGGCACCCGGTCGTCAATTCCCGACGTTCATGAGCGTGTACAACGCGGCGATCCGTCCGTCGCGCACCTGAGCCACGTCGTAGCCGCTGACCGCCGGCGGTTGCTCGGGCACTCCCATGTTGAACGCCAGCTGGCCGAGATCGCGGAGTACATAGACCGGCCCCCCGGCGGTGAAGACAAAATCTGGCAAGCCGTCGAGCAGCTTCTGGGCCCGCTCGTTTAGTTCCTCGTGGCCATGGGTCGTCACTTCGGGGTCGGACCAGATCACGTCCTCCGTGTAATTGCGGGTAATCGCCTCCCAGCGACGCGCCCCATCGCGCACGTTGAACACCGCGAAGAGGTTGTCCAGCATCAACTGGCGAATCCGTGCCTCGTCGGTCATTTCGCGGCTTCCGCGGACTCTGCGTTGGTCGTAAGGAGCAGCTTGCGGTGAGCGTGTCCGTTCTCAAGCAGCCGGTGGGCTTCGGCCGCTGCCGACATAGGCAGGGACTGCTGCGAGCGAAGTCGCAGCTCGCCGGAGGCGAGGAGCTGCATGCCAAGTTCGACGGCGTCGGGAGCCCGGTCGGGCGTCGCAACTGAAAATCGAACGCCGAGCTCGGCCGCGTGATCGTCGGCAAGCGTGATCACCCGCTCGGAGCCGCCGGTGAGCGTGATCGCGTCTGCAAGTCCGCCCTTGCCCGCAGCGTCGAACGTCGCATCGACTCGGTCTGCGACCTCTCGCACCCTGTGGAGAAGCTCATTGCCGTAGGGCACTGGCGTGGCGCCGAGCTCTCGACCGAGCGCCTCGTCTCGCGCGCCCACCGCCCCGATGACCCTGAGCCCCTGCTGAATTGCCAGCTGCGTGGCGATGATCCCGACCGATCCACCCCCGCCCAGGATCAAGAGAGTCTCTCCCTCTGCCACGTCGAGCTGGCGCAGCACTCCGACCGCGGCCTCAATCGACGCGGGCAGCGCGCCAGCGTCGTTCCAGCTCACATTTGGCGGCTTGCGAGTCCAGGCTGACGCGAGCGCGTACTCGCCGTACCCGCCAAGCGAAGGCAGCAAGGCCGCCACCTCGTCTCCGACCGTTACGCCAGTGACTTCACTCCCGATGGCGTCAACGACCCCCGCGGTCTCGAACCCGAGCACCGCTGGCTCGGGCAGGGGGAAGACCCCGTTGAGGTCGCCGCGCTGGATCTTCAGATCCGTCGGGCCAACGCCCGAGACGCGCACCTTGATCAGGATCTGCCCTTCCGACGGTCCTCGCGTCGCAACGTCGTTCCACCTAAGAACGTCAGGGGGCCCATATTCAGTTAGAACGCAGGCATGTGGCATGTCAGTTCCTCCAATGCGTGAACGGCGTAGCTCGCAGGCTGCCCCGATCCAGGTGAACTGTCCTCGCCGAAAGGTGGTGATTTCGCCCGCACCTGCCCGGCGGCCGGCGCTCAGCGGGACCGGGGGTGCAGTCCTTCGGTTGGGATGCGGAGAACGACTGGCTGGCGCTTTGTTTTCTGCAGCACGATGAACCCGATGGGTGGCGATGGCTGCTCTGAGCATTCGGGTGCCGGTAAGGCCGCGATTGCGTTCGCCAAGGGTGGGGCAACTGACAGGACGGCAACCTCGCCGACGCCGGTGGGCGACTCGGTCTACTCGATCAGGTGCACCTCGATCTCTGGGACGGAGCGCATTCGCACAATCCGGATAGCGGTCGAAGTTCTGAATGACGATCTCGCCGCCGTCACCCAGCACCACCTCACCCCACGCCGCCGCGCTGAGCCCGAACAGGAGCTCGCCCTCGACCTGAGCGCGGACCAGATCAGGGTTGATAGCGATGCCGCAGTCGAGCACGTACACGATCCGATCCACGCGAACGCGCTGGGGGCATCCAGCGAGATCTCGGTCACGTTGGCGCTGGCGCTGAGGAAGCTGGAGGAGGTGACCCCGCGCGCGTGACCTTCCGGTGCTCCGTGCCCCAGCCGGCGATCTCGGCCGCGCGAGCTCGGTTTACGTACCCTGCCGGCGTAGTCCTACGGCGCCAAGGCCGGCTCTGGGGGACCCGCGCCGTCTGTGACGGCGGCGCCGTCCGCGGACTCGTCGTAGCCGCAGTTGCCGATCACGAGTCGGGCCAGAGCGGCCCTGACCGACGCCGGGCGGGACTCGCATCGGAACGGGAAGATCACCAGCGTGAGCAGGAACCCCAGGCCAAAGATCCCGACGGCCCACCAGAACGCCGTCGTGTCGCCGTGGACCTGCCGCGGCGGGGGCAAGGCCTCTGACGTGGGGATGGGTCGTGACGTAGCTGGCGACGGCGCTGGCGTAGATCGTTGAGAGCAGCGAAGTGCCGATCGAGCCGCCGATCTGTTGAGACGTGTTGACCATGGCGGAGGCGATGCCCGCTTCGTTTGACGCCACGCCGAGCGTCCCGGCCGAGAACGCCGGGGCGAAGATGCAGCCCATCCCCACACCGATGACGAGCAGACCAGGCAGGACGCCGGTGCCGTAGCTGGAGGTGGGCGTCAGCTGGGTGAACAGAAGCATCCCGACCACCCCGAGCGCCATCCCGAGGAGCACCAGCGGTTTGACGCCCGTGCGCTCAATCACGCGGGTCTGGACTGTCGTCGAGGTGATGACCAGCACGACGCTCAGGGGCAGGAACGCCAGGCCAGTCTTGAGCGGCGAGAAGCCGAGGTTCACCTGCATGAAGTAGGTGAGGAACAGAAACACCCCGAAAATGCCGGCGCCGGTTACCAAGAGCGCGGCGAACGACCCCCCGCGCGCCCGATCCCAAACGATATGCAACGGCATTAGCGGGTGCTCGACGCGTCGTTCGATCAGCACAAACGCCGTCAGCAGCACCGGGCTGGCGATCAGCGCGACGACGGTCGCCGTGGCGCCCCACCCGTGGGTCTCGGCGTTCGAGAAGCCGAACACGAGCGCGAACAGCCCCAATGTCCAGGTCAGCACGCCGGGAATGTCGATCCGGGCGCGGTCGGGATGGCTGTGGTTGACCAGCAGGCGCAACGCCACGATCGTCGTGGGCACCGCGATCACCAGGTTGACGTACAAGCACCAGCGCCACGACAGCAACTGCGTCAGTACACCCCCGAGCAGCAGCCCCACCGCCCCGGCGCCGCCGGCGACCGCCCCGAAGATCCCGAACGCCCGCGGCCAGTCCTCAGTCCCGGCGAACGTGACCGTCAAAAGCGACAACGCCGAAGGGGCCAGCAGCGCGCCGAACACTCCCTGCGTCGCCCGCGCCGCGACGAGCACGCCGAAGGACTGCGCCAGCCCACCGACCGCCGACGCCCCCGAGAACCCCACCAACCCAGCGATCAGCGCCCACTTGCGGCCGAACAGATCGCCCACCTTGCCGCCCACCAACAGCAGGCTGCCGAACGCCAACGCGTACGCGGTCACCACCCACTGCCGATTCTCGTTCGAGAAGTGCAACGCCCGCTGGGCCGAAGGCAGCGCGACGGTCACGATCGTCGCGTCCAGCACCACCATCAGCTGCGCGACGCTCAGCAAAGCGAGAACCGCCCACCGATTAGGGTCACGAACGGTTTGAGTTGTCATGGAGGCTCGACTTTCGCTTGGCGATCTGGGCTCAGCCTCACACGCCATCCGGTGAGCGGTCATCGCCGGATCCAGGCGATTTCGGTCTCGCCGGGATCTGTCGGAGCTCCAGCAGATCGAGGCCGAGCGCCTCGATCTGCGCGAGGACGCCAAACACGGCGGAACGATCTTCAAGCAATCCGGTGAGCACGGTCTCGCCGCGCTTCGCCTCGCACACCATCATGGGGAAGGCGGACAGGGCCGTAGCGCCGAGCCGGCCCCTTATCCGGATCGTGTACAAGCCCGGCGATGTGGCCACGCGATCATCCTGCATCACCACCCGGTGAGCCGGCGACGCCGGAATCTGGTGATTATGCGCGGGACGGGGCGTGCGCCACTTCAGCCCTGTTTAGTGCCGCCCGGTTGAGAGGAGCCGCAGGTCGCGTGCGTGTTGCACGGCCGAGGAGCGATCGCGCGCCCCGAGCTTGGAGTAGATGCTGCGGATGTGGGTGTTGACCGTGTTGACGGAGACGTACAGCTCGCTCGCGATCTCGGGCCGGGTGAGATTCGTCGGCAGGAATCGCAGTACGCGGAGCTCGCTCGGGCTGAGCTCCTCGGGCTGCGATAGACGCCCTCGATCGACGCTCGGGGCCAGTCCCTCTCGCAATAGGTCGGCGACGTCGGCGAGAAGGGCACCGTGAGCCGTTTGGTGACGGGGGAGCGCGTCGAGCAGGTCCGCGGCTTCGGACATAGCGAACGGGAACATCAGCCTGTCGGGCTCGGCGGCCGCGAGCGCCGCCTCGGCTGCCGCCGTGGCGGCGCTTCGATCCCCGAGGTCTAGGTGCGCGATACCAGCGAGCAGATGGGATTCAACCACTGTGAACGCCGGGGCGGCAGGGGGCGTGGTGTCCAAAACACCGCGGAGGGCATCCAGTGCTCCCGCGGGGTCTCCCTCCGTCAGGCAGATCACCGCACGAGCGTTGTAAATGGCACCCATTTGCCCGTCGTAAATGAGACCAACTTGCTCGGGCTCGGCGGAGAATCCGGTAAGAGTCGCGCGCGCCTCGTCTGGGAATCCCAGGCGGGCCTGCGTCGCGGCCAGCCATCCCGTGATCCGCGGCGCAAGCGCGTGTACGCCGCTCAGCTGCGATTCCATCCGCGCTGCCGCGGCAAATGCTTCAAGGGCTGATTGATACTGCCCGCGACCGGCGTGCAGCATGCCCGTCGCCACGTGCAGAAGCACAGTGGCCGCCGGGTCAACGCTTGGATCGGCGACCTCCCCGGCGCGGCGCAGCCAGCGCTCTCCCTCGTCGAACTCGCCCATCCAGATCGCCATGCCGCCCACCGCCCCGAGCGCGGGCGCGAGTATCGGCCGATCCTCCAAGCCATAACGCTCGGCCAGAGCTACCGCCTGACGGCCTCGCTCGCGCGCGGTTGCGACCGAGACCGTCTTTGACGGGAAACCTTGATGCGCGCGACACGCGACCTCGAGGTAGGGTCGGCCAATGGTCCGGGCGAGCTCTGCTCCCTCGGAGAGGTGGCGCTCAGAATCGCCCAGTCGCCCGGACCACGTCTCGACGATCCCGAGATTCAGCAGCGCGACCGCCCGCAGTTCGCTACCCATCGCGATCTGATCGTTCGATTCGTCTGAGATCGAAGCATCGAGCAGCTTCACCTGCTCGATCACCTCACTGAACCGACCGCTGCGGCGTGCCAACGCCAACCGCAGAGAGGCGATCGCCACCGCAAGGCGCCGGCGACGAGCCGGCGGAGCGCTCTGGACGTGGGCCTCGGCCAGCTCCAGCTGAGCGGCCGCTTGCTCCAACCGCCCTTGGTTCAGCTCGCTTGCCGCGTGAGCGAGCGCCAGGTCAGGATGATCGGCTGATGCGCCCTCAGGAAACGCCCGGAGCACCGCGTCGATCGTTCCCGCTCGCCCGTCGAGCACCCAACTGAACGAGTGGTCGGCGACCAGCCGGGCGGCATCTGGCCAATCGCCGGCCGCGAGCGTGTGCCGCACGGCCTCGACGACGTCCCCGTGGTCAGCGAACCAGTGGGCGGCCCTGCCGTGGAGGTCTCCAACCTCATCCGCAAACTTTCGGCGGAGCTCGAGGCGCAGGAAATCTGCCAGCAGCTGGTGGTAGCGAAACCACGTGCGTTCAGGGTCGAGCGACACGACGAATGCGTTGGCGTCCTCCAGCTCCAGCAGCGTCTGCTCCGAGCCCAAACGGCCCGCCAGCAGGTCGGCCAACTCACCGTTGACCCGGTCGACAAGCGAGGTTCGCAACAGCATGCTCTGAACCTCGCTCGGCTGGCGTTCGAGCATCTCGGCCATCAGGTATTCGCCAATCGCCCTGTCGGTGCCGGAGAACTCGGCCACGAAACGCGCGGGGTCCGCGTGACGGGTGAGGGAGATCACGGCCAAACGCAGGCCAGCCGCCCAGCCTTCCGTTCGCCGGTACAACGCGGCCGCCCCGTCGTTGGACAAGCTGATCCCGGACGCGGCAAGCAGTTTGCGCGTCTCGTCCTCGGTAAACCGTAGATCGCCGGCCCGGATCTCCGCGACCTCGTCGGCAAGCCTTAGCTGGTGCAGCCTGATCGCCGGATCCCGACGAGACGACAGCACCACCCGCGCAGAGCTGGGCAAAATCGCGAGCAAACGCTCGAGCTGCCTGAGAGCCTCAGCCGATCTCAGCTCGTGGAGATCATCGATGATCAGCACAACCGGTTCGAGCAGCTCGGCCAACTCGGAACGGACCATGTCGACCAGCTGGTCGCCATCAGCTGCTGCTGACGCCGCGGGTTGCATCTCAGGATCAATCGACGCCGCCAGGCTGCGGAGCGCATCCAGGACCGCAGACCAGAAACGCTGCGCATCCTGCTCGTCGCGGTCGACGGACACGAACGCGACGCGGCGAATGTCGGTCGAGTGGTCGGCCCATGCACGCAACAGCGAGGTCTTCCCACTTCCCGGCGGCGCCGAGATGACTGTGATCCGCTTGGTCACAGCGTGGTCCAGTGTTTGGACGAGCTCTCCCGGTCGAGCAGACCCGGGGCGGCGACATCGGTTGAGAGTGCCTCCAGCTTCGCTGCGCGCCGTGTCGTTGTCGAGCTGGTCATGCTGTCCCCACGGTCGAATCCGATCATTGAGGTTAGTAGCCCGGCCACAGCTGTTTTCCTCGTGTCCAGGATCCCCTCGCAGTAAGCCGAGCCGTTGCCCCGTCGGGTGCCCGCCGCCGACTCGGCACCGTGGAGGGCTGACCGCGACCGACTCACCGGGATCTGGTGAGGACGCATCACCCGTGCGCGGCGACCATTGCGCGGCTAGCTATCGACCAAGGAGAACGAGATTCATGTCCGATATCGACGGTCCCGCGGGCAGCGTCGACGTAGTCATCGTGGGTGGAGGCTCGGCGGGCGCCGTGCTCGCAAGCCGTCTCAGCGAAGATCCGGTCCGGTCAGTCCTGCTGCTCGAGGCGGGCACGGCCTACGGTGTCGATGGCTATCCCGACGACCTGTTGGACGCCGCGAAGGTGCCGGCTAACCCCGAGCACGAGTGGGGCTTCACCACCCGTGGTGGAGCGGCCTCCCCGGAGATCGATGCCCCGCGCGCCAAGGTGCTGGGGGGCTGCTCGGCCCACAACGCCACGGTCACGATGCGCGCGCGACCAAGCGACATCCGCGATTGGCAACGGCACGGCCTTGGCGACTGGACGGTCGAGGACGTCTACGCCACCTACCGCGAGATGGAGAACACGCCCGACGGCGATGACGCCTACCACGGGCGCAGCGGACCGTTCCCGATCCGACAGGAGAGGTACGACGACCTGACCACCTCTTTGCGCGGGTTCATCGACGCGACCGCGGCAGAGGGCTTTCCGCGAGTCGAGGACTTCAACGGGCCGAATCCAAGCGGCGTCGGCCCTTACCCGGTCAACGTCATCGACGGCGTGCGCCAGAACACCGGTCTCGTCTACCTCACGGAGGAGGTCCGCAACCGTCCCAACCTCAAGATCTCAGGCAATCTGCTCGTCGATCGCGTCCTGTTCGACGGCCGCCGTGCGGTGGGTGTTGTCACGGCGAGCGGCGCCGAGATCACCGCGGGTGAGGTGATCCTCTCCGGGGGCTCGTACGGGAGTCCAGCGATCCTGCTGCGCTCCGGCGTCGGCCCCGCGACCGACCTCGCGGCGCTCAGCATCGACGTCGTGGCCGATCTGCCCGTCGGACAACACCTCCAGGACCAGCCCTTCTACTACAACGCCTACGCCCTGAAGCGGGACGCGCTCGACATGAGGCCGGCGGTCGGCGCCCTGCTGTGGATCCCGTCCAGCGAGGCCCAAGGGGATGAGCTGGACATCCACATTGCGGTGACGCACCTCATGCCTCCTGAGTACAGCCCAACCGGCGGGGCGATCGCGCTGAGCGTGGCTGTCGTCAAGCCCGAGTCTCGTGGGACCCTACGACTGCGCAGCCGTGACCCTCGCGCGCAGCCTGAGATCGACTGCAACTTCCTAGCCGAAGACAGGGACACGCGCCGAATGCTGGAGGGCGTGAAGCTGGCCCGCAAGATCGGCCGCAAGCCGGCGCTTGCCCAGTTCCTCGAACTGGAAATCCTGCCCGGTGAAGCTGTCGGGGAGGACCAGTTGGCCGACGCGGTGGCGTCCAACCTGGCCTCCTACGGGCACCCATGCGCGACGGCGCCGATGGGCGGTCCCCAGGACCCGTGGGCGGTTGTGGATTCACGTGGCGCCGTTAAAGGGATCGACGGACTTCGTGTCGTCGACGCATCCATCATGCCCGTCGTTGTCTCAGTTGCGCTGAACCCGACGACGATCATGATCGCCGAGCGGATCGCCGAGGCGGTTTATTCAAGTGGGCTCAGCCATCGGGGAGTTGAAGTCGCTCCGACCGCTTGAGCGGCTGACCGGCTGCGCCGCGTTCATGACTTGACGGCCTCCCGTCGTACGTCGTCGGTTGACGCGAGGGTCGGCACGCTCGTGAGCTGCGTGATAAGGAACGCGCCGGCGAGCAGCAATGGCTCGCCACGCACGATGTGCAGCCCGACGGCGCTGAGATAGGTGGTCAGGCTGGCTACCGCTCCGACTCCGGCGACGAGGACGACTCGCCGGACGATCCCCCAGGTCGGCCGCCGCGCCGAGACGACCGCAGTAATCACTCCAGCCATCATCAGGGGAAGCACGAGGAAGAAGACCGCGGTGCCACCGACGCCCGACGCCAGGGGATCATGCTGGGCTGCGACGCTCAGCTTGTCCTTCGGGAGGTGAATAGCCACCAGAAGGACGAGCGCCAGGACGACCGCGAAGCAGCCCGGGAGCCAAACGATCGATATGACCCTCCACCAGCTCAAGGGAGGCTGGTCCTCGGAGCGGGCCTCTTCGGGATATGCGCTGCGGCACTCCCGCTCGACGATGTCGTCTATCGCCTCGCCATGCGAACCCTCTTCCGGGACGCTCGCGTCGAGCGGGTACGGGACATGTCCCATCACACGCGAGGCTTTCACGCAATGGGGTGAGCGGTCCTCGCCGGATCATGGCGATTCCGGAATGGAGCCCGTCCTGCTGACACGGGAATACCCGGAATCAGGTGATGACCACTCGCCTGATCGTCAGCCACGCTCCAGTCGTCCGCTCACTCGAAAGGAACCCCTACCCAATGACCAGCCAAGCGATCCGCGACCCGATCGGAGACCATCTCCTCACCCCGCAGAACTCTGCCTTTCTCTTGATCGACTGGCAGCCCACTCAGATCTCGACGGTCCAGTCGATGGACCAAGACCTGTTGCTCAGAAACGCGATCTCCACCGTGAGGACCGTGAAGGCCTACGGCGTGCTGGTCGTGCATTCGACCGTGAACGTTGCTTCCGGTCAACAACAGCCGACGCTGCCCGAGCTCGCGGAGCTGGTGCGCAACGACGAGCCGCTCGATCGCACGACGATGAACTCGTGGGAAGACATCGAGTTCGTCGATGCGGTCCGGGCGACGGGCCGGCGGAAACTCATCCTCTGCGCGCTGTGGACCGAGATCTGTATGGCGTTCGTGGCTCTCGATGCCCTTCGGGAGGGATACGAGGTATATCCCGTGGTCGACGCGATCGGCGGCACCTCGCTGGAGGCTCATCGCGCTGGGCTCGAGAGAACCACCCAGGCCGGAGGGCAACCGATCAGCTGGGTGTCCCTTGCCGGCGAGCTGCAGCGCGATTGGGCTCGTCAGGAAACAGTTCCGCCGCTTGTCGAGATCGTTCTGACCGACCGACTGTTGAAGGAGTCAGCTGACGTAGAGGCCCCGGTATGACGGTCATCGTCGCGGCGTTCTGGGCCGCTCCGCCGCTCGGCTGATCCCGCGGCTCGCGCGGATCGAGAGCAAGGTCTGAAGTTAGGTGCGCCCGGTTGAGAGGAGTCTCAGTTCGCGTGCGCGCGTGACGGTGGAGGAGCGATCACGAGTGCCGAGCTTGGTGTAGATGTTGCGGATGTGGGTGTTGACCGTGTTGATCGAGAGGTAGAGCTCGCTTGCGATCTCGGGGCGCGTCATATTGGTCGGCAGGTATCGCAGTACCCGCAGTTCGCTTGGGCTGAGCTGCTCCGGTTGCGATAGGCGCTCTGCATCGGCGCTCGGGGTCGGTTCGCCTCGCAGCAGGTCGACGATGTCGGCCAGAAGGGCGCCATGAGCCGTTTCGTGCCTCGGCAGCGCATCGAGTAGCGGTCCGGCGTTGGTCATCGCGAACGGGAACATCAGCCTGTCAGGCTCGGCGGAGGTGAGCGCTGCCTCGGCTGCTGCGGCGGCAGCGCTTCGATCCCCCAGGTTTAGGTGCGCGATACCCGCGAGCAGATGCGTCTCAACGAGCGTGAACTGGGGGCCGGTCGGGGGCTCGATGTCCGGAACGTCTCGAAGTAGGTCCAGCGCACCTGCGGGGTCTCCCTCCGTGAGGGAGATCACTGCGCGCGCGTTAAAGATGAAACCCGTCCCCGTCCCATCGGGTTCGGCGGAGAATCCGGCTAGCGTTTCGCGCGCCTCATCCGGCATCCCGAGGCGAGCCTGCGCAGCCGCGAGCCATGCGACGACCGGGGTCGCGAAAGTGTGCACGCCTGTTAGCAGCGACTGCGCCCGCGCTCCAGCAGCGAATGCTTCGAGCGCCGCTTGATGCTGCCCGCGAGCCGCCTGCAACTGGCCCGTCACCATGTGCAGCATCACCGCGGCGGCCGGGTCAGTCTGTGGATCGGCGACCTCCCAGGCGCGGCGCAGCGCGCTCTCTCCTTCGTCGAACTCGCCCATCCAGATCGCCCAGAAGGCAACCGCGGCGAGCGCGGGCGCGAGTATCGGCCGATCGCCATAGCCGTAGAGTTCGGCCAGGGCTACCGCCTGACGCCCGCGTTCGCGCGCGCTCGCGAGCGAGACAACCGTGGTCGGGAAAACTTGGTGAGCGCGACACGCAACCTCGAGGTAGGGCCGGCCGATCGCCCGGGCTAGCTCTGCTCCCTCGGACAGGTGACGCTCGGCATCGTCGAATCGCCGCGACCACATCTCGACGATCCCGAGATTCATCAGCGCGACTCCCCGCAACTCAGTTCCTCTCGGGCACGATCTGTCTGCGATCGTGGCATCAAGCAGGTTCACCTGCTCGATCACCTCCGTGAACTGACCGCTCCGCCGTGCCAGCGCCAACCGCAACGACGCGATTGCCACCGCGAGGCGCTGGCGGCGAGCCTGGGGGGTGGTCTGAACTTCCGACTCGGCCAGCGCCAGCTGAGTGGCCGCCTCCTCCAACCGCCCTTGCGCCAGCTGAACCGCCGCGTGAGCCAAAGCCAGGTCGGGATGATCAGCTGCCGCCCCCTCCGGGAATAACCGCAGCAGCACGGCAATCGCTCCCTCCTGCCCGTCAAGCGTCAAACTGAACAAGTGGTCCGCGAGTAGCCGCGCCGCATCTGGCCAATCGCCGGCCGCGAGCCTGTGTCGCACGGCCTCCACGGCATCCCCGTGATCAGCAAACCACTGGGCCGCCCTGCGGTGCAGATCGGGAACCTCATCGGCCAATCTTCGGCGAAGCTCCAGGCGCAGGAAATCCGCCAAAAGGTGGTGGTAGCGAAACCAGGTGCGCGCAGCGTCCAGCGACACGACGAACGCGTTGGCGTCCTCAAGCTCAAGCAGCATCTGCTCCGAGCCCGAGCGGTCCGCCAGCAGGTCGGCGAGCTCAGCGTTTACCCGGTCGACAAGCGAGGTTCGCAACAGCATGCTCTGAACCTCGCCCGGCTGGCGCTCGAGCATCTCCGCCATCAAGTATTCGCCAACCGCCCTGTCGGTGCCCGAGAACTCAGCCACGAAACGCTCGGGATCCGCGTGACGGGCGAGCGAGATCACCGCCAGGCGCAGGCCAGCCGCCCAACCCTCCGTGCGCTGATACAACGCCGCTGCCCCGTCGTGGGACAAACTGATCGCGGAGGCGGCAAGCAGCTCGCGCGTCTCGCGCTCGGTGAAGCGCAGATCGCCGGCCCGGATCTCGGCGACCTCGTCGGCAAGCCGCAGCTGGTGCAGCCTGATCGCCGGATCGCGGCGAGACGACAGCACCACGCGCGCAGAGCTCGGCAGTATCGCGAGCAAATGCTCGAGCTGGGAAAGGGCGTCCGCCGACCGCAGCTCATGGAGATCGTCGATGATCAGCACGACTGGTTCGACCTGGTCGGAGAACTCCGAAACGACCGCGTCGACCAGCTGGTCGCCGTCGAGCGCGGCGGTCGCCGCGGGTTGCGTCTTAGGGTCGATCGACCGCGCCGGGCTCCGGGTCGCGTCGAGGACGGCGTACCAGAACCGCTGCGCATCCTGTTCTTCGCGGTCGACGGACACCAACGCGACGCGACGACGGCCGTTCGAGCGGCCAGCCCAGACACGCAACAGCGACGTCTTCCCACTCCCCGGCGGCGCCGAGATAACTGTCACCCGCTTGGACACAGCGCGATCCAGCATCTGGAGGAGGTCCTCCCGGGCGAGCAGGCCGCCGGCGACCGAAACGTCTCTTGAGATCGGCTGCTGCAGATGCTCGCCGCGCTGCGTTGTCACCAAGCTCATCATGCTGGCCTACCATCGAGTGCTTCGCCCAGCTTAGCCGGACGATCGTTTGCGGCTGAACCAGCACCGACGTTCGTCGCGCAACTGCTAATCACCGGGATCTGGCGATGACACGTCACTCGCCTACTGGCGACGATCGCGTGCGAGTGATCGACCCGAGGAGGGGCCGGAGCCGCGGGCTTTGAACCAACACCCCAACCGAATCGAGCGATTGGATGAGCGACATGCAAGGGAAGCAGCGAAGTGCGGTGGTGTTCGGAGCGCGCAACTTGGGTCGCGCGGTCATCGAGCTGCTGGTAAGCGACGGCTGGGCCGTGGCGGGGGTGGCGCGGTCCCCGAGCACGCTGGATGGCGTCAGCGCGTCCGGCGCGCTGGCGCTAGAGGCCGACGTGACGGACCCCGCGAGCGTGTACGGCGTGCTGGAGCGGGCGGCCGCTGCTCACGGTGGGGTCGAGCTCGTGGTGAACGCGGCCGCCGCATACGGCGGCGAGCGCACCGGGCCGTTCGGCGGCGGCCCGATTGCCGAGGCCAACCTCGACGGCTTTGACTCGTGGGCGGCGGCTCCGGCCCGCGCGGCGTTTTCGTTCCTGTCCGCCAGCGGGCGATTCGCGATCGCGCAGGGCCGGGCAGCGACTCTGGTGCAGGTCACCGGCGGCTCGGCACGCCGCGCGCTGCCGGGCCGCGGCCTGTGGGCGGCGGGATCGTTCGGCGTGCGAGCGATCACCAACGCGGCCGCGCTCGAGCTGCGCCCCCGCGGCATCCAGGTCACATTGGTAATCGTCGACGCGGGCATCCAGCCGCTCGACGGGTCCACACGCCGCGGTGTCTCACCGGAAGCCCTAGCCGACCCACGCAGGATCGCCGATGCCATGCTCTTCCTGGCCAACCAGGACGCGCGCTCGGCGACACACGAGCTCCAGCTCACCCCACTCGCCGAGAACTGGACGCCCTGAACTCCAGCGGCGGCGTCCCCTGTTCCTTGTGCGACCATTCATTACCGCGCGATGGCGGATCGCCGGCCGGTCCACGATGCTGGCCCGGTGGCGGTGCGGTTGCCGCGACGAGTGCGCGTCATCTTGGGAGGTGAGTGATGGCTGACCCGGCGGTCCATGTCGAGGGTGTGGTCAAGCGCTTCCGCGCAACCACGGCGCTTGCCGGGGTGGACCTGGATGTAGAGGAGGCCACGGTCTTTGGGCTGCTCGGACCGAACGGCGCGGGGAAGACCACGCTCGTTCGAGTGCTTGCCACGCTGCTGGCTCCGGACGCCGGACGGGCAGAGGTGTTTGGCCGCGACGTCGTCCACGACGCCGCGGGCGTGCGGGAGCTCCTGGGGCTGACCGGCCAGTTCGCGGCGGTCGACGAGATGCTGACCGGCAGGGAGAACCTGCAGATGTTTGGGCGCCTCTTCGACCTCTCGGCCCCGGATGCTCGCCGGAGGGCGAACGAGCTGCTCGAGCGCTTCGACCTGGCTGACGCCGCCGACCGCCGGGCCGGCACTTACTCCGGTGGGATGCGGCGACGTCTCGATCTCGCATCGAGCCTCCTGACCCGCCCGCGCGTGTTGTTCTTGGACGAGCCGACGACCGGCCTCGATCCACGTAGCCGCAACGAGATCTGGGCGGTCGTGCGCGAGCTAGTCCGCGGGGGGACGACGCTGCTGCTCACCACCCAGTACCTCGAGGAGGCAGATCAGCTCGCCGAGCAGATCGCGGTGATCGACCACGGGCGGGTGATCGCGCAGGGCACCGGGAGCGAGCTCAAGGATCGGGTCGGGGGCCAGATCCTGGAGGTCGAGCTCGTCAGCGCGGCCGAACGAGACGATGCGCGCGCGGTGCTGACCGGGATCGGTTGCGGTGAGCCGGAGCCTGGAGAGCGGCTCGATCAGCTGACGCTTCCGGCGCCGCGGGATGGACTCGAGATGATCGAGGGCGCGGCCTCGGCGCTGCGCAAGGCGGAGATCGCGGTGAGCGATCTCGGACTGCGCCGGCCGACGCTCGACGACGTGTTTCTACAGCTGACGGGCGCGCCGCCGAGCGAGAACGGAGCGGGGGCTGAAGTCTCGACCGGTGACGGCCAGCCGAATCGCACCGACCGCAGCGTTCCCGCCGCTCGCGCCCCCGCGGGGCTTCGTCCGGCTGCGAAGCGGGCGTCACCGTTGCGGCGCGTCTCGCCGCGAAAGCTTCGAGCGGACATCACCGACGCGCGGGTGGTCAGCGTGCGCAACCTGCTCCACTTCGTCCGCCAACCGGATCTGCTGGTGTTCTCGACGATCCAGCCGATCATGTTCGTGCTCCTGTTCACGTACGTGTTCGGCGGCGCGATCAGTCACTCCCTGCCCCCCGGCGTGAGCTACATCGACTACCTGTTGCCAGGCATTCTCATTCAGTCGGTGACGTTCCGGGCGAGCATGACGGCAGTAGGCCTGTCCGACGACCTGAAGCTCGGCGTGATCGACCGCTTCCGCTCGATGCCGATGGCACGGTCCGCCGTGCTAATCGGCCGCACCGCCGCCGACCTGGTCCGCAACGTCCTGATCATCGTGCTGATGATCATCGTCGGTTACATCATCGGCTTCACCTTCCAGGCCGGCGCCGCGCAGGCCCTTGGGTGCATTGCGCTCGTCAGCGCGTTCGGTCTCGCGCTGAGCTGGATCTTTGTCTTCGTTGCGCTGACGGTACGCAGCGCCGAGGCGGCTCAATCGGCGGGCTTCGTGGTCCTGTTCCCGCTCGTGTTCGCGAGTTCCGTGTTCGTGCCGGTCTCGAGCATGCCGAGCTGGCTTCAGGCGTTCGCGAAGGTGAGCCCGGTCACCCTGACCGCGAACGCAGCACGTTCCCTGGCTCTCGTCCACGGAACACCATCTTCCCTCGGCGGCGCAATCGCCTGGATCGTCGGCCTGATCGCCGTGTTCATTCCGCTCTCCGTGTGGCGCTACCGGCGCATGACCTGAGGCCGTCGCACCAAGTCTTGCCCGGTCACAGAACGGCTCGGACGCGCGCGCGTTCGCGCCGGCAGGCCGGCGAACACGTCGTGCAATCTGCGTTTGCCCGGGACCAATGCGAACATAAGAAAACCCCGCCTTCGAGGTTGTTGCGTAAGCCTCTCGCGGGGGCGTTTGAGTTAGCAGGAGTTGATAACGGTCTCGGCTCTAGCGGCGCTTCGACCGGCGCGGTAACTGCCGTTGGCTGGCTCGAGCGGTTTTAGCGGCGTGCCGGCACTGAACGATGTTGATTTGCTCCCAACTGTCGGGAGCAAATCGACATCGTTCGCGCGGGCGTCGCATCGGCCCCGCCAGCCGGTTTGTCAAAGTCGCACAACCCGCCAGGGTTACGCGACAGCCCCATAGCGGGGCTTTCCACAGAGCGGACGACGGGTCTCGAACCCGCGACCTTCGGCTTGGGAAGCCGACGCTCTACCAACTGAGCTACGTCCGCGTATGCGGTGCGAGGGTCGCCCTTTGCGTCTTCGCCGACGACGCGTCACACGCGTTTGCCACCGTCTGGCCAAGGCTACCGGAACGCCGCTACGCTCAATTGACGTGTCGGAGAGGGGGGCCCAAGCCCGGGTAAGGGCGGCCCGCGAGCGGGAACGCAAGGCGCGCGAGAAGGCCGAGGCCGTGGCCTCGAAGGGTGAGGAGCACACGGCGCGAATTCATCGAAACTCGGCCCAGAGTCACGCGGATGCAGAGGAGGCCACCAAGCGCTTGATCGAGGCGGACCGGTGGGTGCAGGGCGACGAGCTGGAGGAGTAGCGGCCGCCGGCCTTAGTGCCTTCGCCCGCGCAACGGCTCAGACGATCACGACCTCCGCGTCGTGCCTCGGTGTCTCGGTGACCGCGCGCCTGAACACTCGCTCCGGTTCGGGGCGGGCCGGGGTCAGCTTCCTCCGCTTGACAAGTTCGGAGAGGACGGCTCGCATCTCGAACTGAGCGAAGGCTCCGCCGAGGCAGCGCCTGATACCGCCCCCGAAGGGAATCCATGTGTAGGTCCCGGGTTGTTGGTCTAGGAAGCGCTCGGGCAGGAACCGCTCGGGATCGGGGTAGATCTCAGGCCGGCGGTGGACCAGGTAGACGGAAGGCGCGACCGAAACCCCAGCGGGCAGGGAGAGACCCCCGACCTCGACGGGTTCGGTCAGCCGCCGGATGACGATCGAGATCACCGGCCGCAAACGGAGCGTCTCAGCGATGACGGCGTCGAGGAATGCGGTCTCGCCCACGGACACCTCCGCCGTCAGGCGCTCGAGCTTGTCTGGGGCGCGAACCAGCCGTTCGACCGCCCAGGCAAGCGCGGTGGCCGTCGTCTCGTGGCCGGCGACCAGCAGCGTGACGAGCTCGTCACGGAGCTCGCGGTCGCTCATGTACGACCCGTCCTCGTGGCGGGCCCCGAGCAGCAGGGACAGGACGTCGTCGCGACTGTCCAGGTCGGGCGCTCGCCGCCGCTCTGCGATCTCTTCGTACAGCGGCTGGTCGACGCGCTGCAGGAACCGCTGGAAGGGGCCGAAACGAGCGAGCCGCTCGGGTCCGAGGATTATCGGGAACAGCAACGTGCGGGGATTGGTCAGCAGGTCGAGCACGCGGCGCAGCTCCTCCAGAGGCGCTCGAGCCGCCCGCCGCGCTCCAGTCCGAAGACGGTCCGCAGGATGATCTCGAGCGTCAGCGCTTGCATCCGCGGCCTGAGGCGGTACGGCTCTCCGCGCGGCCAGCCCTCGATCTCGGCGGCCGCTACCTCCGCCATCAGGGCCCCGTAGCGCTGCATCCGGCGGCCGTGGAAGGAGGGAAGCAGCAGCTTGCGCTGCTCTAGGTGGGCGCCTTCGTCCAGCAGCAGGACGGAGTGCTCGCCCACCACGGGCAGCAGAATGCGGTTTCCCTCGCCGGCGTGGAAGACGCGCGGGTCGCCGGTGAAGACCTCCTTGACGTGCGAAGGGTTCGAGAGCACGACCCACGGGGCCTCGTGGAGGATCCTCAGCGTGAACGTCTGCCCGTAGCGGGCGGCACACTGGGCCATAAGCCATTGCGCGCGCCGAAACCAGATCGCGGTCAGGATCGGTGCCGCAAGCGGTGGACCGGGCGGCGGGAGTCCGTCGGCCAGTCGCGCACGCTTCACGGCGGCCCCATTATGCGGGTTCCTACCGGGAGGCCCGCGGGTCGGTCAAACCGGCTCGCTACCAGGCCTGGGTGCCGCCGCAGTGAGGGCAGTCGACCGAGGTAGACACGGGCGCCTCGAAGACGTAGCCGCACTGGCAGTTGTAGAGCGCCTGGTCCTGGGGCGGTCCACCCTCCTGGACCCGGGGCGTCTCCGCCTGTACAGCGGTGCCAAGGCCTCGGTCTCGACGCATCGCCGGGTGCACGCCGCGGGCGGGACGCCAGCGTAGGTGGACTCCGGCCTCTGGCCGATTCAGTCGAGCCTTTACGATCATCGGGTTCATAATCAACAACGATCTCCTTCCCCGAAGGTTTCTTCCCAACCCTTCGGATTCCCTGCTTTTAACGCGACGTTAATCCCGTTGGTGCCTCGCGAGCACCGGATGGCCCTCGTCGCCGCTTGTGGGACAATCGCGCTGCATGGATCCCAGCCGCAAGCGAGCCATCCGCCTGTCCGTGCTCTTGACCCTGGCGGTCCTCCTGGCGACCGCGCTGATCTACACGAGCTTCAGCGCGGGGGAGAGGGACGTGACCGCTTCCGAGCTGCTCAAGACCGCCAAGCCGGGCCACTCGTACATCCTCGCCGGCACCGTGCTGGATGGATCCGTGCGCCACTACGGTCCCGTGCTTGATTTCCGCATCCGTGACCCGAAGGCGCGACATCTCGGTGCCCGTGCGCTACACCGGCGAGGTGCCGGATCCCTTCCAGGCGGGCCGCGGAGTGCTGGTAACGGTGACCGAGGACGGCTCGGAGTTCGTTGGCCAGCAGAACTCGCTGACGACGAAGTGTCCGTCGAAATACGAGGCCGAGAGCGGCGCGTACAAGCCGCATCGCGCGCACAGTTGATGGAGGGCGGCTGCGATCGGAGGGACCTGGTGATGGCGGAGCTGTGGCCGGCCCGGGGGACGTATCACTGATGGCGCTCGTCGGTCGCGCGCTCCTGATCCTCGCCCTGCTGGTCTGCATCTACGGCATCGCCGCCTCGCTCTACGGTGCGCGCTCGCGCCGCCAAGGTTGGGTCGACTCCGGGCGCCGGGCGGTCTACGCGCTCCTCGGCGTCATCGCGATCGCGTTCGTGATCCTCGATGTGGCCTTCCTACGCAACGACTTCTCCTACAACGTGGTCGCGCAGGCGTCGAGCACCACCACGCCCACGCTGTACAAGGCGGCGGCGATCTGGTCGACCCAGCAGGGGTCGCTGCTGCTGTGGATCCTGTTGCTCTCGTTCTGGTCGAGCCTGATCCTGTTCCTCACCCGTCACCGCGCGCGCGAGATCGCGCCCATCGCGACGGCGGTGCTGCTGGGCTTCGGTCTCTTCTTCACGACGCTCACGACCTTCTTCGCCAACCCGTTTCAGACCTCGTCCAACCCGCCGACCGAGGGCGCCGGCCTGGATCCACTGCTGCGCCACGCCACGATGATGATTCACCCCCCGATGCTCTATTCGGGCTACACGATGCTGGCGATCCCGTTTGCCTTTGCGGTCGCGGCGCTCGTGACGCGGGCGCACGGGGGCCGAGTGGATCGCGCTGACGCGCAAGTTCGCGCTCGCGGCCTGGCTGTGCCTCGGGGTTGGCATCATGCTCGGCGCCCGGTGGTCCTACGTCGAACTCGGCTGGGGCGGATACTGGGCCTGGGACCCGGTCGAGAACGCGGCGCTCATCCCTTGGCTACTGGTCACCGCGTTTTTGCACTCGATCATGATCCAGGAGAAGCGGGGGATGCTGAGGGTCTGGAACATGTCGCTGATCCTCGGCACGGGGACCAGCGCGATCGTGGGCACCTTCCTGGTGCGCTCGGGGATTCTCTCGTCGATCCACGCCTTCGTTTCCGATCCCACGCTCAACATCTCGTTCGTGATCCTGATCGGGGTGCTGCTCGCGGGCTCCGTCTTTCTGGTCATCTGGCGCCGCCCGCTGCTTCGCTCGGAGGCGAAATTGGACTCGCTGCTCTCGCGCGAGGCGGTCTTCCTCTTCCAGAACATGGTGCTGGTGGCGCTCGCGCTAGTGATCTTCTGGATCACGTTCTTCCCGTTGATCTCCGAGGCGATCACCGGTACCGAGGTCTCAGTTGGCCCGCCCGCGTTCGAGCCATTCGTCGTACCGCTGGCCTTGATCGTCGTCCTGCTGGCGGGAGTCGGGCCGATTCTGGCTTGGCGCCGGGTGACGTTGGCGAGTCTGCGGCGGAGCTTCGCGTTTCCGCTAACGGCCGGCCTGGGGACGCTCCTGGTGCTTTTGGCGACGGTCGGCACGGCCCACCTCTTCGCGGTGGTGCTGTTCGCGTGCGCCAGCTTCGTGGTCGCGGTCGTGGGCCAGGAGTTCTGGCGGGGTGCGCGCGCGAGACACGCGATGGCGGGCGAGGCCGGACCCGTGGCGGTGGTCGCGCTCGTGCGCCGAAACCGGCGGCGATACGGCGGCTACATCGTTCATGCGGGGCTCGCGGTGCTGCTGGTGGGGGTCGCGGCCTCGACCTCCTTCAAGCATTCGCGCTACGCGACGCTGCGTCCCGGACAGAGCGCGACAATCGCTGGCTACAGGGTCAAGTACGTGCGACCGACCGTCGCGGCCACCTCGCAGAAGATCTCCCTCGGGGCCGTGCTCGAGGTCTACAGCGGTTCTCGCGGTGTGGCGCGGCTTCATACCGCCTACGGCATGTACCCCTCGCAGGACCCCTCGCTGGGGCCAATCGGCCGCTTCTTCGACGGCACGACCGAGAGCCAGATCGGCCTGCGGTCGGGCTTCTTGCGCGACATCTGGACCGACGTCGATCCGTGCGCGGGTGGTGGAAGCTCGAGCTGTCTCGGACCGCTTCAGCCACAGATAAACCAAGCCAACGGGCAGATGGAGAGGGCGCTGGCCGAGATCGCGAAGCTGCCCACGGCCCAGCAGCGGCGGTGGCTCGCGCCGAACTCGCCTATCTGGGCCGCGCGCAACGCCCGGATCGTGAAGATCCTCTCGCTGTACACCCGCCATCCGTGGCCCGTGACCTTCTTGATGATCGTCTCGCCGCTGGTGATGTGGCTGTGGATCGGCGGATTGATAATGGTCGCGGGGGCGTTGATCTCGCTGCGCCCGATCCCGGCACTCTCGAGGTTGCGCGCCCGAGCCGCGGCCTACGCCCCCTCGGGCCGCGGCGCGGGGCGATTGCCAGTGCGCGAGCCCGCTTGAGCACGCTGCAGGCTTCCCGTGGAGTTCCTGATCTTCCTAGCGATCCTGGCGGCGGTCATCGTGTTTGTGAGCCGGCCGCTGTGGCGGCCGCCCGCGGAAGCGGCAAGGCTTGAAAGGGCCGGTGTCAAGGCGACCGAGGTGGCCGATCTCGAGGCCGCGCGCGAGGCCAAGTACAGAGAGATCCGCGACGCCGAGCTCGACCACCGCACGGGCAAGCTGTCGCCGGAGGACTTCGAGCAAATCGACCGTTCGCTGCGGGCAGAGGCGCTCGACATCCTCAACGAGCTCGACCGCGCCCGCGGCGAATCAGCGCCCGATGACACCCGACCGGCCGGCGACGCCTCGAGCACGGAGCCCGATCGGCAGCAGCGCTGAGCGGCTACCATCCTTCCCCGATGCTGGTCACGCTGCTCGGCGCATTGCAGGTGTTCCTCTCCGCGGGACTCGTGTTCCTGATCCTGATGCACTCCGGTAAGGACTCGGGCCTCTCGGGCGCGTTCGGGGTGGGGACCGGGAACGGGACCCCTCGGGGGTGGCTCGCTGGTCGAGCGCAATCTCAACCGGTGGACGGTTGGTTTCGCGATCGTGTTCGTGCTGAACACGATCGCGCTGATCAAGCTCGCGTAGCGAGCGCGCGATCCTCGCGCGACCGGCTCAGGCCTCGGATTCCGGGAGGAAGCCTGCCATCGGTGGATAGCCACGACCCGGCGAGAATCAGCAGGAGGCCGGCAATCGCCCCCGGGCCAAGCTGCTCGCCCAGCAACGTCACGCCGAGCGCCACCGCGACTATCGGGTTGATGTAGGTGATCACGGTCGCCCGGCTGGTGCCGGCTTCCGCGATCAACACCGTGTATACGACGAACGCGAGCGCGGTGCAGAGCAGCCCGAGAACGACGACGCAGGCGAGCGCACCAACCCCGGGAACGGCGTGGGGACGGTCCAGGGCTGCGTACGGAGCCAGCAACACCGCGGCGATCGCGAGGCTCCCGCCCATCGTCGCCCGCGGGTCGAGCTCGGTCAGATGCAACCTCACGAGCGTGGGGCCGATGGCGTAGCCCAGCGCGCCCAGGAGGATCGCGCCCGCGCCCAGCAGCTCGCTGGTCCGTCCGCCGAAGTCGATCCCGACCAGCGCGACCACCCCGCTGAATCCGATGAGGAGACCCAGCGCCCTCACCGGCGTAGGCCGCTGCGAGGGATCGAAGCGCAGAGCCAGCAGTGCCACGATCATCGGCACGGTCGAGATCAGGATCGCGGTCAATGATGAGGCGACCCGCTCCTCGCCCACGGCGATCATCGAAAACGGGACCACCACCTCGGCCACGGCGTACGCGAGCAGCACCCCCCAGTGGCCGCGCAGCGTGGGCAGCGTGCCGGCTCGCCAGGCCAGCGCGAGCAGCACGACCGCCGCCAGAGCCACCCGCCCGAATGCGAGCATCCCCGGCGTAACCCCGTGGCGGACGGCGATCCTGATCAGGAGGTAGGGGACTCCCCAGATCAACGACATGGCCGCGAACGCCAGCCATGCCCGACGGCTCATCGATGCGCTCCGCCAGTCGGCATCTCGACGATGGTAATTGTCAGCTTGGTTGCTCGCCGATGCTGTCGACGAGCCGGAGCAGGTCGAGCGGGCTGAAGGGTTTCGTCAGGTAGAGATCGGCTCCGGCCGCCGCCGCCTGACGCTGGACCGCATCCCCGTGGGCAGCCGTGAGCATGACGATCGTCGTGGTGCTGGTCGCGGTGTCCGCGCGCAGCCGCCGGCAGGCGTCGATGCCGTCGATTTCTGGCATGTCGATATCGAGGAACACGAGCGAGGGGCGCTGCCGCCGGGCTACCTCGAGCGCCTCAACGCCGTCGGCGGCTTCGTGGATCTCGATCTCGGCCACGTCCTCGAGGGTGGTCGCGATCAGCTTGCGGATGAAGGGATCGTCGTCGACCACCAGCGCGGCTCGGGTCATTTCGCTCTCGGCCTGTGTCGCGGGCGGGGCCCGCTCACGCGAGCTCCGTCCGGATGCGGATGAACGTCTGATCCGGGATCGAGTTGAAGGCCGCGACGACCTGTGGATCAAACTGACGCCCCGACTCAGCCGAAATCATCTCGCGCGCGACGGGGAGCGAGGACGCCGGGCGGTAGGGACGGTCCGTGGTGAGGGCGTCGAGCACGTCGCCGACCGAGAACACGCGCGCCGGCAGTGGTATCTCAGCCCCGGCCAGACCGTCGGGGTAGCCCAGGCCGTCCCAGCGCTCGTGGTGCGAGCGGATTACGGCGGCCGCTTCCTCCAGAAACTCGATTCCGCCCACGATCTCCGCGCCGATCAGGGGATGTTGCGTCATCAGCGCGCGCTCCTTGTCGGTCAGGGCGCCTGGCTTGTAGAGGATCGCGTCGGCGATCGCAACCTTGCCGATGTCGTGGAGCAGGAAGCCGAACTCGAGCTCGGCGAGCTCTGGCTCGGGAATGCCGAGGGCACGCGCGATCTCGATGCCGTAGGCCGTGACGCGCTCGGCGTGCTTGCCCGTGTAGGCGTCGCGCGCTTCCACCGCGTTGGACAGCGCCCTCACAGTGGCCATGTAGGACTGCTGGAGCTCTGCAGAGCGGACTCGCTCCTGCTTGAACGTCTCCCTCAGATCGGCCGCGTAGCGTTCGAGCTGACGCTCCTTCTGGCCGGCCTCCAGCTCGTGTTGATCGAGCTCGGCGTGCGCTCGCACGAGCTCTGCGCCGAGCCGCTCGAGCTCCACGGTGAGCCGGGCGACCTCTTCTCTGAGCTCCGTCTCCTCCGGCACCACCCGCATGGTGACCTCAGCCTAGCCGTCCTGCCGCTCCAGCACCGCGGTCAGCGCGGATCCGGCTCGTTCTACGGGGACGACCTCCATCCCCAGCTGCGAAATCCCCGGCGGAGTGGGACCGTCGCCGTCCGAGCAGAGAATCACGGCGCGCCTGAGCCGCCGGCCCCGAAGGTCGACCGCTCCGAGCACCTTTTCGGGATCGGCGACGCCGACGTCCACGACCGCGACCTCGAACCGATGCTCGGCGCACCGCCGCGCGACTGCATCGCCGTCGGTCTCCCAGTCGTAGTCGATGCCGAGCTCGGAGAGCGCTGGTTCGAGCGCTGGTCGCAGCTCCTCGCGTGCGACAACGAGCAGCCTTGAGCGACCGGCCCGGACCGCCGCGCCCACCACCCTGCGCAGATCATCGGCGTCGATCGGCTTGGCCACGACCCGCTCGCCCGCTAGCTCGCTTCGGCCCGAGAAGACAGAGACGAACACGATCGGCATCGGGCTCAACTCAGGATCGCTGCGGATCTCGCGCAGCATGTCCAGACCGTCTTTGTGGGGCATCAGGACATCAAGCGTCACCGCGTCATAACCCCCCGCGCGCAGCTTCTCGAGCGCCTCGCGGGGATCGGTGACGATCGTCGGCTGGACGCGCAGCGGCTGTAGCTGACGTGCGATCAGCTCCGCGATGTCGCGCTCATCGTCGACGATCAGAACGCGCCGTCCGCGAATCGGCTCGAGCTCGGCCGGCGCCTCGGGCTCGGCGGGCGCCACCGGCAGCCGGACACTGAAGGTCGTTCCCTTTCCCGCTTCAGATGAGACTTCAACCTCGCCCTGGTGCATGTCGACGAGCGACTTGACGATCGAGAGCCCCAACCCCGTGCCCGGGGTCGTCTGACCGCTGGCGCGATAGAAGCGATCGAAGACGTGGGCGACCTGCTCCGGGGTCATGCCGATGCCGGTATCGGAAACCGTGATCGCGATGCGCTCACCCTCGCTGGCGACGGCAACCTCGATCTTGCCCTCCGCCGGCGTGTACATGTGCGCGTTTGTGACGAGGTTGGCGACTATTTGCCGGACGCGGCCGGGGTCCGCGTAGGCGCGCGGCAGGTCCGGCGCGATGTAGCTCGCGAGCTCCTGATGCTTGTCGGCAATACGCGGGGAGATCAGCTCCAATACCTCGCGCACCGGTTCTGCGAGGTCGATCGCGCGGCGGTTGACCTCAAAGCGATTGGCCTCGATACGCGCCACGTCGAGCAGGTCGTTGACGAGGTCGACCAGCCTGTCGGTTGAGCGCAGGATGATTTGGACGAACTCCCGCTGGCGGGAGGACATCGAGCCGGGAGAGCGTTCGAGCAGCTCCACGAATCCCTTGATCGAGGTCAACGGACTGCGCAGTTCGTGCGAGGCGGTCGCCACGAATTCGCTCTTGGCGCGCTCGAGCCGTGCGCGATCGGTCGTATCGCGGATCGTCCACACGGTCCCGCCCGGGATCGTGCCGCCCGGGTCGCGGGTGAGCGCCGCGGCGGTGATCGCGAGCGTGCGGTCGTGGTGCTCGACGATCGCGTCGCCGGCGAGCGCCTGCTCGAGCTCGGGCAGGGGACTCTCGGTGGCATCGACGCGCCCCTGCGGGTGCAGCTCGGGGACGAGCTCTTCCGCGCGCGGGTTCACCGCGCTGATGGTGGCCCCGTCGGGCTCGGTGACGATCAGGCCGTCGCCGAGGCTCTCGACCGTGACCGCCAGCCGCCGCCGCTCTTCTTCCAGCCTAAGCTGGGCGCGCGCGAGGCCGTCGGCCATCGCGTTGAACGCCGCGCCGAGCTCCACCAGCTCGCTGGGCCCGGCGGGGGTGACCCTGCGGTCGAGCCGGCCGCTGGCGAGATCACTGGTCGCCTCCACGAGGTCCTGCAGGGGCCGGCGCAACCTCCCGACGATCGCCGCGATCACGAGCAGGGCGGCGAGCAGCGCCAGGCAGCCGGCCGCGATCACCAGGATGAGGGCGCGGCGCGAGTCCGAACGGGCCTTGTTGCGCGCCGCGGTCTCGCGGTTGTGCTGCCTCACCTGGATCTTCGCCGCCAGCGCGCGTGTCTGGGCGAGCGGTCCGCCGGAAGCGTCGGCGATCGAGAACTGGCCCTTGGTGGCCAGCGCGCGTGCGTGCGACTGGGCCGCGATCTGGGCGTCAACCAGGCGAGCGCTGATGGGATCGCTCGCCGCCAGCCGCCGCGCCGCCGCGGCGTCGGTCCCGTAGTCGGCCTGAGCCTTGAGACGCTCGCCCAGCGCTGCCGGGCCGCGGGCGTCGCGCAGGACCTCCTCTTCGGCGATTCCGGCCGCCTCGAGATTGGCCGCCGCGGTGGAAAGAGAGGAGGCCGAGACCAGCGTGTTCTCGTAGCTCTGGCGAGCGCCGTACAGGCTCGCGATGCCGAGCGCGGCGATCGCCGCGAGCACGAGGGTCAAGGCGACGAGCGCCAGGCGCAGGGAGCGAGCGATGGGCACGTTTTTCACCGAGCGAGGGTACCGCCGGCCGGCCGACTATCCAGGAACTGGTTCATCAACCCGACTTTCTGGGTACGATGTCGGCATGTCGCTTGCGCGAGCATGGACGCGCCAGCTTTCGGGAGCTTCTGGAGTTGCCCTGGTGGTACCGGCGGCGATTGTCGTCTCGCTCGCGCTCCTCGGCATAGCCGGCGGCTTCGGCGGCTTCGGCGCGCTCAGCCAGGCGCTGGCCGGCCCGAGCGTTCCGCGCCAGGTGGCCTCGGTCGCCACCGCCTCGCAGGCCTCGGCCGCAGCGGCGAGCACCGCGGGTCGTGTGGTAGCCAGAGGCGGTGGCGCTGGATCGCGCGCGCGGACCGGCGGCGCCAACGGTGGCGGCGGTGCAGCGACTCACAGCGGCAGTGGGGCACGGGGGACGACGGGAGGAGCTTCGCATAGTGGCGGTTCGTCGGGGGCGGGCAGCGCGCCGAGCTCGCACGGTTCGGCGCCGAGTAGTCCCAGCGGATCGAGCGGGAGCTCGCCGACCACGCCGAGTAGCCCGAGCACGACGAGTCCGTCGAGTCCGTCGAGTCCGTCGGTCCCCAACACCGTCAAGAGGACCGTCAAGCAGGTGACGAACCCGCTGCCGCCGCCGGTCAAGAAGGTCGTCAAGAAGATCACCCAGCTCCTGCCCCCGCTTCCCGGCCTGCCGTAATGCGGCCGCGTCGTTCCCGCGCGGCCTGCGCGGGAGTGCTGACGACCGTCGTGCTGCTCGTCGGCTGCGCCTCAGACTCTGCGAACCACACAGCGGGGAACTCCGCTCATAAGCGGGTGGTTTCCCACGCCCAGCGGGCCGCGGTCACGGACGGCAACTGGCTCACCTTCGACTACGACTCCCGGCGCAGCGGCGTCGGCCCGAAAACCACTGGCATCACAAGCGCCAACGTCAGCAAGCTGCGTGTGCGGAGGGTAAAGCTGCCCGGCGTGGCGGACTCGAGCGCGATCCAGCTGCACGCGGTCAACGTCGGCGGGAAGTCCCGCGACGTCGACGTCGTCACCACCACCTACGGGCGCACGGTCGCGTTTGACCCCGCGACCGGTCGGCGTCTGTGGGAGTACGCGCCGAAAGACATCGGGCACTACCAGGGGTCAGCGCAGATCACGACCGCTTCGCCCGTCGCCGACCCCGCCCGCCACTACATCTACGCGGCCAGCCCCGACGGGTTCATCCACAAGCTCGCGCTCGCCAACGGTCATCAGGTGTGGGCCAGGCGCGTGACATTCAACCCGGTGCGCGAAAAGATCGGCCCCGCGCTGAATACGTCGGGCCCGTACTTGCTCGTCGCCACGGGCGGCTACAACGGTGATCACCCGATCTACGAGGGCCATGTGGTGGCCATCGACCGGGCGTCCGGGCGAATCGCACACGTGTGGAACGCGGAGTGCTCGAACCGCCACCACCTGCTCCGCCCGCCCAGCTCGTGCAAGGCGGACACCACCTACGGTGGCTCGGCGATCTGGGGTCGCGCCGGCGTGGTGGTGCAGCCGGGCAGCCGCCGGCTCCTCGTCGCGACCGGCAACGGCCCGTTCAACGGGCACACGAACTGGGGCGACAGCGTGCTCGAGCTGACACCGGACGCGAGCCGGCTGCTGCACAACTGGACGCCCAGGGACCAGGCCGCGCTCAATCGGGACGACCTGGATCTCGGCAGCACGGCGCCGGTGCTGATACCCGGGACCGCGCTCGCGGTACAGGGAGGAAAGGCCGGAAAGCTCGACCTGCTCGATCTGCACAGGCTCGACGGCACGACCGGCGGCCCAAGTCCCAAGACCGGCGGACAGCTGCAGACGATCGCTGCCCCGGGCTCGAGCGAGGTCCTCACTGCTCCCGTCGCGTTCAGGGACGCGGGCAAGACGTACGTGATCGTCGCCAACGACAGCGCGACGGCGAGCTACGAGCTCTCCCACCGGCGCCTCCACCGCGTCTGGGAGCGCCACAGCGCTGGAACCAGCCCGGTGATCGCGGGCGGCCTTCTGTTCGTGTACAACGAGCTGCGGGGAAGGCTGTTGATCATGCACCCCGTCAGCGGCAAGACGCTTGCCTCGCTGCCGGCGGCGCCCGGACACTGGTCGAGCCCCATCGTGATCGGCGGACGCATCATTCTGCCCGTCGGTGGAAGCCCCGTGGACAACGCCTTGAGCGGGAAGGTTCTCGTGTACCACCTGCCGGGGCGCTGATCGACCCTTCACCCACCCTTCACAACAGCCGAAACGACCGTTCATCCGGCGGCGGAGTAAGGTCTCGACTGCTCTGGGCAACCCGGAAGGAGTTCTCGTGCGGAAGTCCATGCTGATGGTGGTGGTACCGATTGCGGCGCTGCTCGCGACGGCCTGCGGCTCGAGCAGCCCCAAGACGACCACCACCCACGCCAAAACCTCCACAAGCAGCGCGTCGAGTTCATCGTCGGTGACGATCTCGACGCGAACTATCAAGCCTTACGGCGCGGTCCTTGTCAACAGTGTGGGCCGCACGCTCTACGTCTTCGAGCCCGATAAGGCAAAGAAGGTGACCTGCGTGGGCGCATGCGCGACGATCTGGCCGCCTACCAAGCTGGCCGCCGGCGCGAAGCCGGCCGCCGCGGGCGGGGTCAAAGCCTCGCTGCTGGGCAGTGACGCCAACCCGAGCGGCGGGCGCGTGGTCACTTACAACGGCTGGCCGCTCTACACCTATGTCACCGACACCGCTCCGGGTGAAGCTCACGGCCAGGGCATCAACAGCTCCGGCGGCCTGTGGTACGTGATCTCGCCTCGGGCACGGTCATCACGTCGAAGTCATCGTCGTCGTCCTCGTCCTCGGGCGGGTACGGATGATCTAGACAGGCCAGCGCACATGTGCGCTGGCCCCGGCCGAGCATGCTCGGCGCGGGATGACGGCGCCGCGCATGCGCGGCCCCGATACGAAAAGAGGGGGATGGGCGCGGCCGGGATAGAGTCGGGCCCGGCATGGACTTCGCGCTCTCGGACCGCGCCGTGGACTTCCAGCGGAGGCTGCTCGAGTTCATGGACGAGCGGGTCTACGCGGCGGAGGCGATCTGGCGCGAGCAGGTGAGGGAGGCAAGGGCTGCCGGCCGCCCGCACTTTCACTCCAGCGTGGTCGAAGAGCTCAAGGAGGAGGCGAGGAGGCGAGGGCTGTGGAACCTCTTCCTACCCGATGACACCGACGGCGCGGGGCTCTCGAACTGCGAATACGCACCCCTGGCCGAGATCATGGGACGCACCAGGATCGCTTCCGAGGCGTGCAACTGCTCGGCTCCTGACACGGGCAACATGGAGGTGCTGCACCAGTTCGGCACCCCCGAGCAGAAGGAACTCTGGTTACGACCACTGCTCGACGGCGAGATTCGCTCCGCGTTCGCGATGACCGAGCCCGACGTGGCCTCCTCGGACGCGACGAACATCTCCATGCGGATCGAGCGCGACGGCGACGGCTACGTGCTTAACGGGCGCAAGTGGTGGACGACCAACGCGCTTCATCCCAACCTCCGCATCCTGATCGTGATGGGCAAGACCGACCCCGAGGCCCCCGTCTACCAGCAGCAGTCAATGGTGCTGGTTCCAGCCGAGGCCCCGGGGCTGGAGATCAAGCGAAGCCTGCCGGTCTTCGGCTACCAGGACACCGAGGGCCATGGGGAGCTTGAGTTCACCGACGTACGGGTGCCGGCGGCAACATCATCGCGGGCGAGGGGATGGGATTCGCGATCGCCCAGGCACGTCTCGGTCCCGGACGAATCCACCACTGCATGCGCGCGATCGGCGTCGCCGAGCGGGCCCTCGAGCTGCTCTGCGAGCGCGCGGATGAGCGCGAGACCTTCGGCAAGGCCGTCGCTCAGAACGCGAATATCCGCGACTGGATTGCCGAGTCGCGCGTCGAGCTCGAGATGGCGCGGCTGCTGGTGCTGAAGACCGCCTGGCTGATGGACACCGTCGGCAACCAGCGAGCCAGAATCGAGATCTCCGGGATCAAGTTCGCGGTGCCCGAGATCGCATTGCGCATCGTCGACCGTGCGATCCAGGTCCACGGCGGGGCCGGCGTGTCGGACGATTTTCCGCTCGCCTACATGTACGCCCAACTGCGCACGCTGCGGCTCGCCGACGGCCCCGACGAGGTACACCGCCTCTCGCTCGCGCGCCAAGAGCTCCGTCGTCAGCGCGAGCGCCGGGGCGCTTAGCGGTGGCGGGGCGCACGACGGGCAGGCGAGGTACCTCGGGGCAGGACGCCGCCGGGTGCGTCCAGCGCCTGGACCTCGAAATAGGTCCCTGCGGAGAGGGGTATGGAGATCTTGGTCTCGAAGCCGGACCACTCCACGCTCCGCGTGGCGCTGTGAAACGGTCCCCTCCTGCTCCTCGACGCGAGCACTCTCCACTTGCGCACCCTGGTGGCGCCGTTCCAGCTCACGTACAGGTTGACCCGGCCTGCCCGCCGGGTCTTCCTGATAGCGATCGCAGGGTGCTGCAGCGGCTTGCCGACCCAGTCCGAGAATCGATAGGCGCGATAGGACTGCACGCCGCCGGCGAAGGAGCCGTCGAATAGCTGGGCGCCTCCGCGCGTGAATTCCGAGAAGTAGCGCCCGGAGCCCCACCCAACAAAGACGTGGTGGTTCGATAGCAACTGCACGCTCCCCTGGCTGAGCGCGAGCACTGGGTTCGGCTTGTGGGTGTAGTAGTGGACGAGCGTCGCTTGGTGGGTCGCGAGGTCGGCGTGCAGCACGAGCGCGCGCGATTGGCCGAACGCATCGGAGGCGTCGTCATCGAAGAGGGTCAGCAGCCCATGGTTGTGAAGCGTCGCGTCGTGCTGCCACCGAAAGCCCGTCCCCGGTCCCATTCTGAAGCTGGAGTGCTTTCCGCCGAGCTCCCAGATGAACCTTCCGGTCCTCTTGTCGATCTCGTAGACCGCCCAGGTGTGGCGCGCGGAGATGATGATGTGGCCGTCCGGAAGCTGCTGGATCGAGTTCAGATGAAAGAAGTCGTACGGCTGTCCGGGGACGTACGGTTCGTAACTGGCGGAGACGGGGACGTGGCCGAGCGCGTGCCACTCCCAGATCACCCTGTTGGTGGGCACATCGATCTCCTGGATGATCCAGTCGAGCACCGTGCCATCTGACGGACCGCCAACCGAGGTCAGGTTCGCGCGTGCTTTCACCACGACGGTCACGAACGCGGTGGGCTCAGCACCCTCGTGGCCGAGCGCGAACTCGTGCAGGTCTGTGCCCACCCGCTGATAGCCATCCCCCGCTGTGACCGTATGGATGGTCCGGTAGTGCTCGTTCAGGATCAGGTCCTTACCGCGGCCGATGCCGGGCGGGACTATGAGGCCCTGCCAGTACGTGACGACGGGCTCGTGCCGATATCTCTGCACGCGCACGTTGAAGAGGGACGGGCCACGTCGTCGTCCGGTCCCCGAGGGGTGAAACCAGAGCAGCTTGCCCTGCGGGTTCAGGAAGTACGCGCCGGGGTGGCCCGTGTTCTGAGCGTCCAGGAAGATGTTCCCGGCGGAAGGGTCCTTCACCGTTCCGCTCATCCTGATGGTTGGGGGGTGCAGGTGGGCGCCGAATGGAAAGTGTGGGTCAGGTGCCGCGAACGCGCGCGCGCCCGCGTTGAGGCTATGTCTGGCGGGATATCGGCCCTGGAACGAGAATCACTCACCGGCGGCGCGATCCGGAACGAGAATGAAATCCGTCTTGCTCCCGGCGCGCCAGTAGCGGTTCCCGCGGCCCCCGACCGAAGCATCGCGGTGACGTCCACCCGCTCGCCGGGGACAAAGGGTCGGGATGGGGAGAACGCGGTGCCGTTGCCGCCAGGCTGCGCGCTGAGACGTCCCAGGTGTCGGCCCGACCGAGACCCCTCGACGTCGACCGCGGCGATTTCCGGCGGTGGGATCGCGGGGAACATGATCTCGGCGCCGGGTGCGACGTCGGGAGTGCCGGGAAACGGCAGGACGTCCAACGGGCGCGCGGCGGGCGTGATCCGCGTGACGGCGGCGGCGACGCCGGCTCGCCGCCGATTGCTCCTGCGGCCAGTCCCGTCGCTACGGCGAGCGCGGCGACGATCGTCACCGCATTGCCCAGATGCCCTCTCATGGTGCCCCTTGGTTGTGCTGCGGGTCCCTCGCCCGAGCGGGTCGCAGTCTACCGCTCAGCGTCGCGATGCAGGCGACGATCAGTCGAAGTCGGTCGGCCGCCCCGGATCGCGATAGTGCGCGAAGGCCAGGGCGATTTCCTCAGCGGTGACGCGGGCGACCGAGAGGGGCGGCAACGCGCCGGCGTCAAAGAAGTCGGCGGCCGACGTCTCGGCCCCGCCGCGCGGAGCTCGGAGCGCCGCAAACCTGGCAGGCGAAGAACACCTTGTAGCTGAACTCGGGATGGGGGGGATGCCCTCGCCGCTCCCGTTCGTAGAGCGCGATCACCTTCTCCGGGCGCACCTCCAGGCCCGCCTCCTCCCGCGTCTCCCGTACCACGGCTTCGCCGGCGGACTCTCCGACGGCCGCCCATCCGCCGGGCAGCGCCCAGCCGCTGTCGTCGAGCTCTCTGACAAGGAGGATGCGCCCCTCGAAGATCACGGCCGCGCGGACGTCGACCTTGGGGGTCGGATATCCGCGTTCGGAGGCGAAGAAGGCCTCGACCGTGTCGACGTCCTGTAGCGACCCCGCGGCCGCGATCTCTGCGGCCACCCGTCTTATCTCCCGGTAGCGCTCGAGGTCATATGTGTTCTGCGCGTAGGTCAGACCGGCCTGGGCGACGCCCTGCAGCCTCCGCGTCCACTCAAGCCAGCTGGGCGCAGATCCGGTCGGCTCGATCTCACGGGGCGCGGTCACGCTCCGCTCCCTCCACCGCAACCGGCTCGAGCGGGCGACCACGCACGGGCGCCCGCTCGACGTGCTCGGCCCACAACGAGAATGACATCAGCCCCCACAGCTGCCGGCTGTAGTCCTCTCGCCGGGCGCAGTGATCCGCGAGCATTTGACTCACGACCGCCGGCTCGAAATACCCCTGCGCGCGGACGCGCGAGGGAGATCAGCACCTCTTCGGCGAGCGGCTTGAGCTCACCGCGCAGCCACGCGGCCGCGGGAATCGAGAATCCGCGCTTGCGGGCGCGCAAGATGCTTTGCGGAACCAGGGTGCTCGCGGCCCGTCGCAGCAGTCGCTTCTTCGAGAGGCCGCGCACCTTCATGGCGCTGGGCAGCGCCAGCGCCAGGTCCGAGACGACGGGGTCGAGATACGGAACCCGGGCCTCGAGGCTGTGGGCCATGCTCATGCGGTCCGTTTTGACCAGCAGGTCGTCGGCGAGGTAAATGCCCAGATCGACGTCCTGGAGCCTCGCCAGGAGCGGCGCGCCGGCCGTCTCGGCGAAACGCCGCCGCCAGGAATCGAGCGGGTCGGTCGACTCGGAGCGCCAGTCCGGCGCAAGCAGCCGCTCCCTCTCTCGGGGCGAGAAGATCTCCTTGAAGCCGTGGTGGCGCTCCAGCGGGGGCAGCGCGGCTGCCCGCACGAAGCGCTTGGCGCGGTAGTCGAAGCTGACGCGCCTGCTCGAGCTCGGGAGCAACTCGACGAGCGGGGCGAAGCCGCGCGGCGGCCGGCCCGATGCGTGCGGCCAGCTGGTCGGCGGCGTAGGTCTCATATCCGCCGAACAGCTCGTCGCCGCCCTCGCCGGACAGGACCACCTTGACGTGCTCGGCCGCGAGCTGCGATACGAGGTAGGTGGGCACCGAAGAGGAGTCGGCGAACGGCTCGTCAAAGGCTTGCACGAGCTGTGGTAGCAGCTCGGATATCTGCGGGGAGACGACGAGCTCGTGGTGGTCCGTGCCGTACCGGCGGGCGACCTCACGCGCGAGCTCGAGCTCGTTGAACGACCGCTCTCTGAAGCCGATCGAGAACGTGCGAACGGGCCGAGGCGACGCTTGCGACGCAAGCGCCGTGAGCAGCCGAGGAGTCGACGCCTCCCGAGAGCAGCACCCCGACCGGGACGTCCGCGAGCAGGTGTGCCCGAACCGAGTCGCGCAGTCGCTCGCGCAACTCCTCCGCCAGCGACCTCGATCGGCTCCCGCACGCAGTTCGGGCTCTGACGCCGGGGCCGGCCGGGCGAAGCGGCGAACGTCGACGCCCTGAGGGGCCGCAGAGCAGCAGGTGGCCCGGGCGGGAGCTTGCGCGCCGCCTTGAAGATGGTGAGTGGGGCGGGGATCGAATTGAAGGCGAGAAAGGAATGCAGCGCGTCGCGATCAAGCTCACGGGAGAACGAGTCCTGGCGCAGCAGCGCCTTGAGCTCGGAGGCGAAGGCAAGCCGGCCGTCGGCGAGCTCGTAATACAGCGGTTTGATCCCGTAGCGGTCCCGCGCCAGCAGCAGCCGCTGCTCGCCGCGATCCCACAGCGCCAAGGCGAACATGCCACGCAGCTGTGAGACGAACTGCGGCCCGTCGCGAAGGTAGAGGTGCAGCAGCACCTCCGTGTCGCAGCGCGTGCGAAAGCGCACGCCGTCGCGCTCGAGCGCCGCCCGCAGCTCGAGGTGGTTGAGGATCTCCCCGTTCTGCACGACGCAGACCGCTCCATGCGCCGCGAGCATCGGCTGATCGCCGTGCTCGAGGTCGATGATCGCCAGCCGGCGCGCGGCCAGACCGACGGGGCCGTCGAGGTGGCAACCGTCGCCGTCGGGTCCTCGGTGGATCAGGGCTGCGTTCATGCGCGCAACCTCCGCGCGGTCCGCGGGCCGGCCCCGCACGAAGTCATAGCTGCCGCAAATGCCGCACATGGGTTGCCCGCTAGCGCCCCGTCTCAGGGCAGGCGGTTGAGCACCGCCCGGCGGTTCGCGGGGCGCACGAGCACGAGCCACACCGTGGTTGCGATCACCGAGAGGTAGAGGCGGACCGAGCGGTCGGCGATGTACTCGAGGTCGTGGGCGAGCTTCTCGGCCCAGGTCATCTCGCGCGTCAAGCGCAGCTGCGCGAGCCCCGTGATGCCGGGGCGCACGACGAGCCGCTGCCAGTACTCGGGAATCCCGACACACAGCTCCTCGAAGAACCGGGGGCGGATCGGCCGGGGGCCGACGAGGCTCATCTCACCCCGGAGGACGTTGTATAGCTGGGGCAGCTCGTCGAGTCTCGACGCGCGCAACGCGCGACCGATGCGGCTCACCTCGGTCTCGGTCAGCTGCGTGAGCTCGGGGCCAAGAAACGGTCCGAGGCGCTGCTCCGCGTCCGGGGCCAGCGTGCGGAACTTCAGCATCTGAAAGAGGTGGCCGCCGCGCCCAACCCGCCAGCCACGGTAGAGGACGGGGCCACGAGGGGAGCTCAGCTTCAGCACGATCGCGATCCCGATGACCATGGGACCCGTCAGCACGGCCGCGCAGGCGCTCAGCAAGAGATCGAGCGCGCGCAGCACGTTATCCACCAGCCGAGGAGCAAAGACGTGGGACATCGCCGCGTACTGCTCCACCAGAGACTGGTGCTGCTCGAGCGGCGGCGGGGGAGGCTCGCTCGTCGCCGCTCTGGCCAGCCGCATGGCCTCTAGCCGCCTCCTGGCGCCAGTGCCCATCACGCGACCGCCGAGAGGATCATTTCCACGATCACGCCGGGATCACGCCGCGGCCAGTTGAGCGTTCCCGTGCGCTTCTCGAGTTCAATCGCCCGCACATCGCTCAATGGTCGCAGCCTGCCGCTGCGGATGAGGGCCTCGTCGACGCCGCCCAAGCGGCCGCCGTAGGTCGTGTAGACGGGGACGCCGAGCGCGACCGCCTCGCGATTCATGCTGCCGCCGGCAGAGACCACCAGGTCGGAGGCGGCGATCAAGCTCTGGGCGTCTACCGCGTGCTCTGCCACGACGACCGAAGGCAGCCTCAGCGCCCTCACATGCTCGCGCTGGGCGTCGGTGCGTGGCAGGACCACGGCTTGGACATCATCACGTTCGCCGAGGTGAGCGAGCACGCGCGGAAAGAGGGGATTCGACTTCCGGTGGTAGAGGGAGACGTCGGGAGGAGGCCGGACCACGACGACGACTCGCTGGTCGTCGACGCCGAGCTGGTCGAGGATCGTCGGGTCGGGCTCGAAGTCAGCCAGGTAGTACTCCTCCTTGAGGCCGGGGTATTGGCGAAGCTTCTCCTCCGTGACACCGAAGCGCTCGAGCCGCGAGAGGGGAATGGCGTCGGGGGTGATCACGCGCCGCGGCCAGCCTGCAGCCGATGTGGTGCTGCTGGATTGCGAACTCGTAGTCGAACATGTTGACCGCGGGGATCCCCGCCCAAGCCGCGGCCAGCGCCAGATCATTGGATCCATGGGCGACGCCGAGGTCAAAGCGGCCCCGAGCCCAGCGATGGAGCTTCGTCGTGCGGCCGGCCAGCGCCATCGCCTTGCGGGTGCGCGAGGCGCCCGCGTGCCGCCCGACCGCCACGTAATCGAGTCCTTGCAGCTTCAGCAGACCGAGCGTCTGGGCGTAGTCGCGCGCAGTGATCTCGACCTCGTGTCCGGCCGCGCGCAGCCGCGTGATCACCGGCCGGAAAACCACCGGGTGCGCGGAGGCGGTCATGTCGAACCAAATCCTCATCTCCGGGACAACGATGCCAGTAAGCCGCCGCGGACGCGCGGTCTCTAAGCTTTTGATCTTGAACGACGCCACGGTTGAGCAGTTGGTCCGGGTCCCCTCGGACAAGCGGATCAGGATCGAGCGCAAGCTCGTCGAGAAGGCGAAGAGAGCATCTCGGCGACGAGGAGGTGCTCAGGGTCTTTCGCGGCCAAACGTTCCTATCGCCCGTGTTCGTGCCGCTCGTCGGGCCGCTGCTGTTCATGGTCAAACCTCGGACCGTGATGGTTACAGAGCGCTCGGTCATCACCCTTCAGCAGAGCAGGTGGAGCCAGTCGACGGTCGCTGGGCGTCGTCTCCCGCCACGACTGTGGCTCGGTGCCCGTCGAAGTGACGCGCTGGGGCCTGAGAATCGACGGCGAGGAGAAGATCTTCGCGGCGCTCAGCACGCTGGACGACATGAAGGAAGTGGGCCGCCTGGCTTCGGGGGACGCTGCCTCGAGCGCGACGCCTCATCCCGCCTGAAGCGCGGCGCCCGCTGGGGGCGTGAGTCTGGGCGTAGGCTAGTCCCATGACCGGGTTGTTTGGCGGTCGAAGATTCGACGTCGAAAGGCCTCCGCTGTGGCTGGGCGTGGCCGGGGCGGTGCTGGCCGTGGCGGTCGCGACCGCCGCGATCTACCCGCTGAAGGCGATCGCGCCCCCAGTAGCGCTGAGCGTCGTCTACCTGCCCGGAGTTTTGGTGATCTCGGCCTACTGGGGCTTGGCGCTGGGGCTCCTCACATCTCTGGCGAGCGCGGCGGCTTTCAACTTCTTCCACATCCCGCCGGTCGGCCGTTTCACTATCTCGGATCCGCGCAACTGGGTGGCGCTCGCGGCCTTCGTGCTGGTCTCCGCGGTGGTGAGCACGATGGCGGAGCTGGCCCGCAGCCGGGCCTACGAGGCCGAACGACGGCGGGGGGAGGCCGACCTCGCCGCCAGCCTCGCCCGCGAGCTCTTACGGGGAGCAAACACGCGCACCGCGCTGGGCGCCACGGCTCGCAGCATGAGCTCAGCCCTACAGATCCCGTCGGCTGCGATCGAGCTCGGGGCGGTCGATGGGAAGGGTCGTCTGGCGCTGCCTCTGCACAGCGCGGAGGGGGAGCAGATCGCCACGCTGCTCGTATCGCGCAAGCTCGCACCCGAGACGGTGGAGCGGCTTCGCGCCCACGTGGTGCCGTCGCTCGAAGCTCTCGTGGCGATCGCGCTCAGGCGAGACGCGATCCAGGCCGAAGCGGTCGAGACCGAGGCGCTGCGCCGCAGCGACGATCTGAAGACCGCGCTGCTCCGCTCCGTCTCCCACGACCTGCGTACGCCCGTGACCGCAATCGTGACGGCGGGTCACGCGCTCGCGGCGCGTTCACTCACCGACGAAGACCGTCGCGAGCTCAGCGCGGCGGTCGTCGAGGAGGGCGAGCGGCTCGCGGCGCTGATCGACAAGCTGCTCGATCTCTCCCGTCTTCAGTCGGGCCGGGCCGAGTCCCAGCCCGACTGGATATCGCTCGAGGAAGTCCTGCTCGCAGCACGTGAGGCGCTGCCCTTCCCGGCCGCCGAGGTGCGGATCAGCGTCGACTCAGACCTCCCGCCGGTACGCGCCGACGCCATCCAGCTCCGTCAGGCCTTCTCGAACCTGCTCGAGAATGCCTGGCGCTACTCCAACGGCCTGCCGGTCTCGGTTCTGGCGCGACGCGCGGGGGAGCGCGTGATCGTCCGTATCGTCGATCAAGGCCCGGGGATTTCGCACGCCGATCAGGAGCGCATCTTCGAGCCGTTCTACCGAGGCGCTCAGGCCGACGGAAGAGGCTGGAAGGGCTCGGGGCTTGGCCTCGCGATCGCCAAGGGCTTCGTCGAGGCAAACGGCGGATCGATCTCCGTAGATTCGCTTCCCGGTCAGGGGTCGAGCTTCGTCGTTGAGATACCGATCTCGCAGCCCCGGGAGGCGACGGTTGCGTGAGCGGCTTGAACTCAAGTGACGAGCGCGCCAACTACCGGCCCCGAGTGCTCGTCTGCGATGACGAGACACAGATTCTGCGGGCGCTGCGCGTGATTCTGCGCGACGCCGGCTTCGAGGCGTTGCCGGCATCAACGGGCGAAGAGGCGCTCGACGTGGCCGCGGTGCAGCGACCCGACGCGGCGATCGTGGACCTGGTGCTCCCGGACCTCGACGGGGTCGAGGTCTGCCGGTCGCTGCGGGAGTGGAGCGAGATGCCGATCATCGTGCTCTCCGCGGTCGGGGAGGAGGACGCAAAGGTGCGCGCGCTGGCCGCGGGCGCCGACGACTACGTGACCAAGCCGTTCGGGCCTCGCGAGCTGATCGCGCGGCTGCACGCGGTACTGCGCCGGTCGAGCGACGCGCCGGAGGATTCGGTGATCCGCGCCGACGGGCTCGAACTGGACCTCGCGGCGCGCGTCGTCCGCCGGGACGGCTCAGACGTCCACCTCACGCCGACCGAGTTCGACCTGCTGCGCGTGCTCGCCCGCAACCGCGGCCGCCTGATCACTCACCGCGAGCTCCTGCAAACCGTCTGGGGCGCCGGCTACACCGAGGACACCCAGGTGCTGCGTGCACACGTCGCCAACCTTCGCCGCAAGATCGAACCGGCCGACGGCCCGCGCTACATCAAAACCGACCCGGGGGTCGGCTACCGCTTCTCCGCTTAGGCGAGCCGCTGCTCAGAGCACGAACGGGATCAGCATCTTTGTCCTGGACTTGTAGTTGGGATATGCCACCGGAAACGTCTTAGTCAGCGATCGTTCCTCCACCGTTGCGCTGTAGATGAAGTAGGCGCCGATTACCCCCAAGACGATGAACCAGTAGATATTGGTTATCAGGGCGGTGCCCACGATCGCAATCAGCAGCCCCGAGTAGATGGGGTGGCGAACGAATCGGTACGGCCCCGAGGTCACGAGCTCCGGCTCTTCCTTCTGCGTCATCGGCATACCCCAATTGCGGCCGATATAGATCCTCGCCCACACCGCGAAACCCAGACCAGCGACGAGCAAGACCCCGCCGGCCACCTGGGCGGGCAGGCTATGAACGGCGAGGGTGTGTGGCTTGAAGAGGCGTATCACGATGAACGCCACGATGGCAAGCAGGCCCGGGGCCCGGAACCGTGTGCCCGAAGCACGTTGTTTGGCTCCCAGCGCGGCGACGAGCCAGTAGAGCCAAAAGACGCCCCACACGATGTACACGGCCGTCCTCAACGACACGTTGGTGAAGCCCTTCGCGGCCTACTGATGCTCATGACACCACGGTACGCCCGCGCCCCGGGGCTGTCATCGGTCCGCGAGTCGATCTTCGTACTCCACCCACGGGTGGAACCGCGCGCCCCGAGCAGCTGACGCGTCTTCACAACATCTGCACGCGCACGGCCCGAATCTGCACGCCGCCTTGACGTCCGTGGAGCCACGATTGTGGCCATGGACGCTGTAGCTGTACTTCTCGGGTTGGCGATGTTCGTGTTGCTGTACCTGCTGATCCTCGCGATCGAGCGCGTATGAGGTGCGACGCGTATGAGCGGCGCTGACCTTTTCGGGCTGATCGCCTCGGCCCTCGTTTGTATCTACCTCCTCTACGCCCTCCTGCGGGGCGAGAGGTTCTGACGCCGTGACCTTCACCGGCTGGCTCACGATCTTTCTGTTCGCGGCACTCTTGACGGTGTTCGCGATCCCGCTCGGCCGGTATATGGCCGCGGTCTACTCGGGCGAGCGGACGATTCTCGATCCGCTCTTTCGCACCCCCGAGCGCCTGCTCTACAAGGTCATCCGGGTCGACCCCCACCGCGAGCAGGACTGGAAGGCTTACGCCAAGAGCCTGATCATCTTCTCGGTCGCCGGCTGGCTGCTCCTTTACCTGATCCTGCGCACTCAGACGCTGTGGGACTTCACCGGGCTGAACCCACAGCACTTTCACTCGGGCACTTGGGACGTCACCTTCAACACGACTTCGTCGTTCCTCACCAACACCAACTGGCAGTACTACAGCGGCGAGACGACGCTCAGTTACTTCAGCCAGATGGCGGGCCTCACCGTGCAGAACTTCCTCTCGGCCGGGGTGGGAATCGTCGTCGCCGTCGCGCTGATCAGGGGCATCATCGGCCGCAGCGGCAAGAGCCTGGGCAACTTCTGGTTCGACCTGGTCCGAACGGTGCTCTGGGTACTCGTGCCGATCTCGTTCGCGGTCGCAATCGTGCTCGTGTGGCAGGGCTCGATCGCCAACTTCTCGCATTACCTGATCGCCCACACGCTCACCGGCGGTTCACAGCAGATAGCGCAGGGTCCCGTCGCCTCCCAGGAGGCGATCAAGCTGCTCGGCACCAACGGTGGAGGGTTCTTCAACACCAACTCGGCCCACCCGTTCGAGAACCCGACCGGATTCAGCAACTTCGTCGAGATGCTGACCGTGCTGGTCATCCCGGCCGCGCTCGTCTTCATGTACGGGCGGATGGTCGGCAACCGCCGCCAGGGCTATGCGATCTACGGCACGATGATGCTGATGTTCCTTTGCGCCGTGGCGGTCGCTTACATCGCCGAGGCGCACGGCTCGCCCGCCCAGCACGCCGCGGGACTGCACACGCAAGTCGTCGCGGGCTCGACAGGCGGCAACCTGGAGGGCAAGGAGCAGCGCTTCGGCATCGCGGGTTCTGCGTTATTCGACGTGGTGACCACGGTGACCTCGTGCGGAGCGGTCAACAGCGCGATCGAGTCCTTCACCGGCATCGGCGGAGCGGTGCCGATGGCCAACCTCTCCGCCTCCGAGGTGATCTTCGGCGGGGTCGGCACCGGTCTGTACTCGATCTTGCTCTACGTGCTGCTGGCGGTCTTCATCGGAGGCCTGATGGTCGGCCGAACGCCCGAGTACCTCGGCAAGAAGATCGAGGGCAAGGAGATCAAGCTCGTCGCGCTGGGCCTCCTGATCACGCCGCTGTCGGCCCTGTTCGCGACCGCGCTCGCCACCGCGAGTCCGTCGGGACGCGCCTCGATCTCGAGCGTCGCGGCAGGAGGTCCGCAGGGCTTCTCGGAGTCGTTCTACGCCTATCTGAGTCAGGCCAATAACAACGGATCTGCCTTCGCCGGCTACACCGGCTACATACAGCCGAAGGCGGGCAATCTCGGTGCGCACGGAATCGCGTTCGCGGACATCCTCGGCGGATTCACGATGATGTTCGCCCGCTACGCGCCGATTCTGTTCGCGCTGGCCGTGGCGGGAGCACTCGCGGGCAAGAAGATCGCTCCAGCAGGACTGGGGACGATGCGCACCGACAACCCGACGTTCGTGGTTTTGCTGATCGGGGTGATCGTGCTCGTAGGCGCGCTCACGTTCTTCCCCGCGCTCCTCTTGGGCCCGGTCGTCCAAGGACTGACAACACACCTGTACTCATGAAACGCGACATCCTCAACTCCGCAATCGCGATCCTGGTTCTGACGCTTCTGCTTGGCATCGCATACCCACTGGTCGTCACGGGCGTCAGCCAGCTCGCCTTCCCCGGAAACGCCAACGGCCAGAAGGTCTACGTCCACGGACGGCTCGTAGGCTCGAAGATCATCGGGCAGAACTTCGCCGGCAACCCGCGCTATTTCCAGGGGCGGCCTTCAGGCACCGTCCCGGCCTACAACGCGGCCGCGAGTACGTTCGCGAATTACGGTCCGAACAGCGTCATCACGAAGAAGGCAATCGCGGCAAACATCGCGGCCTATATCAAGCTCAACGGCCCCTATGACCCGGGTCTGACGGCGGCCAAGGTCCCCGTGGACGCGGCCGACACGTCGGCCTCCGGATTAGACCCGCAGATCTCGGTCGCAAACGCGAAGATCCAGGCCCACCGCGTGGCCAAGCTGCGGGGTCTCTCGCTCGCCCGCGTCGACGCGCTCATCTCCAAGTACACGAGCGGTCGCGGGCTCGGCTTCTCCGGGGAGCCCGGAGTTAACGTGCTCGAGCTCAACCTCGCGCTCAATCGAGATCGGGAGCGGCACCTGATGTCGGTCGCCCCTGCCAAGGCCCCCGGAGCCCGTCCGCCCCGCGGAGCGCCGCGCAGTCTCGCTCTTCCAGCGCGACATCGTCCGCCGCGCGCTGATCGACAGCTTCCTCAAGCTCGACCCACGCGTGCAGATCCGCAACCCCGTGATGTTCGTTGTCGAGATCGGGGCCACGATCACGACGGTGACGTGGTTCATCCAGCTCGCGGGCGGCAAGGCGCTGGGCGGAAACGAGCCCGAGCTGGTACACGTTCATGATCTCCGATCTGGCTGTGGTTGACGGTGGTGTTCGCGAACAAGGCCGAGGCCTTCGCGGAGGGTCGCGGTCGCGCACAGGCCGACACATTGCGCTCGATGCGGCAGCGAGACGGTCGCGCGACTCCAGGACGGCACCACCAAGAGTGCCGCGGCGCTCGTCAGGGGGGACGTTGTGGTCGTCGAGGCCGGCGAGTTGATCCCCGGCGACGGGACCGTGACAGAGGGCATAGCCTCGGTCGACGAGTCCGCGATCACCGGCGAGTCGGCGCCGGTTATCCGCGAGTCCGGCGGCGACCGCAGCGCGGTCACCGGCGGCACACGCGTGCTTTCGGACCGGATCGTGGTCGAGATCACGCAGGAGCCGGGCCAGTCGTTCCTCGACCGTATGATCGCGCTCGTCGAGGGCGCCGAGCGACGCAAGACCCCGAATGAGATCGCGCTCAACATCCTGCTCGCGGGGCTCACGCTGATCTTCATCATCGTGGTGGCGACGCTGCGGCCGTTCGGGCTGTTCGCCCACACGCCGATTTCTGACACCACCCTGATCTCCCTGTTGGTCGCGCTGATCCCTACCACGATTGGCGCGCTCCTGTCGGCGATCGGGATCGCGGGGATGGATCGGCTGGTGCGACGGAACGTGCTCGCGCTGTCGGGCCGGGCGGTGGAGGCCTCTGGCGACGTCGACGTGCTTGCTGCTCGACAAGACCGGCACCATCACGATCGGCAACCGGCTGGCGTCCGAGTTCATCCCCATGCCGGGCGTCTCCGAGCCAGAGCTCGCCGAGGTCGCCCAGCTCTCCTCGCTCGCCGACGAGACCCCCGAGGGCCGCTCGATCGTCGTGTTGCAAAGCAGTACGGGATCCGCGAGCACGACATGAAGCAGCTGGGAGCGCAGTTCGTGCCCTTCTCGGCGCAAACGCGAATGAGCGGCGTCAATCTCGACGGGCGCCAGCTGCGCAAGGGCGCCGGCGACGCGATCATCGGCTTCGTCGGGGCCGAAGGGGGCCGCCCGCCGGCTGAGCTGCAAGCCCGTCCTTGACCGCGTCGGTCGCGAGGGTGGCACTCCGCTTGCGGTTGCCCGCGACTCGCAGGTGATGGGGGTCATCTACCTCAAGGACACGATCAAGGAGGGCATGAGCCAGCGCTTTGACCAGCTGCGCGCAATGGGAATCCGCACGATCATGATCACGGGTGACAACCGTCTCACCGCCGCCAAGATCGCCCAGGAATCCGGGGTGGACGACTTCCTTGCCGAGGCCACGCCGGAGGCGAAGCTTGCGTTGATCAAAGAGCAGCAGACCGAGGGCAGGCTGGTGGCGATGACCGGCGACGGCACCAACGACGCGCCTGCGCTCGCTCAGGCCGACGTCGGTGTCGCGATGAACACCGGCACGCAGGCAGCGCGCGAGGCGGGGAACATGGTCGACCTCGACTCCAACCCAACGAAGCTCATCGAGATCGTCGAGGTGGGCAAGCAGCTGCTGATCACCCGAGGGGCATTGACGACGTTCTCGATCGCCAACGACGTGGCAAAGTACTTTGCGATTCTGCCGGCGATCTTCGTCACCACCTGGGCGGCCACGCGCGGCGGAAAGAGCCCACTGACGGTGCTCAACATCCTGAACCTGGGGACGCCCCACTCGGCGGTGATCTCAGCGATCATCTTCAACGCGATCGTGATTCCCCTGCTGATCCCGCTCTCGCTGCGCGGGAGTTCGCTACCGGCCGATCGGCGCAAGCGCGCTGTTGCGGCGCAACCTCTGGATCTATGGTCTTGGCGGGATCATCGCGCCCTTCATCGGCATCAAGCTGATCGACCTGATCGTCCACAACCTGCTCGGTGCATGACGACTCTGGCGAGATTGAGCATCGGATACCGATACGGCCACAAACCAGGGCAGGCTGCTGGTCTTCTTGGGCATGGCCGCGGGCGTTGGCAAGACCTACCGCATGCTGCTCGAGGGTCGCGCAGAGCAGGAAGCCGGCCGCGACGTTGTCATCGGCCTGTTGGAGACCCATGGCCGTGCAGACACCGCCAAGCTCGCCGAGGGCTTGCCAACGATCCCCCGCCGTCGCGTGACGTACCGCGCCACGGAGCTTGAAGAGATGGATCTGCCGGCGATCCTGGCGAGGGCGCCCGAGGTGTGCCTGATCGATGAGCTCGCCCATACCAACGCCCCGGGCCTCGAGCACCCGAAGCGCTATCAGGACGTAGAAGACGTTATGGCCGCGGGCATTGACGTGCTCTCGACGATGAACGTGCAGCATCTCGAGTCGCTCAACGACCAGATCACCGAGCTGACAGACATCAGGGTGCGCGAGACGATTCCCGACGACGTGCTGGGGAGGGCAGACGAACTCGTGATCATCGACCTGACGCCCGAGGAGCTGATCGAGCAGGCTGCGGGCGGGAAAGATCTACCCACCCGAGCGCATCGACGCGGCGCTCAACAACTTCTTCCGGATCGAGAATCTGGCGGCGCTGCGAGAGGTGGCGTTGCGCCAGGTCGCCCAGGAAGTCGGTCAGAAACGGCTCATCACGGAGCACGTGGGCTCGCGCGAGGGGAGCCTCGCCACAGACGCCCCGCAGGCCGTGGGAGAGCGGCTGCTGGCGTTGATCGAGCCATACCCGGGTGCACAGCGGCTTATTCGCCGCGCTTGGCGCTCGGCGCAACGGCTCGGCGCCGATCTGGACCTCCTATGGGTGATGTCACCGCAACACAAGCTCTCTGCCGAAGAGGAACGGTCGCTCGCCGCTCTGCGCCAATTGGCCTCGCTGCTCGGCGCCCGTCTGCTGGTCGAGGAGTCGGACGATGTGCCAGCTACGGCGGCCGAGGTCGCCCGCCGCCAGGGCACCACATACATCCTCCTGGGTCGGAGCCGTCCTCGCCGGGGAGTGGCTCGGCTGCGCACGCCGCTGCCCCAGCGCCTGATGGAGCTCCTGCCCAGAGTGGACGTACGCATAGTGGCCGACCGCGCCGCGCGGCCTACCGTGGAGAGGGAATGAGCGTCTGGGTCGTTGTCGCCGTCGGCGTCGTCGCCCTGGTGATAGGGGCTGGGTGTCGGCTTCTGGCTGCCGCCCCACGGCCGGCGGCCCACCAGAAACCGCCCCCAGCCCGTGCGACGCATCCTGTTGCCGTTCACGGGGCAGGGAATCTCGCGGCGAGCCTTCGAGGCCGCCAGTCCGCCTCGCCAAGGCCGAAAACGCGACGATCATGCCGGCCTTCCTCGCGCGGGTTCCGCGACAGCTGCCGCTCGAGTCGCCACTCCCAATGCAGTGTGGCGAAGGCATGCCACTGCTCGAGACGATCGAGCAGCGCATGACCAGCCAGGGGGTCAGTGTCGACTCGCGGGTCGCCCGTGGGCGCTCCTACCGCGATGCACTACGCCGCCTGCTCGACGAGGAGCACTTCGACCGGGTGATCGTGTCCGCCACGAGCAGCCCCCACAACGGCCTGAGCAGCGATGACCTCGAGTGGCTCTTGGAACGCGTGCCCGCCGAGGTCATGATCCTGCGCCCGGCCCCCGAAGACACCCGCCGGATCTCAGCGGCATCGGTCAACGGGCATTTCTAATAGAGACTGTCTCGAGGCTGCAGCGGGAACCAGTCGGCGGCTGCGCTGCTTTAGGCGCTGCCGCCCAGCGAATCAGAGCCCGAAGACGCGCTCTGCTCATCATGTGCGCGCTGCGTGCGTAACGCGCGCTGAGCGTTTTGGGAGCGACGTTCATCGAGCACTGCTCGCAGGCGCTCAGTCGCGACCGGTGCGCGCCGGTCCAGCGCCCAGACGTCGCGCTTGAACAGCGCGATCAGTCGCATCGGCGATGTTGCGATGACCGATGCCGTGCGCGAGCCGCCTTGCGCCACCTCTGGCGGCGCGAAAGCGTCAGGCGGGGAAGCGAACACCGCCATCTCGCCTACGACATCGCCCGGCTCGATTGTCCCAATGGTCGCGCCCGCGATGACGACCTCGGCGGTACCACTCTCGACCGCGAACAGTGAATGCCCGCTACCCCCCTCGGCGGCGAGCGGTTGCCCGGACGGGATCTCAACCTCCGACGCCACGCTGGCGATGGCGGCGATCTCCTCATCGGGCAGGTCGGCGAAGACACGAATCGCCGCAACCCGGGCGCTCTCCATTCCTTCACCTTACCGCGTTGCACGCGGGCGAGCGACTGGGTCGAGAGCTGCCGTCAACAACTCAGCCCACCACGGGACGACTCTCAACTCCTATTTTCGCACTAGGACAAGCTGAGCCCCTAATTTCGGGAGGCTCCCGGGAGCGCCAACCCGGCTGATTGGCGCTCTACTATCGCGCCCATGGCACAGGCGGCGGCGATCGTGCTGGCGGGTGGGAAATCCTCGCGGATGGGCTCGCCCAAGGCGGCGCTTGAGTGGCACGGCTCGACCCTGCTGCGCCGGGTGACCGGGATCGTCGCGCGAACGGTGGACGGCCCGGTGGTCGTGGTGTCGGCGCCCGGGCAGGCCTTGCCCGCGCTCGAGGCCTCGATTGAGGTGGTGGCCGACGAGCGAGAGGGCCGCGGGCCGCTCCAGGGTCTGGCGGCGGGCCTGGCCGCGATCGGCGACCGCGCCGAGGTCGCGTACGTCTCCTCGACTGACGTGCCGCTGTTGCACCCGGCGTTCGTGCGGCGCGTCGTGAGCGCGCTCGGCGATCAGGTCGACGTCGTGCTGCCCGAGGTCGGCGGGTACCGGCAGCCCTTGTCAGCCGCGTACCGGACCGGCCTGCTTTCGACCGTCGAGGAGCTGATCGCGGCCGACCGGATGCGCCCCGCGTTCCTGTTCGAACGGTCCCGAGTCCTGCACCTGGGCGAAGCCGACCTCTTGCAGAACGGCGCGCTCGCCCGGCTTGATCCGGCCCTCGCCTCGGTCAGCAACCTCAACGAGCCCTCGGACTACGAGCGCGCGCATGCCCTGCCGGCGCCGGAGATTCAGGTCGAGAAGTTCGGACCGCTGGCGACGAGGTCCGCGCGTACGCCGCCAGACCGTTCGCGCGTGGTCGCTGGGCGCGGCAGCCGTCGGCCGTCGACCTCGCGCTCGATGAGCACATGGTGGCCGCGCTCAACGGCGACAAGATCACGCGCGACCCGGAGCTACCGCTTGTCAGCGGCGACACGGTCGCGTTCATGGTCGCGGACGCGGGGGGATAGGCAGCTAGCATCGTTGGCATGCCACCCGGCGGCTATTTCGGGAAGGCGCTGCTCGTGGACCTGGGCACGAGTTCAGGCGAAGGCGGAGCGGATCGACGAGCCAGTGCTGCGCTCGTACATCGGGGGGGCCGGCCTGGGCACGTGGCTGATGCACAAGTATTGCCCCGCGCGCGTCGACCCGCTCGACCCACAGGCGCCGTTGATGTTCGTGTTCTCGCCGCTGGTCGGGACGCCGCTGACGACCAGCGCAAAGTTCGCGGTCGTGGCCAAGTCGCCGCTGACCGGTCGGCTGACCGACGCGCTCGCATCGAGCCACTTCGCGATCGCCGGCAAGCTCACCGGTCACGACGCGATCGTCCTCCGCGGGGCGTGCCAAGAGCCGTCGGTCGTCATGATCGATCGCGGCTCCGTGCACACGGAGCCCGCCGCGGACCTGTGGGGACTGCCGGCCGCTGAGGCGGAGGCCCGACTGCGGGACCGTCACGGTCCGGCCTGGCGGGTCGCGGCGATCGGCCCCGCAGGCGAACGGGGCGTGCGCTACGCGACGATCTCGCACGACGGACGTCACGCCGGCCGGGGAGGGCTCGGTGCCGTGATGGGGTCCAAGTGGTGCAAGGCGATCCTGGTTCGCGCCGGCACGAAGGTGGGGTCGGCCGATCGCGCCGGTGTGCTCGAGGCCGCAAAAGAACTGCGGGAGCGGTCGTTCGGCGCGGCCACCGCGAAGTACCGCGAGCTCGGCACGATGGCGAACCTGCTGGCGTTCAACGCGGTCTCGACCCTGCCGACGAGGAACTTTTCCGCCGCGCGGTTCGACGGGGCGCCGGCGCTCGGGGCCGAGGAGATCGCGGATCTCCGCCACCTCGCCCGCAACTCGTGCGCGTCGTGCTCGATCGGGTGCGAGCACATCTACAAGGGAGCCGGAGGCAAGAAGGCCCGGATGGAGTACGAGAACGTGTTCGCGCTTGGACCGCTGTGCGGGGTGAGCGACGCCGACGCGGTGATCGCTGCCAGCGCGAGGTGCGACGAGCTCGGGCTGGACACGATCTCGGCCGGCGGGACGATCGCGTGGGCGATGGAGTGCGTCGAGAGGGGTCTGATCGACGCGCCGTGGCTCCGGTTCGGGGATCCCGAAGCGCTGCTGCGCGCGATCGAGGAGATCGGGGCGCGTGAGGGGCTCGGGAAGCTGCTCTCGCTGGGCTCGCGCGCCGCCTCGGAAGAGGTCGGCCTGGGGTCGGAGGCGTTTGCCGCTCACGTCAAGGGCCTCGAGCTCCCCGGCTACGAGCCACGGACGCTCCAGGCGATGGCGCTCGGGCTGGCGGTCAACGCTCGCGGCGCCGACCACAATCGCTCCGGCGCCTACGAGGCCGATCTGTCCGGCGCCTACGACCGGCTCGCCGGCGGAGAGCCTCACGTCGCCGGTGCGATCGAGACCGAGAACCGGGCCGCGGTCATGGACTCGCTGATTCTGTGCAAGTTTCTGCGCGGCGTGTTCGAGGACCCGTTTCCGGAGTGGGCGAAGCTGCTCTGAGACGGTCACCGGCTGGGACGTCGACGCGGACGAGCTCGCCACCACCGCCCGCCGGATCGTGCTGGCCAAGCGGCTGTTCAACCTGCGCGAGGGTTGGACGCGCGAGGAGGACTGGCTCCCTGATCGCTTTCTGTCCGAATCGCTCGAGCTCGAGTCGGGCCGGTCCGCGACGTTGACCGCGAGTCGCCTCGAGGCGATGATCAGCTCGTACTACCGCGGGCGTGGGCTCGAGGAGACGGGCGTGCCCGCTCCTGGGACGGTTAGCGAGCTGTCGCTAGACGGACTGATGGGCTCTGAACAAATCGGTGCAAAAGTGGGATAGTGGAGGTCTGAATGGCGACGACAACGCTAACCCCGACGACCACCAAGAACGTGTCGCTGACGATCGACGGCCGGGCGGTGACGGTCCCCGAGGGCACGACGATCCTGGACGCCGCCAAGCAACTCGGCGTCGACATCCCAGTCCTCTGCCACGACGACCGCTATGACCCGGTCGGCGTGTGCCGCATGTGCGTCGTCGACGTCGGCGCCCGGGTCTACGCCGCAGCCTGCGTGCGCCCGTGCGAGGAGGGCATGGAGGTCACAACGACGAGCGATCGGATCGAAGCCCAGCGTGCGACGCTCACGGAGCTGCTGGTGTCGGACCAGCCCGACCCCGAGCACGACCCCAAGGAGACAAAGACCGCCGACAACGAGTTGCTCGTGCTCGTCCGCCGGTACGGCGTCGAGCAGGGCGATGGGATCCCGCAGGATCAAGGTCGCGGCCTCGACGACTCCAACCCGGTGATCTCCGTCAACCACGACGCCTGCATCCTGTGCGACCGGTGCGTGCGCGCGTGCGATGACATCCAGGGCAACGACGTGATCGGCCGCAGCGGCAAGGGCTACACGACCCGGATCGCGTTCGACCTCAACCAGCCGATGGGCGAGTCCTCCTGCGTTACCTGCGGCGAATGCGTGGCCGCTTGCCCCACCGGCGCGCTCACGAACAAGCCGATCCGCGGCGTGCCGATCCAGCCGCGCGAGAAGCTGCGCCAGGTCGACACCGTGTGTCCGTACTGCGGCGTCGGCTGCGCGCTCACCTATCACGTCGACGACGAGCGCAAGGCGATCGCGTTCGCCGAAGGCCGCGCGCAGCCCGGATCCAAGGGCCGGCTGTGCGTCAAGGGCCGCTACGGCTGGGACTATGCGGCGTCCCCGCAGCGGCTCACGAAGCCGTTGATCCGGCGCGAGGACGCCTACCCGAAGGGTCCGCTCTCGACCGACGTGCGCGGCGACGAGTCGGGCGGTGGACGCTCGGAGCGCCGCCGCAAGCCCGGCGGTCTCGTCGACTACGACCAGGTGATGCCGTCGTTCCGCGAAGCCACGTGGGACGAGGCGCTCGACCTCGTTGCGCGGCGGCTGATGGAGATCCACGGCGATGGCGGACCCGGGGCGATCGCCGGTTTCGGGTCAGCCAAGTGCTCCAACGAAGAGGCCTACCTCTTCCAGAAGCTGATCCGCACCGGGTTCCATACGAACAACGTCGATCACTGCACGCGCCTGTGCCACGCGTCGAGCGTGGCCGCGCTGTTCGAGGGGATCGGGTCGGGCGCGGTCTCGACCACCTACGGCGACGTGATCAACGCCGACGCGATCATCATCACCGGCTCCAACGCGACCGCGAACCACCCGGTCGCGTCATCGTTCTTCAAACAGGCCCGCCGGCAAGGCACGACGATCATCTACGTCGATCCACGCGCAGACAAGGTCGCCGACCACGCTGACATCTACTGCCAGCTGAAGCCCGGGACCGACGTCGCGTTCTACAACGCGGTGATGCACGAGATCATCCGGCTGGGACTGGTCGACGAGGAGTTCATCCGCGACCGCACCTCGAACTACGAGGCGCTGGCGGAGACCGTCATGGACTACCCGCCAGAGCGCGGCGAGCAGATCACCGGCATCAGCGCCGAGCAGATCCGTCGCGTCGCGCGGGCCTGGGGCGAGGCGAGCGCCGGGATCATCTACTGGGGGATGGGGATCTCACAGCACACGACGGGCACCGACAACGCGCGCTGCCTGATCGCGATGTGCGCGATCACCGGCAACGTCGGCCGCCAGGGGACCGGGCTGCACCCCTTGCGCGGGCAGAACAACGTCCAGGGCGCCTCGGACGTCGGGCTGATCCCGATGTTCTATCCCGACTACAAGGGCGTCACCGACGAGGCCACGCGGGCTCGCTTCCAGAAGGCCTGGGGCGACACCGAGCTTGATCCCCTCAAGGGCCTGACCGTGACAGAGATCATCGGCTCGGCCCTCAAGGGCGGCGTTCGTGGGATGTACATGATGGGCGAGAACCCGTTCCTGTCGGACCCGAACATCAACAAGGTCCGCAAGGCACTGTCCGCGCTCGAGTTCCTGTGCGTACAGGACATCTTCCTGACCGAGACGTCCGAGTTCGCGGACGTGATCCTGCCCGCCTCCTCCTACATGGAGAAGGACGGCACGTACACGAACACCGACCGCCGCGTGCAACTCGGGCGCAAGGTCCTTGACCCGCCCGGGGACGCCCGCGTCGACTACGAGATCGTGCAGGACATCGCGCGCCGGATCGGCCTGGACTGGAACTACACCTCGCCCCGCGAGGTGTTTGACGAGATGGTCTCGGTGATGGCGAGCTACGCCAACCTCAGCTACGACAACCTCGGGCTGACCGGCAAGCTCTATCCGAACCCGGACCCGGAGAATTCCGACGGGACCGTGGTGATGTTCAGCGAGAAGTTCAACACCGACGACGGCCTCGCCCACCTCGTGCCGGCCGAGTGGCTGCCGGCCAAAGAGCTACCCAACGACGAGTATCCGTTCGTCCTGAACACCGGACGGCTGCTCGAGCACTGGCACACCGGCTCGATGACGCGCCGCTCGTTCGCGCTCGACGCGATCCAGCCCCGAGCGCAGGTCTACATTCACCCGGCCGACGCGGCCGAGTGCGGGCTGGCCGACGGCGCCATGGCACGCGTCAGCTCACGTCGCGGAACGATCGAGCTCGAGGTGAAGGTGTCGCACAAGGAGGCGCGGGGTAACTGCTTCATCCCGTTCCACTTCCGCGAGGCAGCCGCGAACCTGCTGACGATCGACGAGATCGACCCGATCGGGAAGATCCCCGAGTACAAGTTCTGCGCCGTGCGCATCGACCCGGCCCGAGACGGGAACGGGTCCGCGAAGGAGCACTGATGGCGCTCGCCAACGGCCGCGTCCCCGGCCGGGAGGCGCGCGCCGGCAAGTTCCCCGGTCCGAGCCTGATCCCGTCGCTGAACGCGATCCAGCGCGACCACGGCTGGCTCCCGCGCGAGGAACTCGCCCGTCTGTCCCGGGAGACGCGCCGGCCACTGTACGAGATCGAAGGGCTCGTCTCGTTCTATCCGCATTTCCGCACGGCGGCGCCGCCCAAGGTCGAGGTCACGGTCTGCCGCGACCTGTCGTGCTGGCTACATGGCGCCGACGAGCAGATCGCGCAGATTCACGAGCGCTACGGCGACGGCGTCGAGATCGAGGTCCGCGAGGTCTCGTGCATCGGCCGCTGCGACATCGCGCCGGCCGCGACCGTCGAGGAGCGGCCGGTCCGGGCTGCCGACGTTCCGGAGGCCGTCCGGCAGATCCTCGACGGTGACGAGCCGCCGGCCCACGCGAAGACGCCGCCGCGGTCGTGGCCCAACGATCCGTACGCCGACGCGGATGCCGGGAGAGCGGTACGCCACCGTCAAGGCGATGCTCACCGGCGACCTCGCCCCCGAAGACGCGATCCAGACGATCAAGGACTCGGGTCTCAAGAGGGATGGGCGGGGCCGGGTTCCCGGCCGGCGCCAAGTGGGAGATCGTCGCCAACCAGACGGCCGAGCCAAAGTACGTGATCTGCAACGCCGACGAATCGGAGCCCGGCACGTTCAAAGATCGGCAGATCCTGGCGGAGCAGCCGCACCTCGTGATCGAGGGGATGCTGGCCGGGATGATCGTGGTCGGCGCCGAGCAGGGCTGGGTGTTCATCCGACACGAATACGGCCCCGAGGAGGCGGAGATCCGCGCGGAGCTCGAAGCCATCCGCGCCGCCGGACTGCTCGGCGACGACGTGCTCGGGTCCGGGCGCCGACTCGACATCGACGTGTTCACGTCTCCCGGTGGTTACATCCTCGGCGAGGAGTCCGCGCTGATTGAGTGCATGGAGGGCCACCGCGGCGAGCCGCGAAACAAACCGCCGTTCCCGGGCACGAACGGGCTCTGGGGAAAACCGACGCTGATGAACTCGGTCGAGACCTTCGCAGCGCTCCCGATCATCCTTCAGCGCGGCGCCGAGTGGTGGAAGGACCAGGGGATCAACGGCGGCGTCGGCCTGAAATTCTTCGCGATCTCCGGTGACATCGCGCGCCCTGATGTCTATTGCGTGCCGATGGGGACCACCGCGCGGGAGTTGATCGAGCTCGCCGGCGGCCTGCCCGCAGGCGTCGAGCTCGGCGGCTTTCAGCCCGGCGGCGCGTCATCGAACTTCCTCGGCCCCGACCGGCTCGACGTGCCGCTCGACTTCAAGCCTCTGGCCGAGGCCGGATCAATGCTCGGCTCCGGCGCGGTGGTCGTGATGAGCGACCAGACGAACCTGCTCGCGGCCGCCACCAACGTGCTCCGCTTCTTCGCCACCGAATCGTGCGGCAAGTGCGTGCCGTGTCGCGTCGGCTCGCACAAGGCGCACCGCATCCTGACCGACGCGCTCGAACGTGGCGTCGACGCGGACGGGATCGACGACCGCATCGACCGGCTCGAGGAGACGCTCCGGCTGACCTCGATCTGCGGGCTCGGACAGGTGGCGCTCGGGCCGGTGATCAGCGTGCTGCGCCTGCAGCGCACGGCCACCGCCCGCGGCTGACCCGGCTCATGGCGACGACGGGGCGTGAATTCTTCACGGTCAAAACCGTGTCGGACGCGCTGACGCGGTTTCGTCCCGCGCACGTCACAGGGTCGGAGACCGTGCCGCTGACGGGCGCATGCGGGCGCGTACCCGCGCGACGACGTTCTCGCGCCCGGAGCGTTGCCCGGGTTTGATCGCTCGAGCGTCGACGGTTACGCGGTCCGGGCAGCGGACACGTTCGGCGCCTCGGAGTCGATCCCTGGATACCTGCGGGTGGTCGGTGAGGTGCAGATGGGGGCCACCGCTTCGACGGAGGTCGCCCCGGGGACTGCGATCGCGATCCCCACGGGCGGGATGCTGCCCGACGGCGCCGACGCGGTCGTGATGATCGAGCACACCACCGAGGCCACCTCGAACACGATCGAGGTGGCCCGCCCGGTGGCGCCCGGCGAGAACATCGTCCGGTCAGACGACGACGTCGCGGCGGGAGCGGCGATCGCTCCCCGAGGGCGCCCGCTACGCCCGCAGGATGTCGCGCTGCTCGCGGCGGCCGGGGTGGTTGACGTTGAGGTACACGCCGCGCCGCGGGTGACGATCCTCGCCACCGGCGACGAAGTCGTTCCGCCGGACACGCCGGCGCTGTCGCCCGGGCAGGTGCGAGACGCTTTGAGTGTCTCGGTCGGCGCGCTCGCGCGCGAGGCGGGCGGCAAGCCGTCGCCGCCGCTGATCGTCCCCGACGAGGACGGCGCGCTGCGCGAAGCCTTGACGTCCGAGGTCAGCGCGAGCGACGTGGTCGTGATCTGCGCCGGCTCCTCGGTCGGGACGCGCGACCAGACCGCCGGCGCGGTGGCCGCCCTGCCGAACTCCGAGACGTGGTGCCACGGGCTCGCGATCAAGCCGGGCAAGCCGACGCTGCTCGCGCACAGCGACGGCGTCCCGATCATTGGCCTGCCCGGCAACCCGCGCTCGGCTTTGGTGGTTTTCCGGCTGATCGGGATGCCCGTTGTCCGGCGCGCCGGTGGCTGGACTGTCGAACCGGCGCTCGGCTCGATACGCGCCCGGTTGAGCCGCGACCTGCCCTCCGCCGCCGGCAGGCTCGACGTCGTCCAGATCCGGCTGAGCGACGATGCGGCCGAGCCGATCTTCGGATCCTCGGCGCTGCTGTCGGTCCTCACCGCCGCCGACGGCTACGTGATCGTGCCCGAGGACGCCAACGGGCTGTCGGCCGGCGAGCCCGTCGACGTGGTTCCGTATGGCTAGCCGGGCGACCCCGTTCCTGCGCGACGTTCCGCTCGCGAACGCGCAGTCCGCCTGGCGCGAATGCTGCGCGGCCGCAGGATGCCCGGCGCGGCTCGAGGCCGTGGGGCTGCCGCCTGAGCGGGCGATTGGACGCGTCACGGCGGAGCCGATTTGGGCCAAGCGCTCCTCGCCTCCATTCGACTCGGCCGCGATGGATGGGATCGCGGTTCGCGCCGCCGAGACCGTCGGCGCGAGCGAGACCACACCGCTGCTGCTCGACTCTGACGCGTTCGTCGTCGTCGACACCGGCGACCCGATGCCCGACGGGTTCGACGCAGTTGTGATGCGCGAGCACGTCCACTACGTCGACGGAGGCGCCGAGCTACGCGCGGCGGTCGCGCCGTATCAACACACGCGCTCGATCGGCGAGGACATCAGCGCCACCGAGCTGCTGCTCCCGGCCGGCCACCGGCTGCGCCCGGTCGACGCTGCGGCGGCCGCGGCCGCGGGCAGCCACCGAAGTCCGCGTGCACCGCCAGCCGGTGGTGGCGATCCTTCCGACCGGCGACGAGATGCGCCCGATCGGCAGCACGCTCGAACCCGGCGAACTGCTGGAGACCAACTCGCTGATGCTCGCCGGCCAAGCCCGCGAGGCGGGCTGTCAGGTCGAAGTGCTGTCGATCGAGCCCGACGACGAGGCCGCGCTCGCCGATGCGATCCAGGCCGCGGTCAAACGGTGCGACCTGCTGATCGTGATCGCCGGCTCGAGCGCCGGCCGCGACGACCACACCGCCGCGCTGGTCGATCGGCTGGGCGAGCTCGCCGTCCACGGCGTCGCCGTCCGCCCCGGCCATCCGGTCGTGCTCGGCGCGATCGGCTCAACGCCCGTAGCTCGGCGCGCCCGGATACCCGGTGTCGGCGTCACTGACGTTCGACATCTTCGCCGCGCCACTGCTCGCCGAGCTCGAGGGGGCCGCAGCGGCGGTGCGGCCCGCGGTCCAGGCACGCCTCGCCCGCAAGCTCGCCTCGACGATCGGGATGGACGACTGGGTCCGGGTCCGACTGGGGCGAGTCGGCGGCGCGCTGGTCGCCTCGCCGCTGCCGCGGGGCGCCGGCGTGCTCACCTCGCTGGTTCGCGCCGACGGCCTACTCGTCGTTCCGTCCGGCGTCGAGGGCCATCACGCCGGCGAGGAGGTGCAGATCGAGCTGCTGCGCAGCCTCACCCAAATCGAGCGGACGATCGTCGCGATCGGCTCGCACGACATGATCCTCGACCTCGCCGCTTCGCAGCTGCGCGCCCGCGACCCGAACGTGACGCTCGCTTCGGGCAACGTCGGATCGATGGGCGGGCTGATTGCGCTGCGCGACGGGCTCTGCCACCTGGCCGGGTCGCACCTGCTCGACCCGGAGACCGGGACGTACACGCTGCCCTACGTCGATCAGGTCCTGGCTGGTCGCGAGATCGCGGTCGTCCGGCTCGTCCACCGCGAGCAGGGGCTGCTGGTGGCGCCGGGCAATCCACTCGATCTGAGCGGCGTCGCGGATCTTGCACGCGCGGGCCTTGCGCTACGTCAACCGCCAGCGCGGTGCCGGGACGCGCGTGCTGCTCGACTACGAGCTCGCGCGCGCTGGGATCGACCCGGACGCCATCGCCGGCTACGGGCGCGAGGAGCCGACCCACCTGGCCGTGGCCGCCGCGATCGCCTCGGGCCGTGCCGACTGCGGGATGGGCGTGCTCGCCGCCGCGCGCGCGTTCGGCCTCGACTTCGTGCCGGTCACCAGCGAGCCGTACGACCTCGTGCTCGAGCTCGCGTCACTCGATTACCCGGTACTCGCCCCGTTCTGGGAACTGCTTGCGTCGCGAGCAGTTCAGGTCGGCCGTCGAGGATCTCGGCGGGTACGACACCGCCGAGATGGGTCGTCGCATCCGCTGACCTGATCCGCACGGCGGCCGTCCCACAGGCCGCGCCGTTCGGGGTCACCGACCGGCCGGCGCCCGTCTACCCGCCGCCCATCGCCGTCGTGAGGATGACCTCCGCGGCATCAACGGGCAGTCGATCGCCGGACAGCGGCGCGTAGTGCGCGCCGTCGTCGCTCCTAACCGCCACGTATTCCTGATCAAGCCAGCGTCGGTACTCGCGCTCGGCGCTCTCGACCGACGCCAGATCGGATCGATCCCACTCTGCAAGCAGTTCGTCGCCTTCGACCAACCGGCGTAGCAGCTTTCCCATCGCCGGACATCGTACGGATCCGGCCACCACCTCAGCATCTCTTCACTCGGCTACGAGCGCGTGCAGTGCCCAGCGATGTCTTGGCAACGGTCCCCGGTTTGCGACCATCTGGCGATGACCGAATTGTCCGAGGCCGAGCGCCTTACCGCCGCGGAGGTGATGCATCGACACATCTCCACCCTGCCTGCATCCGTGACGGTGCGCGACGTCCGGGAGTACTTTTCCGCGAGCGCCTCGCGGCGCCTCGCGGTGCTCGCTGATGGCGAGCGTTGCCTTGGCTCGATACCGGCGGCGGCTCTTCCCGCTGACATCGACTCCGCCGGCCCAGCGGCCGTCCACGCCGTCTTTGGACCGACGGTCAGTCCGCAGGCGCCCGCGGTTCGTGCGCGGGAACTGGCACTCGAGCATCCAACCCGGCGTGTGCCCGTGGTCGACGACAGGGGCGTACTGGTGGGGATCGTTGCGATCAGCAGGGATCGATCGCGATTCTGCGGCACCTGAGGGGTGCGTCACACAGCGCTGCGCGCGTTCTCGGCCCAGCCAACCGGCGTCGGGCTCATGGCCCGAGAGCTCCCTGGCCCATCTCGAGGTCAACGACGCCAACCTGCGCTGAGGGTCGCCATCAATGATGGCGGACTGGCAGGCGGGGCTTTTCAGTGCGCCCGAGAGGACTCGAACCTCCACGGACCCAGCGGTCCACAAGGCCCTCAACCTTGCGCGTCTACCAATTCCGCCACAGGCGCGTGGGACCGCCAGTATAGCCCCGCCGACCGCACCCAGGGACGCGTTTCCTGCGCCGCGGACAGGCACGACGTGCTTGTATCCGTCCGGTGAGGTCGCTACATTGACGAACACATGTTCGACCCATCGGCCTCTGGGAAGGAGCACGCGATGGACTTGACAAAGCGGCAGCAGGAGATCTTCGACTTCATCAAGCGTTACTCGGCGAAGTACGGCTATCCGCCCACGGTGAGGGACATCGGCAAGGCGGTCGGGCTGGCCTCCTCCTCGACGGTGCACGCCCATCTGGCGAATCTCGAGCGGATCGGACTGTTGCGACGCGACCCCTCAAAGCCACGGGCGATCGAGCTCTTCGATCGCGCCGCGGCCGGGGTCCGAGGCTTCGTGCGTCCGGGTCTGCCCTTGGTCGGACAGGTCGCAGCCGGGCAGCCGGTGCTCGCCGAGGAGAACATCGAGGACTACGTCCAGACGCCGTCGTTCGCCGGTGGCGAAGAGGGCGAGTACCTGCTGCGGATCCGCGGTGACTCGATGAAGGACGCCGGCATCTTCGAAGACGACCTCGTCGTTGTGCAGCGCCAGGACAGCGCCGAGGACGGCGAGATCGTTGTGGCGCTTATCGGGGAAGAGGCGACCGTCAAGCGCTACTTCCGCGAATCCGACCATATCCGCCTGCAGCCGGAGAACGACGCGATGGAGCCGATACGGAGCCGCGAGGTGCAGGTTCTGGGGAAGGTTGTCGGCCTGATGCGGAACTTGTCATGAGTACCACGCTGACCGTGTCTCGGCTCGCGGCGGGCCAGACGTCACTGCTCGGCTACGCCGACGCAGTGGCGGCGCCGGCGCCCGACGCGATCGGCGAGCCGGGCGGCGACCCGAGGAGCCTTGACGATTTGATCGTGGACACGTGGGAGGGGCTCGTCAAAGGCACGAGCCGGTGTCCTGTCTGTGGAGGGCGGCTCGAGCCAGAATTCGGCGCTCACCCGCGGCCGGTACGCGGTCGCTGCGCCGATTGCGGCTCGGCCCTCCACTGACGAACCGTTCGCTGCACTTGGGGCTTGACGGGCCCTGGTGTACGCTCACGCCGGAGCGCTATCCTCATGACCGCAGGCTGAGCAGCCGCGGAGGTGTGCCTTCGAGGAAAGTCCGGACATCACAGGGCAAGGTGGTCGGTAACGCCGACCCGGGGAAACCCGCGGGAAAGTGCCACAGAAACGACACCGCCTAAGCCTGGAGCCGCTGCAGAGCCCCAGGCCGGCAAGGGTGAAATGGTGCGGTAAGAGCGCACCAGCGTCGCGGTGACGCGGCGGCTGGGCAAACCCCACCTGGTGCTAGGCCAAGCAGGACCGTTTGTAGGTGACCCGCCAAGGTCCGGGTAGGCCGCTCGAGATGGATGGTTGCTCACGGGCCAGGCGGCGACGCCGTCGGCCCCGGACAGAATCCGGCTTACAGGCCTGCTAAGGAAAAGCCCCGCCACGCGGGGCTTTTCTATGCGCTCGGCGCCGCGCTCGCTAAATGCCGCCCGATAGCGGGCGGAACGAGCGCTCGAGGGGGGCACGAGCACCGGGGATCACGAGCAAACGAAGATGCGAAGATCCGCCAAGATCGAAGGTCAGGCGCTGCCAGCTGCCGCGGGACGGCACCACCAGCCGCGGCGCCGTAAGCGGGAGGGCAGCCACCGCAACGAGCGTCAACGGCCTCTACGCGATCTCCAGCCGCCACACATACCCTCACGGGGGCGGTACGTCGGCACCGTGACGGTGGGGGCGCCCGGAACCGCCCCGAGATCGGCTACGTTCGTCGTGGTGGTGCGGGAGTAACGGGCGCAGGCTCGAGCGGCCCCGCGGCGGGACGATCCCCCGCCTCGGTGTCGTCGAAGGCCGCCTTGACGCGCCCCCGCGGAAGCCGACGCACCGCGACTAGGAACGTGAAAGCCATCACCCCGGCCATGACATAGAACACCGTCTGGGTCGAGTGGGCGAAGGCCAGCTGCACCTGGTGGACCAGTGCGTGCGAGTGTCCGGCTGCCGACTGGCCGGCGCCGCTCGTGCCGAACGAACTGGCGACCTTCTCGGCGGCGCCCCTGGGCACACCCGCGCGCGTCAGGGCGGCCGTGACGTTCACTTTGTTGCGCGCGATCAGGATCGCGCCGAGCACGGCCAGGCCAAGGCTGGCCCCGAAGTTGCGGGCGGTCTGTGTGATGCCCGTGACCTCGCTGTAGTTCGCGCTCGGCGCGCGATTGACCGCGTCGGTGCTGGCCACCCCGAGCATCAACCCAAGGCCCCCGCCGGCGAGGATCACGTAGAACGTCTGGGCGCTCAGTGAAAGGTGGGTGAGCTCGCCGGCGAGCAGGAAGAAGCCCACGGCGCCCAGCACGCTGCCCCCGACGACGGCGGGCTTGGCCCCCCGGCGGTCGAGAATCCGCCCTCCAACCTGGGACAGGATCACGAAGCCAATGAAGAAGTACAGGAGGTAGACGCCAGCGTTCGACGAGCTCTTGCCCAGCGATACCTGGGCGTAGACGCTGGCGAAGAAGAAGAACGGCACGAACACGATCGAGATCAGACCCAGTACGGCGGTCTCGGTCGCGAACCCGCGATCCAGGAAGATTCGCAGCCGCAGCAGGGGCTCGGAGGTGCGCAACTCCCACGCGATGAACGCGATCATCAGCAGGAGGCCGACCACGATGCACGCCCAAGTGGCGACGTTGCCCCACCCCCACACGCCAGACTCCTGAAAACCGAGCACGATCAGGCCCATCGCCCCGGTGATGAGCACGGTGCCTCGGTAGTCGAGCTTCGCCGGCCGCCTTTCGTCGTCGGGCCGCGAGATCCGGATCAGGATCAGCGCGATGATCGCAACCGGAATGTTGATCCAGAAGATCGCGCGCCACGTCCACTGCGTCAGATAGCCGCCGGCGATCGGCCCGATCGCCGTCAAGCCACCGGAGATCGCGAAGAAGATCGCCATCGCCCTGCCGCGCTCCCGCAGCGGGAAGGCCGCTATCACGATCCCCACCGCGGCGGGAAACATCAGCGCGGCCGCCGCACCCTGAATGACTCGGAAGCCGATCAACCAGGCCTCGGCGAAGCTGCCCTTGGGTGTAAATCCGCAGCAGGCCGAAGCGATCGCGAAGCCGATCACGCCGAGCACGACCATGCGCCTGCGCCCGAGGACGTCGCCGAGCTTGCCGCCGAATGCGAACAGGGCCGAGAGCGACAGTAGGTAGCCGTTGATCACCCACTGTGAGCCCGTCGCCGACAGCGACAGCTCGCGCTGGACACGGGGGATGGCGATCGCGACGATGGTTTGATCGATGAACGTCATCGCGACTGCAAAGACCATCGCGGCGAGCACGAGATTCTTGCCTCGTGTGCGCGCTGTAGCGCCCGGCGGCGCGGTTGCCCCAACGGGCCCAGACCCGCTCATGCTCTCTCCACCCCTTTCGTCGAGCGCGGCCAGCGTGGTGATCCTACCTCGCCCTCACTCGCCGCGCCCGGCGCCGAGATCTCAGGCGACGGCGAGGAACGTGCCGATGAGGTCCGCGAGCTGTTCGGGGTAGTCGGCGATGAATCCGTGCCCGGACCTGGGAAAGCGCGCCAGCCAGGAGCCAGGAATCGATTGGGCGAGCGCGAGCGAGTTCTCGGGTGGAATCACGATGTCGTCACTCCCGGTCGCGATCAGCGCGGGGGAGACCAACTCGCACAGCGTCGCCGCGACTCCGTGACGAGCCCACGCCGCGATCGCTTGCCATTGCTGGTCCGCGACGTCCTCCGGAAACGAGGCGCGCGAGGCGGCGACGATCTCGCCGAACTCGGCGTCGATCTGTCGCGCGCGCTCCGGCAGCGGCGCACCGTGGCCGCGGCGCGTCACGGCAAACGCGCGGCCGTCCACGACGCAGCGCGTGACGACCGCCGGGGGGTCCGGGCCGGCGTCAGCCACCCGGGGAAGGCCGCCCTATGCCCCGACCTCCTGCCGTTGATGCTGCGGAACGTCTATCTCTCGCTTCAAGATCTTGCCCGTGGGTCCCTTGGGCAGATCGTCGACGAACCAGACGACGCGTGGGTACTTGTAGGCCGCAACCTGGCCCTTGACGAAATCCTGTAGCTCCTCGGCGGACGCCGAAGCGCCGTCCTTGAGCGCCACCGCGGCCGCGACCTCCTCGCCCAGCTCGTCGTGGGGCACCCCCACGACCGCGGCCTCCCGCACCGCCGGGTGCTCGTAGAGAATCTCCTCGACCTCGCGCGGGTAGACGTTGTATCCACCGCGGATGATCATGTCCTTCTTGCGGTCGACGATGAAGAAGTAGCCGTCCTCGTCGACCTTGGCCATGTCGCCCGTGTGCAGCCAGCCGTCGCGCAGAGCTTCCTCGGTCGCGTCCGCGTGGTTCCAGTAGCCCTTCATCACGTTCGGGCCGCGGACCAAGATCTCGCCGACCTCGCCCACGGGCAGATCTTGACCGTGCTCGTCGACGACCTTCATCTCCACGCCACGGATCGGCGTGCCGATCGAGCCCGCCTTGCGCTCGCGGTCAGGATGGTTGAACGAGGCCACCGGGGAGGTCTCGGAGAGCCCGTATCCCTCGAGGATCTTGCACCCGAACGCCTGCTCGAACCCCTCAAGAGCTCCACCGGCATGGCGGCGCCGCCCGAGGCGCACATCTCAAGCGAGGAGGCGTCAAACCGGTCCCGTTCGGGCGCGTGCAGAATCGCGCCGTACATCGTGGGGACGCCCTCGAACACGTTGACGTGGTCGCGCTCGATGACCTCCAGCGCCTTGGCGGGCTCAAAGCGCGCAAGCAGGGTCAGTGTGCCGCCGCCCTTGATCGTCGCGTTCATCGCGCAGGTCTGGCCGAAGGAGTGAAAGAGTGGCAGCGCGCCGAGGGTCACGCGCTCTGACTCCATGTCGAACAGCGAGCGCGCCGACTCGCAGTTGCCCAGCAGGTTGGCGTGCGTGAGCTCTGCGCCCTTCGGCGTTCCGGTCGTTCCCGACGTGTAGAGGATGACCGCCGTGTCGCCCTCGGCCCGATCCACCATCTCGGGGCGGGGCTGGGCCTCGCCCACGATCCGCTCGAACTCGCCGGGCTCGACGAGCACGCATTGCGCACCGGCGTCGTCTGCGCCCGCCCGCGCGTCCTCGGCGAAACCGTGCCAGGCGAACAGCAGCCGCGCACCGGAGTCCTTTAGATAAAACGCGACCTCACGGCGCTTGAGCAGCACGTTCATCGGCACCACCACCCCGCCCGCGCGCAGCACGCCGAAGTAGCAGACCGGGAAGTACGGAACGTTCGGGAGCATGATCCCCACCCGGTCGCCTGTCAGAGAATCCCCTCTCGTGCAGAAGGCCCGCGATGTGGGTCTGGCGCCCTCGAGCAGCCTGTAGGTGCAGCTCGATGTCGTCGAGCTTGACCGCGACCCTGTCGGGGTACGCGCTCCGCCGCCTCGCTGAGGATCGTCGCGAGGTTCATCGCGCGCGTAGCCTACCGGCCCGCGCGCCATCATCGACCCGTGAAGCGCGGCTGCCTGCCCTCCATGAAGGCGGCCACGCCCTCGAGCGAAATCCGCCGACTCCACGCGTTCCTGCTGGAGCGTCGTCTCGAGCTCGAGCACCTCTTCCAGTCCGGCATACAGCCGCGCGTTGATCGTGCGCTTGATCGTCGCGAGCGCGCCGGGTGCGGCCGCCGCGAGCCGGTTCGTAATCTCCGCCACGGCATCGTCGAGGTCGTCATCGGCGACCACGCGGTTGACGAGTCCCCACTCGAGCGCCCTCGCGGCGGGAACGCGCTCGCCGAGATACGCCATCTCAAAGGCCCGGGCGTGGCCGCCCCGGAGAGGCAGCGTCAACGAGGCGCCCCCATCCAGGCCCAGCCCGACGTTGACGAACGCGAGCAGGAGGTAGGCGGACTCGGCGGCCACGACGAGGTCCGCAGCGAGCGCGAGCGAGCAGCCGATTCCGGCCGCGGGGCCGTTGACCTTGGCGATCACGGGCTTTGGAAGCTCCGGACGCGGGCGATCAGCGGGTTGTAGGCCTCGCGCAGCGGTCTGATACGTTCAGCTTGCCGTCCGCGCCGACCTCGGCGCCGCCCTTGAGGTCCGCTCCCGAGGAGAAGGCTCGACCCGCCCCGGTGAATACGATGACGCGTACCTCGGGATCGGCCGCGGCTCGCTCGAGCGCATCCAGCATGTCTTCGCCCAGCCGGCGCGTCCACGCGTTGAGCGCTTCGGGGCGGTTGAGGACTATCGTCGCGATGGCCGACTCGAGCTTCGAGGCGGACGGTCTCTAACTCGCGCGCGGTGATGGCCGGCTCCGTCAGGCGCCCGAGAGGCGCGTCGTCGTCGTAGCGCTTGATCACGCGGACGGTGCCCGGCGGCACGGCCTTCAGGCACAGCTCGCAGAGCACGCACTCGTCGAGGTGCTCGGGGACGACCTCGAGGCCCCGAGCTCGCCCGCGCGATAGATGTCCACGGGGCAGACTTCGGCGAGCTTGGCGGCCAGGTCGCGGTCGCCCGCGGCCGACGCGTCGACCTCGACCGCGATGAACAGGCCGTCCTGATCGCGCTCATACCGCCGACCCCGACGCCAGACGCTCGAGCTACGAGCGAGGGGATCTCCGAGATCTCCTCCGCGACCACGATCCCCGCCTCCGCCAGGCGGGCGATCTTCTCGGTCGCGGTGTCCTCCTTGCCCTCGACGATCGTGCCCGCGTGGCCAAAGCTCATCCCGGGCATCTCGTCCATGAAGCGCCCGGCCATGAACGCGACGATGGGGAGCCGGGAGTCGTTGTCGAGCACGTAGCGCGCAAGCTCGGCCTCCATGCGCCCGCCCGGCTCGGTGTAGATCACGATCGCATCGGTCGCCGGGTCAGCCTCGAACAGCGGCATCAGCTCGGCGTAGGTCGAGCCGATGATCGCGTCGCCGCCGATTGAGACGGCGGTCGACTGGCCGAGTCCCGCCGCGGTCAGGGTCGAGGACATCTCCGTGGTCATGCCGCCCGAGCGCGAGATCACGCCCACCGGGCCCGGCGTGTAGGACTTCGCCGCGTCCCGCGCGGGCCCGCCGATGCCGCCCATCTTGATCACGTCGGGGACGATGATGCCCAGGCAGTTGGGGCCGATGATGCGCGCGCCGCGCTCCGTGGCCAGCTCGACCATCTGGGCGACGTCGCCGCGCGGGATCCGCTCGGTCACGATCACGACCAGCTTGATCGCCGTTCTCGAGCGCCTCAAAGACCGCATCCTTGGTGAAGGCCGGCGGCACCGTGACGACCGAGCCGTCGATGGGCCCGCCGTGGTGCTCCACGGCCTGGGCGACGGTGTCGAACACCGGGTACGCCGTGGACGTCGCGGCCCAGGCGGCCGGGCGTGACGCCGCCAACGATCTTCGCGCCCTTGCCGTAGTCCAGGCACTCGCGGTCGAGATTGACCGCCTCGCGGCCAGTGATGCCCTGGACGATGAAGGTGGTGTGTTCGTCGATCAGGATGGCCACCCCTTGCCTCCTTCCAGTCGGCGCTTTTGATCGCGTCGGCGGGCATCCAGCCTGCCGCAACCGCCCGGCTTCGCCTCGCTCATCAGGCGGGCACCCCCTGGATCTTCTCGACCGCTCGCCTGGCCGCCTCGTGCAGCGACACGCGAGCGGTCGGCGTACTCGACCCCATAGCGGCGCAGGATCTTGAAGCCCTCGTCCTCCCAGGCGCCGGGGATGCGGAAGATCGCGATCTTCTCCGCGGGGTCGTGGCCGAGCTCGAGGCAGGCCTTGATCACCCCGCGGGCGACGATATCCACCCGGGTGTTGGAGACGATCGACATCATCACCGCGATCTTGTCCACGCCCGGCTTCTGCAGCACGAGCTTGGCGAGCCCGCAGGCCTTGCGCACCGACGGGTTGCCGCCGATCTCGCAGTAGTTGGCGGGTTCGCCACCGTGGGCGCGGACGGCGTCGAACAGAGTCAGCGATCCGCCGCCCGCTCCTATCACCAGCCCGAGGTTGCCGTCGAACTCGGTCACGTTGCCGGCCACGCCGCGGTGGTCCTGGGCGTCGACCTGCTCGCCGGCGAGCTCGAACGGCGTCGGTTCGCGCGCCAGCCGCGTCTCCTCGTCTCCGACGCCGAGCTCGTGCAGGAGTCGCCTTCTGCCGCGGCCGGGCTTCGTTCTCCATCTCCATGTGGGCGTCGAGCGCGACGAACGAGCCGTCCTCGAGCTCGCCCAGAGGGTTGATCTCGGCCAGCGTCATGTCGTAGGTCAAAAAGAGCCGCGCCAGCCGGGCGACGATCGGGGTCAGGCGGTTGAGCGCCGAGCCGCTGATCCCAGCGAGGCGACCAGCTGCTTGGCCTGCCAGTCGGCGAGCGGCCGCAGCGTCGAGAAGTGGGCGCGGGCGACGTGGTCGGGGTGTCGCTCGGCGACCTCCTCGATGTCGATCCCGCCCATGTCGGAGAACAGCATCACGGGCAGCTTGCGGATCCCGTCCCAGACGACGCCTGCGTAGTACTCCTGCTTGACCGGGGCGCGGTCATCGACCAGCACGCCGCGGGGCATGTGGCCGCCGATCTCGAGGTCGAGGATGTGCTCGGCGTCGCGAGCCGCCTCCTCGGGCGTGTCGGCGAACTTGACCCCGCCCGCCTTCATCCGCCCGCCCGAGAGGACCTGCGACTTGATCACCACCGGGCCCCCGATCTGCTCGGCGATGCGGCGGGCCTCGTCGGCGGTCTTGGCGAACCCGTGTCGCGTGACCGGGATGCCCGCCTTGGCGACGATGGCCCGCGATTCATACTCGAAGAAGCGCATGGGGGTGGGGGAGGCTACAAAAGGCGGGCTGGGGGCGGACCTAGCCGACCGGCGCCGGTGCGAACCCGTAGGCCTCCGCCAGCTCCGGGTCCTTGTGGGCGAGCATCTCGGCGAGCGAGACCATCACCTTGCACTGCTTCCAGGTGGCGTCGTCCTGCATCTTGCCGTCGATCATGTGCACGCCGCGGCCGTCGGGGATCGCCTCGAGCACCTTCTTGGCGAACGCCACCTCCTCGGGGTCGGGGCTGAACACCCGCTTGGCGATCTCGATCTGCACCGGGTGCAGCGACCACGCGCCCACGCACCCCAGCAGGAAGGCAGCACGGAACTGGGTCTCGCACCCGCGCACGTCCTTGATGTCGCCGTAGGGGCCGTAGAAAGGGAGGATGCCCGCGGAGGTGCAGGCGTCGACCATGCGCGCGATCGAGTAGTGCCAGGGGTCTTGCTGGGCGGTTGCCCGCGGCGCGTCGGGGTCTTCGGGATCGGGATCTTCGATCACCCGATAGCCCGGGTGGCCGCCGCCGACGCGCGTGGTCTTCATCCGCCGCGAGGCGGCCAGGTCGGCCGGGCCGAAGCTCATGCCCTGCATCCGCGGGCTCGGCGGTCGCGATCTCCTCGAGGTTGACCACGCCGAGGCTGGTCTCGAGGATCGCGTGCACGAGCAGCGGCCGCTGCGAGGCCCGCCTTGGCCTCGAGCTGGGCCAGCAGCCGGTCGACGTAATGGATGTCCCAAGCCCCCTCGACCTTGGGAACCATGATCACCTCGAGGCGGTCGCCGATCTCGGAGATCAGAGTCGTAAGGTCGTCGAGCACCCACGGCGACTCCAGGCTGTTGACGCGCGTCCACAGCGCTGCTTCGCCGAAATCGATCTCTTGCGCGACGCGGACGAGGCCCTCCCGCGCGGCCATCTTCTTGTCGACCGGCGACCGCGTCCTCGAGGTTGCCGAGCAGGATGTCCGCCTGGGCGGCCAAGTCCGGCAGCTTCGCGGCCATCTTCTCGTTCGAGGGGTCGAAGAAGTGGATCATGCGCGAGGGCTTGAACGGGATCTCGAGCGCGGCTCGGGGGCGCCGATCGCCAGGGGCTTGCCGAAGTCACGGGGGTTTCGCATGGTCTTGAAAATAGATGTTCGGCCGCGCACATGTGCGCGGCCGGCCGGCCGAGCATGTCCGGCCGGGGCCCGGGCGCATGCGCCCGGGCCTTACAAAATTGACATTCTGTCTGCCATGACCACGACCAAGCTCGACACAGACCAGGCCGAGCGCGAGGCCTCGGCGCCCACCCCTACGGCCGCTATCTCGAGGAGTTCGAGGTCGGCGCCGTCTACAAGCACTGGCCCGCCAAGACCGTCACCGAGGCCGATGACCACCTCTTCTGCCTTTTGACGATGAACCACCACCCGCTGCACATCAACGACGTCTACGCGGCCGCCTCCCAGCAGGGCCGAAACGTGGTGGTCGGACCGCTGGTCTACTCGCTCGCGCTGGGAATGAGCGTCTCGGACGTGTCCGGCAAGGCGATCGCCAACCTCGCGACCGAGGAGCTCAGCCACCCCGCGCCGCTGTTCCACGGCGACACGCTGTTCGTGGAGTCGGAGGTCCTCGAGGTCCGGCCCTCTCGCTCCAAGCCGGACAGGGGGACCGTCAAGGTCCACACCCGCGCCTACAACCAGGATGGGGTGCTCGTGGCCGAGTTCAAGCGCGTCGTGCTCGTCCCGCGCAAAGACCCCGGCCAGCCGTTGCCGAGCGCCGAGTCGGGCGTCGAGTAGCGCGAGCAAGCCCCAGCCAGCTAGGCTAGAAAGACCCTTGAAAGCAAAAAGGAGCGTCGAAAGCATGCCCAATACCGCAGCGACTCACGAGCCGACCACCAGCCACAAAGCGCTTCGCCGGTGGGTCGAAGAGGTGGCGGCGATGACCCAGCCGGACGAGATTCACTGGTGCGACGGCTCCGCCGAGGAGTACGACTGGCTCGCGCAGACGCTGGTCGACGGCGGGCACGTTCGAGAAGCTCTCCGAGGCCAAGCGGCCGAACTCCTACCTGGCGCGCTCGGACCCCGCGGACGTGGCGCGGGTCGAGGGCCGGACGTTCATCTGCTCGGCAACGCGAGGAGCGACGCCGGTCCGACGAACAACTGGTGCGACCCGGACGAGATGCGGGCGACGCTGCGCGGGCTGTTCGAAGGCTCGATGCGCGGCCGCAGGATGTACGTCGTGCCGTTCTCGATGGGCCCGCTCGGCTCGCCGATCTCCTACATCGGCGTGGAGATCACCGACTCGGCATACGTCGCCGCCTCGATGCGGCATCATGACGCGCATGGGTCAGCCGGCGCTCGACGTGCTCGGCGAGGACGGGAACTTCGTTCCGTGCCTGCACTCGGTCGGCAAGCCGCTGCTCGACTCCGAGCAGGACGTGCCGTGGCCGTGCAACCCCGAGAACAAGTACATCGTCCACTTCCCCGAGACGCGCGAGATCTGGTCGTACGGCTCCGGGTACGGCGGCAACGCGCTGCTGGGCAAGAAGTGCTTCGCGCTGCGCATCGCCTCGGTGATGGCGCGCGACGAGGGGTGGCTGGCCGAGCACATGCTGATCCTCAAGCTCACCTCGCCGGAGGGGGACGTGCGGTACGTCGCCGGGCGCGTTTCCCAGCGCCTGCGGCAAGACCAACCTCGCCATGCTCATTCCCGACGCTCTCCGGGCTGGAAGGTCGAGACGATCGGCGACGACATCGCCTGGATGAAGTTCGGCCGCGACGGCCGCCTCTACGCGGTCAACCCCGAGGCCGGCTTCTTCGGCGTCGCGCCCGGGGACGGGGCGCAGGACGAACCCGAACGCGATCGACACGGTCGAGCGCAACACGATCTTCACCAACTGCGCCAAGACCGACGACGGCGACGTGTGGTGGGAGGGGCTGACCGGGCGAGCCGCCCGACCACGCGATCGACTGGAAGGGCAACGACTGGACGCCCGACTCCGAGACACCGGCCGCCCATCCCAACGCCCGTTTCACGGCGCCCGCCTCGCAATGTCCGTCGATCGCGCCCGAGTGGGAGGACCCCGCCGGCGTGCCGATCTCGGCGATGCTCTTCGGGGGCCGGCGCTCGACCGTCGTCCCGCTGGTCTACGAGGCGCGCGACTGGGAGCACGGCGTGTTCGTCGGCTCGACGATGTCCTCGGAGACCACCGCGGCGGCGGCCGGGGCGGTAGGCAAGCTGCGCTTCGACCCGATGGCGATGCTGCCGTTCTGCGGGTACCACATGGGCGATTACTTCGGCCACTGGCTCGAGATGGCGCGCCGCGACGGGGCTCAGCTACCGAAGATCTTCAACGTCAACTGGTTCCGCAAGGACGCCGGCGGGCAAGTTCCTGTGGCCCGGGTACGGCGAGAACTCCCGCGTCCTGGCGTGGATCTTCCGTCGCTGCGAGGGGCGCGCGCAAGCCGTGGAGACGCCCATCGGGCTGGTGCCGTCCGTCGGAGAGGGCGGCATCGAGACCGAAGGGGCTCGACGTCACCGACGAGCAGATGCGCGAGCTGCTGGCGGTCGACTCAGCCGAATGGCGAGATCAGCTCCCGAGGATCGAGGAGCACTACGCCAAGTTCGGCGACCGGCTGCCGCAGCAATTGCGCGAGCAGCTCGAGCAGCTGGGGCGTCGCCTGGAGCGATGACCGTCTGACCGATGGACCGGGGCGAGCCGCATGACGCGGTTGATCTAGGGGTCGGTCGATCGGGCGCCAACCGCTCGGTTGAGCGCGCGTGCCGACTCCTGTCGGCATTCACAATCGAGCAGCCCCTGCTAACGCTCGCAGAGCTCTCACGAGCTGCCGAGTTGCCCAAGGCGACCGCCCATCGCCTGGGCGCCGCGCTCAAGTCGTGCGGCTTTCTGACCCAGACCGAGGACGGACGCTACGGGCTCGGCGTCAAACTGCTCGAGCTGGGTGCGGTGCTACGCGAGAACATGGATGTGGTCCGGCTCTGCAGTCCCGCCATGAACGCGGTCGCGGCGGCGAGCGGGGAGACGGTCTTGCTCGTCACCGTGGACTGGGACCGGCGCGAGGTACTTCTGGTGGCGCGCCGCAACAGTCCCCATCCACTGGCGGTGGGCCCGTTGTTCCCGCGCCCGCAGCCGATTCCGCCTGGGGGAGCCATGGGTAAGGCCTTGCTCGCGGGCCTTCCGCCCACGGAGCTCGCGATGGTTCTCGAGGGTCTTACCTTGGTCGCGACCACGCCCAACACCCAGATCGAGCGGCGCCTGCTGCTCCGGCAGATCGCACGGGCGCGCGAGGTGGGGTACGCCTCAGAGCAGGATGAGTTCATCGAGGGCGCCTCGGGCGTGGCCGTGCCGGTGGTATTCGAGGAAGGCCGGCCGCTGGCGGCGATCGGCGTGGTCGGCCCCACTTCCCGCCTGGCCGATAGGGTCCCTGCTCTGGGCGACGTGCTGCTGGATACCACCGTGACGCTCCGCCCGAGCCAGCCCGAAGGAGGAGTCCGATCCGCACGGCAATAGCCTTCCCAGGGAGCAAATGACGTAGCGCCGGGCCCAAAAATGGAATATGTTCCGCTCTGCGGAACATGACCATCGGGGGCACGAGCACATCTGGGGCAACCCAAACCCGCGCCGGGCACGCCGCTCGCGTCCCCCGACTCGAGCTTCACGGGGTGTCCAAGTCGTTCCGGGCGCTGTTGGCACTCCGTGAGGTCTCGATGGCGGTGGCGCCGGGCGAGATCCATGGGCTCGTGGGGGAGAACGGCTCCGGTAAGTCCACGCTCGTCAAGATCCTCTCCGGCTACCACACGCCGGACCGGGGTGGCTCGCTGGCTATCGATGGTGAGCCGATTGCGCTGCCGGTGCGGCCCACGGCGGTCCGAAACCTGGGGCTCTCGGTGGTCCACCAGGACCTCGGCCTGATCGACTCATTCTCGGTGGTTGAGAACCTGCGCTTGGGCCGCTTTGGAGCCAGGAGATTCAGCCGCGCGATCCCGTGGAGACGGGAGCGACAGCTTGCCCGGGCCGCGCTGGCGGCCCTCGGCGCGGACATCGACCCGGGTGCGCTAGTGGCCGAGCTCTCGATCGCCGAGCGCGCGGAGGTCGCCATCGCCCGTGCGCTGCACTCCCAAGAAAACGGCCGCGGCTTGATGATGTTCGACGAATCGACGCGCGCGTTGCCGATCAAGGCGCGGCGGCACTTCCATTCGCTGCTGCGCGACATCGTCGGGCGCGGAGGATCGGTGCTGCTGGTGAGCCACCAGCTCGAGGAGGTACTCGAGCACACCGACCGGGTCACGGTGCTCCGCGACGGGAGCGTGGTCGCCAGCGGCCTTCGCACGGACGGGCTCTCGGAGCGCGAGCTGATCCGGCTGATGCTGGGCCGCGAATTGCGGGGCGGGTCCCAGCGGCGCGACGCGCTTAGGTCCGATGCTCCTGCCGCCGCGGAGATCCGCGGCTTGCGCGGGAACCTCGTGAAGGACGCGACAGTATCCGTCGCGATCGGCGAGATCGTCGGCGTGACCGGGCTGCTGGGTTCGGGCTTCGAGGAGCTCCCATACCTGATCGCCGGGGCGCGCCGCGCCGCGGGTGGGGTGGCGCGCGTGGCGGGGCGAGAGTTCAATCTGAGCGCCTCCTCCGTCCGAGAGCTGCTCGAGGCGGGGGTTGCGCTCGTGCCCGAGCGCCGAGAGCAGGAGGGGCTTGCCTACTCCGAGTCGGTACTCGACAACGTGACGCTCCCGCGTATGCGCGCCCGGGGACGGGTCGGGCCGCTGGGGCGTTCGTGGCAGCGCGACGAAGCCGCCCGCGTGGTGGGCGAGCTCGACGTCAGGCCCCCCGACGTGCGCATGCCCGTGGGAGCGCTCAGCGGCGGCAACCAGCAGAAGGTGCTGCTGGGTAAGTGGCTTTGCGGCGAGCCGAAGCTCCTCCTCCTGCACGAACCTACGCAAGGGGTCGACGTGGGCGCGCGAGAAGACCTCGAGCGGGCGATCCGTCGTGCCGCCGCGAACGGTGCAGGGATAGTTCTCGCGGGCATGGACGCGACCGAGCTCGCGTCCACGTGCGACCGCGTGCTCGTCATGCGCGAGGGGCGCATTGCTTGCGAGCTGTCCGGCGCGCTGTCGCCCGAGCGCATCATCGACGCCGTGTACCGCGAAGGAAGGGCGGCCGCGTGAGCGTTCGCGTACCCGGGGCCGGCGCCCATGAGGGCCAGGCTCGGGAGCGCCGCCGTCAAGGTCTCGGAGCGCTACGCGATCGTCGCGCTGTGGGGCGTGATGATCGCCGTATATTCGGCGCTCGAGTCCTCGACGTTCGACACGAGCGGGACGTTTCAGACCATCTTCGGGTCTCAGGCCGCTCTCGTCTTCCTCTCGATGGCGTTCTTGTCCACGGTCATCGTCGGCGAGTTCGTCGATCTGTCGGTCGCGTCGGTGCTCGGGCTGTCCGCCACGATCGTGCCGGTTCTGACCGTGCTGGACCACGTCAATGTCGCGCTCGCGTCCGTGGTAGCGGTCGCCGTAGGGGTCTGTGCGGGGGCGGTCAATGGTCTGCTGGTCGTCTACGTCGGGGTCAACACGATCGTGGTGACGCTGGGAATGTCCACACTGCTCTCTGGCGTCGCGTTGGCAATAGCTCACCTGAGCGCGGTCAGCGGGTTGAGCACGTCGTTCGGCCAGCTCGCGCTGGCGAACGTTGGGGGCTTAGCCGATCTCCTTCTACTACGGTCTCGCGCTCGCGCTCGCATTCGCCTACCTGCTTGCCTTCACGCCGCTTGGCCGGCACATGCAGTTCGTGGGCGCCAACCGGGAGGTGAGCCGGCTTGCCGGCGTGCGGGTGCCACTGATTCGGTTTGGGGCGTTCGTGGCCGCGGGCGCCCTCTGCGGGATCGGCGGCGTCGTGGTGTCGGCGGGTCTGGGCGGTTTTGATCCGAGCACCTCAATCACGTATTTGCTGCCGACGATCTCGGCTGTCTTTTTGGGAACGGCCGCGGTGCGGCCCGGCAGGTTCAACCCCCTGGGAACCATGATCGGTCTGTATTTCCTGGCTACCGGGATTCTCGGGCTCGAAGAGCTGGGGTTTGCAGGCTGGATCTCCGACGTCTTCTACGGCGCGGCCTTGGTTGTCGCCGTGACCTTGACGACCTTGCTGCGAAAGCGCGCCTCGGCGTGAGGCGTCGACTGTCCTGGCTCCCCGAAGAAGGAGGACTGACCACGAAATGTCTACAAAACGAATGAAGCCCGGCCTGTCGCGATCTCTGGCGATGTTCGCCGCCGTTTCAGGGGCGCTGCTGCTTGCGGCGTGCGGCAGCTCGAGCAAGACCACAAACACCACATCTTCGGGCTCCTCTGCCGGCGTGTCGCACGCCAGCGCGGTCGTCGCGAGTCTCAGTCGGCCCACAACGAGCTTTCCCGCGCCGGGACCGGCCCTGAAAAACGTGAAGTCGCTCAGAGGCAAGAGCGTCTGGTACATCCCCGTCTCGCTCTCAGTTCCGACCTTCGCGATCGGCAACAGCGCGCTGCACACCGCGCTTGGGAAGGCCGGCATCACCGAGCACGCCTGCAGCGGCGAGTCCAACCCGTCGGCCACCGCCGCCTGCATCGACCAGGCGGTGGCGCGCGGCGCCGGCGCGATCATCACCGACGCCGTGCCCGTGGTCCTCGCCGCGAACGCTTTTGCCAACGCCGAAAGCCACCACATCCCCGTTTTGATCGTCAACCAGCTGCCGCCGGCGCGCGGTGTCCCGGGCGCCGTCCAGGGTTCGGGTAACGACAAGCTCGCGTACGCCCTCCTCCAGGACAGCACGCTGGTTGGGGCCGAAGCCGACTGGGTCATCGCCGACTCGCACGGCAAGGCGAATGCGCTCTTGATGCCCTTCACGGATTCCCCTTCGACCCTCGCTTACGCCGCCAATGCCCAGGCGATCTTCCGCCGCGACTGCCCTGGCTGCAAGGTCGCGATCCAGAAGATCGGGCTCGCCAATGCGAGCCTGATTCCGTCGCAGACGAGCGCCGCGTTGCTGAAGCACCAGGGCATCCAGTACGTGATTCCCGAGTTCGACGCAGTGCTTCAGCCCGTGGGCCAGGGAATCCAGCAGACGTCATCCAGCCAGCACCTGAAGGTGGCCACTGCGGGCGGAGACCTTCCGGCGCTTCAGGAGATCAAGGCGGGACGACTCGCTGTTGACATCGGCCAGGACTTCCCGTACGAGGGCTGGGCCGACGCGGACGAGGTCATGCGCATGATGCTCGGCATGCCGGTGGTGAGCGAGCACGTTCCCGTGCGTTTCTTCACCGCCGCCAACATCGCATCACTGCCCTTGACGCCGGCCGCCCAGGCCTCGGGCCAGTGGTACGGCTCGAGCGCGTACACGACCATGTTCGAGCATCTGTGGGGGGTCGGGTAGGGCGGACCGCCTGCGCTAGCCGGCGCGCCATATGGCTGGCCCGGCAGTTACCTCTGTCGCAGAGCTATTATCGCGGGGTGCCTGGTCGCGGTTCTCCGATGCCGGTTGCCTCCGCCGACCGCGAGCCGGTTCTCGATCGGCTCGCGGTGGCCGATCAGCTGATCTCGACCATCGCGCGGATCCGCCGAGCCGGCCGTCGCCAGGGGCGCCCTGTAGAGCTCAGGGAGCTCACCGGCGCCCAGCTCGAGCTCCTGCGTCTCGTCGGCCGCCAGCCCGGGGTGTCCGTCGCCGTCGCAGCGCGGGAGCTGCGACTGGCGGCCAACACCGTCAGCACCCTCGTGGGGCGGCTGACCGAGGCGGGGCTGATGGTCCGGCAAGTCAATGAGTCCGACCGGCGCATCGCGATGCTCGACCTGTCGGCCGGCATCCGCGAGCAGATCGATGCTTGGCGCGATCGGAGGGTCGTTTCGCTGGCGGCGGCGATCGAGGAGCTCGAAGGGGACGAACAACGGGGATTCGCCGGCGCCGTCGCGCTCGTGGAGCGCGTGGCCGGGCTGCTCGAGCAACGGGCGGAGCAATGGCCCAGCCGGTGAATTCGGAGTCGACAACGCCGGTCGTCTCGCGCAACGGAGACCGGGACGGCGGCAAGCGGCGGGCCGTGCTCTGTGAGGGCCTGCGTCATCGGTTCGGGGAGCACCTGGCGCTGGCCGGAGTCGACATAACCGTATGGAGTGGAGAGGTGTTCGGACTGCTCGGTCCCAACGGGGCGGGCAAGACGACCACGATCCGCATCCTCAACACGCTGCTGCCGCTGCAGGACGGCGTCGCAGAGGTCTTCGACCACGACGTGCGGCGCTCACCGATGACGGTTCGGAGCCTGCTCGGCTATGTCCCCCAGCAGCTGTCGATCGAGGCGGCGCTGACCGGGAGGGAGAACGTCGCCTGGTTCGCGCGGCTGTTCGGAGTTCCGCGTCGCGAACGCGCCCGGCGCGTGGCGGACGCGCTCGAGACCATGGGGCTGGGCGACGCCGCCGACCGCCTGGCGGGCGGCTACTCGGGCGGGATGATCCGTCGCCTCGAGCTCGCGCAGGCCCTGGTCAACCGACCCGCGCTGCTGGTCCTGGACGAGCCGACCGTGGGGCTTGACCCGTTGGCGCGCGAGGGCGTGTGGCAACGGGTCGGGGAGCTGCGCGGCCAGACAGGGATGACGGTGCTCCTGACGACCCACTATATGGAGGAGGCAGACGCGCTGTGCGACCGCATTGCAATGATGTACCTGGGAACGATCCGGGCCACGGGCACCCCCGAGCAGTTGAAGCGCGCCCTGGGGGAGGGAACGACGCTCGAGGACGTCTTTCGCCACTACACCGGGGACGCGCTGGACGACGGCGCGACGCCGGAGGGAGGTATGCGTGAAGTCCGTCGCACTCGCCGGACCGCGCGTCGCGTCGGGTGACCGCACGCCCGCGACCGTCGCGGCCAGCTTGCGCCGCTACCCGAGCCGCGCGTGGACCTTCTGCCTGGTGGAGCTGCAAAAGCTCCGCCACGACCGCACCGAGCTTTTCACCCGCGCGGTGCAACCCGTGCTGTGGCTGTTGATCTTCGGGGAGACCTTCAACCACCTGCACGCGATCCCCACCGGGAACTTGCCCTATCTCGACTTCCTCGCACCCGGGATCATCGCGCAGGCCGGGATGTTCGTCGCGATCTTCTACGGCATCCAGATCATCTGGGAGCGCGACGCCGGCGTGCTGACCAAGCTCCTGGTCACGCCGACGCCCCGCTCGGCGCTGATCATCGGCAAGTCCTTCGCGGCGGGCATCCGCTCGATTGCCCAGGTGCTCGTCGTGCTCGCGCTCTCGGCCGTGCTCGGCGTCGCACTGACCACAAACCCGCTGCACATCTTGGCGGCGCTCGTGATCGTGATGCTCGGGGCGGCCTTCTTCTCGTGCCTATCGATGACGATCGCCGGGGTGGTGCTCAAGCGCGACCGCCTCATGGGCGTCGGGCAGATGATCACGATGCCGCTGTTTTTCGCCTCAAACGCCCTTTACCCGGTGAGCGTGATGCCCGGCTGGCTGCGAGTGCTCAGCACGGTCAACCCGCTCAGCTACGAAGTGAATGCCCTGCGCGGAGTGTTGCTGGGAACCCCCGCCCACCTGGGGCTCGACTTCCTGGTCCTGATCGCCGCGGTCCTCGCGGGGATCACCGCCGCTTCCGCGCTGGTCGCGCGGCTTGCCCGCTGAGGCCAAGACGTGAGGCGGCCCGCCTGGGCACGACACCCTAGCCTGGCGGGAAAATGACGCCACCCGTTCTTCCTTCGGACGCGACCATGCTCGGCTGGCAGACGGCGTCGCCGCCGCGGGCCGTGAGCCGCCAGCGAGTGCTCGAGCGCATCCGTGCCACGCCCCCGGGGTTCGTCCGCACCTACGGCGATGTCTCGCCCGGGGCGCCGCGGTTCGCTGGGTCGGTGCTCGCGTCGTGCCAAGACCCCGACGTTCCTTGGCACCGGATAGTGCGCGCCGACGGCTCGCTCGCCAAGGGCAAGCGTCAACGGGCCCTGCTCGAGGCCGAGGGCGTCCCCTTCGTTCGCGGGCGCGTCGACATGCGGCGAGTGCGCTTGCCGGAGTGAGCCGGCGCGTACGCTGAACGCGTGACCCTGCCATTCCTGCCATCCGACGCCGCGGTGCTCGCGCTCCAGGCTGGCGTGGTCGCCGCCCCGCGGCCAGCGCCGCGTTTCGAGCTCGTCAACCGGCTGAGGTCCCGCTGGTGGGCGCTCATCCCCGTCGGTTCGATCGTCGCGGTGATCTTCGCGATCCGCTTCGCCTCGGGAACGGCGACCGGGCTCACCTACCTGGCCCTGGTGGCCGTCCCGCCCCTGGCGGCCGCGGCGCTGGCCTGGGCCGCGCGCGGGCCGACGAAGTGGCCGCGGGCGCGCGTGGGCGGCGCCGTCGCTGTGGCCGGGCTGCTGTTCGCATTGGCGACGGTCGAGAGGTCCTCGCTGGTGGGGCAGGGGGCTGCCGCGCTGCTGTCGGCGCTCAGCTGCGTGACGCTCGGGGTATTGCTCGCCGCCGTGACCCCGCCGGGGTGGCTCAAGGTGGGCATCATCGCGATGGCCGCGGCGGATACCTGGCTCGTGGTCTCGGATGTGCTGCAGGCCCCGAACGCGACGCTTGTCGCGGCCGCGCCGGTGGCCCACCTCCCCCAGCTCCAGAGCGAGACGTTCGGCTCGGTCTCGATGGGCTACGGGGACCTGTTCGTCGCCGGCCTGCTGGGAGCGGTGCTGGCCGGCAACCGATCGACGCAACGGTGGGCCGCGCTGCTGACGTTGCTGCTGGCGAGTGCCATGGATGTCCTCTTCCTCGTCCTCAACGAGCTACCGGCGACGGTGCCCGTGGCGGTGGCGCTGATCGTGATCGAAGGAGTCGCGTTCTATCGCCGCAGGGCAGTGCGGCCGGCCCGGCGAACAGCCCCCGAGACTCGTGTGGGTAAGCCGCCACCTCTGGGCGCGGAGGCCCTGGATCCCTAGTGCTGCCCGTCGCCGGTCGAGAAGGGCGGGCGCTCTTCCTCGGCCAGCGACGTGATCGCGAGTTCGCCGCGGGCTGCGGACGCGAGGACCTCAGTGGCCTCCTCCGCCGAGCGCGCGTAGAGCTCGACCAGCAGGTGGACGACGATGCGGTCGTCGTCGTGCTTGTGGAAGCGGACGTGGGTGAAGAACTCGCGCGTGCCGTTGTCGCCGAACGCGGCGTAGGAGAGCGCCTCACCGGCCTCCGGTCCCGAGCACGTCTCCACCTCGTCGGCGTCGACGGTGACCGTGCAGGAGGCGACCCAGGGAGTGCCGGCGACCATCCGCTCCCAGCGGTCCTCGACTGGCTCGACGCGGCCGTTGTGGAAACCGAGGTGGGGCTGGTCGTGCATGCACTCGAGGCACTGGATGACAGCTTCCTGCATCTCGTCCACGACGTCGCCGCGCTCGCCGGTCTCGGGGTCGATCTTGTGGATCCCCTCGTAGTGGACCTGCACCTCGAGGTTCTGCGACCAGCAGCGATAACAGCGCAGCCAGCTCCTCACAGACGTTGAGCCCTCCATCAAGACTGATTCTAGGGTTCTCGCTATGGGTAGTCCGCCTCCGCTCGGGATCGTGCGCGCCAGCGGCGCAGGACGCCGGTTGGGCGGGGCGAAAGCCCGCGCCGGCAGCGGCGCTGCTCGCCGCTCGGGACTAGCCCCCGATCGCTGACATCGTGCGCCGCGGCTGGATGAAGCCGGGCTCGCCGACGTGATGCTTGAGCTCCTTGCGCCACACGGCCGCGCGGATGATGGCCTCGAGCTCGGACTCGCTGGCGCCCGCACGTAGGGGCCCGCGGAGGTCGGTCTCGCCGAGCGAGAACAGGCACGTGCGCAGGTGCCCGTCGGCGGTCAGCCGGATCCGGTTGCAGTCGGCGCAGAAGGGCTCTGAGACCGGACTGATGAACGCGATCTTCCCGCGGCCGTCGGCGAACCTATAGACCCGCGCCGTCGCGTGGCGCTCGCGCGGGCTCGGCTCGAGCGGGTACACCGCCTCGACCATGGACCTGATCTCGGCACCCTCCAGGACGCGATCCCCGCTCCATGCCCGATCGCCGTCGAGCGGCATGAACTCGATGAAGCGGACCTCGTACGGGGTGCGGCGGGCGAGCTCCGCGAAGGGAATGACCTCGTCCTCGGTGAAGCCCCGGATCGCGACGGCGTTGATCTTGATCGGGTGAGCCTCGGGGAAGTCCGCCAGGCGCTCGAGCCCGCGCAGGACCTGGGGGAGGGCGTCGCGCCGCGTCAGCTGGTAGAAGCGATCGCGCTGGAGGGAGTCGAGCGAGACGTTGAAGCGGTCTACTCCCGCGCGCACTAGCGACTCGGCATCGCGCTCGAGCAAGAACCCGTTGGTGGTCAGCGACAGCTCGTGGACGTCGGGAAGCGTCGTAAGCATCGCCGCGAGCTTTGGAAACTCGCGCCGGACCAGGGGCTCTCCGCCGGTCAGACGCACGTCATGGACGCCCATCGAGGACATCAGCCCCACTAGCCGGGCGATCTCCTCGAAGGTCAAAATCTCCTCGCGCTCGAGCCATGGCAGCCCTTCGGCGGGCATGCAGTACTGGCAGCGGAAGTTGCAGCGGTCGGTGACCGACACCCGCAGGTCGCCGATCAGGCGGCCGTGGCCGTCCTCGAGCGGCTTGCGGGTTGGCGGGGCGCGGTCATCCGGGGCGTGGACCATTACCCAGAGGCTACCCTCCCGCGGATGAGAGTCACGCTCGCGTCGGGTGTCGTCGTGGCCGGCCTCGCTGTTCTGCTGGCCGGATGCGGCGCTTCCGAGCGCCAGCAGGTCCGGTCCAAGGTCGAGCAGTTCGCCGTGGCCGTCGCGAAGAGGGACGCTAAGACCATCTGCACCGAGGTCTTCGCTCCTTCACTCGTGCGGCGCTTCACGAGCGCCGGACTGAACTGCGAGAGGGGCCTCGGGATCTTTTTCTCGGGGCTGCATGATCCGACCCTGTCTGTGGGGTCCGTCACGGTCCACGGGTCGACGGCGTCGGTCGTCACGCTTTCCGGGGCCAGCGGCCAGAGGGCGTCGCTGCGCCCAGTGGACCTCGTCAAGACCTCGAACGGCTGGCGAATCGCTGCCCTGGGAGCGTCCGTGAGCCCGTCGAAGACGAGTTCGAAGACGAAACCGTAGGGACGAGCGCCCACACGCAAGGTGGGTCACGTTGCGAGCGCCCGCTCCTCGAGCGCCCGCGTCAGCGCCGGCACGTCGAGGCCCGGATCGAGCTCAGCGAGGTAGCGCTCTGCTCCCCGCCCGCCGCCGAGGGCGCGGAGACCACGCTCTCCGTGCTCGACGGCAAAGTCGGCCAGCGCGTGCATGCGGCGGGCGCGAAGCCGGCGGGCGGAAACGTCGAGGGAGGAGCGGTGGGCGTCGAGCGCCTCCACGAGCTCGTCGATCCCCGTGGGCGGCGGGATGGAGGAGACGGCGACGACCGCGGTTCCGGCCGCGTCAAGCGACCGTAGCGCCGCGCCTAGGTCGCCGAGCGCGCGGCGAGCTGCAGCGCCGAGATCCGCCTTGGCCACCACGAGCACGTCGGGGACCTCCATGATCCCCGCCTTGAGGAACTGGAGCACGTCGCCGGAGGCCGGCTGGACCACGACGACCACGGTGTCGGCGACGTCCGCGACCTCGGTCTCGGACTGGCCGACGCCCACGGTCTCGATCACCACCACGTCGAAAGCGACCGCGAGCGCCGTGGCCGCCGCTCGCGTCGGCGCCGCCAGCCCCCCGAGCCTGCCGCTGGTGGCGGTCGAGCGGACGAACACGGCGCGGTCCGCCGGATCCACCTCGATCCGAGCCCGATCCCCGAGCAGCGCGCCACCCGAGCGGCGCGAGGTGGGGTCTACGGTGAGAACGGCGATCGAGCGTCCCCGCGCGCGCCACGCGGCCACCAGCTGCGACAGCAGCGAGGACTTGCCGACCCCCGGCGGCCCTGTCACCCCGATGATGTGGCCGCCGGCCTCGGCCCCGAGGCGCGCGGGCGAGACGGCGCGCAGCAAGACCTCGGCCTCGCTACGCATGCTCGGCGAGCGGCTCTCCACCAGGTTCAAAACCGCCGGCGCGGCGGTCGTGTCGCGGTCGCGCAGGCGGGCGCCGAGCTCGGCGCCGTCGCCGGTTTGAGCGCTCAAGCGCTCACCGTCGCGTCGATCCCGTTCCGAGCGGCGACCAGCGCGACGATGTCCCGGATCATGCGGTTGAGGTCCCAGTCCTTGGGCGTGTAGACCGCCGCCACTCCCGCCTCGCGGAGCCGTGCGGCGTCGGCGTCGGGGATGATTCCGCCGACGACCACGGGCACCTCGCCTGCGCCGGCGTCGCGGAGGGCCTCGAGCACGGAGGGGATGAGCTCTCGGTGCGATCCCGACAGGATCGACAGCCCCACGACGTGGACGCCCTCCTGGGCGGCGGACGTCGCGATCTGCGACGGCGTCAGCCTGATGCCCTCGTAGACGACGTCGAGGCCGGCGTCGCGCGCGCGCACGGCGATCTGCTCGGCGCCGTTGGAGTGGCCGTCCAGCCCCGGCTTGCCGACGAGCAACTTCAGCCGTCGGCCGAGCGCCTCCGAGACCCGCTCAACCTCCTCGTGTAGCTCGTCGAGACCCTCCGCGGGCAGCGCCGGGGCTTCGCCGACGCCGGTGGGGGCGCGGTACTCGCCGAACGCCTCTCGCAGCGCGTGCGCCCACTCGCCGGTGGTGACCCCGGCGCGCGCCGCGGCGATCGTCGCCGGCATGATGTTCTCCCGGTCGTTGCGCGCGACGCGCGCGAGCTCTGTCAGGGCCTCGTCGACCTTCGTCTGATCGCGCTGCGCCCGCCACTGCCGCACCGCCGCGCCACACTCGGCCTCGACCTCGGGATCGACCACGAGGATCCCGCCGTCGCCGCTGGCGACCAGGGGCGAGGGCTCGCTCTGCGTGAAGCGGTTGATGCCCACGACGGTCTGCTCGCCGGTTTCGATCCTCCGCAATCGCTCCCGGTGGGAGGCGACGAGGGCGCCCTTCATATAGTCGACGGCCTCGACCGCGCCACCCATCTCCGCCACTCGAGCCATCTCCTCACGGGCCCCTTGCACCAGCTCCGCGACCAGCCCTTCCATCACCCTCGAGCCGTCGAAGATGTCGCCGTACTCGAGCAGGTCTGTCTCGTAGGCGAGGATCTGCTGCAGCCGCAGCGACCACTGCTGGTCCCAGGGCCGGGGCAGCCCCAGCGCCTCGTTCCACGCAGGTAGCTGGATCGCGCGGGCGCGGACGCTGCGGCCCAGCGTGACCGCGAGTGCCTCGAGCGCGATCCGGTAGACGTTGTTCTCAGGCTGGGACTCGGTCAGTCCCAGCGAGTTGACTTGGACGCCGTAGCGGAAGCGACGGTGGCGCTCGTCGCCGACGCCATACCGTTCGCGCCCCAGCTCGTCCCACAGCAGCGCCATCGCTCGGAGCTTCGCGTGCTCCTCGACGAAACGCACACCGGCGTTGACGAAGAAGGAAATCCTGCCGAATACGCGGTCCATGAGGTCGTCGCCGTGGTCACCGGGAACCGCGCAGAGCCGCTCGCGCACCGCGTCGAGCACGGCGATCGCGTTGGAGATCGCGTACGCGATCTCCTGAACCGGGGTCGCGCCGGCCTCCTGTAGGTGGTAGGAGCAGATGTTGATCGGATTCCACTTGGGCACGTGGGTCACGGCGTAGGCGATCGTGTCGGCGATCAGCCTCATGCTCGGGCCCGGGGGGAAGGCGTAGGTCCCACGGCTCAAGTACTCCTTGAGGATGTCGTTCTGGGTCGTGCCCTGCAGCCTGTCCTCCGTAACCCCCTGCTCCTCGGCCGCCACGATGTAAAGCCCGAGCAGCCAGGCCGCGGTGGCGTTGATGGTCATCGACGTGTTCATCCTCTCGAGCGGGATGCCGTCGAACAGCGTCCTCATGTCGCCCAGGTGGGCGATCGAGACGCCCACCTTTCCGACCTCGCCGCGGGCGAGCTCGTCGTCCGGGTCGTATCCCGTCTGCGTGGGGAGGTCGAAGGCGACCGACAGGCCGGTTTGGCCCTTGTCGAGGTTGCGCCGGTAGAGCTCGTTGGAACGCCTGGCATCCGAATGGCCCGCGTAGGTGCGCATCAGCCAGGGGCGGTCGGGCTCGGGGAGGCGCGGGGCGTTGTGTGGCGACATCGGCCCCTCGCATTCTAAGAATGGACGGGTCTTCGGAGATATTTGCAATTCCCATAGGGCGCTTAGGCAGGCATTGGGTAGTGGAAGTGGAATCCTGTAGCCATGCCAGACCAGAACGAAGCCGCCAGCGAACACTCCATCATGCAAGAAATCACCCAACCGCTCGCGGAGCTGCCCTCCGACCCGGTCGCGGCCGTCGCGAGCGTGGACTTCCCGCTCGTGCTGCGCGGATACGACCGCGAGGCGGTCGACGAGTACGTGCGGCGAACGACACAGCTCGTCGCCGAGCTCTTCGCGACGCGCTCCCCGGAGGGAGCCGTCCGCCGAGCGCTCGAGCGGGTGGGCGAGCAGGTGTCGTCCATCCTTTCTCGCGCCCACGAGACTTCCGAAGGGATCACGTCGCAATCGCGCGCCGAGGCCGAGGAGCGAGTCATGCGCGCGCGGGCGGAAGCGGAGGAGCTCGAGCGCGACGCCCATGCGCTGGCCGCGCAGTTGGAACGTGAGACGGACGAGCGAGCCCGTGCGCGCGAGCAAGCCGCCGAGCTTCGAGTCCAGGAGCTCGACGCCGAGGTGGAGCGCATCTGGGCCGAACGCGACCGGATCGTCAGCGACCTGCGCAAGATGTCAGAAGAGCTGTCCGACATCGCGGGTGCCGCCGCCACCCGCTTCCCGGCGGCGACGACCGATGAGGCGGCGGTGCTGAGGGCGCGGAATGTGGAGGCGCCACCGTTCATGCCCGTGCCGGCGGTCGACACCGCTGAGCCGGAGCTTGGTCCGCTCGGCCCGCAAGAGTCAGAGCCCGAGACCGTGCCGGTCGAGTCAGAGCTCGAAACCGTGCCGGTTGAGTCAGAGCCCGAGACCGTGCCGGTCGAGTCAGAGCCCGAGACCGTGCCGGTTCCCGAGCCGCAGGTCTCGGACTCGGAGGAAGCTGACCTCGAGCTGTTGGAGGTCCCGGCGGAGATAGGCGAAGAGCGGTTCGAGACGGTCGATCACGAGCGTGCACCCGATGAGCCCGTGGTTGCATCCGATGAGCCCGTGATTGCATCCGATGAGCCCGTGACCAGCCCGCCGGTCGGAGCGCCCGACGAGGATTTCCGCGAGGGAATCGTGTCGGTGCGTCCGCTTCGGCGTGCCAGCCCCGCCGAGCAGCCCACGACCGTCTTCCAACTTCAGGTGCCGGGGATGCGCGTCATCGATCTGCGCCACCTCGGACGCGAGCGCGTGATCGGCTGCTGGCAGGTCGACGACATACTGATCGACCCGGGGCCCGCGTCGTGCCTCGAGACCCTGCTGGCGGCGCTTGAGGAGCGGCCAAAGGCGCTGCTCTTGACCCACATCCACCTGGACCACGCTGGAGCCACCGGATCGCTGGTGAGGCGCTGGCCGGACCTCGAGGTCTACGTGCACGAGCTGGGCGCCGAGCATTTGGCCGATCCAGCGCGGCTGCTGGAGAGCGCCCGCCGGCTGTACGGCGAGGATATGCAGCGTCTCTGGGGCGACGTGCTCCCGGTGCCCGAGGAGAACTTGCGCATCCTGAGCGGGGGCGAGCGAATCCTCGACGGCCACTTCGAGGTCGCCTACACGCCCGGTCATGCTTCGCACCACGTCTCGTACCGCCACGATCGGACGGCCTTTGTGGGAGATGTGGGGGGCGTCAGGATCGAGCCCGAGACGCTGACGATCCCGCCGACGCCCCCACCCGACGTTGACATCGAGGCCTGGCACGACTCCATCGATCAGATTCTGCGCTGGAAGCCGCAGCGGCTGGCGATGACGCACTTCGGCGCCAACTTCGATATCGGCAGCCAGCTGGCCGACCTGACCGACCGACTCGACAACTGGGCGGCGCTCGTCCACACCGAGGACCTCGGCACGTTCGTGGGCACCGTCGAGGACGAGATCGCGCGCGGCTCGGCGCCGGATAACCGCGAGGCATACGTCCAGGCCGCGCCTCCAGAGCAGCTTTACGCCGGGCTCAAGCGCTACTGGCAAAAGCGGACGGGCTCCCCAGACCTAGGGGGGGCGGAGGCCGCCACCGAGATCGATCCGCTCATGGAAGCTCCTCGCGGCTCGGCCGCGGAGGCCTCCACCCATGCGGGTCGATCCGCACGCGCCAGTCGCTGGACGCCCCCCACTGACTGACGCTCCGCACGCCCTTCGGACTGACCGCCCCCACGGACTGACCACCCGCCGGGTTTATCCTGAGCACATGGCGCGTACCGTCGAGCTACCGCGCGTGAGCAGGGGCGGGACCGCCCAGGGCGGCCTATGGCGCGTGGTGGTTCTCAACGACGACCACAACACCTTTGATCACGTGGCGGAGTCGCTCGCACGCGTTATTCCTGAGGTATCCCTCGCCGAGGGCTACCGCTTCGCGCACCGTATCCACAACTCAGGCTGTGCGATCGTATGGGGCGGACCTCGCGAGGAGGCGCAGCAGTACTGGGATCAGCTCGATGGCGCGGGGCTGACGATGGCACCGCTGGAGGCTGCTTGAGTGCACCCGCAGTTGACGGCGTCGCCTAGGGCGCCCGCCGCGCCTAGGCTGCCCCGGCGACCGGTTCCTTGGCGGCGACTGGTTCGTTGGAGGCAGCTTGGACTTTTGACGCTCAGGGCTGACGCGGACCACGTTCCATACGAGCCCGAGCTTCTCGAGGCCGGCGATCAGCAGGCCCGTTGGGTCCGCGAGGCGCTCCCAGAAGCGCAGCCCGTGGAAGGCCGAGGTGGGGAAGGCATGATGGTTGTGGTGCCAGGACTCGCCCATCGACAGCGGCGCGAGCCAGAAGACATTGCGGGATTCGTCCTTGACATCGAACCGGCGGCGACCAAAGAAGTGGCACACGGAGTTGATCGACCAGGTCACGTGGTGCAGCAGGAACACGCGCACAAAGCCGCCCCACAGCAGCGCGGTCAGAGCGGCCCCCAGACCGCCCCCGACGATCCAGCCAAGCGCGAACGGCCCAACGAACCCCAGCACCACCCAGAGGCCAAACAGCTTGTCGATCACGCGGATCGTCCGGTCCTTGACCAAGTCGGCTGCGAACCGCTGCCGGTCGGCGGTGCCTACGGTTTCAAACAGCCACCCCATATGGGCGTGCCACAGGCCCTTGACGCCGCCCCAGAATCCAGGCCCAGCCAGGTGGGGGGAATGCGGGTCGCCCTCCTGGTCGGAGAAGGCGTGGTGCTTGCGGTGGTCGGCGACCCAGGTGATCACGGAGCCCTGCACGGCCATCGAGCCGAGCACAGCGATCACGGCTCGGAAGGTGCGTGAGCCAGTCGAGCGCCCGGTGGGTGAACATGCGGTGGTAGCCGAGCGTCACCCCGAGACAGGTGACCACATAGAGTCCGACCAGCAGGCCCAGCTCAAGCGGCCCGATGGCCTCGTTCCAGAGCAGCACCACCGCCACAACCACCCCCACCAGCGGCAGCGGGACGCCAATCAGGTTCACGATCTTGTGGGCGCGGGTCATCACCAGCTAAACAGACCTATCACATCCTCGGGGCACCTGTCATCGCCGAGCATCATTCTTCCCCCCCAGCCGGCGGTTACACAGCCGTCTGCGGCTCCGGTGCGGGTTCGGTCTCGGGCGCGGTAGGCACCTGGGGACCGAGCTCGCCGACGGCGAGCTCGTCGTGCCACCAGTAGCTGATCGGGATCTGGTAGCGACCCACGTTTCGCGCGCGGAACTCGATCATCTCGGGGCCGTCCCAGTACCGATACCAGTCGTCCTTCGACTCGCACCAGGTCATCTGGGTGATGCGGTAGCGGTCGTCGCGATTGCGGTGGACGGAGTACCTGGTGGCCCCGTAGCGCAGCGCGATCGGGGCTGACCTCCGTCACGCTCTCGGCGAACGCCTCCTGGCGAAGCACGGTCGAGTACCACTGGACCCACATGACTCCGGCCATCAGGCGCCCACCTCCGCGTAGATCGCTCCCGGCCTGGCGGCGGTCTTGCCCTCACCCTCCTCGGGCGCGCCCACGAGGATCGAGATCTTGCCGCAGTGCCGGTTCTCCTTCATCAGCTGGTGCGCTTCGGGAACACCCTCAAAGCCCATGGTGCGCCACAGCACCGGACGGATCTTGCCCTGCTCGATCAGCTCGTTGGCCTTCATGCACTCGTAGGCGTTGGCGAAGTGCGACCCGATGATCTGCTTCTGGCGCATCCACAGATGGCGGACGTCGAAATCGAGGTGGTAGCCGGTGGTGCCGGCGCAGATAACCACCTTGCCGAAGGGCTTGGCGACGAAGACCGATGTGGGGAAGGTGGCCTTGCCGACGTGCTCGAAGACGATGTCGGGAGCGTCTCCGAGGATCTCCTTGACCGCCTTTGCGAACCGGCGGGACTCCTTGAAACGGGCCTTCTCCTGCTCTCGGCGGACTCGCCGCCGCGCCGCATCATGCCCTCAAACTCGTTGCGGTCGACGTACGCCTTGGCGCCGAGCTGCATCACGAGCTTGCCCTTGTCCTCCGAGGAGACAACGCCCACGCAGTCCGCGCCGGCAGCCGCGCAGAGCTGGACGGCGAAGACGCCGAGCCCGCCGGCGGCGCCCCAGATCAGGACCTTGTGGCCGGCCTTGAGATCGCACTGGTCGATGAGCATGCGATAGGCGGTGAAGTACACGAGGCCGTAGGAGGCGGCCTCCTCCCAGGTCAGGTTCTGCGGCCGGGGCAACAGCTGCTGGGCCTGGACCTTGGTGAACTGGGCAAACGAGCCCCAGGTCGTCTCATAGCCCCAGATCAGCTGCGAGGGAGCAGCCAGAGGGTCGAACCCGTGCACCTCGGGGTCCTCGTAGGAGGCCTGGTTACAGTGGATCACGACCTCGTCGCCAGGTTGCCAGCGCGTCACGCCTAGCCCCACCTTCCAGACGATCCCGGAAGCGTCGGAGCCGCCGATGTGGTGGCCCCACTGAGGGTGGTCGCCATAAGGGAAGACCGATACCGGCTTGCCCTGGGCGGCCCAAACATTGTTGTAGTTGACGCCCGCCGCCATCACGCGGACGATCACCTCGAACGCGCCTGGCTCCGGCACCTCGATCTCCTCGAGCTGGAAGGCGTCGAGCGGTTCGCCCTCGCGCTCCGGACGGATCACCCACGCGGCCATAGTGCGCGGGAGCTCGCCGGGTTGCGCCTCGACAATGGAAACTTGGCTCAGATCGACAGCCACTTCGGCCCTGCCTGGTCGTCAGCGAGATCGGACAGAGGGATCGTAGCTGTGCGGCGTCCGATATGCCCCAGCGCTCCTGCTGCTCACGCGAGGAGCTCTACGCGGCCGCCCGCTCCTCGCTTGGAAGCCGCTCGGGCTCGACGACGGGCTCCAGCGTCGCTTTGGCGGGGGAGCGCTCGATCAGCATCCACGCGAGCACCGCGCCCGCGACCATCACGATCGCCCCGACCTCGAGCCGATGGAGAGAGCCGAGACGAAGGCGCTGTGCATCGTCGTAACGACCGCCGGCGGGGCGTGGTGGGCGCCGGACGGCGCCGCGCCGCTGCCAAGCGCGCTGACGATCCGTGCGCGGGTCGACGCCGGAAGCTGGGGGAGGGCCGTGGTCGATCTTGCTGGTGCTGACGGCGGTCACCAGCGCGCCCATGGCGGCCAGTCCCACCGAGCCTCCGACCATTCGGCTCATGGACAGAACGCCGGAGGCTGCGCCCGCCTTGGTGCGGTCGACCGCGTTCATCGCCGCGGTGCTCATCGGAGACATCACGAGACCCACGCCAAGGCCCATGAGAATGAATCCGGGCAAGAGGAGGCCATAGCCGGTGTGGATCGTCAGTCGCGACTGGATCAGCATCGCGCCGGCCACGATCAGCAGGCCTGCCGTCATCAGCGATCTGGGACCGACCCGATCCGTCAGGCGCCCCGCCAGCGGGCCCATGATGATGATCACGACGGTGGCGGGCAGGAACCGCAGACCGGTCTGAAGCGCCGAGTAGTGCAGGACGTTCTGCAGGTACAGGGTGATGAAGAAGAACTGGGCGAACATCCCGAAGGTCACCAGGAAACCGACCAGGTTCGCGCCGGTTGAGGTTCGGGAGCGGAAGAACGCGAAGTCGACCATCGGCGACCGCACCGTGCGCTCGATCGCGACAAATGCCGCCAGCGCGATCGCGGAAAGCGCCAGCAGTCCGATCACTCCGCGCCGAGCCCCAGTGCCAGGTGTTGCTCTCGATCAGGGCAAGCACGAGTGCCGTGAGGCCAACCGTGAGCGTGGCGATGCCCGGGAAGTCGACCTTCTGTCCCACCGTTTCGTCGCGGGACTCGCGCGTGGCGAATAGCGTCACGGCGATCGCGATTACAGCGATCGGCGGGTTGATGAAGAAGATTGCGCGCCAGCTGACAGTCCTCGGTGAGGAAGCCGCCGATCACTGGACCGATCGCCAGCGCAAGCGCGCTCACGCCCGCCCACGTGCCGATCGCCGTGCCGCGCTGGTGGGGCGGAAAGGCCTGCGTGATGATCGACAGCGTCGCCGGCATCATGAACGCCGCCCCGACTCCCTGGACGGCCCGGAACGCGACCAGCACGGTGTCGTTGGGGGCGAATCCGATCGCCAGGCTGGCGACGCCGAACACGACCACGCCGAACAAAAACAGCTTGCGCCGACCGAAGATGTCGCCAAGGCGCCCGCCGGTCACGAGCAGCACGGCAAACGTCAGCGTGTAGGCGTTCACCGTCCAAAGCAGCGAGGACAGCGAGGCGTGCAGGTCACGCTGGATCGACGGCAGCGCGATGTTCACGACCGTGTTGTCGAGCATCAGCATGAACAGCGCGAAGCACATCGCGCCGAGGGTCCACCAGCGGCTGTTCTCCTCGGTGACCAGGCGGCCGCGATTGGCGAGGATTCGGTCGGTCATCGGTCGTCCAGTCGGCAGCCGCAATATCGGGCCGCTCGAGCAGCTTCGCGAGAGCGCTCGAGAGCCGCGTACGCTGCGGGGCGGTGAGCATCTCGACGAACTCCTCCAGACCGCTGAGGCGGGCCGCGTTCAGCCGACGGATGGCAGCACGACCCCGAGTTCGTGATGCTGACGCGCTTCATGCGGCGGTCGGCGAGGTCCTCCTGTCTTTCCGCGAAACCACGGCGAACCAGATCGTCGACCGCGCTGCTCGCGGCCGGGAAGCGAGAGCGAACCACCTCAGCCAGCCTCCTTGACGGTGAGGGAGCGTTCATGCTGGTCGAGGTGGTGAAGCACCTTGATCTGTGTCATGGTCAGCTCGAGGGCGCCCACCGCCTCGAAGACGTCCGCCTGGCAGCTCTTATGTAGGTAGGTGATCAGCGCGTAGAGGTCCGAGCCGAGTTGATCTGTGGCCACGTCCTCCGTAGCGGGACGTCGCTTTTGCCGGCGCACTCATTGCTTGCATGCACGCAAGTATTGCAGACGCGCACAAGTGCGTCAAGCGAACGGCTGGTGCGGGGCGCTAAGAGCTGCAGGGTTCGAGCAGGGTGCTGTTTCCGTTGGCCCGCGGATGGCCGATGTGCAGCGAAGCCGGACGAGATCTTCGGTGGGCCCAGCGTGTTAGCGGGGGGCGCCGTCGCCACCGTGTACGCCCCGGGACGGAAATCGACCGAGACCGAACTCGTCGCCTGGGGATTGATGGGGGCAGTGGTGGCGAGGGCGGCGCCCCCGGGGCCGGCCGCACGGTCAACTGCCACAGCCTGGCTCGCCTGATTGGTGATGATGAAGATCACCGGGCCGGCGCCGACCGAGCTCGGCGATAGCGAGACCTTGGCGTTATTGACGTACACGGTGAGGTTGACCGGGGTGGCCGGGCGCGACTTGTCGGCGAAGTGGGTTCCACTTCCGCATCCGGCCAGCGCGAACATAAAAGCGCGACCACCCCGATCGTCGCTCCACGCATCCTGGGCCTGGCTCTCCTTCTGCTTGCGCTGCCGTTTCAGCGACGTTCTTCCTCAATGTGCCAAACCCTAACCACCCGCGGCGCTGCAGGATTAAGAAAAACTTGCGAGTCGCGGAAATTCTCGGGTCGGGACGCGAGGCGTCAAGCCCCGCCGGTGAAGGGAAGCTCCACCACCTGGGCGCTGGCTTCATCCCCGCCGAGGTCCACAACCATCCCCGGCGCCGCCTCCCGGCGCATCAGTGCGAGCCCGATCGGTCCAAGGCGCGGAGAGTCGAGCGACCGAGTCAATCGGCCGACCACTGGTCCTCGAGCAGCAGCTCGTCCCGGCAGGAAACGGCCGTCGAGAGGCGCAACCCGCGCAGATGGCGGTTGGGCTTCCCGCGGTAGTGGAGCCGTGCGACGGTTTCCTGACCCACGTAGCAGCCCTTCGTAAAGGACACCGCCCTCTCGTTCAGGCCCGCCTCCTGGGGGATCACGGTCCCGTCGAGGTCGACGCCGTAGCGCGGCCGGCCGCGCTCAACCCGCAGGCACTCCGCGGCCTCCTCCGACACCGGGACCGCGCCCCGCTCCACCAGCGAGACCCGCAGCCTCGGTGTCTGCGGCCGGGTGCAAAAGGTCTAAGCCGCGCCTCGGTTCTGATCGCGCGAGCCTCGGTCCCGTCGACCGCGATCAGCCGTGGGCGTGTTCCGCGGCCGGCAGCTCGTCGGCTGCGGCGATGCGTTCCGCGTCGGGCCGATGAGCGACAGCAGGCCGCGCTCGAGCGTCCGTTTGTGGAGCTCCACGTCGTATCCGATGCTGAAGCGCCGGATCATGTTGAACAGCGGCTGCAGGGCGACCCGCTCGGTGTCGAGCAAGAGCTCGTCCCGGTGGCGAGAACCCGCAGGTCACCGAGCATCTTGCCCTTGGGGGTGAGAAAGCCGCGTAGCAGCCTTCGCCGCTTCTCCAGAAGCCTCGACCTCATTGGTCACCTGTCCCTGTAGGAAGGACTTCGCCTCCCGACCCGTCAGCGAGAGCTTCCCGCGCTCTGAGCGATCGAGCAGGCCGCAGCGCTCGGTGAGCGTGCGGTAGTCGGATTGCACGGTGTCGACTTGCGGCACAACCACAAGGATAGGATCGAGTGATATGGCGCTCGCCGAGACCTTTGCAGCAGATCGTCGACTCGCTGCCCGATGACTGGACCGACCTCGAGTTCGACCTGCGGATCGCGGATGAGACCCGCTACGTGGACGCGGCCGTGCTGCTCGTCACGTGCAATGCCCAGCCGTACTCGAAGTACGACTGGCACTGGCGCATCCTTGTCGCGCACAGATTCGGCCACGCGGCGGCGGCCCCGGCGGTCCACGCAGCACTGAAGCTGCTCGACGACGCCGGCATCCAGGGGGAGCTTGCGGTGCGCGAGGTCCGTACCGGCCGGGTCGAGATCGTGTCAGAGCTGATGTGGGGCCGCCCCGAGTCGGTCCGGCAGGAGTTCAGGCGCCTGCGCGCACAGTAGGAAGCGCGTGGCCTCCGTCGTCGCGCTCATCCCAGATCTGCTGTTCGGGTCACGCGTGGTCTCGCTGCCTCGAAGAGGCGGGACACCAGACGGCGCTCGATCTCGAACCTCGACCAGCTCGACCCGGGGTGGCCGACGTACTCCTGGTCGATCTGACCGCGGACGCCCGCGAGCGCGTCGGGCAGGTGGCCGCGGCGGATCTCGGTCAGCGTGCGCAAGCTCGCCGTATACGCGCATGTCGATGCGGACGTGCGGCGGCTGGCGCAGGAGGCCGGTTTTGACCTGGTGGTGCCCCGCTCGCGGTTCATGCGCGAAGGTGCGGCGCTGGTCTCGCGACTGGCCTGCTGAGGTGCTCACCGCGCGAAGCGCGGTGTCGAACATCGCCTGTACGTCTGGCGGGCGTCGCACCAGCCCAAAGCGCGCCTCCCAGACAGGCCCACGTGCGCAAGCGTTGGGGCCATGTCCAGCGCGCCGGGGTGGACCGCCGGGACGGGGCGAACGAGGACCGCAACGCCGCGAGGTCGGCTCGGACCAGCCTCGGGTCAAGGCCTGGCACGAGGCGCTCGAGGTCTGCGGCGGCGACAGCCGGTTTCGCGATCGCCAGCTCGTAACCCCGCATGAGCGTTTCACGACCGCACGGACGAGGGAAGGACGGCGCGGGCCGTCTGTGCCTTGCGCAGAAGACGAGTTCGGGGTAGGCGGGGGCGCCGAAACCGATCGACGCGGAAGACGTGGTAGCCGGGCCGGCGCAAGGCCAAGGCAACGCCCTCGTCGTTCCAGAAAGCCGTAGCCGCCGCGACCCTCCCCGCCAGCAGGTCGGCGACGGCATCGGACCCGATCGTGATCGTGCGCACCGCTCGTGGGCTGCCGCCTGCGCCGGCGACAATCGAGTCGAGCACCGCGTAGTCGCTGGGGTCGCCGGAGACCCCGACGGTGCGGCCTACGAGCTGGCGCGGGCTGTGGATCTGCGGCTGCGCGATCACTGACGCGAGCGGCCGCTCGACGATCGCCATAACCCCGACCAGCGGCTGCCCGCGTTCGCGTGCGATCGCGAGATCGTGGATGTCGAGGATCGAGAAGTCGACCGTCCCCTGCTCGAGCAGGTTGATCGAATCGACCGGCGAGGGCGGAGGTAGGACGTGCAGGGCAATGCCCTGGGCCCTGTCGTAGTGATGGGCCAGGGCCGCGTAGATCCCGGCATGGACCGCGTTCGGCGTGAAGTCGAGCATGAGCGAGACCGGTTTCGGCGTGTGCGCGTGGCTCGGCTTGGCGGCGGAGCCGCAGCCCGCGAGCACGAAAACGAGCAGCGAGCACACGAGGATTCCGCGGCGCTGCACGTGGGGCAGCATAGGGCCGCCCTAGAATCCGCACCCGCATGCGTCGCCGGGTCACGTTCAGCCGAAATTTCACGCTGTCGCTCTCGCGCACGTGCCGCTGTTACTGCAAGTACTGCTCGTTCGCGACCCACCGGCCGCATCTGTATCGCCCGAGGAGGTGCTCGCGCTGCTGGACCACGCCGCGCGGCGCAACGTCAAGGAGCTCTTGGTGCTGACCGGCGAGCGGCCCGGAGGTCAACTCCGAGGTTGCGGCGCGCCTTTCCGAGTACGGCCACAGCGACTTCACCTCGTACGTGGTGTGGGCCTGCCAGCGTGCGCTCGAGCGGGGACTGCTTCCGCACACCAATCTCGGAGTGCTGGCGGCTTCGGACCTCGAGCGGCTGCGGGACGTCACCGCGTCTCAGGGGCTCATGCTCGAGTCGATCAACCCCGATCTGGCGGTTCACGAGGGGTCGCCGACCAAGCGCCCGGAAGCGCGAGTCGAGACGATCGAGGCCGCCGGCAGGCTGAGGATCCCGTTCACCAGTGGCATCCTCGTGGGCATCGGCGAATCGGAGCAGGATCGCGATCGACTGCGCTGGAGCGCCTCGCTGATGTGCATGGGCGCCACGGCCATCTCCAGGAGGTGATCCTCCAGAACTTCGTCCCGCATCAGCGTTACTACGGGCGCGAGCCCGCGGAGATCGCCATCCGAAGCCAGCGACGAGTACTGGCGCACGGGAGTGTGGGACGGGCCGCACGAGGACGCTCCGAGCTGGGCTTGCCCGGTGACGGTGCAGGACATGAAGACGCTGGTGGCGGAGGCGCGACGGTTGCTGCCCGGGGTGGGCATCCAGGTGCCGCCGAACTTGTCCGACTGGTGGCGCGGAGTCGTTCGCCGCCGGCGCCACGGACCTTGGCGGGACTGTCGGCCAATGGCGACCACATCTCGCCCGAGCATCCCTTTCCCTCTCCCGTGCAGGTGCGCAGTCGGCTGCAGCGCGAGGGGTTCGCGCTGACCGAGCGGCTTTGCGTCTATCCCGAGTACATCGACTCCGAGTGGGTCGCGCAGGGCGTACTCGATGTGATCAAGCGCCGCTATTGGTCGTTCATTCCCCGGCGCGGCTCGGGCCGGCGAACGCGAGCTGACGGATCGCCGAGGCCGCGGCGCCAAGAGCGGTGGAGAAGGGCCGTGACGGCATTGCGCTGGGCAGCGAGGAGCTGACCGCGCTGTTTCGCCGAGCGACGGCCGGCGGTGATCGAGGAGATGCGGTCGGCCGCGGACGAGCTGCGCCGTGAGCCTCGCCGGCGACACGGTGACGTTCGTCGTCAACCGCAACATCAACGTCTCCAACATCTGCGCTGTCGGGTGCGCCTTCTGCGGCTTCGGACAGGGCGCGCCGGTCGCCGGACGCGTACGAGCATTCCGAGGAGGAGTTCACGCGCCGCGTCGTCGAAGCGGTGGAGTTCGGCGCCACCGAGGTATGCATGCAGTCGGGCATCCATCCCGACTGGCGGCTCGAGGACTACGAGCACTGGTTGATGCTGGCGAAGGAGCTCGCTCCGCAGGTCCATCTGCACGCGTACTCGCCGATGGAGGTCGCGCATATGTGCGACATCTCGGGCCTCGAACCGCGGGCGCGTGTTCGCGCGTCTTAGGGAGGCGGGGCTCGGTTCGACGCCCGGAACCGCCGCGGAGGTGCTCCACGACGGGGTCCGCGAGCGGATCTCACCCAACAAGCTGCCGGTGGCGCGCTGGGTCGAGATCATCGAGGCCTGTCACGCCGAGGGCATCCGCTCCACCGTGACGGTGATGTTCGGCCACATCGAGGAGCCGTGGGAGCTGGCCGAGCACATGCGTGTCGTGCGCGAGCTCCAGGAGCGCACGGGCGGGTTCACCGAGTTCGTGCCGCTGTCTTTCATCCCTTTCCACACGCTGCTCGGGCGCACGCACGGGGTGGAGGAGATCTCGCGCGAGGAGAACCTCAAGCACACCGCGGCCTTTCGCCTCGCGCTCGGCAAGACCGTGCGCAACCTACAGGCCAGTTGGGTCAAGATGGGGCTGGACGCCGCGACCGAGTCGCTGAACTGGGGGGTCAACGACCTGGGCGGGACGCTCATGGAAGAGTCGATATCGCGCATGGCCGGGAGCTACCACGGCGTCCGGCTCGAGCCGCAAGACCTGGTCTCCGCCGCCCACCGCGCAGGCCGTCCCGCGGCCGAGCGCACCACGCTCTACGAGATCCGCCGGCGCTACGAACCTCGAGTCCGCGCCCACCTGACGATGGAGCGCTCTGCGATCGGACCCGAGCCGGATTCCGCCCCCTCAGAGCCGCCGCCCGCGCTGTTCGCGGGCGTCGAGCCGCTCGAGGTCTTCGTCGACCTCCTGGCGGACATCGACATCCACACAACCTCGACCGAGTTCTACGACCGCCTGTGCGAGGCGGTCTGCCGGCTGACCACCATGCGCCGAGCGGCGATCTTCATGGCGGACGCCGCGCGCCAGCGCGTGCGTGCGGTGGGTACGCACGGGATCTCGTTCTCCGAGCTCGCGGCGCTGCGTCCCACGCTGGTCAATACCCCGATCGCGCAACGGGCCCTGCTCGAGGACCGCGTCGTCGTGGTGTCCGAGGGGATCAACGAAGCCGTACCGCCCGAATACGCCCAGCTGCTTGGGGTGACCACGCTGGTGTGTACGCCGCTCAGCGCCGCGGGACGCGCCTACGGGGTCATCTGCGCCGATCGCGGGGGCGGTCGCTTCGAGCTGTCAGACGGCGAGCGCCACCTGCTCTGGACGCTGGGCAAGACGGCGGCGCTCGTCTCCGCCGCGCGCAACGTGACCCGTCAGCAGGAGCGGACCAGGAGGATGGGGGAGCGGCTTTGGCTTGCACGCGAGATCCACGAACGGGTCCTGCAACGGCTCTTCGGCGTCTCGCTCGCGCTCGGCGCCGAGCAGCCGCTGGATCGGGCGGAGCGAGAGCGTTGCCGCGATAGAGATGCAGGAGGCGATCGGCGACCTGCGCCGCGCGCTGGAGCGCCCACTCGCACCGCTCCCGCCCGAGACGGAGACCACCCTCGTTGGCGAGCTCGACCGCATTCGCCGCTCTCCGGGGATGGTCGTCGAGGTGGACTGGCGCGGGGACTTCACCGTCCCGTCTGACGTCGAACCGCTCGCGCAGTCCGTGCTGGCGGAGGCGCTGCGCAACATCACCAAGCACGCAGAGCCCTCGCGGGTGGAGGTGGCGGTCGCACGCGACGCCGACACCTTCACGCTCGAGGTCCGAAATGATGGAGTTCGCAGGGAGGACGGGAGTCCGTCGGGAATGGGTCTCCGCCTGGCCTCGTTCGAGGCCCTGCAGCAGGGAGGCACCGTCGAATCGGGCCCGACCGGAGAAGGCGGCTGGCGGGTACGGTTGCTCGTGCCGCTCGGCTCAGGGGAGGACGATGAAGGTTAGGCACGATGGGCGCCGACTGAAGGTGCTGGTGGTCGATGATCACGACGTTGTCCACTGGGGTTTCCGCGTGCTGCTCGGCGAGCAGTCCTGGGTCGAGCGCTGTCTGGCGGCCCGTACCGGGCAGGAAGCACTCGAGCTCGTCCATCGCTTTGAGCCGGACGTCGCGCTCGTCGACCTCTTCGTGGGCGGAGAGTCAGGCGTCGACGTCTGTCAAGCGATCAGGCGTGTCTCGCCCGGAACGCGGGTGCTTCTGATTTCAGGCGCGGGGCGCATGTCCCCGGCCGCCGCGCGCGCGGCCGGTGCCTCGGGGTTCGTGTCCAAGGACCTCGAGGCGCGCGAGGTGACGAGCGCCGTACGACTGGTGGGGATGGGAATGACGCTGTTCCCGCCCAAGTCGGACCAACCCGCACCGCCCCTGACCGATCGCGAGCGGGAGGTGCTCGCACTGATCGCCGCAGGCTCGACGAACCGGGAGATCGCCGAGCGGCTCTACCTCTCTCCGCACACCGTCAAGGAGCACACCAGCGCGCTGTACCGCAAGCTCCACGCGCGCAACCGAGCCGAGGCGGTGCAGCGGGCGCAGCGTGTGGGGTTGATCGGGTAGGGGATTCCCCCGCGCTAGCAGCTTCCTCGTTGACATCGCGGCGGTGATGGGGTAGACACCTGCCCTGAACACCGAGGGCACAGGAGGGGGTTTTTCCATTCGCGAAGGCAAGAAGTACCGGCCGCGACGCCGCGTAGGCGGCAAACGCGTCCTTGCGGCTACCGGCCTCGTGGCGACGGTCGCGGCGGCGGGGATGGCGGCGGCGCCGGCGGGCGCCGCGACGTCGGGCAAGCTGTACGCGTGCTACTCGGATAAGACGAAGGCGCTCTACTACTCCAAGCCGGGGACGAAGTGCGCCAAGGGCTTCACGCAGATCTCGTGGAACAAGCAGGGACCACAGGGGGCACAGGGCGCGCAGGGCTCGCCTGGTCCCCAGGGTCCGGCGGGCGCGGTGACGGGCTACACAGACGCCAAGTCCGGGGCCGCCATTTCGCTCCCCGCTACTTCCAGCGGAGGGGGTGTGCCTGTTACGGTCGCCAGCGTGCTCCCCAGTGCCGCCGGGAGCTACGCGGTCAATGCGATGGCGCTCGAGTCTGGCAATGGCGGGTACGTGAGGTGCTACGACAGGGCACTCAGCTCACAAGGAGCCAGCGGAGGTGCGACGGCGATTGCATCGGCGACCGCCGCCGGTTTTGCGACGCTTCCCACGAACGGAATCCTGCACGCGGGTCCGACGCTCCCGATACTCGAGATTTGTAGGGTCACGGACCTCAAACCTCCCCAGCACGGGAGGGTTGAGACCGCCCAGCTCACCGCCGTCCAGCTCTCCACGGCGCACAAGTCTGGATCGCTGAAGCCCGCCAACAGGTTCTCGCTCCCAAAGCTCCGCCGAGCCAAGAGCAAGTAGGCAGGCGCGTCTAGCTCAGCAGCGGCCCACCCTGTCGAGGACCGTCCTTGACCGCGAGCAGGTTGCACTGAACGTAGGGGATGTCCATGTCTTCGTGCCCCTCGGTGGGATAGAAGGTCCGGAGATGGCTGACCTGAAGGCGCGCCGTGAGATCCGGAATTGCATCGTGCAGCGCGCTCTGCGTGAAGTACATGAAGCTGTTCTCGTTGTAGAAGGCCGTGTGGCTGGGATCCTGGAAGGCGCCGCGCCCGTCGGTTGAGGGCGTCTGGGTGAGGACCAGACCCGCGTGCACGAGCACGCGGTAGAGCTCGTTGACGAACGCCGCTCGCCTCGGCATACGCTGAAGCACGTCGTAGGCCTCGATCAGCGCCACGGTGTCGGCGTCGGCCTCGACACGCGGATCGTCGGGATCCACCAGGACGTCTTCGTAGCGTTCGTCGGGCTCGTCACCGATCCAGACTCGGGGTCCGTAGCCGCAGGCACCGCAACCCGCGGCGCTTTGCCCATGCGAGCGCGAGATCCTCTATGAACTGCCGGTAGTAGACGACGGTCTGCTCCTGGATCGCGGCGTTGATGCGCTGCTCGCGCTGCGTGTTGTCGCCGTGGACACGCTGGAAATAGAGGCAGCGCTTGATCTGGCGAAACTCTCCCTCCAGGTACAGCCGCGACATCAGTTCCTGATCGTCGAGGTATTCGAGCTTGGAGTCGTAGCCTCCCGCCTTGTCGTACGTGGCGCGGCGGAAGGCGCGCACGTGGTTGGGCGCGTACCAGATGTAGGCGACGTTGTGAGGCGTCGGTGCGAGCGAGTGGCAGCGCTCGTACTCCTGGCCGTCGATCGTGCCGCGCGTGTACACCCACCCGTAGCCCTGATCGAAGCGGTCGAAGTTGGGCGACCCGTCGCCGTTGATCTGGGCGAAGTCCGAGTACGCGAGCACGACCCCTTTGTCCTCGAACGCGTCGACGACCGCCGCCAGGCAGCCTCGGCTGAGCCGGTCGTCGTGGTCGAGCTCGACGAGGATCTCGCCGGACGCGAGCTCGCACGCCGCCCGCTTGAGCGCGCCGACGCCGCGGGCCCCCGCGGGAGCGCGGCTGACCTTGACGCGGACGTCATCGGCGGGCGGCTTCCAGGTTGGGGCCTTGCGGTTGAGCAGCACGATCCACTCCCAGTCATCGAAGGACTGCTCGCGCAACGACTCATACGCCGCGTTCAGGTAGCGGGTGTCGTGGCTGGGGGTGAAGACCGAGACGCGCACAGTCATTTCGTCGGGAGTCCGACCCGCAGCGGCGCCGGCACCTGGTCGCGCAGCGACGGGTCGAGCTTGATCGCCTGGCCGAGATCGCGCAGGGTCTGCCCGTGCAGCGCCTTCGTCTTCGCTTCCAGCAGTCCGAGGTTGAGGTATGCGGTCGGCGCGTCAGGCTTGAGCTGGATGATGCGTCGGTAGTAGAAGATCGCCAGGGGAGCGTTGCGCTTAGCGAAGATCTCGGCCTGGTTGAAGAGCGCGGGTACGTAATCACGGTTCACCGAGATCGCGTGAAGGTAATTGCGCGCTGCCTCGCTGACGTTCCCCTGTCGCTGGTACGCGACGCCGAGGTCGTAGTAGGCCACCGGGCTGCGCGGGCTCTTGGTGATGGCTTCCTGCAACAGCTGCTCCGCAGCCCCGGGATTGCCCTTTCCGAGGAGGGCGACGCCGGCGCCGACGAGCGTGGCGTAGCTCGTGTGGGCGTTGGGAGCTCCGCTGGTCTTGTGACCACCTCCACACGCCACCGCCGCCAGCGCGACGGCACCGGTCGCCACCGCCGCCGCGAGCCTATGCACGGTGCCCGAACGGAGCCCACCTCCAACCCGCGCTGCCCTCACCTGCGCCAGGATATCCGCGCGCTACGCTTCGCGCGTGGCTGACTCGGAGGGGGCCAAGTCCCGGCGACGCCGCAGCGTTCGCCAGGCGTTCATCGTCGCGCCGGCGCGTAGCGGCTCGACGCTATTGCGTTACCTGCTGGATAGCCACCCCGACATCGTCAGCCCGCCGGAGCTCAACCTCTCCGCGCTGCTCCAGCACCTGGTCGAGGTATGGAGCAACGCCGAACTCGCGCTGGGAGTGGCAAAGCCCGACGCGAGCGGGGCGCCGCCGCCGCCTTCCGACGAGGTCTGCAAGCGGGCACGCAAAGCCGTCGACGAGATCATGAAGCGCTACGCACACGAGGTCGATGCGTCGGTCTACTGCGACAAGTCGCTGACGACCGTCGATCAGCTGCAGACGGTCAGCCGCTGCTACCCGCGAGCGCCGCTGATCTTCCTGTACCGCTATCCGCTCGACGTGATCGCCTCCGGGCTGGAGGCTTCGCGATGGGGTTTCAACGCCTTCGGCTTCCTTCCCTACATCAATGCGATGCCGGGCAACTTCGTCGCCGCGCTGGCCAACTTCTGGATTGACAAGGTTTCGAAAATGCTCGAGTTCGAGCGCACGTTCGAAGGGGCCCACGCGCGCATCTACTACGAACTTCTATGCGACGATCCTGCGGGCACCCTCGCGGGATTGTTCGAGCTCCTGGACGTGGAGCCCGACGAGACGGTGATCGAGCGCACGTTCTCGAGCGACCATGGACGCGGGCCTGGCGATTACAAGATCGACTACACGGGCGCGATCTCAGTCGAGTCGATTGGGCGGGGCTCAGGGCTGCCCGAGCACCTGGCGCCCCAGCAGGTGGAGCGGATCAACGAGCTGCTGGCGGAGCTCGACTACCCCGACCTCGCTGCCGCCTGGCGCGGGGACCTCGCCGAACTCCTTGGGCACAAGCAGGCCAAGAAGCCGGCCGCCGACGGACGCCAGATCGCCGATTCCATCGCGGAGCTGTTGTCAAGGCCAGGCGACGGCGAGCCGCTCGAGGTCCACCGCGATGCGCTGCCGTTCGAGCTCGTAATCGCGCGGGCGGGCCGCGGCGAGCCGGGACGAGTGCTGATCGACGCCGACGCGGGAGCCGCGGTCCTCAACGGAAAGCCCGACGCGGGCCGGCCGCGGGTCCGCTGCCTGGGCGACGTGGTGCTGCGGGTAGCCGCGGGCCAGACCACCTTCGGCAAGGCGGTGCACGACGGCGAGATCCGCGTCGAGCGTGAGAGCGTCGACGACCAGGATGGAGATGACCGCCGTCCGCACGAAGTTTTGGCTGCGCTCTCCGCGCTGATCCGCGCCCACGCCTGATCGCCGCCGCGTGTTCTACCTCGACTTCCTGCGCGGGCTTCACGAACGCCTGCAGCCGCGAACTTATCTTGAGATCGGCGTCGCCCAGGGCCACAGCCTCGCGCTCAGCCGCTCTCGAAGCGTCGGCATCGATCCGGAGTTCGCGGTGGACCAGCAGATCGTCGCCCCGACGTCGCTGCTGCGGATGACCAGCGACGCATACTTCGAGCGCCTCGAACAGAGCCACGCCCGACCGTTTGCGAGGCTGCCGATCGATCTCGCGTACATCGATGGCATGCACCTTTTCGAATTCGCGCTGCGCGACTTCATCGGCGTCGAGCGCTACGCGGCGCGCTCGAGCGTCGTCGCCTTCGACGACGTGCTGCCCCGCAACGTCGAGGAGGCCGCGCGCGGGGGCCAGCCGCCGAACTGGACCGGCGACGTCTTCCGAATCGGCCCTGCGCTCGCCGCGCATCGACCGGACCTGGCGACGCTTGTCGTAAACACCACGCCGACCGGAACCTTGCTCGTCACGGACCTCGATCCAAGCAGCCGCGTATTGGAAGAACGGCTGGACGAGATAGTGCGCGAGTACGTCCAGCCCGACCCGCAGCCGGTGCCACACGGGATAATCGCGCGGACCGGCGCGCTTGAGCCCGAGCGGGCGTTGTCACTCGCCCTCTGGGACGAGCTTCGGCAGGCCCGGGACTAGCGGCCCCCCGATCGGGGGGCAATCTCGGCAGGCCCTGTTTCCGCGCGCGCGTGTGGGCGTAGGTTTGCCAGTGGTGGCCTTTACGGCGATTCTTTTTCCTGGCCAGGGGAGCCAGACCGACGGCATGCGCGAGCAAGTTGCGCGCGTGCGACCTGACCTGCTCGAGACGACGATCGAGGCGGTCGGCGAGGATCCGTTCCCGCGCGTAGACGACGGCACACAGTTCGCCCAGCCAGCCATCTTTTGCGCGAGCCTCGCCGGCTGGGAGGAGCTCGGGCGGCCCGAGGGCGACTTCATGGCAGGTCACTCGCTGGGCGAGCTCGGCGCGCTCGTCGCCGCAGGAGCGGTATCGGAACGAGATGGGCTCGAGCTGGTGGTGCTCCGGGGCGCCTTGATGGGACAGGCCGAAGAGGGCGGCATGGTCGCCTTGATGGGAGCCGGCGCCGCCGAGCATGCGCACGAGCTCGCCGACGCCCACGGGCTCACGGTCGCCAATGACAACTCGCCTCAGCAGGTCGTGCTCTCGGGCCCTCGCACGAGCGTTCCAGCCGCAGCCCAGGCGGCCCGAGAGCTCGGTCTCAGAGACATGGAACTCGACGTGACCGGAGCGTTCCATTCGCCGCTGATGGCTCCTGCCGTGCCGAAGTTCGAGGCGGCCCTCGCGCGCGTGGAGTTTTCGGATCCGCGCGTGCCCGTGCTCACGGCCGTGACTGCGGAACCGTTCGACGACATTCCGCTGCGGCTCGCGCAGGCGCTCACGCGTCCGGTCCGCTGGCGCGAGACGATGCTTGCTCTGCGCGCGCTCGGAGCCGAGCGCTACATCGAGGTCGGCCCGGGACGGGTGCTCACCGGCCTCGTCAAGCGCACGCTCTCCGACGTGGAGCTGATACATGCTTGACACCACCGCGTCGGCGTCTGAGCAGCTCGATACGCGGCGGCTGGCGCCCCCGCGTCACGCGGAGATCCTTTCGGTGGCGATCGAGCTTCCCGGCGGCCGCATCACCAACGAGGAGCTCGCGGAGAAGCTTGGGGTGAGCGAGCAGTGGATCCTTTCCCGTACCGGCATCCGCGAGCGCTGCCAGGCAGGACCCGACGAGCGCATGTCCGACTACGCCACCGCAGCCGCGAGAAAAGCGCTGGAGCGTGCCGATCTGGCACCGGCCGATGTCGACCTCGTCCTGGTGGCGACGACCACGCCGGATGAGCTTCAGCCCAACACAGCTCCGATCGTCGCTTACGAGCTCGGGACCAACGGAGCGGGCGCCTTCGATATCGGCTCGGGCTGCACTGGCTTCCTGTCGGCAGTGGCAATGGCTGTGGGCCAGATCGAGACGGGGCGCGCCGAGCGGGTGGTGGTGGTCGGCGCCGACTTTCTCACGCGGATCAACAACTACGAAGACAGGCGCATCGGACCGCTGTTTGCCGACGGAGCTGGCGCGGTCGTGCTGGGAGAGGCGCGGGACGGGATCGTCGGTCCGATCGTGCTCGGCTCAGACGGCTCGCACGCACGGACGATCCTCGTCACGCACGAGGAGCGCAAGATTCACATGGACGGTCCCGAGGTCTTCCGCCACGCGGTGAACCGCATGGGGGAGGTCACGATACTTGCCCTCGAGCGGTCGGGTCTCAAGCTCGAGGAAGTCGACCTCTTCGTTTATCACCAGGCGAATGCGCGGATAACGCGGGCACTCGGGGAGCGCCTTGGTCTCCAGGTCGATCGGGTCGTCGACTGCATCGAGCAGATCGGCAACGCCTCCACGGCCACGCTTCCGATCGCGCTCGAGACCGCGATCGACGATGGGCGGCTTCGCCCGGGCGCACATGTCCTCCTGGCCGCTTTCGGGTCGGGCTTCACGTGGGGCGCGGGCGTCGTGCGCTGGGGAGGAAGGACGCGATGACCGCGAGCAACGAGGGGTGCGCGCTGGTGACGGGCGCCTCCCGCGGCATCGGCGCCGCGATCGCCCGCGCGCTGGCACAGGACGGGTGGCCTGTGGGCGTGAACTACCGCTCCGACGAGAGCGCCGCCAAGGCGGTCGTGACCGGAATCGAGCGCGAGGGCGGAAGCGCCACGGCGGTTCGGGCCGACGTGCGCGACCCCGACGCGGCAGATCGGCTCTTCGAGGAGCTGCAATCAAGTTTCGGCACGCCCGTGCTGACGCTCGTCAACAACGCCGGCGTTCGCCACGACGATCTCGGGGCGCGCCTCGGCGACGAGGAGTGGTCCGAGGTACTCGAGACAAATCTGACCGCTGCGTTTCGGCTCACCCGTCGGGCGCTCAGACCGATGTTGAGGGCCAGGACTGGTCGCATCGTCAATGTCTCCTCCGTGGTCGGCCTGCGCGCCAACCCCGGCCAGGCCAACTATGCCGCCGCGAAGGCCGGGTTGGTGGCGCTGACGAAGACGATCGCGGTCGAGGTCGCGCGCCGGGGAATCACCGTCAACGCTGTCGCGCCCGGCTGGATCGACACCGAGATGACCGCGGGGATCTCGAGCGACCTGCTTCAGGCCGTTCCGGCCCGCCGCGCCGGCAAGCCAGAGGAGGTCGCGGCGTGCGTTCGCTTCCTGGCGTCGTCACAGGCCAGTTACGTGACCGGAACCGTCCTCCCCGTCGATGGAGGACTCGCTGCATGAGTTTGCGCGCGGTCCGGCGAATTCCTCATACCAACACTTGAAACACAACCACAAGGAGCAACGGAAATGGCAACAGCTCAAGCCCAGCAGGTCGAGGCGCGAGTGGTCGACGCGCTTGCGAGCTTCGGGCCCGACAAGTCCCAGATCACGCGTGAGTCGACCTTCGAGGAGCTCGACATCGACTCGCTCGACCTCGTGGAGCTCGCCCAGATCGTCGAGGACGAGTACGGCGTGGTACTCAAGGGCGAGGACATGAAGGAGCTCAAGACGGTCGGAGACGCCACCGATCTCATCGCATCGAGGGCTGGATAACCGAACAGCATGCTGTCTTCCGCACGCCAGGTAGTCATAACCGGTCTCGGAGCGGTCACCCCGCTCGGCGTCGGCGCGCGCGCGCTGCACGAGCGGTGGGCGGCCGGGGTGTGCGGGATCGTCGACGGCGAAGGCGCTTGTTCGCACTTCCAGCCCGCCGAGCACCTTTCCGTCAAAGAGGTGCGCCGGCTCGATCGGTTCTCCCAATTGCCCTGGTCGCGGCCCAGGAGGCGCTCGGCCAGGCCGGGCTGGACCGACGGCTTGCCATACGACCCGGTGCGAATTGGGTGCGTCGTCGGCACCGGAATCGGCGGCATCCAGACCGTCATCGCCCAGCACGACGTGCTGCGCGACAAGGGGGCGAAGATGGTTTCGCCGCTGGGCATCCCGCAGCTGATGGCGAACGCCGCCACCGCGGCCGTGTCGATGAAGCACGGGCTCCAAGGTCAGGCCTACGGAGTGGTATCGGCTTGCTCGGGCGGGGCGCACGCCATCGGGTCGGGGATGCGAATGATCCAGTACGGAGACGCCGACGCCGTGGTCGTGGGCGGCGCCGAGGCGGCCTTGACGGCGTTCGCCTCCGCCTCGTTCACGGCCATGCAGGCGCTCTCGCCGACGGGCATGTGCCGCCCCTTCGACGCCCGCCGCGACGGATTCGTAATGGGAGAAGGCGCCGGCGTCCTCGTGCTCGAGGAGGCCGAGGCGGCCCGCGCCCGCGGGGCAAAGATCCTGGGGCACGCGGCGGGCTATGGGTCGACGGCTGATGCCCACCATCTGACCGCCCCCGAGCCCAGCGGCCGTCCCGCGGCCCGAGCCATCGAGCTTGCGCTCAACGACGCGGGCCTGGATCCGGAAGAAATCGACTACGTCAACGCCCACGGGACATCGACCCCGCTGAACGATGCTGCGGAGACGTCCGCGCTGAAGCTCGCGCTGGGCGACGAGCGAGCGCATCAGATCCCTGTGTCCTCGACCAAATCGGCGATTGGCCACTTGCTCGGGGCGGCTGGGGCGGTCGAGGCGGTGGCGACTGTGGAGACGCTGTCCAGCGGTGTGATCGCGCCGACGCTCGGCTACGAGGTACCCGATCCCGAGCTCGACCTCGACTACGTCCCCGGCGAGGCTCGTCCCCTGATCGCACGCAACGGCGGCCCGCCGTCCGCGATCTCGAACTCGTTCGCGTTTGGCGGCCACAACGTCGCGCTCGTACTGCGAGGAGAGAGAGCAATGACTGCTACCGCGCAAGCCCCCACACAGTAAGCCTGCGCCCGATGGAGCGGCTGGAAGCGCTGTGCGACGCGGGCAGCCTGCAGGTGCTGCGCTCGCGCGTCGTCTCTTCGCGCCTGGGCGATCGCGCCATCGAGGGTGACGGCGTGGTGGGGGCGACTGGCTCGGTGGCCGGGCGGCCCATCGTCTGCTATGCCCAGGACGGCGCGTTCCTCGGTGGCTCGCTCGGCGAGCGACATGCGGATACGGTCGTGCGCGTGCTGCAGACCGCGGAGACGGGCGCGCGTGCCAGTCGTCGCGTTCGTTCAGTCCGGCGGAGCACGCATGCAAGAAGGTACGGCGGCGCTTGCCGGCTACGGGAGGATCTTCCGCCACACGGTCGGGCTGACCGGAGTGGTGCCCCAGATCTCGGTGGTCTCCGGCTTCTCGGCGGGAGGCGGCGCCTACTCGCCGGCGCTTACGGACCTGATTCTGATGACCGAGGACGCCGCGATGTTCCTCACCGGACCGGGAGTTGTGCGCGACGCGCTCGGAGAGCAGATCGACGCAACCGCGCTCGGAGGACCGCGCGTGCACGACCGCAATGGGGTTTGCCATCTGATCGAACGCGACGAGGCGGCCGCCGCGCTCCGCGTGCGCGAGCTGCTCGGCTATCTACCTTCGTGCAACGGCCGCCTGGCGCCGCGCGTCACCGCCCTTCCGCCCGCCGGCGACGATCCCGGCGCGCTCGTGCCGACGGAGCAGCGGCGCGTCTACGACGTGCGCGATGTGCTGGAAGCAATCTTTGACCGCGGTTCGCTGCTCGAGCTGTGGCCGCGCTGGGCGCGCAACGTCGTGACCGCGTTCGCGCGGCTCGACGGTCGGCCTGTCGCGATCGTCGCGAACCAGCCACACCATCTGGGCGGCGTGCTCGACGCCGTGGGCTCGGAAAAGGCGGCGCGGTTCGTCTCCTTCTGCGACTCGTTCGGCCTGCCTCTCGTCGCGGTCGTGGACACGCCGGGCTTCATGCCCGGGTCGCGCCAGGAGGTGGCGGGAGTGATACGACACGGCGCGTCGCTGGTGCGCGCTTTCGCCGCAGCCACGGTCCCGAAGCTCACGGTCGTCTTGCGCAAGTCCTACGGCGGCGCCTACATCACGATGAACTCACGAGACCTCGGCGCCGATCTCGTGCTGGCCTGGCCGCAGGCCGAGCTCGGCATCATGAGCGCCCGGGCCGCGGTCAAGATCACGGCCCGGCGCCAGCTCCAGGCGGCGCCCGACCCCGATGCCGAGCTCGCACGGCTCGCCGACGCGTACGCGGACGAGCACCTGCTGGCCGAGGCGGCGGCGGCGGAGGGCTTCGTGGACGAGCTCGTGGCGCCGGCGGAAACACGGCGGCGGCTGTGCCGCGCGCTAGACACGCTCGCTCACTAGGGCTCTGGCCGTGATGCTCGAGGGCAAGCGCCTGCTGATCACGGGCGTGATCACCAAGGACTCCATCGCCTTTCACGCCGCTGAGCGCGCTCAGCGCGAAGGCGCCACCGTGCTGCTGACGAGCTTTGGACGGGTCCGGCGGCTGACCGAGAGAGCGGCGAGCAAGCTGCCCGAGCCGGTCGACGTTCTCGAGCTCGACGTCAACCGACAAGGCGATCTCGAGTCCTTGACCGAGGAGCTTGGTGACCGCTGGGGCGGAGTCGATGGTGCGCTCCACGCGATCGCGTTTGCGCCCGAGGATGCGCTGGGCGGTCGGTTCATGACCGCTCCCGCAGACAGCGCCGTGGAGGCGTTCAGGACGAGTGCGTTCTCGCTCAAGGCGCTCGGGGCGGCGCTCGAGCCGCTGATGGGGAGCGGTGCGAGCATCGTCGGGATGGATTTCGACGCCTCGGTGGCCTGGCCGATCTACGACTGGATGGGCGTGGCGAAGGCCGCGCTCGAGTCGGTGTCGCGGTACCTCGCTCGCGACCTGGGGGCCAAGGGGATCCGCGTCAACCTGGTCTCGGCGGGACCACTGGGTACAGTCGCCGCGCGGGGCATCCCCGGCTTCGAGCGGCTTTCGGCGCTGTGGAGAACGCAGGCGCCGCTCGGCTGGGATGTGAGCGACCCAGCGCCGGTCGCGGACGCGATCTGCTTTTTGTTCTCGGACTACGCGCGCGCGGTAACGGGGGAGATCCTCCATGTCGATGGGGGCTTTCACGCATTGGGCGCGCCCGCGGAATTGCCCGAATAGACCGCCGCGCCACTTAGTCTTATGGTGTTCCCGGCACGGACTAGGGGTACAAGAGGAGATCGTTGGGGCACAAGATCCGCATCGGCGGGCGGCACGGCCGACCAGAGCCGCTCGACCGGCTGAGCGACCAAGACGTCAGGATTCTTAAGCGCGAAGGCCGCTCGATCCGGGGTCACACCTGCAAGGTGCTGGTGATCGAGCCGTCCCCGCAAGGAGGGTTGCCGACGATCGAGCAGCTTCGCGCGAGCATCGCCGCCCGCCTCGACGCCGCGCCGCGTATGCGCCAGCGCCTTGCCTATGCCCCGCTACACGTCGCGAACCCCGTGTGGGTTGACGACGCGGAATTCGATATCGAGCGGCACGTGACGCCAATTCCCACCGTCGGAGCGCTGAGCCGCGACGGCCTGAACAGCGTCCTGGGGACCCTCATGGCGCAGCGCCTGGATCATCGGCGCCCGCTGTGGCACCTGAACGTGGTGGAGCGTTTGGAGGACGGCTCGATGGCATTGATCTGGAGGATCCACCACTCCATGGCGGACGGGACGACCAGCATCCGCCTGGGCTCGGAGTTCCTGTGGAGCGATTCCCTGGAGGTAGTGCCGCCGCCGGAGTCGCGGTGGTGGCCCGACCCGGCGCCCGGCAGAATGTCGCTCTTCGTTGGCGGGTTGGCCGAGCGGACGCGGCCGCACCGGGGCCATTCCGCGGCCGGTCTCCATTCGCTCCGAGCGTCGGCGGCGATTGTCGAGCGCGAGCTCGAGCCCAAGGCTGCGGTGACCAGCCTCGCCGCGCACTGCGGCGCGGAACGTAAGACGGCATTCGCCGCCGCGCCGCTCGCCGATTGCAAGCGCGCCGGCAAGGCGATCGACGCGGCGATCACGCTCAACGACGTGCTGCTCTCGCTTGTCGCCGGCGGAGTGCGCGAATGGCTACGGCACCGACACGGCCCTACGGAGGGAATCCGAGCCAAGGTTCCCGTAAGCCTTCACCGCGCCGATGAAGGGGATGCAGTAGCCAACCGCGACTCGTACTTCTTCGTCGATCTTCCGGTCGCAGAACCCGATCCGGTCAAGCGGCTTCGGGCGATCAATCGTGAGACTGACGAGCGCAAGCTCAACCACGACGCCGAGACGCTGTACCGCCTTGGCGCGCATCCGTTCGTCGCGCACTGGGCGATGAGCCCTCACGTCTTCACCTTCAACGTTTCCAACGTGCGCGGACCGGCAGCCGACATCTACGTCCTCGGGTGCAGGGTCCGCGAGATGTACTCCCTGGCCGAGATCGCGCCCCGCCACGCACTCCGGCTGGCGGTCGTCTCAGCCGCCGGGTCGCTGTTCTTCGGGCTCTGCGCCGACCGCGATGTCGTCGAGGACCTGAACGTGCTCGCCGAGGGGATTGAGCGCTCGGCCGACGAGCTGCTGACCGTCGCCGGCTAGCGTCGCTGCCATCGCTGTACCTCGCGTCTCTTTGCCGCGCAGGAGCGAGAGCGCGGTGGGCGGGAACACGACGACCGACAACACGCCCGCCACCACCAACGCAGCCGCGGTTGGATCATCGAACACGTGCAGCTGATGACCCAGGTTGGCAGCGATCACGAGCACCGTTAAAGACGTCGCCCGCAAGAGGCCAAGCGCGGCGGCTCGGCGGCCCCCGAGCTCGCGTCGATAAATGACGGCCGGCAGGCCGCGGACCATGAGCAGCGCGAGCATGAACGCCGGTATGAGCAGCAGATGCCTGGGGTGGACGAAGAGCGCCCTGAAGTTGAGCTCCATCCCGCTGGCGACGAAGAACACCGGCACCAGGAACCCGTAGCCGATCGCCTCCATCTTCAAGCGAAACTCGGAATGAATCAAGTGCTGGTCCCGGTCGACCATGCGCAGTACGAGGCCGGCTATGAACACCCCCAGGATCGTCTCCAAGCCGAGCGCCGTGGCGAGGGCCGCGAAGCCGACGAGGATCGCCATGGCGAGGCGGATCCCGAGTTGTGCGCTCGTGCGCTCCAGGTGGGCAAGCGTCGCGGCAGCCCTGGTCGAATGGCTGAGCCCGGACAGGGCGACCGTCGAAGTCACCACGAGCGCGCCGAACAGCCCGAGCAGCACGAGCCGCGATCCGGTCGAGCTGCTGTGCCCGGAGAAGAACAACGACAGCAGCAAGATCGCCCCGAACTCGCCGATCGAGGCCCCGGCGAGCGCCAGCTGGCCAAAGCGCGTCTCGGACTCGCCTGCGTCGCGGAGAATCGGTACGACGAGGCCGACCGTACTCGACGCAAGCGCGAAGGCCACGAACAGAGGCGCCTCGATCTTCTCGACCCGAGAGATAGCGAGCGCGACCAGAATCGCCAGACCGACTGAGAGTAGATACGCGACGCCCATGCGCCCCAGACCGTGGCGCAGCCGGCGTGCGTCGATCTCCAGGCCAGCCAGGAAAAGCAGGAGCGCCAGCCCCAGCGTCGAGAGGATCGACACTGGGCGGTCGACGTGGATCCAGCCGAACCCAGAAGGGCCCACGATGATGCCCAGGACGATCTCCATGACCGCGGTGGGCACCCTCAAGGAAGGTCTCAGGTTCACCAGCAGCGGCGCGATGAGAGCGATCCCCATCACCGCCGCCAGCGCGCGAACGAGATTCCGGGACCGGGTGGCGCCGTGCCTCCCGAGCCGTTCGTCACCACGCCCGGGATCAGCAACGTTTGCAGGTGTGCCAGCACTCTGCGCCCTCCGCGTTTGATTGTCGCACGCGGGGCGCCCGTCGGCGTACGGGCGGCGGGCGCCTACCTGAACAGATCTTGCTCCGCGGGCCGAATCAGCGCGGCGGCCCCCGGCCCGTCGTGGGCGGTCACGTGCCGCTCGAGCCCGCGGATGAGCACGACCGGCTCGCGGCTGTCCTTACGTCTGACGAGATCGGCGGCCCAGCCGCCTGATCGGCGAGCGCTATCCAGGTGGCTCGCAGCTCTCGCCCACGGCGTCTTGCCTGCCCCCGCCAATCCTCGAGCGGTGCGAGGCCTGCGCACCCAATCGCGACCTCGCTCTGACCCTGCCGCCAGGCGCGGCCAAACGAGTCGCTGATCACGATCGCCGGCGAGGCGCCCGTCAGCTCGCCCAGACGGCTGCGCAGGGCGCTCGCCGAGCCATCGGGATCACGGGGCAGGAGCACCACCGCGTCGGCCTCGGCACGTTGGAGCCATCGACCCCGGCATTGGCGCAGACGAAGCCGTGGTGGGTCACGCAGACCATGACCCTCGCGCCGCCCTCAGGACTCGGCTGACTCGTCGAGCACGGCCTGAACGTGGCGGGGATCCTTGCCGAGCTCGCGGCCAGCGCCAGTGCCCGCTGGCCGGGCGCGATCTCCGCCAAGAGGCGGATTCGGCCCTCGGCTTTCGAGACGGCCTTGTGAGCGACCACGAGGAGATCGGTGTCTTTGAGCGCCATGTTAGGAGCGACTAGCGCCTCTGCGATCAGGCGCCGAGATCGTCGCCGGGGCGCACCTCCGGCAGCCCTGCCAGTGGCATAGCGTTGAGCGTGGCCGGCTTTATCGGCCATCCGTCCTCAACCGCCTGATGATTCCCCGCGTATGTGCCGCGCGGCCATGTGACTTTGGTCAGCAGTGCGCCGAAGCTCGTCCAAGTCCTCGGGCGTATCTACATCAAGCGCGAGCGTGGGTACTTCGGCCAGCTCGCAGGGGACGCTGCGGCGGCGGCAAGCTCGATGTGTCGCTCGCAGCTGCCGGGGCCGAACGACGGGTTCGAGTGCGTCGGGAGGAGACGAGTAGCAAGGCGTTGGTGCCGGTGCCGTGACGATCGGGAACGACCAGCGCGCTTCGCTCCGGCGCCGGGCGCTTGAGCAGTGCGTCGACCTCGGCGGGGTCGAGCGCGGGACAGTCGCCCGGCACGAGCAGGGCCCGCTCGAAACCCCGCTCGACCGCGTAGCCGATCCTCTGGTGGCGGCGCCGTTGTGACCACCGCCCTGATCTGAAAGCAGCAGCGCGCCGTAAGCGCCGGCGATGCGCTGGGCATCGTCGTCGGAGGTGACTGCAAGCGTGGCCTCCAGCGCACGCCGCGCGGCGGAGCGCGACGAGCACGTCGGAGAGCATGGCCTCGACCAGCAGCCGCCGAAGACCCGGACGATAGCCCCGGCACCAGCCGCTGCTTGGCCGCGTTGAAACTCTTGATCGGGAGGATCGCGAGCGTCGACATCGGTCGGGAATGATCCCTCAGTGGCCAGCGGGCGTAGCTACGGTCGCGGCGAGTCAGCCGAGCGAGAGCGTGAATTCGAGCGTTTCCTGCGCCAGGCGCCGTCTTCCAGCGGCTCCCTCCATGAGCACGTCTGTCTCCAGCACGGGCACCCCACCGATCGGCTCATCGCAGACCAGACCATCAATAATCGCTCGGCGTAGTAGGCGGCGACGCCGGCGGGACTGACCGGGATGGCCGGCCCAATCCATGAGGGGCACGGTCGCGGGCTTCAGTACCTCGCGGCGCACGACCGGGCTGACGGCCACAACCGCGGCGGGCGCCGCGCGCAGTTGGTCGCGCAGCCGCGGGAGGGCCAGGATGGGCGCGATCGAGATAACCGGGTTGGAGGGTCCGATGACGATCGCACGCGCCGTCGGTGATCGCCTCGAGCACCTCGGGGCTAGCTCTCGTCGTGCGTGCGCCGGCGAAGTCCACGTCGTCGATGGGCCCCTGGGCACCGCCGCGGATCATGAACTCCTGAAAGGGCCACCAGCGTCCGCGGGCCAGAACGCGGGTCCGGACTGGACCGTCTGACATTGGCAGCACTCGCGCCTTAACGTCGAGAGCCTCGCCAATCGCCGCCTGGGCCTGGGTCAATCGCCGGCCGCCCGCGAGCATCTGTGCCCGCTCGATGCCGATCGCCAGATCGCGGTCGCCCAGGTTGAACCAGACGTCGACGCCGAGCGCGCGCAGGCCTCCCATGACCTCGAACGTGTCGTCACGCAGCCCCCAGCCGCGGTCGTCGATCGTGTCCGCGAGCCAGAACGTCGCGAGGTCCGGGTCGGGGGAGACGTAGCACCCGTAGATCTCGAGGTCATCGCCGGTGTTCGCGATTACCACCAGCTCGTCGGGTCCCACGACGTCGAGCATGCCGCGCGCCAGCTTGGCTCCGCCGGATCCGCCGGCGAGCACCACGACGGGGCCGCCCACTAGATGACTGCTTTAGTCATCGAGCCCCGTGATCTTGATCCCGCCCTCGTGCGATGGCGGACGTTGATCGAGATGAGCAATGCGGTGATCTGCTCCACGATGCGGGCCATCTCGAGCGGGCCACAATCGACTGCCCTCAGCCCCGGTATCAGCTCTATCAGCGCCGCGAGCCGCTCCTTGTCATCGCGCGAGTCGCCGCAGAGCAGCACATCCTCGTCGAGCTCATGGTCGAGGTCGGCCAGCACTCGCGGCACTCACCGTGTGGAAGGCCGAGACCACCGGACGCCTGGGGGAGCCATCTCCTGTGCCTGCTGCGCTGCGGAGCCCTGCCAGACCCCGAGCGTGCGCGTTGCCT